>WGLR01000032.1 GCA_016125475.1 Betaproteobacteria bacterium
CTGTAGGGCGCCGAGGATCTGGGAGGGATCCTGCCCGGTGATGCGGTTGAGGACCTGGGAGGAGGCGCTCTGCTGGACGAAGCGGGTGAGTTCGCCCTGGCCGATGGAGAAGCCGCGCCACTCGATGATGGCGCCCGGGGAGTTGTTGACGGTGAGGGTGCTGCCGGCCTGCTGGAAGGTGGCCTGACCGGCCACCACGTTCGGATCCACCGGGTTCGCCGTGGCAAGGAGCGGAAGCGCTCCCCATACCGCAGCCGTGAGCACCCGTAGACGCAACCTGCCGGACTTCCTTTTCGGGTGCATGGCCATCACCTCCCCAACCCCAATCTTCATCTTCACTGTCAGAAGAACACCGACACCACGCCCTGAAGGCGCTTGTCACCCTTGTTCTGCGTGCCGCCGGCCTGATACACGTTGCCGACGTCCAGCCGGACGCTCATGACGTCCCGGAAGGATCCGCGCAGACCCAGTCCGTAGCTCGCGATCGTCTCTGCCGACAGCTCGCCCGGCAGGGGGGAATTGCGGGCAACGTACCCGTAGTCGAAGAACGCGAGGCCGCGCGACCGGAAACCGTGATCCGCACCGAGTCCGAACTCGGGCGTGTAGAGCTCGACGCTGGAACGCGTGCCGCGGTCGTTCGCGATCTCGCGTTCGAGAAAACCTCGCACCGAATCCATGCCGCCGATCCCGAACTGCTCGCCCGCGATCAGCATGTCGGCGGTGTACTGGCCACTCACCGAGACGCGTGCCTGCCAGTCGCGCGGCAGGCTTCTGAGGTACGACGCACCGTAGCGCCACACCGTGTAGGCAGGCGTGGCACCCGAGCGGCTCCTCGCGAACCCCGACGCGTTGCCGTCGGTTCTGCCGGGAATGTTCCGGTACGCCGACAGGAACAGCGAGAGGTCGTCCTGCTGCGTGCGCCGGCGTCCCGAATAGCCGATGCTGAGCGGGTGGACGCTCACGTCGGGGATCAGGGAAGTCGACGAACCCGTCGTGTGCACGTTGTTGGTGTAGTCGCGCCAGTCCGCGCCGAACACGAACTTCTGGTCCCAGTTGCCGCGGCGCGGGAGGTTTGCGTTGTAACGGGCGGAATAGAACTGCCCGCCGCCACTGATGGCGAGCGTCCCGACGGAGGTTTCGGTCTGCCCCGAGTTCACGTCCGAATACACGTAGGCGAGGTCGAGGGAGTCGCCGAGGGTGTAGAGCGGGATGTGATAGCCGAGGCCGACGATCGTGACGTGGCTCGGGTACCGTGGCGACGTGATGTACTGGGCACTGAGGACCTGGTCGCGGTTGAACAGGTTCGCGTGCTGTGCCGAGACGCCCGTGCGCAGCGTGCCGGTGGCCGGCGTGCCCGTCGTGTCGACCGAGATGGCGGCGCGCCAGGGCTTCTGGTCCACGACACGCGCCACCGCGTCGACGGCGCCCTCGGTTTCACTGCTGCGCAGCAGCACCGTCGTGCTCTTGGACGGGTTCTCGTTGGCCGTCCTGAGGTTCCGCGCGATCGCATCGACGTTGGGAGCCTTGCCGGGCTGCAGGTCCGGCAGGCTCTGACGGATGTTCGCGTCGTCGAAGTGCTGGTTGCCTTCGACGACGAGCCGGCCGATCCTGAGTTCGTGCACCTCGAGGATCACGCGGCCATCGACGAGTTCCTGCTCGGGCAGCACGACCTGGACGGCCGTGTAGCCTGCCTTCGCGTAGGCCGCCTCCACGGCGCGCAGCGCCTTCTGGACGTCGTTGAAGTCCCGCCGCTCGCCGGTGTACGGCTTCAGGACAGCCTGGAGCCGTGCATCCGGAAGCAGCGACGCACCCTTGACGACGTAGTGCCTGATCTCGAAGTGCGGGCCGCCCTGCGTGTCCCCCGATTGCGCCAGGGCGCCGGTGGCGACGGAGCAGAACCCGACGACGATGGCCAACAGGATCCTGCGCATCCTGACGATCTCCATTAATTTTCTGTCCTAGGAGCTTAACAAAGTGGGAAAATCGCGCTATATGCGCATTATCACGCTATTACCAAGGGGTATTCCTTGGCAAGGGCCGCAGCGTCAGCCGCTTCCGGTCCCGTGCGGCAGCGCACGTGCCGGACGCAGACGATGCTCCCCGTGTGACCGGCTGCCAGTACCCCCGTCCTTCCGATGCCCTGTTGGCTTAAGCATCGGCGCGTCGGAACCGAATACAGTCGATACCCACTAATTCCCATGACTCCAGGAGGTTTCCACTGATGGAACGTAAGAGCGAATTCGATGCCCGCAGCTTTCCCCGCATCGCCGCCCAGGCTTCCGTGATCGTGCTGGCGGCAGCCCTTTCGGCGTGCGCCACGAAGTCCCCGTCCGTGAAGGGCGCGGGTGCGGAGACCGAGGTCCCGACGGCTACTGCGCCGGGGAAAGCGGGGGGCGAGACAGGTGCCCAGGGGGGTACCGCAGCGGGGGTGGCCGGAGCGGACCGCTCGGGTACGTCCAGCGCCTACAAGGACCCCTTCGACGGACTCGTGACGCGATACCTCGGTGCCGGCGAGGATCGCTCCGGGACGGCGGCTGTAAGCGGTACCGACACCGGTACCGACACCGGAACCGCATCTGCAGCAGGCTCCGCCGAGGGCGGAAGCCCGCAGTCCGGGAACGGGTACGACCACTTCAAGGGGTCGTCCGAAGGCGGTGCGGGGGCGGGTTCTCCGGGGGCCGAAGGCGCCCCGGGCGGTGGCACGGCGGAGGCCGGACAGGGTGCTGAGGGTGCTGCCGGTACCGGTGCCGGCGGCACGGGTGCGCAGGCGGCCGGGGGCGGTGGTGCCGCCGGCGCCGAGGCGGGTACCGGCTACGATCACTTCAAGGGCTATTCCGCAGGCGGCGAGAGCGCCGAAACCGGCGGCGAGGGCGCTGCAGGCGGCGGCCAGAGCGGCCAGGCGTACGATCATTTCGAAGGCGGCGGCCCCACGACCGGTGAATCCGGCCAGGCGGGCAGCGAGGGAGCGGGCGCTGCGCAGAGCGGGGCAGGCGAAGATCACCTCGAGGGCCAGTCGGCCGCGGGCGAGGGTGGAGCCGCCGCCGGTGCGGCCACCGCCCCGGGCGGAGGCGAAAGCGGCGCCGGATACGACCACTTCGGTGGCGCAGGCACGGCCGGCACGGAAACCGGCAGTTCCTCGGGCGGGACCGGTGCCGGCCAGGATCAGTCCGCCGCGGGTACGGCCGGCGGGGGCCAGCCGGCGACGGCCGGAGCGGCAGGCGAAGGTGCTCCAAACGTCTACGAAAAGGGATACGACCATTCCGAATACAACCCGGTGACGAAGGCCATCGAGGCGGACCACTCCGCGCGCGAGACGGAAGCGGGCGGCAGTCAACAGGGCGAATCGAGTGCCGAGGCAGCGGGCGGTGCCAATGCCGCAGGGGCGGGCGCCGCAGGCGGAACCGAGGCGGCAGCGGGTGCCGGGACATCCGGAGGCGCCGCGAACGGTGCCGGCGGGAGCGAGTCGGGTGCCGGCGCGACGGCGAACGCCGAAACCGGCACGGGCTACGATCACTTCGGCAATCCGACGGCAGGGACGGGCGAAGCCCAGTCGGACGATGCCGCCCGCCAGGCCGCCGACGAGGCTGCCCGCCGCGGACGTGTCGAGACGGCTGCCAACGATGTACTGGTCCAGGAAGGCGAAAAGCTCCAGACCCTGGACGGCATGCTGCCGCTCGCCCTCAACATGGACGAGAAGGGGCTCTTCGACTTCGACCGCTACGAACTGCGTCCCGAGGTGAAGGCCACGCTCGACGTCCTCGCGGAGAAGCTCAAGACCGCGGCGTACGACAAGCTCCACATCCTGGGCTACACGGACCGCATCGGTACCGAGGAATACAACAAGAAGCTCTCGGAGAAGCGCGCGTGGGCCGTGGCCGGTTACCTCATGAACAAGGGCGTGCCGCCGCACAAGCTGCACGTGGTGGGTCGCGGCGAGGCGCAGTCGCTGCTCGGCAAGGATGCGTGCAAGAACCTCAGCCGCGACGATCTCATCGCGTGCCTGCAGGGTGACCGTCGCGTGGAGATCGCGGCGACCGTCAAGGAGTACCAGCTCGAAGTGAAGTGAGCGGGGCGCCATCCCGCACGGACGGCCCGGGTGCAGTGTGCCCCGGGCCGTCTTTCCTGCACGGTGGGCACGAGGGCCGGGCGAACGGGAATCGGTGCTAACCTTCCCGGCTCCGACGAACACGAGAACGAGGGAGGATCCCCGGCATGATCATCGACCACCGCACCTACAGCGTCAAACCCGGCAAGCTGAACGAGTGGCTGAAGCTGTACGAGACGGAAGGGTATCCGCTGCAGCTCAGGTACCTCGGCCGCAACGTCGGGTGGTATGTGTCGAACGACATCGGCCCGCTCTCGCAGGTCGTGCACATGTGGGCGTACGAAAGCCTCGCCGACCGCGAGGCACGGCGCGGCGCGATGCAGAAGGATCCGGCGTGGACCGCGTTCATCGAGAAGTCCGCCGCCATGCTCGACAGCATGGAGAACAAGATCCTGAGGCCGGCGCCGTTCTTCACGGTGCCCGAGCGCAGGGGGGCGTGATGCTCTCCGCCGGCATCGCTCTCGATCTGCCGTCGCCTGCCGCCATCGCGGCGCGCATTCCGGACGGCGCGCGCGTTGCGATTCCACAGGACGCGGTCGGTGTGTCCATGGCGGTCACGCGTGCACTCGTCGCGCGCGGTGCGCGCGACCTGCGTCTCGTGTGCGTGCCGATCAGCGGCCTGCAGGCCGACGTCCTCATCGGTGCCGGCTGTGTCTCCGAAGTCGAGACTTCCGCCGTGACGCTCGGAGAGTTCGGCACGGGGCCACGCTTTGCCGCGGCACTGCGGCGAGGGACGATACGGGTGCTCGATGCCACCTGTCCGGCCATCCATGCGGCCCTGCAGGCAGGACAGAAAGGCCTGCCCTTCATGCCGTTGCGCGGACTGGTCGGCACGGACGTCGCTGCGCAGCGCGCCGACTGGAAGATCATCGACAACCCCTTCGGCCGGGACGACCCGATCGTGCTGCTGCCCGCGATCGTGCCGGACGTCGCCCTGTTCCATGCCCCGCTCGCGGATCGTCAGGGCAACATCTTCATCGGCCGCCAGCGCGACCTCCTCACGATGGCGCAGGCGGCGCGCGAGTGCTTCGCGACCGTCGAGGCGATCACGGACGACGATCTCATGGCCGATCCCGCTCGCGCCGCCGGTGTCGTTCCGGGGATCTACGTCTCGGGCCTCGCCGCCGCGCCGCGCGGTGCCAGCCCCCTGCGTTTCCTGGACAGCTATGCGCTGGACGAGGATGCGGTGTCCGGGTACGCGCGTGCGGCGCGGACGGACGAAGGCTTCCGGTCGTGGCTGGAAGCCTGGCTCGCCGACGCAGGGACTCCGGCGCTCGCATGAGCGCGCAGACGTTCTCCACGACGGAACTGCTGGTCTGCGTGATCGCGCGGCTGCTCGAGGGCTGCCGCCACGTCGTCGTGGGCGCGTCGTCTCCGATACCGGGTTCGGCCGCGCTCCTCACCCGGGCGCTCGGCGGCAACAGGCTGCGCGTGAACGTGCTCGGCTCGCAGCGCCACAACAGCTTCACGAACGGCGGTGTCGAGACCTTCGACCTCGCTGCGCAGGGCCGCATCGACGCGTTCTTTCTGGGTGGCGGGCAGATCGACGGCGAGGCGAACATCAATCTCGTCGGCACCGGCGAATATCCCGCCGGGGAGGTGCGCTGGCCCGGGTCGTTCGGGTCGAGCTACCTCTATTTCCTGGTCCCGAAGGTCATCCTCTTCCGCGAGGAGCACACGCGCCGGGTCTTCGTCCCGCGCGTGGACTTCGTGAGCGCCCCGGGGTGGAGTGCCCCGAACGTCCATCGTCCCGGAGGACCCTGGAAAATGGTGACGGGGCTCGGCGCCTTCTCGTTCGATCGCGAGCGCCACCGGTTCAGGCTCGACACGGTGCACCCGGGGCACAGCGTCGAGGAAATCCGCGACAACACCGGCTTCGATTTCGATGTCCCCGAGAACACGCCGCAGACGCCGGCGCCCGACGCACCGACCCTCGAACTGCTGCGCACGCGCATCCGCACCGAGATCGGTGAGACGTATCCCAAGTTTGCTGCCAACTTCTAGCCATGCTCTTCCAGCCCCCCAAGACCGTCGAGACCCGGGTGTTCGCCACCCTGCCAGAAGAACTCAAGCACGCTCCCGCCAACAACGAGTGGGCGAGAACGCAACCCATGGGCACGCCCACGTGCGCGTTCCTCGAAGGGCCCTCCTTCGATCAGGCCGGCAACCTCTGGTGCGTGGACATACAGAACGGACGCATCCTGAAGGTTGATCCGGAAGGTCGATTCGAACTCGTGACGCAGTACGACGGCTGGCCCAACGGTCTCAAGTTCCACCGGGACGGCCGCGCGTTCGTCGCGGACTACAGGAATGGCATCATGGTGCTCGACCCGGTGAACGGCCGGATCGAGCCCTACCGGATTCGCCACAACGCGGAGCGCTTCAAGGGCGTCAACGACCTCTTCTTCGCGTCCAACGGCGATCTCTACTTCACGGACCAGGGGCTCACCGGACTGCACGATCCGACCGGTCGCCTGTTCCGGCTGACCGGCAACGGCACGCTCACGTGCCTGCTCGACAACATCCCGAGCCCGAACGGCCTGGTGATGAATCGCAACGAGTCCGTGCTCTACGTGGCGGTCACCCGCGGCAACTGTGTCTGGCGCGTTCCGTTCCTGCCGAACGGGGACATCGCGAAGGTCGGCGTGTTCGTGCAGTTGTCGGGTGGGGGCGGCCCGGATGGCCTGGCGCTCGACGAGCAGGGCGGCCTCGTCGTCGCGCACGTCGGGCTCGGGTCGGTCTGGGTGTTCGACGCACTCGGCGAGCCAGCGTTTCGTGTCCGCTCCTGCACCGGCACGCACACCACGAATGTCGCCTTCGGCGTGCGCGACCGCAAGACGCTCTACATCACGGAATCCGAAACGGGAACGATCCTTCGCGCGGAACTCCCCGTGGCCGGCAAGCCCATGTTCTCGCACGCCTGACGGCCGTCTGCGCGCTCCGATCGGGAGAATCCGGCGTGACGCACGTGCCGTCTGGTATATCCCGATTCGTCATTAGGAAAGTCTAAAACAGTCTTTGTTCGTCTAACGGCCCGCCGATACGATCCGCGCTCGCACTCACAAACGGGCGCAGCGTGGAGACACAGTTCGTACTTTCGGGGTTGCTGGTGGGCGTCGTCGTCGGCCTGACGGGCGTCGGCGGCGGGTCACTCATGACACCGCTGCTCGTCACGCTCTTCGGCGTGCCGCCCGCGACGGCCATCGGCACCGACCTGCTGTATGCGGGGATCACCAAGGGTGTGGGATCGGCTTTCCAGGGATGGCAGCGGCGCGTCGACTGGCGCGTGACCGGCCTCCTGGTCGCAGGCAGCCTGCCCGCCAGCGTGCTCTCGGCCGCCTTCCTGTCTCGACTTTCTCTCGAATCGGGAGGCGGGGCCCGTTTCCTGACGACCGCGCTCGCGGCTGCGCTGCTGCTCACGGCGCTCGTGCTCCCGCTTCGCGGACGCCTCGCCCGGGCGACGTCCGTGGCGGCTGGCGGACACCGGCTTCGCCCGGGGCTCCGGCTCGGGATCGCAACGGTCGCGGTGGGCGTGCTGCTCGGTGTCTTCGTGACCCTCACGTCCGTGGGCGCGGGCGCGCTCGGGACCCTCGCGCTGTGCTTCCTCTACCCGCGGCTGCCCACGAACGAGGTGATCGGAACCGAACTCGCGCACGCCGTCCCGCTCACGCTCGTGGCCGGCGCCGGTCACGCGATCTTCGGCGTCGTCGACTACGGATTGCTGGCGAGTCTGCTGCTCGGTTCGGTTCCGGGCGTGCTGCTCGGCAGCGTGCTCGGCGGTCGCACACCGGAACAGCCCCTGCGGGTCGCGCTCTCGGTTGTGCTCGCGCTCGTGAGCGTCAAGCTCCTATGGTGAGAAAGGATCATGTACCTCTACGATGAAATCGATCAGCGGCTCGTCGACGAACGAGTGCGTCAGTTCCGCGACCAGACGCAACGGTTCCTGAGCGGATCCCTGTCGGAGGACGACTTCCGGCCGCTCCGTCTCCAGAACGGGCTCTACATCCAGCGTCACGCCCCCATGCTTCGCGTGGCCATCCCGTACGGCATGCTCGCGACCCGGCAACTCCGGATGCTCGCGCACATCGCGCGTCGTTTCGACCGCGGCAGCGCGCACTTCAGCACGCGGCAGAACGTGCAGTTCAACTGGCCGAAGCTGGAGGACGTGCCGGACATCCTGGCGCATCTCGCGAGCGTCCAGATGCACGCGATCCAGACCAGCGGCAACTGCGTCCGCAACGTGACGACCGATCATTTCGCGGGCGTCGCACCGGACGAAGTCGTGAATCCGCTCGTCTGGGCCGAACTGCTGCGGCAGTGGTCGACCTTCCACCCGGAATTCGCGTATCTCCCGCGCAAGTTCAAGATCGCGATCGTCGGCGCGGACAACGACCGGGCCGCGACACTCGTGCACGACATCGGCATCCAGGCCGTCCGTGACGCGTCCGGCGACGTCGGATTCCGGATCGCGGTCGGCGGTGGTCTGGGCCGGACGCCGATCGTGGGTCACGTGATTCGGGAGTTCCTGCCGTGGCCGCACCTGCTCACCTACCTGGACGCCATCCTGCGCGTGTACAACCGCTTCGGCCGGCGCGACAACAAGTACAAGGCACGCATCAAGATCCTCGTGAAGGATCGGACCCCGCAGGGCTTCCGGGACGAAGTGGAGGCCGAATGGGCGCACCTGCGCGACGGTCCCGGCACCGTGCCTGCGGCGGAGATCGCCCGGATCGAGTCGCGTTTCCCGCAGCCGGCGTACCAGGTCCTGCCCGCCATCGACGCCGCGCACGAACGTACCCTCACGGCCGACCGCGCGTACGCGCGCTGGGTGTCGCGGAACGTCCACGCGCATCGCGTCCCGGGGTACGTCGCGGTGACACTCTCGCTCAAGCAGCATGGCGTCGCGCCCGGCGACGCGAGCGCGGACCAGATGGACGCGGTCGCCTCGCTCGCCGACGAGTTCGGGTTCGGCGAGCTCCGGGTGAGCCACGAGCAGAACCTCGTGCTGCCGGACGTGGAACTCCGGACCCTGCCGACGCTCTGGGAGCGTGCGCGCGCGCACGGACTGGCGACCCCGAACGCCGGTCTGCTCACGAACATCATCAGCTGCCCGGGCGGCGACTTCTGCGCGCTCGCGAATGCGGTGTCGATTCCCGTCGCCACGGCGATCCAGGCCCGTTTCGACGATCTCGACTACCTGCACGACATCGGCGAACTCGACCTCAACATTTCCGGCTGCATGAATTCGTGCGGGCATCACCACGTGGGACACATCGGGATCCTCGGCGTCGACAAGGGCGGCGACGAGTGGTACCAGGTCTCCATCGGCGGGCGGCAAGGAGCGGATGCCGCGCTCGGCAAGGTGATCGGTCCCTCGTTCGCGCGTGTCCAGGTTCCCGACGTGATCGAGCAGCTCATCCAGACCTATCTCGCCAGACGCGATTCCGAAGCCGAACGCTTCGTCGACGTCGTGCATCGCATCGGCGTGGAACCCTTCAAGGAGGCCGTGTATGCCGGTACTCATTAAGAACCGCGCGCTGCAGGAGGACGACTGGCACGTGCTGGCCGCGGACGTCGAGGAAATCCCTGCTCGAGGAAGCGTTCTCGTGCCGCTCGCTCGCTGGCAGATCCTGCGCGAGGCAGTGCCGGAGGGGGGCAGGAGAATCGGTGTAGTTCTCGACACGGGCGACGATCCGCACGTGCTCGCACCGGACCTCCACCAGCTGCCGGTCGTCGCGGTGCACTTCCCGAGCTTCACGGACGGTCGCGGCTACTCGATCGCGCGCCTCCTGCGCGAGCGTCACGGGTACGCAGGGGAACTGCGGGCCGTTGGTGACGTGCTGCGTGATCAGCTGTTCCTGCTCGCACGCTGCGGGTTCGACGCATTCGCACTCAGGGCGGATCAGGACCCCGCCGCCGCGCTGGCCGCGTTCACGGACTTCTCGGAGGCCTATCAGGCCGCGGTGGATCGCGGGGCGCTGTTCGAGCGCCGTTTCCGGACGGAGGTGGTGCAATGACTCTCGAGCAGCGCATTTCGGAGGCCGCGCAGCGACTCCGCGAGGCGACGGTCCAGTACGCACCGGCCGCGTTTTCATCCAGCTTCGGTGCCGAGGACATGGTCGTGCACGACCTGATCGCCCGGGAGTCTCTGGCGGTGGAGATCTTCACGCTCGACACCGGGCGTCTGCACGACGAGACCCTCGCGCTCGTTCATCGCGCCCGTCTGCACTACGGGATTCCGGTCCGCGTGCTGTACCCCGATGCCGCGGATCTCGATGCGTTCGTGACGCGGCACGGCCCGAACGCGTTCTACGACTCCGTGGCGCTGCGCAAGCAGTGCTGCGGTCTCCGGAAGCTCGAGCCGCTGTCCCGCGCGCTCGCCGGAAAGGGGCTCTGGATCACGGGCCTGCGCAGGAGCCAGTCCGTGACGCGCGAGGAGCTCGACGTGCTCTCGCACGACGCGGCGCGCGGCCTCGCGAAGCTCAACCCGATCGTCGACTGGACCGCCGAGGACGTGCAGGCGTACCTGCGACGGTTCGACGTTCCCGTGAATCCGCTGCACGCCCGGGGCTTTCCCAGCATCGGCTGTGCGCCCTGCACACGCGCCGTGGCGCCGCACGAGCACGAGCGCGCGGGACGCTGGTGGTGGGAGCAGCCCGAGAGCAGGGAATGCGGACTGCACGTGAATTCGGAAGGCCGCCTGGTGCGCGCGGCGGAAGCGACGACTGTTCGGGAAGCCACATGATCGAGACACTGGAAAGAATCACGGAAACGCCCGCATCCGGCGATCGGATGCAGGGCGCGGGTGCATGGCAGGTATGGACGCATCTCGACGCGCTCGAGATGGAGGCCATCTTCATCCTGCGGGAGATCGCGTCCGAGTGCGGGAACGTCGCGCTGCTCTTCTCGGGCGGGAAGGATTCTGCCGTCGTCCTGCGACTCGCGGAGAAGGCGTTCCACCCGGAGCCCATTCCCTTCACGCTCCTGCACGTGGACACCGAGCACAACTTTCCGGAAGTGATCGCATTTCGCGACCGGACGGTGGCCGACCGCGGGCACCGCCTCGTCGTGCGGTCGGTCGGGGATTCGATCCGTCGGGGCCGGGTGCGCCTGCGTCACCCGGACGAACCACGCAACCCCCATCAGTCGGTCACGCTGCTGGATGCGATCGCGGAGTTCGCCTTCGATGCGTGCATCGGCGGTGCACGCCGTGACGAGGAGAAGGCGCGTGCGAAGGAACGTGTGTTCTCGTTCCGGGACGAGTTCGGCCAGTGGGACCCGAAGAACCAGCGCCCGGAACTCTGGGCGCTCTACAACGGCCGGGTCCATCCCGGCGAGAACATCCGCGTGTTCCCGATTTCGAACTGGACGGAACTGGATGTGTGGCAATACATCTCCCGCGAGGACATCGATCTGCCGTCCCTCTATTTCTCACACGTGCGACCCGTGGTCGAACGCGCCGGCGCGCTCGTGCCCGTGAGCGCGCTCACGCCCGCGCGTGAGGGCGAGACGGTAGTGGAACGGTCGGTCCGCTTCCGGACGGTCGGCGACATCACCTGCACGGCGCCGGTGGCGTCCGAGGCGAGGACGGTCGAGGACGTGATCCTCGAGACCATGCAGACGCGCCTCACCGAGCGTGGTGCGACTCGTCTCGACGATCAGGCGAACGAAGCCGCGATGGAACTGCGCAAGCGGGAGGGCTACTTCTGATGGATGCGATTACGGAAACCGGCCTGCTGCGCTTCATCACGGCCGGCAGTGTCGACGACGGCAAGAGCACGCTCATAGGCCGGCTGCTGCACGACAGCCGCAATCTGCTGGCGGACCAGGTGACGGCCCTCGAGGCGGCGTCCCGCAGGCGCGGATTCGCCCGGCCGGATCTCTCGCTGCTCACGGACGGCCTGCTAGCGGAGCGGGAACAGGGCATCACGATCGACGTTGCCTACCGCTACTTCGCGACACCGGCGAGGAAGTTCATCGTCGGTGATTCCCCGGGCCACGTGCAGTACACCCGCAACATGGTGACCGCGGCGAGCACGGCCGACGTTGCCGTCCTGCTCGTGGATGCGCGCCAGGGACTGCAGGTGCAGACCCGTCGCCACGCGTACCTGGCCTCGTGGGTCGGCATCCCCAGGCTCGCGCTCGCGGTGAACAAGATGGACGCCGTCGACTGGTCCCGAGAGCGGTTCGAGGAGATCGCGGCCGAGTTCCGCGACCTGACGAGCGCGCTCGGACAGGACGTCGTGACGGTACTGCCGATCTCGGCGCTGCACGGTGACATGGTCGTCGAGCGTGGCGAACATCTCGACTGGTACACCGGCCCGACGCTCATGCAGTATCTCGAGACGGTGCCGGCGCGACACGATCGGGCCGGCGGGGCGTTCAGGCTGCCCGTGCAGCGGGTGGCGCGCGGGGCGGCCGGCGGCAACGCGTCCGGCGGGGCGCGCGGCTATCAGGGGACCGTCGCGGCCGGTCGTGTGGCGGTCGGCGACGAGGTCACGGTCCTGCCATCCGGGCTGACCGCGCGCGTGGCGTCGATCCTCGTGGTCGATCGTCCTGCCGACGCGGCGCGGGCCGACATGGCCGTGACCATCCGTCTCGACCGTGAACTGGATGTCTCGCGCGGCGACGTGATCGCGAGCGCCGTCGCGCTGCCGCGTGTGACGCAGGATCTCGTCGCGGAACTCTGCTGGTTCGATGCAGAGCCCTCGGATCTCTCCCGGCCCTATCTCCTCAAGCAGGCCACGTCGACCGTCAAGGCGAAGCTGACCGCGATCGAGCACGTCGTGGACGTCGATACGACACGACCGATGCCGGCGCCCGCTTCGCTCGCGATGAACGCGATCGCGCGCGTGAAGCTCCGGACCCAGCGGCCGCTGAGCGTGGACCCCTACACGGTGAATCGCGTGACCGGGGCGTTCATCCTGATCGATCCGGCGAGCCACCGCACGGTGGCGGCCGGGACCGTGGGGTAGGCCGCCATGACCGGTACCGTTCATCTCGTGGGCGCCGGACCCGGCGCGGCCGACCTGCTCACCTTGCGCGCCGCGCGCCTGCTGCGCATGGCCGACATCGTGTTTCACGATGCGCTGGTCCCGGACGACATCCTCTCGCTCGCCGAGCGTGCGCGCCACGTTCGCGTCGGCAAGCGCTGTGGCGCGCATTCGGCGCGCCAGGAGGACATCAACGGGCTGCTGATCGCGGCCGCGCAGGAGCACGAGACCGTCGTGCGGCTGAAAGGGGGAGACCCGATGCTCTTCGGGCGTGCCCAGGAGGAGATCGACGCCTTGCGGTCCGCGGGCATCGACGTGCAGGTCGTCCCCGGCATCACGGCCGCATTCGGCGCCACGAGCTCACTGCTCCAGTCGCTCACCGAGCGCGGCCTGAGCCGCAGCGTCGTGTTCCTGACGCCGCGAACCGGCCGCGGCGCGGTCGCGTGCGACTGGGCACGCCCGGCTGCCACGGCAGACACCGCGGTGCTCTACATGGCGGGGCGCGACGCAACGGCCGTGACCGCCGCGCTGCTGCTGGCGGGCGTTCCCGCGTCACGCCCCTGCGTCGTGGTCGAGAGCGCCACGCTCCCCGGGGAGCGCGCGTGGCCGACGCCACTCCACGGCCTCGCCCGCACGTGCGCCCGGATCGGCGACGGCCCTGCGCTCGTCCTCATGGGCGACGTCTACGCAGACTGCCTCGCTGCGGCCGACCGCACGCTCGAGCGACAGCAGTTCGCATGAGACGTGTCGCGCCCGTTTCCCATCCACCGACTTCGACATACGATTGACCAATGAGCCAGCCTGACAAGTTCACCACCGAGAAGATCACCGAGATTCACGCCTGGACGCCGCACCTGTTCAGCTTCAAGACGACCCGCTATCGCGGGTTCCGCTTCATTCCAGGGCAGTTCGCGCGCCTGGGCCTGCCCGGAGACGATGGCAAGATCATCTGGCGTGCCTATTCGATCGTGTCCGCCAGCTACGACGAGTACCTCGAGTTCTTCTCGATCGTCGTGCCAGGCGGTGCGTTCACGTCGCGCCTGTCGCAGCTCCGGGAGGGGGACGAGATCCACGTCGAGAAGATGAACTACGGTTTTCTGACCACCGACCGCTTTGCGGGCGGGCGCGATCTCTGGATGCTTTCCACGGGCACCGGCGTGGCGCCGTTCGTGAGCATCCTGTTCGAAGCGTCCACCTGGGAGGAGTACGAGCGCATCGTGCTCGTGCACAGCGTGCGGCAGGCCGCCGAACTCGCCTATGGCGACACGGTGGCGAGTCTGCGGGAGCACGAGTACTTCGGGCACCTCTCCGAGAAGCTAGTTTACGTCCCGGTCGTCACGCGCGAGGCCCACGACGGTGCCCTCGCGCACCGGATTCCGACCCTGCTGGACAACGGCGAACTGGAGGCCCGTGTGGGATTCGGACTCGATCCGGAACGCAGCCGCATCATGATCTGCGGGAATCCGGAAATGGTCGAGGAAACGCGTGGCTGGTTCACCGGCCGGGGCTACCAGGTGAGCCGCCGTGGTCAGCCGGGACATCTCGCGCTGGAGAACCTCTGGTGAGACCGTGCGTCCCGGCGCACGAGGCGCCTGTCGGGATCGCCGGCAGCATGCGGGATCCGGCCTGAGCGGCCCCGGCAACGTGGACGATCGCACCGGGCTCATCCTCTTCGCCCACGGTTCGCGCGACGAGGCCTGGCGGGAACCGTTCGAGGCCGTCCTCGCGCGTGTGCGGAAGGACCACCCCGGACCCGTGCGCCTCGCGTTCCTGGAGCGCATGGTTCCGTCGCTGGGGGAGGCCGCTGCGGAACTGTGCGCGGAGGGCGTCGGCCGGATCGTCGTCGTGCCGCTGTTTCTCGGCGTGGGCGGTCATGTCCGCGACGATCTCCCGCGGCTTGCGTCCGCGCTGTCCCGGGAACTCGACGTCGGTGTCACGGTGGTCGCACCGGCCGGCGGCGATCCGGGTGTCACCGCGGCGCTGGCGCGCTACGCGATCGACTCGATCCCGGGCCGCGGTTCTTCCGGCGGCTGAAACGAAAACACCCCGCGCGAGGCGCGGGGTGTTCGTCTTGACAGAAGGCCGGCGAGGGTCAGAACCCCATGCCTTCCATGCCGCCACCGGGCATACCGCCTCCGGCAGGGGCCTTCTCTTCCTTCGGCAGCTCCGCGACCATCGCGTCGGTGGTGAGGATCAGGCCGGCCACGGAGGCGGCATTCTGCAGCGCCGTCCGCGTGACCTTGGTCGGATCGATCACGCCTTCGCTCACCAGGTCGCCGTAGGTATCCGCCGAAGCGTTGTACCCGAAGTTGCCCTTGCCTTCGACGACCTTGTTGATGACGACGGAAGGTTCGGTCCCGGCATTGGCCGCGATCGCGCGGAGCGGCTCCTCGAGTGCCCGCATCACGATCTTCACGCCGGCGTCCTGGTCGGCGTTCTCGCCCGAAACCTTGACGGCCGAGCGGGCGCGGAGCAGGGCCACGCCGCCGCCGGCGACGATGCCTTCCTCGACCGCAGCGCGGGTCGCGTGCAGGGCATCCTCGACGCGGGCCTTCTTCTCCTTCATCTCGACTTCGGTCGCCGCGCCGACGCGGATCACCGCGACACCGCCCGCGAGCTTCGCCACACGCTCCTGGAGCTTCTCGCGATCGTAGTCGGACGTCGTTTCCTCGATCTGCTGGCGGATCGCCTTGATGCGTCCCTCGATGGACGTCTGGTCGCCGGCGCCGTCGATGATCGTGGTCTCTTCCTTGCCGACTTCGACGCGCTTGGCCTGACCCAGGTCGTTCAGCGTCGCGTTCTCGAGCTTGAGCCCGACTTCCTCGGCGATCACCGTGCCGCCCGTCAGGACGGCCATGTCCTCGAGCATCGCCTTGCGACGGTCACCGAAGCCCGGTGCCTTCACCGCGCAGGTCTTCAGGATGCCGCGCATGTTGTTCACGACGAGCGGCGCGAGCGCTTCGCCCTCGACCTCTTCCGCCACGATGAGCAGCGGCTTGCCGGCCTTGGCGACCTGCCCGAGCACGGGCAGGAGAGCGCGGATGCTGGAGATCTTCTTGTCGTGGTAGAGGATGTAGGGGTCCTCGAGCACGGCGACCTGCTTGTCGGGGTTGTTGATGAAGTACGGCGAGAGGTAACCGCGGTCGAACTGCATGCCCTCGACGACGTCGAGCTCGTTCTCGAGGCTCTTGCCGTCCTCGACGGTGATCACGCCTTCCTTGCCGACCTTCTCCATCGCTTCCGCGATGATCTTGCCGACGTCGGTGTC
>WGLR01000044.1 GCA_016125475.1 Betaproteobacteria bacterium
AAGCTGCCGACCAGGCCCGATGCGACTACGTTGTCGCATTCGCGCGCGGATTCCGCCCCCCGTGCCCGGTCCTCCGGTCCCGGGTCCGCTCAGCCAGAGGCTGCGCGGTCCGAGGCCGCCGATCACGTCAAATGCGACTACGTTGTCGCTTCCAGGAACGGCGTCGGCCGGCGGTCGGCCCCGCTGCCCTGGGCGCGGCATGGGTTCGAGCGGACAACGTTGTCCGTTGTCAGGTCGGATCAGGCGTCGGTGGCAGGCGCGGCCGGCCACGCCGAATGCGACTACGTTGTCGTTTCGCGGTGCGACCCTCGGCCAGCGTGGGCGGTTCGTCGGCCACGAGTCCGCTCGGCCCGAAGCTGCCGACCAGGCCCGATGCGACTACGTTGTCGCATTCGCGCGCGGATTCCGCCCCCCCGTGCCAGGTTCTCCGGTCCCGGGTCCGCTCAGCCAGAGACTGCGCGGTCCGAGGCCGCCGATCACGTCAAATGCGACTACGTTGTCGTTTCCAGGCGCGACCCTCGGCCGGACGCCGGCCGCCAGGTGAAATGCGACAACGTTGTCGCTTCCGGGCGCAGCGCTCGACCAGCGTTCGGCCCCGCCGAATGCCACTACGTTGTCCGTTCTCGTACGACCATCCCGAGGCCGGTCGGGCGGTTTTTTACCGATGAGTCGCGGACATGTTCGATACCCTCCGGCCCCTCGTTCCATTTTTGCGTTTCGATACGTCCCATTATGTCCCCGCGAATTTCGGTTTTCGCGATTCTGAGCCCATACTTTTCGCAGTTCTCTTCAGCGCGGTTCCGCTCGAACCACGTGGCAGGGGGAACGGAGGCGACCCATGAGGGTCGCCAGGACGGCACGCAGCGGCCTCGGCAACCCTCCCGACGGACTCAACGGCCCGCCGCGTGTGCTGGCAGGAAGCGCACCAGCACACGCTGGCCGATGCGCAGGCGGGTCGGCTCGTCGAAGCGCAGTCGGCATTTCACCGTGCGCGTGCTGGTGCGCTGCGCCGGGTCGTCTTCCAGCCCGGACGGACCGAAGACCTGCCCGACCACAGTCACGCGCGCGCCGCCGATCACCGTTTCCGTGTCCCCGTCGAGTACCACGTCCGCCCGCATGCCCCGGTTCACCGCGGCCGCGAAATCGCCGTCGAGTTCGGCCACGATGATCCGCGGACTGTCAGGCAGCAACGTGAACATCGGCGCGCCCTCCGGCGACACCGATTCGCCCGGCTGCACCGCAACGTCGGTGATCTGGCCGGCGACCGGCGCGCGCAGCGTGTGCCGGGCGAGTGCGTGGCGCGCCGCGTCCAGCTCGCCTCGCGCCACGGTGACGGCCGCTCGGGCGGCGGCCTCCCGGGCCTGGAGCTGGCGCACCCGGCTGGCGGCATCGGTGGCGTTCTGACCCGTCTCGGCACCGGCGGCGGCGGCACTGGCAAGAGTGGTGGCGAGCTGGCGGGCCTGGTTCGCCTGGGTGTCGACCAGTGCGACCTGCGCCTGCGCCTGCTCGAGCCGCCCGAGCGCGACCTCCACCGCGTCGCGCGCGTCGTCGGACTGCAGCGTGGCCAGGACCTGGCCACGCTCGACCGTGTCGCCGTCATGCACGTCGACGCCTGCAACCACCCCGGCGGTCTGCGCGGACAGTTTCAGCAGGCCACCCTCGACGTCGATGCGGCCACGGGCGACGGCCACGTAGCGTGGCGTATCGCCGGACGGGGCGCTTGCGGGCCGTGCGCCTGCACGCTCCGGTGGCGCCGGATCGGAGCATCCGCCCGCAGCCAGAAGGGCCGTCAACAGCAGAGCGGAAAGGACAGGTGCAGCGAGTCGCCTCATCATCGGGATTCCGTGGCAAGCGTGGCATCGACGGTCCGGGTCGCACGCCGGTCCTCGAGGATGCGGCCATCCTCCATCGTGAGCAGTCGGTCGGCATGACCGATCAGACGCGGGTCGTGGCTGACGCACAGCACGGTGGTGCCGTGCCGGCGTGCGATGTGGTGCAGCATGTCGATCACCATCTGGCCGTTGTCCGCATCCAGCGCACTGGTGGGCTCGTCCGCGAACAGCAGCGCCGGTTCCTTGGCCAGCGCGCGCGCAATCGCCACGCGCTGCTTCTCGCCGCCGGACAGCTCCATCGGACGCAGGTGCATGCGCGAGGCCATGCCGACCTCGGCCAGTGCCGCTTCCGCGCGCTCGCGCGCCACGCCGCGGTGCAGCCCCAGGTAGTCGAGCGGCAGCGCCACCTGCTCGTACGCGGTCAGGGCCGGGAACAGGTTGAAACCCTGGAACACGAAGCCGGTGTGGTGCAGGCGGAAGCGCTCCAGCGCACGCTTGTCCATGTCGTTGATGCGCTCGCCCAGGGCGTGGACCACACCCGCGTCGACCGACTGGAGGCCGCTCAGGATCGACAGCAGGGTGCTCTTGCCGCAGCCGGAGGGTCCGGAGATGAGGGTCATTTCCCCGGCCATCACCTCCAGCGACAGCCGGTCCAGCACGGTGGTGCGGATCTGTCCGGAAACGAACGCCTTGCTGATGTCGCGTGCGACGAGGGCGGGTACGGGCCGGGCGTTGTCGCTGGTGATCATGAACTCACCGCAGCAGGGTCGCGGGATCGGCGCGGCGCAGGCTGCGCATGGAGGCCAGGCCCGAGGTCGCGGCGAGCGCCAGGACCAGCAGCACGCAGCCCAGAGTCACCGGCACGTTCAGCACCACCGGCACGTCCTCCCCGCGGGCCAGCAGGATCAGGAGGGTCCCCAGCACGGTGGCGCCGGCGAGGCCGACGGCTCCGACCCACAACGCCTGCTCCAGCACCACCCAGCGCAGCGCGCGCACGCCCACCCCCAGCGCGTTCAGGGTGGCGTACTCGCGGACCGAGCCGATCACCGCGGCGACCAGGGCCTGGCTCGTGATCACGGCACCGACCAGGAACACGATGCCGGCCAGAAACAGCACGCCGGCGCCGGCGCCGGTATCGAACAGCCAGAACAGCATCGAACGGCGCGTGAATGCCTGCGCGGTCCAGGCCTCGTAGGGGCCGAAGCCCTTGTGTCCACGCAGCGCGTCGACCACGAACGAGGCTCGGGCCGGGTCGCGCAGGCGCGCCACCAGGTAGGTCGGACGGCCGGCGTCCACCGGATCGGGATCCAGCCGCCGCGCGGTCTCCAGCGAGGCGACCACGTTGACGCCACCCAGCGCGCGCAGACCGCTGGCCACACCGACCACGCGCACGCGGCGGCCGTTGATGGTGGCGCTGCCGCCGACGGCCACCCCCAGCTTGCCGAGGTCCGCGCGGTCGACGATCACCGCGTCGGGCGCGGTCAGGCGAGCGCGCAGGCGGGGCGACAGCGCTCGCACGAACATCAGCCCGTGCGGGCCCGGATCGATGCCCGAGACGAATACCGACACCGCGCCCGTGCCGCCGCCGTGCCAGTCGCCGTTGACCCACAGGAACGACTCCACCCGGTCTACCTGCGGATCCATGTGCAGCAGGATCGCGACGTCGGGCGAAATCGGGTGACCCTGGTCCACGCTCTGTGTGCCCGGATAGCCCACCCAGACGTCGGCGTCCGAGCACGTGATGTAGACCGCCGCGCCGCCGAAGATGCCCAGCACCAGCGCGGCCTGCAGCAGTTGCAGCAGGCCCGCGAAGCCCACCGCCAGTACCGCCGGCAGGAACCGGCGCCACTCGTAGATCAATGTCTTGCGCGCCAGCGCGACCATCAGCGCAACTCCGTCCGGGTGACGCTGACGTCGTGGTCACCGTCCGGCAGCGGCGGGGCGCCGCCCAGCGCCTTGTATAGCGCCACGTAGGCAATGTCGTGGTCGCTGCGTGCGGCGGTCAGTTCGAGATTCGCCTGCAGCGCCGAGACCTCGACGCCGGCGCCGTCCAGATCGCTGGCGAGGCCCAGGCGGCGCCTCACGCGCCCCGCCTGCGCAGCCTGCTGCGACGCCGCGACCGCCTGTTCGGCGTCGCGCTCGCGCTGGCCCTGTTGCTGCAGCTTGCCCAGTGCCGTCTCGACGTCGGCGACCCCCTCCAGCACGGCCTTGCGGTATGCCAGCACTGCCGCCTGCAGACGGTGAGATTGCGCATGCTCCCGGGCCTCGCGCAGGCCCCAGTCGAACAGGGGGATGTCGATCTGCGGTCCCGCGGTGCCGATGTCGTTGGTACCGTGGTGGAGATCGTAGCTCGCGATGTTGGTCGACCACAGCAGCGAGGTGCCCAGGCCGATGCGCGGGTAGCGGTCCGCGTGGGCGATGCCCAGTTCCCCGGCCGCCTCGAGCACGCGTGCCTCGGCGCTCGCGATCTCCGGTCGCGAGCGCAGCAGTTCGGCGGGTGCCGCAACCGGCCCGTCCGTGCCCAGGCGCGGAAGCTCGGCCGGCTTCATCCAGGCCGGATCAGCCTCGGCAAGACCCAGCAGCACGGCCAGGCGCTGAGCCGCGGCATCGGCACCGAACTGCGGCCCGGCCATGTCGCCACGGGCATCGGCGACCGCCGCGCGTGCCCGTGCAACGTCGGCGGCGTCGGCCAGGTCGAGCTGCGCGCGGGTGGTCGTCAGCGCCAGCTGGTGCTCCCGGGCGCGGAGGATGGCCCCGCGCAGCAGCAGCTCCTGTTGCGCGGCGCGCAGCCGGATCACTTCCCGTGCCACCTCGGCGACCAGCGACACGCGCGCGTCGCGCAGATCGCCCACGGCCTCCTGCAGATGGCCACCGGCGATCCGGTCCAGCGCCTTGCCGCGCCCGAACAGGCTGAGCTCCCAGGTCGCGTCGAAGCCGATCACGAAGTAGGAGGCGCTGGCGTCGGGATCGATGGGGTCGTCCGTACGCACGCGCAGGCTGGGGCGCGTCGGGGCCTGGCGGCTGCCGTACAGGGCGCGCTCCGCCAGCAGGTGTTCACGGGCGATGGCGACATCGAGGTTGGCTTCCAGCGCCTCCGCGACCAGGTGGTCCAGCAACGGATCGTGGAACGCCTTCCACCAGTCGTGCAGATCGGCCGGAGAGCGCGAGACGGGGCCGGTGGCGTGGTGCCAGTGCGACGGTGTGGCATCCGGCAGACGCGGCAGCGGCACGCCGGAACACCCGCAAAACGTCAGCGTCAGGGCAGCGGCGGCCAGCGCCAGGCCAGACGCGCGTCGGGTGACACTTGAAGCTTCAGGCTCGAAGGACAAACGGTAACTCCAGCAGGACATGCCCGGTTCCGCGGTGGTGCGGCAACCGACGTGGCGCGCATGATAATTCGCCCGGGCACTGCCGCCACGTCGCGACGCCGGGCCCTGCCCGCTCGCACGGGCGCGAGGAACGTCACCCATGCTCGAAGTTGCTCTCGCGCAAGCGATCCGGCAGGACGGAAACGAGCGCCGGAAGGAACAGAAGCACGAGGGGCACCGCGGCGGTGAGGCCGAAGATGATCGCCGTCGCCAGCGGTCGCTGCAGCCCGGCCCCCCGGCTGAAACCGAGCGCGAGCGGGCTCAACGTGAGGATCGCGATCAGGGCCGACATCACGATGGGCCGCAGGCGTTTTCGCCCCGCTTCCTGCAGCACCGCGTAATCGACGGGCCGCGCCGTGTCGATCTCGGCGAAGTAGAAGACGATGAGTTCGCTCACCATGCCGACGACCATCGTCAGCCCCATGAGCGCGGAGATGTCCAGCTCGATGCCCGTGATCCAGAGGCCGCACAGCACACAGGCAGCCGACAGGAGCACGGTCGTCATGGCCGCGAAGGTCCAGGCCATCCGTTCGTAGAGCAGCGTGAGCAGCAGAGCGGAAAGCAGGAGTGCGGCCGCGAAAACCATCGCGAGGTCCGAGAAGCTCTTCTGCTGCTGAGCATAGAGCCCGCCGTAGTCCACGCGGATCGAAGGCGGCAGCTGGAGATCGCCGACCACCCGCCGGATCTCCTTCATGGCCGAACCGAGGTCGCGTCCCTCCAGCCTCGCCGTCACGTCGATGAAAGGCGCGAGGTCCTCGCGAGTCAACTGCTTCTGTCCGGCGATGATCGAGACGCTCGCGATCTGGCCGACCCTGACGGTGTGGCCGTCCGGTGCAGTGAGCGGAATGTCGCCGATTTCGGTCGTGCGCGCACGCAGCGATCCCGGGCCGCGCACGCGCACGTCGACGAGCTGCTCGCCGACCCGCACCTGTGTCGCGGATGCCCCGCCGACCAACGCCTGGAGCTGCGCCGCGACGGCGGCGGGATCGAGACCCTGCTGAAGCGCCGCACCGGCATCGACCTTCACGCCGATGGCGTCGCCCGCGACCCGCAGGCCGTCGATCACCTCGACCACGCCCCGCACCTTCGCGATCGCCTTGCCGACCTGTCTGGCGGTGTGCTCGAGGTCCCCGGGATTGTCCCCGAACAGCTTGATCTCGACGGGCTGGGGCACGGCAGTCAGGTCACCGATCAGGTCTTCCATGAGCTGCGCCGTCTCGATCTCGAGACCGGGCACCTCGGACTGAATCTTCTGTCGCATGCCGGCCATGACCTGATCGATCGGCGGGCGCGAACCGCTTTTCAGGCGAATGAAGTAATCGCCCTGATCCGCTTCCGTGAGGCCGCCGCCGAGCTGAATGCCGGTGCGCCGCGAATAGCTTGCGACGGAGGGCGTCGACTGGATGATTCTCTCGACCTGCACGAGCAGCCGGTTGGTGTCGCTGAGCGCGGCGCCCGGCCGGGCCTTGTAGTCGAGGATGAAACCGCCTTCGTCCATGTGCGGCATGAATCCGGACGGAACGTGCTGGTAACAGTAGTAGCCCGCCGCCGCGAAACCCGCGACGGTGACGATGACGAGCAGCCTGGGCCACGCGAAAGCGCCGCGCACGGCGCGGTCATAGGCTGCAACCATCCGTCCGTGCAGCCCGCCGGCGTTCTCGGCGGCCCTGGCGTCCCGGTCCCGCAGCCAGTACGCCGCGACCAGCGGGATCAGGAACCGCGCGTAGACGAGCGAGATGCCGAGCGCGGCCACCATCGTGACGGCCAGCGCCTTGAAGAATCCCCCGGTCACGCCGGAGATGAACGCGAGCGGCAGGAAGACCACGATCGTGGCGCCGGTCGATCCGAACAGCGGCTTGCCCATTTCGGCCGCTGCGCGCAGGAGGCCCGGCGGATCCTGGGCCGAGCCCTCCTGCATGCGCCGCATCATGTGCTCGAGCATGACCACGGCGTCGTCGATGATGAGCCCGACCGACGCGGCCATGCCCCCCAGCGTCATCATGTCGAAGTGCATGCCGAGCGCCGAGAGGATCAGGCACGTGCCGGCGAGCACCGCCGGCAGGACCGCTGCCGTGATCGCCATCAGTCGCAGTGAGCGCAGGAACACGAACAGGACCAGGCCCGCGAGGACCGCACCGAGCAGGATGGCGTCACGCACGGCGCTGGCAGCGCCGATCACGAGTTCGGACTGGTCGTAGAACGGCGTGACCTGCATGCTGGACGGCAATCCCAGAGCTTTCATCTTCGCCGACACATCCTTCACCACGCGTACCGTGTCGCCGTCGAAGGTCTGGCGCACGTTGACGAGGACGGCATTCTGCCCGTTGCTCGTCACGAGCGTGTAGTTCGGCGTGACCGAAGGGCGAACGACGGCGACATCGCCGACCGTCACGAGACCTGCGGCGCCGCCGCTGCCCGACCTGATCGGCGTCGCCGCGATGTCCGCCGCGTTCGCGAACCGGTTTTCCACGAGCACCAGGTAGAGCCTGTGCCGATCCTCCATGCGCCCCGCGCCACGCACCACGTTGGCCTTGCCCAGCGCGGTCGATACGTCCGACGGCCCGAGCCCCAGCGCACCGAGGCGCGCCGGATCGACGTCGACTTCGTAGGTGCGCGGCGATCCGCCCAGCACTTCGACCGCAGCCACACCCTTGATGCTCGTCAGGGCGGGGCGCACCTTGAGCATCGCAATCTGTCGGAGCGCCTCCTGATCCAGCGTGTCCGAAGTCAGTGCGATGCCGTATACCGGAAAGACGGTGGGGTCGGCGCGCCAGACCTTGTAGCGCATGCCGGTCGGCAGGTCGGGCTGGATGCCGGCAAGTGCGCCCTGCGTGGCGAGCAGCGCGCGGGGCATGTTCTCGCCCCAGGAAAAGTTGATCTGGATCTCGGCGGAGCCCCTGCTCGTGGTCGAGCGGATGCGCACGACGCCGGGCACGCTTCGCAGGGCGATCTCCATCGGGCGCGTGATCTGCGCCTCCATCTGCGCCGGATCGCGTTCCCCCGCATCGATCGACACCACGACGCGCGGATAGTCGATCTGCGGAAACAGGCTGACCGGCAGCCTGAGTGCACCGGCGATCCCGCCGATCGTCAACAGGGTCATCGCCAGCCACAGGGCGCGGGCGTGGCGGGCGAGCCCCGACTTCATCGGGAACGTACCTTCATGCCGTCCTCGAGCGCGGTCCCGCCGGCAGTCACCACCTGGTCGCCGGAAGAAACGCCCTTGTCGATGACGATGCGCTCCCCGCTGGAAGGACCGATGACCACATCGTGCCGGTGAGCGACGCCCTTGCTGACCACGAAGACATAGGGCTGTCCGCCATCGTCGAGCAGCGCCGCATAGGGGATCGTCAGCGCATCGCTGCGGGTCGCGATCGGAACGTGACCGACGAGCGGCTGACCGGGTGCGAGCCGGGCACCGGCCGGAATGCGCGCGAAGACGGTGGCGAGTCGCGTCCGCGAATCGACGGTCGTGTCGATGCTCTCGATCGGCACGTTCAGCGACTTGCCGCCCGAACTCGAGGCGATGCCGATCGGCGTTCCGGGCGCAAGCCCGCCCGCGACCCGGGGATCCACGCCGAACCCGGCACGCTGCGCACCCGTTCGGGTCAGCGTGGCAACGGTGCTGCCCGGTGCGAGCAGGTCGCCGGGATTGACGGGTACCGTCTCGACATGTCCCTCCGCACGGGCACGCAACGTCAGGTCACGCGCCCGCCTCGTCATGGCAGCCTGCTGCGCCTGCGCAGCGATCGCCGCACTGCGGGCACTTTCCACGTCGGCATCGCTCGCGAGGCCGTCGGCGCGAAGCCGCTGCGCGCGCGCATACGCTTCGCTCGCCGCGCGGGCGTCGCTCGCCGACTTCCGCATGGCGGCCCGGCTTCCCGGGCTGGCCTGCAGGCGCGCCACGACCGTTCCCGCGCGCACGGCGCTGCCCACCGGGTTCGCTATCTCGTCGACGATCGCTTCCACGGGTGTCGAGAGCGCGTACCGGGCCGTACTGTCCTTCTGCACGACCCCGTAGACCGTCAGCATCTGCTGCACGCTTCCCGTCGTCGCACTGGCCAGCGACACCAGCGCGACCGGCGCAGGCGGCGCGTCGCTGCTGCCCGATCCGCCCGAGCACGCAGCGAGCAGCAGCAGAAGGGAAAGAACGGGGTGGCGGATCATGACTGCCATGCCTCCCTGGGGGTACCCGTCAGCAGTTCGATCGCGATCATCTGTTCGCGGATCGCCTGATCGGTCTGCGCGATCTGCGACAGCCGGTCGCGCAGGGACTGTTCGGCCGCGATGGCTGTCTCCTGGCTGAGGTCTCCGCGGTCCGCGGCGCGCCGCGCCGCGTCGGCGAACGCACGCAGCTTCGAGAGCCCCTGTTGCGCATCCGCGTGCCGGCTGAAAGCCTCCGCGAGACCGCTCTCCGCGGCAGCGATGTCCGCGCGCGTCCGGAAGAGTCGCGCTTCGTACTCGGTCCTGAGTGCCGCGCGCGTGGCGCGCTCGACTGCGATGCCGCCCCGGTTGCGATTCCATGCGGGCAGCCTGAAATCGACGGCGGGGCCGAAGAGCGTGTTCCCGGCCGAATCCCGTATCGCATTGACCGTCAGGTTGAGGTTCGGAAACTGGTCGAGAACGGCCTTGTGCACGCCCGCTTCCCTGGCGGCATATCCGGCCTGGAGCGCTCTCAGATCCATCCGGTTGACGCGCGCGAGCGCGAACAGTACCGACGTCGACGGTGGTTCCGGCGGAAGTGGTGTCGGGGCGAGCCTGGGCACGACTCCCGGCGGCAGACCGAGCAGCTTCGACAGTTCACTGCGCGCCCTCGCGAGATCCAGTTCCGCAGTGCGGAGCTTCGTCGTCGCGTCCAGCGCCGCGACGCGAGCCAGCTGCAGGCGATTTCCCGAAACGTCACCGCGGCGCGCCGCGTCACGGGTCCTCTCGAACAGCCATTCCTGCGCGCGCGCCGACTGGCGCGCGAGCGCCGTGACCTCGTCGAGCCACTGGATCCGCACGGCCTGGATCCTTGCCTGACCCGCGGTCTGCCACTCCTTCCACGCAAGATCGAGACGTACCTGTCTCGCTTCCGCCATCGCCTTCTCCCGCGTGACCCCGCGGGTGCGCAACGCATTGATGTCGAGACCGATCGACGTGGCGATGTCGAGAAAAGGGTCGGAACCCTTCAGAACCTTGTTCGCGCCGAGGCTCACGGAGGGATCGGGAAGCAGGCCGGCCGCGAACACCTGCGCGTCGGCGACGTCTGCCCGAACGCGTGCGGCCTCGAGATCGGGGTTGTTGACGACGGCGATCGTCGCAATGGCGTTCGGGGTCAGCCGCCCGGAGAGGTCGAGCGTCACCGGTTCCAGCCACGGGCGGTGGATGCGGTCCGCCTTGGCTTCGAGTACCGAGGCCACCACAGGGTCGAGCACGCGGGGCGCGCGCTCCAGTGGCGCGGGTGAGTAATGCGCGCAACCGCTGACCAGCAGGGCGAGCGCGAGCAGCGTGAAACGTTTCAAGAGTCCTGCCTCCGCGGGAATCGCAGGTGGATTTCGAGCCCGGGCGAGGCATCACGCATCTCGACGGCTGCACCATGGGCGTCGGCAATCGCCTTGACGAGACTGAGTCCGAGCCCGTGCCCCGGCTTCGTGCGCGAAGACTCCAGGCGGACAAAGCGCTCGAGGACGCGCTCCCGGTCCTCGGGCGCGATGCCGGCGCCATTGTCGGCGACGCATGCCGTCACCATCCTTTCGTCGCACGAGGCGCGCAGAACGATATGGCTGCCTGGCGGCGTGTGGCACAGGGCATTCTCGATGAGGTTGATGAGTGCCTGCGCGATCAGTTCCCGGTCTCCGCGCACGACGCATCCCCGTTGCGCCTCCCAGGACAGCGAGCGATCTTCGTCCTCGGCGATCGGCGCGTGCATCTCGCCGAGTTCCTCGACCAGGGTGCCGAGGTCCACGGCCTCGAAGCGATGGCGAAGATTGCCTTCGCGAAGCTCGGAAATGCGGAGGATCGCCTCGAACATGCGCAGGACTTCGTCCGCCCGCTCGACGGCGTTCTCCGCGAGTTCCGTGTTCGCGGAATCGGTGGCGCGCTCGCGCAGCAGTTCGAGCTGGTTGCGCAGCCGTGCAAGCGGCGTGCGCAGGTCGTGGGCCAGATCGGACGTCACCTGCCTGATGCTGACCACCAGCGACTCGATCCGGTCCAGCATCGCGTTGAGGGAGGCCGCGACCCGATCGAACTCGTCGTCCGACGGCCCCAGTTCCATGCGCGGCGTCAGGTCGCCACCGGCTATGGCCGCAGCCGTTCGTTCGATGCGGAGAAGTCGTCGCCGCAGGTATCCGCCGAGCATCAGCGTGCCGAGCAGGCCGATCCCGATCAGCGCCACGAACGCGACCCCGAAGATGGCGAGGATGGTGCGATCGATTGCCTCCAGTGGTGCGAGGTCGGCGGCGACGACGAGTCGATAGCCGTCCGGCAGGGCCGTCACGAGCGCGCGCGCGGGATCCGGTCCTTCACGCGGATCGAGAAACCTGATGCGGCGCCACCCGGTATCGGGACGAGGCAGGTCCATCCCGCCCGCAATCCTCCGCCCGGAGGGGTCGAAAAGCGCATACCCCAGCGAGACCGGGGTACGTGACGCGCGCTGTGCCATCGCTTCCCGGATCCCGTCGATTCCATCCTCCCGGAACTCGCTCTCGAGCGCCGACGAAGCCTGCTCGATGCCCGCGTCCATCTGGCGCTCGAGCGCCGTGTGCGCCGCGTAGTAGACGGCTGCCCCCAGAAGCAGCGTGGCCAGGGCGAAGGCGATCGAGGAAACGAAGGCGATGCGGTAAGCAGCGCTCCTCACCATCCTCCTCATCCGTTCCGGATCCGGTAGCCGACTGCGCGCACCGTCTCGATGACGTCGGGCAGCCCGCCGTCGTTCAGCTTGGCGCGCAGCCGGCTCATGTGGGTTTCCACGATCTTGGTCTGGGGATCGAAGTGGAAGTCCCACACGCGCTCGAGCAGCATGGCGCGCGTCACGAACTCTCCCGGATGACGCATCAGTTCCTCGAGCACGCGAAACTCGCGAGGCTGGAGAAGAACGGGCCTGCCGTCACGGCGGACTTCCCGGCGCAGGATGTCCATTTCGATCGATCCCGCGACCAGGTGCGTGACGACGTCCACGCTGGCCGCACGCCTCGCCAGGGCATTGACGCGGGCCAGCAGTTCGCCCAGCGCGAACGGCTTCACGAGATAGTCGTCGGCGCCCGCGTCGAGCCCCTCGATGCGCTGCTCGATGCGTCCGAGTGCGGTCAGCATGATCGCGGGCGCCTTGACGTCACCGGCGCGGAGCCGGCGCAGCACCGTGAGACCGTCGAGACCCGGCAACATGCGGTCGAGGATGAGAAGGTCGACATTTTCCGTCAGCCCGGAATGCAGGGCCTCGGGGCCGGTCGGCGCAATCAGCACGTCGTGACCCTGCTCCTGGAGACAGTCCGAGACGAACCGTGCGGTGTCGGCCTCGTCCTCGGCCACCAGGATGCGCACGCGTACCCCCTCAGTCCTTCTCGCCCGCCGATTCGTAAGCGCTCTCGACGATCCTGCCGGTCATGGCGTCGATCCCCACCTCGTGCATGCGGTGACCCTGCCTGATGTCGAACGACCAGCGCCAGATGCCGTCCTCCTTCTCGTAATCGGATTCCACGATCCTGCCGGGCGCCTCTTTCAGCGCGATCGCTTCGGCCTGGCGTTTCGTCACCTTCGGAGCGGGCGCGGCGTTCGCGAACCCGGGCAGGAACAGGAGGACGGACATCAGGGTCGGCAGCAGGATCGTGAACGGGCGTTTCATCGGGCTTCTCCGGTCGAATGCAGGCGTGCGTGCCTCATGGATCAGCCAACTATAGTCGTGCCGCTCCGCCGGCGGGGATACAAATTGGCAACCATTGCGGCGCTGTCCGGAACTGCGGGAACGGGCAATGAAACGAATGAGCCGACACACGCGCCCGTCGGTGAACGCCGGACAGTCGGAAGCCAGCCGTCCTTCCAGCCGGCGGATGGTCGACGATGACACCGACCGACCTGGCGGATCACGGGCCCGCGGGAGAAGACACTACGCATTCGGGAAACGTGGGGCCGTGAACGCCGGCAGACCGCGGGCCTGGTCGCGTCGTCGATCGGGAGGCCGACGGAAAGGGAATCCCGGATCGGCACGGAAAGGTTCCGGCCGCAGAGGCAGCCGCACGCGACGCCCGCCCGGGCGGGAAACGAGATCGATCTTCAGGCGCGCAGTGCGGTTGCACGCCGAACCGGCGGCGATCCGGCGCCCCGACCGGATCGCCGCCGTTCCCGTCACTTCACGGGATTGGCTACCCACCAGTCGTTGAACCTGGGTTCGTCCGGCGACCCGATGCTGCGCAGGTACGCGGAGATGTTGCCGATCTCCGTGGTGGTGATGATGTTGCGGAACGAGGGCATGCCGCCCTCCTCGCCCTGGAGAACTGCCTCGGACACGTCGTCGGCCTCGCCGTTGGCGAGACTCGGCCCCATTCCGCCTGTCGCACCGTTGCCGTGGCACCCGTAGCAGTTGTACTTGAGGTACGCGCGGCGGCCTTCTCCGGCCGCGCTCAGGGTGCTTTGGGGCGGCGTCCCACCACCGGCCTGGCCTCCTCCACCGGCCTGGGTACCCCCTCCGGTTTCCGCGCCGCCACCCGCCGGCACGCCTTCCCCCGAGGTTTCCCCGCCGGTGTTGCCGCGATCGCGAACCCGCTCGTCGTGGCGGTACACGCCCTGTCGAACACCCTCGGTGTCGCCGACACGGCTGTGACGCCCCCGATGGCGATGGTCGTCTGCAACGGCGGTACTCACGCTCGCGGCGAGCAGGAGGGTCAGTGCGACCCGTATGGACATCGTTTGCATGGCTGTTGCTCCTTGGTCTGGAGGTTCAGTTGATCGTGTGATCGGAAGGACCGGTCCCCGCGACGGTGCGGGTGTCGTCGACGAGCGGCACGCCGAATTCCGCGAGGATCGAGCGGATTGCGGCGCGCTTCCGCGCGAGGACGGCGTCGAGCGCTTCGCGTAGCGCCACGTCACCCTCCCGCACGCCGAGAGACATGGTGTACGTGAGCGGCACGGCGGGGTTGCGCGCGTCCCGGGCCACGGGCGTGACGTCGAGGTGCCGGGGCGACAGGCTCGCGTAGTAGCCGCCGATCGGCCCCCACACGACCGCCGTGTCGATGCGACCGGACACGACCGCGGACACGATCCGTCCGGGTGTGTCCGCGCCGTCGCCCCACATCGGGAATCCGACGACGTTCCCGCTCATGCCGCGACTCGCGAGCGCGTACGCCACCGGCGTGTTCGCACCGTGCGCGGAGATCGCGTGGACCCCCACCAGGAGGCCCCTCAGCCCGGGATCGTCGAATCCCGTCGGCGGTCGGCGCCGCACCGGGTCCGACACGAACACGTAGGACGACGTGTAGAGGGGACGCGTGACGCTCACACCTTCGAGCCCGGCGGGCACGCCGACGATCACGTCGCAGTCGCCCTTGCGCAGGGCGCGCAGGAACGATCCCCGCCACGTGACACCCCATCGATAACGCACCGGAAGACCGAGCTCGTGCCCGAGCAGCTCGGCGATGCGATTCTCGAAGCCGTCACCGTCGCGATCCGAGAACGGAAGGTTCGCAGGGTCTGCACAGACGACCAGCGCGTCGCGTGCGGGGGGCCGGCCGTAGGTGTCCGCGTGATAGAGCCAGAGCGAGACCCACGCTCCCACGATCGCGGCGGTCCAGCGCAGCCGGCGGCCCGACGGCGGCGCTGCACGCCTCCCGTGCCCTTCTCCCGGCGCGCTCATGGCAGCCGGAAGACGTGAAGCATGCCACTCGTCGGGCCCGCACCCGCGGTCCCGCCCGCGGCGTTGCCGTCCTCTTCGCCTTGCCGACCGGCCGGACAGGTTCCGCCCGCGAATCCGCCGGCGAGCCAGCCGACACCCGTGTAGACCGCGACACGCTGCCTGCCGTCCGGGCCCAGGTACGTCATCGGATTCCCGACGATGCCGCACTCGAGCTGCTTCTCGAAGAGCAGCTTTCCGGTCGTCGCGTCGACGGCGCGGAACCACTTGTCGAGCGTGCCATAGAAGACCACGTTGCCGGCGGTCGCGAGCGCGCCGCCATAGAGGGGCAGTGGTTCCTGGATGCTCCACGCGCGCGTTCCGGTCGCAGCGTCCCAGGCGACGAGTTCACCTAGGTATCCGCCCGGGCCCGGCGCGAACTGGACCGATGCCCCCATGAACGGCGTACCCGAAATGTAGAGAGCCTTGAGCGGTTCGAGGTCGTCGCAGAAATTGATCGCGGGCACGTAGAAGAGCGACGTCTTCGGGGAATACGCCGCCGGTTCCCAGTCCTTCGTACCCAGCGGCGAGGGGCAGATGCCCTTCGTCACTTCGCCTTCGTGCGGTGCGTAGGCGGGATCCGCCGCCGGCAGGCCTGTCGCGAGATCGACGTGATCCGCCCACGTCACGTGACCGAACTTCTTCGCGACGAGGATCTGTCCCGTGGCCGCATCCAGGGTGTACGCGAAGCCGTTCTTGTCGAAATGCACCACGACCTTCCGCTGCGCACCACCGATGGCGAGTGTCGTCACGATGTTCTCGTTCACCGAGTCGTAGTCCCAGGCGTCGTGCGGCGTGATCTGGAACGCCCAGACCGCCTGTCCGGTGTCCGGATTGCGCGCGAAGATGCTGGAACCCCACTTGTTGTCCCCGGGTCGCATGTCCGGATTCCAGACACCGGGATTCGCCGTGCCGTAGTAGAGAAGATCGAGATCCGGGTCGTACGTGAACCACGCCCAGGACGTCGCACCCCCCTGCTGCCACATCGTTCCGGGCCAGGTCGTGACACCCAGGTCGGCACCGCGGTCCTTCGCGTAGTACGCGTGGAACGAACTGCCGATCAGCACGTCCGCGTCGGGCCCGGTGTTGTATGCCTTCCAGACGGTCTTGCCAGTGGTCAGGTCGAGTGCCTGGACCCAGCCGCGAATGCCCAGCTCGCCACCGGCATTGCCCACGATCACCTTGTCCTTCACGACGATCGGCGCACCCGTGAGGGTCTCACCTTTCGCGGGATCACCGAGCACC
>WGLR01000006.1 GCA_016125475.1 Betaproteobacteria bacterium
CGACGGGTTCAACGAAGTGCACACCACCAGCGGCAGCACGATCACGAGCACGCTGCTGAACGGACAGGGGCTGGACGAACGCTACGCGAGAACGCAGGGCGGGAGCACGGAGACCTTCCTGACCGACGCGCTGGGCTCGACGGTGAATCTGGTGAACGCGGGCGGTGCGTTGACGGCGAACTATGTCTACGAACCCTACGGCCAGTCGAGCCAGAGCGGGAGTTCGGACACGCAATACCGCTACACGGGCCGGGAAGACGACGGCACGGGGCTGATGTACTACCGTGCGCGGTACTACAACCCGAGGACCTCAAGATTCATCTCGGAGGATCCGATCGGGTTGGCGGGGGGGTATAACTTGTATGGGTATGTGGGACAAGAACCCGTCGGTCGATCCGATCCATCTGGTCTTGCGTGGATCTATTTCAGTGGCAACGATCGCGAAGCAGGTACTTGGGAAATCGTCTCCAGCGATGGACCGACAGGTCACGCTTGGGTGACTGTATTTAACGACGACGGCACTACCGTCGTTTCCGGAAACTACCCGGGGGGACCAAAAGACGATAGTGCTCGCCGCGCGGACACGGCATCGCGAGCTTGGTGGATTCCACAGAAATCGGCAGACGCAATCGTTCGAGATCTGGTTCGTCGTCATTATTCTCTCTGGGGAGACAATTGCGTCGACCGCGCCCGGCAAGCCGCCGACGCTGCTGGGGTGCCTACGCCGGCGCGCGCAACGACCTGGGGTGTTACTGACACGCAGCCCTGGGTGGACTGGATCCGCAGCCAGCCGGCAGGTCATTGATATGAGCCGAGTCCAGCATCTCTGTCACGTCCTTTGTTTGATGATGTTGGCCCTCTGCGGCTGCACGGATTCCATCTTGTGGCACGGCGTCAATAAGCGTCTGCTCGCGAACGTTGACGTCGCCGCGGTGTTGGTTGGAAGTGAGGGTCTTCGGGCACAAATGGAGAACGTTCTGACTATTGGGAATCGCGGTGGTGCAGAAGCGCGGACCGCATCTTCCGGCGACTACTTGGTGGTTACTCTTCGCAATAGAAACAACGAAGCCATTTGGGGAGTAGTCCGAGTGTCCATAGTGCAGGGGCAGGAAGTCGAGTTCCGGATCCTTCACGTAGAGCCGAACCACTCAAGCCCCGTCGTTTTTGTCGCGTATGTAGGGAAGAGTACCTCTGCCGGCGAAGCGGGTCTTCGGATTGATTGGATATCACTCCGTGGCAAGTAGGTGCACGATGCGAACAGGTTGAGCGGTAGGCGAGAACGGAAGCACGGGGTCAAATACCGTCTCGAAGGTCAAGTCTGGATTGATGGAAATTCGGATCGAATGCGCGACTTGATTTGACGATTGCTGCCAGGTCGAAGCGGCAACGTGGCGAGCTTTATCGACCCGAGAGGCGGGGTGACGGGCTACACCTACGACGCCAAACCGTCTGATCACGCGCACCGACGCGCGGACCCACGCCGAGAGCTTCGTCCACGATGACACAGACCACGTCGTCACTCACCCCGACCGCATGGGACAGGTGACGAGCGGTAGCGAAGATGCGCGGCCTATGGCTGGATCCACTGCCGCGTGCTGGCTCGAAGGAACTTCCGCCACCGCGCCGGAGTCTTTTCCACGAAGCGCGGGTATCCATCTGCCCGCCCACGAATTCACACAGCCGGACTGCCTCCTGATATCCGGCGGACCGTAACGGTCGGAGGGCGTGTTTCACGTCGATCTTCGTTGGTTGCACTTCGGTGCTTTCTCGTTGTGTTCGGCCCGTCGGGTCGATTGTTCTCGGTACGGTCCGGAACCGCTCTCGACTCTGAGACGTGTGTCGATGGCCGCGAGCCTGGTCTGAAACTGCCTCGGCGTCGTCACTACCCGGCGCTCACCGGTAGTGACGACGCCGGAATCGTCCGGCGCGTCAACGAGTTCACCCCTCGTTTTCGACGTGATGCCCCGAAGTGACGGGCTCCGGATCTCTCTCCACCGCTGCTCGAAGTCTTTCCTCCTCATCTGCACGCCCCGAGCGTGCTGTCTCCGTCTGCGCATGTCCCGGTGCGCACCTCTCCAATCCGAAGTCGTACCCGATGCGGTGTCTCTCGCCAGAGAGCCCGATCGGCGCCAAGTGCGGGTGCAGCCGCGACAAGGTTCCATCGATGTCCTGCACATCACGGGCGTGGTGTCCCGTCGTCCCTCGTAGCTCTCGTGCGCTCACGCGCCCGGGACGGACAGTAACACTGACCTGAACAGTCCACACCAGACAGGAGGTCCCGGGGCGTGCCGGAACGATGCCGGCGCGGATCGAACCTCAGCGGATGACACGATGCGAGACCTCAACTACCAACTGAAGCAACTGTGCGCCCGTAACCGCGACGGCAGCTTCGCCACTCGGCATGACCGGGAACGGCTGCTCGATCTGATCGCCCATCAGCTGCACGAACTCGGATTCCGGCACATGCAAACCAGCAGCCTCAAGCCCAGGCATGTCGAGCGGCTGGTCGAGCGCTGGCGGGGCGAAGGGCTCGGCGCGGGCACGATCAAGAACCGCATGGCGGCGCTGCGCTGGTGGGCCGAGAAGATCGGCAAACCCGGCGTGGTGGCCAGCCGGAACGACCACTACGGCATCGCGGAGCGGACGTTCGTGACCAACTGCTCGAAGGCCCGGGAGATATCGGAATCCGTCCTGGCCCGGGTCGGTGACCCCTGGACGGCGATGTCGTTGCGCCTGCAGGCGGCATTCGGTCTGCGCCGCTCGGAGTCAATCAAGATCCAGCCGTCCTGGGCAGATCGGGGAGACGTGCTGGTGCTCAAGGGCAGCTGGACCAAGGGGGGGCGGGAACGCGAGGTCCCGATCCGAGCGGGAGGACAGCGGGCCTTGCTCGACGAGGCGAAACGCCTCGCGGCGGGTGGTAGTCTCATTCCGCGGGAGATGACCTACGTCCAGCAGCTGCGGCGGTTCGAGCATCAGTGCGCCCGGGCCGGGATTCACCAGGTCCACGGGCACCGGCATCACTATGCCCAGAGCCGCTATCTGGCCCTTACGGGTTGGCCCGCCCCGGCCGCTGGCGGGCCGACGTCGAAACAGCTCACGGCCGAGCAGAAGGTGGTGGATCGCGCCGCGCGGCTACAGATCTCCGCGGAACTCGGGCACGGCAGGCTCCAGGTGGTCGCGATCTACTGCGGGACGTAAGGCCGTTCAGCGACGGGACCGGGCGCGCTGGAAGGGCAACACCTTGGCGCCGTGGGTCAGGGCGTCCAGATGGTCGGCCCACTTCTGCATCATCGTCGTGCGTTCCTTCAGGTACTCCGCCCGGTTGTAGGCCCCGCGCACGGCGTTGCGCTCGCAGTGAGCCAACTGACGTTCGATCACGTCGGCGCGGAATCCCATCTCGTTCAGCGCCGTGCTTGCCACGGCACGGAAGCCGTGGCCGGTCATCCGGCCCTTGTAGCCCAGGCGGTACAAGGCGAAGAGCATCGTGTTGTTGCTGATGGGCTTGTCGCGATGGCGCCCGGGAAACACGAAGCGGCTGCCGCCGCCGAGGGCGCGCAGTTCCTCGAGGATCGCGACGCTCTGGCGCGACAGCGGCACGACGTGTTCGGTCTTCATCTTCATGCGCTCGGCCGGCACGATCCAGACCCGGGCGTCGAGCTTGAACTCGGGCCACTGGGCTTCAATCAGTTCGGTCGTGCGAACGAAGGTCAGCGCCAGCAACTGCAGCGCAAGGCGGGTCTGGCGGTCGCCCAGCTTCTCGTAGTCGGCGATGGCATGCAGCAGGGCAGGGAGTTCCTCGGGTTTGACGGCGGCCTGATTCGTCAGCTTGTTCGGAGTGAGCGCGCCCCGAAGGTCCGGGGCCGGGTCGCGAGAGCATCTCCCCGTCGCCACGCCATACCTGAAGATCTGACTACAAACACCGAGGACGCGATGAGAAAGATCGTGAGCACCGCGTTCTTCGATCTTGCGAACACAGGCTAGCAACGTCGGGGCATCGATTTCTGCAATGGGATATGGCCCAAGGTAGGGGAACACATCGACCTCGAGCCGGCGCAATATGCTCTCTGCGTGGGATCGAGACCACATTCCCGCGCGCTTTCCGTGCCACTCGCGTCCGATGGCCTCGAAAGCGTTCTCCGCCGAGGTCAATCGGCGCAGTCGTGCCGCATGGCGTTCCACCGAGGGGTCGCGTCCGTCGTCGAGGTGCCGTCGTTCGTCGTCACGCTTTCGGCGTGCTTCCTTCAGGCTTGTCTGCGGATATACGCCCAGCGAGAGCAGCCGTTCCTTGCCGGAACTCCAGTAGCGAAGTCGCCAGTACTTTCTGCCATCCTCATACACCCAAAGATACAACCCGCCGCCATCCGGAAACTTGCGAATCTTGTGACCCTCGGAGGTCGCGTTCCGGCATTTCGCGTCAGTGAGCATGAGCAGAGGGCAGACCGTGGTAACTCAGGACATGGTCGGAAAGTTACCACGGTTCTTACCACGGTCAAAACGCAGACGCAGGAGGACGTCCCAGACCGCCCGTGGACGGTAGTTACGCTCTAAGTTGCTGATTTGTAGATGGCGCTGGTGGTCCCGGGAAACTTTAGGACCATGGTGTGGTGCCGGGAGCCGGAATCGAACCGGCACGCCCGTGAAGGCGCGGGATTTTGAGTCCCGTGCGTCTACCTGTTCCGCCATCCCGGCACGGTAAGAGGGCAGGTCGCGGATTATGGCCCACGGCGGATCGTTGGAAAAGCGGCCGCACGGCTAGGGCATGGCGCGCCGCCCATGCACGTCGGCTGGTCACGCGGCGGTCTGCCCTGCATAATCGCGCGCCCATGAGACTCGAGGACTTCGACTATCACCTGCCGGAAAACCTGATCGCGCAGACGCCGCCCGAGCGGCGAGGGGCGAGTCGCATGCTGTACGTCGACGGTCCCGATCGGCGCCTGCGTGACGGATGGTTCAGGGAATTCCCGCAGTTCATCGAACCAGGCGATGTCGTGGTCCTCAACGACACGCGGGTGATACGCGCTCGGCTGCGTGGGACGAAAGCCACCGGGGGCCGCGTGGAGGTTCTCGTCGAACGCATTCTCGACGACCGGGAGGTGCTTGCTCAGGTCAGCGCGAGTCACAGCCCGGGCCCCGGCAGCCGGCTCTCACTCGGAGACGGCCTGGAGGTCGAGGTCCTCGGGCGCGAAGGAGAGTTCTTCCGCCTCGCATTCACGGGTGCGGATTCCGTCATGTCGGCGCTCGAGAAGCATGGCCAGATTCCACTCCCTCCCTATATCGAACGGGCGGCCAGCGCGCAGGACGACGCGGACTATCAGACCGTGTACGGGTGGCGGCCGGGGGCCGTAGCTGCCCCGACGGCCGGTCTTCACTTCACGAACGAGATGCTCGGACAGGTGCGCGAGACGGGCGCAACGGTCTGCCACGTCACGCTGCACGTGGGTGCCGGGACCTTTCAGCCCGTACGGGTGAGCGATCTGAGCGAGCACCGGATGCATTCGGAGCGGTTCGAGGTCCCGTCCGAGACCGTCGAAGCGATCTCGCGGGCGCGCCGTGAAGGCGGCCGGGTCGTGGCGGTCGGCACGACTTCCGTCCGGGCACTGGAGAGCGTCGCCGCGAAGCACGGCGAGTTGGTCGCCGCGCACGGGGAGACGGACCTCTTCATCACGCCCGGGTTCGAATTCCGGGTGACGGACCTGCTGCTCACGAATTTCCACCTGCCGAGATCGACGCTGCTCATGCTGGTGAGCGCGTTCGGCGGAACCGATCTGCTGCGTCGGGCCTACGCCCACGCCGTCGAGCAGGCGTACCGCTTCTTCAGCTACGGCGACGCAATGCTGATTCGCCGCAGCCCTCCCGGAAAGGGACACTGAGGCATGCTCGGGTTCGAGATTCTCGCCACGGACGGTGCGGCCCGGGCAGGCCGGATGACGCTGAACCACGGTACCGTCGAGACGCCGCTGTTCATGCCCGTCGGGACTTACGGCGCGGTGAAGTCGATGAGTCCGGCGGAACTGAGAGAGGTCGGGTCCCAGGTGGTCCTGTCGAACACGTTCCATCTTTGGCTGCGCCCCGGACTGGACGTGATCGAGCGGCACGGCGGGTTGCACGGGTTCATGAAATGGGAGGGGCCCATCCTGACCGATTCGGGCGGGTTCCAGGTGTTCAGCCTCGGCCCGCTGCGCAAGGTCGGAGAGGACGGCGTCCGGTTCCGCTCACCCGTGAACGGCGACAGGCTGCTCCTCACTCCCGAGGAATCGATGCGGATCCAGCGGGTGCTCGACTCGGACATTGCCATGATCTTCGACGAGTGCACTCCGTATCCCGCGACGGAAGGCGAGGCTGCGGCGTCGATGCGGTTGTCCCTGCGCTGGGCGGAACGCAGCAGGCGTGCGTTCGACGGCAGCCGCAATGCCCTGTTCGGGATCGTCCAGGGCGGGATGTACGAGACTCTCCGCGACGAATCCCTGGCCGGGCTTCGGGGGATCGGCTTCGACGGGTACGCGATCGGAGGGTTGTCGGTGGGCGAGCCCAAGGACGACATGCGGCGGATTCTCGCGCACACCGCGCCCAGACTCCCTGAGGACCGGCCGCGCTATCTGATGGGCGTCGGCACCCCCGAGGACCTCGTGGAGGCCGTGACTGCCGGGGTGGACATGTTCGACTGCGTGTTGCCCACCCGTAACGCCCGCAACGGCTGGCTGTTCACGCGCACAGGCACCCTGAAGCTGCGCAACAGCCGGTTTCGCGACGACACGGGCCCGCCCGACGCCGAGTGCGGGTGCTACACGTGCCGGAACTTCACGCTGGCTTACCTGCACCACCTGCAGCGGATGAACGAAATCCTGGGTGCAAGACTCAATACCCTGCACAATCTGCATTACTACCATCAGCTGATGTCGGAAATGCGCGCGGCGATCCGTGCGGGAGCCTTCGCCGGGTTTCTCGACGCGTTCTGGCGGGGACGAAGGGGAGGGGCGTGCAAACCGCTCCCCTGAGCAGCGCGTGGGTCGAGGTTTCGCGTCGGGGGGGGCACAGCCGGAAAGACGGAGAGCATTTGTACGAACGGATGCCCGGGCTCTCCTGACGCCTGCCTGACGGGGGGCGTGTCGGGCAAATGTCCTTGATTCGGGCGAATTTCCGGGGGCGTTCCCAAAAAGTCGCGTGCTAGAATGCCGCCCTTTTCCCGGCGGGCGATCGGCGTCGTTCCCGACCCGTGCCCGAAATCGACGAGGAGCAAAACGTGTTCATATCACAGGCTTGGGCGCAGGCCGCCGGCGGCGGGCCCGGCGGCTTCGATCTGGTCGGTCTGCTGCCGATCATCCTGATGTTCGTCGTTCTCTATTTCCTGATGATCCGGCCGCAGGCGAAACGAGCGAAGGAACACAAGGCGCTGCTCGCCGCGCTCGCCAAGGGAGACGAGGTGGTCGCGGGCGGAGGCATGCTCGGCAAGGTGACCAAGGTCGGCGAAAACTACGTCTCCATCGAGGTGTCGCCGAACGTCGAGGTCCAGGTCCAGAAGCCGGCCATCCAGTTGGTTCTTCCCAAGGGGACGATCAAGAACGCGTCCTGACCGGCCTCGGGCCGCAGCCCGCGACGCCCTTAGCCAGCCCAATCCATCATGAATCGATACCCTCTCTGGAAGTACCTTCTCGTCGGTTTCGCGGTCGCGATCGGCATCCTCTACGCGGCGCCCAACATCTTCGGAGAGGCGCCCGCCGTTCAGATCTCGCCGGTGCGTGCCGGGCTTCAGGTGGATGCCGCGCTGTCCAAGCGCGTGACCGACCTGCTCGCGTCCGACAAGATCCAGGATCAGGGGCTGATCGTCGAGCCCAACAGCATCAAGGTCCGGTTCGCGAACCCCGACATCCAGCTGCGCGCAAAGGATCTTCTCCAGAAGGATCTCGGCGAGGACTACGTGGTTGCCCTGAACCTGCTCTCGAACGCTCCGTCGTGGATGCAGGCGATCAACGCGCTGCCGATGTATCTCGGTCTCGATCTGCGTGGCGGCGTTCACTTCCTCATGCAGGTGGACATGAACGGCGCGCTCAACAAGGCGGCGGATCGCTACGCGGGCGACATCCGGCAGCTGCTGCGCGAGAAGGACATCCGCTATTCGGGCGTGTCGCGCGAGGGCCACGACGTGAGCGTGAGGTTCCGGGACGAGGCCACGCGCGAGCAGGCCTCGAGCGTGATCGACCGCAACATCCCGGGACTCCTGCAGACCACCAGCGAGAGCGGAGGGGACTACTTCATCACCGTCTCGCTCAAGCCCGAGACGAAGCGGCACATCGAGGACTTCGCGGTCCAGCAGAACATCACGACGATGCGCAACCGCGTGAACGAACTGGGTGTGGCCGAACCGATCATCCAGCAGGCCGGCGCAGACCGGATCGTCGTGCAGCTTCCGGGCGTTCAGGATACGGCGCGTGCCAAGGACATCCTGGGGCGCACCGCGACGCTCGAGGTTCGCATGGTCGACGAGGACGCCAATCGCACGGGCCAGCCGGGTCTGGGAGACCAGGTATTTCCGGAGCGTCAGAAGGATGGCTCGGTCACCAACGTCGTCGTGAAGAAGCAGGTCGTGCTCACCGGAGACCGCATCGTCGACGCGGGCCCCACGTTCGACCAGAACCAGCGCCCGGCGGTGTCCGTGTCGCTCGACAGTGCCGGTGGCCGGATCATGCGCGACATCACGCGTGAAAACATCGGCAAGCTCATGGCCATCATCCTGTTCGACAAGGGCAAGGGTGAGGCCGTTTCCGTCGCCCGGATCCAGGGTGAATTCTCCAACCGCTTCCAGATCACCGGCATGTTCACCGCGGCCGAGACGACGAAGCTCGCACTGCTGCTTCGTGCGGGTTCCCTCGCGGCGCCGATGGAAATCGTCGAAGAGCGTACCGTGGGACCCAGCATGGGGGCCGAGAACATCGCCAAGGGCTGGCGGTCGACGATGATCGGTTTCTCGATGATCACCGTCTTCATGATCGTCTACTACGTGGTGTTCGGCGTGGTCTCGGTCGTCGCGCTCGCGGTGAACCTCGTCCTGCTCGTCGCGCTGCTCTCCATGCTGCAGGCGACCCTGACACTTCCCGGCATCGCGGCGATCGCGCTCACGCTCGGCATGGCGATCGACGCGAACGTGCTCATCAACGAGCGCATTCGCGAGGAACTGCGCAATGGCACGACGCCACAGGCCGCGATCGCGGCGGGCTACGAACGCGCGTGGGGCACGATTCTCGATTCGAACATCACCACGCTCATCGCGGGCATCGCACTGTTCATGTTCGGCAGTGGCCCGATTCGCGGTTTCGCGGTCGTGCACTGTCTGGGCATTCTCACGTCCATGTTCAGTGCGGTGCTCGTCTCACGCAGCATCGTGAACCTCCTGTACGGCAGTCGCCGGCGGCTGGAATCGCTTCCGATCGGCAACACGGACTGGCACAAGCGCGGCGCCTCGGCGGCTGCCTGACGCGGACACCGGAAGGAACAAAGGGACCTCGAAATGGAATTTTTCCGCATCCGCAAAGACATTCCGTTCATGCGGTACGCGCCGGTGTTCAACGTGATCTCGGCGATCACGTTCGTGCTGGCCGTGATCTTCCTGTCCACGAAGGGACTGCACTTCGGGGTCGAATTCACCGGTGGCACGGTGATGGAGGTCAACTACGGTCACGCCGCGGACATCGACGAAGTCCGTGCCCTCGTCGCGAAGGCCGGTTTCCCCGACGCGACGGTCCAGAATTTCGGCAATGCCCAGACGGCCCTGATTCGCCTGCCCACCAAAGAGGGCGTGACCGGCGCCAAGATGTCCGAACTGGTTCTGAGCGAGCTGCGGGGCAAGGATCCCGAGGTGAAGCTGCGGCGCGTGGATTTCGTGGGGGCGCAGGTCGGCAAGGAACTCGTGGAGAACGGGCTCATTGCGATCACGCTCGTGGCCCTCGGCATCGTGATCTACCTGGCCTTCCGGTTCGAATGGAAATTCGGCCTCGCGGCCATCATCGCGAACCTGCACGACGTGGTCATCATTCTCGGGTTCTTTGCATTCTTCCAGTGGGAATTCTCGCTGCCGGTGCTCGCCGCGGTCCTCGCGGTCCTCGGCTATTCGGTGAACGAGTCCGTCGTCGTGTTCGACCGCGTCCGGGAGAATTTCCGCAAGATGCGCAAGGCGCCCGTCGCGGACGTGATCAACAACGCAATCACGCGAACCATCTCCCGTACGATCATCACCCACGGGTCCACGCAGATGATGGTGACGTCCATCCTGTTCTTCGGGGGGGACACGCTCTTCTACTTCGCACTCGCCCTCACGATCGGGATCCTGTTCGGCATCTACTCGTCCGTCCTCGTGGCGAGCCCGCTCGTGATGTACCTCGGCATCAAGCGCGAGGACATGGTCAAGCCGGAACGCAAGCGCGAAGAAGCCGTGGTCTGATCCTTGCTGTTCTCGCGCCGACGAGGGAAGTCACCCGGTCGTCGGCGCGCACCCTGTCGATCCCGGGCCCCCGGGGCCGCGTCCGGAACAGTCGAATCTGATGGAGTCGTCCATGGAGTGGATGCCGCAACTCGCTGATCTGATCATGCACGTGGATCGGCATCTTCTCGAATTCGTGCGGGATTACGGTGCCTGGATCTACGCGCTCCTGTTCATCGTGATCTTCTGCGAGACGGGGCTGGTGGTCACGCCGTTCCTGCCCGGCGACTCCCTGCTGTTCGTCGCGGGGGCACTGGCTGCCACCGGGGAGATGAACGTGCACGTGCTCGTGCTGCTGCTGGTGCTCGCGGCCATTCTCGGCGACTCCGTCAATTTCGGCGTGGGGCGCTGGATCGGGCCGCGAGTCTTCCGGATGGAGGATTCCTGGTTCTTCAACCGGAAGCACCTCGAGCGCGCGCACGCTTTCTACGAGCGCCACGGCGGCAAGACCATCGTGCTCGCGCGGTTCGTGCCCATCGTGCGTACCTACGCGCCTTTCGTGGCAGGGGTCGGCGCGATGGACTATCGGCGTTTCATCGCGTTCAACGTCGGCGGGGCCCTTCTCTGGGTCGTGCTCCTCACGTACTGTGGCTACGTCTTCGGCAACATCCCGTTCGTGAAGAACAACATCAGCAAGGTGCTGCTCGGAATCATCGTGCTTTCCGTCCTGCCGATCGTCGTCGAGTATCTGCGCGCGCGTCGGGCCTCAGTGCAGGGTTGAGGCGAGCAGTCGACGGTATTTCGGAACGAGCGGATCGTCCGGTCCGAGCAGATCGAAGACCTGCAGCATCGTGCGGCGCCCGGCATCGTCGTCGAAGGCGCGATCACGCCGGATGATCTCCAGCAGTTCGTCGAGTCCGGCTTCGTATTCCCGGTTCGCGACGAGAGCGTTCGCGAGCTTCAGTCTCGCCGCGAGGTCGTCCGGATTCCCGCTGACGGCGTCGCGCAGCGCACTCGTGTCCGCGTCACTGCTCACGGACAGGGCCAGATTCAGCCTGGCGATCCGGGGAGCGAGATCTCGGTCCTTGCCGGCAAGCGGAGTCAGGGTGGCCAGCGCCTCGCGCGCGGCATCGTCCTGTCCGAGGGTGTGCAGCGCTTCCGCAAGGTCCACACGCGCGCGATCGTTCTTCGGGTCGGCCGCGATGGCCTGCTCGAGCAGCGGCACCGCGGCGGCTTCCTCTCCCTTGTCGATGATCCCGACTGCGCGCCTTCGCAGGATTTCCCCCTCGTCCGGCAACAGGCGCTCGATGAACGCGCGCACCGCCGACTCCGGCTGGGCGCCCAGGAACTCGTCCACGACCACACCGTCGACGAATGCCTTCACGCTGGGGATGCTGCGCACGCCGAATTCCATCGACAGTCCCGGGTTCTCGTCGGAATTCACCTTGGCGAGTCTGACCCGTCCGCCATACTCTTCCGCAAGCCTGTCGAGGATCGGTGTCAGCGCCCGGCACGGGCCGCACCAGGGGGCCCAGAAATCGACGAGGACGGGCTGGGCGAAAGAAGCCTGAACGACTTCCTGCCGGAACGAGGCTTCGTTGACTTCGATCGAATGTGAGCTCATGGATTTCCCGCTTGTTGGTCACGTCACACGGGGTTCATGGGGATGGGGGCGAGGAGATTCAATCCCCTTGCGGCCGGCGGACTTCGTCCGCGGCCGTCGATGCGAGGCGTGACCGACGGGAGCCGTGCCTCCCGAGGATCAGACGTCCCGGGCAAGCCTTGCCGCGAGGCCCGTGTAGCTACGCGGTTCGAGGGCCGCGAGCGCCTTCTTCTCGGGTTCGGGGATGGGGAGCGACGCGATGAACTCCCGGAGGGCCTCGCGCGTGAGGCCCCGCTTGCCGCGGGTCAGGGCCTTGAGCTGCTCGTACGCGTCAGGAATGCCGAACCGCCGCATCACGGTCTGGATGGGTTCCGCCAGCACTTCCCAGTTCACGTCGAGATCCGCGTCCAGGCGCTGGGGGTTTGCCTCCAGCTTCGCGAGGCCCTTGAGGCAGGAGTCCCACGCGAGCAGAGTGTGCCCGAGCGCGGTTCCGAGCGTCCGGAGTACCGTCGAATCGGTCAGGTCGCGTTGCCACCGCGACACCGGCAGTTTCGTCGAGAGGTGGTGGAGCAGTGCGTTCGCCACGCCCAGGTTCCCCTCCGAGTTCTCGAAATCGATCGGATTCACCTTGTGCGGCATGGTCGAGGATCCGACTTCGCCCGCCTTGAGTTTTTGCCGGAAGTAGTCGAGGGACACGTAGCCCCAGACGTCCCGCGCGAGATCGAGCAGGATGGTGTTGACGCGCGCATACGCGTCGCAGAGCTCGGCGATGCCGTCGTGCGGTTCTATCTGGGTGGTGTAGGCATTGAACTCGAGTCCGAGTGCTTCCACGAACACGCGGGCGAATTCCGGCCAGTCGACGGCGGGATACGCCGAGACGTGTGCGTTGTAGTTTCCTACCGCACCGTTGATCTTGCCCGGGACGGGCACGGCCGCCAGCCGTTCGCGTGCTCGCCGCAGCCGCGCCACCACATTCGCGACTTCCTTGCCCAGTGTCGTCGGGCTCGCGGCCTGCCCGTGCGTGCGAGCGAGCATCGGCACGTCGGACAACTGATGGGCGAGCTCGGTCAGGCGGGTCAGAATGGCGTCGAGTGCGGGGAGCAGGACCTGCGTGCGCGATTCGGACAGCATCAGCGCGTAACAGAGGTTATTGATGTCCTCCGACGTGCAGGCGAAGTGGATGAACTGGTTCGCTGCCGCGAGTTCACTGTCCGAGGCCACCCTGTCACGAAGCCAGTATTCAACGGCTTTCACGTCGTGATTGGTGCGACCCTCGATCGCCTTGACGCCCTCCGCGTCGGCCACGGAAAACGTCCGGGCACAGGTGTCCAGAAGCTGGACGGCGGCGGGCGTGAACGGGGGCAGTTCCGTGATGCCCGGATGAGCCGCGAGGGCCTTCAGCCACTCGATCTCGACGCGCACACGGTAGCGGATGAGTGCGAACTCGCTGAAGTGGTCGGCGAGCGCAGCAACCTTCTGGCGGTAGCGGCCATCGATCGCGGATACGGCCGTGAGATTCGTGACTTGCATGTTCGAGGGTGCCAAATCGGGTCAAACGACGGATTTTAGTGGACTTGTCGCGCTTCGTCGCCCGTCTGTTCATGCTCGACCGAGACGGGTCGCCGACCGGGTCTTCCGGCCGTGCGCAGCGGTCTCAGGCAGACACGGCCGACGTGCGTTCCAGTGGACGGTCCGCGTTCGCTTCGACGGCACCCAGGATGATGCCGCCGCCCAGACAGACGTCGTCGCGATACAGGACCAGCGACTGTCCCGGCGTGACGGCCCACTGCGCTTCGTCGAAATGGACGGTCACCACACCGTCCGGAGCTATTTCGGTGACATGGCAACGCGCATCCGACTGACGGTAGCGGGTCTTGGCGCCGAGGGATTCGCCGGGGGCCGGTGGCGCGCCGGCCACCCAGGTGCAGTCACCCGCGCGCAGCGCCCGTGCCTGCAGGGCGGGGTGGTCGTGCCCCTGAACGACGACGAGCCGGTTGCCGGCGAGGTCCTTGGCGGCCACGTACCACGGCAGCCCCTGTCCTCCGATACCCAGCCCCTGCCGCTGCCCGATCGTGTAGTACATGAGACCGGCGTGCCGACCGACGACCCTTCCGTCGGGTGTCACCATGTCGCCGGGATTGCGCGGCAGGTAGCGTTCCAGGAACTCGCGGAACGGTCGTTCCCCGATGAAGCAGATGCCGGTCGAATCCTTCTTTGCGTGATTGGGAAGACCGATGCGTCCGGCGAGCGCGCGGACGTCCTTCTTCAGCCAGCCGTGCAGCGGGAACAGCGATCGGGAGAGCTGGGTCTGATCCAGTCGGTACAGGAAATAGCTCTGATCCTTGGACCGGTCGCGGGCCTTGAGGAGTTCGACGCGACCCGGGTCGCCGGCCCGTACGCCCGCGTAATGACCGGTCGCTATGTGGTCGGCACCGAGAGCGAGCGCGTGATCGAGAAAGGATCTGAACTTGATCTCGCTGTTGCAGAGCACGTCGGGATTGGGCGTCCTGCCCGCCTGATATTCGGTCAGGAAGGACTGGAACACGCGGTCCTTGTATTCCCGCGCGAAATTGACGGACTCGACGTCTATGCCGATCACGTCCGCGACCGAGACTGCATCGACGAGATCTTCGCGCGAGGTGCAGTATTCGTCGGTGTCGTCGTCTTCCCAGTTCTTCATGAAGATGCCGACGACCTCATGCCCGGCCTCCTTGAGGAGCCACGCCGCGACCGCGGAGTCGACGCCGCCCGAGAGTCCCACGACGACCCGGGATTTCGTCATCGTCGGCAGTTCCCGCGCACGGTGATTCCGGACGTCACGCGTTCCACGATTGCATGTCCTGCAGGGCATCGAGCGGAAACCGGCGACCGGCCAGGCAGTCTTCGAGACAGCGCATCACGAGCGGACTCCTGTGTCGGGCGGCCAGGAGGCGGATCTCGTCGGGCGTCATCCAGACGGCGCGGACGATTCCCTCGTCGAGCGGCCGGCCAGGGTCTTCGTCGACGGCCCGCGCCGCGAATGCGAAGCGAAGGAAGGTCGTCGTGCCTCCGTCACGCGACCAGCGGTACACGCCGATCAGGTGTTCCGGCACCACGCGGTGAGCCGTTTCCTCGAGCGTCTCGCGAATGGCGGCCTCCACGAGCGACTCTCCGGGTTCGAGGTGACCTGCCGGCTGGTTGAACCGGACGCCTTCGTCGGTGCGTTCCTCGACGAAGAGGTAACGGCCGTCCGCCTCGACGACTGTCGCGACGGTCACGTGGGGAGCCCAGTTCATGTGTTCATCCGGCGAGCGAGGGAAACAGTTCCTGAAGGCCGCGGGCCATGAACTCGACGGCGATCGCCGCAATCACGAGTCCCATGAGACGGGTGACGATGTTCATGCCGGTCTTCCCGAGTCTGTGCTCGAGACGTGTCGCGACCCGCAGCGTGATCCAGATGATGGCCGCGACGACGGCGGCCGGGATCACGAGCCCGAGATGGTAACCCAGTCCGGGCACACGGTGGCTCGCGATGATCATCGTGCTGATGGCACCCGGCCCGGCCAGCAGCGGAACCGCGAGCGGGACGACCGCGACGGCCTCCCGCGACGCGGCCTCCTCCGACTCCTCGCGCGTCTGACGGATGCCGCTCTCTCGCGCGTGCATCATCGAGACGGCCAGCAGAAGCAGAAGGATGCCGCCGCCGACCTGAAACGAAGGAATTCCGATACCGAAGAATCCGAGGACCGACGTGCCGATCAGCGCCGCGACGGACAGCACGATGAATACGGTGATGGAGACGGTCGTCGCGATCCTGGCCTTCTCGGCGGGCGTCGAACTGTCCGTCGTGGACAGAAAGATCGGGATCGCACCGACGGGGTTCACGATCGCGAAAAGCGCCACGAGGGTCTTGAACAGTGCGTCCCAGTGGCTCATGTCGACGGTGTTCCGGGCAGGTCTGGGGTGTTCACGGATCTTTCGCTCCCGGCGTCGAAATGCTGGCGACGGTAGCAGGTTTCATTGCCGGGTGGTGCTGCGGGATCGGGCGCAGGCGTGTCTCACGTCCCCGGGATGAGACGCTGCGCGAGACGCCATGATGCGTAAGGTCCGAGCGCTTGCCGGCCATGAGCCGGTACCCGGAACAGGCCTGCGAAACGAAACACGGCGGGCATGTGCCCGCCGTGCGTCGAAGCGCTCTGACCCGTGAAGGTCTCTCTCCGCCCGGGGCGAGCCCGGGGCTCGCAATCAGGCGCTGCGCTTCCGTGCCGCGAAGCCTGCCGCGAGCGCGGATGCGCCGAGCAGCAGCAGCGTGCCGGGTTCGGGGACCTGTCCATTTCCCCCTCCGGACGACGGCGTCACGACACGGGCGAAGAAGTCGACATTGGAGATCGAGACGTTCTCGATCGTGCCGGCGAAACTTCCGCTGAAGGTTCCCGGAGACGTCGGAACGGACCGCAGCAGGAACCCGAAGAACTGCGGCTGGGGAGCAGTGGCGGCAGGATCATTTCCCCAGGGGGCCGCGAGCAGGTCCAGTGTCTCGCCCGCGGCGAGCGTGCTGGTTCCGGTCACGGTCATGAAGAATGTGCTGCTCGTGTCCGGGCCGACTTCCAGCGTGAGACCCCCAATGTCCAGCGTGCCGCCTCCATCCGCGAGGTTGCCGATGGGATTCCATTCACCGAAGATGCTCGGCGGCTGATCCACATTGAACGTGACGTTCGACAGCACCTCGCCAAGCGTTGCGGAACCGTCGAAGGGCCCGGTGCAGTCGGCCGCCGAAGACCCGTTGAAGGTCACGAGGGTTTCGGAGAGCGTGGCGTTGGTGGTACACGCGGCAAAGCTGCTCGGTCCGAAGCTTGCGAGTGCGCAGAGCACCACTGAAATCGCCCAGGGCTTGAGAGTCCGGTAGTTCATTTTTGTGACCTCTGTCCAATACATGTTTCGTCGGGCCGCTGCATTTTCCGGACCCGCTTTCCTACGTGCTCGCAACGTATTGAACGGTAAGGGTGTTTGGGCGTGCCCGGGTGCCGTCCCGCCAGGCGACGCACGTCGCTGTCAAATTCGACGACAGTGACCCGCGTCGTCGGACGGGAACGCCCGGTTCGGTGAAGGGACTCTCACGGGCGTCATCGCCGGAAACCACCCGCCTCGCTGGGGGGGGCACCGAAGTCCGGCGCGCGAGGACAGGGATCACGCCTCGCGCCATTGGCCGGGCCCGAGAGTACCGAGTTCCCAGGGACCGACACGAACCCGGATCAGGCGCAGCGTGGGATACCCGACCGATGCGGTCATGCGGCGGATCTGCCGGTTCCTGCCTTCCGTGAGTTCGATGGCGAGCCACGAAGTCGGGATGTGCCTGCGGAAGCGGACAGGGGGGGTGCGAGGCCACAATCCGCCGGGTTCCGGGATCGGTGTGACGCGCGCGGGCAGGGTGGGGCCGTCCTTCAGGGTGACTCCGGTCCGCAGCTGCGCCAGCGACGGTTCGTCGGGCGCGCCTTCCACCTGAACCCAGTAGAGCTTGGGCGTCTTGAATCGCGGGCTCGCGAGCCGGGCCTGCAGCGTGCCATCGTCGGTCAGGACGAGGAGCCCCTCGCTGTCGGCATCGAGACGGCCGGCCGCGTAGACGTTGGCGACCGGGACGATGTCCGCGAGGGTGGGGACGCCGGGCGGCCCGGTGAACTGGCTCAACATGCCGCAGGGCTTGTTGACCAGAATCACGCGGGACATTCGGGGCGCGCGGCGTCGGGCCCGTCGATCAGCGATGCTCGTGCGCGATCACGTATTCGTAGGCCGGCAGCGTGAGGAACTCGGCGAAGTCCTCCGCCAGCGTGAGTTCCGTGAACATCTTCGCGGCCTCTTCGTACTTGCCGGCGGCGTACTGCTTGTCGCCGAGAATCTCGCGCACGCGCTGGAGTTCCTGCGGAACGAGCGATTCGAACAGCTCCCGCGTGACCTTGCGGCCGTCCTGAAGGACGCCTTTCGGGCTGCGAATCCAGTGCCAGATCTGCGCACGGGAGATCTCGGCCGTGGCGGCGTCCTCCATGAGGTTGAAGATGGGCACGCAGCCGGTGCCGGCAAGCCAGGCACCCATGTACTGGATGCCGATGTTGATGTTGGTCCGGAGGCCGTCTTCCGTGATGGGGCCCTGAGGCTGGAAGTCGAGCAGGTCCTTGGCCGTCACGTTCACGTCGTCGCGCTGACGGTCGATCTGGTTCGGCGTCTTCATGACCTTGTCGAAGGCCTCCTTCGCGATCGCGACGAGGCCGGGGTGCGCGACCCAGGTGCCGTCGTGACCGTCGTTCGCCTCGCGTTCCTTGTCGGCACGCACTTTCGCGATGGCTGCGTCGTTGGCTGCCGGATCGTTCTTGATCGGGATCTGTGCCGCCATCCCGCCCATCGCGAACGCACCGCGACGGTGGCAGGTCTTGATGAGGAGGAGCGAATAGGCCCGCATGAACGGACTGGTCATCGTGACGAGACCGCGGTCCGCGAGGATGAAGTCCGGGTGCTTCTTGAACTTCTTGATGCAGGAGAAGATGTAGTCCCAGCGGCCGCAGTTGAGTCCCGCGGAGTGTTCCCGCAGTTCGTAGAGGATCTCGTCCATCTCGAAGGTCGCGAGAATGGTCTCGATGAGTACCGTCGCCTTGACCGTTCCCTGGGGCACGCCGACTTCCTGCTGGGCGAGCACGAACACGTCGTTCCAGAGGCGTGCCTCGAGGTGACTCTCCATCTTCGGCAGGTAGAGATAGATGCCGGAGCCGCGCGCGACCCGCCTGGCCGCGTTGTGGAAGAAGTAGAGGCCGAAATCGAACAGGCTGCCCGATACCGGGGCACCGTCCACGCGCATGTGGTTCTCGGTGAGGTGCCAGCCGCGCGGACGCACGAGCAGCGTGGCGACCTTGTCGGCCAGCTTGTAGTGCTTGCCTTCGGGGCTCGTGAACGTGATGGTCCCGTCCAGGGCGTCACGCATGTTGATCTGGCCCTCGATCTGGTTCGCCCACGTCGGCGTGCTCGAATCCTCGAAGTCCGCCATGAACATGCTGGCCCCGGAGTTGAGGGCATTGATGACCATCTTGCGGTCCGTCGGGCCCGTGATCTCGACGCGCCGGTCCTGAAGGTCCTTCGGCACGGGAGCGACCTTCCAGTCGCCGTTGCGGATCGATTCGGTCTCGGGCAGGAACTCGGGGAGCTTGCCGCCGTCGAGTTCCGCCTGACGGGCCTTGCGGCGGGCGAGCAGTTCCTTGCGGCGGGCGTCGAAGGCGCGGTGCAGCTTCGCGACGAAGCCCACGGCTTCGGGCGTCAGGATCTGGGCGTATTCGGGAGTGACGGGACCGAGGATCTCGATTCCAGGGCCATAGGCGGGTGCGCTCATGCAGCTCTCCGTTCAAGAGGTCAGGGGTTGATATTCCACATTATGGTATCAGTTCTTGCCCGTTGGTATGAGTTCAAAAAAACCCGACCACACCGTGGGGGGCGTGGCCGGGTCGTCCGCGCGGGGGGTTACGCGAACTGCTCTTCCTCCGTCGAGCCGGTCAGCGCCGTCACCGAGGACTTGCCGCCCTGGATCGCCTGGGTCACCTCGTCGAAGTAGCCGGTGCCGACCTCGCGCTGGTGCTTCACGGCCGTGAAACCCTTGTCCGCTGCGGCAAATTCCTTCTGCTGCAGGGCCACGAAAGCCGTCATGTTCTCGCGCGCGTAGCCGTGGGCGAGCTCGAACATGCTGTAGTTGAGCGCGTGGAATCCGGCGAGCGTGATGAACTGGAACTTGTAGCCCATCGCACCGAGTTCGCGCTGGAACTTCGCGATCGTCGCGTCGTCGATGTTCTTCTTCCAGTTGAAGGACGGCGAGCAGTTGTACGCGAGCATCTTCCCGGGAAACTTGTGGTGGATCGCCTCGGCGAACTGGCGCGCGAACTCGAGGTCGGGCTTGCCCGTCTCGCACCAGATCAGATCGGCGTACGGCGCATAGGCGAGGCCACGGGAGATCGCCTGCTGCAGCCCGTTCATCACGCGGAAATAGCCTTCCGCCGTCCGCTCGCCGGTGCAGAACGGCTTGTCGTTCTCGTCGACATCCGAGGTGAGGAGGTTCGCGGCTTCGGCGTCCGTGCGTGCGAACACGAGGGTCGGAACACCCATGATGTCGGCAGCGAGTCGCGCGGCGACCAGCTTCTGCACGGCCTCCTGCGTCGGGACCAGCACCTTGCCGCCCATGTGACCGCACTTCTTGGCCGCAGCGAGCTGATCCTCGAAATGCACCCCGGCAGCCCCCGCCTCGATCATGGCCTTCATGAGTTCGAAGGCGTTCAGCACGCCCCCGAAGCCGGCTTCCGCGTCGGCGACGATCGGGGCGTACCAGTCGATGTCGTCCTGCCCTTCGGAATGGTGGATCTGGTCGGCGCGCATCAGCGCATTGTTGATGCGGCGCACGACCGCCGGGACGCTGTTCACGGGGTAGAGCGACTGATCGGGGTACATCTCGCCCGCGATGTTCGCGTCGGCGGCGACCTGCCAGCCCGACAGATAGATCGCCTTGAGGCCGGCCTTGACCTGCTGCATGGCCTGGTTGCCGCTCATGGCGCCCAGCGAGTTGACGAAGGGCTCGCTGTGGAGCAGCGACCAGAGTTTCTCCGCGCCGCGGCGAGCGAGCGTGTGCTCGATCCGGATCGACCCGCGCAGGCGTTCGACGTCGGCTGCCGAATAGGGGCGGGTAATCCCCTGCCACCGCGCATTCTCTGCCCAGTCCTGCGTCAGTTTGGCGATGCTTTGTTCGCGATTCATGCTTGTTTCTCCACTCCGATTGATCGAGATCGCCGGCCAGGGCTGGGAAGACGGACATCACGGACGTCCTGGGACGCCTTCCGATCTCGGGCGACTACCACGGGGGTAGACCTCATGCGGCACGGTCGCACCGTTCCGGTGCGTGGCCACTCCAGTTCGCTCGAGGCAGCCAGAGATCGGGTCTGGCGGGCCAGGGAAGCGGCCCGGTTGAGGGCCGCCTCGGGAGCGTCGTGGTTCCTTGCTCAAGACACGACGCCGAGACGAAATCAGTATACGTCCCGAATTCTGCGGCGCAACAATGCAATGTTTTACCAATTACATCCATGTAAAACAGTGTGTTACTGTCTGATCGAAAGGTTCGATTCCGCGATGCGGAATACGGTTCTCGCTGGCGAGACCGTGAGCGCATGACACGGGCAAGCCCGTTCCGTCCTGAAACAGCGGGTGTGACAGGCCGGAACGGGTGTCACGAACGCGTTCGGGCACGCGGCATGCGTGAAGAGGGTTCCGGTGGTGCGAAAGGGCGCCGAGGGTGATTCCCGGTCTTCGGCGGCTCGCTCCGGCGGCCGGGCGGGGCACGGTTGCGGGAGGCGGCGCGTGCAGTCGCCAACCCGGGGCGCGTCGACTAAACTTGGGCGGTTACACAGCTTCGCGAATCGTCGGTCCTGCGATGCGCTTTTCGCGCGTGCTGCGGCGTGTGGCCGGAATGACATGCCGATGCCGGGTCGATCGAAGCGAACGTCCTTATTCCACCAATCGTGAAGGGTGATTGATGTACAAACATATCAAGGTGCCACAGACCGGCGAGAAGATCACAGTCAACAAGGACTTCAGCCTCGACGTCCCCGACAGGCCGATCGTGCCGTTCATCGAGGGCGACGGGACGGGCGTCGACATCACTCCGGTGATGAAGTCCGTCGTGGATGCGGCCGTGAAGCTGGCCTACGGCGGGCGACGGGAGATCACGTGGATGGAGATCTTCGCCGGCGAGAAGTCCACCCGCGTCTACGGGGAGAACGTGTGGCTTCCCGACGAGACTCTCGAGGCCGCGAAGGAATACGTCGTGTCGATCAAGGGGCCGCTCACGACGCCGGTCGGAGGTGGCATCCGCTCGATCAACGTCGCGCTGCGCCAGGAACTGGACCTGTACGTCTGTCTGCGACCCGTCCGCTATTTCCAGGGTGTGCCGAGTCCGCTCAAGAGTCCCGAGAAGACGGACATGGTGATCTTCCGCGAGAACTCCGAAGACATCTACGCCGGGATCGAGTGGCAGGCGGAGACCGATTCCTGCCGGCAGGTCATCCGGTTCCTCACGAACGACATGGGCGTGAAGAAGATCCGCTTCCCGGAGACCTCGGGGATCGGCATCAAGCCCGTCTCGCGCGAGGGTACCGAGCGTCTGGTCCGCAAGGCGATCCAGTATGCGATCGCCAACAACCGCCGCTCGGTCACGCTCGTGCACAAGGGCAACATCATGAAGTTCACGGAGGGTGCATTCCGTGACTGGGGATACGCGCTCGCCCAGCGCGAGTTCGGTGCGGAACTGCTCGACGGCGGGCCCTGGATGAAACTTCCGGGCGGCATCGTGATCAAGGATGTTATCGCCGATGCTTTCCTGCAGCAGATCCTTCTCCGGCCCGACGAGTACGACGTCATCGCGACGCTCAATCTCAACGGCGACTACATCTCGGACGCGCTCGCTGCACAGGTCGGTGGAATCGGTATCGCCCCTGGCGCAAACATGTCCGATTCGGTCGCGATGTTCGAGGCGACCCACGGCACCGCTCCGAAGTATGCCGGCAAGGACTACGTGAACCCCGGGTCCCTGATCCTGTCGGCGGAGATGATGCTTCGTCACATGGGGTGGGTCGAGGCTGCGGACCTGATCATCGCGAGCATGGAGCGGGCCATTTCCGCGAAGACCGTCACGTACGACTTCGCGCGGCTGATGGACGGCGCATCCCAGGTGTCGTGTTCCGGCTTCGGGACTGCGATGGTGTCGCAGATGAAAGCCGGTGCGTGAACCCTGTCGAAAGGCGGGAGCAACGGGTGCGGCGCGGGGCGCCGCGCCCCGCGCCGCACGATGGACCTGTCGTTCCGGAGGTGAGGTGGTGAGAGTCGCAAAATGTGGTCGGAACCTTGAGCCGACAGCGGCGTGCGAGAGCCGCGAAGCGCGTCGGCAGAAGGGTTTTCGGCAGGGGCCGAGGACGCGGTTTCGGCCCCTTGTAAATTTCCGGGCATCGCGCAAAATAGGCTCGTCGCCCGGATGGAACAACTGCGTAGTCGGGTAGCTGCTGCCAATGGCCACGGGTCCTCGCGAAAGCGGCGTCCTCGAAGTTGAGAAACAGAAGGTCAAGCCGCCACCGCTCTACAAGGTACTTCTACTCAACGACGACTACACTCCGATGGATTTCGTCGTCGGGGTTCTGCAAAGCTTTTTCGGCATGTCGCCCGAGAAGGCAACGCAGGTCATGCTGAAGGTGCATCGCGAAGGAATGGGCGTCTGTGGTGTGTACCCCAAGGACGTCGCCTCCACGAAGGTGGATCAGGTCATTTCCTACGCGCGACAGCATCAGCATCCCCTGCAGTGTGTGATGGAGGAAACCTAATGATTGCCCAGGAGCTTGAGGTCAGCCTGCACATGGCGTTCATGGAAGCCAGGCAGAAGCGGCACGAGTTCATCACGGTCGAGCACCTGCTGCTCGCGATGTTGGACAATCCCTCCGCATCCGAGGTCCTCCGTGCGTGCGCGGCCAACATCGAGGAACTCCGCAAGCAGCTGACCGATTTCATCAACGAGCACACTCCGGTGGTCTCCGGAGACGAGGTCGACACGCAGCCCACGCTCGGATTCCAGCGCGTCATCCAGCGCGCGATCCTCCACGTCCAGTCCTCGGGCAAGAAGGAGGTGACCGGAGCCAACGTCCTCGTGGCCATCTTCGGCGAAAAGGACTCCCACGCCGTGTACTTCCTTCATCAGAAGGGGGTGACGCGCCTGGACGTGGTGAACTTCATCTCGCATGGCATCAGCAAGGTGCCGCAAGGCAGCGCACAGCCGGCGAAACAGCCCGAGACGGAGGCGGAGGCGGAGCAGGAACCCGCGTCCGGCGGCGCGCTCGAGGCCTATACCCAGAACCTGAACGCGCTCGCGCTCTCGGGCAAGATCGATCCGCTCATCGGGCGCGAGCGAGAAGTCGAACGCGTCATCCAGACGTTGTGCCGCCGTCGGAAGAACAACCCCCTGCTCGTCGGCGAAGCCGGCGTCGGAAAGACCGCGATCGCGGAGGGACTGGCGCGCCGCGTGATCGAAGGGCAGGTGCCCGAGATCCTGAGCCACAGCGTGGTGTATGCGCTCGACATGGGAGCCCTTCTCGCGGGCACGAAGTACCGGGGCGACTTCGAGCAGCGCCTCAAGGCCGTGCTGAAGCAGCTCACCGATAACCCGAACGGCATACTGTTCATCGACGAGATCCACACCCTGATCGGCGCGGGTGCCGCGTCGGGCGGGACCCTGGATGCGTCCAACCTGCTCAAGCCGGCCCTGTCCTCGGGGCAGCTGAAGTGCATCGGCGCGACGACCTACAACGAGTTCCGCGGAATCTTCGAGAAGGACCACGCACTCTCGCGGCGCTTCCAGAAGATCGACGTCACGGAACCGTCCATCGACGAGACCGTTGCGATCCTGCGCGGACTCAAGTCGCGTTTCGAGGCTCACCACGGCGTGCGTTACACCGAGGCCGCTCTGTCGTCGGCCGCGCAGCTCTCCGCACGCTACATCAACGATCGGCACCTGCCGGACAAGGCCATCGACGTCATAGACGAGGCCGGGGCGGCCCAGCGAATCCTGCCGAAGTCGAAGCAGCGCAAGGTGATCGGCAAGCACGACATCGAGGACATCATTGCCAAGATCGCGCGTATCCCGCCGCAGAACGTTTCCTCGAGCGACCGGAACGCCCTGAAGACTCTGGACCGAGACCTCAAGGCGGTCGTATTCGGCCAGGACAAGGCGATCGACGCGCTGGCGTCCGCCATCAAGATGTCTCGCAGCGGTCTCGGCAATCCACAGAAGCCCATCGGTTCGTTCCTGTTCTCCGGTCCGACGGGCGTCGGCAAGACGGAAGTCGCGCGACAGCTCGCATACATTCTCGGCGTGGAACTGGTCCGCTTCGACATGTCCGAGTACATGGAGCGCCATGCGGTATCGCGCCTGATCGGTGCGCCGCCCGGATACGTCGGTTTCGACCAGGGCGGACTGCTGACCGAGGCGATCACGAAGCACCCCTACGCGGTTCTGCTGCTCGACGAGATCGAAAAGGCTCACCCGGACATCTTCAACATTCTGTTGCAGGTGATGGATCACGGAACGCTCACGGACAACAACGGGCGCAAGGCGGACTTCCGCAACGTGGTCATCATCATGACGACCAACGCGGGTGCGGAAACGCTGGCGCGCACCGCGATCGGCTTCACCCTCGGCAAGCAGGCGGGTGACGAAATGGCCGAGATCAAGAGGATGTTCACGCCGGAGTTCCGCAACCGGCTCGACGCGATCATCTCGTTTGCGGCGCTCGACTACGACATCATCCTGCGTGTCGTCGACAAGTTCCTTATCCAGCTCGAAGAGCAACTCCACGAGAAGAAGGTGGAAGTGACCTTCGCGTCGTCCCTGAAGGACTACCTCGCCAAGAACGGCTTCGATCCTCTGATGGGGGCGCGCCCGATGTCGAGGCTCATCCAGGACACGATACGGCGTGCACTCGCGGACGAGCTGCTGTTCGGGCGCCTCGTGAACGGCGGGAAGGCCACGGTGGATCTCGATGCCGACGAGAAGGTCGTGCTCGTGTTCCCGGACGACGACCCGCCTTCGTCAGAGGCGAAAGAGGAAGAAAGCAGCATCGCCTGACCGGATTTTCGGGCGTGCCGGCGGATGCGCGCGAAGTCCCGCGCTCGCGCGTGGGTAGGCGTCGTGGCGTCGTGGATGGGGACGGCTCGGGGAGACCTGGCTTCCGTTCGTGAGCAGGTCGGTCTCCCGGAGAGATCGTGCAAGCGCGACACCCCGTGCGACACCGGCGCGTTGTCGCGTAGTGCGCCGCAGGCCGATGGTGAGAAAAGCGCGACGCGTGCCGGCCGGGTTCGAGCGGAATTTCCAGCGGACCGGATCCTGAATCGGCCGGCGTGCGTGCACCTGCGGGGGTTCCACTTGATCGAAGGGGGAGACGAGGCATGAAGCCCGAATCGGCGATTCGCCGCGGCGTGTCGAGAGCCTGTGGCGTGTTTGCCGGGCTGTTGTTCGTCGTGTCTGCCGTGGCCGCCGACTCCGCGTCGGACCTTTCCGGTGTCTGGCGTGGGCCCTGGTACCTCGGCATGAGCAGTGGTGTGGCCACACTCATCGTTTCCGATGGAGATTCCGGCTCGGTCACGCTCTCGATGACCAACAACGAAGACTTCGGAGGCGATCCGGTGCCGGTGCATGATCTGGCACTGAGCGACGATGGTCTCTCGTTTCGTTCGACGGGTGCCAATGGCGCCGTGCTCGTTGCGAAGAACCTTCCCGTCGACAGGGTCCGCGAAACGATCAAGGGTTTCGTGCGCTACGGCGGCTACAAGCTCCGGTTCGAACTCAAGCGCGCCAGCCCCCCGCGGTAAGCCCCGTTTCGTCACGCGCAGAGGCGCATGTCCTGCCGCCTCGCGCAAACTGCGCGATAGCGATCCACGCAGCCTGGCATCGGGCGATCCGGTGCCACGTGCCCTTCTCGTCACGGTAGCGTTCGGCGCGATGCAGCGGGCCGCTCTTCGCGCCATGTCCTGTTCGCCAGCGTTTCCGAGGATCGTTCGCACCCGTATCGGCCCGGTCCCGACGACAGTCGGGTAACCCGTTCCGGAGAGGGGAGTCCGTGCGGGCCGGAAGTCTGAAGTCCCGTGGCGGGCATCGGCGCCACGGCATGCCGACGATCGTTCCGCCGTGATCGCGGTTTCCCGGAGTGCCCGCAGTCGTGACCGCCGTCACGAGCCGGGGCGACTCCCTCGCGGTTGCGTGCAGGCTCGAGGCGGGCACCCGTTGCCGGACCTCTACCGCGCGCGCAGGGTGCGCTCGATCGGGCCTCTGCGTCGTCGACGTGAACCGGTCGGCCAAAAAAAAACGGGCGGGAAATTTCCCGCCCGTCATTCCGTGCTTTGTCCGTGGCTGCCCTACCCGGAGGAGGGCGCTGCCACGGGCCTGGCCGGTACGCTTAGTAAGGCAGCGCGAAGACCAGGAGCTGACCCACGTCGTTCGGCATGCTGCAGAACGGCTCGCCGAACAGCGGGCAGTAGTTGCCGGACACGTGGCTACCCCAGCCGGTCACGACGGCGATGTACTGCTTGCCGTTAGCGGTGTAGGTGATGATGCCACCGTGGTGACCGATACCGTCGTTGTTCTGCCACAGCGTCGCGCCGGTGCGCGCGTCGAGGGCTTCCAGCGTGCCGTCGGCACCCGGAACGAACACGAGATTACCCCGCGTGGACAGCAGGCTGGCGAGCGGCGGGTACTTGTACTCCTTCTCCCACTTCACTTCACCCGTCAGCGGATCCCGTGCGTCGAGGTGACCGTAAGCCTTGCGGCCTTCCGGATGCGTGGACGTCCAGCTCGCGCCGAAGTAGGCCTGACCCGAGAACGCGGGAGGCGGATCCGCCTTCACGACGTCGATGTCGAAGCACCATTCCTGACCAAGCTTGTAGAACAGGCCGGTGTTGGGGTTGTAGGAGCCGGTGTTCCACGAGATCGCGCCGTCGATGGCGGGGCAGCGATTCGGGTTCTTGCCTTCGTGCAGTTCACGACGACCGATCAGCTGGCCGGTCTTCGGATCCACGCCCTTGATGTAGTTGTACGTCTGACCCAGCATGTAGGCGTTCTCGACCTGCAGGGGCTGGTTCGACGGATCGGGGTTGTACACGAAGATGATGCCGCCCTTGTTCGGGTGCAGCATGTAGCGCTTGCCACCACGCTCGATCATCATGAACTCGCCCACGGCGCTGTCGAAGTCCCACGCGTCGTGCGGCATTTCCTGGAACCAGGACTTCAGCTGTCCGGTGTCGGCGTCGAGGACGACGACGGAGGAGCTGTACAGGTTGTCACCCGGACGCGCACCTTCGGTCTTCCAGTTGTCGCCACCGTAGTCGAAGTCGGGAGCCGGGTTGGCCGTGCCCCACCAGACCGAGTTGGTCTGCGGATCGTACGTACCCGTCATCCAGCCGCCGCTGCCGCCGGTCTTCCAGGAATCGTTACCCCAGCTCGCGCGCGAGCGATCGTCGCCGCCGATCGTGTCGAACTGCCACCGCACTTCGCCGGTCTTCGCGTCGACCGCGAAGATCGGGCCGCAGCAGCCGGAGAGTTCGCCGCCGTTCGCGCCGATCAGGACCATGTCCTTGACGAGCAGCGGGGCACCCGTGAAGCCCTTGTTACCGCCTTCCACCGACATGATCATCTTGTCCCAGACGACCTCGCCGGTGTCCTTGTTGATCGCGATCATGCGGCCGTCGGTCGTGCCGATGTACACGTTGCCGTAACCGATGGCCAGGCCACGGTTGTACGGGTTGAAGAACGTGCCTTCGGAACGCTCCTGGTCGAGCTTGGCCTGATAGCGCCACTTGACTGCGCCTGTCGCACCGTCCAGCGCCCAGACCTGACCGGACGAACTCGTGTAGTACAGCACGCCGTCCACGGCCAGCGGGAAGGACTGCACACCACGCTTGCTCGCGCTCGGCGTGTGAATCCATGCAACACGGAGATTCCGCACGTTGTTCGCGTTGATCTGCGCGAGGTCGCTGTAGTGCCAGGACTTGTAGGACCCGTGATAGGTCAGCCAGTTGTTGGGGTCCTTGTCGGCGTTCAGCAGACGATCGAAATTCACTTCGCCTGCACTGGCCGACAGTGCGGCACCGACGAGTGCCGCGGCGGACAACGCCTTCACGCAACCATTAAGTTGTGTGCTCCATCGCTTCATGACTCTCTCCCAATTTATGATGCTCAGGGTAAATGCACGACTCAATCAAGAAGGTTCCCGTCCGACCCCACCGGAACACGCCCCCGGCGAGTACTGCTCGACTGACAGAAACTCGGGGGAATTTAGACTTAGTTCGGGACATTTGCAATACGACTTCACGGGATCGTGCCGTGCGTTTTTCAGTGACACGCTTGACGCAAGGGGCGTCCGGCGAACAGTGGTGATTTGTCCAATGTCAAGGTTGCGAGTGAACGGTCGCGTGGCGATCGACACGGAATGTCTCGAGTATCGATTCGCGCGTTCGTCCGGGCCGGGCGGGCAGAATGTCAACAAGGTCGAGACCGCGGTCGAGTTGCGGTACAACATGGCGGCCGATCATTCGCTGCCCGAACCCGTGCGGGCGCGTGTGGCGAGCCTCGCCGGTCGGCGGCTCACCGCCGAAGGGATCGTCGTGATTCAGGCGCAGAGATTCCGTTCGCAGCAGCGAAATCGCGAGGATGCTCTCGAGCGGCTGCTCGAACTCGTCGACGCCGCGGCCCGCATTCCCCGCGCGCGCATTCCCACGAAGCCGCATGCTGCAGCGCAGCGCGCGCGCCTCGAGAACAAGCGCCGCACGGGAGCCGTGAAGCGTGCGCGGCGCCCCGTCGGACGGGACGACGACTGATCGACCGGCATGCGCCTGCCGTGGCGAAGCTCCGGACTGGTGCGTGCGGACATCACAGCCACCGCTTCTGGATGAAGAAGGCGGCGAGCAGCGCGCCGAGCAGCGCCATCGACCCGACCGTCGCGACGAATCCCCACTCCCAGTCGATCAGCGGCACGCGACGGAAATTCATGCCGAACACGCCCGTGACGAACGTGAGCGGCATGAACACCGCGGAGAAGACGGCGAGCACCTTCATGATCGTGTTGGTCCGATTGCTCTGTGAGGACAGATAGGTCGCGAGCGTGTCGGTCAGCAGGGCCTGATAGGTGGCGACACCCTCGATGACCTGTTCCACGTGATCCTGAAGGTCGCGCAGGAACGGCTGTACCGCGGGGGAGACCAGGGGCGTGTGCCGGTTACGCAGACTGCCGATCATCTCGCGCGCGGGCCAGACCGACTTGCGCATGAGCAGCAGCTGCCGCTTCAGTGCGTGGATGTCGTGCAGCGTTTCCACACGGGGACGCGTCATGACCGCGTCCTCGACCGCCTCGATGCGTTCTCCGAGTCTTTCCAGGACGATGAAATAGTGATCGATCGTCACGTCGAGCAGGCAATAGGCGAGGTAGTCGGGCCCCAGCCTGCGGATGCGCCCGGCGTTCTGGCGAATGCGGTCTCGCAGGGGATCGAAGAAGTCGCCGGCGCGCTCCTGGAACGAGATCACGTACCGCTGTCCCAGCACCAGGGAAAGCTGCTCGATCTCGAACGTCTCGCGCGCGTCCGGCCACGAGAGCATCTTGAGCGCGACGAACACGTGCTCCCCGTGGTCCTCCGTCTTCGTGCGCTGGTCGCTGTTGAGGATGTCTTCCTGCATGAGCGGGTGGAAACCGAGGGCGGTGCCGATCTCCTCGACGGTGCCGGGGTACGCGAGCGCGTCCACGTTGATCCACGTGACGGCGGCGGTGTCTCGCCGTCCCGCGCACTCACGCGGCTCCGCGAGGACGGTCTCGTCGAATCGCGATGCGTCGTAGTCCATCACCGTGATGCGCGGCCGACGGGGCGAGCGCTCCCCCACGTAGACGAGGGAACCCGGCGGCATGCCCAGTCTGGCAGAGCGTCCTTTCAGCATGCGTGCCATCACGTCACCTCGAACGCGGAGCGAGCCGGTCCAGCATGTCCATGAGCTGTTCGCGTTCGGCACCCGTGAGCCCGGACGCGATGCCGGCCTCGTGCTCGCGAACGGCCCCGGTGGCGTCGTGCAGGAGTTCCGCGCCCGCCGTCGTGAGGAACAGGCCGTTCGAGCGACGATCGGCCGGCGCGGACCTGCGCTCGACCAGGCCGCGCTGCTCCAGCTTGTTGAGCGCCGGCACGAGGGTCGATCGATCGATCCGCGCGGCCTGCGCGAGCGCTGTCTGCTTCAGCCCGGGATTCGCATCGATGATCACGAGCAGGGCGAAGAGGCCGGGGCTCACGCCGAGGTGCTCGAGCGCGCGCTCGAAGTCCTCGAAGATCGCGATCTGGGCCAGACGCACGTGGTATCCGAGCAGGCCGGGAAGCATGCCGAGCGCGACCCGCGTTCCTTCGGGCGCAGCGGGCGCTCGCGAGCGGGGCTCCGGAATCTCGCTTCGGGCGGGAGGCTTCACTTTGTTTGACATCAAACAATCGCGTGAGGATACTAATCAAATCCGAGTCATTCTCAAAGTCCCTTTCGTCGCAGCATGTCGCTCACGATAAGTATCGATGGCAGCGGGGTGCGTGTCGCTGCGGAGCCTGGCGACACGGTTCTGGACGCGCTGCTCATGGCCGGCGTCGGATTCCCGTACAGCTGTCAGGCGGGCAACTGCGGCACGTGCCGCTGTGAACTGCTCGAGGGCGAGGTGCTCGAACTCGAGGCTTCCGAACACGCACTCGCCGACGAGGATCGTGCCCGCGGTCAGGTGCTCGCATGTCGCACCCAGGTCTGGGGCGACGTCGTCATCCGGCGGCTCGACGACGAGGAGTTCGTCGTGCATCCGTCGCGGCGGCTCGAGTGCGTCGTCGACAGTGTCGAGCGACTCACTCACGACATCCTGGGGCTCAGGCTCGCGATTCTCTCGGGCGGGCCGTTCCTGTTCAGTGCGGGGCAGTATGCGGCGCTCGAGTTTTCCTTCTCGCCGGGCGTTTCCCGCGACTATTCGATGGCCAGCACGCCGGGCGACGGCCATCTCGAATTCTTCGTGCGCGAGCGCCGGGGCGGGGGAGTGAGCGACGGTCTCTCGGAACGACTTCACGTCGGAGACAGGGTGCGCGTGTCGGGGCCGTTCGGTTCAGCGTTCCTGCGGGAAGGCCACGAAGGGCCCGTCATCGCGGTTGCGGGCGGGAGCGGTCTCGCCCCCATCCGGTCCATTCTCGCGACGCTCCGCGCGAGGCGTACGGACCAGCCTGTACATCTCTACTTCGGTGCGCGCACGGAGCGCGACGTGTTCGGAGAGCGGGAGATGATCGAGTGGACACGTCCGCCGGGGTCGTCCCTGCAGATCGTGCTTGCCGACACCATGCATCGGTCGAAAGGCCCGGGCGCACGCCGCGCCGGTCTGGTCACCGACGCACTCGATGCCGATCTGGACGACCTGCTCGGCGCGAAGGCTTACGTCGCGGGACCGCCCGCCATGGTCGAGGCTGCCGTGGCGGTACTCGAGCGCAAGGGCGTGCCCTCCCGTGACATTCACGCCGACGCCTTCTATCCTGCGCAGGGTAGCGAGACCTCGGACACCATCGTGGCGTGACCATGAACAACGCACTGCTCGAAGGCAGGGTTGCACTCGTGACGGGAGGTGCCCGGGGCATCGGCCTCGCGATCGTGCGCGCCTTCGTCCAGCAGGGGGCGCGCGTGCTGGTGGCGGATTCGGGCGCGTCCATCTCCGGTGTCGACGCCGATCCCGCCGTCACGGAATCGGCCTGCCGCGAACTCGGCGATCGCGTCGTTCCCTTCGTGGACGACATCTCGCAGCCCGGCGCCGCGGAACGGGCAGTCGCGACCGCCCTCGAGTCCTTCGGTGCCCTCGACATCGTCGTGAACAATGCGGCGATCCTGCGCGACGGCTTCATCTTCAAGAGCCGCCGGGAAGACTGGCAGCGCGTGCTGGAAGTGAATCTCCACGGACCGTTCGCCGTGCTCGCCGCCGCGACACCCGCGATGCGGGATGCCGTCAAGCAGGGACGGGCACCCGGGCGGATCCTCAACGTGGTGTCGACGGCGGGCATCGTGGGCAACCTGGGCCAGAGCGCCTATGCGTCCGCCAAGGCCGGCCTGATCGGGCTCACGCGCGTCACGGCGATGGACCTCGCGCGTGCGGGCATCGCGTGCAACGCGCTCGCCCCGTTCGCCGCGACCCGGGTGACGGATGCCATCCAGCCCGCGAACGACGGCCAGGCGCAGTACAAGACGCGTGCGCTCGCGATTCCTCCGGCGTACGTCGCGCGCCTCGCGACGTGGCTCTGTTCCTCGGCAAGCGGTTTCACGGGGCAGATCCTCGGCGTACGCGGCCGCGAGATCTTCCTGTTCGGCCAGGCGCGCCCCGTCGCGCGCGTGGCGGCGGACGTCCTGGAGCGACAGGACGCGCTCGCTCTCGGGGGGGTGCTGGAGACGGAATTCGCGAACAGTCTCACGGACCTGACCACCGATCTCGAACTGTTCAACACGGAACCCCTGCTCTAGGAGGTGCGAGACATCATGGCCGAAGTCGCCCATCCCGACGTGAAGACCGTGGCCGAACTCGCGGGCCAGACCGACGAGTACCGCCTCGCGGTCGAGAAGATCGTGATCAGCCACGCGGTGAACGAACTGCACGGCGCGCGCGTGTTCGACGAGCCCGCGATCGCCCTCGCGCCGACGCCGTATGCGAAATGGCTCGCGTGTCGTGTGGCGATGGAGGAGTACCACCATCACGTCCGTTTCCACGCGCTCGCGGACGAGATCGGCATCGCGCCCGAGCGCATGGACCCGACCGTGAAGAGACCGCTGTCGATCTTCGAGTTCCCGTTGCGGACGTGGCCGGAATTCTGCGTGATCAAGGCGGTCGCCGACTACGGGGAGATCCTGCAGGTCGAGGACCTGCTGCACTGTTCCTTCCATCCCCTGCGCAATCTCGCACGCATCACCATGCCGGAGGAGAAGTTCCACGCCAGGTTCGGCAAGGATTCCTGTCTGGAACTGATCCAGGCCGGCCGGGGCGACGAGGTGCAGGATGCCCTGGACCGCTACTTCCCGATCACGCCCGCGTTCTTCGGTGCGAGCAACAGCCGGAACAACGAGATGTTCCGGCGCCTCGGTCTCAAGCAGCGAACCAACGACGAGATGCGCGCGGATTTCATGGCGCGCGTGTCGGAACTGATCGAGAAGGACTTCGGTCTGCGCGTGCCGGCCCTCGGTTGAGCGCCGGCCGTGTTTCCGCCTGAAGGAGCGTGAGATGGATCGGTCCGGGGACACGCGCGGCGCGCGCGAAGCCTTCTACCAGCGCATCGCGGCGCACGGCCTCGCGCCGCTCTGGGAATCCATGTCGGCGCTCGTTCCGGCGCGGCCACGCTCGCCATGCGTGCCACACCTCTGGCGCTACGACGAGATCCGGCCCCTGCTCATGGAATCCGGCGACCTCATCTCCGCACGCGAGGCCGTGCGCAGGGTGCTCGTGCTCGAGAACCCGGGGCTGCGAGGTTCGTCGGCCATCACGCAGTCGCTCTACGCGGGATTGCAGCTGATTCTCCCCGGCGAGATCGCACCGAGTCACCGGCACACGCAGACGGCGCTCCGCCTGATCGTCGAGGGGGTCGGTGCCTACACGGCCGTCGACGGCGAACGCGCGACGATGCACCCCGGCGACTTCATCATCACGCCGTCCTGGATGTGGCACGACCACGGCAATCCCGCGAGCGAGCCGGTCGTGTGGCTCGACGGTCTGGACATTCCGCTCGTGCGCTTCCTCGATTGCGGATTCGCCGAGAACTACCCGGAGGAGGTGCAGCCGGTCTCGCGGCCCGAGGGTGACGCTGCAGCCCGATACGGCGCGAACCTCCTGCCCGTCGGTTACCGACCCGCGCACGGCGCCTCGCCGGTGTTCGCGTATCCGTACGAACGGAGCCGGGAGGCGCTGGAGCGGCTCGAGCGCGCGGGTGCCCCCGACGTCTCTCACGGTTTCAAGATGCGATACGTGAATCCGGCGACCGGCGGTCCGGCGATGCCGACGATGGGCGCGTGCATCCAGCGGCTGCCGGCCGGATTCACAGGGGAACCTCATCGCGCTACCGACGGCACGGTCGTGCACGTGATCGAAGGCAGCGGAACCGTCGACATCGAGGGCGAGGTCATGGCGTTCGGGCCCCGTGACACCTTCGTGATCCCGTCCTGGGATTCCCGTCGCCTCGCAGCGGGATCGTCGGGCGCCGTCCTCTTCAGTTTCTCGGACGAGCCGATACAGAGCGCACTCGGCATCTGGCGAGAGGAGCGGCCGCATTGACGCCCGTCGGCGCCGGACTCGCCGGGACCGGGTGGTTCACGGCGTGCGGCCTGCCGCTCGAGACGAGTGATCTGAGCGACGCGCGCGCGTACCTCGACGCGCTCGGGGTACATCCCTCGTGCCGGATCGAGCCCGTGGCCTCGTGGGAACACGCCGAGCGCATCATCCGCAACCCGTCCTGGGACGCCGCGTGGTGGGAGCGCGAGGAGTCCGAGCGCAAGCGTCTCATGCGTGTCAGCGTGGAGCGCCTCGGGGAGGCCGCCGTGCTCGAGACGCTGGATCTGGCAGTCGGTGCTGCCCACGAGATCGTGCACGGGGCCGCCACGTTGGCGGCCGTGCGTTCGGGCGCGTCGGACGAGGCACTCGTGCGCGCTGCGGCCGGTGCGGCCGGCATGGCGGCGCACGGCAGAGTCCTCGCGCAGCTCGCCGGAGAAGGACCCTCGCACGTCTTCGTGCGAAAATGCGCGCTGTTCGAAGGCGGCCGCTGGCCCCTGAGCTTCGTGGGCGGTGCCTTCCATCTCTTCTGACGAATTCATTCCTTCCGGATCCGAGACGATGACCCTTCTGTTCGAACCGCAGCCCGCCACCGCCGTGCCCATCGCTGGTTCTTCGAGCACCCTTCCGGTGCGCCGCGTCTATTGCGTGGGACGCAACTACGCCGCACACGCTCGCGAGATGGGCAAGGACCCCGACAAGGAGCCGCCGTTCTTCTTCATGAAACCGGCTGACGCGGTCGTGCCCGGTGGCGGCGACATCCACTACCCGCCCGGCACGAAGGACCTCCACCACGAGATCGAACTCGTGGTCGCGCTTTCCTCCGGCGGGCACCGGATACCCGTCGAACGCGCCGCGGACTGTGTGTACGGGTATGCCATCGGGCTCGACATGACGCGCCGCGACCTCCAGATCGCGTCGCGCGAGATGGGGCGCCCGTGGGATTTCGGCAAGGCATTCGACGAGTCGGCGCCGCTCGGTCCGATCCATCCCGTCTCGTCGGTCGGGCAGAAGTCCTCCGGTGCGATCACGCTCGAGGTCAACGGCACGCTCCGCCAGAAAGGCGATCTCGCGGACCTGATCTGGTCCGTCCCCGAGACGATCAGCTTCCTGTCGGACTACTACACGCTCCGTCCGGGCGACCTGATCTTCACGGGCACGCCGGCAGGCGTGTCCGCGGTGGTGCCCGGTGACGAACTCGTCGGACGCATCGACGGCCTGGGCGAACTCCGGGTCCGCATACTCCCTCCGCTCTGAGGCACGCACCGTCGTGGCAGACCGTCCGTGGCCGCCTGCGCGGCCGACGACGACGGTCGAACCGAGACGGTGATCCGGAAAACGCCGCACGAACCTTCGCACGCACATGGAAGAACAGGAACTGCACGACGGCTCCGGCCGCAAGGTCTGGCTGGAAGCCGCACTCAACGGCCCGTGGGGCCCCGCGAAGCAGCCGGGAATCCCCGTCAGCATCGACGGGATCATCGAGGAAGGCGTCGCGTGCGCGCACGCGGGGGCCGCCATCATCCACGTGCATGCCTACGACGTGATCACGGGACGCCAGAAGGACGACTGGGAAACCTACGCCAGGATCATCACGGGCATCCGGTCCCGCGCCGACGCGATCGTCTACCCGACCATACCGTTCGGCGGCGAAGGCGCGATCACCGGAACGGATGGCGGGCGTGCGCGCTTCGGACATCTCGAGGAGCTCGCCAGGCGCGGCCTGCTCGAATGGGCCGCGATCGACCCCGGGTCGACGAACATCACCCACTGGGATCAGATCAACCGGGACGAGCCGGGGTTCGTCTACACGAATCCCGAGCAACAGGTCCGTCACGCGCTCGGGCTCGCCCGGCAGTACCGCTTTCACCCCGCCTACGCGATCTACGAGCCGGGCTTCCTGCGTCTCGGGGCAGCACTGCACTGGCGTTGCGGCTCGCCTTCTCCCGTGTACAGGTTCATGTTCACGAGCGATTATTCCTTCGGTTTCCCGCCCGAGGATTTCGCCCTCACGGCCTACCTGCACCTGCTGGACCGGCTCGCGCCGGGCGCGCAGTGGATGCTCGGCGGGCTCGGTGTCGACGTGCTTCCGCTCGTCCCGCGAACCGTGATGGAGGGTGGTCACGTGCGGGTGGGCCTCGAGGATCAGCCTTTCGGCTGCGAGCGCTCGAATGCCGAACTGGTCGAGGCGGCAGCGGACGCAATCGGGCGAATGGGCGGCGCGCTGGCACGTGCGGAAGACGTGCGAAGTACATTGAACCCGCAAGAATGAGTCCGGCGCGGTTATAATCGCGCCCCCTTTCGCCGCTAGAATTCGAGGCGTCGCATGACAGGCAGCGCAATGCTCGGCATCACCATGGGCGATCCGTCGGGGATCGGTCCCGAAATCATCGTGAAGGCTCTTGCCGGCATGTCTCCGGAAGATCGGTCGACCTGCGCCGTCATCGGCAATCTTTCCCGCCTTGAGCGTGCGGACCGCATCTGCGGCACGTCGCTCTTGTTCCAGACGGATCTCGCGAACGTGGGCGCCGGCGAGGTTCCCGTCGCGCACGTCGCCACTCGTGGCGAGGACGACATCCGGGACGGCGAACTGTCCGCGGCCGGCGGCGAGGCAGCCTACCGCTACGTGGAACGCGCCGTGCAGATGGCGACGGCGGGCGAAATCGCCGTGATCGTGACCGCGCCGCTCAACAAGGCGGCACTGCACGCGGCCGGCCATCACTTCGACGGACACACCGAACTGCTCGCCACGCTCACGAACACCCGGTCTTCGTTCATGCTGCTGGCGTCGGACAAGCTCGCCGCGGTGCACGTGAGCACACACACGAGCCTGCGCAATGCGACGGAGCGTGCAACCACCCAGCGCGTGCTCGAAACGATCCGTGCCGGTCACGCGCACTACCGGTCGCTCGGGGTCGCCTCGCCCCGCATCGCGGTGGCCGGGCTGAATCCGCACTGTGGTGAGGGCGGGATCTTCGGCCGCGAGGAAATCGAGCAGATCGACGGTGCGGTCGCCGCGGCACGCGACGAGGGCATCGACGCGAAGGGGCCGATCTCGGGCGATACGGTGTTCTACCGTGCGCTCAAGGGCGAATTCGACCTCGTCGTCGCGCAGTACCACGATCAGGGCCACATCCCCACCAAGCTCATCGCGTTCGACGAGACGGTGAACGTCACGCTCGGGCTGCCCATCAAGCGCACGTCGGTGGACCACGGAACGGCCTTCGACATCGCGTGGACGGGCAAGGCGGATCACACGAACATGAAGGCAGCGATCGCCTACGCACGCAAGATGTGCGCGGGCGCCGGCCGGTAGGTCGACCGCGCGACACGCATCCCCGATCCAGAATCTTCCTTCCCGAGAATGGCCGAAAAACCCCGGGTCCTCATCATCGCGGATGATCTGACCGGCGCAATGGACGCGGCCGGCCCCTTCGCGTCACGCGGGCTCTCCACCTGGGTGGCAGCGCTGCCCGAGGACTGCGATCCGTCCCGCTTCGCGCGCGCGACCGTCGTGTCCGTGAACACCGAGTCGCGCCACCTGCCGCCCGAGGAAGCCGCGCGTCGCGTCGACCACGCCTTCGAACAGGTCGGGGGGGACACGTTTTCGATCGTCGTGAAGAAGGTCGACTCGACGCTTCGCGGCAACGTCGTCGCCGAATCGCGCGCGATGATGGAGGTGTCGGACCGACGTTCCGCGCTCGTGTGTCCGGCCTTCCCGGGACAGGGGCGCCTCGTCCGGGCCGGAACCGTTTACGTGCACGGACAGCCTCTCGCGGAAACCGCTTTCGCGCGGGATGCCCTGTCCCCCGCCCTCGGGGAGCCGCTGCGGGACGCGTTCGCCGGGGCAGGGTTCGGTGCCGTCGCGGTGATGGATCCGGCGGACCTCGACGGTGCGGACCTGTCCGGCCAGGGGGCCGTGATCGTGAATTCGGAAACGGACGCCGACCTCGACAATGTCGCGGCAGCCGGCATCCGTGCGGCCGGACGCACGTTGCTGGTTGGCTCCGCGGGGCTCACTTCCGCGCTCGCGCGGATGCTCGCGGACCCCGAAGTGCAGCCGGAACAGCCCGCCGTGATGGGGCGGATCGTCTACGTCGTGGGCTCACGTGCCCAGGCGTCACGGGATCAGGCCGCGGAGGTCGTGGCGGACGGTGCCAGGCTCGTGGAGGCCGTGAACGGCCGCCTCCGGAACGAACCTGTCCTGTCGCCCGGGGCCGATGTCGTCCTGATGGCGGTACCGGATTCGCAGGGCAAGGAAGGGGATGCTCACGAGGTCGCCGTGATGCTCTCCCGCCATGCCATGCGGCTCGTCGGTCCGGGCAATGCGCAGGCCATCGTCGCGACGGGCGGCGACACGGCGATCGCATTCCTGCGTACCAGCGGCAATCCCGCCCTGGTGGTCGGCGGGGAACTGATGCCCGGCATCGCCTACGCAAGGTTCACGATCGGTACCCGTCCCGTGTGGCTCGTCACGAAGGCGGGAGGCTTCGGCGATCCCGGGGCCCTGCGGGACATCGGCCGGCGACTGCGAGCCGGCGCGCCGGCTCCGGCCTGAGGGGCACGATCTCGATGGACCGCACCCGGCTCGATGCCTTCTGGAGGCCGGCCAGCGTGGCGGTCGTCGGCGCCGGGGAACGCCCGTCCAGTTCGGGCGGGGCTGTCCTGCGCAATCTCGAGGTTTCCGGCTGGTCGGGACGCGTCGTTCCCGTCAATCCCAGAGGCGGTGTCATTCGCGGTGTCGCGGCCGTCACCTCTCTGCGCGAAGTGACGCCGCCTGTGGACCTCGTGACCGTCGTCGTGCGGCCCGAGGCCATCCTCGACATCGTGCGCGAGGCAGCGGAGTCCGGTCATCGCAACGTGCTGATCCTGCCGGGCGGGTTCGCGGAAGCGGGCGAGGCAGGCCGGGCGCGGGATCGACAGCTCCGGGCCCTGGCACGGGAACACGACATCCTGATAGGTGGCCCCAACTGTGCGGGCCTCATCAACCTGCTCGACGCTCGCACCCCGTTTGCGGCGACCTTCCTGAGGGACATGCCGCGCGGCGGCCCCGTCGCATTCGTGTCCCAGTCCGGGGCGCTGATCGAGGAACTCATCGCGTCGAGCCACGCGATGCACATACCGCTCGGCGCCGTCGTGTCGGTGGGCAACGCGATGCACCTCGACCTGGCCGAGCACGTCGCTCATCTCGGCGACGACCCCGCGTGCAGGGCCATCGTGCTGTACGTGGAATCGTTCGGAGACCGTGACCGGTTCCGCGCGGTCGCGCGGGCGGTGACGCGACGCAAGCCCGTGGTCGCGCTGATCGGAGGGCGCACCGACAGCGGTCGTTCGGCGGCCCTGAGGCACACCGGCTCCGCGGCGCTTTCGACCGAGGAGGCGGACGAGTTCTGTCGCGACTGCGGGCTCGTCCGCGTGACGAGTCTGCGCGAACTGAAACTCGCCGCGAAGGTTCTCGGCTATTTCCCGGCCGGGTTCGGCCGGCGTGCGCTGATCCTGTCCAATTCCGGCGGGCCCGGCGTGCTCGCGGCAGACCGCGCCGTGGCGGGCGGACTGCAACTCGTCCCGTTGCCGCCGGGCGTGCGGGACGACCTGCGTGCGACTCTGCCGGCCGAGGCTGCCGTGGACAATCCCATGGATCTGCTTGCCGACGCGCGCGAGGACCGTTTCGGGGCGGCTCTGCGGATACTCGTCGACGCCGCGCAGGACCTGGCGGACTGCATCCTGATGATCCACGTCGTTCCGTTCATGGTCGACGCCGCGCCGGTGGTCGACGTCCTCGCGAGGATCTCGGCCTCGTCACCCGTTCCCGTCATGCACTGCATGATGGGAACGCTCGAGGATCGGGACACGTGGTTCGCGCAACTGGAATCGGCGCGGGTTCCCGTCTTCGACGATGCGGAGGACATGTGCGTGGCCGCCGCGGTCGCCGCGCGCTACAGCGCGACGCGCGAAGCGCCCTCGTAGTCCGCGTGCCACGACGGTGGCTCAGGGAGAGACGATGAAGCTGTACAGCTACTTTCGCAGTTCCGCGGCGTATCGTGTCCGCATCGCACTCGCACTCAAGGGGCTCGAGTTCGAATGCGTGCCCGTGCACATCGCGCGCGGCAACCAGTTCGAACCCGCCTTTTCCGCGATCAGTGCCCAGAATCTCGTGCCGGTGCTCGAGGAGGACGGGCGGACGCTCGTGCAGTCCCTGGCGATCGTGGAGTATCTCGAGGAAACGCATCCGGAACCCCCGCTGCTTCCGCGTTCACCCTGCGAGCGGGCCCGCGTGCGGTCACTCGCACAACTCGTGGCGTGCGAGATTCATCCCGTCAACAATCTGCGTGTCCTCCACTACCTGACGGGCGTGCTCAAGGTGACGGACGAACAGCGCCTCGCGTGGTATCGGCGCTGGGTCACCGTGGGATTCGCGGCGCTCGAGCGGCGGCTCGCGGAAGATCCGATGACGGGAGCCGGCTTCTGTCACGGCGACAGTCCCGGCCTCGCCGACATCTGTCTCGTGCCACAGGTCGCCAATGCGCGCCGGTTCGGCATCGACGTGACGGACTATCCCACGATTCTGCGCATCGACGCGTGCTGTCGCGAACTCGATGCGTTTCGCGTCGCCGCGCCCGAGAATCAGCCCGACGCGGAGTAGCGGCCCGATGTCGCGCGCTGCGACGGGGAGGGCCGTTATACTTCATGATCCGGGTGCCGGCTTCGGTATGCCCGATTTCCCTTGCGGCGCCGGGGATTCTGGTGCGCCGGTCACGATTCAATCCAGCCAAGGACCCAGCCCATGTCTCTCGCAACCCGAATCCTTCCCGGTATCGCCGCCGTCCTGCTGTTGCTGTCGCTGTCTCCCGCGATGGCCGTCGAGCAGGAAAGCGATCTCCCGCCGGCGACGAATGCGCTCGAGCGCATGCATCTCAAGCACGCGAAGTGCGTGTGGACTCAGGAGATCGGCGACTACATCTACCAGTGCCTGAAGGCGAACTTCGGCATGAACGCGCACTGGTGTCACAACGAGGCGATGGAGGTCCTGTGTCCGAAGCAGCTCGAGGCCGCGCGGGCGGACGCTCCCGCGACGCCGGATGCCCGGAAGGAGTGAGCCTCGCCGGTCGGCGGGCGCGCGATCGGTCGCTCGCTGGCGTCCGTCTCGTCGCAGTGTCCGTGGTGCTCGTCTCCGCTCCGGGGACGGGCGCTTTCCGCGACGTGATCCCGGCCGCGTACGCGGAAGGAAGCGATGCGCTCCAGCAGGAGCACGCGAAACGCCTCGAGAACTGCCACTGGAGCGATGCCATGGGGAAATATCTCTACGAATGCGTCCGGCGCCACGACGGCATGAACGCACAGTGGTGTCACGAGGAGGCGCTCGCGGCGTTCTGCTCGGCTGACTCACGGGCACCGAAGGCGACGGGCAGATCTCCGGGGCGCTAGGGGCGCCGCGCCTGCGTGCGGGACGCCCTTCTTCCATGACGGCCGATGACCTGCGGTGCGTCGCGGGCTGACCGGGTGGTTCAGCGACAGTCTCCGGCTGCACCCGGAAGGGCACTTTCCGGCGTGTTGCGGGGACCCCGGTTCCCCATCACGCCACGCTGTGTGCGGGTGTCTCGCGGCGAGCTCCAGCGCTCCACGCAGTCAACACATTGTTCCGACGACTTTTTCCAGGCCGGAACGCATGGCATTTCGGTGCAGGCATCGGTTCCGAGCGACATAAACCTCTCTATTTGTGAGGTTTGGCATGGTCGCTGCTCGACTCGGGTCAACAATCTGTCCGACTCGAATCCGGGACCTGACCATGCTTCGACGTACCCATCGCCTGCTCGCCATCACCATCGCCACACTCGCGTTCGGGAGTACATCTGCCCGAGCCGCGTACGTGATCGACGGTTCCGTCGCCGACTGGGGGCTCTCCCAGACAGGCTCCGCGTCCGACTGGACGCCTTCGGCGGCGATCAAGGCGTATACCGTCGAGGACCAGACCGGCGGACTCGGCACCTATCTGAACCCGGGCTGGGGTGGTCAGCGCTACGACGCGGAAGCCATCTATCTCGACTGGGATGCCGCGAATCTCTACGTCCTGGTCGTCACGGGACTGCCGTCGGACAACCCGCAGAATCCGTCCGCCAATTCGTACGGCGCCGGTGACATCCTGTTCGACTTCGGGCGCGACGGCAGTTTCGACTTCGGTCTCGTCGTGAAGGACTATGCCGGGCTCACGCCCGGGACACTCTACGAGGCTTCGAGCTTCAACTACGGGCTGTGGGCCGCGCCCGGCGTGCTCGGCAGCCACGGCGTGGATCCCGTCGCGGTGGCTTCGGGCACGGCGACGGGCGTGGGGCAGCTCGCGTATTCGACGACCGCCATCACCAATCTCGGAACGCATGCGTCCGATCGGCACTACGCGATCGAGGTCGCCATCCCGCTCGCGTCGTTCGGCGCACTGTGGGGTGTGACCGGCCCGAACAAGGCCTTCGATGCCCAGTGGACGATGTACTGTGCGAACGACATCGTCGCGGTGGATCCGCCATCGCGCGTACCCGAACCCGCCATGCCACCTCTCGTCGTGCTCGCGGCGTGTGCGGCCCTCGCGCCGGCGCTGCGTCGGCGCCGCAGGACGAGGTTCTGACACGGCTACGCCGGGAACGTGCTCCTCGCCCGGTTCCCGGATTCCGGTCCGCCTGCACGGCACTCGCCGCGACCCGGCGGAAGCGCGTCCCCTGACGGGCGTGTCGCCCCCCCCGCATCGGGACGGCGCACGTTCCCGAGCCCGTTCGTCCCCCGGTTCCTCGTTGACACGACTGCGCGCAGTCGCCATGATTTCGTCGCCCTGCGTGTAGGGAGAAGGACCGCTGCGCAAGCAGCGACAAGAATGTCCTCGAACCTCGGGAGATTGACCATGCAAACGCGCCTCGCCGCAGTCTCCGTGGCAGTCGCGGCAATGCTGAGTGCATTGCCGGCGGCGGCCGACACCACCGATGTGAAGACGCAGTCGTGGGTCCGCGTCCAGAAGATGGGCGCCCACTGCAACGACGACCCCAACTGCATGAACCGGTATCACCCCGCGATAAGGCCCGTCGCCCGCGCGAAGCCCGGACAGCTCGTCGTGTTCGAGACGCGCGATGCACTGGACTCGGATCTCGACGTGAATTCCGAGCCCAAGGACGTGGGTTCGATCGATCTCAATCTCGTTCACCCTCTCACCGGCCCTGTCTACATCGAAGGTGCGAAGCGTGGCGACGTGCTGGCAGTCACGCTCGTCGACATCGAGCCGGACGAGTACGGCTACACGACGGTCGTTCCGGGTTTCGGATTCCTCCGGGACATCTACACGAAACCGTTCGTCGCGAACTGGCAGCTCAACCGCCTCGAGGCAGTCTCGAACGAGATCCCGGGGGTGGCCATCCCGATGAACGGATTCATGGGGACCGTCGGCGTGCTGCCGGGCTGGCCGGAAGTGAAGGAGATCCTGAAGCGGGAGAAGGAACTCGGCACGGTGGGCGGCATCGCGCTGCCTCCCCAGCCCGTCGGTGCGATGCCGCGCGACGTCTGTGGCCCGACAGGCTCGCACAAGGACGAGTGCGTTCGCACGATTCCGCCGCGCGAGAACGGGGGCAACATGGACATCAAGCAGATGGTCGTCGGGACGACGCTGCTGCTGCCCTGTTTCGTGGACGGCTGTGGCCTGTTCGTCGGCGACGTGCACTATGCGCAGGGAGACGGCGAGGTCGCCGGGACGGCCATCGAGATGGGCGCGCGCGTGACGGTGCGCACGGAAGTGCGCCGGGGCATGGCTTCCCTCATGAAGAACGGGCCGCACTTCGAGGGGGGCTCCCAGATCAAGCAGCTCGAGCCCGACGCGTTCTACGCGACGGTCGGCTATCCGCTCAAGAAGAGCGGCGAGATCCCGCCCTATGCGAGCTACATCGACGGCAAGGTCCTGGGGCCGTTGTCGAACCTTTCCGAGGACCTCACGCTCGCCGCGCGCAGTTCGTTGATCAGCATGATCGACTGGCTCGTCAAGACGAAGGGGTACACGCCCGTCCAGGCGTACGTCATCACGAGCGTTGCGTGCGATCTTCGGATCGGCAACGTCGTCGACGTGCCGAACTATGCGGTGTCGACCATCTGCCCGCTCGAGATATTCAAGGGGCGCCGGTAACCCTTGACGGGCCTCGTTACGGGGCGGCAGTGCGGGTTCGTCGCACTGCCGCCCGGTGAACTTCATGATGCGGATCGCCGACCAGTCCAGACGCCGTCTCCTCAGCCTCGCCGGGGCGGTCGGTGCGTGTGCGTTGCTCGCCGCGCACACGCCGTATCGCCAGTGGGTCATCATGCGCCGGCGCTTCCTGCTCGTGCTCACGAGTCGTGAGGATCCGGGCTCGGACGCGCTCGGCGAGCGCATCGCCGCGGTGCTGCTGAGCCGCCTGCCGTCGAGCCGTGCGGAGGTGGTGCGCGGTCCGACCGACGCACGCGTCGCGAGCCTGCTCTCGACGGGTCAGATGGACGTGGCCGTCGTCTCGCATTCCCATGCCCTGGCCCTTTCCCGCGGGGCACCCCCGTTCGCGGATTTTCCGGCTACACCCCTGCGGGTGATCGTCGAGAACGGCGACTACGCGTTCGTGTGTCGTGACGACTTTCCCGTTCACCACGGATACCTCGTGGCACAGGCGCTCATGGCCGATCGGGAGCAGCTCGGCGTGACGGTGCCCGATCGGGAGGCGGGGTCGTCCGCTGCGCTCGGGCACGTACCGACCCACGCCGGTGCGCTGGCGTTTCTCCGGGGTCGCGCACCCGACCCGTCATGAGCCTGGCGCGTTCCGTGGCCGGACTGATGCTGTCGGCCGTGGTCGGGCTTTCCAGTGCAGGTGCCCATGACCTGATCACGGACGGCGTCGCGCAGGACGCATTGCGGCGAGCCGATGCGGATCTGAAGATCGTGCGATCCGATGCGTCGGCGCGCACGCGGGCCGGCGCGTACTACGACCTCGGCCGTCTGGTGGACGAGCTTCGCGAAGTGCTCAATCGCGACCTCGACGCACACGGCGAGGTCCGGGGCCTCGCGTCGCTCCAGCTTGTCAGCCGGCTGCAGGCCATGGGCGTTAAACTCGTGGTGGATCGCGGTTCGGGCCGCTTCGGATCGGGGGACGCGTACTACGCCCAGGCCGTCCGGCTGGCGCGGGACGTTCACGATGGCGACGCGGCTTTCCGCCTGCTGCAGGGACGCTTCTACGACAGCCTGCGTCCGGACCCGCTGGACACTCGTCTGCCGTGGCGAGAGCTCGAGCAGCAGGTGACGCTCGCTGCGTGGCTCCTGCGCTCGCCCCAGCCGGCCGAGGCGCGAGAGGAAACGGCCTTCATCGCGATCGTGCAGGGGTTGCAGGCCGCGCGTGCGGCACCCGACGTGAAACGTGCGAGGGCGTTCGCGGAGGAGGCGCGGCGGGCCGGGCAGGCGTTCGTCGAGCGATATCCGGACAGCATGCGGCGTGCCACCGTGGAGGCGCTGCTCGGCAGCCGCTAGCCGCGGACCGCGACGCTCCGCGACACGCCCGCGACGTCCGACGTCCGTTTGGCGCACGCCGCGCAGAATCCGAATGGGGGGAGAGAAGGTGATGAAACGCATTGCGCTGGCGCTGTCTCTTGCGATCGCGGCCGGCACCGCGATGGCCGACGGGCAGGGTGCGCCCGAAGTGAAGATCCACACCCAGAGCGGGCTCGAATACGTCACGGGGGGCATCGGTGACCAGATGCACGAGATGCAGAGGCTCGCCCCCCGGTATCCGATCCATCTCGTCTTCAATATCGACGGCAAGCACGCTCAGTCCGGAGGCGTGAGGCTGCGTGTGTTCGACGTGATGGGGCACGTGCAGCTCGAAGCCGACACGGAAGGCCCGGTCTTCTACATCGGTGCGCCGTCGGGACGCTACACGTTCGAGGCGACGTGGCACGGCCAGACGATCAAGGAGACGCGCGACCTGACGGGGCGGCGTTATCTCGTCCTCGACTTCGACTTCAAGTCCTGAGGGTTCGCGCCGGAACGGCCGTGGACCCTACGCGCGGCCGGCCGATCATTCCTGCTCGAGGCTGCGGATGCGTTCCCCGGTCGCGGGATGGTTCGCGAGGTAGCCGGTCGACGCGTCCTCCCTGGCTTCAGAAGCACTGCCCCGTTCGGTGCCGCGCTCGAGCTTGCGCAGCATGGTGACCAGCAGGCGCGGACTCATGCCGTTCAACCGCAGCATCCGGGCGGCATACGCATCGGCCTCGCGTTCGAGGTCCCTCGAATAGCGCGCGCGCAGCAGGGCAGCCGGGACCGCTGCGACGAGACTGGACACGTCGCCGAGATACCACGTCACGAACAGTCCCACGACCGAGCTCTGGAGCAACTGTCTGAGCCCGTGTCTGCCGTGCACGTGGCCGAGCTCGTGTGTGAGAACGGCCAGCACCTCGTCGTCGTCGTCCGCGAGCTTCACGAGTCCGTCCGTCACGACGATCGTGCCCGATGGCAGTGCAAACGCGTTCGCCCCGAGCGAGGGCGACGCGCGGAACACGACACGGTGCGGCACCGCGGCACCATCCGGCGGGACCATCCTCCCGAAACGATCCGCGAGACGTTCCCGCGTTGCCGCAGGCAGTGACGAAGGCTCGAGCAGCCTCCGGTCCAGCAACGCGAGCGTCTGCGTGGACATCGCGGACACAGCGCTGTCCGGTATGTGCGCCGCGACGTGCCGGGCGGCCCACGGCAGCAGCTCGATGTACGTGAAGGCCGCGAGCCCGAGACACGCCGCCACGGCAAGAAGGACCAGCGACCATCTGGATTGCAGGCGCGCCACGGCCGACTCCCGGTGGCCTGTGGCGCCGAGCAGCGCCGTCAGGCTCGCCTGGTCGTGCACCTCGCAGTAGCCGCCGTCCGGAAAGCTCACCAGGCGGGCCGCGCCCCCCATTCGCTCCGACACCCTTATCGATTCGAGCGATTCTTCACGGTGCACGTCGTCTCCCTCCACGATGGCGCGGCCGTCCCGCACGGCGAGGGTGACCGTCCGGGGACGCGTGGAACGACCGTCGAAGTAACGGCAGGAAATGGTGTCCATCGCCGATTCCGTCAGAGTGCGATGTCGATGTCGAGCAGGTCGCCGACCTCCTCGCCGAAGGCATCGACCTCCGCGGACTGTTCGCCGACGAACTCGTCCAGCGATCCCGACGGAATCATCGTGATGCTTTCGACGCGCAGTCGGGCCATGCGTACGACCGCGAACGGGCGGAACAGGCCGAGCGTCGCGACCGTCAGCACGAGATTGGACAGGGACACCCACGCAAGCGCGCCCAACGGTACGTCGCTCGAGAAGCGGTGGTTTTCCAGACGGGTGTTATTCCAGACGATGTTCTGAAAACGCGACACGAAATAGAGGCGGCTGACGAGGATTCCGAGGTAGAAGACGGCCCCCACTGCCACGCTCGCGAGAAATATCGTGGCCGAAGGGGGGCGGTGGCCGTCCGTCGCGAGGCGGCCCGCGAGGGTGGTCGAGGTCGCCAGCGCGACGAGGGGCACGACGAGCAGGAGCAGGGACCCGATCGTGTACATGCGATAGAACGCCCCCCGTGTCGCGTGAAACGAGAACCGCGCACGACCGAAACGGCTGTGGTCGTGCTGATAGGCCTTCAGCTCGCGATGGGCTGCGGGCCAGAGCAGCCCGAGTGTCGCGAGTGCTGCGAGAGGCCACGCCAGGAACACGCGGTAACCGCCGCCGACCGATGCGTCGAATCCGAATCGCAGCCCGCGCCAGCTCGTGTAGTGCAGCCGGAACCGGAGGGAGCGCACGAGCAGCCAGGGCAGGACGATGGCGATCGGCACGCACACCAGCAGGCCGATGAGCAGGTGGTAGTCGAAGGCCGCGTTCGCGACGCCGAAGAGCACGAACGCGATCACGCGCCCCTTCAGGATGGCGATCGGCCGCCCGTGATAGTCGAACCCGGAGCCCGCGAGCTGGACGTTGCGGTAGAAGTACTGCAGTCGACGCACCTTCGCCCAGGCCGAGTAGATCCCGAACGTCACGATCGTGAGAAGGAGATTCACGATCCAGATGCGGAAATACTCCGAGCCGCTGCCGGTGAAGCGCAACTGCTCCGGCGCGGCCGTTACCTCTGTGGTCTCCGTGTGTTCCGAGATCATGATGGCGATCCGCCGCCGTACTGGCGCATGGCGAGTGTGTTCCGGGACGTCCCCGGTGACCCGCCGCGCGGGTCGTGACTGTCGCAGACGACTGTCCGGCGCATGTCCCGGCGGTGCATGACGGGCGGCCGTGTTCCCGCGTGCCGGTGCGTGGACTCCGGACGAGGACTTTAACAGAGTGCCGCGTCGTCACGCACGAGCGGACGCGGGCCGGGTCAGTCGAGGATCCAGCGCTCGCCGGCACGGCCTCCGCAGAAGCGCGCGGCAAGGTCGAGGAGGCGGTCGAGCGATGACTCGAGCACGGCGCGCCCGGTCGCCGCGTTGCCCTGGAGGATGAAGAAGGCAGTGTGCGTGTCGGGGGTGACTTTCGTCTCCTCGCACTGGCGGTGCTCCAGGCGGCAGATCACCCGGTCGGCGTCGTCCATGTACGCGTATTCCCCGGCGCCGAGCACGCTCGCCTCGGCCTCGCCGAGCGGGCGGAACGATTCGCCGCCGCGCGTCATTCCGAGCACGATGTCGCCCGAGACGCGGGCCGTGTCGTGTGCGCCGAGCGACAGGCGAGTCTCGAGCGACACCGCGTTGTACACATCGACGACCGGGCTGATCCGTGGAACGATGCCACGGCGCTGGAAGAGAAGGACCAGGGCTTCGGCGGACGCCGGGAACCGGCGGTTCGACCGGCCGATCCGGTCGTGCAGTGCGCGAAACCCGGCGAGTACGGGATCGCCGGCGACGAAATCCGGCACGAGCTCGCGTCGGAGCGTCTCGTGAAGCGTGGTCAGGAAGGCGTCCCACGCAGGATGGCGGCGGCGATTGTCCAGGCCTTCGATGACGGCGAATGCGCCCCGGACGCCGAGAGCGCGGACATCGGAAGAAATTGTGAAGCGCAGTGGTCTGGTCATGATGCGACGATCGCCGGGTGTGGAGTCTAGCCGAGAGCCGTGACGGCCGTCCCGCGTGTGTCCCGTGTCCGGAGCGGGAGCGGGGTGATACTCTTCCGGGCCGTTTCGGGCGGCGTTGCCTGCCCTGTGGGCGTCTACTGGAGGTCAAGAGTGGAAAGCTGTCGGCGAGCCTGGATGCTGTACGCGTTGTCCGCCCCGATCGCGCTGGTTGCCGGCTGCGCCGGCCTGCCTGGCCGGACGGAGCCGGTCTCGGTGAACGTGGCCGATCTTCGCATGGGAACCGCGGGCGTCTTCGAGCAGCAGTACTTCGTCACGCTGCGGGTCAGGAATCCGAACGACCGGGACCTGAACGTGAAGGGCGTCGTGTTCGAGCTCGACGTGAACGGCAAGCCTTTCGCGAAGGGGTCCGCGGGCAAGGCCGTCTCCATCCCCGCCTTCGGGTCCCAGCTCGTGGAGGTGGAGGCCGTGAGCACGCTCACCGGCATCCTCAGGCAGCTCGGTGACGTGTCCCGGGACAGGGGCGGGCCGCCCGCGCTGAAGTACCGCATTGCGGGACGGCTGTATCAGTCCGGTGTCGGTGGCGCGCTGCCGTTCGCCGACGAGGGCGAGATCGATCTTCGCGACATGGCAGGAGCGGGAGAAGGAAAATGAGCGAGACAATCGGAGAGGACAGGCTGTTTTCGGTGCGGGGCCAGATCGTGCTCGCGATAGGAGCGAGTCGCGGGATCGGCCGGACGCTGGCTTCGGGGTTCGCGCAGCGCGGGGCCACCGTGGTGATCGCCGGGCGGGATCGTTCCACGATCGACGCCACGGCACGGGAACTGTCGGCGACCGGAAACGTGATCGCGCGCGTCTGCGACGTGGCGAACCCCGAGAGCGTCACGTCGCTCGTCGACGGCGTCGTGTCGGAACACGGACGGATCGACACGCTGCTCAACGTGGCCGGGATCAACGTGCGCAAGCGCGTCGAGAACTACACCGTCGAGGAGTTCGACCGGATTCTCGACACGAACCTGCGGGGGCTCTTCGTCGCCGCGCAGACGGTCGGTCGCACGATGATCGGGCAGGGCAGCGGAGCGATCGTGAACATCGACTCGCTGAACACGTATGCACCCCTCAAGGGCGTGACGCCATATGCCATGAGCAAGGGCGGCGTGTCGATGATGACGCGCGGCATGGCGCTCGAATGGGGGCCTCGAGGCGTCCGCGTGAATGCGATCGCCCCCGGGTTCTTCCCGACAGAGCTTTCGCGCAAGCTCTGGACGGAGCCCGGCATGATGCCCTGGGCCGAGCAGGTCACTCCGCTGGGCGGTCTCGGCGATACGGAAGACCTCGTCGGCGCCGCCATCTTCCTGGCATCGAAGGCCGGGGCATTCGTCACGGGGCAGGTCATCCGCGTGGACGGTGGCGTGAGCGCGGGGCTCAACTGGCCCATTCCGCTGGAATGAGAGATTGTTGCGGCGCGCCAGCCTGTTCGGCGCGTTCTTTCATCAAGGGCACGAGATTTTCTTGACAACCCATTGAAGCGAGGATAAAAGCGAGAGGTTGAGCCTTTTCGAAACAGCGGGGTGTCCGGGGATCCAGCCCCTATGGCCAAGATCGCGGTGTTCAATCAGAAGGGCGGCGTCGGCAAGACCACGACGTCGCTGAACCTGTCGGCCGCACTGGCCCGGCGCGGGCGACGGCCGCTCAGCATCGACCTCGACCCGCAGGCGCACCTTTCGTACATCTCGGGCACCACCGTCGAGGCGGCCGCCGAGAGCATCTACGCGTTCTACGAGAAGTCCACACCTCTCACGGAACTCATCCGGGAAGGCAACGGCGGCTGGGAGGTGATACCCGCGCACGTGGAACTCTCCAAGGTCGACTCCCAGTTCGGGAAGGGGCCGAGCGCGCTCAATCGCCTCAACGCCGGGATCGTGAAGGAGAGCCTCAATACGGGGCGGCCCGTGCTGATCGACTGCTGTCCGCTTCTCGGCGTGCTCTCCCTGAACGCGATCTTCGCTTCCGACCGTCTTCTGGTGCCCGTGTCGGCCGACTTTCTGGCGGTCAAGGGGGTCATGCAGGTCGAGAAGACGCTGAAGGCACTCGAGCACGTGCTGAAGAAGCGCATCCAGAGGCGGTACGTGATGACGCGCTTCGACTCCCGCCGGAAGATGTCCTGGCAGATCTACCGCACGATCGGGGAGCGTTTCGGCGACGAGCTGTGCGAGACCCGGATCTCCGAATCCGTGAGCGTCGCCGAAAGCCCGGCCCAGAACGAGGACGTGTTCACCCACGCGCCCGGTAGTCGCGGAGCCCGCGACTACGACGCGTTGCTCGACGAACTCGTCACGACCGGCTTTCTCGACTGAGCGCGTCGTGTTTCCGCGTCAGTCCTGTTTCGAGATCAGCGAGATGATCCCGCCGATGTCGAGGCTCTCCTCGCGCGTGGCTGGTGGCGCGAGTTCCGTGCATTCGAGGATCGTGCTGCCGAGGTACATCTGGTTGAGCTTGCGCTCCGCGTCCTCGCGGTCACGCCCCTGGATCGTGATTGCCTCCACGACCATGCCGCTTCTCGTTCTCACCTTGAACTGGTACTTGACCATCTCACGCTCTCCCTCCCCGGTCCGAGCATACTCCGTCCCCGGAGCCGCCGGGTAGTTTCGGTTTGTCGGGCGGCAGGTTCGTGGCCGTGTCCTGACGCTCGCGCTCGGTCTCGGCGAGGAGCCAGGCCACGAACCGGCGCACGTCGGCCTTCTCCCGGGCGGCGGCCGACTCCATGAGCAGATAGGTCCGCGAAGACGCGATGTCCTGCCTGAACGGTGCCACCAGTCTGCCCTCGTCGAGCAGGTTCCGCACGAGCGGGAATCGTCCGAGCGCGACGCCCTGACCCGCCACCGCCGCCTGCACGAGCTGGTCGTAGTGGCTGAAGTGAAGCCGGCCGGCCGAGGACACCTCGCCGAGACGCAGGGCGTGAAACCAGAGATCCCAGCCCAGCCACGCGGCGCGCGCGTCGTCGAGGAACAGAAGGACGTGACGTCGCAGATCGGCGGGCGTCGCGAGCGGCCGCGCGTCGTCATGCAGGAGGGCCGGGGCGCATACGGGAAACACTGTCTCCCCGAAGAGTGGCCGCGCATCCGGCACGGAGTCGGCGGGGGCGTAACGCACGGCGAGATCGACGCCGGCCCGCTCGAGGTTCACGAGCTCGTTGGCGGCGGAAATGCGCACGTCCACGCCCGGATTCGTGCGGGTGAAGCTCGCGAGGTGGGGAATCAGCCACAGGGCGGCGAACGCGGGGGTCGTGGTGACCGTGACCGTTCGGGTCGCGGCGACGCCCTGAAGCTGGCGCGTGGTGTCGTGCAGTCTCTGGAGGACCTCCTGCGTGGTGCGATGGAGCATCCGGCCGCCCTCCGTCAGCGTCAGCGTTCGCGGACGCCGGACGAAGAGGGCGAGGCCGAGGTCACGCTCGAGCGACTGGATCTGGCGGCTGACCGCCGACTGGGTCAGGAACAGCTCTTCCGCGGCGCGCGTGAAGGACAGGTTCCTCGCGGCCGCCTCGAATGCGAGCAACTGGTCGAGAGGCGGTACGTCGTAGCGTTTGCTATGCATGACGTCAGCGCATCCATTTCATGAGGAAAGACCGTTTGTCCCTCGCCCCTCGCGAGCCTAACTTACAGACTCCAGGCGTGGGAAACGGCGTGACCGTCATGCCTTTTCGCATGCATCCGGAGCATGAGTCAAGGAGGTGTCATGGATACGGGTCTGTTGGGTCATGGTTGCATCGGCATTCCGGCCGGGACGGCACTGCGCGCGCGTGACGCCGCCGGACACCGGATCGTCGTCGGACGCGGGTCGGTCTGGATCACGCAGGAGCGTGATCCGCGGGACGTCGTCCTCGGGCCCGGAGACGGGTTCCGGTTCGACCGCACCGGCATGGCGCTGCTGCAGGCAGTCGGCGGCGAGGCGTCGATCGCGGCCGAGGAAGGCATTCGCTTCGAATCGCAGGGAAGCGGTGCCGTCGAGGCGGTGCACGAAACGGCCGAGCGACCGGGGCGGGGACATTCGTGGCTGTCGCACCTCATCGGTGCGGTCCGACGCGGGCTGCAGGGGCAGGGCGCCCGATCGGTGGGGCAGGGCGCCGGCTCGGCGCGGCCGGGCAACGAGGCCGGCTGCTGGCCGATGATCGATGCGATCAGCCGTCATCGTACCGGCGCGGGCGGACCTTACTGAAGTACCGTCAGGGAAGCACGGCCGCGAGCGCCGCGTCCGGGTGACCAGCTCCGAGGATCAGTGCGAGTCCGAAGGCGACGGAGAGCACGCTGGCGCCCAGCTGCACGTACGTGCCGAAGCGCGGCATGCGGTCACAGGAGAACGCGAGCGGCGCGGCCATCGCGAACGTGACGAGCATCATGCCGGCGATCGTGCCCAGGCCGAAGAGCGCAAGGTAGGCGAGTCCTTCGCCGGGATCCGGAATGGTTGCGAGCACCAGCAGCGCCGCGGCCGCCGAGCCCGCCAGCCCGTGCACGATGCCGACGAGCACCGGGCGTGCGGCCTGGTACACGCCGAGCCCGCCGAACCAGCGGTCGAGGGCGGAGCCATGACGATGCGGGCGCAAGGCCGGGTCGTCGTGTCCGTGACGGGTGCTGCCCGGAGCGTGGGCGCCGGGTCGCGGGCTGCCCCCGAGCCTTCGTCTGACGGCGGGCAGGTTCGCGGCACCGAGCACGACGAGCATGATGCCGACGCCCGCTTCCATCGCGAGGTTCAGGGACGGCGGTATCACGATCGAGAACAGGATGATCGCGCCCCCCACCATGAGCACGGTGAGCGTGTGCCCCATCCCCCACAGCAGTCCGATCCAGCCTGCCGACTGCACCGAACGCTGGCGCGTCACGATCGTGGACACCGCGATCACGTGATCGGCGTCGGTTGCGTGGCGCATTCCGAGGAAGAATCCGACACCCAGCAATGATGCGAGCGTGAGCACGTGCGTATGATGTTTTGCGTGTTCTTATGAACGGCTCCGAAGCTACTCTCCGGTCCCGACGTCGTCAACAGGAACCGGCATTCGTGTACCCGTTCGGGGTCCCGGCAGCGGCGTGCCGCCGTCACGACCCCGAAGTTCGGGAGGCGCCCGCGCCCGTGGCCGCTTAAACTCCCGATCCAAATGCTCGCGAAGATCACATCGCTCGTCTCTCTGATGGTCCAGGCTTCGCCGCTGCGCCATCAGAAATACCGGCTGTTCTACATCGGCTCGGTCGGCACGGCACTCGGCTACACGATGCAGAACACGATCGCTGCCTGGCTCATGGCGACGCTCACGCCATCGGCATTCATGGTGGCGATCGTCCAGACGGCGGGAACGGCGCCCGCGCTCCTGTTCGGGCTCGTCGCGGGCGCACTCGCCGACATCGTGGATCGGCGGCGCGTGGTCCTCGCGACCCAGTACATGATGCTCGCCTCGACTGCCCTTCTCAGTGTCGCAACACTCGCGGGCATCGTGGGGCCGGGGCTGCTGCTCGCGCTCACCTTCATGATCGGGGTCGGGTTCACCTTCTACATGCCCGCGCAGCAGGCGCTCATCAACGACCTGATCCCGCGGGAGGACCTGCCACCTGCCGTCGCGCTGGCGGCCGTCGCATTCAACGTTGCGCGCGCGGTGGGGCCGGCTCTCGCGGGGGCGATCGCGGCGTGGCTCGGCTCCGGCAGCGCGCTTGCCGCGAGCGCGCTGTTCTTCGCGTGGATGATTCTCGCGCTGCGCGGCTGGCCCACGCCCGAACGCTCGATTCCCGGTGTGCCGGAGACGGTCGTCTCGGGCGTGAGAAGCGGTCTCAGGTACCTGCGTCATTCCGCGCCGTTGCGTGCATTCGTGATCCGCAACCTGAGTTTCACGATGTGCGCGAGTGCACTCTGGGCGCTGCTGCCGGTCATCGCGCGCGACCAGCTCGGACTCGGGGCCGGCGGTTTCGGCGTGCTGCTTGGGTTCTTCGGGACCGGCGCGATCATCGGCGCGCTTTCCATGCCGCGAAACCTCAGGCGCTTCTCGCTCGACACCGTCGTGTCGGCGGGGGTACTCCTCTGGGCGGTTGCGGCGCTGCTGATCGCCCACGCGCCGCTGGTCTCGGTCGCGATCGTGGGCACCTGTGCGGCCGGAGGGGCGTGGGTGACTGTGCTCGCGAGTCTCTCGGCGGGCACGCAGAGCACGGCCCCCCCGTGGGTCCGTGCCCGCGCCGTCGCGACGAATCTCATCGCGATGCAGGCGAGTCTCGCGATCGGCAGCATCTTCTGGGGCGCGATCGCGTCCGCGACCGGGACGCGTGTCGCCCTGACCATCGCGGCCGGGTTCACGGTGCTGCTGTTCGTCATCAGTCGCCGCGTGCGTGTCGCCCTCGGCAACGAAGCCGACATCACGATGGGCGTTCGTCCGCCCGAGATGACCATCGCGGTCGAACCGATGCCGGACGACGGGCCCGTTCTCGTGCAGGTGGAGTACAACGTCGAGGAGGCGAACAGACGGGCGTTTCTCGCCGCGATCCGGGAAGTCGAGCCGATCCGCCGTCGCAACGGTGCCTCGAGCTGGCGCGTGTTCCGGGATCTCAGTGCGGACGGACGCTACGTGGAACGCTTCGTGATCACTTCGTGGGCGGAATACATGCGCCAGCGCCTGCGGATGACCGTCACCGATCGCGATCTCCAGGACCGCGTGATCCAGCTGAACCGTCCCGACGTGCCCGTGAGGATCTCGCGCTTCATCGGCGTCGAGACTTCCGACGACATCGAGGACGACGCCGGCGACGAATGACGCCCGAGGCGGCGCGCGTCAGTAGCGCGCGTTGCCGGGCGTGCGCGGAAACGCGATCACGTCACGCACGTTGCCCAGGCCGGTCGCGTACGCGATCGTGCGCTCGAGTCCGAGCCCGAAGCCTGCGTGCGGAACGGTCCCGTACCGGCGAAGGTCCCGGTACCAGCCGTAGTGCTCGCGGTCCATGCCGCCCGCCGCCATGCGCGCGTCGAGCACGTCGAGGCGCTCCTCGCGCTGGCTGCCCCCGATGATCTCCCCGATGCCGGGTGCGAGCACGTCCATCGCGGCCACCGTTCTGCCGTCGTCGTTCAGCCGCATGTAGAACGCCTTGATCTCCTTCGGGTAATTCATCACGATGACCGGACGTCGCGCGTACTGTTCGGACAGGTAGCGCTCGTGCTCGGACTGCAGGTCGACGCCCCACCGCACGGGGAACTCGAACTTCTGCTTCGCGCGCTCCAGGACGCGAACGGCCTCGTCGTAGTCCATCCTGAGGAATTCCGCGTCGACGATTCCGCGCAGCTTCGCGATCACGCCCTTCTCGATGCGATCGTCGAAGAAGGCCATGTCGTCGGCGCGCTCCTCGAGCAGAGTCCCGAAGACATGACGCAGGAGTGCCTCGGCGAGTGTCGCGTCCGCGTCGAGATCCGCGAAAGCGATCTCCGGTTCGACCATCCAGAACTCGGCGAGGTGCCGGCTGGTGTTCGAGTTCTCCGCGCGAAACGTCGGTCCGAACGTGTAGACCTTCGAGAGCGCGAGGCAGTAGGACTCGACGTTCAGCTGGCCCGACACGGTCAGGAACGTCTCGCGGCCGAAGAAGTCGCGCGTGAAATCGACCGCACCGTCGGGTGTGCGCGGAAGGTTCGCGAGATCGAGCGTGGACACGCGAAACATCTCGCCGGCGCCCTCCGCGTCGGATGCCGTGATGATCGGGGTGCCGATCCAGAGAAAGCCACGCTCGTGGAAGAAGCGGTGGATCGCCTGGGAAATCGTGTGGCGGACGCGCGTGGTCGCCGCGATCACGTTGGTGCGCGGCCTGAGGTGCGCGACCTCGCGCAGGAACTCCAGGCTGTGGGGCTTGGGCTGGATCGGGTAGGTGTCCGGGTCGTCGACCCAGCCGACGACCGACACGCTCGTCGCCTGCATCTCGAACGGCTGACCCCTGGCAGGAGACGGCACGATCGTGCCCGTCGCGACGACCGCGCACCCGGCCGTCAGGTGCAGCACGTCCTCCGCGTAGTTCTGCAGCGTGTCCGGCGCGACGACCTGGACCGGATGAAAGCAGGAGCCGTCCGACACGTGCACGAACGAGATGCCCGCCTTCGAATCCCGTCGAGTCCTGACCCAGCCCCTGAGCGTGACGGGCGTGTCCTGCGGGGCACGGCCGGAGAGGATGTCCTGACAGCTGCAAACGTTCATCTTGATGACCTCGATCATGTGCGTCGTGCGACCCATGCCGCACAGTACGGATTGTGCCCGTTCACGGCCCGGGGGCGGAACCGGTGCGGCCCCTGGTGGCGAGGGTGCTGCGTTGCGCGAACGGGTCCGGTCGCGGATCAGCACGATGGAGGGACGGGATCAGGATTTCACCGATGGCGCGGGTCGCGCGAGCCGGATAGGGTCGCGCAAGGGATGTGCGTCCCGAAGGGACGGGTGACGTTGATCCGGCATGCCTCGTGCATAGTCGCGCGGCCCGGCCACGGATCCTTCCCGTTTGCAGGTCTTCCGGTCGCGGCGTCGTGCCGAGTCAAGCGGATGAAAGGCGCGGAACGGGTAATTTCAGGTGCGACGGTTGCCGGGGGTTTCGGGCGACGTATAAGATCTGCCGGACCCGGGAGGCACCTCGTTCGCGAGGGCTGCGACCAGTGTCGAAGTACATCAGCATGGCCGAGGAGGTGCGTCGATGGTCCTGAGCGACGTGGTTGCGCCGGCACACGGCCTGTCCGAGCGTGCATACCGAACGGTGTTCGCGCGGACTCCCGACACGTGTTTCGCGCTCGAGCGCGGGACGGGGCGGATCATGCGCTGCAACGAGAGCGTTCGGGGCATGCTCGGGTACTCGCCGCGCGAGGTGGTGGGCCATTCCATTCTGGCGCTCGCGCACCCGGACACGCTGGACCGCACGCGGCGCACCTGGCTCACGCTTGCATCCCGGCTCTCCCTGCCCGCTACCGATGTCGACGTCCTGCGCAAGGACGGCGGCAAGGCGAAAGCCCGCCTCACGGCCGCGGGCGTGCGGGATCGAGCAGGTGCAGTCGCATTCGGAGTGGTCCTGCTCCGCCTGCGCAAGGCCGATCGTGGCGGCTCGCCGGCCGACGTCGACCACCCGGCGCGGCTTCGCGCGCTGCTCTACACACTCTCCGTCGCGGAGGAGCGCGAGCGGCGCCGGATCGCGGCGGGTCTGCACGACGATCTGGGACAGCTGCTCGCGATCGCGAAGCTCAAGCTGGGCAGACTCGGCACCCTCGCCGACGGTGCGGAACGCGATGCCCTCACGAACGAGATCCGCGACCTCATCGACCAGGCCGTGCGCTCGGCCCGGTCGACCACCTTCGAGTTGAGCTCGCCCGTCCTGCACCAGCTCGGCCTGAAGGCAGCGATCGAGAGCGTCGGAGAGCGCATGGAGGGGCTCTACGGTTTCAGATTCCGCTTCGAGGGCGACAGCGAGCCCGTCGCCCTTCGGGAAGAGGCCGGTGTCGTGCTGCTCCGCGTCGTGCGGGAGCTCCTCTTCAACGTTCACAAGCACGCCTCCGCGACATGCGTGGACGTCTCGATGCGGCTGGCGCACGGATGGCTCACCATCGTCGTCCGTGACGACGGAGACGGATTCTCCGCCGAGGCGCGCGGGCCGTCGTTCGGGCCCGGCGGAGGATTCGGACTGTTCAGCGCGGAGGCGCAGGTGCACGCCGTCGGCGGGCAGCTGCGTGTGGATTCCGCGCCGGGACAGGGTGTGTGCGTGACGATCGAGATACCGGTCCGCGACGACGAGGCGGCGGCGTGAGCCGGGCAGGTCGGCCATGGCCGGTCGGGCGGGCGCCGACCCGCCGGGGTGTTCCGGGGGAAAGACCAGCATGAGTACACGTATCATCCTCGCGGACGACCACCGGATAATCCGGGAGGGGCTGGCCTCCCTGCTCAGGGAGGAGCCGGATTTCGAGATCGTCGGCGAGGCCGGCGACGGCGCCAGTGTCGTGCGCCTGGCACGGGAGTGTCGTCCCGACATCGTGATCACGGACGTGTCGATGCCCGGGCTGAACGGCATCGAAGCGATCCGCCGCATCCTCGACGACGCGCCCGGCGTGAAAACCCTCTGTCTCTCTGTCCACGACGAAAAGCGTCTCGTGGCGGCCGTGATGGACGCGGGCGCTTCCGGTTATCTGCTCAAGGACTGCGCGTTCGAGGAGCTGTTGCGCGCGGTGCGTACGGTCCTTGCGGGTCAGGTCTACATCAGTCCGGGCGTGGCCGGTGTCCTGATGCAGGACTTCCGGGACAGGCGTTCCGGCGGGGGCGCGTCCGCGTACTCGGATCTCACCAGCCGCGAGCGAGAAGTGGTGCAGCTCATCGCCGAAGGCCATTCCACGAAGGAGATCGCCGAGCGTCTGCACGTGAGTGCGAAGACGATCGGCACGCATCGCGAGCACATCATGGAGAAGCTGCGCGTGAGCGGAACGGCGGAGCTCACTCGTTACGCGATCCGCGAGGGTCTTGCCGGGCTCGAAGGTCGTACCCGGACTCGGACGGACGGGCCCGGCGCGGACCGCTGACGGCGGCGCGCCCGTCCTGGGCGCGGCACGACGCTCTTCCGGGCGGACCCGTTCCCGTTTCCATCGGGTATTCCCGCAAATCGCCGCGCGTGCGGGGCTCGCGGCCCCTTCCGGTGCACGAAACGTGCTGCGAAACGCTCCCGGCCCTCGGCACGGAGGCGGGCACACGGGGTCAGGAATCACGCCGCCTCATTTCAGGCATGGACTGATTGTCGTCGTGATCCGGCACGCGCATCGTGCCGGCATGAACGGGTCGTCGTCTCCCTTTCCGGCGAAATCGGGTCACATCGGAATCCTTCTTTCGTGAGCCCTGACATGGCCATCCGCATCGTCCTGGCAGACGATCACGCGTCCTATCGCACGACCGTGCGGGACATGCTGAATCACGAACCGGACCTCGAGGTCGTTGCCGAGGCCGACGACGGCGATGGTGCGATCCAGGCCGACGAGGAACAGGTGCCCGACGTGATCATCATGGACATCGCGATGCCGCGCGTCGATGGCATCGAGGCAACCCGCAGGATCCTGTCCCGACGCCCCGCCGCACGCGTGCTCGCGTTGTCCCTCCACACCGACACGCGGTTCGTGGACGCCATGCTCGACGCCGGTGCGGCCGGCTACGTGCTCAAGCAGGACGCGTTCGCGGACCTGCTGGACGCGGTGCACCAGGTCGTGGCGGGACGCACCTTCGTGAGCCCGAACGTCGTGGCGACCCGCCCGGACGGCCCCCCGCGTACGGAGGACGCATGATCGTCACCGGCCGACATGCCGGAATCCCGGCCCGAATGGCGCGCGCGCGGGCGGGCCGGGGCGGCGCCTCGGATTCGCGGAAGCCTCGTGTCCGTACTTGTCCGGATTGGCCCGGCAGGGACGCTGACACACCATCCACGCGTGATTCTTCACGTGGACGAAGCGGGCACAGGCACGTCGTGTCGATGCCGTCCGCCCCGCGTCCGGACGGGCTGAATCGGGACGATGACCATGATCGCAGTCGGCGCGCGAAGCGGACCGGAAACCAGCTGGCAGGGGCGGCCGCTGCGGTGGGGGGCGTGACGTGATCGACTCGGCAGTCCTCGCGCTCGCGACGCAGCTCAACGAGTTCCTGCGACGCAATGCGAACGTCGCGTACGACATCGTGCGCGCGTCGAATCTCGTGGAACAGAACGGCAACGTGGTGCCCGACATCGACAACCGTCTCGTCGTGTTTCTCGTGAACGTCACGAAAGAGCCCCTTCCGATCAATGGTGGCGGGAGGGGAACGGGCGGCCTGGGGCGGTACGTGAACGGCAATCCGCCCGTGCACATGACCCTCTCGGTCATGGTCGCCGCGAACTTCAACGGCAGGCACTATCCCGATGCGCTGAAGTTCCTGTCGAACGCCATCAGCTTCTTCCAGCGGCACCCGGTGTTCGACCATGCGAACACGCCCGACCTCGACCACCGGATCGAGCGGCTCGTGCTCGAGATCGAGAATCTCAACATCACGGATCTCTCCAACCTCTGGGGGATCCTCAGCGGCAAGTACGTCCCGTCGATCCTCTACAAGGTGCGCATGGTCACGTTCGACACGAAGGACGTCATAAGCCAGACACCGCCGATCAGCGCCGAGGATTCGGCCGCGCGGACGACCTGAGGCGACCCGGCATGATCACCTATCGCCCGCTGCTTCGCGTCGACGTGCGGCACGAGTTCCACCGCGACGGCATCTGTCCGGCGTTGTCGTTCATCCAGACGCCGGAAACCGCGCGGCTGATCGCCAGTCGCGGCATGGTGTTCCGCGCCACGACCGGCGGGTTCGCGATCTTCCGCCCCGACGACCGGGATGCGGACGACGACCTCGTGTTCACGGTCGTGATGCAGGTCGCGGATCCGGCCTTCGCGAACTACACCGACCTCGACGGAGCCAGCTCCGGGGCCTGGTATCTCTTCGATCGTGCCCGCGCCCCGAACGGCACGGACGACAGCGTTGCCCGGCTGCACGAGGAACCATGGGTCTCCGCGTCGGAGCGCATGGCGCCGGACACCGGTCAGCTGCTCGCTTCGCTGACGGGGCGTGTGTGGGCGGTACCCCCGCTCGGCGTCGTGCGCGTGAGCGCGGGCGGGAACCCGGCACCTGCCGCCGATTCGGGCGAGCGCTACGGGATCACGTTCAGGGCGCGGCGGACCCTCTGGAAGTACTACGTTCTCGGCGCACCGGCGTCCGGGGTTCCGCCGGCAATCAGTGATCCGGACGGCGTGATCGAGTTCGAGTCCACGGGGGCGGAAAGTCTGGCGGGCAACCGCGAGGCGATCACCCTGCGGTCGACGGCACCCATCGCCCTTCAGGAGCGTCCCGCGCACCGCTTCCAGCTGCGCGTGAAGACGACCACGGGCGAACGCGTGCTCGTCAGGAGACTGGCGGTCGCCTCGCCGAACCACCTCGGGAAAGACACCATCGACGGACACGAAGTGACGGTCTCCGAGATCTACATCAACCTCTAGCCACAGAAGGAAACCCACCATGGGCAACATGAAGACACCTGGCGTCTACATCGTCGAGAAGAATGCCTTCCCGAATTCCGTGGTCGAGGTCGCGACCGCGGTCCCGGCATTCATCGGCTACACGGAAAAGGCGGAGAACCGCGGGAACTCGCTCACGAACCGGCCGTGGAGGATCACGTCCATGGCGGAGTTCCACCAGTATTTCGGCTTCGGGCCGACCGCCGACTACGTGCGCTTCAGTCTCAAGAAAGTCGACGGCGAACTGCCGGCCCCCGCGGAAGGCACCCCGCTCGCACGACGGGATGCGGCGCCGCTCACCGTGAGGAAGACGAATTACCTCCTCGCACAGACGCAGGGCTTCTACCTGCTCTACGACTGCATGCTCCATTTCTTCCAGAACGGCGGCGGACCCTGCTACATCGTGTCGGTGGGAAGCTACAGCGCGGACGCCGGCATCCAGATCGAGGCGGACAGGCTCACGAAGGGCATCGAGGAACTCGCCAAGGAACAGGAGCCCACGATGGTCGTCGTGCCGGAGGCCGTGCTGCTCAAGAAGGCCGACTGCGACAGCGTGCAGCAGGCTGCGCTCATGCACTGCGGCCAGGTCATGAAGAACCGCATCGCGATCCTCGACATCTGGGAAGGCTACGAGGAACGCAGCGTCGATCCGGACTGCGTCGGCGCGTTCCGGGATTCCATCGGCATCAACAACCTCGGATTCGGCACGGCCTACTATCCGTGGGTCAACACGACGATCGTCCAGGACCAGGATCTCAGGTACACGAACATCGACGCGGACAGTCAGGACACGCTGATCCAGTGCATCAAGGACGAACTCGGCGCACTGGGGATCGCGCCCGCGAAGCTCGCGCAGCAGTCCGCCGAGGTCGACAAGATCAAGACCGTCAAGGACGATGCCGAAGTCGCCCTGCTCGCGAAGAGCCTCACGACGATGAGCCCGTTCTTCAACAGCATCATGGGCGAGATGCGGAAGCGGCTGAACGTGCTCCCGCCGGGTGCGGCCATGGCCGGGATCTACACGATGGTCGACAACGCGCGCGGCGTCTGGAAGGCCCCTGCGAACGTGAGCCTGAACAGCGTCGTCTCGCCGACCGTGCCGATCTCGCACGAGCAGCAGGAAGACCTGAACGTGACGCCGCAGGGCAAGTCCGTCAACGCCATCCGGGCGTTCATCGGCGAGGGCACCCTCGTGTGGGGCGCGCGCACGCTGGACGGCAACAGTCTGGACTGGCGGTACGTGAACGTGCGTCGCACGATGATCATGCTGGAAGAGTCCATCCGGCTCGCGGCGAAGGCGATGGTTTTCGAGCCGAACGTCGCGAACACCTGGATCACCATGAAAAGCATGATCAGCAACTTCCTCACGGGCATCTGGAAGCGGGGCGGGCTCGCGGGAGCCGTGCCCGAAGATGCGTTCAGCGTGCACGTCGGGCTGGGCGAGACGATGACTCCCGAGGACATCCTCGAGGGGATCCTGCGGGTCACCGTGCTCGTCGCGATCAGCCGACCGGCCGAATTCATCGAGATCACGTTCCAGCAGCAGATGCAGAAATCCTGAGCGAGACGTTCGTCACGCGCCGGTGCGCGCGGCGGGCGGATCCGGCGATTTTTTCAATTCGTGGAGGTGAATCATGGCAGACGACGGGTCGGCACAATCCGGGACCGTATGGCCCATTCCCAAATTCCGCTTCGAGGTGAAGTGGGACTCGGCGGTGATGTCGTTCCAGGAAGTTTCCGGACTGGACGTGGAGGCACAGCCGATCGAATACCGTCACGGCGACAGTCCGGCGTTCTCGACGATCAAGATGCCGGGCATCAAGAAGTACGGCAACGTGACCATGAAGAAGGGGGTGTTCGCGAAGGACAACAAGTTCTGGGACTGGTTCAACCAGATCAAGATGAACACCATCAAGCGCATTCCGATCACGATCAGCCTGCTGGACGAATCGGGCGCACCGACGATGGTCTGGAGTCTCACGAACGCGTGGCCCACGAAGATCACGGGGACCGACCTCAAGTCCGACGGCAACGAGGTCGCGGTCGAGTCCATCGAGATCGCGCACGAAGGGCTCACGATCGCGAACGGCTGATGGTCACGTACCCGCCTTCGGCGTTCCACTTCCGGGTGAGCTTCGCCGGGATCAGGACGTCCGAAGACGCCTCGTTCCAGGAGGTGAGCGGCATCGGCACCAAGATCGAGACCGAGGAGGTGCGCGAAGGCGGCGAGAACGCCTTCGTCCACATGCTCCCGAAGAAGGTGACGCACACGAACCTCGTCCTGAAGCGGGGCATCGCGTCCATCGACTCGGAACTCGTGACCTGGTGCCAGGACACCGCGGTCGGCGGGTTGTTCGACATCAGGCCGAAGCTCGTGCACGTGCACCTGCTGGACGCGAAACAGACGACGCTGCACGGGTGGACGTTCGCGAACGCGTACCCCGTGCGCTGGGAACTCGGGGCGTTCAACTCGCAGGAGAACAAGGTGGCGGTCGAGACCATCGAACTCGCCTACGCCTACTGGATGCGGGAGATCTAGGGGATCATGACCATAGAAGTGAGGCAGATGCTCATACGTTCGACCGTGGGCGGAGAAGCCGATGCCGGCGCGTCCTACGAACGGCGGCTCTCCGCGGACGAGATCGCCCGTCTCAAGGAGGAGGTGATCGCGGAATGCCGGGAATGGCTGGACGAGAAGCTGCGTGAAGCACGGGAGCGATGACCCATGTCGGATACGAAGACGCGGCTCACGCTCACGCGCTACAACGTCACCCCCAGCGGGACCGTCAGCATCGACCGGTCGAAGACGTTCACCGTGATGCTGAATCCCGCGGAGTTCACGCACGACTACACGATTTCGTACAACACCCGGAAGACGCTCGGGCAGGTCGGGTCGGACACGAAGTTCAGCGCGGTCAACCCCGACAAGATCCGCTTCTCGATCCTCCTCGACGGCACCGGCGCCGTGCTTGCCACGAACCCCGGTGCGCCGCCGAAGGACGTCAAGACGCAGCTCGCGAACCTGCGCAGCATCGTCTACGACTACGTCGGCACGCGCCACGAGCCCAGCCATGTCCGCGTGCTCTGGGGAACGCTGATCTTCTTCGGGCGACTGGAGGGGATGTCGACGCAGTACACGCTGTTCAAGCCGAGCGGCGACCCCCTGCGGGCGAAGGTCGACATGCGGTTCGTGGGCTCGATGAGCAAGAGCGAGGAACAGCTGGTCGCGAACAAGTCCTCGCCGGACCTCACGCACCGCATTCTCGTGAAGGACGGTGACACGCTGCCCCTGCTCTGCGACGCGATCTACGGGGATGCGTCCTATTACCCGGAGGTGGCCCGGTTCAATGGCCTCGTTAATTTCCGTGACCTGCGACCGGGGCAGCAACTGCAGTTCCCGCCGCTCGAATGAGGGAGCCGACGATGCGAGACAAGTCCTCGTCTGGTCCGTCCTGTCGCCCCGTCGCCGTCGGGCGACCGGACACGGGACCCGTGCCGGACCGGAGCTGACCGATGGCCGACTCGCCTGTCACGAATTCGGACGGGGTGGTACGCGTGAGCATCCGCAGTGGCGGGCAGCCCATCCCGGCAACGATCCAGCCGATCGAACTCGCGGTGCATCGACAGGTGAACGCGATTCCCTCGGCGCGTCTGGTCGTTCTCGACGGTGACATGCCGAGCGGGAAGTTCGAGGTCAGCGACGGTCCGCTGTTCCAGCCCGGGGCCGAGATCGAGATCCTGGCCGGATACGGCGACAGCGAGGAGACGATCTTCAAGGGTGTGGTCGTGCGTCACGGCGTGAAGATCACGGAAGACAACGACTCCCGCCTCGTCGTCGAGTGTCGGGACAAGGCCGTGAAGATGACCGTGGGACGCAGGAACGCCAATTTCGTCGACAGCACGGACAGCGACCTGATCGCGAAGCTCGTCGGCAATCACGGCCTCACCGCGAAGATCGACGCGACGCCCACGCAGCACGCGGAACTCGTGCAGTACGGCAGCACCGACTGGGACTTCGTGATCTCCCGGGCGGAAGTGAACGGTTTCATCGTGATCGTGGAGGACGCCACGGTCAGTGCGCAGGCGCCGAAGACGGGCGCGGCGCCCGTGCTCACGGTCACCTACGGCACGGACCTCATGGAGTTTCACGCGGACATCGACGCCCGCACGCAGTTCACTACCGTGAAGACGAGTTCGTGGAACGCCGCGACACAGACGGTCCTGACCCAGAGCGGGGGTCCCGAGACGCTCAATTCGCAGGGCAACCTGGATTCGTCGACTCTGGCCGGGGTCATCGGCCTGGCGAGTTACGACATCCGCACGGCGGCGGCCCTCGAGGCGAACGAACTGAAGGACTGGGCCCAGGCACAGCAGGTGAAGTCCGGCCTCGCCCGCGTGCGCGGACGCATGACCTTCCAGGGCTCCGCGAAGGCGAGAGTGGGCGGGATGATCGAGGTCCAGGGAGTCGGGGAACGGTTCAACGGCAATGCGTTCGTGACCGCCGTGCACCACGCGATCCGGGACGGGAACTGGGTGACGGAGGTCGACTTCGGTGCGTCACCGGAGTGGTTCGTCGAGAAGCACGACGTGAGTCTGCCGGCGACGTCCGGCTGGATCCCGGCAGTGAGCGGCCTGCAGGTGGGCGTCGTGAAGAAGCTCGACGAAGACCCCGGCGGGGAGCACCGCGTGCAGGTCTCGGTGCCGGTGATGGAGGCGGAGACCGATGGCGTCTGGGCACGACTCATGACCTTCTATGCCTCGAACGGTTTCGGCACGTTCTTCGTTCCGGAGGTCGGCGACGAGGTCGTCCTGGGATTCTTCAACGACGAACCGTCGTCGCCCGTCATTCTGGGGAGTCTCTACAGCAGCAAGAACGTTCCCCCCTACGCCCTCTCGGCCGGGAACGACACCAAGGCCGTCGTCACACGGTGCAAGGCGAAGGTCGAGTTCGACGACGCGAAGAAGATCATCACGGTCCGGACGCCCGCGGGGAACAGCATCGTGCTGAGCGATGACGGCAAGTCCATCGCCATCCAGGACCAGAACGACAACCAGGTCACCCTGAACGAGGGGGGGATCTCGATCTCCAGCCCGAAGGACGTCGAGATCACGGCGAAGGGAAAGATCACGCTGAGCGCGGTGGGCGCGGTGACGATCGAGTCGAAGGCGGACGTGCAGAGCAAGGGGCTCAACGTCAGCTGCGAGGCGCAGGTGGGCTTCACGGGGAAGGGCTCGGCCACTGCGGAGCTTTCCGCATCGGGCACGACCACAGTGAAGGGTGCGATGGTCATGATCAACTGATACGGAGGACGACTTGCCACCTGCCGCTCGTCTTACGGACATGCATGCCTGCCCGATGCAGACACCGGGCCTGCCACCGGTGCCGCACGTCGGGGGACCCGTCGTGGGACCTGGGGTGCCGACGGTCCTGATCGGGTCGCTGCCCGCCGCGGTCGTGGGGGACAGTGCCGTGTGCGTGGGGCCGCCCGACACGATCGCGAAGGGATCGACGACGGTCATGATCGGGGGCAAGCCCGCCGCGAGGATCGGCGACACCACGGCCCATGGAGGAAGCATCGTGCTGGGGCTGCCGACCGTGATGATCGGCGGCTAGCGGTCCCGGCGGAGGCGAGAGGAAAGGACGATGGCTGACCGGACATTTCTGGGTACCGGCTGGAGCTTTCCACCGGCATTCGATCCCCGCACCCGGGGCGCGGTGATGGTGTCCCAGGACGAGGACGTCGCGCAGAGTCTGCGCATCCTGCTCTCGACCGTGCCGGGGGAACGCGTCATGCATCCCGCGTTCGGTTGCGGGCTCAACAGGATGGTGTTCGAACAGATCACGGAAGCCATGCTCACGGAACTGCGCGATCTCATCCGCCGCGCGATCCTGTTCTTCGAGCCGCGCGTCACGCTCGAGGAGGTCGACGTCTCGGCCGACCGCGCCGTCGACGGCATTCTCGACATACGCATCGACTACACGATCCGGTCGACGAACACGCGAACGAACCTCGTCTATCCCCTCTACCTGTTCGAGGGGAATCAGGCCGTCCCGGCGCGTACGCCGACCTGACGCGCGCGCACCCGGAAGAGCGGACCATGACCTCCAGTCCCATGTGGTCGTCGAATCCCGGAACCGAGCAGTCCGGACGTCTGCCCGTCGCGATGGGCGAAGGCTATTTCCTCGTCGACGAGACGGGTGTGCCCGATCTCGCGGCGATGGCCGCCGAATTCTCCCGGTACCTCGCATTCGTCGACCTGCGCAACCGGCCGGCGGGCACGTGGGAGCCGTGGTTCGCCGCGGACGAGGCCTTCGTGCTGGCGACGATCCTGGGCGTGAACGTCGACGCCCTGCGCGGGAGCTTCCTGCACATCGTGGACTCGGCACCCGTCGAGATGCTCGTGCTCCGGATCGTCGGCCTCGCGCGTCGCCTTGACCGCTGGTACCGCACGCTCGGGATGCTCGAGCACCGATCCGCATCGATCCTCTGCGAGCAGATCCGGCGGATGGCCGACGGGCGTCTCGCCGCCGAACTGCAGTGGGTGACGGCGTGGGCTCCCTCTCGTGGTGCGGTGGCCGCGTCCGTCCGGGCACTGGACGACTCCCTGTTTCACGTGTCCGGCAGGGCGACCGGCGAGACGGCAGAGCCCGATCGGTCGAGCATCCGGTCGGTGTTCTTCTCGTTCCTCGAATCGATCACGCAGCTCCGGGAGACCGCGCGCGAACGCCTGGACGATTCGCTGGGGAGCGACCGTCACGATCCGTCGGCGGCGCTCCTGCTGGGCTTTCTGCGCCTGTTCGGCACCGCGCAGCGCGAGCTCAACGCGTTCACGGCGCGTCACACGGACTTCTACTACCGGGACTGCCTGCGACTCGCCCCCCGGCCGGCCACGCCCGACAGCATCCACCTCGTGTGCGAGCGCGTGCCGACGACAGGCATGGCCGTCACGCTCCCGCGCGGTACCCCGTTCGTGCTCGGCAGGGACGCATCCGGACGCGACATCGTCTACCGCACCGAGGAGGGCCTCGACGTCACGCCGGTCCGTGTCGAGGACCTGCGCACGCTGCGACTCGAACGCGACCCGCTGATCTCGCCGGAGCGTGAGCTGGGCTACGTCACGCGTGCACGCGCCGCCTGCCTCCCGACCGACGACGCGGATCTGTCCGTCGAGCGCACGCGCCGCCACTGGCCGTTGTTCGGCGGCTCCGGAATCGGCGAGAACACGGGCGTCGACGCCGAGCTCGGGTTCGCCATCGCGAGCCCGCTGCTCTTCCTTCGGGAGGGCAGCCGCGAGGTCCGGGTCCGGCTCGACTTCGACGATCCGACGGATCTCGACGCGGCGGCCGGAGACCAGGTCGTGCGATTCCTCAAGTCCACGGGGCGCGGGCGCTGCACGCTGGCCCATCTCGTGGCGCGGCTCTTCAAGCGCTTCCTGAGGTCGGACGGCGTCCGTATCGCGACCGTCGCGAAGCGCGACGGAGTATCGCTGCGGGCCATGGTTCTCGCGGCGGCGCCGCGAATCGCGACGAAGGTGCTCGTGCGGCGGATCGCGGCGCTTCCGGAAGCCGAGGCCTCCGCCTGGCGGCGGGCCGCGGCGGACGAGCAGGGGGCATGGGTCGTGAAGAGCGCCCGCGCGCTCGTCCCCGAGTTGCGCGGGGCGATCGAGGCGGCGATCCGCGATCGGCTCGGGCAGCCGGTCGCCCGGCTCGCGTTCGAGGTCGACGAGCATTCGGATCGCGACATCGCGCTGTTCGTGGGCGGGCGCGAGGCACTCCCCGGTGGCGAGCACGCGCAGCGGTCCGGTTACGACGTACGGACTGCATTCAGTGCGTATGTCCTGCAACGTCTGCTCGACGCGACCGCCGAACACGCGTTCTTCCGGAGCTTCGGGAGACTGTTCTGCCGGTGGATGCTGCTCGATCCGGCGGCGCTGCTCGACTGTGACGTGGTCGCGATCAAGCAGACCCTCCGAGGGATCCCGCGACGGCCGCGCAGCGGGGAACGCCCGTCCGACGAAGGTGCCCGGGACGATTCGATGCCCGACCGCGCGGATGTCCTGAGCTGTATCCGGGGCGACAGGGCTCCGGTCAGGGACTTCGTCTTCAACAAGGTGTTCCTGCGGATGTTCGACGTGAGCCTCACGTCCGCCGATGGCTGGCTGCACCCCACCGACACGTTCGTCACGGGCGCGGACTCGCCGACGCCGGAACAGGCGAGCGCCCTCACGATCGTCACGCGACTGCCTCCGGAGGCCGCGGCGGTCGTGGCGTACGATCCGGCCGCACACGGTGGCGACTGGCGGACGACCCTCCCCGTGATCCGCGTGCGGCTGAAGCCCGGGAGCACGATGTACTCCTACTCGTTGCTCGCCGACGTCGTGCTCACCGCCGCGCACCTCGACGTCGACGTGCGCGACGCGCGGGATGCCGTGCTCCACAATCACCTCGGTCGTCTGGATCCGTCCAAGCCGTTCAACCCGTTCGGTCCGATGCCCGCGCGCGGCTCCTACCTCGTCTTCGGCAGCGCGGAAGTCGCGCGGAAGAGCGTCACGAGGCTCAGCCTGAACATCGAGTGGGGCGGACTTCCCGACGACGAGGGAGGGTTCCGCGCGCATTACCGCGGGTACGGGGGCGCCTATCACAACGAGGCGTTTCGCGTGGCGGTGGCCGTGCTGCGCGACGGCCGATGGACCCACCCGGGGGAGGACGTCGGCAGTCACCGTCTCTTCGAGGGCAGTCGCGACGGACATCGCGTCCGGCGCTCTTCCTCGCTCGAGATCGACGCGGCGACGCTGCGCAACGACTTCCGTCCCGTGCGTGCCGCGTCCGCGACCGGCGACTTCGAGTTCGACCTGGCAGCACGAAGCGGATTCTTCCGCTTCGTGCTCGCCGAGCCCGCCGATCCGTTCGGCCACAAGGCGTATCCGCAACTGCTCACGAAGGCCGTGTCGGCCAACGCGAGACGCCGGCGCCAGGGCGAACTGCCGAACACGCCGTACACGCCACTCGTCGAACGGCTGACCTACGACTACTCTGCCCAGTCGAGCATGAACCTCGCGCGCGAGATCCCCGCCGAACGCTCCACGTCCGACGACGAGTTCTTCCTGATCCAGCCGTTCGGTGCCGAGGAGATCTATCCGGCCATCCGGGGCAGCACGAGTGCCCCGATTCCGCGGTTCGAGTGTGACGGGAACCTCTTCATCGGCCTCTCCGCGGAGGGCCCGCCCGGGCTCGTCTCGCTGCTCTTTCATCTGCGGGACGAATCCGCACGGCGTGCGACGACGGGAGGGGCAGCCCCACGCGTCCGGTGGTTCTATCTCGCCTCGAACCGCTGGCACGCGCTGCCTGCCGCCCGGGTGGTCGCGGATTCCACGCACGGTTTCCTGACCTCCGGGATCGTGACACTGGACATTCCCGACGACATCGACCGCAGGAACACGATCCTGCCGGCCGGGTGTTTCTGGATCCGGGTCGGGACGGACTCGCGTCCGGAGGTGTTCGCGGGTCTCTACAGTGTCCGGGCACAGGCGGTGCGTGCCACGCGGGAAACCTCCGACGCCGGAACGCCGGTTAGGCCACAGCGCTCCGGCACGGTGGCCGAACCGGTCGCGTCGGTTCCAGGTCTTGCACGGGTCGTTCAGGTCGGACGTGCATTCGGGGGCCGCGCGCCGGAAGACGGCGTGCGGTTCAGGGCGCGCGCGGGGGAGCGTCTGCGCCACAAGAACCGCGCGGCCGTGCACTGGGACTACGAGCGGCTCGTCCTCGACGGGTTTCCCGACGTGTTCAACGTCAAGTGCTTCGGGTCGCTGTCGCCCCGTTCGGCGCAGGCTGCGCCCGGAGCCGTCACGATCGTGGTCGTGCCCGCGATACGCTCGGACACCTACGAGGACCTGCGAGCCCCGAAGCTGAACGCGGTGGAGCTCGAACGCATCCGGGCCTACGTCCAGGCGCGAACCTCCCCCTTCGCACGGATCACCGTGCGCAACGCGGCCTACGAACGGATCCAGGTGCAGTGCGCGGTCCGGTTCACGCGGGACACTCAGGGCGGGCGATCGATGCAGCGGCTCAACCAGGACATCATCGAGCGTCTGTCGCCATGGCGGCCGCACGGCATGGGTGCGCGGTTCGACTGGATCGTCCGCAAGGACGACGTCGAGGCCTGGCTGCGTGATCTCGACTACGTCGAGACGGTTGCCCGGGTTTCGCTGCTGCAGATTTCCGAGGACGACGACACCCGTTTCGTGCTCGGCGACTCGGCGCGTGCCCGGCGCGGGATCTCGGGCGGGCAACCCGCGCCCGAACCGGCGCGTCGCGGGACACTGGTGCCCCGATACCCGTGGAGTCTGGCGATCCCGACGGCCCGCCACGCGATCGAACTCATGAGCGACGACACGCGACCCGAGGCCGCGCCGACGGGGATCGCGGGGCTCGAGATCGGCAATACCTTCATCATCTCCGGGGCGCGTGATGGCTAGCCAGCAGAACCGCGCCACGCTGCGCAACTACTTCAAGTCGGGGAAGCTGCCCACCGAGGATCATTTCGCGGACCTGATCGAGTCCACGCTCAACATGGTGGACGAGGGTTACCGCAAGTCCCCCGAACACGGCGTGGAAATCTCCGCGCTCGGCAGCGCGAATGCGCTCGTGAGCTTCTACACGCAGAGAGACCCTAACACCGTGCAGTGGTCGATCGCGTACGGAGCCGACACGGGGGACGCGGGAGGCAAGCGGCTGGTGTTCGCGGCACGTGACTCCGGCGAGAGCGGACCCGGCGTGATGAGCCTCGACCCGCTCGGACGTGTGGGGCTCGGCAACGACTCGCCGAGCTACACGCTCGACGTGAACGGCGTGATCCGGAGTGCCGGTCGCATCGGCGGTTACGAGCCCGGTCACCAGGGCCTCGATGCTGCAGGCCAGCGCAGCGAATACGAGAAGAGTCCGGTCGCCGCCGACGGAAAGTGGCACGACATCACGGGCTGGCTCAGCGGATGTCAGGGTTTCGAGGTCGTCGCGGGCGTGGGTGATCGCCAGGGCAGGGGACGCTACGCGCTGCTGCACGCGATCGCGCTGAACACCTTCAATCCGTCACGGAGCCTCCTCGATCTGCTCTGGCCGAGGAGGAAGATCCGTGCGCACGAGGCGTACTTCAGCAGCCGGTGCGACCGTCTCGAACTGAAGTGGGAGGGCGCGCACGGCAGGGATGCACGCTACCGGCTCATGATCCGTACGCGCTGCCCCTACAGCGACGGCCGACGCATCCAGTACTTCCTGACGCGACTCTGGTTCGATCCGGACATGGACGGCGCGTCGTCCGGCGAGTCCTGACGATGGCGGTCGCGCGCAACCCCGTGCCGGTGGCTACGCCCGATCCCGCGGCGCACCGCATACCGCGCAAGCGCGGTACCGCAACGGACACGAGCTTCGAACGCCTGCGCGAGGCGGGGATCCGGCACGTGCAGGCCCTGAGCGGCCACACGTGGACCGATTACAACCTGCACGATCCGGGCGTCACGATTCTCGAGCAGCTCTGCTACGCGCTCACCGACCTCATCTACCGCACCGGCTTTCCGGTTGCCGATCACCTCACCCGCCCGGACGGACGGATCGACTTCGCGGGGCTGGCGCTCCACGGCCCCGCGGCCGTTTTCCCGTGTCGTCCGTCCACGATCGCCGACTACCGGCGCGCGCTCCTCGACACGGTCGGGGCCCTCGACAACGTGTGGCTGGACGCCGAACGCGACCCCCGCACGGGCATCGACGGCCTGTTCCGGATTGCCGTCAAGCACGCCGATCGCGCTGACGACGAGGGGGACGACCGTGTGGTGCGGGAGCGGGATCGGGCAGCGCGGGAACGGGTGAAGGAGGTGTATCGCAGCAACCGCAACCTCTGCGAGGACGTGGGGCAGGTCGTGAGCGTCGCGAAGGTGGACTGCGACCTGTTCGGCGAATTCGAGATCGGCGGGGCGCGCGATCCTTCCGACGTGGTCGCGGACATACTGGACGAGTGCGCGCGCGCCGTCGCGTCGGGCGTCGTGTTCCGGTCCTTCGAGTGGGCCACGGACCAGGGGCAGTTGCCCGAGCAGATCCTGAATCCGCTGCACACGCGCCACGGCGTGCTCGAGGATGCGGATCTCGACCAGGCGGACCGGGAGGACCTGTTCGTCGGCGATCTCGCGAGCCGCGTGCGTGCGATCGACGGGGTGAGGATGGTCAGGTATCTCGCGCTCGGCCGCGCAGGCGCGCCGCCGACAACGGGTACGCTCAGATGGGACCAGCGCCGCGAGGCGCTCCGCGTGCGGTTTCCGCCCGGAGACTCGCTGCGCGACACCCTTCGCGTGACGCGCGCGGGGAGCGGCGTGCGGCTCGACCCCGAGGAAGTGCGCGCGAAGTACCTCGACCGGCGTGCGGCCGACCGGACGCGATCGCAGGCCCGCCAGGACATCTCGGAAGCGTGGCCGCCGCCCCGCGGCGTGCATCGGGAGTTCGACCGGTACACGTCCATCCAGAACCAGTTTCCCGCGATCTACGGCATCAACGCCCACGGTCTTCCCGAATCGGCATCCGCCGAGCGCAAGGCGCAGGCCCGGCAGCTCAAGGCTTATCTGATGCTGTTCGAGCAGATCATCGCCAACGGGGGCGCGCAGCTCCATCACGTCCGCGATCTCTTCTCGACCCGCGCCGATCTGGGGCAGACGTACTGGTGGCATGTCCTCGATCCGGAGACGGTCCCGGACGTCGACGCGCTCTACACCGGAGCGGCTGCTCCGGACCGTCTCGGCGCGCTCGTGCAGGCGCCGCTGGACCCGTTTCACGAGCGGCGTCACCGCGTGCTCGATCACCTGCTCGCCCTGCACGGCGAGACGCTCGCCCAGAACACGCTGCGGCACTGGATGCGCTACCACGACGCGGCGGATGTCGAGGACGCGCTGCTCGCGAACAAGCTCCGCTTTCTCGACAACGTCGTGCGTCTGGGGCGGGACCGGGCGAGCGGGTTCGATTACGGCCGTCCGACCTGGAACGAACCGGGCGATGGAACCCCGAACTGTTCCGGCTTCCAGATGCGCGTGAGCTGCCTGCTCGGATTCCGCCATCTGCACAGCCGCCCGCTCACCGCCGCGATTCGCGAGAGCGGTCTCACGGTCGATCCCGCGGACGATCCGCACGCCGGCACGGGCGAGCCGGACGTCACGCTCACCGTGTCGCCGTCCCGCGACCGGGCGTTCGCGAACGTCGTGCCGCACGCCGGCGGCGACGCCGTGGACATCCGGGAGATCCGCCGGACGCACCGGCTGTTCATAGGACGAGGGGATCGCGTGAGCGAGTCGCTGCTGCACTATGGCACGGACCTCTCGCGCTATCGCGTCGGTCGCCTCGCGGGCAGGGACGAGAGCCTGCTGCTGTTCCGCCCGGAAGGCGGAGCACGCTGGTGGGTGCTCGGTTATGCGGGCACGCCGGACCCCGTGCACGAGGCTGCCAATCGGCTGCGGCGCTTCCTGATCGAGCTCGACGTCGAGAGCGAGGGCATGCACGTCGTCGAGCACGTGCTGCTGCGGCCCACGATCCCGCCCGGTCCGGATGCCCGCCGGGCGCTTCCGCCTCCGGACTTCAATTCCCTCAGGATGAGCGTGCTGTTTCCCGCGTGGACTGCGCGGTGTCACGAGGACGGGTTCCGGCGTTTCGCGGAGTCCACGGTGCGGTTGAACTGCCCGGCACACGTCCACGCGGAGTGCCTCTGGCTGGACTACCCCGCGATGTCGGCGTTCGAGGAACTCTACCAGCGCTGGCTGACCGCGAGGATCGTCGTGTGCCGGCATCCCGAGGACGATCCCGCCTACGCCGGCGCCGCGCGGACACTCGATGGCGAATCGCGTGCGGTTGCGGCGTTCCTGCTGCGCCACGGCGTCGCGCGCACTCTCGCGGAGAACGGAGATGAGTGAGGTTGCGACGCCGGCGCCAGATGTTGCGGGCATCGCCGGTCGGCGGCGTGGACGAGGTGACCGATGGTCGCGAACGCGCATCTGATCGACGAGTGTCGGCTCGACCTCGCGTTCCGCTCGGAGGATGACGCATTCGAGGGGCAGGCGCGCTGGGGCGCGATCCTGAAGGACCGGCTGCTCGCGGTGGCCGACGAAGTGTTCGACCGGTTCTCCCTCCCGGGCCGCATCCTGCGGTTCGAGCGGATCGCGGTCGATCTCGGCGTGATGGCCCGCACGACGGGGGACGCCGAAATCGAAGCCAGGATGCGTGAACGGCTCGCTGCCGCGATTCGCGACGCGCTCGCGCGTGCGGAGGCGGACGTGACCGACGACCGCACCGTGCAGCGTGACTCGGTCTCCGACTTCGAATGCCTGCGCCACTTCCTCGTGCACGGCACGCTCCCGTGGCACGGCCGCGGCGGCCACGCAGACGATCCGGACAGGCTGCTCGCCGCCGTGCTGGAATCCGGTTCACCCGCGTTCGTCGCCTGGCTGAGAGTGGCGGGCGCCTCCACGAACGTGGTTCGCCGTCTCGCTGCGCAGTTCGACCACTCCGGCATTGCCGCGGTCGCGGCAGTCCTGTGGCCGGGGCGTCGCGCCTACCTCGAGTCCCTCGCGCTCTGGCTCGCAACCGTTTTCGGGCAGGCGGCGTCCGGCTCGTCGAGCCGGACGGGGCGCGTCGCGTGGGAAGGCCTGCTGTCGGCTCTCCTCGAGGAGGGCCGCGTGCCGGACGACGGGATCTCGTTCGCCCGTCGGGCGGTCCGGCACACGGCGAGCGTCGCGACTCGCGATTCCGGATCGGCTGCATCGGTGCTGCGCGCGGCCGTGGCACACGTTCGTGCGCTCGGGATTCCCGCCGTCGATGCCGGCGGCGCTTTCCACGCGCTGCGTGCGGCGGTGACGCCGGGGGGCGTGAAGGACGACTCCCTCGCGGGCCGCGCGTCTGCGCGCGAGACGGCGGACGCGTCGAACGCATTGCGCGCCCGATGGAAGCAGAGTCGTGCGCTCGTCGAGGCTGCCATCGAGTCGGGGGAGGGTGCCCGCCTGCGCGACCTGTGGCCGGGGCTCGTGCGGGAGGCCCCATGGCTTCTCGCCGGGCTGGTGAGACGACACGGCCGCGCCACCCGCGTCCGACGCGGGATCGCCGACGGGTTCGAGGACGCGATGCTCGCGGACATCGTCTGTCTGCTCGAGCCGACGCACGGGGCATTCATCACGGGCATGGTCATGGACGCCGGTGCCCGGGCGGTCGGTCCCGCGCTGCCGTCGCGTGAGCCGGCCGCACTGAGGCGCAGGCTCTGGGAGTTCACGCTGACCTTCCTGCTCGTCGATCGCGGCGGGGTCTTCAACAGGGCGATGTATCTCGGCAGTGTCGTGAGTCGGATGGCTGCGCACGAGAATCTCGACCGCGACGAACTCGTGGCAGCGATGACGCGCGTGCTCGAGACGGAAAACCCTCCCGGACCGCTTCACGCGGAGATGCTCGGGATCCTTCGCGGTCTGGCGCGGGAGAAGAGGGGCGGGCGGCCGGCTGCACCCGACGTGGCGATCGAGGCGGTCGAGACGCGCGATGCGCTGTTCGTCGCGCTCGTAAGGGCCGCGCGCGGCAGATCCGGCGCCCCGGACATGCTGGCCCGGCGGATGCAGGCCTTCGCGCGACGGTCTCCGTCCGACTGGAATCGCCTCGTCGCGGAGTTCGCGGTGCGCGCCCGGCGTGACCCGTCACTGGTGGACGGGCTCGGGGCATCCGAGCTGACGCTGATCATTCTCGCGACCGTACGCGGCGCGCCCGGGCATGCCGAAGACGGCGGATCCGAATTCCGGCAGGCGCTCGACCAGGACGTGCGTCGCGCACCCGACGCGCAGCGGTTCCTCGCGGCCGTGCTGCACGACGTGCTGCGTGGCCGTCCCCTCGATCTGCAGGAAATCCGCCTGCGCACATCGGTGCCGTCGGCGCGTGCCGACCGGATGCCCCGAGGACCCGTCGGCACGCACGCCGCGCCCCGCGCGTCGGCGCTGCGGGCGTGGGCCGGGGATGCGTCGCCCGAGCCGATCGCCCGGTCGTGGCAGGTCTGGATCCGTCACCATCCGGCGTGGCTGCGCACGCAGCTGCGCGCGCTCGCGCGCGACGACCGCCTGCGCGAGCGCGTCGCGATGCGCGCGACCCGCGCCATGCTGCGGGACATCGTGCACCTGTTCGCACCCGCTCACGTCGACTTCGTGGACGGACTCGTGCATCGATCGGATCTGGCGGAATCGGGCGCCGGTTCCCCGGTCGCCGGCGGCCCGGCGTTCACGCGGCGACTGCGCGTGTTCACGCTCGACTATCTCCTCGCGGACCGCGGAGGACGTTTCGACCGGCAGGCCTGCGTCGGGAGCATCGTCCGGCGGCTGGCGGCCCATGACAATCTGGAGGTCGGCGATTTCGTCCGGGCACTCCTGCAGAGGCTCGAGCGCACCCGGTCGCCCGGGGTCCTGCAGGCGGAACTGGCGGGCATCCTCCGGACACTCGCCGCCGCCCCGTCTCCAGGGGACGCGGGGGACGCCGTGCACACATCATCGCGTGTGCGTGCCCGTCCCGTCGGGTCACGGTCCACGACGTCCGCCGCGGGCCCGAAGGCCGTGCCTGCCGTGTTCGACGACGCGCTCGCCGCGCTGCTCGATCCGGACACCAGGCCCGGGCCCGATGCGAGGCGCGTGCTGCGCGCCACGCTGGCGCGCCGGCTGCGCGAGGCGCCGGGACGATTGCGCGACGACCTGACCCGCCTCCTCGAGGATCCGCGCGCGGTCCGGCGCTTCGTCGGGCTGCTCCCCGAGGCGTGGTGCGTCCGCCTGTACGCGCTGCTTCGACCGGAAGACGGGGCGACATCCCTGCGTGCCGCGGATCTGCTCGTGACGGCGATGCTGCTCGTCGGTGCATCGCCGATGCGCGCGGGCCCGGCGCGATCCTCGGCACGGACACTGCCGCGCCCGGCGCAGCTGAGGCGCTGGATGTGGGAGTTCCTCTGCCGGTATCTCATCGTGGAAGGCCGACGGTTCGAGCCGGTCACGTTCGTCCGTGCGTTCGTCGTGCAGTTCTCCCGTCTCTGGCCGCCTGCAGGGGCCTCCGGCTTCCTCGCGTCCCTCGCCGACGCGCTCCACGAGGCGGGTGGCCCCCGCGACGCGGCGCTCCTGCCGGCCCTCTCGCGCGGTCTCGTCGCGGTGGCGGCGAAGCCGCCTGCCCGAGGCGCGTCCAGGGACCCGGCCGACGGCGCCGTCCCGACCCCGGCGACGCGCGCGCGCGATACGACCGCCGGGGGCGAAGGGCTGCACGTGACCAACGCGGGACAGGTGCTGGCGTCGCCTTATCTGCCGAGGCTGTTCGAGATGGTCGGGCTGGTGACCGACGGACGGTTCGCCGGCCCCGCCGCCGCCGGGCGCGCCGTGCACCTGCTGCAGTACCTCGTGGACGGCTCGCTGCAACCGCCCGAACACCGGCTCGCACTGAACAAGATCCTCTGCGGCCTCGCCGTCGACGATCCCGTGGCGCGCGACGTGACCCTCTCGGATGCGGAGAAGGCGGCCGTGGACGGCCTCGTGGTCGGGATGATCAGGAACTGGACCGCCATCGGGAACACGTCGGTCGCAGGCATGCGAGAGTCCTTCTTCCAGCGCGAAGGGCGTCTGCATACGAAGGACGGGCAGTGGCGTCTCCTCGTCGAACCGCGTGCATTCGACATGCTGCTGGATCGTATTCCATGGGGATTCGGAACGATCCGGCATCCCTGGATGCGCACCGTCGTGCACGTGGAGTGGCGATGAACGCGCCCGTCGACGCGATGGCCGCGAACGCAGCCGTGATCGAGAGCGAGCTGGCCTGGCTCGACAGGGTCCTCCAGGCACGCATCGGACTTCACTTCGGCCAGCCCACCGACGTCGCAGACGTGCGGGAGATCGCGCCGCCGGCCCTGGACCCCGAAGGCTCGGAATACGCGCGACTCGTGACCGGCTGCGCGATGGGGTTCGACGAACGCCTGCTGCTCGCGCTCGCGCTGGTGCCTCACGTGCGGCCGCAGGCCCTGGATACCCTGTTCGTGCGGAACAAGAATCTCGATCGCGGCTTCACGGAGTTCGGGGGCTGGCGGGGCGCGACCCACGGCGGATTCCTGCCGACCGGGGAGACGGCCGCATTCCTGCTCGCGGGCGAGGATCTCGCGCGACGGTTCGCGTGTCTGAGACTGTTCGAGGAAGACCACTGGTTCCGCACGCGCAACATCCTGCGGATCGAACCGCCGAACGCGGACGAACCTTTCCTGAGCGGCTTGCTGCGGCTCAGCGCCGAGAGCCTGTCGCAGCTCACGCTGGGGGTCCATCGCAAGCCCGACTACGGTGCGGCATTCCCGGCCCGGCGCATCACCACCTCGCTCGACTGGGACGACCTGGTGCTCGGCACGGAGGTGCTCGAGGAGATCGATGCGATCCGGACCTGGATCGCCCATGCCGCAACCATTCTCGACGACTGGGGGCTCGGCCGGACGATCAAGCCCGGCTATCGCAGCCTCTTCTACGGCCCGCCCGGCACCGGCAAGACGCTCACGGCGACACTGATCGGCCGATCGGCAGGTGCGGACGTCTACCGGATCGACCTGTCGATGGTGGTCTCGAAGTACATCGGCGAAACGGAGAAGAACCTCGCGAACGTGTTCGACCAGGCGCAGAACAGGAACTGGATCCTCTTCTTCGACGAGGCCGATGCCCTGTTCGGGCGGCGCACGGAGACGAGCAGTTCGAACGACCGCTACGCGAACCAGGAGATCTCCTACCTGCTTCAGCGCGTGGAAGACTTTCCGGGGACGGTGATCCTCGCGACGAACCTGAAGGCCAACATCGACGAGGCGTTCGCACGCCGGTTCCAGTCCCTCGTGTATTTCCCGATGCCGGATGCCGAGCAGCGGCTGCGTCTCTGGCGCGGGACCCTCGGGACCGGCTGTCGGCTTGCCGACGACGTCGATCTGCGCCGGCTGTCCGAGGAGCACGAACTCTCGGGTGGCGCGATCACCAATGTCGTGCGCTATGGCGCGATCAGTGCCCTGCGTCGGGGAGACCGCGCCATCGTGAGCGACGATCTGCTCCAGGGCATCCGCAAGGAACTCGTCAAGGACGGGTGGACGACATGAGACGCACTCGTGCGGCGGGGACCGTGCCGGGCGCGCGGCTGTTCTGCGGGCTCCTGATGCTGACGCTGTGGATCGCCCTGCCGGCGGGCGCGGCCGAGCCACCGCCGGCCGGTGCGTGCGGCCCGGGCGTGACGGGTGCCATGCTGCAGGCCATGGACCGCGCGACGGGCCGACGCGTGCAGGAGGCCATCGTGCAGGTCTACGGCCATGATCCGGACTTTCCCGCGAGGGACGCCGACGCACGCGCGAGGCTCTCCGACGGCCGGTTCGGTCCCGTGACATGGACGTGGCTCCAGCGTTTCTGCAGCGACGTCTCCGTGTCGGACCTGCCGCCGGACTCCGGTGGCGCCGTCTCGGCGCTGCTGAGCTTCGCGGGCGTGACGGGGCGACATCCGGAGTGGCGGTCGCTGCTCCTGAGCCCGCCGCTCTCGCGCTGGATCGACGCAAAGGGGACTGCGGCACGCGTCCAGTCGCTGACCACGCGGGTCTACGGTACGGACGAGGAGATCTCGGCCCTGCTCCGCAACTACGAGGACGAGACCCGACCCAGGACGGCGGAGAGCAATACGGTCGCCGTCTACTTCCGCCTCGACGACGACGGCGTGAAGCGCCTCGCGGCGCCCGCGGCCGCGCTCGCCGCGATGAAGAAGCTCGAGGGCAAGCCTCCGATGAACGCCGAGCAGTTCGATGCGGCGGTAACGGCCGCACTCGGGGGCGCCCAATTGCCGCCCGACACGTATCTCCCGATCGTCGAGCGACACGCGAAGTCACAGGTCACCCACCAGGTCACCGCGGACACCGTCAGGTCGCTGCGGGTGCAGCTGGTCCCCGCGCCCGTCGTCGCGGTCGTCGCGTCCGTCCAGGACCTTCCGTTTCCCGACGTCACCGATCTGGTCGCTGCGCTGCGCGCCGCCGAGAAGGATGCCGCCGACAAGGGAGACAAGGCCGTCGCGCCGGCCGGCACGGCCGCCCCGGCAGCCACGACGGCACCGGCGAAGGATGCCGATCCGGTGTCGACGGGCACGCCGGCGACGCCGGCACCGGCATCATCCGCCGCCGGTGTTGCGCCCGCCGGTCCTCCCGGTTCAGGCGATGCGAAGCCTGGCGCGGCGACCACCTCGTCCGGCAAGGAGCCGGCGTCGCCCGCCAGGTCGACGACGTCCGCGGGCGAAGCCGCCACGGCTGCATCCGCTGCCCCCGTGCAGACCGAAGCTCCGCTCGCTGCGCAGCCGCCACGCGGCAGCCCGGCGCGCTCGATTCTCACGCCGTACCTGAAGGAGATCCTCGCGGCGGTCGTCGCGAAGCCGGCCTACGCCTGGACCGCCGTGTCCACCAGGGAACTGGGCGCAGACCCGGCATTCGGCGTGCTGCCCGCGTTTCTCGGACCCGTCCTCCACGGGATCGTGGAAGTCGAGTACCCGACCGAATACCTGTTCCGGGAGGCCGTGCAGGCGAAGATCGTCGACGCGTTCATGCAGGGCGGCCGGCCGCCGAAGTACGACAAGACGCTCAAGACCATCGATGCCATCCGCAAGCTCGACGCACCGCCCGAATACGTCGCGGCGGCCGAGCGCGTCGCCGCGCGCGACTACGCCAACAGCCGTCACCTGCGCAACGCGATGCGACGGGCACTGGATCCGCTGTCCGACCGGTACCTCGGTCCGATCGAGGCGGTCGCGCGGAAGACGCACCCGTTCAGGCAGACCCAGCCGATCGAATGGGAGGGTGCCGGATGCGGCTGCGTGCAGAGCAACCGGCTGCCGGGCGGCTGGGTGGACGCATCCGGCCAGCGCTCGCCCGGTGTCGTGTACGGGCTGTTCCCGCTCTGGCAGGCGGGCCACCCCGAACAGATCGACTTCAGCGTCGTCTCCACGGTCGGGTACTACGCGGTTCCGTTCGACGACGACGGGCAGCTGCTGGACCCGCTTGCCGGAGACGACAGCAACCTCGCGTTCGCGAAGATGGCGCGGCGGTACGGCACGCGCGTGGACTGGGTCATCCGTCGCACCGACTGGAGATCCTGGCAGGCGCTCACGAAGGAGAAGCGTGTCCACGCGTTCGACAACCTCGTCGGGAACATCGAGAAGATGCTGACGCAGACCTCGTCGAACTGGCTCGACAGGTTCCTCGACGGTCTGTCCTTCGGCGCGATACCGGTGCTCACGCGCGGCGACGGCGTCACGCTGTACTTCGACAACTATCCGACGGATGCGGAATCGGTCGCCGAATTCCAGGTGTTCCATCGCAAGCTGAACGCGACGCTGGCGTCCGCGATCGGCCAGAACTACGCGGTGAACCTGCTGTTCCCCCATCGGGACCTCGGGCAGGGCATCTACGAATGCAACCGTCTCACGGAACTGATGCAGCGCGCGGATGGCGGTCCCGGCACGAACAGCGGAAACTTCCTCGTGCTGCTCGCGGAGCCGACGATCGACACCAAGAAGGCGCTGCGCCAGAACGTGGAGGACTGCCTGAGCGGGGAGCGCCGGAAGGAGCTGCAGCAGGCAATCGTGCCCGTGATCGAGTACGACGGGACCAGTCAGGACCAGCTGCGGGACGACATCGTCTATTTCGACTTCAACTTCGGCGGTGTGGGGCTCTGGCCGCATCCCGTCGGGCTCAAGGCTCCTCCCGCAAGGACCACGGCCCCGGCCGGCAAGGCGGGACAGGCGCCGGCCGCCGCGGACGAGGAACGCGTCGGCGGCGACATCCGTTCGATCCTGCTGGGACGCAATCTCGACGTCGGGGCGACACAGGAGAAGGTCGACGCCGTCTGCCGGATCGTGTGTCCGAACCGATGGGTGTTCCGGGGCCTGTTCGAGGCGTTCGTGGTCCTCCTCGTGGTGTCGCTCGTGTTCCGCTGGGCGAGCTGCCGCCTGAGCTTCACGTTGCGGGCGCGCCCGCTGTATTTCTACGTGTACATGGCGTGCGTGGTCGTGCCCACGCTGGTACTGTTCCTGTCGCTGCTCTATTGTGATCCGGCCTGGGCCGACATCCGCGAGGGGAACATTCCGTTCATCCTGCTCGCCCTCGTGTTCATGACGTTCGTCGTCTGGCTCTACGTGAACGCGAGGAAGGAGGCTTCCCGGCCATGAGCGTCCCGCGCACACCGCATCGCCCGGCGCCCCGGAGACCGTGATGGACCTCATCGAACGCGCGACGATCATGCACTTCCACCGACACCGGGTGGCCAGGTTCGGGGAAGGCAGCGTGCGCAGTCTCGGGTGGCGGAACGAGGCCAGCCAGACGAGGCGGTTCGAGGTGATCGCAGCCGCGGAGGACTTCGGCGGCTGCGCCGTGCTCGACCTCGGCTGCGGGCGTGGAGACCTGAAGAGCTATCTGGATGCCCGTTACGAAGGCGTGAGCTACATCGGGGTCGACCAGATGCCGGAGTTCATTGCCGATGCCCGCATCCGCTATCGCAACGCGCCGAGGACGTGGTTCCACGAGTGTGATTTCGACGCGGTCACCCTGCCGGTCGTCGACCACGTCGTCGCGTCCGGTGCGCTGAGCTATCGCAGCGCCGACCCAGGCTTCCATTTCGCGATGATCCGGAAGATGTACGCCGCCGCGAGGCGCTCGGTGATCTTCAACATGCTGGACGCTTCCACGTTTCCGGCTCACCCGCTGCTCGTGGGTCACGACCGCGACGACGTCGCCGCCTTCTGCCGGTCGCTCTCGCACGACGTGCGTGTCGTCGCGGGCTACCAGGACGAGGATTTCAGTGTGTGCATCCGGCGGAGGCCGGACACGCGGACCAGTCAGACCAGAACCCGGATGGAGGGTATCCAATGAAGCGATCCAGCAGCAGGACACCGCAGAAGCCTGCGGGCCGATCCGCGACGCAACGCGTGGCCGAGCCCGCCGCCGCTGCCACACGACCCGGCGCGGACCGGGCATCGGAACCGCCGCTCGCGACGAGCCCGCGGCTCGCCGCGCAGCGTCAGCGCCTCGACCGTGCGTTCGGGACTGCGGCGCAGCGCGCGGAAGCGGAGGAAGAGGAACTCCAGATGAAACGCGACGCTGCGCCCGTGCAGCGTGCGGGACCCGAGGACGAGGAACTCCTCCAGGGCAGGTTCACGGTGCAGCGTGCCGGCCTCGAGGAGGAGGAACCGCTCCAGGGGCACTGGCAGGGACGTGGCGGCGTGTCCGTCGCGCAGACGAAGCCGGGCGAGAACCGCACCGGCATGCCCGACGATCTGAAGGCCGGTGTCGAGGCCCTGTCCGGCATGGACCTGTCGGCGGTCCGCGTTCACCGGAACTCGCCGCAGCCGGAGCAGCTCGCAGCACACGCCTACGCGCAGGGCAACGACATCCACCTGGCGCCCGGCCAGGAGCAGCACCTTCCGCACGAAGCGTGGCACATCGTGCAGCAGCGGCAGGGACGCGTCGCGCCGACGACCCAGCTGGCGGGGACGCCGGTGAACGACGATGCCGCGCTGGAGGCGGAGGCGGACAGCATGGGTGACCGCGCGCGGCATGGCCGTTAGCGCGTGCCGGCGTGTCGAGGCAGGTACGGCGTGAGCGGACCGCGGTCCACGAAACGTCGGGTGCCGGATCGCGCCGGGCCCGGCCGGGTGCCCACGCGGGCGATTGCCGACGTCCGTGCCACGCCGTCGGGGTCGTCGCCTGCGACACCCGGCACGGAAGCGGCCCTGAATGCGAGTCGTCGGGTCGTGACGCAGGCCGCGCGGTACGTGAGCCGGTTCGGCGTGGTCGCGCAACGCGCGCCGCTTTCGGGCGAGGAGTACGAGCAGGTCAAGGCGATCGCGCTGCAAATCATGCGGCGTTACCCGCCCGGGCGCTATCACTACCTGGGGCTGGGCAAGAGTCCGACGCCCGTGATGGCATTCCTGCAGGAGTTCGCGTCACGGGCGTCACTGGACCTGGACGCCTCCAGCATGCCGCTCAGCAAGTTCGGCCACCGGACGGGCTCCATGACCGGTGCCGAGCGCCGGGTCGTGGATGGCCCGGAACTCGACGCGGAGCAGCGGGAACGGCTGTGGGAGCACTTCGACGCGTTCGTGCCGTCCCCCGGCAGCCTGGAAGGGAAGGACATCGTGCTGATCGATCTCGTGCAGACCGGCAAATCCCTCGTGGCGACGCAGCGGCATCTCGAGGAGTACCTGAACGAACGCTATCTCGGCACGGGCGCGACCGGGCTATTCTTCAGTGCGCTGGCGGCGACGGGCTGCCTCCCGTCGCCGCCGCGGGTCGAGGCGCTGCCGCTGGCAATCCAGGAACAGCAGGTCGAGGGAACCAGGAAGGTCATGGACAGTCTCGGTCTGTCGGACCGCGCACTCATGATTCCGGGGTCGCTCGACGACCCCGGGAGTCTCGCGGCCGGCATGGGCGGTGAGAAGTACAAGCCGAGGGCGGAGTACCCGGCGGACTTCAAGATCTCGGCACCGGAACGTCCCCGGACCGGTGACATCCGGCGCGACCCGGAGGGCGAGTACGATGCCCTGCGGCGCGAGTTCGCGGCGTTCATGCAGCGCGACGCACCCATCGTGGAACTCATGCGCGGAGACCGTTCGGTCGAGCGCCTGCAGGACCGGGTGAGCGACACGGAGCAGCTCCTGTCGCGGCACGATGAATGACCTTGCCCGGGACCGGACCGGTCAGAGGATCTCGAGGCTCTCGCGGGTGAGGTCGTCGAGCGTCGGCCTTCCGAGCAGCGTCATCGCGCAATCGATTTCGTCGCGCAGGATCCGGATCGACCGTGCGACACCGGCTTCGCCCCCGGCCGCGAGACCGTAGAGCCACGCACGACCGACCATGCACGCGCGTGCGCCGAGGCAGACTGCCTTCACCACGTCGGCGCCGCGACGTACGCCACCGTCCAGGATGACTTCGGCGCGGTCACCCACGGCTTCGACCACCTCCGGCAGCGCCCGGATCGCCGAGATCGCGCCGTCGAGCTGGCGACCGCCGTGATTCGAGACGATGATCCCGTCGGCCCCGTGGTCGATGGCGGCGCGGGCGTCCTTGCCCGTGAGAATGCCTTTCACGGCGACCGGTCCGCCCCACAGCGTCTTGAACCATTCGAGATCCCGGTAGCTCACGCCGAGGTCGTACTGCCCCGCGATGAACTGCGTGATCGTGACGGCATCCCGCGACGCGACGGCCGTTCCCTCGAAGTTCCGGAAGGTGACCTTCGGACCCAGACCCACGTCGAGCAGCCAGGCGGGATGCAGGGCGAAGTCGAGCAGTGTCCCGAGCGTGAACTTCGGAGGCACGGTGAAGCCGTTGCGCATGTCGCGTTCGCGCGGCCCCTGGACCTTGGTGTCCACCGTGAGGACGAGCGCGCTGCAACCCGCGGCCTTCGCGCGCTCGATGAACGCGCGGGTGAGGCCGCGATCGCGCAGCACGTAGAGCTGGAACCACCGCGAGACGCCCGAGGCCTGCGCGATCTCCTCGATCGTGCACGTCGCCATCGTCGAGAGACAGTAGGGGAGACCCGCATCGGCGGCAGCCCGCGAGGCCGCGAGTTCGCCGCGTCGGTGCAGGATCCCTGCGAGGCCGGTCGGCGCGAGCACCAGCGGGACCGCCGCCGGTGTGCCCAGGATCGTGGTCGAGAGATCCCGGCGGGACACATCCGTGAGCACGCGGGGCCGGAACGCGTAGCGCTCGAAATCGGCGCGATTCGCGCGAAGCGTCGTCTCGTCCTGTGCGCCACCGTCCACGAAGTCGAAGATGGTCCGCGGGAGGCGCCGGCGTGCGGCGTTCCGGAGCGCGTCGATGTTCATCGCGGTGGGGCGGGCCACTCTATCTCCCTCAGGTCTGCGGCACGATCCGGAGCCCGTGGCGCGCCAGGCGCACGCTGCGCGTGCCGACCCTGTCGCGAGACCTGGATCGCGCGCCTACTTCTTGTCCTCGTCCGGGGTATCCGCGAACTCCGTGGTGAGCGAAGCCTTCCCGCGCGAATGCGCGCGTACGCCGGCTCCGAACACGATCGGATTCTGGCGCCAGACCATCGGCAGATCGTGGCTGTGCGCGTGGGTGAGGGACTGCAGGTGCAGGGACGGCACCATCTCCCACGCGTAGTCGGAGATGCGCTTCATCATCTCCTGGACGACCTGCGGATTCCGGTCGGCGACGTTGTCCTCCTCGCCGGGATCGTGCGGAATGTCGTACAGCTCGACGCGGGCGGGCAGCGCCGCGAAGACGAGCAGCTTCCAGTCGCCCATCCTCAGCCCCGCCCGGAGATCCTCGATCGCGAGCGGAATGTCCTTTCTCGGTCCGAGCGTGCCGTCGTGGATCGTCTCCCACTGGTCGACGCCGTCGAGCGGCTTGCGCTGGTCGAGGCTGCCGCCCGCGAGCCTGATCAGCGTCGGATACATGTCCGACACGTGCATGAGCTGATCCGTGATGCCGCCCTGCACCCCCGCGGGCCACTTGAAGAGCGCGGGAACGCGCACGCCGCCTTCGTAGAGACTGCCGCCGCCGTCGCGGTAGGGGCTGTTGTCCGCGGCGCCCTTGTCCACGTCCCCGTCCCCGGTCGGGAACCTGTGCGGGACCGCACCGCCGTTGTCGCTGTGGAACACGATGATCGTGTTGTCCGACATCTTCTTCTTCGCGAGCTCGTCGAGAATGGCGCCGACGGCGTCGTCCAGTGCGCTCACCATGCCCGCGTAGGTTCGGCGCGTCGCGTCCTTGATGGACGCATTCCGGTCCATGTACTCCTTCGGGGCCTGCAGCGGGGCCGCAGGTGCCGTGAACGACACGAACAGGAAAAGCGGCTTCGACGGGTCCTGGTGCGCGATGATCCGCGTGGCTTCCCGGCCGATCAGGGTCGTGTCGTAACCGCGATCGTTCGAGCGGTGCTCGTCCCGGTACCAGTCGTGGCCACGGGGACCATCCTTCGTGAAGTGATCGACGTTGCCCGCGAGCGTGCCGTAGAAGCTGTCGAACCCGCGATGCGTCGGCAGGAATTCCTTCCTGGCGTGGCCGAGCTGCCACTTGCCGACGAGGGCCGTGTGGTAGCCGGCGGCCTTCAGTGCGTCGGCGAGCGTGCGTTCCTTCGGTGCAAGACCGTAGTCGCTCTCCGGCAGGAGCGAGAGCGTCTGGAAGCCGTAACGGAACGGATACCGGCCGGTCAGCAGCGCCGCCCGCGTCTGGCTGGAGAACGGCTGCACGTAGAACTGGTTGAGGCGTACGGCGCCGTCGGCGATGCGGTCGATGTTTGGGGTCTTGAGCTCCCGGCCGAGATAGCCGAGGTCGTGCCACCCGAGGTCGTCGGCGAGGATGTAGACGATGTTCGGCTGTCCGGCGGCCCGCGCCGGGGCGGCGAACACCAGGGTCAGGAGCAGCAGCGCGACGCGGGCGCAGGCGAGGACGGGAGGGCGGTTTCCGAAGTTCATCGGGTGATGGTAACGCACGCGTCACCGATGGCGTAGCCCGTGGCCACACGGGTGACGGAGGCGCGCCCGACCGCGTGCCGGGCGGCTTCCCGCTGCCACGCAGTGCTGTGCTAGCATCGATCGATGGACCAGCTTTCGCCTTCCCTGCGCCGGGCGCTCGGTGCCATCGCAGCGCGTCTGCGGGGCGCGCGGCTGCTGCGCGTCGGCGGGGTCGTGGTCGCGTCCTCGTGCGTGATCGGCATGGTCATGGTCTCGCTCGGCGCCATCCTGTCGCCCACCCCGGTGGCGTCCTGGCCGCGCTACGGCGGCTGGTTCGCGATCGCATTCCTGGCCGTCTACTTCCTGCGTGACGTGTGGCGCCCGGTTCCGCTCGAAACCGCGGCGGCCGAGGCGGACCGCGTCGCCGGTCTGAAGGACGAACTCAAGTCTTCACTCTGGTTTGCCCGGTCCGGCGTGGCGACGCCCTGGGTGGCTGCACACGTCACCCACGCGGAACAGCTGGCCGGGGGGATCGATCCGCGCCGGATCGTTCCATTCGCGATGCCGGCGTCCGGCTGGGCAGCGATCGGCCTGCTCGCGATGCTAGCGGGCGTGACGTGGCTGTCGCCCCGTTTCACCCCGCACTTCGAGCGCCACGTCTCCCCCGCGCAGGTCGCGCACGAGCCGGAGGCCGTCGTGAAGCCGGAAGTCGCGAAGCTCATGGACGAAGCCGCCCAGATCGGTGATGCGGAAGCCCGCGCGAAGCTCGAGAAGGCGCTCGCGGCCATCGACGATCCGCGCAGGAGCGCCGGGGAACGCCAGCGGGCACTCGAGGACGCAAGACGTCTCGTTGCCCAGCGGGCCCTGGACGCGAGCGCCGCGACGGAACAGCTGCGCTCCCTGGCCGATGCGCTGGACGGGCGCCAGGACATGAAGGACGTCGCGCAGGCGCTGCGTGCGGGTGACGCGAAGCAGGCGGCGGCGGCCCTGCGCAAGCGTCTCGAAGGCGCGGACAGGCAGAAGGACGGTGACGGTGTGGGTGCCAGGTCCCCGAACCCCCAGACCTCCGACAAGGCGCTCGTCGACGCACTGAAGAAATCCCTGCAGGCCGAGGCCAAGCAGCAGCGCGACGCCGGTGGTGGCGAGACGAGCGGCCGGATCGCCAAGGCCGTCCAGAATCTCGAGGAGATCGCCAAGCGTCTCGACACGGCGGCTGCGCTGAACCAGGTCGGGCGTCGCGTCGCCGCGCTCTCGACGTCTTTCAACCGCGAAACGAACATGCGCGCGGCGCGCTTCGGCGAGCAGCAGGGCACCGCCCAGGGCCAGCAGGCGTCCGACACCGGCAACGCGAACATCCAGGGTGGCACGATGTTCCGGCTCGGTGCCGTCGCACGGGAGCGGCGGCAGCCGGGGCAGGAATCGAGTCGCGCCGGTGACGCGTCGGGCAGTGCGCGCGGCGATCCCGTCGTCGGCGACGAAGTGAGCAGGATCGACGTGAAGTACAAGCGCGAGACGGTCCGCGATCAGGACGGCGGCGCGGGTGCGGGCAGGGACTCCGCGTTCTACGCGGCCACGCGCGAGGCCGACGCACAGGTGGACTTCGTGCCCGTCGAGCACCGGTTCCGCTACGTGGGCGAGGAGGCGATGAGCCCCGAGCGGATCGCGCTGCGCAACCGGACCCAGGTGAAGGAATTCTTTTCAGAGAACGCGGGGAGAGCCCAGTGAGCGTCGTGAACGTGGAGCAGAGAATCGAGCAGTTCCGCCAGAACATCCGGCTCGTGCGCGAGGAAGTGGGCCGCGTGATCGTCGGCAACGACGACGTCGTCGACGGGGTGATGACCTGCCTGCTCGCGCGCGGACACGTGCTGCTCGAAGGCATTCCCGGGGTCGGCAAGACCAAGCTCGTGCAGACACTCGCCGATGCGCTGCACCTCAAGTTCTCCCGCATCCAGTTCACGCCGGACCTCATGCCCGGCGACATCGTCGGCACATCCATCGTCCGCGAGGACGAGGGCGGCAGGAAGTACTTCGAGTTCCAGCCCGGACCGATCTTCGCGAACATGGTGCTCGCGGACGAAATCAACCGTGCGACCCCCAAGACCCAGTCCGCGCTGCTGGAAGCCATGCAGGAGAACAGCGTGTCGGCAGGCAATGCGACGCGACCGCTCGAGCAGCCGTTCTTCGTGCTCGCGACGATGAACCCGCTCGAGATGGAGGGAACCTATCCCCTGCCGGAAGCCCAGCTCGACCGCTTCTTCTTCAAGCTCAAGATGGGCTTTCCGGGCATCGACCAGCTCCACGACGTGCTCGACCGCACGACGCACGCCCACGAGCCCCAGGTGGAGCACACGCTCGCGCACGGCGACATCCTCGACATGCGCGAAACCGCCCGCGAGGTGCCGGTCTCCCGTCCCGTGCAGGATTACGCGATCCGGCTCACCCTCGCCACGCACCCCGAGTCGGACGAGGGGCACGAGATGGCGCGGAAATACGTCCGTTTCGGTGCGAGTCCCCGGGGCACCCAGGCACTCATCCTGGGCGCGAAGGTCCATGCCCTGATCCACGATCGCGTGCACGTCGCGACCGAGGACATCCAGGCGGTCGCGCTGTCGGCGCTGCGGCACAGGCTTCTCCTCAACTTCGAGGCGGAGGCGGACCGGATCGACACCGACGCCATCCTCACGCGCATTCTCGCGGACGTTCCGCCCGCCCACTGACCACCGCCCCGGGATCATCATGGTGCTCATCGCGTTCCCGCGCCCTCCGGTACCGGCCGTGCGGGCCGTGCCGCCCGTGGAGGCCTGACCCGTGTCCCAGGCGCGGTCGCTGTTCAACGAGGACTTCCTGCGACGCCTCGAGCATCTGAACATCGTGACGCGGCGCCCGGTGGCAGGCCACCTGCGCGGTTCCCACCGTTCGCGTCGCCAGGGCACCGGCATGGTGTTCGCGGACTACCGGCCCTACACGCCCGGCGACGACACGCGGAATCTCGACTGGGGCACCTACATCCGGCTCGACCGCCTGATCCTGCGGCTGTTCGAGGAGGAGGCCGACCTGCCGGTCTACGTGTTCGTCGACGCGAGTGCCTCGATGAACCACGGGATGCCGAGCAAGTTCGATTTCGCCCGCCAGATCGGTGCCGCGCTGGGCTACCTCGCGCTGCTCAACTACGATCGCGTCAGCATCGTGGCGTGGTCTCAGGGCATTGCCGCGGAACTCCCCGTCCGGCGCGGACGCAGCCAGGTGTGGCCCATGTTCAAGTTTCTCGAGGGCGTCGCGCCCGCCGGTGGCACCGATCTCGGCATCGCGCTCCGGAGCTATTTCGGCGCCCGGCGCACGCGCGGGCTCGTCGTGCTGATCAGCGACTTCCTCGACCGCGGCGGCTTCACGGAGTCCGCCCAGTGGCTGAGCCAGTTCCGCCACGAGGTGGCGGCGATCCAGGTGCTCTCGCCGGAGGAGATGGCTCCCGAACTGCCGGATCAGGTCGTGCTCGTGGACGACGAAACCGGCGCCGCCGTGACGCTCGAGGCGACGCCCGAACTTCTCGAGGCATACCGGGGGGCGCTCTCCGAGCACTGCTCGGGGATCGAGAACACCTGCCGCCGTTTCGGCTGGTCCTATCTGACGGCCCGCAGTGACGCGCCGTTCGAGGACCTGATGCTCACGGCCCTGAGACGCGAAGGAGTCCTGCGCTGAGGTCCGTGTCGTGAATCTGGTCCTTTCCGCCATGTCCGCAGGCGTCGCGGCGGCGCTCCTCGCCGCGGTCGCGCTCGTCGTGCTCGGAATCTACCTGCTCCGCCCGCCACCGCAGCGCATCCGGGTGGCGTCGTCGCTCGTCTGGGAACGGGTGCTCGCGTCGACGCAGGGGGCGAGGCAGCGCTGGCGCTGGTGGCTGTCCCTGCTGCTCGCGCTCCTCATCGCGCTGGCGCTGGCGCTCGCACTCACGGATCCGGGGACGGGCGGCGGCAAGGACTCGGCGCGCGAGGTGGTGCTGGTGGTCGACGATTCCGCGACCATGACGGCGTGGTGCACCGACGGCAGGACGCGCTTCGAACACGCCGTCTCGCTCGCGAAGGACCGCGTTCGCGGGTCCGCGTGGGGGACCCGCTTCGTGGTCGCCGACACGATGCGCACGACCGGAGCCGGACACTTCGTCGATCGCGATCGGGCGCTGCGGGCACTCGACGCGCTCGCGCCGGTGATCGGCGGGCATCCGCGCTTCCCCGCCCTCGCGCTGCTCCCCCCGTCCGACGGGTCGCGCGAGTTCGTGTTCATCTCCGACGGTGTCGCACCGTTCACGATCCCGGAGCACGTCGAGAAGCTCTCGGTCTTCGAGCAGGCGGCGAACGTGGGCATAACGTCCTTCTCGGTGCGCGCGCAGCCGACCGACGCGACGCGGTACGAGGCGTTCGTGGGGCTGGGCAACGCCGCGACAGCCTCCGTTGCGGCGACCGTGACGATTTCGGGGGCAGGCCACGATGCCGTCGTCCGCGAGGTGCAGGTACCCGCGCGCGGGTTCGCCTCGGTCGTGGTGCCGGTCGGCGATTTCGGCGGCGGCGCGCTGCGCGCGTCGGTCGAGGCGCCCGGTGATGCGCTCGACGTGGACAACACCGCCTTCGCGTTCCTGCCGTTCAACCGGCACCTCCGGGTCGCCCTCGTGACAGCCGGCAACGCGCCGCTGGAACGTGCCCTCGCACTCGATCCGCGCGTGCGTCTCACGGTGCTGCGGCCCGGCGACTACGGTTCCCGCAGTGGCTTCGATGCGTACGTCTTCGACCGGTTCGCACCCCGTCTTCCGCCCCCGGCGCCCGCACTGCTGTTCGCACCGCCGCACGAGAAGTGGCTGCCGGATGCCGCGCGCGTCGTCGATGCGCCCGTGGTGGACGCGTGGCGGACCGGCGAGCCGCTGCTCGAGAACGTCTCGCTCGCGGACGTCCAGATCGAACACGCGGCACCGTTCGTCCGGACGGGTGCATCCGTGAACGTCCTGGCCCGGGCCAGGGACGGACGCGCACTCGTCGTCGCATCCGACCGGGCGCCGCGCTGGGTGGCGGCCGCATTCTCCACGTCGGACTCGAACTTCGCGTCCCAGGCGTCGTTCCCGGTCTTTCTCGCGAACGCGATGGGCTGGCTGACGGCGGAGGTCCCGCCGCGCAACGAGTCCGTGGGGCTGCTCGAGGTGCCGTTCGAGCATGCCCGCGTCGAGGCGCTCAACGCGGGCACCATCCGGACGCACGACGTGCCGGGCGCCACGCTCTTCCCGGTGAGCGCCCCGGACTTCGTGACGGTGGAGACGACCGGTTCCCGCCTGCGGGTGCTCGTGAACGTCCTCGACCCCGCGACCACCGACGTCAACGCGACCTCGATGCCCGGCGCGGTTCGGGCCACCGGGACATCGGCGGCGGAGACTGGCGTGTCGCCGACCCGCTGGTGGGAGGGACTCCTCGTCCTCGCCTTCGTGCTGCTGGTGGCGGAGTGGCTGGCCTATCACAGGCGGGTGACCGTGTGAGCCAGTTCACGATCGCATCCTGGTGGCCGGTGGCCGTGTTCGTCCTGGCCCTTCCGTTCGTGATCTGGTTCGCGGCGCGATCGGCGACGGCACTCAACGCTCCCCACAGGCGCGTGCTCACGATGGTGCGCGTGCTTGCGCTGGGCGCGGTCGCGGGGGCGCTCATGCAGCCGGCCTGGCTCTCGCGTGCGAGCCACGTGTCCGTCGTCTACGCGCTCGACGTGTCGCGCAGCGTGGATCCTGCCTTCATCGGCGCGGCGATCGACTGGATGAAGCGCGCCGAGGCCGCGGGCGGGGACGCGCGCTCGCGCATCGTCGCGTTCGCGGATCGCGTCTATCCCGTCGCCTCGCCCGACGCGGTCCGATCGGTCCCGCTGCGGGTCGCGGGTCGCGGGGCGCCGGGGGCTCTCGATCCGCTCACGAGCGACATCGAGAGCGTGCTCGACGCTGCCGCGAGCGGCTTCGACGAGGACAGCGTGAAGCGGATCGTGCTCATGACCGATGGCGTCGCGACGCGCGGCAATGCCTGGCGCACGCTCGAGCGCCTGCAGGCCCACCACATCCGCGTGTTCACCGTGCCGGCGAGCGTGCGGGCAGGCCACGACGTGCGCATCGACGGCGTGGACCTGCCGCGCGAAATGCGCCGCGACGAGCCCGCAATCGTCAACGTGCGACTGTTCGCCCAGTTCGACACGGAGGCCCGCGTCGAACTTCTGCAGGGTGCGGCGCACGTCCTCGGCAGAAAGGCCGCGCACCTCGCGCGCGGCGACAATGTCGTCTCGTTCTCCGTGCGTCCCACCCAATCGGGCAGCGTCCAGGTGACGGCGCGGGTGCAGGCCGGCGGCGACAGTGTGCCCGAGGACAACCAGCTCACGGTGAACGCGGCCGTACGGCCCAGGCCGCAGGTCCTCTATGCCGAGAGCACCGAGGGCGCGGCGCACTACCTCCGGGACGCGCTGAAGGCTCACGGCATGGATGTCCGGGTCGTGAAGCCCGATGCCATGCCGTCGAGCGCGAAGGCGCTCGAGCATTACGATGCCGTGATCGTGTCGGATCCTCGTTCGGAGGCGCTCGGTGCCGCCCGGATGCGTGCACTCGAATCCTACGTGCGCGACGACGGAGGAGGACTCGTGTTCGCTTCCGGCGCGAACGCCTACGGCGAAGGCGGCTATCGCGAGTCCGCACTGGAGCGTGTGCTGCCCGCGACCTTCGAGGCCCAGGAGAAGCGCCGGGATCTCGCGCTCGTGATCGTTCTCGACCGTTCCTACAGCATGAAAGGGCGCAAGCTCAATCTGGCGAAGGCAGCGACCCTCGGTGCACTCGACCTGCTGGAAGAGGAGCACCTCTTCGGTCTGATCACGTTCGATTCGCAGCCCGAGATCACGGTCCCGCTCGCGCGCGTGCGGAGCAAGCGCAAGGCGCAGGACCTGATCGCCCGATTCAACGCGAGCGGGCAGACCAACATCTATCCCGCGCTGCAACTGGCGTATCGCATGCTGGTCGATGTCCCGGTCAAGGCGAAGCACGTCATTCTGCTGTCGGACGGGGACACGCAGCCGGCCAACTTCGAGCGCCTCGTGAAGCGGATGGCGGAGCGCCACATCACCGTGTCCTCGGTGGCGATCAGTTCGGAGGCCGACACGAAGCTCATGCAGAGCATCGCCACGTGGGGCAAGGGACGCTACTACTTCACCGAAAGCGCCGACGAGGTGCCCCAGATCTTCCTGCAGGAGACGCGCCGCCTCGTGAACGAGAGCGTGCGCGAGGAACCGGTCCACGTCGTCGTGAAGCGTCCCGTCGAGGCACTGCGCGGCATCGATTTCGCGCATGCGCCCGAACTCAAGGGCTTCGCGTCCGTCAAGCCCAAGGACCGCGCAGAGATCTATCTCACGACCCAGGACGGCACGCCGCTGCTCATGCGCTGGCAGGTGGGGCTCGGAAAGGCCGTGCTGTTCGGCTCGGACGTGAAGAACCGGTGGGCCGCGGACTGGCTGTCGTGGCCGGGGTACGGAAAATTCTGGAGCCAGATGGTCCGGGAGGTCATGCGGCGCACGACGGGCGAGGAGGGCGATCTCACGTTCTCCGAGGACGGTGGGCAGGCCGTCATCCACCTCACGGCGCTCACGTCCGGAGGGGAGTTCCGGAACGGTCTGTCGCCGGAGGTCAGGGTCCGTGGTCTCACGCCCGAGCCGCTGACCGTGACGCTGCGGCAGACCGGCCCCGGGAACTACGAGGCACGCGTGCCGATGCCGGACGAGATGTCCGCGCCCGCTCGGGTCGAGCTGGTCGGAGGGGTGCCCGAAGCCATCCGCACGGTCGCGGGCACGAAGATCCTCAACAGGCCCTATCCGGACGAACTGCGGGCGACTGCGCCGGACACCGCCTTCCTCAAGGCGCTCGCCGGGCAGACGGACGGAAAGTACGCCCCGCAGGTCGCGGACGTCTTCGCGGCACACGGCGAGGCCTACGCGTCCCCGCGCGCGCTCTGGCCGTGGTTTGCGGCGGCCGCACTGCTCCTCTACGTCCTGGACCTGTTCCTGCGACGGGCCCCCTGGGTGCGGCGCTGGTTCGAGTAGCACGCCTGTCGCCGGACCCCGACGATCGGCCTCAAGTTTTGCGCTCGTTGCGCCGTTGTTCCCCTCACCAGCGTGCGAGGGCCCGATCTCGTGATACCCGATCCGACCAGTCTGATTCTCGAAGCCTGTGGCTCCGTGGAGGAGCGGTGGCAGATCCTGCGGGACGTCCTTGGCAGGCTGTCGGGCGGTGCGTCCGTCCCGTCCGCGTCCGATCGCGGTACCGCGGCAGACACGACCCGGACGCCCGGCGGCGGGACCGCAGCGAGCAACGCGGGTCCGTCGTATCGATCCGACGTCGTCCACTGACGGGGAGCGGCCCTTGCCCATCGATCGAGCCTTCGCGCGGGACACGCGCACAGCGACTCACGTGGAAACCCATGACTTCGCGCCCGCGACAAGAATAATGACGGAATCTCCGACCGACTCGATCACGGGCCTGTACACGCGGGCCTTCTTCCTCGAACTGGCCGAGGCTCGTTTTGCCGAAGCCAGACGTCACGGATACACGAGCAGCCTTCTGATCGCCCAGGTCGACGGTTACGAACAGCTTTCACCGCTCCGCGCCGAGCACAGCGCGCTGGTGATGACCGAACTGCTCCGTGCGTGTCTGCGTCGCGAGGACATGCTGGGACGAATCTCGGCCAGCCAGTTCGCGATCCTGATGTTGCATTGCGATGCGGAAAATGCCTGCGCGAAGGCCGAGGCGCTGCGTTCGGCATTGAGCGGCATCGACCCTGCGAGCAACGGTGGCAGCGTGAGCTTCGGCGTCGCGTCGGTCGCCGGTCGCGCCGGCGTCTCGGTGGAGAACGTCCTGACGAGGACATCCGAAGCCACCGCACGCGCAAGCCTGGACGGCGGCAACCGCATCTGTCTCGCCGATCCGGTGGGCGCCGCCTCGCTCTGAGTCGTCGGTCCGAAGCCGGACCGCGCGCCGGTCGGGCACGCGGAGGTCCGGCTGCTGCCGACCGGTGGTCTATTTCCTGAGGCTGTCGCGGATCTCGCGCAGCAGCACGATGTCCTCGGGCGTGGCGGGGGCGGCGGGCGGCGGCGCGGGAGGCTCGGCGCGACGTCGCATGGCGTTCACCTGACGGACCATCAGGAAGATCACGAAGGCGAGGATGGCGAAGTTGATCGCGATCGTGATGAAGTTGCCATAGGCAAGCACCGGCACCCCGGCCGCGCGCATGGCATCGAGCGTCTCGGCGGTCCCGGCCGGGGCCTCGGCGAGCTTGACGTACATGTTCGAGAAATCGACGTTGCCGACCACTGCGCCCACCACCGGCATGATCAGGTCCGCCACCGCGGAACTCACGATCTTGCCGAACGCACCGCCGATGATCACGCCGACCGCGAGGTCCATGACGTTGCCCTTCAGCGCGAACTCCTTGAACTCTGACGCGAAACTCATGATTTTCTCCTTGTCGTTGGTCACGGCCCGGGCCGGGGCCGCAGGGTTCCTCCCGGCGGGCACGGAGCCGCCGAAACACGGTGCCTGGATGGCGCGAGAACGGGTGGCCGGGTACCTCGTGAGCGTGACACCGGACACCCGACGGGCCGGAGTTTACGTCAAGCGAGACGCGATCCCGTCCGCAATGTGGTGACAGGTGTCGCGGGACGGGCGCTGCCGCCTATCCGGCGGGTGGCCGACGGGACTCGAGGAAGGTCGTGCGCCAGTAGGGCGCATCGAGGCTGTCGATGCGGACGCCCCCCCGGCTGAACGCGGCATGCACGAAACGGTTCGCACCGATGTAGAGGCCCACGTGGAGCCCGGCGGAGTGGGGGCCGCGGCGGAAGAACAGCAGGTCACCCTGGCGCAGCCGGTCCGTCGCGGTGAGCAGCCGGGTGGTCGAGCGCTGGTGTCGGGTGTCTCGAGGCAGGTCGATGCCGACCATTCCGTAGGCATGCCGCACCAGACCGCTGCAGTCGAAACCGGAGGGCAGGGTTCCGCCGAACCGGTAGCGCGTGCCGACGAATTCGAGGGCGGCGCGTGCTGCGCGCGCCCCGGGGCTCACCGGTGCCGGCGCGACGACTTCGGTGCCGCGGGATGTCCGGGTGACGTCGTCCTCGAGCGGAGGCCTCGCGAGCGTGCAGCCTCCCATCAGCAATGCCAGGGCCGCCAGCACGCCTGCGGAATTGGCGGCCGTCACGGACCGCTCCGCTTCTCGACACCGCACCAGCGGGCCACGAACAGGGCAAGGACCTGCGTGACGCGGCGCACGCTCTCGAGACTCACGGACTCGTCGATGCCGTGGATGTGCGTCGATTCCGGACCGTAGCAGGTTGCGGGCGTGTCGCCGTACAGGTTGAAGACGCGAACGTCGGTGGTCGCCGTGCTCGCGAGCCAGTTCGGCTCCGCGCCCATCACGTGCTCGTGCGCGCGGACGAGGGCTTCCAGGGCGGGCTGGGCCCGGTCCACGACGACGCCCTCCGACTGCAGGCCTGCGTAGCGCACGCGGAACTGAACCCCCTGCAGCTTCGGATCGGATTCCGCCGCATGCCGGAGCCGTGCCTCGACGGCGGCACGGGCGTCGGCGACGCGCATGCCCGGATAGAAGCCGCAGCGGATGTCCATCACGCACCGCGTCGGCACGGACGACGGCCACTCCCCGCCCTCGATGCGTCCGAGGTTGAAGTTGATCGGTCGCTCGACGTCCGCGTACGCGGGGTGCCTGGATTTCGGGGCGTTCCATTCGTCGCGGAGCGTCTCGAGGCCACGGTAGAGCGCGAACGCCGCCTCGATCGCATTGATGCCGCGGCTCACGTCCAGTACGTGCGCGGGTCTCCCGAGCACTTCCACGGACAGCCACAGCACGCCCACCTGGGCAGCGAGAATGGACTGGTCGAAGGGTTCCGGGATGATCGCCGCATCGGCGCGGTACCCCCGGTGCAGACAGGCGAGGGCGCCATTGCCCGTGCACTCTTCCTCGACGACGGACTGCATCCAGAGTGGCGCTGCCGGTTCGAGACCGAGGCGGCGCAGAGCGAGAAAGGCCGTGACGTAGGCGGCGATGCCCGCCTTCATGTCCCCGGATCCGCGGCCGTACATGCGCCCGTCCCGGACGACCGGTTCGAAGGGGGGCGTGGTCCAGAGTTCGGCCGCCCCCACCGGCACCACGTCGATGTGACCGTTCAATATGAGCGACCGGCCCAGCTGGCGCCGCGGGCGGAACTCCGCCACGACGTTGTCGTGCCGGTGGAAGCGACCCACGGGGGGCGCAAAACCCGGCACGTGGGCGAGGTCCTCGTCGCGGACTTCGAACCGGTCGACCGCGAGCCCCAGGCCGTGGAAGAGTCCTTCCATGTAATCCTGGGCGGAGGCTTCCTCGCCCAGCACGCTCGGAAAACGGACGAGCGCCGCCAGCGTGCGATGCAGCTCCGGCTGCAGGTCGTCACAGGCGGCGAGCAGTTCGCGTTCGAGAGCCGCATCGAGTGCGGCGGGAACAGAGGGCGTGCCCATCGGAAACCCTTCTCGTGTCATGGGGCGGGACTATCCGGCCCCGTCGGGGCCAAGTCAAGGGTCGCGCCGGGCGCGCGGTCGGCCGTCAGTCCAGAAAGCCCCTGCCGAAGAAGGCCTCGAGCTGCAGCGTGAGGCTGGGTACGGGACGGAAGCCGCGGTCCCTGGGGTAGATCAGCTGCGGACGGACTTCGCCGACGAGCCAGTCGCGATAGAGCTTCTGGCGGACCCGCAGCGTGAGCAGGTACGCCGTCGTGACCGTGTCCGGGCGGGTCACGCCCGTGATGCCCGCTTCGGCGCTGTAGAGCGTGCGGTCGGTGTGGGTCCACAGCAGGGTCGCGGTCTGGCTCAGATCGAACCCGAGGAGCGTCTGCCGCCACGTGGCGTCGGTCACGGCCGTGAACGCGACGGATGGCGAGAGGGGCCGCTGAAACGAGAACTGCGTCGTCGCCTGGAAGCGGGAGGAGTTCGCATACAGCAGCGTCTCGGAGAACAGCAGGTTCCAGTTGCCGATCGCGGTCGACCGGTCCGCGCGAACCCGGCCGAAGGCGTCCACGGGGATGCGCAGCCGGGCGCCGACGTCCGCGTCCACGCGAAGGTGCAGCGCGTCGAGCAGCATCACGCGCAGGGCTGCGAACGGGGTGTCGTCGACCGTGGCGGGTCGGGAGGCATTGTCTGCATCGCGCTGCGCATCGGAGCGAGTCAGCGTCGTGAGCCCGCGATCGACGAGGAGTTGCAGTCGTTCCTGCGTGTGCGGGAGCCGGAGCTTGATGCGTGTGATCGGGCGGTCGACGCTGGCGGCGTCACGTGGCCGGTACGCGGTGTGAGCGAACCCCAGGGTGAGATAGCTTCCGGTCGGTGCGTCGTAGTTGCGACTTCCCGAGAGCAGACTGTCGGTGCCCAGCGCGACGTTCTCGAACAGGGTGGACAGCCTGTCGTGTGGCCAGTCGAGGAAGGTCTCGTGCGGGGAGGCGGCGGCGGGGACGGTGGTGTCCGTGCCCGCGGCGCGTGCGTCCGGCGCGGCGAACGTGACGAGGGCGAGCAGCGCGGAGATTGCGGCACGCAAAACAGAACGGGCATCGCCGTGAGGCGATGCCCGTCCGGACTGCACCAGGGGAGTCGCTCAGTGCTGGTCGATCACCCGCATCTCGACCCGGCGGTTCTTCGCCCGGCCGGCCGCGGTGCCGTTGTCCGCGATCGGCGCCTCGGAACCCATGCCTTTCGCGGCGAGCTGATCGGCCGAAACGCCCTTCGAGACCAGATAGTTCATGACGACTTCCGCACGACGCTGCGACAGGGCCTTGTTCAGCGCAGCGGACCCGGTGCTGTCGGTATGACCGGAGATCTCGACGTGCACACCGGTTTCCTTGAGCTGATCCGCGAGACCGTTGAGGCTCGCGAGCGACGAACGGCGCAGCGTGGCCGAGCCGCTCTCGAAAGTGACGTCCTTCAGCACAAGTCCGGGCCCTCCGGGCGCGGGCATCGATTCGGCCTTGCCGGATGTCATGCTACCGGTCTCCGGCATGGGCTCCGCGGGCATCGACTTGTCTTCCGGCATCGTCGCGCCGGAAGACGCGGCACCCATCTCGCAGCCTGCCGCATCGACCTTCGCACCGGGACGGGTGTCCGGACAGCGATCGAGGATGTCGGAGACGCCGTCGCCATCGCTGTCGATCGCGCAGCCGTCGGACCCGACCTTGACGCCGGCGGGCGTGCCCGAGCAGCGGTCGCGGCTGTCCGGAATGCCGTCGTTGTCGGAGTCCATCTCGCAGCCGTTCGGCATGACCGTCGCACCGGCCAGGGTGTTCGGGCAGAGATCGTTGATGTCGGGCACGCCGTCGTGGTCCGCATCGGCGGTCGGCACGCACCCGGATTCGTCGACGGTCGCACCCTTGACGGTCGCGGGACACTTGTCGCGACTGTCGGGCACGCCGTCGAGATCGGTGTCGTTGTCGACCGGGCACCCGTTCTTGTCCACCTTGACGCCAGAGGGCGTGTCCGCACAGACATCCACCTTGTCCGGTACGCCGTCGCCATCCGCATCGGGCAGCGGCTTGGGCTGCTGGTCACAGGCCCACCAGCCGAGCAGTCCGCCCGCTACCGCGCCGATGGCCATCGCTTCCTTGTTCTCGACGGCACCGACCCCGCCAGCGACGAGCGCACCCGCTGCCGCACACGCGAGCGGGTTCTTGAACACCTTGTCCCCCGAGAGCACCGATTCGGACTTCGATTCGAAGCCTCCCATGGAGGAACAGCCCGTGGCCAGGGCCGCTACGACGCCCAGAAGGGCGAGGCGGTAGGGAAATTTCACGTTCAGCATCCTTTTTCGGGGTTATGGCTGGTCACGCGCCCGCGCGGGCGGCAAAAACCACGCTATTGTGAGGCTCCGACGAGTTTGTCACAACCCGTCACGAGGGCTTCCCGGCCCATTCGGCTTCCTGCAGAGCGCGCCACTGCACCTTGCCCGTCCCCGAGCGCGGGAGCGCGTCCACGAAGCTCACCAGTCGTGGCACCTTGTACGCCGCCATGTGGTCCCGCGCCCAGGCAATCACGTCGTCGGACGTCGGCGGAGGGGATAGGCCGTCCCGCAGCACGACGATAGCCTTGACCGTCTCGCCGCGACGGGGATCGGGCGCGCCGATCACGCAGGCTTCCTTGATGGCCGGGTGCTTGAACAGGGTGGCCTCGACCTCCGCGGGCCAGACCTTGTAGCCCGATGCGTTGATCATGCGCTTCAGGCGGTCCGCGATGTAGAAGAAACCGTCCTCGTCGATGCGGCCGAGGTCGCCCGTACGCAGGAATCGCCGCCCGTCGATCTCGACGAATGCCGCCCGGGTGGCGTCCGGATTGCCCCAGTAGCCGAGCATGATCTGGGGGCCGCGCGAGACGATCTCGCCCACCTCTCCGGCCCCGAGCACGCGCAGCGTTTCCGGATCGATGACGAGGGACTCGGTGTCGAACGTGGGAATCCCCAGGCACTGCTTGCGCAGGTCGTCGGGCGGATTGAAGTGCGTCTGGGAGATGCTCTCGGTCATCCCGTAGGCTTCCATGTACTCGATGCCGCAGCGTGCCTGGAGTTCGCGCGCGACGGCCTCCGGCATCGACGCGCCGCCGCCCGCGATGCAGACGAGCGAGGAGAGGTCCCGGTCGCGCGTGGAGGGGTGCGCGAGCAGATCGACCACCATGGTCGGCACGTTCGCCCAGTGCGTGCAGCCGTAGCGTTCGATGAGATCGCCCGCGACGGCCGGATCCCAGCGCGGCAGGAACACGATCGTCGCACCCGCGTACAGTGGCGCGTTCATGCTGTGCTGCATGCCCGTGACGTGAAACATCGGCGCCGTCGCGAGGATCACCGATTCCTGATGCATGCCTTCCCACATCGCGGCGCCCGCGAGCGTGCACATCACGGTCCGATGGGTGTGCATGCAGCCCTTGGGCCGGCCCGTCGTGCCCGACGTGTAGAGGATCGCGGCGAGATCGGAACCGCGGGCTTCGTGCGGTCCGGGACGGTGATCGGCGGCCAGCGCTTCCGACCACGCGACCGCGCCTCGCGTCGCGACGGGCCGCGCGGGGTCGCGCACGAAGGCGGGCGCCTCGACGGGAGCGTCGCCGGTCAGGGCATCGGCGTACGCGGCAACGACGACGTGATCCGCGAGCCGCCCGATCAGTGGTTCGATGCGATCGAAGAGCTCCTGTCCCACGATCGCGACGCGCGCGCCGCTGTCGGCGAGGTTGTGCTCGAGTTCCTCCGTCACGTTCATCGGTGACACCGGCACGACGACGGCGTCGGCACGCAGGATGCCGTAGTAGGCCGCGATGAACTGGGGCGAGCTCTGCATGAAGAGCAGAACCCGGTCGCCGGCACGGACGCCACAGACGCTACGGAGATGACCCGCGAGGCGCTCGGTCTGGTCGAGCAGGTCGCGGTAGGTCAGGCGTGCACCGTAGAACACCGTGGCAGCCTTCCCGGGAAAGCGCGCGGCGGACACGGAGAGGTTGAACCAGAGGGACGTTTCCGGCACCGCGAGGCTTCGCGGGTACTGCTTGGGCCAGCAGGCGTAGTCGTGCGGAGTCATGGCAGGCGGTCGATCGGGTGGCAGGGGCGGTGCCCCGCACGGTTCCGGGGGAGAGTCGAGGAAGGACACTATTGTGGGGCCAGTTCGGTCGGCCGCACAGTCCCGGATCCGGCCGCCTGCCGGGCTATCCTGCGGGCTGTAAGGTGCTCGCACCGCGCAGGGAATCACACGGACGGAAAGGAGACGGACATGAGGGAAACGGGTATGCACGGATACGGGAGGCCGCGCGCATGAGCACCAATCCGCACCTGTCGGGTCAGGACGAGACGCTGACCGGACAGGCACACCGCAGGCTGGAGGAGATGATCGTGACGGTGGAGCTCGAGCCCGGCAGCGTGGTGTCGGAAGCGATGTTGAGCAGCCGCCTCGGAATCGGGACGACCCCCGTGCGGGAGGCTCTCCAGCGGCTGGCACGCGAGTACCTGGTGCAGATCTTTCCCCGGCGCGGGGTCGTCGTCACGGCCATAGACGTCCGACAGCAGCTCCAGGTGCTGGAAGTGAGGCGTGAGCTCGAGCGCCTCATCGTGCGCGCGGCGACGAAGCGTGCGGGGGCGGCCGAGCGCGCGGCGATCGCCGATCTGGCGGACAGGATGGAGGCGTCCGCGGGACAGCAGGATCCCCGTGCGTTCCTGCGGCTGGACGCCGAACTGAAGGCGCTCGTCTCGCGTGCGGCCGCGAACGAGGTTGCCGCCGACGCCATCCTGCCGCTGCACGCCGTGTCGCGACGCTTCTGGTTCTATCACCACGCCGATTCGCCCGCCGGCGCGATCACGAACACGCTGCACGTCGGTCTCGCACGCGCGATCGTTTCCGGCGACGACGTCGCCGCGGCGGCTGCGTGCGACCGGCTCATCGACGACCTCACACGCTTCGCGAAGGCGACCCTGCCGACCGAGCTGTCCCGCTCCGGGGGGTGAGACACCGGCGGACCGGGGGCGGCCGACGGGCGGCCGGGTTGCGACTGGAATACTAGTGGAATACCATTCGTGGGTCAGGGCGCTGGCCGCGACGCACGAGCGAAGCTCGCGCGTTGTTCGCGCCCCTCACAACCCGCTGGAGGCAGGAACTCATGGAACCCGAATTGCGACCCGTTCACCCCGTGTTCGGCGCCGAACTGCGCGGCGTGGACCTGCGCGTAGCCCCGACACCCGAACTCGTCGACCGGATCGATCGTGCAATGGACCAGTACGCCGTGCTCGTGATCAGGGGGCAGGACATCGACGACGACCAGCAGCTCGCGTTCGCGCGCGCTTTCGGCAGGCTCGAGCCCACGCCGGCCGTCGTGGACGGCAACAAGCGTCGCCTGAAGCACGGCGAGATGGTGGACATCTCGAACCTCGAGGTGGACGGTTCGATCATCGCGGCGGACGACCGTCGGCGGATGTTCAACCTCGGGAACCTGCTCTGGCACAGCGACAGCAGTTTCAAGGCCACACCCGCGAAGTACTCGATGCTGCACGCGCGTGTCGTGCCGCCCGAGGGCGGGCAGACGGAGTACGCCGACATGCGGGCCGCGTGGGACGCGCTGCCCGAGGACATGCAGAAACGCCTCGAGCCGCTCGTCTGCGACCACTCGCTGATCTATTCGCGTGCGCTGCTCGGCTTCGACGCGTTCAACGAGGCGGAACTCAAGGACTTCGCTCCGGTACCGCAGAGACTCGTGCGGCGTCATCCCGGGTCGGGCCGCCGGTCCCTGTTCCTGTCGTCGCACATCGGCACGATCCACGGGTGGCCGCGTCCCGAGGCGATGGCGCTGATCCGCGACCTCACCGAGCATGCGACCGGGCCGGCGTTCACGTACCGCCACGAGTGGCGCGCGGGTGACCTCGTGATCTGGGACAACCGCTGCACGATGCACCGCGCGAGACCGTTCGACGACCGGCGCTACAGGCGGGACCTGCGCCGTCTCACGCTCGAGGACAGCGCTCCCTCCCTGCAGCAGGCCGCCTGAGCGCGCGCCGCCGCCACCCGGGCCCGCGCGTCCGGGCCGGCGGCAGCGGGTTCAGCCCGCGTTCGCCCACTCCTTTTCCTGAAGCTGCCGCCACTGGACCTTGCCGGTCGCGGACTTCGGCAGGTGCTCGACGAACTCGACGATGCGGGGAATCTTGTACGCCGCCATCTGCGTGCGTGACCACTCCACGATGTCCTCGATCCCGACGTGCGCCCGATCCTCCGGGCGCAGCACGATCATGGCCTTCACCGTCTCGCCGCGGGTCGTGTCCGGCGTCGCGATCACGCAGGCCTCCTGGATGGCGGGGTGCCGGTAGAGCATCGCCTCGACCTCGGCAGGCCAGACCTTGAATCCCGACGCGTTGATCATGCGTTTCAGCCGGTCCACGATGTAGTAGTAACCGTCCCCGTCGACCCGTCCGAGATCACCGGTCCGGAAGAAGGGCCGGCCCTCCATCTCGATGAACGCGTCGCGCGTCGCCTGCGGGTTCTTCCAGTAGCCGCGGAAGATCTGCGGCCCGTGTACGACGATCTCGCCCACTTCGCCGACGCCGACCTCGGCGAGCGTCTCGGGGTTCACCACGCGGGCATCGGTATCGAAGATCGGTATGCCGAGACACTGTCGCCGCGGCTGCTGCGGCGGGTTGATGTGCGTCGGGGCCATCGTCTCGGAAAGCCCATAGCCTTCCGTGTAGTCGAGGCCGACGAGATCCTTGAGCCTGGCCGCGACGGCCTCCGGCATTGCCGCGCCACCGCCGCCGATGCGTCGGAGGCTCGAGAGATCGTAGTCGCCGAGGTTCGGATTCGCGAGAAAGTCGATCGCCATCGTCGCGATGTTCGTCCACGCCTTCACGCGGTAGCGCTCGATCAGACGTGCCGCGACGTCGCGATCCCACCGCTGCATGAGCACGACCGTGGCGCCCGCGAAGATGGGGCCGTTCATGCTGCCCTGCATGCCCGTCACGTGAAAGAAGGGCAGCGTCGCGAGCAGCGTGGTGTCCGCGATCTGGCCGAACCACAGCGTTCCCGCGACACTCGTGAACATCACCGAGGCATGCGTATGCACGCATCCCTTGGGCAGCCCCGTCGTCCCGGAGGTGTAGGGCATCACGCAGAGGTCGTCCGGGCCCGTGACGGACGGACCGGGATCGAGCGCCGCGTCGAGGGCTTCGTGCCAGAGAGTCACGCCACGATCGCCGATCGCGATGCGCGGAGCCCGTACCGCTTCGGGGACGGGCAGATCGGTCGCGGCGGTCGCGTAGTCCGAATACGCGGTCACGATGGCGTGGTCGAGCACGCCCTGTTCGAGCAACGGCTGCACGTGCGGGTAAAGCTCCTGCCCGCACACGATGGTGCGCGCGTCGGAGTCCGTCGCGTAGTGGCGCAGTTCCTCCGACAGGTTCATCGGGTTGACCGGCACCACCATGGCGTCGGCCTGCAGGATGCCGTAGAAGGACACGATGAACTGGGGACAGTTCTGCATGAACAGCAGCACGCGGTCGCGACGGCGGACGCTGCAGCGCTGGCGCAGGAAACCCGCGAGCGCCCGCGCCTGGCGCCACGCGGCGCCGTACGTCATCGGCGTGTCGTAGAAGATCGCGAGCGGCTTGTCCGGGTAGCGGTGGGCGGAGACCTCGAGGTTGTAGTGAACGGACGTGCGCGGGACGTCTATGTGCCGCGGCAGATCGACGGGCCACGAGGCGGATGTGCGAATCGTCATGGCATGGCTCCCAGTTCAGCGTCGTTGCTTTGAATCCGTGTCGCGTGCAGTGCCGGACGACAGTCCGCGACCTCGACCCATTATGCGTGAACCCCGTGGTCGTGCCCATTTGCGCGCGTGCATTTCGCGGGCCGTTCCGCTGCGTCGTGGCGAGCGTCCGGCGTTGCGCAGGACCGCGTGCGTGTGTCAGTATCCTCGCGAACTTCGATCCTGGCGGCTTTGCCGCGGTGCAATAAAACAGAACGGCGGCGAGACCCCTTGGATACCTTGTTGAGCGTACGCGACGTCACGGTTCGCTTCGGTGGGATTGTTGCCCTCGACGGCGTGAGCTTCGACGTCGGAGGCGGCCAGATCTGCGGCATCATCGGTCCTAACGGCGCGGGCAAGACCACGCTCTTCAACTGCCTGTCGCGGCTCTATCGCTACGAGGTCGGCACCATCACCTTCGATGGCGTCTCGCTCGCCGAGCTCGCGAGGCACCGCATCGCGAAGCTCGGCATCGGCCGCACCTTCCAGAATCTGGCACTGTTCAGGTCCCAGACCGTCCTGCAGAACATCCTGCTCGGCTGTCACGCCGTGAGCCGTGGCGGCTTCCTCGGCAGTGCGCTGCGCTGGCCCGCGATTTCGCGCGAGGAAAAGCGTGTGCACCAACGTGCCGCCGACCTCGCGCAGCTAATCGGGCTCGACGACGTCGCACACGCGACGGTGGCCGACCTGCCGTTCGGCACGCAGAAGCGCGTCGAACTCGCCCGCGCGCTCGCATCGGAGCCGAAGCTTCTCCTCCTGGACGAGCCGGCGGCAGGTCTGAACCACGAGGAAGTCGACGGGCTCATGGAACTCATCCAGCGACTGCGGGACGAGCTGAAACTCACCGTGCTCCTCGTGGAGCACCACATGAATCTCGTCATGCGCGTGTCCGACAAGGTGGTCGCGCTCGATTTCGGCAGGAAGATCGCGGACGGCGCACCGGAGGAGGTGCAGCGCGACCCCGAGGTCATCAAGGCTTATCTGGGGGACGCGGCGTGAGCGCACTGCTCGAGGTGACCGACCTTCACGCGGGGTATGGTCCGGCGGACGTCCTGCACGGGGTCGGGTTCGCGGTCGCGAACGGCGGCATCACGACGGTCCTGGGCGCCAACGGCGCAGGCAAGACCACACTGCTGCGCGCCGTGTGCGGCCTGATCCGCCGACGCGGGAACGTGCAGTTCGACGGTCAGTCGATCGCGACCCGCACGACCGAGCGGATCGTGCGCATGGGGCTCGCGCACGTCCCGGACGGGCGCGGCACGTTCACGCTGCTGTCGACCGAGGAGAACCTTCGCGTGGGCGCGATCACGCGGCGGGATTCGCGCGGCGTCGCGGCGGACATGCAGAAGATGTTCACCTATTTTCCGCGGTTGCAGGAGCGGCGCGGCCAGCAGGCCGGGACGCTCTCCGGCGGCGAACAGCAGATGCTCGCGATCGCGCGGGCGCTCATGCTGCGCCCCAAGCTGCTCGTGCTCGACGAACCATCCTTCGGACTCGCGCCGATGGTCGTGCAGGACATATTCCGGATCATGCGGACCGTGAATCAGGAGGAGAAGGTGAGTATCCTGCTCGTCGAACAGAACGCGCGTCTCGCGCTGGAACTCGCCGACACCGCTTACCTGCTGGAGACGGGTCGGGTCGTGCAGGGCGGTCCGTCCGAGCAGCTGCGCGACGACGAAACGGTGCGGAGGGCCTATCTGGGCTACTAGCGGTCCCGGAACCCGCGCGCATCGCGGAGCCGGCTGAACGAAGAACCATGCGCCCGTGAACGAGGCGCAACCGACACGAAGAGGGAGGGCGACGCAGGGTTCCGGCCCCGTCGAACCAGAATACATGGACGCATTTCTCCACCAGGTTCTGTCCGGCCTTGCGACGGGGGGCATCTACGCCGCGCTCGCACTCGCGCTGGTGATGATCTACCAGTCGACTCACCACATCAATTTCGCGCAGGGCGAAATGGCGATGTTCTCCACCTACATCGCCTGGAGTTTCATCGACGCGGGCTTTCCCTACTGGGTGGCATTCGTGCTCACGGTGCTCGCCTCCCTCTTGATCGGCATCGTGATCGAGCGTGTCGTGATACGCCCGGTCGAGCATGCGCCCGTGCTCTCGGTCGTTATCGTGTTCATCGCGCTGCTCGTGATCCTGAACAGTACGGCGGGCTGGATCTTCTCGTACACCATCAAGACCTTCCCGAGCCCGTTCGACTGGAGGGGGCTGCAGAACTCGTATCTCTCGCCGCACGAGATCGGATCGATCGGCGTCACGCTCATGGTGCTTCTCGTGCTGTACGGTTTCTTCCGCTTCACCTCGCTGGGTCTCGCCATGCGGGCAGCCGCGCAGAACCCCGTGTCGAGCCGGCTGGTCGGCATACGCGTCGGCTGGATGCTGGCCCTCGGCTGGGGGCTCGCGGCCGCGATCGGCGCCATTGCCGGAATGATGATCGCGCCCGTCATCTATCTGGATCCCAACATGATGTCCGGCGTGATGCTCTACGCGTTCGCCGCCGCGCTCCTGGGGGGCATCGACAATCCGTTCGGTGCGGTGCTCGGCGGTTTCATCGTCGGTGTCGTGGAGAACATCGCGGGGGCCTACATCGTCGGCACGGAACTGAAGCTGTCCGTCGCGCTGGTGCTGATCGTGGGCGTGCTGCTGTTCCGGCCGTCGGGTCTGTTCGGACGACGCTACGTGGTACGTGTGTAGTCCGGTGTGCACGACCGGCGCGGACATCCCCGGGCGCGGCGGACTGCAGCCGCGCCGTGACAGGCCTTTGACGAGGTAACGAGGACAAATGGGGCAGGCAAATTCAATCTGGCGATGGCTCGGGGTGGCCCTGGTGCTCGCGGGGCTCGTCGCCCTTCCTTTCTTCATCAGCGACTACCGGAGCTTCCAGTACACCCAGGCGATCGGCTACGCGATCGTGCTCATGGGACTCAACATCCTCACGGGCTACAACGGCCAGATCTCCCTCGGCCACGGTGCGTTCTATGCGATCGGGGCCTACGTGGCCGCCATCCTCATGGACAAGTACGGCGTGCCTTACTGGGCGACGCTTCCGGTCGCGGGCGCCGTGTGTTTCGGGTTCGGGTTCCTGTTCGGGCTGCCCGCACTGCGGTTGCAGGGCCACTACCTCGCGCTCGCCACCTTCGCGCTCGCCGTCGCGACTCCCCAGGTCCTGAAGTACAAGGGACTCGAGGACCTCACGGGCGGTGTGCAGGGCATCGTCATCATGAAACCCGATCCGCCCTTCGGATGGGACATAAGCGCCGACCAGTGGCTCTACTTCTTCACGCTCGCCGTCGGTGTCGTGCTGTTCTTCCTCGCCTGGAATCTCCTGAGAGGCCGCTCGGGACGTGCTCTGGTCGCACTGCGCGATCACCCCATCGCCGCGGAGGCGATGGGTGTGAACGGCCCGCTCTACAAGACGATGGCCTTCGGAGTCAGTGCCCTGTACACGGGCATCGGCGGCGCGCTCGGCGCGATCGCGGTGCAGTTCGTGGCGCCCGACAGCTTCACGGCGTTCCTCTCCATCAGCTTCCTGGTCGGCATCGTCGTGGGCGGACTCGCGACGCTGTCCGGAGCGATCTACGGCGCACTGTTCATCGAGTTCGTTCCGAACTTCGCGGACGATGTGTCGAAGGCAGCGCCCTGGGCCATCTACGGTCTCGTCCTGCTCGTGTTCATCTACCTCATGCCCGGGGGCGTGGCCTGGATGCTCCACTACCTCCGTGTACGTGTCCTCTCGGTGTTCCGGCCGGCTTCCCGGCACGCCGCGGCGACGGTGCCCAAGGTCAACCTCTGAGCGATCCCCGGCGCCGCGAAACGGGCGGCGCCCGGGGTGGCCGGGCACCCGCCGTCCCTGCGGCACCGCCGGCCTAAAGTCCGTCCGGTTCCTGCCGATAGCCCCGTTCACATGCGCACGGGCGCATGGCGTGCCTCCGGCTCCGGCCCCGGTACCGCCCGACCCTCGTGCGCGGGTTGATCACCCCGGGAAGCAGCCCGCTGTCGTGCCTCCCGCTTCTTGCGGTTCCGATGTCGAGACTCATATCGTTCGTTGCGGACATGACCGGCAAGCGCGACCGCGACCTCCTCGAGGCGACGGTCGCGGACGTGCTTTTCCGGATGCTGAGGGCACGCCGCGTGTCCATGTGGCGCGTGCTGGACCATCACAGGGGTGCGCGGGTCCGCCTGATGGCCGGACTGAGCCGCGGTCAGCCCGTGGCCATGTCCGATCCCACCGTGGACGCGGAAGACCTCCCCCTCCTCGCGGACCACGACGGATTCGAGGCCTGCTTCGTGTCCAACGCGCCCTTGCAGCTCGATCCCGAGGAGCCCGGGCTCACGCGCTATCTCTTTCCCGTCAGCAGCGAGCGTGACCTCGTGGGCATTCTCGAGGTGGAGGTGCAGGGCACGATGCTCGACACCCACGTGGAACTCGTGGACGGTCTCACGCGGATCTACCGCAACCATCTCTCGCTGCTGGAGTACAGCGAGCACGACACGCTCACGGCTCTGCTGAACCGCAAGACCTTCGACGACGTGTTCCTGCGGCGGGTGCGACGCCAGCCTATCGCGGACGCGCGCGGTCGCCAGGTCGAACTGGTGGGTCGGCGACGTGACCGGCGGCCCGACGAACATCCGTGGCTCGCGGTGATCGACATCGACCACTTCAAGCGGATCAACGACTGTCACGGTCATCTCTTCGGGGACGAGGTCCTGCTGCTCATCGCGCGGATGATGCGCACGACGTTCCGTTCCCAGGACGTGCTGTTCCGTTTCGGAGGCGAGGAGTTCGTGGTCCTGCTCGGTCCGAGCACGGCGGCCGGTGCCGAGACCGTGATGGAACGGTTCCGCGAGCAGGTGGAGACGTTCTCGTTCCCGCAGGTCGAGCAGGTGACGGTGAGCATCGGTCTCACGCGCACCGAGCAGTCGGACAGTCCGAGCGCGGCCTTCGATCGTGCCGACGACGCACTCTATTTCGCGAAGCAGAACGGCCGGAACCAGGTGCGCACGTACGAAACGCTCCTCGAACTCGGCCTCGTCAAGCCAAAGGAAATCGCCTCCGGGTCCGTGGAACTCTTCTGACCGGCATCGGTGACGGCACCCGCCCCCCGGAATCGTATACTCGCGGGGGCGGAGGACGCCGACGCTACGGAGGATGAGATGCGGGTCGAGACGAACGGAATCCGGATTCACTGCGAGGTCGAGGGCGACGGGCCTTGGCTGCTCATGAGCCACTCGCTCGCCTGCGACAGCCGGATGTGGCGCGAGCAGATCGATGTCTTCAAGGGCCGGTTCCGCGTGCTGGCCTTCGATACGCGCGGGCACGGCCGGAGCGACGCGCCCGACGGTGCGTACACGCTCGAGCAGCTCGCCGACGATCTCGAGGGGCTCATGGAGGCCGTCGGGGTCGAGCGCTGCCACTACATGGGCCTTTCGATGGGCGGCATGATCGGCATGACGCACGCCCTGAAGTACCCGGGCCGGTTCGAGTCCCTGATCCTGTGTGACACGTCGAGCCGGATTCCGGCCGAAGCGGCTCCCGTCTGGAAACAGCGTATCGACATGGCCCTCTCGCAGGGCATGGGCCCGCTCGTGCAGCCGACGCTCGTGCGCTGGTTCACGGAGAACTTCCGGAAGGCGCGTCCGGACATGATGGACCGGGTGGGCGGCCTCATTCGCGAGACGCCGGTCGCCGGCTACGTCGGCTGCTGTCACGCCATTCCGAAGATCGACCTCACGGACCGGCTCGCCACGGTCCAGGTCCCGACGCTCGTCGTCGTCGGGGACAGCGATGCAGGCACGCCGCTCGAGATGTCGCGGGAGATCCAGCTTGCGCTGCCCGGTGCGCAGCTCGCCGTGATCCCGTCGGCGTCGCATCTGTCGAATCTGGAGCAGCCCGACGTGTTCAATTTCCTCGTCGGCCGTTTTCTCGATTCCGTTCGTGCCTAGAACCCGGTGCCGGGCCCGCTGGTGGCGCCCGGCCGACCATGACCGGCCCGGAGTGGCCGAAGTGACAGGGAGACTGGAAGTGCATCGTCATCTTTTCGTCGTCGCCGCGGCCGTCGTCGCGTTCGCTTTCTCGAGCATTCCCGCGTCGGGGCACAGTGAGGGGGAGGGCGATTCCCGCGACGAGTTCCGTCTGCTCGACTGCGACCGTCTGCCCGACGACGCGGTCACGACGCTTCCCGCGCCGATCGATCGCTGGGCGCGGCTCGAGTGCGTGCCGGTCGGGCAGAAGCTGGTGGCGGCCGAGGGGTGGCACTGGCGCTATCCCGGAAGCTGGACGGTGCGTCCGGAGGCACCCGCGTGGGCGCCCGATGCGTCCGTGCGGCTTCCCGGCGCGAAGTACTTCACCGGCATCACGGTCACGGAACTGACGGACGGTGCTCGCGCCGCCACGCACCGGCGCCTCGCGGAGGAGTCGTCGCTCTACCGTTCGTACGTCGAGACGCCGCCCGAGCGGATGTTCCGTCTCGTCGCGCACAACAACCTCGGCCACGAGTTCGAGATGTTCGTGCCCATCGAGGCCTCCGGGCGCCACTGGGGCGTCCTGTGCGTGCCCGGGTGTCGACCGGAATACGGCTTCATGATGGAACCGGCCCGCTAGCGGGGATGCTCTGAAGAACAGAAAGGGAGGGAAGGTGTCGATGGCGTTGAAATTCGATGGCGTGATGCCGCACGACGAGGCCGACGCGGTCCTCGTCGGGCGTGTCTGGGTACCCGGACGACTGGCGGGCCCGAGTGTCGTGACCGTGTCGGACGGGCGCGTGCGGGATCTGGGCACGCTCGCGCCGACGTCCTCGGCGCTGCTCGAACTGGACGACCCCGTCGCCGCGGTCCGTGGTGCGCTCGCGGAAGGACGTCTCGCCGATCTCGGTGACGCGCGGTCGGTTCTCGCGAACAGCGATCCCCGTGCGCGCGACGAAACGCGCCCGCACCTGCTCGCTCCCTGTGACCTGCAGGCCATTCGCGCGTGCGGCGTGACGTTCGTCGCGAGCATGCTCGAGCGGGTCATCGAGGAACACGCGAAGGGCGATCCCGCGCAGGCGGAGGAGATTCGGGGCACGCTCGGCCGCGAGATCGGCGCTTCGCTGTCGAGCCTGAAGCCGGGGTCGCCGGAGGCGATGCGCGTGAAGGAGGTCCTGGTCGGGCGCGGACTCTGGTCGCAGTATCTCGAGGTGGGCATCGGCCCGGATGCCGAGGTGTTCAACAAGTCGCAGCCCATGTCCGCAGTGGGTCTCGGTGCCGACGTCGGCATTCTCGAGGCCTCCTCCTGGAACAACCCGGAGCCCGAACTCGTTCTCGCGCTCAATTCGAAAGGGCGCATCGTCGGCGCCGCGCTGGGGAACGACGTGAACCTGCGCGACTGGGAAGGCCGCAGTGCCCTGCTGCTCGGCCGCGCAAAGGACAACAACGGAAGCTGTGCGATCGGGCCGTTCATCCGGCTGCTGGACGGCAGCTTCACGCTCGATGACCTGCGGGGGACCGAGATCACCGTCGAGGTCCGGGGCGAGGACGGGTTTCTCGCGACGGGCCGGTACAGCCTGAGCGAGATCAGCCGGGATCCCGCGGATCTCGCTGCCCAGGCGATGGGCGCGAACCACCAGTATCCCGACGGCGCGATGCTGTTCCTCGGGACCGCGTTCGCGCCGACACAGGACCGGGGCGCGCCCGGCCATGGATTCACGCATCACGTCGGCGACATCGTGACGGTGTCCGCAGCGAAGCTCGGAAGCCTCGTGAACCGTGTGGATCACTGTCACCGGATCGCGCCCTGGACGTTCGGTGCGGGCGCACTGCTTCGCAATCTCTCCGAGCGCGGTCTCGTCTAGCGGGGCAGGACGGGACGCGCCCGTGCGCGGGCGGTGCCGCGTGGAGCGCGGACCCGCCGCCTGCGGTCAGAGTGCGTCGAAGTGGCGCGCCATCTCCTCGCGTTGCGCGGCATCGGGCATGCGTCCCGCGCCGGCGCGGGCGTTGTCCTGCATGTGGCGCAGGTTGTTCGTGGCCGGAATGACCGACGTGACGGCCGGGTGCGAGACGATCCACTTGAGGAAGAACTGGGCCCACGTCTCGCAGTCGATGTCCCGCGCCCAGCCGGGGAGCGGCTTTCCGCGGGTGCGTGCGAACAGCGAGCCCTGCGCGAACGGGCGGTTCACGATCACGGCGACGCCGAGACGTTCGGCGAGCGGCAGCACGCGTTCCTGCGCCTCGCGTTCGGCAAGGGAGTAGTTGAGCTGCACGAAGTCCCAAGACGACGCCTGCAGAACCCGCTCGATTTCCCCGTAGGCGCCGGCGTGATAGTGGGTGATCCCCAGGTAGCGGACCTTTCCTTCCTCGCGCAGCGCCTGCATCGTCTTCAGGTGGGTACGCCAGTCGAGAAGATTGTGTACCTGGAGCAGATCCAGTTGCGGCGTCCGCATCCGTTCGAACGATTCGCGTATCTGACGCATTCCCGCTTCGCGTCCCGAGGTCCACACCTTCGTCGCGAGGAACAGTCTCTGGCGCAGCCCGGTGCGGGTGACCAGGTCCCCGGTGATCGTTTCGGCGTTGCCGTACATCGGCGAACTGTCGACGAGCGACCCCCCGTGGTCGACGAGGCTCCGGAGCACGGGTTCGAGCGCTTCGAGGCTCGCAGCACTGCCGGGCACGTCGAAGACCTGGTAGGTGCCCAGTCCGACGACCGGCAGCGGCTCGCCGCTCGAAGGGATATTGCGTCGCCGCATCTGCGGTACCTGTTCTTCTGCCATGAGATCACCTGTCGTCGTTGCGGCGAGCCCCGCGGCGATGGCCTGCCGCAGCCACCTCCGGCGCGCCGGATTGTCCGGATGTCGCATTCGCGTGCTCCTCGATCGTCGTGACGGCACGCGACCGGCCGAGTCTCCAGCCGAGCCAGAGGCCGCCGATCGCAGCCGGAAGTGTCGCTGCCGCGGCACCCGCGCCCACGATGCCGGCCACGCGCAAGGTGTCCACGAGCCAGCTCGAGAGTGCGTCCGATCCTCTGAACACGGCGGTGTCCAGGAAGTTCTTGGCCTTGTACTTGATGGTGCGCGGCAGCACCGTGAAGAGCATCTCCCGGGCCGGCCTTGCGATGGCGTATTCCCCGGCGCGCCGCACCACGCCGAGCACGACGAGGACGGCGAGGGTCGGATGGATCGCGAGCACGGCGAGCCCCGCCAGCGTGAGGGCGGGCAGTGCCGCAAGGGCGGTCGCGAGCCCGAACCTCCTCACGAGCGGGGCGAGTCCGAGCAGCTGCGTCACGACCGTCAGCGTGTTCACGGCGAGGTCGACGCCTGCGAAGAAAGACGTTCGTGCTTCCGGCGTCGGGATTTCTGCGCCGACGACGCGGGTCTGTTCGAAATACAGTACGGTGCCGACGAACGAGTGCAGGGCAAGATACGCGCAGAACGCGAGCAGGTAGGGCGAACGTGCAACGAGCCCGAGTCCCTCCCATGCGCCGCCTCCCAGGGGGCGCGCCGGCGAGCCGCCTGCGGCGGGCCGGCCCGGAAATGCGTCGCGCGCGAGACGACCCGCGAGAACGGCGCCCGCCAGCAGCAGTGCCGCGGACACCAGCAGGAGGTTCGGCACGCCGATCCGGCCCGCGAGGGTCGCCGTGAGCATCGGGCCGGTGATCGCACCGGCGGTCCCGCCCACCGAAATCGCACCGAACAGCCGTTCGGCCTGGTCGAGCGTGAAGACGTCGGCCATGAGACTCCAGAAGATCGAGACCACGAACAGATTGAAGACGCTCACCCAGACGAACATCACCGCGGGTACCCAGTGAGCCATGCCTGGATCCTGCAACGCAACACGGAACAGCACCATGTGACACAGGAAGAAAAGGAGAAGACCTGGCACCAGTTTGCTGCGCTGCACGCGCGCCGACACCCAGCCGAACGCGGGCGTCGCGACGAGCATGGTGACGAAGGTCGCCGTGAAGAGCCACTTGAGGCTCGCCGCTCCTGCACGCACGGCCATTTCGTCCCGCACGGGGCGCAGCACGTAGTAGCTCGCAAGAATGAAGAAGAAGAGCGCGGCAGAGGCGACGAGCGAGGGAATCTCGCTGCGTTCGATCTGCAGTGCGCCGAGGCCTGTGCGCTTCATGATCGTGGACGGTACCCGATCGACTTGACGAAACTCAACTGATCGTCGACGGGGGTTGCCATTGCCTCCATAAAATGCTTGCGTCCTTAAGTTTGCGTTGTATCATTCCCGCGTGTTTTGGGGTCAGGTAGTCGGCGGTACGGTAGTGCCTAGCACGGTCTTGCCACCCAAACCATCCACGCGGGTGGCAGCCCGTGGGTCGACCAAGACAGGAGAGCTCAATGGCAACCGGTACCGTGAAGTGGTTCAATGACTCCAAGGGCTTCGGCTTCATCACACCAGATGACAAGAGCGAAGACGTCTTTGCACATTTTTCCGCCATCAAGATGAACGGTTTCAAGACGCTCAAGGAAGGGCAGCGCGTGAGCTTCGAGGTAACCGTTGGTCCCAAAGGCAAGCAGGCCTCCAACATTCAGGCACTCTGATACTGCGGGCTGCCTCGCGTGAATTTCAGAAACCCGCTGCGGCGGGTTTTTTTGTGTCCGGATTTCCCCGTACGGTACCGCACGGCCCGGGCGTGGTAGTGTCACGTCGGAAACATGTCACGGGAGGGTAACCGATGAGCACTGGACTCGATGACGTGCGCGCGGCCGCGCGCACGCTGTCCGGCCACGTCGTCGACACGCCCTGTCTGCACTCGCGCACCCTCTCCGGGATCACCGGTGCGCAGGTCTGGCTCAAGTTCGAGAATCACCAGTTCACCGCATCGTTCAAGGAACGCGGCGCCCTGAACAAGCTCGCGTCGCTCGACGCCGACCAGCGGGCGGCCGGCGTGATCGCGGTGTCCGCCGGCAATCACGCGCAGGGCGTCGCCTACCACGCGCGCCGCCTCGGCATCCCGGCCGTCATCGTGATGCCGCGGTTCACGCCGCACGTGAAGGTCGAGCACACGCGTGGCCACGGTGCCGAGGTCATCCTCGCCGGCGAGAATTTCGACGAAGCACGTGCGCACGCGATGAACGTGATGCGGGAGCGCGGCCTCGCGCTCGTGCATCCCTACGACGACGAGCGCGTGATCGCGGGGCAGGGAACGATCGCGCTCGAAATGCTCGTGCAGGCGCCCGATCTCGACACGCTGATCGTGCCGATCGGCGGGGGCGGCATGATCTCCGGGATCGCGACCGCAGCGGTCGCGCTGCGGCCGGGTATCGAGATCATCGGGGCACAGACGCGCCGGTTCCCCTCGATGTACTGTGCGCTCAAGGGTACCGAGCCCACATTCGGGGTGAGCACGCTCGCGGACGGCATCGCGGTGAAGCAGCCGGGAACGCTCACGCTGGAGATCGTGAGACGACTGGTGCAGGACGTCCTCCTCGTGGACGAGGGTGACATCGAGCACGCGATCCTTCTGCTGCTCGAAGTGGAGAAGACCGTCGTGGAGGGAGCCGGCGCGGTCGGGCTCGCGACGCTCCTGCGTTACCCAGAGCGGTTTGCGGGCCGGCGCGTGGGAATCGTTCTCTGCGGCGGAAACATCGATCCCCTGGTCCTCTCCGACGTCATCCGTCGCGGAATGGTCCGCAGCGGCCGCCTCACGAGGCTCACGGTCCGGCTGCGCGACCTGCCGGGTTCGCTCGCGCGCGTGACGGCCGCGATGGGAGAGGCCAACGCCAACATCGAGGAGGTCCATCACCAGCGCGCGTTCACGAATGTCCCGCTCCAGGACACCGAGGTGGAGTTCGTGCTCGAGACGCGCGGGTTTGACCATGCGAGACAGGTCGTGGAGACTCTGCACGGCATGGGATTCGAAGCCGTCCTCGAGCCCGTTTCCCGGGCGGCCCCGGAACCCTGACGGCGGGCACGACGGACGCTTCCGACATCCGGGCGCTATCGGGTGCCGGCAGGGAAGGGGCAGCGGGAGGTATGGTTTGATGCAGCATCAGGGGCTGTCCGGCGAGTCCGCGATGGAGTTCGCAGAGGAGCCCGGGCAAGTGGCGAAGGATGGGGACGGGTCGAGCCGGGCGTGGCGCGTGCTGCTCGTCGACGACGAGCGGGACGTTCATCTCGCGACCGAGTTCGCGATGTCGGATGCGCTCGTCGAGCGCCGGCCGATCGAATTCCTGCACGCCTATTCCGCCGCGGAGGCCAGAAGCGTCCTGGCCACGGAGTCCGACATCGCCGTCATCCTGCTCGACGTCGTGATGGAAACCGAGCACGCGGGCCTCGACCTCGTGCAGGTCGTGCGCGAGGAGTTCGGGCTGCGCGACGTGCGGATCGTGCTGCGGACGGGGCAGCCCGGCTATGCGCCCGAGATCGAGGCGATCCGCGACTACGACATCAACGACTACAAGACCAAGGGCGAGCTCACGCGCACCAGGCTGTACACGACGCTCACGGCCGCCATTCGTGGTTACGAGCAGTTGCGGCTCGTGAATGCGAGCACGCGCGGACTCGAGACCATCGTGCGCAGCGCAGCCGAGCTTGCGCACACCGGTGGCCTGCAGGTGTTCGCGGCGGCCGTCGTCACGCGTCTGGCCGAGTTGCTCGGCGTGCCCGCGGATGGTCTCGTGTGCGTGCACGCACGGCAGGGCGACGGGGATGCCATGGTTCCGCGGGTCATCTCGGCGGCCGGCGCCTATCGGCCGTTCGAGGGGGTCGAACTCGCACGGCTTCCGGACACCGGAACTCGCACCAGGATCGAGCAGTGTCTCGCCGGGGGCAGTCACGTGTTCGCCGATCGCTACTGCGAGCTCTACTTCTCCGGCCGATTCGGCGGAATCGCCGTGGTCCATCTCGACACCGCGCGGCGACCGGACGCCATCGACGTGCAACTCGTGGAGGTCTTTGCCTCGAGCGTCGCGGCGGGACTGGAGAATGCCGCCATGTTCGCGCGTCTCGAGCGTGCCGCCTACCACGACACGCTCGTGGACCTTCCGAATCGCAACGGGCTGCTCGAGCTCGTGGAGGCCGACCTCGCGGGTGCGCGGGCCGAGGGCGTTCTCGCGATCGTGGACGTCGACCAGTTCGCGGACCTCAACAACGCGCTCGGTCAGCAGTACGGTGACCAGTTGCTGAAGGCCGTGGCCGAGCGGCTCGCCCGGGCATTTCCCGAGGACCGCGTCGCACGGATCGGCGCGGACCAGTTCGCCGTGCTCGGGGACCGCGCGCGCGTCTCGGCAGACGGCATCCGGGTGCAGTTCGAGGAGCCCTTCGCGATCGGTGAAGACCGCCTGAGGGTCAGTGCGTCCCTGGGTGTCCTGCGGCTGGCCGACATCGAGGGCGGCGGGGAGGATGCGCTCACGCATGCGACGCTCGCGCTCGCGAGCGCGAAGTCGCGGCAGCACTCCCGCGTGGCGGAGTACACGCCCGCACTGATGGCCGAGATCCGGCACCGTGTGGGACTGCTGCGCGAGCTGCGCGAGGCGCTGCCGCGGGCGGAGTTCCATCTGGCCTATCAGCCCCAGGTGCGCCTGTCGGACGGCAGGCCGGTGGGGCTCGAGGCACTGCTCCGCTGGCGTCGCCCCGACGGCGCGAACGTGAGCCCCGCCGAGTTCGTGCCGGTCGCGGAGCGCTCCGGCATGATCCTCGCAATCGGCGACTGGGCGCTGCGCGCGGCACTCGAGGACCTGGGGCGGCTGCACGCGGACGGCATGTCCGGACTGCGGATGGCGGTGAACATGTCCGCCATCCAGGTCCGTCATCCGGATTTCGCCGACTCGATCGCCCGCGCGCTTGCAGAGACCGGCATCGCGTCGGACCTGCTCGAGATCGAGATCACCGAGTCGATCGCGATGGGGGATCTCGAGGGTGTGCGCGACGCCCTGCAGGCCGTGAAGTCGCTCGGCGTATCGATCGCGATCGACGACTTCGGCACGGGCTTCTCCTCGCTCGCCTATCTGCACCGCCTGCCGGTCGACCGGCTCAAGATCGATCGTGCGTTCGTGTCGGGTATCGGCGGAGCCGCGCGGGACCGCAGCATCGCCCGCACGGTCATCGAACTCGGACGGTCACTCGAACTTGCCGTCATCGCGGAAGGTGTCGAGACGCCGGACCAGGCGAACATCCTGCTCGGGATGGGGTGCCCGGAGGCGCAGGGTTTCCATTTCGCGCGACCGATGGAAACGGCGGCGCTGACGGCCTGGCTGCGTTCGCCGCCAGGGAGCCTGCCCGCGTGACACGTCGGGACCTCGCGGCGGGTGCGCCGCAGCCGGCCGCGGACGACATCGTCGACCGACGGGTCCGGTCGCTGATCGAGCACGCTCCGTACGGAGCGCTCGAATTCGAGGCGGCAGCGGACGGGCGTCTCGTGTTCCGTGGCTGCAACCCGGCCGCAGAGCGCTTCGTCGCGCGGCCGCTCCTTCAGTTCGTCGGCCACGCGATGGAACGCATCTTTCCCGGACTCGCGGGCGAGGACCTTCCGGAGGGAATGAGGCGGGTGGCCGTCGACGGCGGGGCGCGCGAGTGGCGGAACTATCGCTATGACGACATTCACGGCACGGGCAGGTTCGACCTGCACGTGGCCCAGGTCGGCGCACGCCGCGTCGTGCTGATGTTCCGTGACGTGACCGACGCGTCCGAAGCGCTGCTGACGGTGCGGGCCTCCGAGGCGAAGTTCTCCCAGGCATTTCACGTGAACCCGGACCCGATGATCATCACGCGGCTGCTCGACGGCGTGATCCTCGACGCGAACCGCGCGTTCGAGTCGTTCTCGGGATACCCGAGGTACCGCCTGCTGGGCCAGCCCGTCCTGCGGTTCGGCATCTGGTGTGACGCGGGTGATCGCAACGCGTTTCTCGCCAGGCTGCGCGCACAGGGCAACGTCCGGGACTACGCTGCGCGACAGAAGGTCGCGAACGGCCAGCTTCGCGACGTGATGATTTCGGCATCGCTGTTCAACGTCGGGCCGGACACCTGCCTCATGACCGTCGTGCGCGACGTCACGCTCGCGCGACGCCTCGACGAATCCCTGCGACAGTCGGAGGCGAAGTTCGGTGCCGCGTTCCGCGGCAGTGTCGACGCGATGGCGATCGCGAGGCTCGAGGACGGGTGCATCGAGGAAGTGAACGAGGTGTACGAGTCGATGTTCGGGATCACGCGCGACGAGGCGATCGGCCGCAACGGCGCCGAACTCGGCATCTTCGCCGACATCTCGGAGCGGGACCGGTTTCTCGCGGCGCTCAGGACTACCGGGTCCGTGCGTGACTATCCGCTGCTGCTGAAGCGGCGCAACGGCGAGGTGTTCGAGGCGCAGTCCACCACGTATCCGGTGAGCATCCAGGGTGTCGACAGCATCGTGAGCGTGGTGCGCGACGTGAGCGAGGCCCACCGTCGCGAGCGCGAACTGCGCGAATCCGAGGGGCGGTTCGCTGCCGCCTTCCGCGCGAGCCCGGACGCCATCTCGATCACGCTGCTGCCGGACGGACAGGTGGTGGACGTGAACGACGCTTACTGCGGGCTGCTCGCACGCCATCGCGACGACCTGGTGGGGCACACGACGCTCGACTTCGGCTTCTGGGACGATCCCCCGCAACGCGCGAGTTACCTGCAGGTCCTGGAGCGGGACGGGCGCGTGCGGGACTTCGAGGCCCGGGTGAGACGCTCCGACGGTTCCGTGCGCAGCTGCGTGATCAATTCGGCGATCGCGGAGATCGGTGGCGAGCGCTGCGTTCTCTCGGTCGTGCAGGACGTCACCGAGCAGCAGCGCACGGCCGAAGCGCTGCGTACGTCGCGTCAGTTCCTCGAACTCGTGCTGGACAGCATACCGGTCGGCGTGTTCTGGAAGGACCGCGATCACGTCTATCGCGGCGCGAACCGCGTGTTCGCGGAGGACGCCGGCGTCGCTTCACCCGATGACCTCGAGGGTCTGACCGACGCCGACCTGCCGTGGCGTGCCTACGCGAACGACTACATGCACCACGACGACGACGTGATCCTGTCCGGCCGTCCCAAGCTCGGGTACGAGGATCTCGAGGAAGTGCCGGGTCGGGCGCCGAAGTGGCAGCTCAAGAACAAGGTGCCCCTGCGTGGCGCGGACGGCGCCATCCTGGGCGTTCTCGGCACGACCGTCGACATCACGGAGAAGCGCCACATCGAGGATGCGCTGCGGGAACTCAATGCGACCCTCGAGCGGCGCGTGCAGGAACGCACCCGCGACCTCGAGCGGTCGAACGCGGAGCTCGAGACGGCGCTCGGCACGCTCGCCCGGACCCAGAAGGAGCTTTTTCAGGCAGAGAAGATGGCCGCTCTCGGTGCGCTCGTGGCCGGTGTCAGTCACGAGCTGAACACCCCGATCGGCAACGGGCTCATGGTCGCGAGCACGCTGGAGCCGCGCATCGCCGAGTTGCAGCGCCTGCTCGCGACGGGGCTCACGCGGTCGGCGCTCGACTCGTTCCTGCGTGACATCGGCGAGGCGAACACCATACTCCTGCGCAACCTTCAGCGAGCGGCCGAGCTGATCTCCGGCTTCAAGCAGGTCGCCGCGGACCGTTCGAGTTCGCAGCGTCGCCGCTTCCCGCTCCGGGAAACCGTCGGCGAGATCGTGATCACGCTCACGCCGACGATACGGCGCCGGGGCATCCGGATCGAGCAGGACGTCGTTGCGGACACGGAGATGGACAGCTATCCCGGCGCACTCGGTCAGGTCCTCACCAATCTCGTGACCAACGCGGTCGTCCACGCATTCGGGGACAGACAGGAGGGACTCGTCCGGGTGACGGCACGGGAACTCGGTCAGGAGTCCGTCGAGATCACGGTTGCGGACAACGGCCGGGGCATTCCGCCCGAGCATCTCCACCGGGTATTCGAACCGTTCTTCACCACCCGTCTGGGCAGCGGCGGCAGCGGGCTCGGGCTCAGCATCGTGCACAACCTCGTGACTGCCGTGCTGGGCGGACGCATCGAGGTCGACAGCACGGTCGGCGCCGGCACCTCGGTCATCCTCGTGCTGCCGCGCGTCGCACCCGCCGCTCCGAAGGCGGACGACACGGCGATCTGACGCCGTACCGCCTTCGCGGGCCCGCCGTGACGTCCTGTTTCCGGAATCCGGGCTAAAGCCGCGGGAATTCCTGCCGATCTCCGAGGCGTCCCCGCGATGGCGGATGACGTCACGTCACGCGTGACGTCCATGGCAGCCTGCCGGGAGCAAGACGTGGCAGTACCACGTCACCCGATGGCCCGGGTCCGACGGACGGACCGAGAAACACAGGAACGAGCAATGCCGGAACAGACCCTGCGCGGCCGCGCCGCCCGCATGCACGCCAGTACCACCGACGTGGAGCACCTCGTCGATCCCCTTCGTCCGATCGTTTCCCGCACGGACGTCAAGGGCAAGATCACCTACGTGAATCCGGCGTTCCTCGAGATCAGCGGGTTCGCGGAAGACGAACTCATCGGCAAGCCCCACAACGTCGTGCGCCATCCGGACATGCCGCCCGAGGCCTTCGAGGACCTCTGGGCGACGCTGCGCAGCGGACATCCCTGGCGCGGCCTCGTCAAGAACCGGTGCAAGAACGGTGACTACTACTGGGTCGACGCCTACGTGAGCCCGCTCACCGAGAACGGCGAGACCGTGGGGTACATGTCCGTGCGGACGGCGCCCTCGGTGGACCGGAAGCGGACCGCCGAACGGCTGTATGCCGCCATCCGCGACGGTCGGGAACGCCTGCCACGTACGCAGCTGCAGTTCGGCCGGTCGCTTCGCGGCATGCTCGGGGGCGTGTTCGCGTCGGCAGCGGCGCTCGGCGTGGCGGCAGGCGTCCTGCCCGCACCGTGGTCGATCGTGGCCGGGGCCGTGCTCGTGGTCGGCAGCGCCGTCGCCTACGCCTGGCTCTGGCACCTGATTCGCTCCTCGACGGTCCGTATCCGCGAGGACATCCGGCACATCGCCGAGGGAGATCTCGCGCACGATGCCGAGCCCGACGGGCCACGGGAGTTCGCCGACATCCTCGTGGCGGTGCGAACCATGAAGGTCAACCTGCGTGCCGTCATCGCGGACGTCGCGGTGTCCGGCAACGAGGTGCACGTCGGCACGCGTGCGCTCGCCGACCGCGCGCAGGGCCTCATGAGCCGCTCGCAGCAGCAGTATGACGGGATCAGCAGCGTTGCCTCGGCGCTCGAACAGCTTTCGGTTTCCGTGAACGAGATCGCGGAGGCCACCGGCCGCAGCTCGGATCATGCCGACGAGGCGATCCGTGTCGTCGGCGAGGGCAGCACACGCATGGACGAATCGCTCGCGGCCACCCGCGACGTGGTCGACGTGGTCGACGCCGCGCGCACCCAGGTCGAGGCGCTGAGCGAGGCGGTCGGCAACATCTCCAGCGTGACCCAGACGATCCAGGAAATCGCGGAACAGACGAATCTGCTCGCACTGAATGCGGCGATCGAAGCCGCGCGCGCGGGCGAGCAGGGCCGGGGATTCGCCGTCGTCGCCGACGAGGTGCGCAAGCTCGCGGAGCGCACGCGGGCGAGCACCATGGACATCTCGAGGACGGTTGCGGACGTGCAGGCCGGGACGGCGGGTGCGACGGAGACGATGCGCACCGCGGCCGACAAGGTGAACCGTGGCGCGAACCTGATCCATGCCTCCAACGAGAGCCTGCACGCGATCCGGGAGGCGAGCCAGGGCATCGCGGCCTCCGCCCGCGAGATCGCGACGATGCTGGATCAGCAGTCCCGCGCCTCGAGCGAGGTCGCGGCGAGCATGGAGCGCATGAGCGGGCTCACCGAAGAGAACGTGGCGGCCATCGGCGACGTGAACGACGCGTCGTCCGTGCTTGCCGGAACGGCGGATGCGCTGCACAAGCTCCTGCACCACTTCCGGGGCGAGCGCTGACCGCAGGCGGCCGGCAGGTAGCTGTCGCCCCGGATCCTCCTAGCTGCCCAGCAGCGTCTGTCGTCCCGCCCACTCCGCGCCCGCGTCGAGTTCGACAGGCGTGATCGCGGTCGCGGCTTCGACACAGACCATTTCACGGAATCCGTCCGGCGGCATGTCGGCGAACGCGGCGGACCTGACCCGCCCGGGATTCCAGACCACCGTGTCGCGAAATCCCGTCTGTCGGATCCGCGTCGTGCCCGAGCGCCAGACCAGTTCGAGTGCGACGGGTGCGTCCTCGTAGATCCGGTCGACCTCGCCCTCGAACCTGAGGTGTCGCGGAGCCTGCGTGTGGCGCTTTCCGCCGTCCGTCTGATCCTCGTAACCGGTGTCCTGCAGGCCGAGAAGGCTCGCTTCCTCGATCGCCGGAACGCGCAGATACGTGTGCAGCGCGGCCGTGAAGGACAGGGGCGCGGCACCGGCATTCGCGACGAACAATTCCACGTCGAGGCGTTCGTGATCGAGGCTCACGGTAAGTTCCACGACGCAGCCCGGCAGACGCCCGGTCGCGGGACCGACGGAGTCGGGCAGGCGCCACGTGGCCGTCGTGAAGTCGGGGCCCGTCCGCCGTTCGGCGGGACTCCACGACACGGTTCGCGCGTACCCGTGCCTGAGACCCGGACCGCGCGTGCCGAACTGCGGGAAGATGACGGGAATGCCGCCGCGAATCGGTGTGCCGTCGGCGAACACCGCCCTGTCGCTGAGGTACAGACGCTCGTCCCCGGGGCGCGGCTGCCACGAAACGACGTGGGCACCGTGGTCGGTGACGATGGCCATCCCGCCGTCGGGCGACCGCAGGGCCCACGCGGGCAGGCCGTGAAAATCCGTTCTTTCGATCGTTCCGCTCATGATCACGAGTGTATCCCACCACCCGGACCGGCAAGCAGGGCCCGTCGCGTCGTCTGCCGCGTGTGCGTCCGCCCGTTCCTGTGGCACTCTCCCGGCTCCATGCGACAAGACTCCCGGCAACATCCCCGATCCCTGGTTCTCGTGCTGGGCGCGCTGACCGCCTTCGGTCCGATGTCGATCGACATGTATCTGCCGAGCCTGCCCACGATCGCGCGCGAACTCCACGCGGACACGGCGGCCACGCAGATGACCCTCTCCGCGTTCTTCGTGGGGCTCGCCGTGGGACAGCTGCTCTACGGACCTCTCGCGGACCGCTTCGGTCGCAGGTCTCCGCTCTACGCGGGCCTGACCCTCTACGTGATCGCGTCGATCGGTGCCATGTTCTCGACTTCGATCGACGTGCTGGTCGCATGCCGCCTGTTCCAGGCGCTCGGAGGATGCGCGGGGATGGTGATCGCCCGTGCCATCGTGCGCGACCTGTACGACCAGGAATCCTCCGCGCGCGTGCTGTCCGCACTCATGCTCATCATGGGCGTCGCACCGATCCTCGCGCCGCTCGCCGGAGGCTGGGTTCTCGATGCGTTCGGGTGGCGCGCGATCTTCCTGGTCCTCGCCCTCTTCGGGCTCGCGTGTCTCGGCGCGGTGCGCTGGAAACTGCCCGAGACCCTGAGGCGCGAGGGACCCGCCCCGACGCTGCGATCTTCCATCGGGACCTACCGCCTGCTCATGACGGACCGCAGGTTTCTCGGCAACACCCTCGCCGGAGGCCTCGCGGGTGCCGGCATGCTCGCGTACATCTCCGGATCGCCGTTCGTGTTCATCGAGGTCTACGGTGTGCGGCCGGATGCGTTCGGCTACTACTTCGGGGCCAATGCCCTGGGACTGATCGCGGCATCGCAGTGCAACCGGCTGCTGCTCCGGCGGTTCCCGAGCGATCGCATCCTCGCTTGCGCGAACCGGGTCAATGCCGCGTTCGGCGTGCTGCTGGCGCTGCTCGCATGGCGCGGCACCGGCGGCTTCGGCGGCATCCTCGTGCCGCTGTTCGGATACGTGGCAACGCTCGGTTTCATCTTCGCGAACGCCGCGGCGGGCGCCATGGCGCCTTTCGGCACCCGCGCGGGGAGCGCGGCGGCGCTCATGGGCGCAGTCCAGTTCGGCATCGCCGCGTTCGCGGGTGCGGCCGTGGGCCACTGGCACGACGGTACCCCGGTGCCCATGGCGGTCGTGATCGGTGTCTGCGGACTCTGCGCGGCGCTCGCGCGCGGACTGCTTCTGGGGCGTGCCCGGTCGCGGGGCGCCGGACCTTTTCCGGCCCGGTGAAGGTGCGGCTCAGGCGCGCCGGTTGACGAGCAGGATGCCGAACGCCACGAGCAGGATGGAGGCCGCGAACAGCGGGCTCACCGGCTCGCCGAGCAGCGTGACGCCGGCGACCACGCCGAACAGCGGTGTCAGGAACCCGAACACCGCGAGATTGGCTGCCCGGTACCGCGTGAGCAGCCAGAACCAGGCGAGATAGCTTGCGAATGCCACGATGGCACCCTGATAGACGAGGCTCGTGATCGCGACCGCGGTGAAGCGGACCGTGCCCGGTTCCCCGAGAAGGTGCGATGCCGCGAGCAGGACGGGGGCCGACACCGCGAGCTGGTAGAAGAGCACCTTCGCGGCGCTCGCGTGCGTGAGGCGGCTTGCGCGGATCCAGACGGTCGTGGCCGCCCACATGAGTGCCGCGACGACACCGAACGTGTCGCCGAGTGCCGTTCCGCGGGCGCCGAGGAAGCCGTCGCCGAACGCGACGGCGATGCCTCCGAATGCGAGGGCGACCCCGAGCCACTGGCCACTCCGGAGCTGTTCACCGGGAACGAACAGGTGCACGCCGACGGCCGTGAACACCGGGGCGAGGTAGAGAAACACGACCATCCGCGACGCAGCCGTGTGAGCCAGTCCGGAGAACAGGAACAGGAACTCGCCCGCGAACAGCGCGCCGGCGAGCAGGCCGGCGGCGAGGGTGCCGTCCGCCCGGAACAGCGGTATCCGGCGAACGCGCGCCCACGCGAACAGCAGCAGGCCCGCGATGGCGGAGCGCAGGCCCGCCTGGAGCACGAGCGGCACGTCGGGCGCGGCGAGCTTGCCCGCGACGTGCGTGCCGCCCCAGATCGCACAGAGGAACACGAGCAGTCCGCCGGCGCGAAGATCGATCGCACGCCGCGTGGGAGCCGTCATCGATCGAGTCTTGCGATGCGATAGGTCGGGCGGATGTCGGGAGCGGTGTCGTGGAGGTCGCCGAGGCTCACGCCGGTCGTGAGCAGTGCGGAATCGATCCCTGCGCGATTGGCGCCGGCGATGTCGGTCTCGAGCTGGTCGCCGATCATCACGGCCGACCGGGTGCCCGCGAGTGCCAGCGCGTGCAGGTACAGGCCGGGTTCGGGCTTGCCGAGCCGGACGAACCGCAGGTCGGTCCGCCCGGGATAGCGGCGCGCGAGTGCAGCCTCGAACATGAGGGCGACGCTGCCCGCCGCGAAGCCGAACGCGTGCGTGCCGTCCGGATAGATGATGTCGGGGTTCGGGACGACGAGGCGGACCTCGCGTCCCGCGTCCAGCATGCGGACGAGCGAGGTCAGCGTGGCGTCCGCCATCTCCAGGAACGGGAAGCCCGACTCGTCGCAGATGACGAGCACGTCGAACGACGCGTTGACCGGCACGACCTCGCCACCTGCCCGCTGGACATAGCGCAGGCCGTCGGGAGGGCCCAGCACGGCGCAGCGCGCGCCCCGGAGTCCGTGATCGCGAAAGTGCGATTCGAGCAGCATTCCGGAGGTCACGATGCGCGATGCATCGAGGGCGAGCCCGAGGCTCGCATAGCGCACGGCCGCGTTCTCCGGCAGCTTCGACGCGTCGTTGGTCACGACGCAGTAGGCCTTCCCCCGCTGCTCGAGCAACTCGATCGCTGCGACGGCGCCCGGCATGAGGCCCGTTCCGTGGACGAGCACGCCGTAGGCGTCGAAGAGCACGAGGTCGTAGCGGTCGACGAGGTCCGCGTACCGGACGTCCCGGACCGTCATGGGGGGCGGTGCCCGACCGTCACGTGCCGTTCCCGGTCCGGAGTCGGGTACACGCCCGCGCGGCCGACTCAGGCATCCCAGGGATTCGGGTGGTCGGCGTCGATCCCGTACTTGTCGATCGCTTCGCGCACGACGGCACGCTCGACGACACCGTCGTCGGCGAGCGCGGCAAGGGTGGCCACGACCACGTGCCGGCGATCGACCTCGAAGAAGTTGCGCAGGGCCGCACGCGTGTCGCTGCGCCCGAAGCCGTCGGTGCCCAGCGTCACGTAGCGGCGCGGCACCCACGTCCGGATCATGTCGGGGACGGTTCGCATGTAGTCGGTTGCCGCGATGACGGGGCCGGCCGTCGGGTTCAGGCACCGCTCGACCCACGCCTCGCGCCGTTCGTCGCCGGGATGCAGGCGATTGTGACGCTCCACCCCGAGGCCGTCGCGACGCAGTTCGGTGAAGCTCGTCACGCTCCAGACGTCCGCGACGACCTGCCAGTCCTGTTCGAGCATCTCGGCCGCCGCGATCACCTCGCGGAGGATCGTGCCCGATCCGAGAAGCTGGGCACGCGGTGGGGTTCCCTTCGGTTTCCTGCCCGCGGGCGGCTGCCCCTCGCGCAGCCGGTACATGCCTTTCAGGATGCCTTCCTCGGCGCCTGCGGGCATCGCGGGGTGCGCGTAGTTCTCGTTCATCACCGTGACGTAGTAGAAGATGTCCTCCTGCGCCTCGACCATCCGGCGCGTGCCGTCCTGGATGATCAGCGCGAGCTCGTAGCCGAAGCACGGGTCGTAGGCGACGCAGTTCGGCACGGTGGAGAACAGCACGTGACTCGAGCCGTCCTCGTGCTGCAGGCCTTCGCCGGAGAGCGTCGTGCGTCCTGCCGTGGCGCCGAGCAGGAAGCCTCGCGCGCGGGAGTCGCCCGCAGCGTAGACGAGGTCGCCGATGCGCTGAAAGCCGAAGCACGAGTAGAAGATGTAGAACGGCAGCATCGGCACGCCATGGGCGCTGAAGCTCGTCGCCGCGGCCAGCCACGAGGAGATCGCGCCGGCCTCGGTGATTCCTTCCTCGAGGATCTGCCCGTTCTTTGCCTCCTTGTAGTACAGCAGCTCGTCCCGGTCCTCCGGGTCGTACAGCTGACCGACCGACGAGTAGATGGCGACCTGCCGGAAGAGCGCCTGCATGCCGAACGTGCGTGCCTCGTCCGCGACGATGGGCACGATGTGCTTGCCGAAGTTCTGGTCCTTGAGCCACTGCGTCAGGAGCTGGACGAAGATCATCGTCGTGGACTGCTCGCGACCGTTCGTGCCTTCGAGGTACTTCTGGACCGACTGGACCCCGGGGATCGGCAGTGCAGGGGCCGTGGTGGCACGTTGCGGGAGATAGCCCCCGAGCGCCTGGCGACGCGCGTGCAGGTACTTCATCTCCGCGCTGTCCGCCGGGGGCTTGTGGAACCTGAGCTTGGTCACGTCCTCGTCGGACAGCGGCAGCGCGAAGCGATCGCGGAAGGCGATGAGCGCCTCGTCGTCGAGCTTCTTCTGCTGGTGGGTCGTCATCTTGCCCTGACCCCAGTGGCCCATCCCGTAGCCCTTCTTGGTCTGGGCGAGGATAACGGTCGGCTGGCCGCGGTGCTTCACCGCGGCCGAATAGGCCGCGTAGATCTTGACCGGGTCGTGCCCGCCGCGGCGCAGCCGGTCGATGTCCTCGTCGGTCATGTCCGCGACGAGTGCCTGCAACTCCGGATACTTGTTGAAGAAGTGTTCGCGGTTGAAGTGGCCGCTCGTCGCCGCGTATTTCTGGAATTCGCCGTCGACCGTCTCGTGCAGACGCTTCACGATCACGTTGTCGTGGTCGCGCGCGAACAGCGGATCCCAGTCGGAGCCCCAGAGGAGCTTGATCACGTTCCAGCCCGCGCCCGCGAACAGTCCCTCGAGTTCCTGGACCACGGACCCGTTGCCGCGCACGGGACCGTCCAGGCGCTGCAGGTTGCAGTTCACCACGAAGATGAGGTTGTCGAGACCTTCGCGCGCCGCGAGCGAGAGGGCCGCCAGGGATTCCGGCTCGTCCATCTCGCCGTCGCCCGGGAACGCCCAGACCTTGCGTCCCGCGGTCTTCAGGATGCCGCGGTTCTCGAGATACCGCAGGAACCGCGCGTGGTAGATCGCGTTCAGCGGGCCGAGTCCCATGGATCCGGTCGGGAACTGCCAGAACTCGGGCATCAGATACGGGTGGCAGTAGGAGGAGAGCCCCTTGCCTCCCGTCTCGCGCCGGTAGCTGTTCAGGTTGTCTTCCGCGAGCCGCCCCTCGAGGAACGCGCGTGCGTAGACGCCGGGCGCCGAGTGGGGCTGGAAGTAGATGAGATCGCCGTCCTGCCCGGCGCGGAAGAAGTGGTTGAAGCCGACTTCGAAGAGATCGGCCGCCGACGCGTAGCTCGCGATGTGGCCACCCAGTTCCGCGTGGGCCTTGTTGGCCCTGACCACCATCGCGAGCGCATTCCAGCGAACCAATGCGATCAGCCGCTGCTCTATCTCGAGATTGCCCGGAAACTGTGGCTGTGCCGCGAGCGGGATGGTGTTCCGGTAGGGCGTGTTAAGGACGGGGGGCATCGGCACGTGTTGATCGCGCGCGTGATCCAGGAGTCGGCGCAAAAGGTAGGTCGCGCGTTCAGGCCCAAGGTTGTCGATCACGGCGTCGAGGGCATCCAGCCACTCTCGCGTTTCGACGGGGTCCAGATCCTTCGGCATGACACGCCAGAAGGTGGACCAGTCGAGTTGAGGGACGTCGGAAAGGTCGGACATTGTGATCGGCTCCTTGGAAAGCGTGCCCGGACGTGACCCGCCGCGAGCAGGGTATCTGGCGGATATTACTGTGATTTCCGGAGCATGGGGTGCTGTCCGAACGGGTGCCAGGGAAACATTACAGGATAATATGCTTCTAGAAATGCGTGTGGCGGAGTTTTGTTTTGTTCCGCGGGCGGAGGCCGACGGCCGGACCGCATCGGAGCCCGGAGGCTCCGAAACGGCCGGCGGTGAGCACTGGCGACATTACTTTCGTGCAAAAAAGTCGCCACGGAGGTCCCGCATGGCAACGCGTGCGGGTACGTGGCCTCGACGGACCGACAGCTCGACCGGATGCGGTCGATGCCCGGTCGCCATAACCGCTAAGGAGTGAAAGTGCAGAACAAACTCGACATCGACTCCATCGACTGGAACATCCTCGACCTGCTGCAGGGAAACGCGCGCACGACGAACGTCGAACTCGCGAAGGCGGTCGGGCTGTCTCCGTCGCCCTGTCTCGCGCGCGTCCGGGCGCTCGAGGACCGCGGCTACATCAGCCGCTATGTCACGCTGCTCGATCCGAGGCGGATCGGACTGCAGGTGAGCGTCTTCATCCAGGTCCGTCTGGAGCGGCAGATCGAAAGTGCGCTCGAGACGTTCGAGAAGGCGATGCAGGCACGCCCCGAGGTCATGGAGTGCTATCTGATGACGGGCGACGCCGACTATCTGCTGCGCGTCGTCGTGCCCGACCTCGATGCACTCCAGGACTTCATCGTCAACGTCCTGTCCCGCGTGTCCGGGGTCGGGAACATCCAGTCGAGTTTCGCGCTCAAGCAGGTCAAGTACCAGACTGCCCTGCCGCTGCCGAACGGTCACGGAGGGTGAGGGGCGGGGTGTCCCGTGCATCGGGGCATCGTGTGCCCCGAGGAGCATGGCGGCGCGCCTTTGCCGTGGCGTCGTTCGTGCGAGGGGCGCTCCGCTGCGACGTACCGGGGGGCAAACGCGCCGGGCCGCCGGGGAGCGGGGCTCGCTATAATCGCGCGTTCATTTTGGTGTTCCTGCCGGGCCCTGCTCCGGTGGTCACGGGTCTCGACAACTGTCCATGCTGATCTTCTCGCTGTTCGCCGCGGGTCTGGTAGCGCTCGCGCTCCTGTTCCTGCTCCCTCCACTCCTGCGTTCGTCGTCCCGAGGGTCGGTGAGCGAGGACGCAGCCGTGGTCTCGGTGTACCGGGACCAGCTCGCCGAACTCGAACGCGATCTCGCGCAGGGCACGCTGTCGCCCGACCAGCACGCCCAGGCGAAACTCGAGATCGAGCAGCGACTCGCGGAAGACCTCCGGGCGCGGGCCGACCATCGTCAGGCGGGCGCGCGGTCGGGTCGCTGGATCGCCTGGGTGCTGGGTCTGCTGATTCCGGTCGCGGCGACGGGGGCATACGTCCTGCTCGGCACTCCCAAGGCGCTCGATCCCGTCGTGCGCCTGGGCATGTCCCCTGACGATGCCGCGCAGCGCCACAAGATGCTCGAACTCACGGCGAAGCTCGCCGAGCGCATGGAGGATCAGCCCGGCGATCCCCGTGGCTGGCTCATGCTGGCGCGGTCGTACCGAGCGCTCGGCAAGCTGCCCGAGTCCGAACGGGCGTACCGTCGCCTCATCCAGGTCGCGCCCGACGACGCCGACGCCTACGCGGATCTCGCCGAGACGCTCGCGGTCGAGGCCCAGGGCCGGATCGAGGGCGAGGCGCTCGCGATGGCCCGCAAGGCACTCGATCTCGACGCGCACAGCGAAAAGGCACTCGCGCTGCTGGGAACGGCTGCGTACGATGAGAAGGACTACGGAACCGCCATCGACTACTGGCAGCGCCTCCTCAAGCTCGCACCGGCCGGCACCGAATACGCAAAGGCCGTGCAGGCGGGCATCGACCAGGCGCGGCAGGAAGCCGGGGCTGCCGGGAAGCCCGGCGCGAAGGCCCAGGCCACCGCGCAGGTCTCCGGCGAAGTCACCATGGACCCGTCGCTGCGCGACAAGGTGAAGTCCGACGACACGGTCTTCATCTATGCACGCGCCGAGACGGGGCCGCGGATGCCCCTGGCCGTGCTTCGCAGGCAGGTCAGGGATCTTCCCGTCCGGTTCAAGCTGGACGACAGCATGTCGATGGTGGCAGGGATGTCGCTTTCGAAGTTCGATCACCTGATCGTGGGGGCGCGCGTGTCGCGCTCGGGGAATCCGATGCCCGCGAGTGGTGATCTCGAAGGCCAGGTAGGGCCCGTCGCGCCAGGCGCGGCGGGGTTGAACATCAGGATCGACCGGGAGGTACCGTGAAGTTTTCCCGACGACATTTTCTCGGGGCGCTCGGCGGCGCGGCATTGCCCGCGTTCGTGCGTGCAGCCTCGGACGAACTCAGACCGGACATGGCCGAATTCGCGGCACGCGTGTCCGAGGCGAACAAGCTGGACGAGGGCCGCGTGCGCGCCGTTCTGTCCGAAGCCGAATTCCAGCCCGCCATCCTGCGCGCGATGGCGGCACCCGGGACGGCACGGCCGTGGCGGGATTTCCGATCGAGCTATCTGAATCACACGCGCATCGACGGGGGCGTCCGGTTCTGGACGGAGAACGAGGACGTGGTCGCACGTGCCAGCGCCTTCTACGAGGTCGCGCAGGAGGTCATCGTCGCGATCCTCGGCGTGGAGACCGTGTACGGCCGCGTCACCGGCAACTACCGTGTACTGGATGCGCTCGCGACGCTTTCGTTCGAGCGCGAGGCGCGTTCCGACTACTTCCAGCGCGAGCTCGAGCAGTTCCTGCTGCTCGTGCACGACGGAATCCTCGATCACACCACCGTGAAGGGATCGTACGCCGGAGCGATGGGGTGGCCGCAGTTCATGCCCACGAGCATGCGCACGTACGCGGTCGACTTCGACCGTGACGGACGGATCGATCTCTGGAACAGCCCGGCGGACATCGTCGCGAGCGTCGGCAACTACTTCCAGACGTTCGGCTGGAAACACGGCGCGGACGTCGCGCTGCGCGCGTCCGTCACGGACCCGCAGGCGGCTGCCGACCTGGTTTCCGCCGGCATCAAGCCGGCCGCGAACCAGGCGCAGCTCGCGAGCGGCGGCGTCCAGACCGAGCGTCCGCTCGGGGACGGCGAACTCGGGGCGCTCATGATGTTCGAGGGCGACAGCGGCCCGGAGTACTGGCTGGGGCTCGACAACTTCTACGTGATCACGCGCTACAACCGCAGCCAGAACTACGCGCTCGCGGTCTGGCAGCTCGCCGAGGCGATTCGCGACAAGAAGGGGGGCGCGAAGGCCTGACCGGCCTCGTCGGCCTGCCGAAGACGCCGGGTGCCTTCAGTCGCTCGCGTCGAAGAGCGGCAGCGTGCCCTGGCTGCTGTCCCCCGGATCAGCGGGGCGCACGGGGTGCCCCGCGGACGCGGTCGCGCCTTCGTGTTCCGCCCCCGCCGGTACCAGTGTTCCCACGCGCACGCCCAGCAGTCGGAGCCGTCGGTCGAGGCTGACGCGCCTCAGGCAGGTGCCGGCCGCACGGCGGATCGTCGCGGCATCTGCCGTGTGACGTTCGATGGTGATGTCGCGCGTGACCGTCCTGAAATTGTCGTAGCGCAGCTTGATCCCGATCGTCCGGCCGGCGTAGCCCTTGCGCGCCAGGTCGGACGCGACCTGCTCGCAGAGCCGAGTGAAGAGCTCGCGCAGGCGTTCCCGGTCGTGGCGCGGATGCAGGTCCTGCTCGAACGTGAGTTCGCGGCTGATCGACTTCGGCTCCCGGAACGTCACGACCGGTCGGTCGTCCCGGCCGTGCGCCGCCGCGTGCAGCCATCTGCCGTAGGTCTGCCCGAAGTGCGCGATCAGGTGTCCGGGATCCGCACCGGCGAGTTCTCCGATCGTCCCGATGCCGAGCGACCCGAGTTTCGCTGCGGCCTTGGGGCCGATGCCGTTGATGCGTGCGGCGGGCAGGGGCCAGATGCGATGCGGAATGTCCTCGGGCCGCAGGATCGTCAGCCCGTCGGGCTTGTCGAGGTCCGAGCAGATCTTGGAGAGGAGCTTGTTCGGCGACAGGCCGATCGAACAGACGAGCCCCGTTTCCCGCCGAACGCTCGCCTTGATCGCCAGCGCCACCGATCGGCCGCCGTCGTCGGCGCCGTCCACGAGACTGGTGAGATCGATGTAGATCTCGTCGATGCCGCGATCCTCCACCACGGGTGCGATCTCCGTGACGGCCGCCTTGAACGCCCGGGAGTACCGACGGTACTCGTCGAAATCGGCAGGCAGCAGCACCGCCTGCGGGCAGAGTTTCGCGGACTTCATGAGTCCCATGCCCGAGTGGACCCCGAATGCACGGGCTTCGTAGGTGGCCGTGGTGACGACGCCCCGCCCCGCGTAGTCTCCGAGTTTCGCGAACGCGCGTGCGCCGTCCGCGCCCGAGACGGGGTGGTGTCTGCGGCTTCCTCCTATCACGACGGGCTGGCCGCGCAGTTCGGGGTAGCGGAGCAGTTCGACCGACGCGTAGAACGCGTCCATGTCGAGATGAGCGATGACGCGTGCCATCGGTCGTGCCGGCTAGCGGCGACCTTCGTGGAACGAGAAAGGGTTCCGCTGGCCGGGGGTCACGGTGACGCCCACCCAGCCGACCACCGGAGAACCGTAGGTCTCGAGCCGGATCACGGTCTGACCCGGTGTGGCGAGCGTCAGCCCGGGCGGGGAATCGATGCGGAACCGGTGGGTGTCACCGTGCACGAGCAGGACCGGGCCACCGAACGAGGCGAAGGCGGCCGTCAGTGCGTCCACGATGTCGTCGAACCCGCGTCCGTGATGTCGCAGGCGTTCGAGATTCATGTCCGCGTGCAGGAACACCACCACGGCGGCGGCGTCACGCGCGACGGCCTCGCCGAAACCCTCTTCGATCCACGCGATCGTCGCGTCGCGACGGCGCACGAACTCGCGCGTGGGCGTGCGCCCGGGGCCGTAGTGGTTGTCCGACCCGACGACGTGCAGGCCGAGGAAGAGGACGCCGGCGTGCCACCAGCGCACGTTCTCGGGGCAGCAGCCGTTCGGCTGGATCCGCTGCCGTGCGAGCGGGAGGGTTCGCTGGCCGAGCGAGGTGTCCCGCGAGAAGAACAGGGACCGCAGACGTGCGAGACGCTCCTCGGGATCGCGGTGACCCGCGACGAAGCGTCCGCAGTCGGTCCAGTCGTTGTCGCCCGGGATCAGCACGAACGGGTGGCGCGACTGCCCGAACAGGGACTGGCGGTCCCGGTACAGGTCGTCGGAGCAGTCGCTGTAGCCGTTCTTGAAGTCGCCGATGTGAACGACGAATGCGAGGGGCGCGTCGTTCATGCCAGCGAGCATCGACACGAACGCTTCGCGTTCCCCTTCGCTGTAGGGCGTGTCGCCCGTCACGGCGAACGTGAACGGTTCCGCGTCCACCCTGCTCCAGAGGGCGAACACCGCGATCAGGATGGCGAGCGCCGCCCTCATCGCACCAGCGGGCGGGCGTTCCGCCGGTCCGGTGGTCCGAGGACGGCTCCCGGCAGTGCGCGGAGCGCACTCCAGAAGCAGTCGCGGTAGCCGGTCTCGCCCGTCAGCACGGCCGCGAACCGCCGTTGCCCGCGGGCGTTCATCGCGAAGTGGCGAAACGCGAATCGCGGGAACGCGAAGTAGGCGTGGCCGATGACGTTCGAGTAGCGCAGTTCCGGTGCGAGGTGCCGTGCGACCAGACCTGCGTAGCGGGATCCCGCCTCGCCATCGGGCGCGCCGGTGAGTGCCTCCGCCGCGAGCTGTCCGCTGCGCATCGCGAAGTAGATGCCCTCGCCGTAGACCCCTTCCGCGAATCCGGCTGCGTCGCCCAGCAGCATCGTGCGTCCGCTGACCAGCGCCCGGCGGGAGTCGAACAGCGGGATCGCGAACCCGGCTCGCGCGCGCACGCGGTGTGACGCGAGCGGCTTGTGCGTCGCGATGAAGCGCTCGAGCTGCGCGTGCAGCGCCGTGCCGCCCCAGGGCGAGTAGATTCCGACGTTGAGGTGGTCACGCTTGGGGAAGACCCATCCATACCCGCGTTGCATGCCGCCCAGATCGAAGAGGGCATTGTCGGCGTAGTGGTCCAGCACGTCCGGCGGCACCTCCAGCAGCTTCTCGACCGCCGGCACCTGCCGCACACCGGCCTCTCGAAACACCGCATGGCGTACCGCGCTGCCGATGCCGTCGGCACCCAGGAGATAGCGCGCGACGAGCGTCTGCCGGTCCGTCGTCACCCGCACACGGTTGCCGGAGGTTTCGGCCGCGAGGAACCGGGTGCGGTCCCGGAAGTCCACGCCGGCCGACCGGGCCTGGTCCACGAGCAGTGCGTCGAACTCGGCGCGCACGGATGTGCAGGCGCCGACGGAATCGAGGCGGACCTGGACCGACATCTCGTCCCGGAAAGTGAGTGTCGCGCCGGACACGCGGTGATGCACCACCGTGTCCAGGCTGAACCCCGCGAGATCCAGCGTCTTGCGGGACAGCGCGCCGCCACATACCTTCTCGCGCGGTACGCGGCACTTCTCGACGAGCATCACGGACCAGCCTGCCCGCGCGAGGTGATAGGCGCAGAAGCTGCCGGCGGGTCCCGCGCCGACGACGATGGCGTCCAGCGTCCTCACGCGGGGGCTCCGGATGTCGCGCCTGCCCCCGGCCGCCCGCGCGGCTCAGCGGTCCGGCGGCGGCTCGGTTGCGAGTGCGTGCAGCGCATAGACCAGCTCCAGCGCCTCGCGCGGGCTGAGCGAGTCGGGGTCGATGCCCGTCAGTCGTTCCACCGCAGGGTGCATGGCGGCGAAGCTGCCGGGTGACCCGGCGTCCGGAGTCTGAGCGAAGAGGTCGCCCTGCGGGCTCGCGGCGGACTCGAGATCCTGGAGCTTGCGCCGCGCCGTCCGGATGACACTCGGCGGGACACCGGCGAGCTGAGCGACCTGGAGTCCGTAGCTGCCGGACGCAGGTCCTTCCTCGAGTGCGTGCAGGAACACGATGCGGTCCTTGTGTTCGACCGCGTCCAGGTGAACGTTCGCGACCTCGCGATAGTCTTCCGCGAGTCGTGTCAGTTCGAAGTAATGCGTCGCGAACAGGCAGTAGCTGCGATTGCGCTCGACCAGGTGGCGAGCGATCGCCCAGGCGAGCGACAGGCCGTCGAAGGTGGAGGTGCCCCGGCCCACCTCGTCCATGAGCACGAGCGAACGCGGGGTGGCGTTGTGCAGGATCGCGGCAGCCTCGGTCATCTCGACCATGAACGTCGAGCGACCGCCCGCGAGATCGTCGGCGGCGCCGATGCGCGTGAATATGCGGTCGACCGGGCCGATCCGCGCGTGCCGTGCCGGTACGAACGCGCCGCAGTTGGCGAGCAGCACGATCAGCGCGACCTGGCGCATGTAGGTCGACTTGCCGCCCATGTTGGGGCCCGTGATGAGCAGCAGCCGGCGCCCCGACTCCAGGCGTGTGTCGTTCGCGACGAACTGGTCCACCTGGGTCTCGACGACGGGATGCCGACCGGCCTCGATCGCGATGCCTTCGTCGTCCGCCAGCTCCGGTGCGACCAGATCCAGCGTGCGGGCGCGTTCCGCGAACGTGGCGAGCGTGTCCGTTTCGGCGAGGGCGGCGGCACACGCCTGCAGGCACGGAACCTCGGGGACGAGGTCCTCGAGCAGCGCGTCGAACAGCTGCTTCTCGCGACCGAGTGCGCGTTCGCGGGCCGAGAGGGCCTTGTCCTCGAATGCCTTGAGTTCGGGCGTGATGTAGCGCTCCGCGTTCTTGAGCGTCTGACGTCGGCGGTAGTCGTCCGGCACCTTCTCCGCGTGGGCGTTGGTGACTTCGATGTAGTAGCCGTGGACGCGGTTGTATTCGACCTTGAGCGTCGGGATGCCGGTGCGGGCACGCTCTCGCTCCTCGAGATCGAGCAGGTATTGCGACGCGTTGTTCTGAAGGCCGCGCAGTTCGTCGAGTTCGCCATCGAACCCATCCGCGATCACCCCGCCTTCCCGCAGCACCGCGGCGGGCATCGACTGCAGCGCACGGCGCAGGAGATCCGCGATGCGGCCGTCCCCGGGCAGCGTCTCGAGCAGCGTCCGGAGGCGAGGTGTCTCGAACGGCGCGAGCATGTTCCCGAGTGCCGGCAGGGTGGCGAGCGTGTCGCGCAGGGCCGAGAGGTCGCGCGGACGCGCGCTGCGCAGCGCGATCCGCGCGACGATCCGTTCCACGTCCGCGACGTCGGCGAGCGCCTTGCGCAGCGGCCCGATGTCTCCGTCCAGCAGACACCGCACGGCATCGAGGCGCGCGCGCAGTTCGCCACGGTCGCGCAGCGGGTGATGCAGCCAGTGTCGCAGCAGCCGGCTGCCCATGCTCGTCACGCACGTGTCGAACGTCGAGAGCAGTGTCGGCGCGGCCTCGCCCCGCAGCGTTTCGCTGATCTCCAGGTTCCGGCGCGTGACCGCATCGAGCACCACCAGTCTGTCCGTGTGCTCGACCGTGAGGCCGGTCAGGTGCGCGATGGCCGCGCCCTGCGTGGCGCGTGCGTACTGAAGGAGGGCACCCGCCGCACCGAGAGCGGGTTCCAGGTCGTCGACACCGAAGCCCGAGAGGTCCTGCGTGCCGAACTGTTCGCACAGCGTGCGACGTGCCGACACGGGATCGAAGTGCCAGTCGGGAACGCGACGCTTCGGTGCGGCGACGGACCCGGTGCCGGGCACGTCGAGACTGTCCGGAACGAGAATCTCCGCGGGAGCGAGGCGGGCGAGTTCGGAGCCGAGCGCGCCCGCGGCGGTTTCCATGAGGCGGAAGGCGCCCGACGCGAGCGACAGCCACGCGAGTCCGACCCGGCCTTTCGCCGGCGCGATCGCGAGGAGGACGTTGTCGCGGCGCTCGTCGAGCAGTGCCGCATCCGTCAGCGTGCCGGGCGTGACGACCCGGGTCACCTGGCGTTCCACGGGCCCCTTGGCGGTCGCGGGGTCGCCGATCTGCTCGCAGATCGCGACGGACTCGCCGAGACGCACGAGGCGGCCGAGATACTGCTCCGCCGCGTGGTACGGTACGCCCGCCATCGGAATCGGTTCGCCCGCGGAGACGCCGCGGCGGGTCAGCGTGATGTCGAGCAGCCGGGCGGCCTTCTGGGCGTCGTCGTAGAAGAGTTCGTAGAAGTCCCCCATGCGGAAGAACAGCAGCTTGTCCGCGTGCTCGGCCTTGAACCGCAGGTACTGCTGCATGACCGGAGTGTGGGCGGGTGCGTTCATCGGACCGGGCGGGTGGAGAGGCAAAGGGAAAATTGTAGCGGACGCCGCAAGCCCGACCGGCGGCTGGGCGGGGATGCACCGAAGGGGGCCCTGCATCCGGTCAAGTCCGGACGCGATTTTTCGGCCATCATAGCGTTCCCGCCGAGGAGCGCGGACGCGCACCTCGGCACTTTCGAGACTTTTCGAACTGGGAGGTTCAGATGGGAGACGAGCGGACGCCGGCGAACCGGCGCGAATTTCTCGGGCTTGCCGCATCGACTGCGGCGGCGGGACTCGGTGTCGGCCTGCCGGTCGCGGCCGTCGCGGCGGATGCCGCGCAGCCCGCGACGGACTTCACGCGCTGGCTGGACGGCATTCCGGGCAGGCACCGTCAGGTGTACGACATGCCCGAACTGAACGCCGGCTACGGGCTGGCGTGGTCCTATGTCTTCCTGCTCACGGGCCAGCAGGCGTACGGCTGCCCGGAGAGCGATCTCGGCGTGGTCCTCGTGCTGCGGCATGGCGCGATCCCCCTCGCGTTCGGCGACTCGGTCTGGGCCAAGTACAAGCTCGGCGAATACTTCAAGATCGAGGACCCCGAGACGCACGCCCCGGCGGTGCGCAACCCCTACTACGACAGGCCCGGGCAGTTCCCGATTCCCGACATCGCGCTGCACAAGCTGATCGACCGCGGCGTTCACGTCGGCGTATGCAGCGTCGCGATCCACTTCCAGAGCAAGTTCCTGGCGGCGAGTCACGGGCTGAAACACGAGGACGTCGAGCGTGACTGGATCGATGCAGTCCTTCCCGGGATCACGCGGGTACCCTCGGGCGTCGTCGCCTGCAACGGCGCGCAGTCGCGCGGTTGTTCCTACGTGTTCGCGGGCTGACGCGCGGGCGTGAGGTCCATCGTTCTCGTCATGGCGTGCCCGGCGTCCGGACGCCCGGGCACGCTTCCGTACGTGAAGAGGAACGGATTCCGGAGATGATGCAGACAGTCGCGCGCGTGCTCTGCGCGCTCGTGGTGCTCGGTGTGTCGGTCGCGGCCGCGGCCAGGCCGACCATCGAAGAGCTGAAGAGCCGAAAGGTCCTCGACGACTACGAAGCCAACGTCGTCTACGGCTACAACATCGTGACGGACACGTCGCGGTACGCGGCGCGTTACGTCGGCAACCGGCTGCAGTGTTCGAACTGCCACCTGCAGGCCGGCACGAAGCCGCACGCGATCCCCCTCGACGTGGAAGGACTCTATCCGAAGTGGCGCTCGAAAAACGGCGTGCGCAACGGACTCGGCCTGAGGATCCGCGAGTGCTTCCTCTACAGCATGAACGGCATCATGCCTCCGGAGGAGGCACCCGAGGTCCAGGCGGTCTCGGCCTACATCCATTACCTCTCCGAAGGGCAGGTCATCGGCCGGCTTCCACCCGGTGCGCGCGTGCCCATGGTTCCCGAAACGGGGGAGGACCCGAACCCTGCCCGCGGGGAGACCGTGTACCACAGGATCTGCGCGGCCTGTCACGGCCCCGACGGACACGGCACGGCCGCGGCACCGCCGCTCTGGGGGCCGGAGTCCTACAACGCGGGAGCCGGGATGAACGACGTGCGCAAGGCCGCCGGGTTCATCTGGGCCAACATGCCCGTCGGCAACGAGAACAGCCTCTCGCCGCAGGAAGCGCTCGACGTCGCTGCGTTCCTGCACCTCCAGATCCGCCCGGCGGACCCGCGGGACGGAAGACTCAGAAAGCTGATGGAACGCCTCGTGCACCGCGTCTCCGAGTTGTTCGGTGCCACGCAATGACGAGCCTGCGCCGGTACCTCGCTGGCCTCTCGCACGAGATGACGCCCGATCTGTCTTGGGTGAAGACGGCCAACGTGCGCAGCGAACTCGTCTCGGGCCAGGTGGGGGCGCTGCTCGTGATCCCGCAGGCGATCACCTTCGCGTACCTCGCGGGCGTGCCGCCCGTCTATGGTCTCTACTGCGCGGTGTTCGTGGGGTTTCTCGCGAGCTTCCTCGGAAATTCCGCGATGGTCGGCGGCCCGAACACGGCGGTGTCGATCATGCTCAGCATGTCGGTCATGCCCTACGCGGGTCGCGGCAGCCCGCTGTACGTCGAATACGTGCTCGCGCTGAGTCTCATGGTGGGCCTGATCCAGCTCGTGATCTGGCTGCTGCGCGGCGGCGAGGTCTTCCGCTACTTCAGCCCTGCCGCCATCACCGGCATCAAGACCGGTGTCGGTGTGCTGCTCATCACTTCGTCGCTCGAGGGGGCGCTCGGCCTTGGCTCCGTGCGCACCCAGTTCTTCTACGAGAAGTTCTATGTGGTGATCAGCGGGTGGGGCGATCTCGTGAATCCCTGTGCGGCGGTCATCAGTGGCGTGACGGTGGCCACCGGGCTCGTGCTGAAACCGTTCCTGCGCCGCACGTACGTCGTCTTCGCGGTGCTCGCGGGGTGTGTGATCGGTGCGGGCATCTACCTCTACGCGGGGCCTGTCGCGTCCAACCTGGAACTGCTCGGGCACGTAACGTTCCACGCGTTTCCGTTCATGATTCCGAACCTGACGGCCCAGCATCTCCAGTTCGTCGAGGAAGTCTTCCCGAATGCCGTCGCGATCGCGGTCCTCGGGCTCGCACAGTCACTCGTGATCGCGCGTGACCTGGAGGCACGCACGGGGCCGGTGAACCTGCACAAGGAAGTGTTCGCGCAGGGTGCGTCGAACGCGCTGGCGCCCTTCTGCTCCACGTTCGCGGGCTCGGGCAGTTTCAACCGCACGAGCATCGCACTGGAGATGGGGGCGCTCACGCCGCTCTCGGGCATCGTGGCGGCGGTGGCGGTCGTCGTGATCGCGTGGGGTCTCGGGCCGCTGCTCACGTACGTGCCGATGCCCGCGATCGCGGGCATCCTCGCGATCGTCGGCATCGGCATGATCCAGCGCAGGGAGATCGTGCCGCTGCTGCGCAATCGCGTCGACGGCACCGTGTTCGTGCTCACGCTCGCGGCCGTGTCGTTCCTCGGCCTGGAGGCCGGGCTGCTCGTCGCCGTGCTCTCTTCGGTGGCCTTCTTCGTCGCGGGCGTGTCGAAGGTGCAGCTTCTCATCTCGGAGGAAGACGGGGCGGAACACATCCACGTGAAGGGCAACCTGTTCTACGCCTCGTTCGACCGGCTCGCGCGCCACCTGCGCCGGAGTCCCGCTGCCCACACGGTCCTCGACCTCAGTCACGTGCCGTTCTGTGATTCGGCCGCGAGCGACATGATCGAGTCCGTGCAGAAGCTGCGTGCGCGCCACGGCGGTCGCCTCGACGTCCGGCCGTCGTCGTCGCCGCGGGAGGCCCCTACGAACGCCGGATCAACGGAAGGACGAACCTGATCGTCCGGGCGGTCGCTAGGACGCGTCGGGGCGCCGGAGCAGAGATTCGATGGCGGGGAGTTCTATCGGCCGGCTGAACAGGTAACCCTGCATCTGATGGCTGCCGTGGATGCGAAGCAACGCCGCCTGGTGCTCCGTCTCCACGCCTTCGGCCACCACTTTCAGATTCAGGGCGTGCGCCAGCGAGATGATCGTGGACACGATCGCCGTGCTCTGGTGGCTGTGGGTCATCGTCTGGACGAACGACTGGTCTATCTTCAGGGTGCTGACCGGGAGCATGGCGAGATAGGCGAGCGACGAGTGGCCGGTGCCGAAATCGTCGATCGCTATCTCGATCCCCTGCTCGCGCAGTGCCAGCAGCTTCGGGATCGTTCCCGTGATGTCGTGCATGATGAGATCTTCGGTGATCTCGAGATCCAGCCAGCACTCACCCTCCCCCAGTGGCGCGAGCGCGTCGCGGACGGTCTGTACGAACCGGGCATGCTGGAGCTGTCTCGGCGACACGTTGACCGCTATGCGCGGCGGCGGGATGCCTGCGTCACGCAGTGCGAAGCCGTCCGTGACGGCCTGCCGAATGGCCCAGGCGCCGACTTCGAGGATCATCCCGGTCTCTTCGAGCATCGGGACGAAGCGGGCCGGAGGGATCACCCCGACGTCCGGGTCCCGCCACCGCAGCAGGGCTTCGAGCCCCGTGATCCGCCGCGTGGCGACGTCGACCTTGGGCTGGTAGAGCAGCGTGAACTGCTCGCGGTCGATCGCGGTGCGCAGGCGCTGTTCGAGCATGAGCGCACCCGCGACCCGCGCAGTCATTTCCGTCTCGTAGAACAGATAGCGCTCGCCGGCGTCCCGCGCGCGCTCGAGTGCCGTCTCGGCGTTGGCGACGAGTGTGTCGGCGTCGCGCGCGTCCACCGGAAAGGTCGCCACTCCCGACGTCACCGAGATCGTTACGTGCGTACCATCCATCGCGAACGCTGGTGTCATCGCGGTCGACATCGCGTGTTCGATCAGGTGGGCGACGTCGGTCGGCTGGTCCACGTGCATGAGAATGCCGGCGAAACGGTCCGCCGCGATGCGCCCGAGGTGCGCGGGGTCTGGCCAGAATCCGGTCAGCCGCCGCGCGAACTCCCGCAGCGTCGCGTCGCCGGCATGCCGCCCGAAGGTCTCGTTGATCAGGTGGAAACGGTCGATGTCGCACACGAGCACGCCGACCGTGGAAGAGGTTCTGGCCGCTTCCTGCATGGTCTTCTCGAGGCGATCGAGGAACAGCGATCGGTTCGGGAGATCCGTCAGCACGTCGTAGAGGACCAGGCGATCGAGGCGTTCGGACCTGACGATGTTCTCCAGCGAGAACGACAGGTCGCCGGCGAGCTCGCGGAGAAGCCTGAGCTCGTCCGTATTGAAGAAGTCGCGCTCGCGGGCGTGCAGTCCGACGACGGCCGCAGTCGTGCCGTTTCGCACGAGCGGAAGGGCGATCAGTGATCCGGGCGGAGTGGCCCCGGACGGGAGCTCGCCGAGGTCGTTGTCGAAGGCCGGCAGGCCAGTCTCGATCACGCGTCTCACCAGATGGGTTCCCATCGAGGGTGAGTGTTTCCGGGCGAGGGCCGAATCGGCGTGGGCCGAGGCCAGGACGGGCGGGGCGCCGGAACCGTTGGCAGGTGCGCAGATCCACGCCATCGTGAATTCGCCGGCATCGACTGCGATGCGGCACGCCGACGCGAACAGGTCCTCGCGCGTCCGCACGCGCACGATGAGTGCGTTCACGCCGCTCAGCAGTGCGTAGATGCGCTTGTGGCGCGCGACGTTCGCCTCCTGCGCCTTCCTGTCCAGGAACTGACCGATCTGACTGCCGATCGCGGTCAGCGCCTGGACGAGTTCCGAATCCTCGGCCTGCGCGTCGTCCGCATACATCTCGATCACGGCGACGACCTCGCCTGCGATCGCGACCGGGACGGCGACTGCGCGCCGGATGCCCGCCCCCACGGCACCGTTCCAGCGCCCGACCGCCTGAGCGGGAGAGATCTCGCCCACCCAGCGCGGCACTTTCGCATTCCACGCGTGGGCCGCGAGATCGTCGTCCCGCCAGGTGACGGGCGCGCCCATGCCGGACACGAATCGCGCAATGCTGTCGTCCGCGGGGCCTGTCCAGACTTCCACGCAGTGCAGTTCTTCCCGGCACCGGTCCACGGTCCGGAAGGCGCCGACGCGGAATCCGAACGGTCGACAGATGGCCTCGAGCATCGCCGGAATCGCATGGCCGGTTTCCGCGGTCGTGGCAAGGATGCTCGCGACCGCGTACTGCGTGGCGAGCACCGTCTGGGCACGCTGACGCGCGCGCGCTTCCTGTTCGAGTGCGCTCGCATGGCGACGCAGGTTCATGTAGAGCGCGCCGCTCTCGTAGATACGGCCGACCTGCGCGCCGAGAATGGACATCAGGTATTCGTCTTCGTCGGTGAACTGTTCTTCGCCGACCTTCTCCGCCACGCAGAGCCATCCATATGCCGTCCGGAGCGAGACGATGGGGACGCTGAGCGCAGTTCGCGCAGAAGGGAACGGGGCCGGAACGTCTATCTCCCGGGGGTCTCCGCCCGGGTTGACCACGCGGCGGGAGCGCGTCTGAAGCGTGACCGGGCCGAGCGGTCCGATGCCCTCGTCCGGCCAGTCCGCCGCGTGTGTCTCCACGCCGGGAACGCCGCTCACCGTCGTGAAGATGTGGTCCCTGTCGTTGCGGTGCCGGACCTCGAGCGCGGCGTAGCGTGCACTGATGAGATCCCGCGCCCCTTCGCACACGCCATAGAGCATCGCGTAGGTGTCACGCTCCGATGCGAGTCGCAGGTTGAGTTCGGTCAGGGCGGCAAGGCGCTGATGCGCGATCTGGAGCTCGTGCGTCTGCTCGGAGAGCTTGTCCGTGATGATTCTCAGGTGATCGACGTCGAACGAGTCAGGAACCGCCGGTGGCGAGTCGCGCACGGCGTGCGCCCGAGTGATGGCCTCGTCGACGCGCGCGAGGACTTCTTCCGGGTCTACGGGCTTCATCAGCACATGGCGCACGCCGCAGGAAGCCGCGAGTTTCCTGGCTTCGCGTTCCCGGTAATGCGCGGTGCAGAAGATGACCTGGGTCGACGAGATCGTCGCATCGGCACGGAGCCGGCGTACGAACTCGTAGCCATCCATCGTCGGCATCAGGATGTCGCAGATCACGAGGTCGGGTCGTTCGGCGCGCACGACCGCGAGCGCGTCCGCACCGTCGGCGGCTTCCAGGAGCTCGTGGTTGCGGTAGCCAAGGAGGGTGACGAGCAGTTCGCGGTTGGTGGGCCGATCGTCGACGACGAGAATGCGGGCCATTTGGGGGGCCTCCGTCAGGTACGTCCCCGCCGCGGTCGCGCATCGTCCAGATACACGGATATGCTGGCGACGAACGTCTCGGGGACGATGGGTTTCGGGAAGTAGTCGTCGAATCCGGCCGAGAGCACGCGCTCGCGATCGCCCGACATGGAGAACGCGGTCACCGCGATGACCGGGGCTCCGCACCACCGCGAATTCGCCCGGAGTTCCTTCAATACTTCGTACCCGTCGAGTGCGGGAAGCTGAAGGTCGCAGACGACGAGGTCGGGCGCCTCCCGGAGTGCGATGCTCAGGCCGTCTGCACCATTGTCCGCGGTAAGGACGTGGAATCCTGACGTTTCGAGCAGGTACTGCACGAGAAGCAGGCTGGCGGGGTCGTCTTCGATGACCAGGATGCGTGCCGCCATGTCGTGTCTACTCCGCCGGTAAATTCACGACGAACGTGCTGCCCCTGCCGGGGGAGCTTTCGCACGCGATGGTGCCGCCGAGGAGCGTCACGATCTGGTGGCAGAGGTGCAATCCGAGGCCGGCCCCCTCGCGTCCCGTGGTGTGTCCGGTCTGCACGCGCGAGAAGGCAAGGAAGAGCTTTTCGTGATCTTCGGGACGTATGCCTATTCCTGTGTCCGCAACGCGGATCGACACGGTCCGGAAGCCCTCGGCAACCGACTGCCCGACCGTCACTTCCACGCTGCCCTGGTCCGTGAACTTGATGGCGTTATGGACGAGATTGGTGACGATCTGCCGCAATGCCCGCCGGTCGGTGCCGAGTATCACGGGCATCGGCGACGGCCGAACGTCGAGTGCAATGCCCTTCTCGCGGGCCAGCGTCTGGAGGGAATTCACCGTCTCCTCGACAATTTCGTTGCAGTCCGCGTCCTCGACCTGGAACGCGATCTTGCCGGCCTCGATCTTCGCGAGGTCGAGCAGGTCGTTGATCAGGGAGAGGAGATGGCGCGCGCTCGACTGGACGATCCGCAGCTGCTTGTCCTGGTCAGCCGTGAGGGGGCCCGGCAGTTTCATCAGGAGCGTGCCCGTGAAGCCGATGATCGCGTTCAGTGGTGTGCGCAGTTCGTGACTCATGCTCGCGAGGAAGCGGTCCTTCGCCCGATTCGCGCTCGCCAGCTCCTCGTTCTTGCTCTGGAGCTGCATCTGGATCCGCTTTCGCTCCGTGATGTCGCGGATCGCCGCGGAAACCAGCGTGCCGTCCTCGGTCTCGATGGGACTCAGACTGATCTCGACGGGGAACTCGGAGCCGTCACCGCGCAGGCCGTAGAGTTCGAGGCCCAGGCCCATGGGCCGAACACGCGGGTCCAGGAAGAAGCCGTCGCGATGGTCCGAGTGTGTCTTGTGGAAGCGCTCCGGAAGCAGCATCTCGATGGGTCGGCCAAGCATGAGCGAACGGTCGTGCCCGAAGAGTCTCTCGGCCTGGGAATTGACGAGCAGGATATTCCCGTCGCGGCCGACGATCACGATCGCGTCCGGCGCGGCCTCGAGCAGCGCGCGAAACTTGCGGTCGATCTGCCGACGTTCCGTCACGTCGCGTATCGCGGTGACGACGACCGAGATTTCCTCGACGCGCAGTGGGGACAGGCTGATTTCCACCGGAAATTCCGTGCCGTCGCGACGCAGGCCACGAAGCTCGAGTCCGACCCCCATCGCGCGCGTGCGGGGCTGGGAGAGGTAGCCGGCCCGGGCGGTGATGTGCGTGGCCCGATAGGCGGGGGGCATCAGCGCCTCGACAGGCAGCCCGAGGAGTTCCGGTTTCGGATAACGGAACACGGTTTCCGCGTGCCGGTTCGCGAACACGATCCGACCTGCTGCATTCGCCATGAGAATGCAGTCCGGTATGGATTCGAGCAGGTCGCCGAATCGTGCGGCCAGAAGCCTCGCATCCCGTCGAGCGTTGGCGCTCGTCACGTCCTTGCAGACGAGGAGGACATGACGATGAGGGGGGGCTTCGGTCCGCACGCTCGTCATCGTCACCTCGACGGTGACGCGGGAGCCGTTCTTGCGTCGACAGGTGAGTTCAGAGGACACGCGGCCGGTCTCGAGCGACCTGGAGACGAGCGCCTCGTACTCCGATACGCGGTCCGGCAGGATGATGAGGCTCGGCAGGATCGATCCGATCGCGTCAGCTGCCGTGTAACCGAACAACGTGGTGGCCCCGGAATTCCAGCGCACGATCTCCCCGTCCGCGGTCATCAGCGCGACCGCGTCCGACAGGCCTTCGATCAACACCGCGTCCAGTTCGCCCATGAGGACGGCGCCTCTGGAATTCATCCACCAGGACCAGGACGATTGGCTCGCATCGCCGCCCGGACGATCGTCGCGGGCGGTGCGTGCCCGGTCGTCCTGCTCGCAGGCGAGAACTTAACACAGCGCGGCGATGGTGTTGGGGGGAGGGTACGCCGCGCGACTGACCCAGACACGGGAACGACCGTTGCGCCGTCCCGTGCGCGACAGGCGCTAGCCCGTGGTGCCGCCCGGCCGTGCCCGCAGGTCGGTGGTCAGATGGCGCTGGATCACGTCCAGCATCTGGGGAAACAGTTTCGGATTGGCCGCGACGATGTTCCCGCCGGCGAGATAGCCCTCGTTGCCCTCGAGGTCGCCGACGAGGCCTCCCGCCTCCTGGACCAGGAGCGCGCCGGCCGCCATGTCCCACGGAGACAGGCCGATTTCCCAGAACCCGTCCATCCGCCCGGCGGCCACGCTCGCGAGATCGAGTGCTGCCGCGCCCGGGCGCCGGATGCCCGCGGTCTTCTGCATGAACTCCTTCATCATGCCGACGTAGGCGTCCGTGTGCTTGAACATGCGGAACGGGAAGCCCGTCGCGACGAGGCCGTCGATGAGCCTGTCCCGCTTCGAGACCCGGATGCGCCGGTCGTTCAGGAAGGCGCCGGCCCCGCGCGAGGCCGTGTAGAGGTCGTTCCTGTTCGGGTCGAACACGACTCCGTGGGTCAGCACGCCCTTCTGTGCGAGCGCGATGGAGACGCAGTAGACGGGAAACCCGTGCAGGAAGTTGGTCGTGCCGTCGAGCGGGTCGATGATCCACGTGTACTCGGAGTCGCCCGAGGCACCGCTTTCCTCCGCTAGAATCGCGTGATCCGGATACGCGGATTTCAGCGTGTCGATGATCGCCTCTTCCGCGGCCCGGTCGACCTCCGAGACGAGATCGTTCAGCGATTTGTGACGGACAGTGAGCGCGTCCAGGTTGTCGGAGGCACGCATGATGATGCTGCCGGCACGGCGAGCGGCCTTGACCGCGATGTTTAGCATGGGATGCATGGCAAGTCGCCCAATGGTGTCTCGTTCAGGAAACCCGAAATTCTAGCCGAAGCCACAGGGGTCCCACCCGACGACGTACGTCTCGGTCGCGTGCGTGTCGTATTGTGCCGGCCCAGCCACCCCGGCAACATCGGCGCGGCCGCCCGTGCGATGAAGACGATGGGGCTGCGTCAACTGGTACTCGTGTCGCCGCGGCGGTTTCCGGATCCGGAGGCCGACGTGCGCAGTTCCAACGCCCGCGAGGTGCTGGCCTCGGCCCGTGTCGTGACGTCTCTGGCCGAAGCGCTTCGGGGGACGGTCGCGGCCGTCGCGACCGTGAGCCATCAGTACGAGACGTCTCTCGAGATGGTTTCGTGCCGGGACGCGGCGGCACGCGCGGTGGACGCGTCGGTCTCCGGAGACGTGGCGTTCGTGTTCGGTACCGAGGCAAGTGGTCTCACGGCCGACGAAGTGCGGGCGTGCACGCTCGCGGCGCACATCCCCTGCAATCCTGCCTATACCTCGCTGAACCTCGCGGCTGCCGTGCAGATATTCGCGTACGAGGCACGCCTCGCGGCCGTGGGGGGAGGGCTGCCGTCGGGCGAAATGCCCGAACTTGCGACCCATGAGGACATCGAACGACTGCATGCGCATCTCGAAGAGGCCATGGTCGGCTTCGGCTTCCTCGATCCCGCGCATCCGAAGCGCCTGCTCCCCCGCATGCGCAGGCTCGTGGCCCGGGCCCGCCTGGAGGTGGAGGAGGTCCGGATCCTGCGCGGCCTGCTCAAGTCCGCGAGTCGAACCATGCGTCGCAACCGGTAGCCGTCCGCGCCCCGATGGGGATGGTGCGTCGCACCACCCGCGGGCGGTGACGCCGCGCGCGATAGCCGGTGAAGACATGATTTCCCTAAAGTTTTTGGAACCATAGTCGTTGTGGTTGATCGAAGTTCTCGGGTTCTTTTATACTTGAGCAAAATGCTCGGGTAAGAAGAACGAATTCCCTGAAGTGCGTTTTTTTCCTGTGAGGGAACCATGCGACTTACCACCAAAGGACGTTTCGCCGTGACGGCGATGATCGATCTCGCAATGCGCGACGGCGAAGGGCCCGTGACGCTCGCGGAGATCAGCCACCGGCAGAAGATCTCCCTGTCGTACCTCGAGCAACTGTTCGGCAAGCTTCGTCGCCAGGCGCTCGTGAACAGCACCCGGGGTCCCGGCGGCGGCTACACGCTGGCGCGTCGCAGCGAAGAGATCTCCGTAGCGGATATCATTCTGGCCGTGGACGAGCCGATCGACTCGACGCAGTGCGGCGGCATGCAGAACTGTCAGGACGAGCAGAAGTGCCTGACGCACGACTTGTGGAGTGCGCTCAACACGCACATATTCGATTACCTTCGCCAGGTCAGCCTGTCGAAGCTGGTTCAGGAACAGCACGAGCGCATCGCCCGGGCTCGCGCGAATCCGCCCGCCGTGGTCGACGTGGCAGAGGTGCGTCGGGCTCCTGTCGGCGATGTCGCGGTGGTCTCCGTCTGAGGGCCTTCGCGACTCGCGCTCATCGTTGGGTGAGGATGTAAGGAAGTGACTATCCAGTTGACGGAAAAGGCAGCACGCCAGATCCGCACGGCAATCGTCGAGAAGCGGGGCGGTGTCGCCCTGCGTCTCGGGGTGAAGAAGGTCGGTTGCTCGGGATTCGCGTACACGTTCGACGTGGCGCGCGAATTCGGTGCGGCCGACCACCGTTTCGAAGCGCACGACGCCATGGTCGTCGTCGACGAGGACGCTCTGCGCCTGCTCGACGGATCCACCCTGGATTTCGTGCGGGAGGGTTTCAAGGAGACCTTCCGGATCCAGAATCCGAACGTGAAGAGCCAATGCGGCTGTGGCGAGAGCTTCAGCGTCTAGCATCGTCCGGCGTTCGGACTTCAGCAATGCACCACCACCACGGTATCTGACGAGATGAGTACCGCACTCAAATCCCTCATCGATCAGCCCTACCGGCACGGGTTCGTGACCGACATCGAGTCCGACAGTGTCGCCAAGGGGCTGAGCGAAGACGTGATCCGCCTGATCTCGCGGAAGAAGAACGAGCCCGACTGGCTGCTCGAATTCCGCCTGAAGGCGTATCGCCACTGGCTCGAGATGACGGAGCCGACGTGGCCCAACGTCAAGTACCCGAAGATCGACTTCCAGGACATCATCTACTTCTCGGCGCCGAAGCCGAAGAAGAAGCTCGCTTCGATGGACGAGGTCGATCCGGAGCTCAGGCGCACCTTCGACAAGCTCGGTGTGCCGCTGCACGAGCAGGCGGCTCTCGCGGGCGTCGCGGTCGACGTGATCTTCGACTCGGTGTCGGTCACCACCACTTACAAGAAGAAGCTCGCCGACGTGGGCGTGATCTTCTGTTCGTTCTCCGAGGCGGTCCGGGAGCATCCGGATCTCGTCAGGAAGTATCTCGGGTCCGTCGTTCCGCACGGTGACAACTACTACGCCGCACTGAACTCCGCGGTGTTCACCGACGGGTCGTTCTGCTACATCCCGAAGGGCGTGAAGTGTCCGATGGAGCTGTCGACGTATTTCCGCATCAACACCCAGGAGTCCGGCCAGTTCGAGCGGACGCTGATCGTCGCCGAGGAAGGTGCCTCGGTCAGCTATCTCGAGGGGTGCACGGCGCCGCAGTTCGACACGAACCAGCTGCACGCGGCGGTCGTGGAACTCGTCGCGCTCGACAACGCGAACATCAAGTACTCGACCGTGCAGAACTGGTACGCGGGAGACGAGAACGGGCGGGGCGGAATCTACAACTTCGTGACGAAGCGCGGCCTCTGCAAGGGCGTCAATTCGAAGATCTCCTGGACGCAGGTCGAGACCGGATCGGCAATCACCTGGAAGTATCCGTCGTGCGTGCTGCTCGGGGACAACTCGGTGGGCGAGTTCTACTCCGTCGCGCTCACGAATCACATGCAGCAGGCGGATACGGGCACCAAGATGGTCCACATCGGCCGGAACACCCGGAGCACGATCATCTCGAAGGGAATTTCGGCGGGTGGCTCGAACAACAGCTACCGCGGCCTGGTGAAGATCGGTGCGAAGGCCGATGGCGCGCGCAACTTCTCCCAGTGCGATTCGATGCTGATCGGGGATCGCTGCGCGGCGAACACGTTCCCGTACATCCAGGTGCAGAACGACAGCGCGAAGGTCGAGCACGAGGCCACGACGTCGAAGATCGGCGAAGATCAGCTTTTTTATTTCGCGAGCCGCGGAATCGATGCGGAGGAAGCCGTATCGATGATCATCAACGGCTTCGTGAAGGATGTCTTTACACAGTTGCCCATGGAATTCGCGGTCGAAGCAGGTCGTCTCCTCGGGCTGAAGCTGGAGGGCAGTGTCGGATGACTAAAGAAGAGGCCCCGGTCCTCCTCGAAGTGCGCGGGCTCGCGGCGAAGGCGGGCAGCGCGCAGATCCTCAAGGGCATCGATTTCACGGTGCGGGCAGGGGAGGTGCACGCCATCATGGGCCCGAACGGGTCCGGCAAGAGCACGCTCTCGAAGGTGCTGGCCGGTCATCCCGCATACGAGGTGACTGCGGGAACGGCGCGGTTCGACGGGCAGGACCTGCTCGCGATGGCCGCGGAAGACCGCGCACGCGCGGGCTTCTTCCTGAGTTTCCAGTACCCGGTCGAAGTGCCCGGTGTCGCGAATGCGCAGTTCCTGCGCCTCGCGTACAACTCGATACAGGGCGCGCGCGGCCGCGACGAACTCGACCCTCTCGAATTCGACGACTACGTCCGGGAGAAGATGAAGCTGCTCGAGATGGCTCCTGCATTCCTCGACCGCAGCCTGAACACGGGGTTCTCCGGGGGCGAGAAGAAGCGCAACGAGATCCTGCAGATGGCCCTGCTCGAACCGCGCCTCGCGTTTCTGGACGAGACGGATTCGGGCCTCGACATCGACGCGCTGCGGGTTGTCGCGAACGGGGTGAACACCCTGCGCAACGACGACAATGCGGTCGTGCTCGTCACCCACTATCAGCGGCTGCTCAACTACATCGTGCCGGACTACGTTCACGTGATGGACGGCGGGCGTCTGGTCAAGACGGGCGGAAAGGAACTCGCGATCGAACTGGAGGCGCGCGGCTACGACTGGATCCAGAAGAGCGCCGCCTGACACGTCATGGAAGAGCAACTCAGCCGAGCATTTCTCGATTCGCTGCTTTCCGGCCGCCCCGGTTCGGGGAACGAGCCCGGCGGCCTGAAGGCCCTGCGTGCCCGCGCGCTGGAGCGCGCCAATGCGCTGTCGGTGCCCACGACGCGTCACGAGGACTGGCGTTTCACGGACCTTTCGCCGCTCTACCGGCTGTCACTGAACGCCCCCGGAACGAGTGTCCCCCTGACGGTCGCCGACATCACGCAGCACCTCGTTCCGGGCGTCGCCGCGCGGTGCGTGTTCGTCGACGGTCACTATCGTGACGACCTGTCCGAGAACGGGCTGGGCACGGAGTTCGTGACGGTCGTCCGGACCGGTGGAGAAGACCGGAAGGTCGAACCTGATGTACTCGACGAGATCGGGCGTATCGCGACCTTCGACGAGGATCCGTTCGTGGCGGTCAACACGGCCTGGCTCTCGGAAGTGCTGGTCATCCACCTTCCCCGCGGGGCGTGCCTCACCGGACCGGTCCACTGCCTGTTCGTGAACACGCAGGCAGACGTCGTCACCCATCCGCGCGTGCTGCTCGTGGCGGAGAGCGGCAGCGACGTCACGCTGCTGGAAGATTTCGTGACCGTGCACGACCGTGCCTACTGCGTGAACGCGGTGAGCGAGATCGCCGTGGGAGCGAATGCACGCGTGCGTCACATCCGCCTGCAGCGCGAGAGCCGGAGCGCGTTCCACGTCGCGACCGGAGCCGTCGCGGTCGCACGCGACGGTCGGTACGAGTCGAATGCCATCGCGACCGGCGCGCGGATCTCCCGCCACAACCTGCACGTCCGTCAGGACGGCGAGGGCGCTCATTTCTCGCTGGACGGGCTGGCGATGATCGCTGGCCGGCAGCTCGCGGATACCCATTCGTTCGTAGATCACGCGCTTGCCCACGGAACGAGCCGCCAGTTGCACAAGTGCGTGGTGTCGGGCGGGGCCCATGGCGTGTTCAACGGCCGCATTCTCGTGCGACCGGGTGCCCAGCTCACGGATTCTTCCCAGGAAAGCCGCAACCTCCTGCTCTCGGGGAAGGCGCAGATCGACACGAAGCCGCAGCTCGAGATCTTCGCGGACGACGTGAAGTGCGCGCACGGTGCGGCGGTCGGTCAGCTCGAGCCCGAGGAAGTGTTCTACCTCCGCAGTCGCGGTCTCCCGGAGAGTCTCGCGCGAAGCGTGCTCACCTACGCTTTTGCCGCGGACGTCGTCGACCGGATTCCGGTGCCTTCGGTCGTCGATCACCTGCGGGCCATGATTCTCGAACGGACCGGAATTCAGGAGCTGGCATGAGTGCGACCGCACTGCTTCATCCACGGGTGACCCGCGCACCGTACGATCTCGATCGCGTTCGCGCCGAGTTTCCGATACTCGCCAACGTTCATCCGCACGGCAAGCCGCTCGTCTACCTCGACAACGCGGCGTCGTGCCAGATGCCGCAGCCCGTCATCGATCGTCTCGTGCGCTATCAGACTCACGAGCACGCGAACATTCATCGCGGCGTCCACTACCTCTCGGAAACCGCGACGGAAGCCTACGAGGGCGCCCGACGCAGCGTCCAGCGTTTCCTGAATGCGCGCGAGGAACGCGAGATCGTGTTCACGACGGGCGCGACGGAAGCGATCAACCTCGTGATGCACGGCTACGGACGCAAGTTCATCGGGGCCGGGGACGAGATCATCATCACGTACATGGAGCACCACTCGAACATCGTGCCCTGGCAGATGCTCTGCGAGGAGAAGGGTGCAGTGCTGAAAGTCGCCCCGATCGACGACCGCGGCGAGCTCGTGCTCGACGCCTTCGACGCGCTCTTCACGGACCGCACCCGCTTCGTCGCGGTGACGCACGTGTCGAACGCCCTCGGGACCGTCACGCCGCTGGCCCGTCTGATCGAAACCGCACACGCCCATGGTGTCCCGATTCTCGTCGATGGTGCCCAGGCAGCACCGCACCTGCCCGTGGACGTGCAGGCACTCGACTGTGACTTCTACTGCTTCTCGGGTCACAAGCTTTGCGGTCCGACCGGCAGCGGGGCGCTGTACGGCAAGGCGGAAATGCTGGAGAAGATGCAGCCGTTCAAGGGTGGCGGCGACATGATCCTGTCCGTTTCCTTCGAGAAGACGACCTACAACGCGATTCCGCACAAGTTCGAGGCCGGGACGCCTCCGATCGCCGCGATGATCGGACTCGGTGCGGCGCTCGACTACGTGAGCGCGCTCGGCATGGAGCGGATCGCTGCGCACGAACATGCCCTGCTCGAGTACGCGACCTCGCGCCTGTCGGGCATCGAGGGGATCCGCATCATCGGCACCGCGCGCGAGAAGGCGGCCGTGCTCTCGTTCTACGTCGGCGACGTGCATCCGCACGACGTGGGCACGCTTCTCAACGAGGATGGCGTGGCGGTTCGCACCGGGCACCACTGTGCGCAGCCGGTCATGCAGCGCTTCGGCGTCCCCGCGACGGCGCGAGCCTCCTTCGCGCTCTACAACACGTTCGAGGAAGTGGACGCGCTCGTGAACTCGGTCGAGCGCGTGCAGCGCATGTTCGCCTGAGCCCGTTCATGGACAGCAAGCAGCTCTACCAGGAAGTGATCCTGGATCACAACAAGAAGCCGCGGAACTACGGTCCGCTCGAGTCTGCGACTCACAGTTCGGAAGGCCTCAACCCCTTGTGCGGCGACCACATCTGGCTTCGCCTTCACGTCGACGACGATCACATCGATGCGGTCGCGTTCGAGGGACAGTCGTGCGCGATTTGCAAGGCGTCGGCTTCCATGATGACGATGGTCATAAAGGGGAAGACCGTGGACGAGGCGGAACGACTCGTGGCCGAGTTCCGGTCGATGGCGACCGGGGAACTGGATGCCACGTCGCAGCCCAACCATCTCGGCAGGCTCGTGGTGTTCGCGGGCGTGAAGGACCTGCCTTCCCGCGTGAAATGCGCGATCCTGCCCTGGCACACGCTTCACGCGGCACTCGCGAACGACCGGACGGTGTCCACGGAAGGCGACCAGGACCCCGTGGGTGCGCCGGAATGAGCGACGTCGAGGTGCCGCGTACGAAGAACATCAGCCCTGATCCATTCGGGCCCGCGCTGTCCGTGTCGTCTACGACCGGTGCGCGAGCGCGAGACAGACGGTAACCATCGAAATGCCCAAGATTGCGGAAGTCGAACTCACGCCGAATCCGAATGCGCGCAAGTTCATTCTCAAGGAGCCCCTGACCTGGGGCGTCGCGAGGTCGTTCGACAGTGCCGAGGAGGCGCAGGACGATCCGCTCGCGAATGCGCTGTTCGCGATCCCCCACGTCACGAACGTGTTCTACGTCGACCACTGGCTCACCGTCACGCAGGACGGCGCAGCCGACTGGAGCAGCCTGCTGCGCGAGGTGGCCGTGCCGATACGCGAGGCACAGGCCGCAGAGGACCAGTCCCAGAGCTACGGTGCGAACGAGGCCGACCTGTTCGACGACGAGAGCTATTCCCCGGCCGAGCGGGAGAAGCTGAGGCAGATCAGCGAACTGCTCGACGAGCGGGTACGGCCCTTCCTGCAGGGCGACGGGGGGGATCTGTTCATCGTCGGTCTGGAGGGGAACACTCTCCAGGTCCATTACCAGGGCGCCTGCGGGAGCTGTCCGAGTTCCCTCTCGGGCACGCTCATGGGCATCGAGTCGCTGGTGCACCAGATCGACCCGATGCTCGAGGTCGTTCCCGTCTGAGCGGAAACGGATGGGTGCGTCAGACATGATGCCGACCCCGCCGGCGGGGCGGAAATGAGCGACTGGACGGAGGTTGGCCTGGTCGGCGGGATCGGTCCGGGTGAACATCGCCTGGTCGATGTCGACGGAACGCCGATCGTGGTCTGCAATGTCGGGGGCGAATTCTTCGCGATCGAGGACGTGTGCACCCACGACGGCGGCCGCCTGACGGGCGGGTGCATAGCCGGTGACGAGATAGAGTGCCCGCGCCACGGCGCCCGATTCTCCCTCCGCACCGGGGAAGCGCTGTGTGCGCCCGCCTATGAACCGACTGCGACGTTCCCGGTCAGGGTCGAGGACGGCATCGTCTACACGCGGGACGATCGATGGGACGACTGACCCGTCCGCCAGGTACCTGACTTTTTTTACGTGTCGCGCGGCGCCTACCGCTCGCCGGGCATTCTGAGAGAGACGGCAGGCTGCGAGCGCCGAGCCGGCGAACGAGCCTCTGACCACCGATGCGGCGATACGGGTCTTGCCGCGAAGACGCGTCGGCCGTAGGCAAGAGGGTAGACGGAGGCAGCGACCGCAGGTGCCTCCTCCCATTCGGCGGGAAGGGGGGCGTCGGCCTGCCTGCGTGCCTCGGCCAGCTTCGAACGAGTTTCCATGTCCTTGCGCCATTCGGCATCCCGGATGAGTCGATCCGCTCTCAGGCGCTCGTACTGGCACTGGATCGTGTGACATTCGTGCACGTCCGCAGCAGCCTGCGGTACCGCAGATGCGGAACGCCTGATCTGCAGCGGCGTGGCTGCGTCCGGGGCTGGAGGACGTTCTCCGTAGTGGGTGACGCCGTCGGCGCCGACCCATTTGTACACCTGTTGTGCCGATACGGGTGCCGCCACGAGGACACACGAAGCCCACGCACCCAGAAGGAGCGGCGCGAGCCTCGTCACGTGTTGCCCGAGCGTCATCCGCATGGTCGAGGCTCGTCCTGCACTCAATCCTTGATGGCTTCCACCGACACTTCGAAGTGCACTTCGTCGGCGATGCTGGGAATGCTCTTCTTCATGCCGAAGTCCGAGCGCATGAGCGTTCCGGAGGCCATGCCGCCACAGATGTGCTTCTTGTTGTAGGGGTTCACGGCACACTTGAATCCGCTGAACGTGACCGACAGGGGTCGGGTGACGCCGAGCAGCGTGAAATCACCCTCCGCACCGACCACGCGATCGTCGTCGAACAGCAGTTTCGTCGAACGGAACGTCATCGTCGGGTACTTCTCGACGTCGAAATAGTCGTCGCTGCGCATGATCGCGTCCCAGCGATCGATGCCCATGTCGATGGAGGACACGTCGATCGTGAGATCGACGCTGCCGGTCCGGGCTTCGCGGTCGATCGTGATCTTCCCGGACGATTTGTCGAAGCGTCCGAGCTGCATCGAGATGCCGAGATGGCTCACCCGGAAGCTGGGATACGAATGATGCGGATCCAGCGTGTAGCTCTCCGGCGCGGCGACGGCCGTCGCGGTGGTGGCGAGAGTCAGTGCGGCGGCAGCGAACAGTCTTTTCACGGGTTCTCCTCTTTCCATGGGTCGGTTCTTCATGGGATCGTCGGTCCGGCAGTTCCCGCTCGTTGCGTTGCAGCACGATCGCGGGGCGGTGGATCGCAGCGCTGCGGCCGTTTCCGATGCGGTCGGCTGCCAGCGGGACTCCCTGCGCGTCTTGCGCTACTTCTTGTCCTGCATGGCCTTCAGGCGAAATCGTACCTGTATTTCGTTGGCCACGGTCTCCGGGTCCGCCCAGGGGCCCTGACCGATGCCGAAGTCGTTGCGGTTCATCACGAACGCACCTTCGAAGATCCTGGCGTCACCCTGCGTCTTCATCGTGAACGGTGTCGTCAGAGGCTTGGTCGTCCCCCGGATGGTCATGTTTCCCGTGACTTCGTAGCGATCGTCGGCGACGCGCTTCACCGCCGTGGAGACAAACGAGGCGCGTGGAAACTTCGCCGCATTCAGCCAGTTCTTGCCCTTGACTTCCTCATTGGCCTCGCTGCTCCCGGCATCGATGCTCGCGATCGAGACATCGAGACGAACCTTGGCGTTTTCGGGCTTCATCGCGTCGAAGTCGACCTTGGCGGTGAATATGCGAAATCTCCCGTCCACGGGAACGCCCATCTGCTTCGAGACGAAGGTGATCTCGCTCTTCGCCGGATCGACCGCGAGAGGGGCGGCCAGCGACGGCAGGGCCACGGTGGCAAGCAGAAACAGCACCCAGTTCTTCATTCAAATCGCTCCTCTGTCCCGGGGCCGGACGATCGGCAACATGCGCGCGAGCACGTCGTCCCGGTCCCTCACATGATGTTTCAACGCCGCAATCACGTGGAGGACGACAACGGCGGCCATGATGTAGTTCAGACTTTCGTGCCATTCGACGAGCAGGTCCGCGAGCAGCGGATTCTTGTCGATGAGGTCGGGTATCGGCAGGACCTTGAAGTAGACCGTCTGGAAACCCTTGGCGGAGCTGAACAGCCAGCCGCTAAGGGGCACCGCGAGTGTCAGGAGGTACAGCATGACGTGCGTGACGTTCGCGACGGTCCGTTCCCACGTTTTCATGGTTTCGGGCAGAGGGGGCGGGCGGTGGGTCATGCGCCACAGGATTCGCAGGAGCACGAGCACGAACACCGTGACGCCCGCCCACTTGTGGTAGGCGTAGAGTCTCAGCTTGATTGGTCCGACGGACAGCGGCAGATCGGACATGTACAGGCCGAGGGCGAAATTCGACAATATGGTCAGGGCGATCAGCCAGTGAAGCGTGATCGCCACCGTGGTGTAACGTTGCATCGGAATCCTCGTTCGTGCGCCGCGCGGGTCCGGTGGCGCGATGTTTTCGACCATCTCGCGCCGTGCGGGGTTCGCGTGACGGTCCCCCGACGCGTCGCTGCTCGTCCATCGGCATCGTCGGAGCGGACGGGAGAGGCGGTTGCCCGTCACGATCGGCCGGGGTGTCCGGCGGTACCTGCCCGCGAAGCGGCGACCGAGGATAGTTCGTGACAAAACGCCGGGTCAAGCGACGTCCGGACGGTGGGAGAAGCGCCGACCGGGGCAGGTTCCGTTCGTGCGAGGTCGTCCCGGCAGGGCGCGTTCTCGCGCACCTCCCGACGGCGGGTGACGAGGCCCGGCGGATCCGCGGCTGCCCCGGACGTGCGGTTCCGGCGTGCCCCGGGAGTCGTTCCGGACCAGTCCGGCGCCGAACGGTCCTCGCCTAGAACCTGGCCACGAGGTTCAGGGAAACGGTGTCGAGATCGAACTGGCCCAGTGTCTTTTCGTCCCCGACGTTCTGGAACCGGTCGTACTCCAGGCGAAGCCCGGCCTGAGGCATGAAGTACCACGTCGCGAAGACACCCGCGGTCAGGTTGAAGCCGCTGTCGGTGAGCTTCGCGCGGGTGCTCAGGAACCGGTCCGCCTCGGCTGACCAGTACATGACGCCCACCTTGGCGGCAGCCTCCACGCGTTCCCCGATCGGGAGGATGCCGACGGCCCCGAGCCCGACGCCGAAGCCGCGCCAGAAGCCGTCGATGGCCGTGCCGTTCTGCGTGCCGATCGAGCGGGCCTTGCCGAAGTCGTGATATGAAAGTTCGACGCCTCCGTACCTCGAGAACCTGTACCCGCCGAACACCTGGAAAGATCCGTTCGACTCGTCGCATACGCCGGAGAAGCCGCTCGCGGGGGTCGCATTGGCGCATGCGTGCCGCAGCTTCGTGAATCCGGCGCCTGCGCCGAAGTAGTTCTCGTAGTAGTCGGGCTGCTGCGCCTGCGCGGATCCGCACAGGACCAGCAGGATCGCCGCCCACGTTCGCTTCGGCCAGGGCATCACTCGTGCACCTCCGTCGGAATGGTCCGGATCAGGGAAGTATTTCGCGTCGTATCCCGGGGGATTATCGCAACGGCATCGCACGCGTCTCAACCCTCGGACAGGGCAAGGTGCATGCTACACTCGATCGACCCCCGGGGGAGCCATGGCGGAAGACAGCGATCTCGAACGAACCGAACCAGCATCACAGCGACGGCTCGACGAAGCGCGCGCCCGGGGACAGATTCCCCGTTCGCCCGAGCTCGCGACCTTCTCGGTGCTGCTCGCCGGTGGTGGCGCGATGATGGTGCTGGGTGCCGGGCTCGTCGAGGTCCTCGGGCGCGTCGTCGCGCGCGGGCTCACGCTTGACCGGGCGGAAGCCTTCCGGCCGGAACTCATGGTCGCCCGGCTGCGCGAAGCGGGCGAGTTCGCGCTCGTCAGCTTCGGTCCGTATCTGCTCGTGCTGGTCGTCGTGGCACTCGTCGCGCCGCTCCTCGTCAGTGGCTGGATATTCACCTTCGAAGCCGTCGCTCCCCAGTTCTCGCGACTCGATCCCGCGAAGGGTCTGGGCCGCATGTTCTCCACGCGGGGGCTGATCGAGCTCGGAAAGGCCATCGGCAAGGCGCTGGTCGTGGGAGGCGTCGCGACACTCGTGCTGAAGAGCGAGATCGAGCCGATTCTCGGACTCTCCGCCGAATCCTACGAGTCCGCGCTCGCACACCTCGGACATCTCCTGCTTCTCACGTTCCTGACCGTGGTGGGGGCCATGGCGCTCCTCGTCGCGATCGACGTGCCCTTCCAGCTCTGGCAGCACGCGAAGCAGCTGCGCATGACGAAGGAGGAAGTGCGGCGGGAACACAAGGAGACCGAGGGCGATCCGCAGGTGAAGGGGCGGATCCGGCAGATGCAGCGGGAGCAGGCACGTCGCCGGATGATGGCGGAGGTGCCGCGCGCCGACGTGGTCGTCACGAACCCCACGCACTTCGCGGTCGCGCTTCGCTATCGGGAGTCCTCGATGCGCGCGCCGATCGTCGTCGCGAAGGGCTCCAGTCTCGTCGCGGAACGGATCATCGCCCTGGCGGAGGCGAATCGCGTGCCCGTCCTGCGCGCGCCACCGCTCGCGCGTGCGCTGCACGCCCACGCGGACCTCGGGCGGGAGATACCGGGAAGTCTCTACACGGCTGTCGCGGAGGTCCTCGCGTACGTCTTCCAGCTATCCCGTTTCGAGCAGGAGGGCGGCGCGATGCCCGCCGTGCCCGCGGACATCCGCGTGCCGCCCGAACTCGATCCCGACCTCGCTACCGAGGAGCCCTGATCCATGGCCGAGGCAGCCTCCACCGACGCCGGCGTCGCGGGTCAGCGGCGCTTTCCGCTCAACACGCTCGCGGGGCCCGTGCTGATCATCCTCGTCCTCGGGATGATGACGCTGCCGCTGCCGACCTTTCTGCTCGACCTGCTGTTCACGTTCAACATCGCGATGTCGATGATCGTGCTGCTCGTCGCGCTGTTCGCGCTGAGGCCACTGGATTTCTCCGTGTTTCCGAGCGTGCTGCTCGTGACCACGCTGCTGCGGCTGTCGCTCAACGTCGCGTCCACGCGGGTGGTGCTCCTTCACGGACACGGTGGCCCGGGGGCCGCGGGACACGTGATCGAGGCCTTCGGCGATTTCCTGGTGGGAGGCAACTACACCGTCGGCATCGTCGTCTTCGTCATCCTGGTCGTGATCAACTTCGTCGTCATCACCAAGGGCGCGGGGCGGATTGCCGAGGTCTCCGCGCGGTTCACCCTGGATGCGATGCCCGGCAAGCAGATGGCCATCGACGCCGATCTCAATGCCGGGCTCATCGCCGAGGACGACGCACGCAAGCGCCGGCTGGCCGTCTCCCAGGAAGCGGAGTTCTACGGTTCGATGGATGGTGCGAGCAAGTTCGTGCGCGGCGATGCGATCGCAGGGATCATCATCACGATCATCAACATCGTGGGCGGCCTGACGGTCGGTGTGCTCCAGCACGATCTGGACTTCGCGACGGCAGCACAGAACTACACGCTGCTCACGATCGGTGACGGTCTGGTCGCTCAGATTCCGTCGCTCATCATCTCGACGGCCGCGGGTGTCGTCGTGAGCCGGGTCGCGACCGACGAGGACCTCTCCCAGCAGCTGCTCTCGCAGCTGTTCACGCGCCCTCAGGTCCTCTACATCACCGGCGCCGTACTGGCGCTGCTCGGCATCGTTCCCGGCATGCCGCACGTGGCGTTCCTGCTGATGGCCTCCGCTCTCGTCTCGATCGGCTACTACCTCGAACGCCGCAGCCAGGTCGCCGAGCCTCCTCCGGCGCCGCCCCCGCCGCCGACCGATCAGGCCGAGGTCGGATGGCAGGACGTCTCCAGCGTCGACATCCTCGGCCTGGAGGTGGGGTTCCGCCTGATCCCGCTCGTGGACAAGGCGCAGGACGGCGACCTGCTGCGACGCATCCGGGGCATCCGCAAGAAGATCGCGCAGGAGATGGGCTTTCTCGTGCCCGCCGTGCACATTCGGGACAGCCTCGAGCTGAAGCCCAACAGCTATCGCATCACGCTGAAGGGGGTCGACGTCGGTGCCGGCGAAGTGTTCGTGGGCCAGTATCTCGCGATCAATCCGGGACGCGTGATGGGAACGCTGCAGGGATCGCCCACGAAGGACCCCGCGTTCGGCCTGCCTGCAGTCTGGGTCGAGCAGGGGCTTCGCGAACAGGCCATCACGATGGGGTACACGGTGGTAGACGCCTCCACGGTGATCGCCACCCATCTGTCCAGCATCGTGCAGGGTCACGCGTCCGAGCTCCTCGGCCGGGAGGAGGTGCAGGCGCTGCTGGATCACCTCGCCAAGGAATCGCCGAAGCTCGTCGAGGACCTCGTTCCGAAGGTGATCCCGCTGGGCGTTCTGCAGAAGGTCCTGCAGGGCCTGCTTTCCGAGTCCGTGCACATCCGTGACATGCGCACGATTCTCGAGACACTCGCGGAGCATGCGCCGCGCACGCAGGACCCGGAGGAGCTCACCGCCGCGGTCAGGGTCGCACTCTCGCGTGCTATCATCCATACGATCTCGCCGGGCACCGCGGAGCTTCAAGTCATCGCCTTGGATTCTCAGCTGGAGCAGGTCCTGATGCAGGCCGCACAGTCGCGGACTCAGGAGGGCGTCGGCCTGGAACCGAACCTCGCGGAGAACCTCCTGAATCAGACCACCAAGCTCGTGCAGGAACAGGAAAGCCTTGGGCGACAGGCCGTGCTCATGGTGCCCGCGCCGCTGCGCAGTCTCCTGTCCCGCTTCCTGCGCCGCGCGGCCCCCCAGTTGCGTGTCATATCCCACTCGGAAGTGCCCGACAGTCGGGTGATCAAGGTGATCGCCGTTCTGGGAGGGCGGGCGTGATCCCGCGCGTTCCCTTCGTGTCGTCGCACGCGTCGGGGTGAGGCCACGATGGTCGTCCGCAAATTCTTCGCTTCGAATACCAAGGAAGCCCTGCGCATGGTGCGCGAGGCACTGGGTGCCGATGCGCTGATCCTCGCCAATCGCCCCATGCCGGGCGGCGTGGAGATCATGGCGGTCGCGGAGCACGAGGTCGATGCCGTCGCCGCCCGGCCACCGGCGACTCCGCCCGAGCAGAAGTCGTCCCGCCCCCGAAGTGATCCGCCGGCGGCGGTGCATCCGGGCGACCTGGCCGTGACACAGGAACTGCTCGAGGAAGTGCGCACGCTTCGCGGGATGGTCGAGGGCCAGCTCGCGGGGTTCGCGTGGCGGGAACTCGCGGCGTCGTCGCCCGTGCAGGCAGAGGTGGTGAAGGAGATGCTCGTGCGCGGCTTCGGCGCGGGCTTCGCACGCGCGCTCGCGGCCCAGGTCCCGGCCGGCCAGACGTTCGCACAGGCGATACGATGGATCAAGGCTGCGCTCATCAACAGTCTCAAGTGCGTGCCGGCGGGTCAGGACATCGTGAACCGCGGGGGCGTGTACGCGCTCGTGGGGCCGACGGGCGTCGGCAAGACGACGACGGTCGCGAAGCTGGCGGCGAGCTGCACCCTGCAGCACGGACCGTCGCAGGTTGCCCTCGTGACCACGGACACCTACCGGATCGGCGCCGTCGACCAGCTCCGCATCTACGGCAAGATCCTCGGCGTTCCCGTCTACGCGGCCAAGGACGAGGACGACCTCAAGGTCACCCTCGCCGAACTGCACGGCCGGAGGCTCGTGCTGATCGACACGGTCGGCATGGGGCAGCGTGATCGTCGCGTGGCCGAGCAGGTGGCGTTGCTGAGCGGGCACGGCAAGCCCGTCGACCGCCTGCTGCTCCTGAGCGCCGTGTCCCAGGGCGAGACGCTCGAGGACGTCCTCCGGAATTATCGCGGCGAGGGCCTGTCCGGCTGCATTCTCACCAAGGTCGACGAGGCCCTGTCGCTCGGCGGCGCGATCGACGTGGTGATGCGTTCCGGGTTGCCGCTCCACTACGTCGCGAACGGCCAGCGTGTGCCCGAGGACATCCATCTCGCCAACGCGATGTATCTCGTCGAGCGTGCCTTCCGTTCCGAGGTGCGTGGAAGCGGTTTCCGGCCGGCCGCCGAGGAGATCCCGCTCCTGATCGCGGCACGATCGCCCGCAGTCACCTCCGCACCGGGAGCGTAGGACATGGAAACCGTCATTCCCGATCAGGCGGCCGGACTGCGGCGTCTTTTCGCGAGGAACTCGGTCCGGTCCGTGGCATTCGTCTCCGGCACCCGGGGCATCGGACGTTCCGCGCTGGTCGGCGACGTTGCCGTGGCGCTGGCCCGTCGGGGGCAGAGTGTCTGCGTGATCGAGCACGGATTACCCGCGGCAGGCGTCGCGGCCCGTCTCGGCTGGGGGGCGGTTCGGGATCTATCGGAGGTGATTCTCCAGGGGCGGCGTCTCGACGATGTCATGTCGACCGGCCCCGAAGGCGTGCGGTTCGTCGGTGCACGGCAGGCCGGCCGGGAATGCGCGAGTCTGGCGCCCCGTGACGAGGCGGATCTCTCTGCCGCATTCGCGAACCTGGATCCTCATGTCGACATGCTCCTCGTCGACGCTCCCTCGGGTACGGCGGAAGACGTCGCGCCGAGCACGATCGCCTCGTCCGAGACCGTCGTCGTGGTGTCCGCCGCCCGTGACGGGATCACCGACGCATACGGGCTCGTGAAACGGCTCGTGCGCGAGTCCGGCAGACGCCGGTTTCACGCCGTGGTGATCCGTGCGCGTGGTGAGGATCACGCACGCGTGGTTCACCAGAATCTCGCCGAAACGGCGCACCGGTTTCTGTCCGCGAACATCGCGTGGCTCGGGTGGGTTCCGGACGATGCGGATCGCATGAAGGCATTACGTTTGCATCAGCCGGTATCATGTGCGTTTCCACTGTCCGGATCTGCTCTGGCCGTGGGGGCCGTGGCCGACTCCCTGATCCACTGGCCCTACGCCGCAGAGGATTGTCTAGACGGCTTCCTGCACCGGTTCGTCCAGGCGAGCCGGATGGGGCTGTCTGAAAACGTTTGAGCAAAATCGATGGTAAATGCCACTTCCATAGCGAATCGCGATGTCGACGCCATCGTGAACGAACTCGCCCCGCTCGTGAAGCGTATCGCCTATCATTTCATGGCAAAGCTGCCCGCGAGTGTCGAAGTCGACGACCTCATCCAGGCAGGATTGATCGGGCTGCTGGATGCCGCGAAGAATTTCGACGACACGCAGGGCGCACAGTTCGAGACCTACGCGATCCAGCGCATCCGGGGGTCGATCCTGGACGAACTCCGGCAGGCCGACTGGCTGCCGAGAAATGTCAGAAAGAACCTCAGGAAGATCGAAAATGCCGTGTCCAAGCTCGAACAGGAACTCGGCCGGGCGCCCCGGGAGAGCGAACTCGCAGACCACATGCAGGTTCCCATCGAGGAATACCAGCAGATGCTCTTCGACTCCCGCGGGTATCAGCTGCTGCACTACGAGGACTTCCAGGAGTCCGAGGACGGCGACTTCTTCGACTCTTTCGTGACCGACGGACAGCGTGGTCCGCTGGACGTGCTCGAGGATCAGGGATTCCGGCGTCATCTGATCCAGGCGATCAGCGCGCTGCCGGAGCGTGAGAAGCTCGTGATGGGGCTCTACTACGAACAGGAGATGAACCTCAAGGAAATCGGGGAGATTCTCGGCGTGAGCGAATCGCGCGTCTGCCAGCTGCACAGCCAGGCCGTCGCGAGGCTCCGTTCCCGCATGAAGACCTGGACGTCCCGGAGCTGATCTCCGGGCTCGCTGCGCCGTTCCGGGTCGCGCCCGGTCGGGAATTGTCAGTGTCATAGCCGCTCAAGTTTCAGTGACCGCGGGTCGTAAACGGGCATAGGTCAGGGCCATCCGGCCGACCATCCGCTTGAGACCCATGGATATCCTGAGCCTTGTCGGCCTTCTGGTCGCTCTCGGTGCGGTTCTCGGAGGACAGTGGCTCGAAGGGGGGCACCTGGCCTCCCTCCTGCAGGCAACCGCATTCTTCATCGTCATAGGTGGCACGCTCGGCGCGGTCATGCTGCAGAGCCGGCTGCCCGTCTTCGCGCACGGCGTGCGGCTCGCACGCTGGGTGCTGAGACCCCCCGTCTGCGACTACCGGGGCCTGATCGGTCGCATCATCCACTGGAGCAACGTCGCCCGCCGGGGAGGCTTGCTCGCCCTGGAGCCCCAGTTGCGCATCGAGAAGGGTGACTACGAGCGGAAAGGGCTCCAGCTGCTCATCGACGGCGCCGATCCCGGCACGATCAGGGAGATCCTGGAGCGGGACATCCTCACCTACGACGAGTCCCAGCGCGCCTCCATCCGCATCTGGGACGCGGCGGGCGGGTATGCCCCGACGATCGGGATTCTCGGTGCCGTGCTGGGCCTCATACACGTCATGGAGAACCTCACCGATCCGTCGAAGCTCGGTGCGGGGATCGCCGTGGCTTTCGTCGCAACGGTCTATGGCGTCGGTGCGGCCAACCTGTGCTTCCTGCCGATCGCCCACAAGCTGAGGGCGATCGTGACACGCGAGATCCGGCGACGGGAGATGCTGATCGACGGCCTGGTCTGCATCGCGAACGGCGAGAACCCGCGCATCATCCAGGGCCGACTGGAGGGATACCTTGCAGATGGGGACTGACCCGGTCGGGGACGTCCCCGCCGAGGCACGGAAGACGCGTGGCAGCCACGCCGCGGATTCGCGCCGCACGCGACTGCGTCATCGCCGTCGCGGCGACGACGACGGTGAGCAGCCCGATCGCTGGATCGTCTCGTACGCGGATTTCGTCACGCTGCTGCTCGCATTCTTCGTCGTGATGTATGCGATCTCGTCGGTGAACGAGAGCCGTTACCGCGAGGTTTCGGACGCCCTCGTGAAGGCGTTCCAGCCCGTGGACCGCCCGCCGGACGCGACGAGCATCGTACCGCCCCCCATTCAGCTTCCGTACCCGACGCTCAGGAACCGGCTGGTCCCCATGCAGAGCATGGCCAACGACATCCGGAGCGTGCTCGATCCGCTCGTCCGGGCCGGCGAAGTGAGAGTCACCGAGACGTCTCGTGGCATCGCCGTGGAGATCAATGCGAGTGTCCTGTTCGCATCCGGCGAGGCAGAACTCACGGAGGCCTCGGTGCGGATCCTGAATTCGGTGGCGGGAGTACTCGCGCGAGCGAAGAACCGCGTCGAGGTCGAAGGCCACACCGACAACAGCCCGATCAGCAGTACCGTCTATCCTTCCAACTGGGAACTGTCCGCTGCCCGGGCCTGCAGCGTGGTGCGACTGTTCGCGCGTGACGGGGTCGCTCCCGAGCGCATGGGCGCCGTCGGGTACGGCGAGTACCGGAGCGTCGCGACCAACGAGACACAGGAAGGCCGCAACCGGAACCGACGGGTCACGGTCGTCATCCTGCCGCTGGACGACGACGGCAGCGACGCGGATCCGACGAAAGGTGAGGCTGGGAGGGAAGGTGCCGCCGGGGCGGGCGCTGTCGGAGCGTTGCCGGGAACGTCGGTGCCGGCACGCGGCCGGTGAGCCGCGTCAGGCGGTACCGAGTGCGCGGGTCGCGTTGCCCTGCAGATCGGGAGAGCCGTCGGGGCCGTAGAGCGTTGCCTGCTGCATCGCGCCCCGAAGCGTGGCGAGCGCCGCCTGGTTGAACCGGAGGCGTGACTCGATGAGGATGCCGTTGGTGGTGTTGAGCGCCTTGGCGTTCTCGGCATCGGCGAGAAGGGCGTTCCAGAGCGCCGAGAGAGACGCCTGATCCCTGCCGCCGTGGACGATGAGCCATTCGGCCATGCCGACGCGATCGGTCCCGAAGCCTTCCTGCTCCAGGAACGAGCGGCGTGTCTCGCCGAGCGTGCCGAGCCGTGCGACCTGATCCGACTTCTGCTGCGCGAGCTCGAGCAGTTCCGCCACGTCGCCGCGCAGCAGGGCCGCGCTCTCGGCGTGCAGAAGACTCAGGAAACGCGCGAATCCCTCGCGTTCCTGCCGGAGGCTGTCGACGAAAACTTGGCGGTTGGGCATCGACGGCTCTCCTTGTCAGTGGGGGCGTTCCGGACGGCGGACGGCATCCGCTTCGGCACGCATCGGCTCACGCATGATCGGACGAACGTGACGCTCAGTTCTTCTGACTGAGCAGATATTCCTTCACGCTCGCGATCAGGCGATCCGCCACCACCTCGGAATTGACCGCAAACCGGCCGTCCGAAATGGCCTGCTTGATGGCGTCGACCCGTGCGGAGTCCACGACGCTCACGTCGCCCAGGCTGCTTTCGAGTTTATGGAGCTGATTCGCGAGCGAACTCACGGAGATCGTGTCTCCCGAACCCTTGCCTGCGCCCTGTGGCGGAGCGGCGGGTTTGCTGCCCGTCACGTCCTGAGGTCCCGTCACGCCCGGGAGCCTTCCTGCTGGATTGTTTATCTTCACAATGAATCCTCGCTAACGCTAGGGAAAGCCTTTCGAGCCTTCCGAACTCCTTAACGGTCGGTCCTGCGCAGAACTTTAGGCCTGCGACTCATTCGGAGCGAGTCGTGTGCCCCCGAAGAACTCGGCCAGTATAACAACGGCCCGGGCCGCGCATATCTGAGCTTCGGCGTATTCGACACGCCCGGGCAGCCGATGTTTCGCCCCGGGCCTTCGCACACGGGCGCGCACGCCCGCACCGCCCTATCGGACTTCGACCTCGCCGGGCGCGACCGCGACGCCGGTGATGACCCGCCCCGAGGGGGTCCGTACCTGGACGGACTGTCCGGCGGCGGCCGCATTGAGTGCCTTGCCTTCCGCCTTCACGACGTACCCATTGTCGCGATAGACCAGGGTGACCGGATGTCCCGGCGAGATGATGGTCACGCCTTTCAGCATGCCCGCACGGACCGGCAGGCCCGCGCTGAGCGCGAGTCGTGGCACCCGTCCGATCGCCGCACCGACGTCCGTCACGACGCCTGCGGGCAGTTGCGTGAGGTCGACGTCCCGAATCTGGAGGTCGGCCCGGGTGAGCGGCTCGCCCGCCGCGAGCGGCCGGGCCGTGTAGACGGCCGGCCCGAATACCTTGACGGAAACAGGCACCATGACGGTCCACGCCTGCGGCGACGAACAGCGTACGCCGACCACCGCGCGGCCCCAGAGCCGGGTACCGCGCGGCACGAAGGACCGGGCGTCGTCGCAGGCCGGCAGCCTCAGATGGCGGTCGACCGGCCCTGCCGAGATCTCGACGCGACCGGGCAGTTCACGAGTCGCGGACTCGACCTGCGCCTCGGCGAGTGCCTGGATCCGCTCGAGCTTCTCGTAGCCTCCGCCGGCAGACGCCGGGCGCGCGGCGACCACCATCGCGGCCGCGAACAGCACTGCCCGAAGCAGTGAAACGGAGCGCCCGGCGCCCCGGGCGTCCGTCGATGCGCAGATGCTTGCCGATGCCAAGGGAATGATGGGGCCAGAAAGGAACCTGTGACACGTCAACCCGGAGGATAATTCAAGCGTGAGCCTCGCGTGTCCGTTATGGGGCCTGTTTCCCACGACTTTGCCGAACGCAATGTCCGAGCCCGAAAACCCTACCGTCATCGCGCGCGAGACCTTCAAGCTGCTCGCGCAGCGGCGCATGCCGCCGACGCCCAAGAACTATCAGCGAATCTATCACGAGATCGTCGGCCTTCCGTCGAACGAAAACGGCGTGGGAGAACGTCTCGTCGCGATCTGCCGGCAGGTGTCGGCACGCCATCCCGACGACGCGACGCTCACGGCCCTGTCGCGAGCGCTCGAGAAGAGTGATCTCGAGGGCGTCGCCACGTCGGTGCACGCGCTCGCCACGAGGCCGCAACGCTCCAGTGGCGCGGAACTCGCCAGCGTGTTCCGCGACGTCCTCCGGCAGATGGACGCGTCGCACCGGGGATGGACGATGGGGCGCAAGCGCGAGGCTCTCGAACGGGTGCTCTCGGGCGCGTCCGACGGGCAGCTCGGGGCGAAGCTCCACGGACTCGTTCGCAGCTGGCTGGACGCAGGCCCCGCCGCGCAGGCGGACCAGGACGCCGTGCCGTCGCCGTCGCGGACGACGCCGCCGGCATCCGTGGCGCTCGACCCGCAGGTCGTGGAAGCACGCGAACTGCTCGCGTCCGCGCTCGAGAACGGCGTCGCATCCCGCATCGAACGCTATCCCGACATCCACTCCGAGCTGTTCCAGATCGCCTGGCGCGTGCGCGAAGCCGAACGACTCGAGGACTGGTCCCGGCTCGCGCAGCAGCTCAAGCAGTACTGGATGAAGGTGGAGTTGCGCGTCGAGCCGGACGACGAGCTCATTGCCAACCTGCTGCGCCTGTTCGGGCTCGTCGTGGAAAATCTCGACGAACTCGTGGAGGACGACCAGTGGGTGAAGGGGCAGGTGGCGGTGCTGCAGGAACTGATCAGTCGCCCGGTGGACCTGCGGTCCGTGCGCGAGGCCGAACGGGGATTCAAGGAAGTCATCTACAAGCAGTCGCAGCTGAAGGCGGGGCTCTCGGAGGCGAAGACGACCCTCAAGAGTCTGCTCAGCGTCTTCGTGGAGCGACTGGCCGAAGTGACCGGAACGACGGCCGAGTACCACGAGAAGATCGAGCGGTATGCCGAGCGCATCGCGACCACGGACACCATCGACAGCCTGCGCTCGCTCGTGGAGGAACTCATGTCGGACACGCGGGGCATGCAGGTCGACATGCTGCGCTCGCGTGACGAACTGCTGTCGGCACGACACCAGGCGGAAGCCGCGCAACAGCGGGTGCGGCAGCTCGAGGTGGAACTCGAGAAGGTCAGCGAGCAGGTGCGGGAGGACCAGCTCACCGGCACGCTCAACCGGCGCGGCATGGACGACGCCATGACGAGGGAGATCGCGCGCACGATCCGATCCGGCAAGCCGATGTCCATCGCCGTCCTGGATCTGGACAATTTCAAGAAGCTCAACGACACGTACGGACATTCGGCAGGCGATGCCGCGCTCGTTCACCTCGCACGAATCATCAGGCGCACCGTCCGGCCGACCGACGTCATTGCGCGATACGGTGGCGAGGAATTCGTGATCATCCTGTCCGACACGGACCACGAAACGGCAGCAGCCGTAACGGTCCGCCTGCAGCGTGAGCTCACGAAGCGGTTCTTCCTGCACGACAACGAACGACTGCTGATCACGTTCAGCGCGGGAGTCGCCCAGTACGTGCCGGGCGAGGACGAGGCATCGTTCTTCGCGCGCGCCGATCGTGCGATGTATCAGGCCAAGGAGCAGGGCAAGAACCAGGTGGTCACGGCGACGTAGGCGGCGAGGCGTTCCGGTTCTCCGTTCCCCCACCCCTCACCCCCCACCCCTCACCCCCCACCCCGACCCTCCCCCGCACGGGGAGAGGGGGCCTTGTGCGCTGACGCGGGGCAGTGTGCCCCGAACCCCGAACCCCGAACCCCGAACCCCGAACCTCGAACCTCGAACCTCGAACCTCACGTTCTTTCCCACACCGGTGGCGATTGATGCAGATCAATTCGGACAAATGCCGAATTGCTACGCTGGCATCCATGAAAGAAGGCATCACGGGACACCGTCGGCTGTTTCCATCGCTCGCGTCGAAGGTCGTGGGTGCACTCGTTGCGTTCCTGCTGTTCGCACTCGGCGCGATCGGCCTCACCCTGCTGCAGTCGTGGCGCCTCGAGGGCGGTGCGGCCGCGATCAACGACATGGGCAGCGAGCGGATGCGCGCCTACCGGATGTCCTACCTGCTGTCGGAGTACGTTCGTGAAGGGCGGGGCGGGTCTGCCGGCGAGAAGATCTCGTCGCTCGCGAACTCGTTCGAGTCGACCCTCGCGTCACTGCGCCGCGGCGATCCCGCGCGGCCGCTCTCGCTCCCGCGTGATCCCGAGATCGCACGTCGCGTGGACGCCCTGGAGCAGCACTGGCTCACGAGGATCCGTCCGCTGATCGACCGCGCGGTGGCGTCGCCTTCGGAGGCGGCGGGCGCGCTCGACGCGCTCGGGCCGCGCATCGATCCGTTCGTGGCGGAAATCGACAGGATCGTCGGCGCCATCGAGCGGAACAACGCCGAGGCCACCAGTCTCCTCCGGGCGTCGCAGCTCACCCTCGTCGCATTCGCGATCGTGGGGACGATAGTCATCATCTACCTCATGTACCTGCTGGTCATCCGGCCGGTGTCGGCGTTGTCGAAGGGGATCCTCCGGCTCGAGGCCGAGGATTTCTCGGCGCGGGTGCCCGTCGAAAGCCGGGACGAATTCGGCAGCGTCGCCCGTGCGTTCAACGCGATGGCCGCGCACCTCGAGACGCTCTACGAAACGCTCGAGGAGCGCGTGCGGGACAAGACCCATCGGCTCGAAGCGAAGAACCGGGAGCTGTCGACGCTCTATTCCGTCACGACCGCGCTGAACGACGGCCACGGCGTGGAGGCGCTCTGCCGCTCGTTCCTGCACCCGATCATCATGAGTTTCGCGGCGGACGCCGGAGCGGTCCGCCTCAAGCACAGCGCGGACAGCGCGCTCAGCATCGTGGTGTCGGAGGGACTGCCTCCCGGGTTTCTCGACGTGGAGACCTGCGCGCACGCGGCCTCCTGCGATTGTGGTCTCACAGCGGGCGTCGCCACGCCCGCGGAGCACGACGGCGCACCGCAGGTGGGCACCCGCGCGTGCAGGAGCTTCGGGTACGAGAGCACGGGCGTGTTTCCGATACGTGTGGGCGGACGAATCGCCGGTGTGTTCAACCTCTATTTCACGGAGCCGCGGGCCCTCGAACAGCGCGAGCGGCGGCTGCTCGAGGTGCTCGGACGGCACCTCGGCACGGCACTCGAGAGCGAGCGGCTCCGTTCGAGCGAGAAGGAGCTCGCCGTGAGCGAGGAACGCAACCTGATCGCGCGCGAGCTGCACGATTCGATCGCGCAGTCCCTGGCGTTCCTGAACCTGCAGACGCAGATGCTCGGCGAATCGATCGAGCGCGGCGATCTCGGCGGCGCGCGCGAGGAGGTTGCGCAGATTCGCGCGGGCGTGCGCGAGAGCTACGACGACGTGCGCGAGCTCCTCGTCCACTTCCGCTCGCGCATCGAATCCGAAGGGCTCTCCAGCGGTCTGAAGCGCACGCTCTCACGCTTCGAGGAGCAGACGGGGATCGTCGTGAGCTGGAACGAGGAAGGGCAGTACGTCGACCCGCCTGCCGAATCCCAGGGACAGATCCTGCACGTCGTGCAGGAAGCCCTCTCGAACATCCGCAAGCACGCACGTGCGCGCCACGTCGACGTTCTGATGAGACGGGGGCCGATGTACCAGTTCACCGTGCGCGACGACGGAGTCGGGTTCGCGGTCGACTCGGCGGGCCGCGACACGCAGGGCCACGTGGGGCTCCAGATCATGCGGGAACGGGCGGTGCGCATCGGTGGCACGCTCCACGTGTCCTCGATACCGGGGGCGGGGACCGAAGTCACCCTGTCGCTGCCGGTGATCGTCCAGCAGGCGGCGTGAGCGCGATCCGGGTCTTCCTCGTGGACGACCACGCGCTGTTCAGGAGCGGCGTGAAGATGCTCCTCGGACGCATGCCCGACGTCGAGGTCGTCGGCGAGGCCTCCGACGGAGCGGAAGGCATCAAGCGGGTGCGGCAGCTCGCGCCCGACCTGGTGCTGCTCGACCTGCACATGCCGGGGCTTTCCGGGAAGGAAGTCCTGAAGGCACTCACGGAGGAAGTGCCGGGCGTGCGCGTGCTCATGCTGACCGTGTCGGAGGATGCGGCAGACCTGCTCGACTGCCTGCGTGCCGGGGCGAGCGGGTATCTGCTGAAGAAGGTGGACGTCGAGGATTTCGCCGCGGCGGTAAGGCGCGCGCATGCCGGAGAGTCCGTCGTGTCCCCCGACATGATGGGCAAGCTCGTCCGTGGCGTGAGGGAAGGCTCGCCGGTCGAGAAGTCTCCCTTCGCCGACCTCAGTGACCGTGAGCGCGAAGTGCTCGAATGCATCGCCCGCGGCGCCGCGAACAAGGAGATCGCGCGCACGCTGAATCTCGCCGAGAGCACGGTGAAGATCCACGTCCAGGCGATCCTGCGCAAGCTGGACCTGCAGAGTCGGGTGCAGGCGGCCGTGTTCGCCGTGGAGCACGGCCTCGGCCGGTGACGGGCCGCAGATGGCACGGTCCCCGGCTCGTGCGGGCGACCACGTATCCGCAACGGCGTCCGGCACTTGAAACCCCGGGCATCGTCCCAACTTCCCCCGGACATCGAACGACGACTGACGAGGGAGGATGCCGTGCGTCTGCGCGAATTCTGGAAATGGCCGGCTGTTTTCGTGGCGTTGCTCGGACTGAGTTCGGGGATGTCCGTCCGGGCCGCGGATCCCTGGGAACAGGGTGCGGTGCCCGATCGGGACGGTGGCTCGACGTCGGTCCGGGGGGCGCCTGCGGACGCATCCGCCGCGGCCACGCTCGAGCTGCTGTCCGGCATCGCGCGCGAGTGCGGTCGACCCGCGGCGCAGTCACGGCTCGCCGCGACGCGTGCGCGCATCCTGGCGGACGAGGTGGAGCGAATCGCTGCGCGGCTTGCCGACACGACGTCCGCGCCATGGCCGGTCGGCCCCGCGACCATCGCCGAGCTCGCCGTCGCCGCGGAATCGCTGAGAAGTCCGCGCAAGGTCCTGCGGTCGTCGGGCGCGCGGGAACTCGTCAGAGTCGTGCGGACGCTTTCCCCGTCGCACGTGGTGCGGGAAACGGTCCCGGACGACACTGCTGCCACGGACCGTCCGTCGAACGACACACCGACCGACGTCTGACGACGCACGACATCACGCCGGGGGCACGGGCGTGCGGGCCTTGCCCTGGAGGTACTCCTCCCCGAAGTCCACGTGCACTTCCGTCCAGAGCGGAAGGTGGTCCGACATCTGGTAGGTGCGCCACTGCGTGAAGCCGCGCTCCGCCGTGGGCCGGTAGATCGACGCATCGTCCTTGCGGTACACGTGCTCGTAGAAGTCGAACACGCCACCCTTCGCATCGGCGATGTGATTCTCCGTGTCCGGCGACAGGAACGCGATCTGGTCGAACGGCTTCGTCCGGGACATGTTCGTTCGCACCTGGCCGATGCTCGGAGGCGTGTCGAACGTCGTGACCAGCGCTTCCATCGTCCTGTCCTTCGACGAGAAGATGTTGAAGTCGCCGAGCAGGATCACGTTCCGGGCCCACCGGTCCTGGGAGCGTATCCGCTTCCTGAGCAGCCGCACGAGTTCCCTGCTCTCGGCGAGACGCTGCGGGTCGTCCGGCTTGTCGGCGCCGTAGTAGAGGTGCGCGGTGCAGAGCGAGAACTTGAACCAGCCTGCCCGAAGGCCGACCATGTAAGGCGATCGTGCGAAGGCGAAGGGCGTCGAGAGCAGGTCGTCCTCCTTCCTCGACTCGGGCGCGATCTCGCCCGCGAGCCCGCCGAAGACCACCTTCCGCTTGTCGTACAGGAACGCCAGCCGCTCGCCGTTGCCGGCGCGTCCTGCCGTGACGTCGGTCACGAGATAGTCCCACCAGGCTCCGAGAATGCTCATCAGGTGATCGAGCGTGTCGAGGTTGTCGCGCACCTCCTGCACGGCGACCAGATCGAAGTGCGAGATGATCTCCCCGATGTAGAAGAGCGACTCCCGCGTGCGCCCGCCGTACTTGGTGCCACCGAACTCGCGCAGATTCCACGTGGAGACGAGCAGCGTGGATTCCGCGGTCTTCATGGGGATCTCGCGGTCCAGTGCCGCACGCAGTCGGAGCAGACCCTCGGCCGTGCGGCGGTCGTCCGGGCGCCGGCTGTCCAGGGATGCGTAGAAGGGCATGTCTTCGTCACTCCGGTGAGGTGGTTGGGGGAGGTCGGCGGTCCGGTGCGCGCGTCACTGCGGCTGCTGCGCGAAGAGGTGGGGGCCCGGGCGGTGGATCAGCTGCCCGAGGCGGTCATCGATCGCGTCGAGCGAGGGATCTTCCCGCCAGATCCAGTCGATCACCGGCCGGAAGTCGAGACCCCGGAGGTCGGGTTTCCAGGTGAGCAGCGTCACCGCCGCATGGCAGGATCCGTAACAGCTCGAGCCGTGAGGCTCCCAGCGTCGACCGCCCGCGCGCCATGCCATGTAGAGGAGCTTTGCCTGAGGCCGGCTGACGTCCTCCGCGAGATTGGCCTCGAAGAACATCCTCGCGACATCGTGCCACGCCTCGGTGCCCGCACTCGCGATCGCATCGCGCAGTACCGCGGCCCGGCGCACCTGACCGTCGGGTGCGAGGAGCGGCAGTCCACGCAGTTCGGACGGCACGAGCGCCCCTTCGACCACGCTGCCACGCGCCGCAGTCCAGCGCCTGCCGCGGCCGTCCACGAACGTGTAGTCCTGAACGAGCCGCATGCGGCCGGCGAGGGACACGTCTTCCGGGATCTCGAGCACGAGCCGTCCCGCGAAGTGCGGGTCGACGTCGGCCCGGACCGGCAGGCACGTCAGCCAGAGCACGCAAGAGAGGAGCGTCCTCACCATCCAGGTCCCCCGTTCGGCCACCCGCCGTGACCGTCGCCAGCAAGCCGTCGATCGACGCGCGCATCCCGGTCGTGGCGACCGTCACACGTCGCGGTGCAGTGTAGCAAGAGATCGCCGGTCGGCGCGCCTGCCTCCCGGACCCGCACGCGGGGCCTATTGTGAACCGTGCGCGGTGTCGTTACCCTGAGACGCGTGCCGGCTTGCAACGTGTCGACGCGTACGCGTTTCCCGCAACCTGGAGGCAGGGGATGCCCAGCGATACACCGACGCCGCGGACCCAGCTGCGCCCCGGGGACCTCACCCCGGGCGAGCCCCTTCCGCTCGACGTGTTCGACGCGAACGGACTCATGTTGCTCGCGCGGGGGCAGGTGGTGCGCAGCGAGAGCCAGCTGGAACGTCTGCTCGAGATAGGGCTGTGGGGTGACGCCGATCACGTCGCGCGCCTGCGCAACGAACCGCTCGCGACCGAACCCCAGAGTCTGGATCGCCAGCAGGCCTCCGTGTTCGAGTGGCTGGCGTCGGCGCGCGACGAACTCGACGCAGCCCTGACGGCCGCGGACGCCGATCTCGTCGCACGACTCGGCGACGTCGCCCGCCAGGTGCGCCGTGCCGTCGCGCTCGATTCCGATGCCGCCGTCGCGACCGTGCAGTGGATCCGGCAGGGACCCTACGCCGTCCGGCAGTCCGTCAACGTCGCCGTGCTTGCGGAGCTCATGCTCGTGAACATGGAAGCCCCCGACCACGTGAGGCACGCGACCGTCGCGGCCGCGCTCAGCATGAATCTGTCCATCGTCGCGCTCCAGGAGACCCTCTATCACCAGAAGGAGATGTCGCCGGAGCAGAAGGCGGAGGTCGTCCGGCATCCGGTCGCCGCATTCGACCGCCTCCGCGGCGCAGGCCTCGCGGACGAAACGTGGTTGCGTGCCGTTCTCGAACATCACGAAGCGTTCGACGGTTCGGGCTACCCGCGCAAGCTCCAGGGGGAAGACATCGGACTCCCGGCACGGGTGATTTCCGTCGCGGACAAGTTCTGCGCGACGGTATCCGAACGTGCCTACCGGGGAGCCGTCCCCGTGAGCATCGCGCTGAGGAAGCTCCTCACCGCGTCCGGTCCGACCATGGATCCGCAGGTGGCCGCTCGCCTGGCGCGGGAGATCGGCATCTTTCCGCCGGGAACGCCCGTGCGCCTGCGCAATGGCGAGACGGGGGTCGCGATCAAGCGCACGCTCGACCCGCTGGCGCCCGTGGTCCGGGTCGTGCGCGGACGCTTCGGTGAACCTCTCGCGACCTTCACTAAGCGGCTCACGAGCCGGGACACCTTCGGTGTCGCCGAGGAAGTCGCCCGCGACGAGCTCGGGGCCGATTTCGACGTCTTCCAGCTCTGGAATCCCAGCATCGACCGCACCGATCCGTGACCGCGCGTACGGGCGCCGTCCACTGCCCGGGCCCGTCCGGGACCTCGTGCGGGTAGTTCGAAAGTACTAGTCCTTCTCGTCCGTTTGCGTCGCGCCGACCCATCCTCGGTCGGATGTTCGCGTGTCCTCCCGATCCGTAGTCTTGCCTCGTGACCATGCGGGAGAGACGACGTGACCAGTGAACGACACAGGCAGGTTTCCGTTCTGGCGGCGAGCACGATCGCGTTCACGGTCTGCTTCGCGATCTGGATGATGTTCGCGGTGATCGGTGTGCCGATCCGCAAGACCCTCGGCCTGAACGCGACCGAGTTCGGGCTGCTCACCGCCACGCCGGTTCTCACGGGCGCGCTGTCGCGCGTGCCGCTCGGCATGTGGACGGACCGTTTCGGCGGACGCATCGTCATGTTCGTGCTGCTGCTCTCGACGGTGGTGCCGCTGTGGCTCATGTCCTATGCCACGCGCTACTGGCACTTCCTCGTCCTCGGTCTCTTCGTGGGGCTCGCGGGCGGCTCGTTCTCCGTCGGCACCCCCTACGTCGCACGCTGGTTCCGTGCGGAGAACAAGGGCTTCGCGATGGGCATCTTCGGTGCGGGCAACTCCGGCGCCGCGCTGACCAAGTTCGTCGCGCCGGCCATCGTCGTGGCTGCCGGGTGGACCGCGGTACCGAAGGTCTACGCGGTCGCGATGCTCGTCACGGCCGTCGTGTTCTGGTTCATGAGCTACTCGGATCCCGCGCACGCGGTCGGACACCACGTCACGTGGCGGGAGCAGCTGTCAGTGCTGCGCGACCGGCGTGTCTGGAAGTACTGCCAGTACTACTCGATCGTGTTCGGCGGCTACGTCGCGCTCGCACTCTGGATGGTGCAGTACTACGTCGGCGAGTACGGGTTCGACATCCGGATCGCGGCCCTGCTCGCGGCCTGCTTCTCGCTCCCGGGCGGCGTCCTGCGGGCCGTCGGTGGATGGCTCTCCGACCGCTACGGAGCGCACCGCGTCACCTGGTGGGTGCTCTGGGTGAGCTGGATCTGCCTGTTCATCCTCTCGTATCCGCAGACCGACTTCACGGTGGGAACGGTGAACGGTCCGAGGACGTTCCACCTCGGGCTCGACGTCTGGCTCTTCACGGCGCTGATGTTCGTGATGAGCGTGGCCTGGGCCTTCGGGAAGGCGTCGGTGTTCAAGTACATCGCCGACGACTACCGCGAAAACATCGGTGTCGTCTCCGGGGTCGTCGGCCTCGCGGGCGGCCTCGGCGGCTTTCTGCTGCCGGTGCTCTTCGGAATCCTGCTGGACCTGACGGGTGTCCGCTCGAGCTGCTTCATGCTGCTCTACGGCGTCGTCTGGGTCTCGCTCGTCTGGATGTACTTCACCGAGGTGCGGCGCTTCGACGCGGTCGGAAGCGGCGCGCGCGCCTCTCACACCTGATCAAGAAGGAGGCAACATGTCGACGCACGTCCTGTCGCGCTGGGATCCCGAGGATGCCCGGTTCTGGACCGAGGAGGGTCGGTCCGTCGCGAAGCGCAACCTGTGGATCTCGATTCCCGCCCTCACGCTCGCGTTCGTAGTCTGGATGGTCTGGTCCGCGGTGGTCGTGAATCTCCCGAACGTGGGGTTCCGCTTCACGACGAACCAGCTCTTCTGGCTCACGGCCCTGCCCGCGCTCTGCGGCGCCACGCTCCGGATCTTCTACTCGTTCATGGTGCCGATCTTCGGCGGGCGTCGCTGGACCGCGATCTCGACCGCCTCCCTGCTGATCCCCGCGGCCGGCATCGGCTGGGCGGTGCAGGATCCGACGACGGGATATCCGACGTTCGTCGTGCTCGCGCTGCTGTGCGGGTTCGGCGGCGGGAACTTCGCGTCGAGCATGTCCAACATCAGCTTCTTCTACCCGAGCGCGCAGAAGGGCACGGCGCTGGGCCTCAATGCGGGTCTCGGCAATCTGGGCGTGTCGCTCGTGCAGTTCGTCGTGCCGATCGTGATCGGCGTGGGGATCTTCGGACCGATCGGCGGCGAGCCTCTCACCTGGCTGAAGGGCAGCGAGACCAAGCTCATCTGGCTCCAGAACGCCGGCTACGTGTGGATTCCGTTCATCGCGGTCGCGACGGTCGCGGCGTGGTTCGGCATGAACGACCTCACCACGGCACGCGCGTCCTTCGCGGATCAGGTCGTGATCTTCCGCCGCCAGCACAACTGGCTCATGTGCTGGCTCTATCTCGGCACCTTCGGCTCGTTCATCGGCTATTCCGCCGGCTTCCCCCTGCTCATCAAGAGCCAGTTCCCGGACGTGGTCCCGCTGCACTACGCGTGGCTCGGACCGTTCGTCGGTGCGCTGATCCGGCCTGCCGGTGGCTGGCTTGCCGACAAGCTCGGTGGCGCACGCGTGACCTTCTGGAACTTCGTCGTGATGGCGCTCGCCGTGGTCGGTGTCCTGTACTTCCTGCCGTCCGGTCCGTCCGGTGGCAGCTTCGCCGGATTCCTCGCGATGTTCCTGGTCCTCTTCACCACGACCGGGGTCGGCAACGGCAGCACCTTCCGGATGATCCCGATCATCTTCCTGACCGAACACCAGCGCCGGCTGCGCGGCAACGACAGGCCCGCACGCGAGCAGGCCGTCCGCGAGGCCAACAAGGAGGCCGCGGCGGTGCTCGGCTTCACCTCCGCGATCGGTGCATACGGCGGGTTCTTCATCCCCAAGAGCTACGGCACCTCCATCGCGATGACCGGCGGACCGGAGGCAGCCCTCTACACCTTCATCGTGTTCTACGTGACCTGCATCGCGATGACGTGGTGGTACTACGCGCGCCGCAATGCGCCCATGCCGTGCTGACGGGACGTCGCGCACCGCCGAGAGACTGAGAGGAGCACAACGATGAGTCATTTCCTGGACCGACTGACCTACTTCACGCGTGCCGAGGAGCCGTTCTCGGGCGACCACGGAGCCGTGGTGCGCGAGGACCGCACGTGGGAGGACGGCTACCGCAAGCGCTGGCAGCACGACAAGATCGTGCGCTCCACGCACGGCACGAACTGCACGGGCTCGTGCAGCTGGAAGATCTACGTGAAGGGCGGGGTCGTCACGTGGGAGACGCAGCAGACCGACTACCCCCGCACGCGGCCCGACATGCCCAACCACGAGCCCCGCGGCTGCTCGCGCGGTGCCTCCTACAGCTGGTACCTCTACAGCGCGAACCGGATCAAGTACCCGATGGTGCGCGGCCGGCTGCTGCGGCTCTGGCGCGAGGCGCGTCGCACGCTGGGGCCCGTGGAGGCCTGGGCCTCGATCGTGGAGGACGACGCGCGGGCGCGGAGCTACAAGTCGGTGCGCGGGCAGGGCGGCTTCGTGCGCAGCACCTGGGACGAAGTGCAGGAGATCGTCGCCGCGTCGAACGTGTACACGATCCGGCGCTACGGTCCCGACCGGGTGATCGGCTTCTCGCCGATCCCCGCCATGTCCATGGTGTCGTACGCGGCCGGTTCACGCTACCTGAGCCTCATCGGCGGCGTGTGCATGAGCTTCTACGACTGGTACTGCGACCTCCCGCCGTCGAGCCCGCAGACGTGGGGCGAGCAGACGGACGTGCCGGAATCGGCCGACTGGTACAACTCCACGTTCATCATCGCGTGGGGATCGAACGTGCCCCAGACGCGCACGCCCGACGCGCACTTCTTCACGGAAGTCCGCTACAAGGGGGCCAAGGTCGTCGCGGTCACACCGGACTACGCGGAGGTCGCCAAGCTCGCGGATCTGTGGATGCACCCGAAGCAGGGGACCGATGCCGCGCTCGCGATGGCGATGGGACACGTGATCCTGCGCGAGTTCCACGTCGACCGGCAGGCGCCGTACTTCACGGACTACTGTCGCGCCTACACGGACCTGCCCATGCTCGTGCGTCTCGTCGAGCGAGACGGCCGGTACGTGCCCGACCGCTTCGTGCGTGCCTCCGACTTCGACGACGATGCCGGCGGACGCACGAATGCCGAGTGGAAGACCGTCGGGTGGGACGAGATCGGCGAGAGCGTGGTGGTGCCCAACGGCTCGATCGGCTTCCGCTGGCACCAGCGCCCTGACGAGGCCGGGAAGTGGAACATCGAGCAGAAGGCGAGCTCCGACGGCCGGGACATCCGGCTCGCGCTGAGCCTGATCGAGCGCCGGGACGCGGTCGCGGACGTGGCGTTTCCGTATTACGGCGGGATCGAGACCGCACACTTCCACGCCAACGACCAGGGCACGGACGTGCTCGTGCGCAAGGTCCCCGCGAAGCGCATGCGGCTGCGTGACGGCGAGACGCTCGTGGTGAGCGTGTTCGACCTCCTGTGTGCCAACTACGGCATCGACCGCGGCCTCGGGGGCGAGAACGTCGCGCGCGACTACGGGGACGACGTGCCCTACACGCCCGCGTGGCAGGAGCGCATCACGGGCGTGAAGGCCGAGGACGTGATCACCGTCGCGCGGCAGTTCGCGGACAACGCCGAGAAGACGCACGGCAAGTCCATGGTCATCATCGGCGCCGGCATGAACCACTGGTACCACGCCGACATGAACTACCGCGGCGTGATGAACCTGCTCATGCTCTGCGGCTGCGTGGGGCAGTCGGGCGGCGGCTGGGCCCATTACGTCGGCCAGGAGAAGCTGCGTCCGCAGACGGGCTGGACCGCGCTCGCGTTCGCGCTCGACTGGCACCGCCCGCCCCGCCAGCAGAACTCCACGTCGTTCTTCTACGCGCACACCGACCAGTGGCGTTACGAGAAGCTCGACGTGTCCTCGATCCTCTCGCCGCTCGCGGATCGAAGTGCGTTCCACGGCAGCCTCATCGACTTCAACGTCCGTGCCGAGCGCATGGGCTGGCTCCCCTCCGCGCCGCAGCTGCAGACCAACCCGCTCGAGGTCGGCCGGGAGGCGGCGGCCTCCGGGAAGGATCCGAAGGACTTCGTCGTGGCGGGTCTGCGCGACGGATCCCTGCGCTTCGCACCCGAGGACCCCGACCATCCGGACAACTTCCCGCGCAACCTCTTCGTCTGGCGGTCCAACCTCCTCGGCAGCTCGGGGAAGGGACACGAGTACTTCCTGAAGCACCTGCTCGGCACGAGACACGGCGTGCAGGGCAAGGACCTTGGCGAGGAGGGTGGCGTGCGTCCGCAGGAGGTGCGGTGGCGCGACGCGGCCCCGGAGGGCAAGCTCGACCTGCTCGTCACGCTGGATTTCCGCATGTCGACGACGTGCCTGTATTCGGACGTCGTCCTGCCGACCGCGACCTGGTACGAGAAGAACGACCTCAACACCTCGGACATGCATCCGTTCATCCACCCGCTCTCCGCGGCCGTGGATCCGGTGTGGGAGGCGAGGTCCGACTGGGAGATCTACAAGGGCATCGCGAAGCGCTTCTCCGAGCTCGCGGTCGGTCACCTGGGCGTCGAGAAGGACGTGGTCCTCACGCCGCTCATGCACGACACGCCGGGAGAGCTCGCGCAGGCCTTCGACGTCGCGGACTGGAAGCGTGGCGACTGTGACCCGGTGCCCGGCAAGACCGCGCCGAACATCACCGTCGTCGAGCGCGACTATCCCAACACGTATCGCAAGTTCACCGCGGTCGGACCCCTGCTCGCGAAGGCCGGCAACGGCGGCAAGGGCATCGCCTGGAACACCGAGACGGAGGTCGAGAACCTGCGCGCGCTCAACTACCCGGTCACGGAGCCCGGCATCACGCAGGGCATGCCGCGCATCGAGACCGACATCGACGCCGCCGAGGTCATCCTCATGCTCGCGCCCGAGACCAACGGGGAAGTGGCGGTGAAGGCATGGCACGCGCTGTCGCGGATCACGGGGCGGGAACACGTGCACCTCGCGATCCCGAAGGAAGACGAGAAGATCCGCTTCCGCGACATCCAGGCCCAGCCGCGCAAGATCATCTCGTCGCCGACCTGGTCGGGCATCGAGTCGGAGCACGTGAGCTACAACGCGGGCTACACCAACGTGCACGAGCTCATCCCGTGGCGCACGCTCACCGGCCGCCAGCAGTTCTACCAGGATCACAAGTGGATGCTCGCCTTCGGCGAGGCGCTCTGTGCGTACCGGCCGCCCGTGGACCTGAAGACGGTCGAGCCCATCGCGGGCAAGCGCAGCAACGGACACCCGGAACTCGCGCTGAACTTCATCACGCCGCACCAGAAGTGGGGGATCCACTCCACGTATACCGACAACCTGCTGATGCTGACGCTCTCGCGTGGCGGGCCGATCGTCTGGCTGTCGGAGACGGACGCCGCCAAGCTGGGGGTGGCCGACAACGACTGGATCGAGCTCTTCAACGTGAACGGCGCGATCACCGCGCGCGCGGTGGTGAGCCAGCGTGTGAAGGAAGGCATGTGCCTCATGTACCACGCACAGGAAAAGATCGTGAACGTTCCGGGCTCCGAGATCACCGGCTCGCGCGGCGGCATCCACAACTCCGTCACGCGCACCGTGCTGAAGCCCACGCACATGATCGGTGGCTACGCGCAGCTTTCCTACGGGTTCAACTACTACGGAACCATCGGCACGAACCGGGACGAGTTCGTGGTCGTGCGCAGGATGGCGAAGGTGGACTGGCTCGACGACGAGGCGGCGACCGCCGCCGCGGAGTGAACGGACATGGACGAAACGACGAACGCGGATTCGCGGCGGGCAGCGCCACGGCCGGACCGCGAAGGAGGCAGGCAATGAAAGTGCGCGCGCAGATCGGCATGGTGCTCAATCTGGACAAGTGCATCGGTTGCCACACGTGCTCGGTGACGTGCAAGAACGTGTGGACGAACCGGGAAGGCGTGGAGTACGCGTGGTTCAACAACGTCGAGACGAAGCCCGGCGTGGGCTACCCGCGGGAGTGGGAAAACCAGGAGAAGTGGAACGGCGGCTGGGTGCGCAAGGCGAACGGCCGCATCGAGCCGAAGCTCGGCAGCCGCCTGCGGCTGCTCATGAAGATCTTCGCGAACCCGAGCCTGCCCGAGATCGACGACTACTACGAACCGTTCACCTTCGACTACGAGCACCTGCACAAGGCGCCGGAGATGAAGGCGCCGCCCGTCGCGCGGCCGCGCAGCCTCGTGACCGGGCAGCGCATGGAGAAGATCGAGTGGGGTCCGAACTGGGAGGAGATCCTCGGCGGGGAGTTCGAGAAGCGCTCTCGGGACGTGAACTTCGAGGCCGTGCAGAAGGACATCTACGGCCAGTTCGAGAACACGTTCATGATGTACCTGCCCAGGCTCTGCGAACACTGCCTGAACCCCGCGTGCGTGGCCGCGTGTCCGTCCGGGTCGATCTACAAGCGCGAGGAAGACGGCATCGTGCTCATCGACCAGGACAAGTGCCGCGGCTGGCGCATGTGCGTCTCGGGCTGCCCCTACAAGAAGATCTACTACAACTGGTCGAGCGGCAAGGCCGAGAAGTGCATCTTCTGCTACCCGCGGATCGAGGCCGGCCAGCCGACCGTGTGTTCCGAGACGTGCGTCGGCCGCATCCGCTATCTCGGCGTCCTGCTCTACGACGCCGACCGCATCGAGGCCGCCGCCGCGACCGAGGACCCGCGCGACCTGTACGGTGCGCAGCTCTCCGTGTTTCTCGACCCCGAGGCCGAGGAGGTGCGCGAACAGGCGCGCCGCGACGGCGTGCCGGAGGCGTGGCTCGAGGCCGCGCGCCGTTCCCCCGTCTACAAGATGGCCATGGAGTGGAAGGTCGCGTTGCCGCTTCACCCCGAGTACCGCACGCTGCCGATGGTCTGGTACGTGCCGCCGCTTTCCCCGATCACGGCGGCAGCGCAGAGCGGACAGGTCGGCGCGTTCGGTTCGCTGCCGGACGTCCGCAGTCTGCGGATTCCGCTGCGCTATCTCGCGAACCTGCTCACCGCCGGTGACGAGGCGCCCGTCGCGGCCGCGCTCGAGCGGATGCTCGCGATGCGCGCGTTCATGCGCGATCGCCACGTCGAGAACCGCCGCAACGACGAGGTGCTGCAGCAGACCGGCCTGCGCGAGGAGGACGTCGAGGAGATGTACCGCTACCTCGCGATCGCGAACTACGAGGACCGCTTCGTGATCCCGACCACGCACCGGGAGTACGCGGAGGATGCGTTCCACCTGCGCGGGGAGTGCGGCTTCTCGTTCGGCAACGGCTGCTCCGACGGCACGTCCGGCGGCAGCCTGTTCGGCACGCCGCGGAAGAAGGCGGCGAAGACGAGCTTCGTCCCCGTGAAATCCTGAACACGACGCGCCCGCGGACGCCCGGTGACAGCCTGGCGGACACGGGCCAGAGAGGAGAACGACATGATGACACTCAAGGTACTCGCCGCCCTGCTCACGTATCCGACCGAGAAGCTCGTGGCGGCCCTTCCGGACCTGCACGCGGTGATCGCCGACGAGGCGATGCTCCGTACGCAGGAGCGCCGCGGTCTGCGCGCGTTCATGCAGGCCCTGGGTGAGGAGGACATCTTCGACCTGCAGGAGCGCTACGTCGACACCTTCGACCGAGGCCGCGCCACGTCGCTTCACCTGTTCGAACACGTGCACGGCGAATCGCGGGATCGTGGCCAGGCCATGGTCGATCTCGCCCAGGTCTACGAGTCCGCCGGGTATCACCTGCGCGGGGGCGAACTTCCGGACTTCCTGCCGGCCATGCTCGAGTTCGCGAGCGAGCGTCCCGAGGCCGACGCACGGGCCATGCTCCACGAGTGTGCGCACATCCTCGCCGCCGTCGGTCACGCGCTCGACATCCGGCGCTCGCCCTATCTGGCCGTGTTCGAGGCGCTCCTGGGGTGGCTCGGGCTGCGATCCGCGGCATTCGAGGCCGGGCAGGACGCGCCGGAAGCGGACGAACCGTCCCTCGACGAACTCTGGGCAGAGGCGCCGGCGTTCCCCGGTGGCACGGCGTCCTGCAGTGCGGCCGCGTCGGGCCGTGCGTGCAGCGACAGGGACCGCGTCGCGATGCCGCCGACGAGACGTTCACGGCACGCGTGATTCGCAAGGAGACGATCATGGACATTTCCGGATACACGCACCAACTGCTCTTCGGCTTCTACCCGTACGTCTGCCTCGCGGTGTTCCTGCTCGGCAGCTGGCTGCGCTTCGACCGCGAGCAGTACACGTGGAAGAGCGACTCCTCCCAGCTGCTCCGGCGCGGGCAGCTGCGCCTGGGGTCGAACCTGTTCCACGTCGGCGTGCTGTTCCTGCTGTTCGGGCACTTCTTCGGCATGCTGACGCCGCACTGGGTCTACGCGCCGTTCATCACGGCCGGCCAGAAGCAGGTGCTCGCGATGGCGAGCGGGGGTGTCGCCGGCGCGCTCGCGTTCGCGGGCCTCACGGTCCTGCTGCACAGGCGGCTCGCCGATCCGCGCATCCGCGCCACGAGCCGGCCGACCGACATCGCGATCGTCGTGATCCTCTGGGTGCAGCTCGCGCTCGGCCTCGCGACGATCCCGCTCTCGGCGCAGCATCTCGACGGCTCGATGATGCTCCGGTTCGCCGAGTGGGCGCAGCACATCGTGACCTTCCGCGGTGGCGCGGCCGACATGCTCGCCGGTGCCAGCTGGGTGTTCAAGGTGCACATCTTCCTCGGGCTGACGGTGTTCCTGCTGTTCCCGTTCACGAGGCTCGTCCATGTCTGGAGCGGCTTCGGGGTCGTCGCGTACCTGCGGCGTCCGTACCAGCTCGTCCGTTCGAGGGGGAACTGAGATGACGACGGAACACAGTGAGACTGCGGCGCACGCCCCCGATCCGGAACTCGTCCGGACCCTGCTTCTCGAGCGCGCGCGTGCCGCCGGACTGACGGCGTCCGTTTCCGACGACGAGGCGATCGAGACACTGCTCGCCCGCGAGATCGTCGTGCCGGAACCCTCGGAGGAAGAGTGCCGGCGGCACTACGAGCGTCACGTGGCGCGCTACTCGACCGGCACGCTCGTGGAGGCGTCACACATCCTGTTCGCGATCCTGCCGGGCATGACGATCCCGCCGGTCCTTGCGCAGGCGGAGGCCACGCTCGCGCGACTCGGGGCGGATCCGGCAGGCTTCGAGGACGCCGCGAAGGCGTTCTCGAACTGTCCGTCCGGACAGGTGGGCGGCAGCCTCGGGCAGCTGTCGGAAGGGGATGTCGTCCCGGAACTCGCCCGACACCTGTTCTCGGCGACCGGCACCGGCATCCTGCCGGAGCTCGTCCGGACGAGGCACGGACTCCACGTCGTGCGCGTCGACCGGCGCGTTCCCGGCCGGGCCGTGCCGTTCGAGGAGATTCGCGACCGTGTGGCCGCCGACCTCGCGGCGCGCGCGTTCGACGTGGCGGGACGGCAGTACGTGATGCAGCTCTGGCGGCGGCACCTCGGCCAGGCGGACGAGATGCTCGTTCAATGATGCGCGGGCGACGGGCGCCGCGCGCACGAACTTCGGAGAACCGGATATGAGAAGCACCTCGACAGTGGCCGCGCTGGCCCTCCTCGGAACGATCGGCGGTGCGGCGTGCGCCGCGCCGGAAGCACCCGCGACGGACGTCGCGGACGCCGTGACCTCGGGCAGGCTCACGTTCGACCTTCGGCCGCGCCTGGAGTACGTGGACCAGGACGGCAAGACCGACGAGGCCACGGCATTCACGAACCGCACGCTGCTGGGCTGGCGCACCCGGCCCCTGCTGGGCCTGTCCGTCTACGCCGAGGCCATCAACGTGGCGCGTATCGGCGACCAGAACTACAACGACGCCCCGACCGGGTCCGCGGTCTATCCGACCGTCGCGGACCCCGAGAACACGGACGTGAACCAGCTCTACGTGGACTACGACGGCCTGCCCGGGACGCGTCTGCGCGTCGGGCGCATGTCGGTGAAGCTCGACAACGTGCGCTTCGTGGGCAACGTCGAATTCCGTCAGGTGATGCAGGTGTTCAACGGCGCGATGGTCGAGAACCACTCGCTGCCGGGCGTCGAACTGCAGTACGCCCACTTCCAGCGCGTGAAGAACATCTTCACGCAGCAGCGACAGACCCGGACGGACCTGTTCCGCGCCGCGTGGTCGTTCCGCCCCGACAACCGCCTGACGGCGTACGCCTATTTCCAGGACCAGCCGATCACGGGCCAGGCGACCGGCTTCGCGGACAACTCCAACCGGATCGTCGGTCTTCGGGCGGACGGCCGGCTGCCCGTCACGCCCGCGTACCAGGCCCTGTACACCGCCGAGTACGCGAAACAGAGCGACTACGCGGGCGGCGATCCCCGCATCGACGCGTCGTACTGGCACCTCGGCGCGGGCGTGCAGCGCGACAGGACGTACGTCCGGCTGGACCAGGAGCGCCTCGGCAGCAACAACGGTCTTTACGGGTTCCAGACCCCGCTGGGGACGAACCACCTGTTCCAGGGCTGGGCGGACCAGTTCCTCACGACGCCGGCGCAGGGCATCCACGACACGTACGTGACGGCGGGGACGGCGGTGCACGGGGTCGGCCTGCAGGTCGCGTACCACGATTTCCGGTCGGACGTCGCGTCCATCCGGTACGGGTCGGAGTGGGATGCCGGCGTGACCTACGCGTTCCTGCGAAATCTGACGGGCAAGTTCGAACTCGCGCGGTTCAGCGAGGGGGACGTGCTCGCACCCGCAGCGGCCCGCAAGCGCGACACCACCAAGGTGTGGCTCACGCTCGTCTACAGTTACTGACCGTCAGGTCACATCCGGGGCCGGCCCGGAAAAGCGCTCCGGATCCGTTCGCGCCCGCCGTTAATACAGGGACGTCTCGCCGGGTCGTCCGGCCCGGCGATACAGGGTGGTTCGGGCGGGTGCGACCCGCGGATCTCGGGAGAAGGAAGTTGTCGACAGACACGGCCAGGGAAATGCATCACGTGCGGCACACGCGCCTCGGGCGGGCCGTCACGATCAACGAGGAGATCAAGCGCGTGATCGCGGTCTCGTTCCGGGTGAATCTCATGGCGCTGAACGCGATCCTGCTCGCGCGCCGCGCGGGCGGGTCCGCGATGGGGTTTCGCGTCCTGTCCACGGAACTGCGGGAGTTCATCCGCGACCTGCAGCAGACCATGAACCGGCTCCGCGACCTCACGAATGAGTCGGTGAGGTTCGTGTCGGAGGACACGCGTCAGGCACGTATCGAGGCCCTGTGGCAGCGCACGTCGACGATGCTGCCATCGGACAGCCCCGTCAGAAGTTCGCTCGAGCCGGTCCTGCGGACCTGCGGGGACAGGGCCGCGAAGCGGCGCACCCGTCTCACGACGATCACCCGCACGCTCTCGGGGACGGTCGCCGACGCCGCGAGGCTGGGCGACTTCGGCGCGATCCTCGCGCGCACCGCGAAGATCGAGGCGGTCTACGGCGGGGGATTCGCGCCCTCGCTGCACCAGGTGGCCACCGAGTTCGACGGGACGATCCGCGAAATCCTCGCGTCGATGGACGTTCTCGGCAAGCTGCAGCGGGAGGGAACTGCGTCATGAAGGTGTGTCAGACGATCTACGAGGAAGGCAGGCACCGGTGGCTCGTGGTCGCACGCGACCCGGAACGCCCGGATTTCGTGATCGACACGAACGAATATCTCGTCGCGGACGGCGAGGACGCGATTCTCTGCGACCCGGGCGGACTCGAGATCTTCCCGGCCGTCTTCTCGGCGCTCAGCGAAAGCATCGATCCGGCTTCGATACGGGCGCTGTTCGCGTCACACCAGGACCCGGACATCATCTCGTCGCTGGCGCTCTGGCTGGAGTTCAATCCGGCCCTCAAGTGCTACGTGAGCTGGCTCTGGGGCGGATTCATCCCGCACTTCGGGGGGGTGGGCGACACGTTCATCCGCATTCCGGACGAGGGCGCCGACGTGCCACTGGGCGGCGTCACGCTGCGGGCGGTCCCCGCACACTATCTCCATTCCTCCGGCAACTTCCACCTCTACGACCCGAAGGCGAAGATCCTGTTCTCGGGGGACGTCGGCGCGGCGCTGCTGCCGCCCGACGCATCGGGACTCTATGTGGAGGACTTCGACCGGCACATCCGTCACGCGGAGAAGTTTCACCAGCGCTGGATGGGGTCCAACGAGGCGAAGAACGACTGGTGCGATCGCGCCGCGGCGCTCGACATCGACATGCTGTGCCCCCAGCACGGCGCGATCTATCGCGGGGCGGACGTGGCGCGGTTCCTGGAATGGTTCCGGGCGCTGCGGGTCGGCGTGCTGGGTTGATGTCCGAGGAACCCCCGATCGGGCGGGTGCAGTGACGCCCGCCTGGTACGAAACCGTCAAGTGGATCCACGCCGGCTGCGCGGGGACCAGCTACTCGCTGTTCTTCCTGCGCGGCGTCTGGCGCTTCCGGGATTCGCCGCGCATCCGGGACCGGTGGGTTCGCGTGGCCCCGCACCTCGTGGACACCGTGCTCCTCGCGTCCGCCCTGACGCTCGCGTCCCAGTGGCTCCGCGTCCCCGCGATGCACGCCTTCCTGCTCACCAAGGTGCTCGCCCTCGTTGCCTACATCCTGCTCGGGATGCTGGCGTTCCGGTGGGGGCGGACGCGATCCATCCGCCTCACGGCCTGGGTCGGGGCGCAGGCGGTGTTCCTCTACATCGTGGGCGTCGCGATCACGAAGTCCCCCGGCTGGTTCCTGCCAGGACCGCCGTATTGAGTCGTGGCGCCGGGCCGGATCAGGACCAGACCCGTGCCGACCTGACCCCCGGCAAGGCACGTGTAAGTCTGCAGTAAGTAAATTGCCCAACGATGCTCGAAAAACTAACAATTGCATCGATTCGAGGCGACCTGACTCCATAACCCACCTCGTGGCGGTCATGTGCGCTGACGAGGTGACCCATGGATCGAAAGCTGCCGCGCACAGACGGCAAAGCTCGTGACGGCCGTTCCTCCGGTACCAGTGGAGACGGCCCGCTCCGAACGCCTCTTCGAACGATCAGCCGGCTGATCCGGGGCCTGGCTTCGCCCGGCACGCCCCGGCCCCCGTCGAGGCCGCGTGCATCCGTCGAGACGCTGGAGCCGCGACTGCTGCTCTCCACGTCGCCGCTGCCGCAACCCGCCTTCACGGCGACTCTCTCGTATTCCGCGCTGCCGACGGGGTCACTCGATGCCACGCTCGAGCTCGTCGACAGCGGCGGCCCGAATCTCACGCTCCAGCTGCGTTCCGGTTCGGACGTGCTCGCCTCGCGCGCGCTCGACCAGAACCTGCTCGTCGCCTTCACCGGCTCTGCGTTCAACGATCACCTCACGGTCAACCTGAATTACGACGACCACGGCGGCGGGACGGTCTACTCGCCGTTCGCGGTCGGGATCGCCTTCGACGGCGGTACCGACACGCCGCTGAGCGACGACCAGCTCACGTTCGCGGCTTCCGGTCCGAAGGCCTACAGCGCCGGCGGGCTGTTCGTGACCTCTACCGACAAGGTCCTGATCCAGGGGGCGCTCTCCGTCGGCGGCGACGTGGACATACAGGCACAGGATCACATCGACCTGCAGGGCGCCGTGGTGTCCGGCAACGACATCCGTATCGCGTCCGTGAAGGACACGACCGGCGGACTGCTCGGCACGGACATCCAGGCGAACGCGACCACTGCCGTGAACCTGATCGGGGCGAGCCTGACCGGCCACGACATCGGGATCGACGCGGAGTCGAACATCACGCTCGACAGCAAGGCCACCTCACTGTTCGGAGGGCAGGTCAAGCTCGGCGCGGTCGACGCGAATGCCGCGAGTTCGATCGCGTTCACGGGCAGCACGTCGATCGACGCGAGCGGCAGGCTCGCGATCGAGGCCGGTTCGCACGTCGACACGAAGCTCGACGTGGCACCGGATTCCTCGTCGAACGACGCGACGAAGGACGCTGCCGCGGGCGTCACGCACATCGGCAGCACCGCGACGGTGTCCGTCGCGGGCAGTTCGCTTCTGAAGGCGACCGGGGATCTCTCGATCGTCTCCACGAACACGGTGAAGGCCGTCACCGGCGCCGACGGATCGGCCGGCTCGTCGTCGGGCACGGCCGCGGGCGCGGCACTCGCGGTCTCGGTGGTGAGTGGTGACACGGAGACGGACATCGCGGGCACCGCGTCCCTGCAGGGCGGCACCGTCACGCTCTCCGCACTGAGCGACCGCACGGTCGACACCCACGCGAAATCCACGCAGGGTGGGGCGAGCGACAGCGGCGGGACCAACGACACCCAGTCCAAGCAGGCCCTGACCGACAACAAGGCGAAGACGAGTGACGGTTCGGTCAAGTTCGCTGCGGCCGTCGCGGTCACGAACGTGACGGGCAACACCGTGCTCGACGTGTCGACGGGTGGCACGATCACGTCGGCCGGGCTCGTCGCGGGCACGAGCAGCGCGAAGCTCGCGGGTCCGTCGGGCTCGTTCTCGACCGCGGCCGACGGTTCCGCGACCTCGAGCGGAGCTACCGGCATCGGCGCGGCGGTCGCCATCAACACCGCGAACGTGACGAGCCGTGCGGTGCTTTCGGGTGGGACCACGTTCAGTGCGTCGGGCGTCACGATCGAAGCCGACATGCTCACCGCGCAGTTCGGTGCCCAGGCGACGTCGGGCGCAGGCGGCAGCAACGTCGGTGTCGCGGGCGCGCTCGCGCTGAACGTCGGCGTCACGCGCGCCGATGCGCTGCTCACGGGCACCGCTCACGTCACGTTCACGGGCACGACCCCGCTCACGCTGAAGTCGTCGGACACGAGCGCGGACACGGCGAAGGCCGCCGCGAAGGTCGACGGTCAGGGCGACAGTGTCGGCGTGGGCGCCTCGGTCGCGATCAACGTCGCGGATTCGACGTCGCGTGCGCTGTTCGACGTGGGGTCGCAGTTCACCGGCGCAACCTCGCCGATCACCGTGAGCGCCCTGTCGAACAATACCGTCACGACGAACGCGACCGGGGGGGCTGCCGGCGGCACGGCGATCACCCCTGCGGCCGCGATCACCATCGCGAATCACGACACCATTGCCGAGATCGATTCCGCGGCCGCCGCAGCGATCCTCAAGAGCGTTGCGCTGAGCGCCGACCACACGGGCGCAGCGACGACCGAGGCGGGCGGTGCGGCGGCGGGCAGCAACCTGAGCCTCGGTCTCGCGCTCTCGTTCGCCTCCGTCGTCGACACCACCCGCGCCCTCGTCGATCGCTCCCTCACGCTCGGCGGGACGCTCAACGTCGCTGCCAGCGGCAAGCAGTCGTCCACGTCGACCGCGAAGGCGAGTGCGAAGGGCGGCAAGTCCGACGACGGGACGCACGACGGAGAGACCGACCAGCAGAATGCCGCCCAGCGCTCGGCGGGCAACAGTGTGGCCACGGATCATGCGGCGCGCGACAGCACGGCGGCCGGCGCGACCCCGAAGGCCCAGACGGCAGACAAGGACGGCACTGCTTCGGGCAGCTCGTCCGTCAATGTCGCCGGGGCGCTCGCCGTGAACATCGGTGAGGCAAGCACGCAGGCCGGGATCGCGTCGAATCGCACGGTCAGTGCAACGGACGCCATCACGGTTCACGCCACCGACGACACCGATGTCTCGTCGGTGGCGGACGGCACTGCCGTCACGGCGGCGAACAACAACAATAACAACAACAATAGCGGTGTCGGCATCGGGGCAGCGATCTCGATCAACGTCGCCGACGCGACGAACCGTGCGTTCATCGGCAGCGGCGCGACCGTGTCCGGCAAGGGCGTGAGCGTGACGGCCGACACGCCGTCGGCCGCCGCTCAGGACGTCTTCAGCGCCCAGTCGACCTCCGGTGCCGGGGGCGGCAGTGTGGGCGTGGCAGGATCGCTCGCGATCAATTTCGGCAAGGTCCGGACCGAAGCCCAGGTCGCGGGCGGCGCGACCGTGACCACGACAGGTGGCGGCAGCTTCGTGCTGAAGGCGGCCGACAGCACGAAGGACGATGCGATCGCGAAGCCGCAGGGCACCGCGCAGGGCGACAAGGTCGGCATCGGTGCGTCCGTCGCGGTCGACGTCGCGGACGAGAAGACGCACGCGTGGCTCGACAGCACGGCGGCCGTGACGAGTGCGGCCGACCTCACGGTGTCGGCGGAGTCCAAGAATGCGCTGAACGCGCAGGCCGAAGGCGGTGCGGGCGGCGGCGTCGGCATCGTGCCGGTCGCTGCCGTGACGGTCGCGAATCTCGACACGACGGCCGAGGCGCTCGGCACCGGCGCATTCAGTGCGACGGGCAGCGTTTCCATCGGCGCGACACACGCGGGCACCGCGACCACGACCGCGACGGGCAAGGCCACGGGCACGGACGCCGCGATCGGTGCGTCCGTGGCGGTCGGTGTCGTCACGGACACCACCACCGCGTCGCTCGACCGGTCGACGACCGCGGGTGCGGGTGTGACCGTGTCCGCGAACAGCCAGCAGTCCTCGACGTCGAGCGCGACGGCGAGCGCGAAAGGCGGCAAGGACACGAGCAGCAACACGGACCAGAAGGGCGTCGACAACCAGAGCGCCGGGCAACGCGGCGCGGGCGACTCGGTCGCATCCAGCCGGGGCGCGCGCACGAGTTCGAGCGCAAAGAGCAATCCCAGCGCTTCGACTGCGAATACCGATTCGTCGGGGCAGTCCGGCTCGAGTTCGATCAGCGTGGCCGGTGCCGTGGCCGTGAACGTCGCGTCGAGCACCGCACGCGCCTCGACGGGTGTGAACCGTGCGATCACCGCCGGGGGTACGGTCGCGATCACCGCGAAGGCCAATGCGGATGCGACGGCCAGTGCCGATGGCTCCGCGGTCTCGAGCGGGGGCTCCGTCGGCGTCGGTGCCGCGGTGGCCATCAATGTCGCGGACGTGACGAACAGCGCATCCGTCGGCTCCGGTGGAGCGATCCAGTCGGCGGGGCTCACGATCGAGGCGTCGACGGGCGGCAGCGAAGCGACGCCCGAGCACAAGCTCACGGCGACGGCGAAGTCGGGCGCGGGATCCGACAAGGTGGCGGTCGCGGGTTCCTTCGCACTGAACGTCGTCAACGTCACCACGACCGCGACGGTGCCCGGATTCGCGAGTGCGAAGTTCAACGGCGGCGACGTGCGCATCCGCGCGGACTCGACCACGCGGATCGACGCCGAGGCGGTGCCCGACGGCAACGGGGCGAACGGCGGGACCGTCGGTGTCGGGGCCTCGGTCGCGCTGAACGTCGTGAACACGACGACGAATGCCGTGGTCGCGGACCAGGCGGTTCTCACAGGCACGGCGCAGAACGTCCTCATCGAAGCTGCCGGGGCCCACAACGTGAAGACCCTGGCCCAGAACGGCGCGGGGGCCGGTTCGTCGGGAAGCGGTTCGGGGGTCGGGGTCGGTGCAGGGGTCGCGCTCGCGATCGTGGACCACGAGAAGAACGCGACGCTCGGCGCCGGCACGCAGGCGACCGACACCCTGAACGCGACAGGGACCGTCACCCTCCACGCCGCGCATGCCTCGGCCGCAACGACACAGGCCGACGCGGATGCGGCGGGCGGCAAGGTCGGTGTCGGCGCGTCCGTCGGCATCGAGGTCCTCACCGACAACGTGCATGCATCGACTGCGCGCAACATCGCAGCGGGCGGTGACGTGAAGGTGGCCGCCGAGACTGCGGCGGGCAGCGTCAACACGATCAAGGCGAGCGCGCAGGGCAACAAGTCGGACGGGCGCTCCGCGGACGACGAGGCGAACAATCAGGTCAACAACAACCCGAACAACGGCGGCGACAAGTCGCTGCCCAGCTTCCAGTCGAACGAGAACACCGCCAACAGCAAGGGCGGTGAACAGTCCGGCGGCAGCAAGTCCGCACAGGTGGGTGTGGCCGCCGCCGTGGGTGTCAGCGTCGCGAACGTGACCAACGCCGCGACGGTCGGCGACGGGCTGTCGATCAGCTCGACGGGCGGGAACGTGACGGTGTCGGGGCAGACCGACGTCGACGCAACCACGCTCGCGACGGGCACCGCCGTCAGCCTGGAGACCCAGACCGACGTCGGCGCCGCGGTCGGTCTGACCGTCGCAACCGTCGTGAACAGCGCCACGGTCGGCGCGAACGCCCACGTGAGCGGCCAGAACGTGACGGTCGCCGCGGGCGAACTGAACGGCGGGCGCAGCGAATTCAAGACCTGGGGGCTCGCGGCGGGTGGCGGCAAGGACTATGGCGTCGCGGGTTCCGTCGCGATCAACGTGATCAACTACGCCTCGTCCGCCACGGTCGGGGCGGGTGCCGTGCTCTCCGCAAACGGCGCGCTCACGGTTTCGGCCACGTCGAACATCGGCCTGCAGGCCCTTGCGGGGGGGGCCGGCTTCGGGCAGAACGCGGGCGTCGGTGTCGGCGTGTCCATCGGCATCGTGAACAACACGACGACGGCCACGATCGGCACTGCCGCCGATCTGGAGGCCGCCGGCGCGACGACCGTGAGTGCGACGGCCTCGATCACGCCGCTCGCCATTCCGCTCGGCGACAACATCCCGCTGCTGCCGAGTTCGGTGAACCTCACGTCGGTCGCCGCGGGACTCGGCGCGAGCACGGGCGATGCTGCCGTTGCAGGCTCGTTCGTCGTGAACGTGTTCACGCTCGACACCGAGGCCGTCGTCGGCCAGGGGGTCACGGTGAACGGGAGCGTCGCGTCGCCGACCAGCGGCCAGGACGTGAACGTCCTCGCGATGGACACGACGCAGCTCATCACGGTCGCGGGGGCGCTGGCCGGGTCGATCAGCTCCTCGGGTGCGGCGGTGGGGGCCGGTGTCGACGTCGGCATCGTGAACAAGACCACGCGCGCGTCCGTCGGGCGCGGCTCGAACGTGAAGGCGCGCGGCAACGTGAAGGTGGACGCGCACGGCGGCGAGGACATCACGTCGGTCGCGGCCGCGGTGGCGGCCGGCGGCAGCGGCGCCGTCGGCGGTTCCGTGAGCGTGTACGTCGTCAACTCCCAGGAACTCGCGTCCGTCGACAGCGGAACGGGTGCGGCGTCGGGGACGTCTATCACGGCCGACGGTGCGGTATCCGTCACCGCGGAGGACCCCTTCAAGGACACGCAGGTGGCCGGCAACGCCGCGATCGGCAGCGATGCCGGCGTCGGTCTCTCGAACACGACGCTCGTGCACACGGATGTCACGCAGGCGCTCGTGGGCGACTACGCGTCCGTCACGACGCACGGCAGCGCCGGTCTCCAGGTGCTCGCGACGTCGCCCGAGGATCTCGTCACGATCGCCGCGGGCGGTGCGGGCGGCGGCACGGCCGGTGTCGCGGCCTCGGCCGTCGTGAACATCCTGAACGAGACCACGACGGCGACGATCGGCAATGGCGCGCAGATCACCGCGACGCCGCCGCTTCTGTCCGGCAGCACGCCGGACGTGCTCGTGCAGGCCGGTGACACGACGAATCTCGTCGGGGTGGGTGGATCGATCGGGGCGGGTGGCACGGCGGGCATCGGGGCCGGCGTCAGTGTCGCGAAATTCACGAAGACGACGCAGGCCTCGATGGGTTCCGGCGTCGTCGCGACCGTCGCGGGCGACATCCGGGTGCTCGCGAACGCCGCCGAGAACCTGACGTCCGTGGCGGCGGCCGGGGCGGCCGGTGGCACGGCCGGCATCGCGGGGGCGGCGGGCATCCTCGTGATGGATCTGAAGACGCGCGCCTTCATCGGCGACGATCCCTCGGACGCAATCGCGTCCTTCGGCGCGGGCGACGTGCACGCGAGCGGAAGCATTGCGATCTCCGCCGACGACGCGCTCGACGAGACGAACGTCGCGGGTTCGATCGGTGTCGCGAGCACGGTCGGCGTCGGCGCGTCGGTCGGCGTGCCGGTCGTCACGAAGACGGTCGAGTCGTTCGTGGGCAAGGGCGCGAAGGTCACGGCCGACGGCAAGAGCACGCTCGACGTGCACACGGGCGGATTCGACGTCGGCTACGTGAGCGCGCCGAGCAAGCCCGGCAATGTCGATGTCGCGAACGGGCACCGGCCGACCGCAGGCGACGCGGCCTTCGGGATCCCCGATACCGGCTCTCTCAAGAACCAGTCGGGCGACGATTACCACGGCGACGCGCTGTTCTCGGGTGTCCGGCAGGCCAGCCTCGGCACGCAGACCGGGTTCAGCGGACTGTCGGTGACCGCGACGAACCGCGACAGCGTGAAGAACTACGTGATGTCGGGCGGTGCGGCGGGGGTCGCGGCAGTGGCCGTGGCCGCGGGCGTGAACGTGTTCGACACGACGGCAAATGCGTACATCGACGATGGCGCGATCGTGAATGCCGACGCGAGCAATGCCGTGGCCGGACAGTCCGTGCTCGTGGGCGCCGGCAACGACTTCTATCACCTCGAGGTGGCCGGGTCGCTGGCCGTCGCGGCCTACGCCGGTGTCGCGCCCGCCGTCGGCGTGAGCGCGGTGTCCCTCAGGACGCTTGCCTCGATCGGCAACGGCGCGCTCGTGGATGCGCGCAACGACGTCACCGTGAATGCGCACGCCACCGAGAACCTGCTGCTCGTGAGCGCAGGCATCGGCGGGGGTGTGGCCGGCATCGGCGGTGCCGTGAGCGTGCCGGTCATCGACGACACGACGCAGGCGTCGATCGGATCGGGGGCGACCGTGAGCGCCGGGGGCGATGTGGCCGTACTCGCGTCCGACGACACGGACGTCGTCGTCGTGTCCGGATCGGGAGGATTCGGTGTCGCGGGCATCGGGGCGTCGGTGGGGGTCCTGAACCTCACCAAGCACACCGACGCTTCGATCGGCGCGGGCGCGCACGTGGATGCGCTGGGCTTCGGGACCGGCGTGTCCGGTGTCCTCACGGGAACCGGGGCCGGTACCAGCACCCTCGACACCGGCACGGCACACGGCGTGATCGTGCAGGCGAAGGCAACCGAGTCGGTCACGCATCTCGCCATCGCGGCCGGTGCGGGCGTCGTCGGGATCGCCGGCGGGGTTGCCGTCACGCTCATCGACTCGCACACCTCCGCGCACATCGATGCGAATGCGCTCGTGAACCGCGCGGGCAACAACGCGGGCGCGTCGCAGCAGCAGGGCGTGTCCGTGCGTGCCGGCAACCGGATCGACACGACGTCCTTCGCGGGCGGCATCGCGGGCGGTGTGGTCGGCCTCGCGGGTGCGGTGGACGTCGGCGTCGTGAAGAACGACACGAGCGCGATCATCCACGGCGGCGCGGACGTCGCCGCGAAGGGTTCCGTCGGCGTGAGCGCGACGCACCTCGATCACAACTCCGGCTACACGTTCAGCGTCGGCGGCGGCCTCGTCGGACTTGCGGCTTCCGTGTCCGTCTGGTCACTCGGCACGCCGCTCGCGACCAACTACTCCGACAACAGCGGCCGCAGCGGGGACGCGCTGAGCGGCAATCAGGGGCGCGCGGACCAGGCCGCCGCGAACATGGGAGGCAGCCAGACGAGCGGCGTGGGCGACCTGCTCGCAGGTTACAGCCAGGGCAACCAGAACGACACGCAGACCGACGCGTCCGAGCGCGCGGGCGGCATTGGCAAGTCCGCGTCGAACAGCGTCAAGACGAAGGGCCCGAGCGGGACCAGCCTGCGCAATGCGCTTTCGAGTGCAACGGTGCCGCAGGGCACGCAGGCCTACATCGAGGCGGGCGCGACCGTGAACGCGGGCGCAGACATCCGCGTGGACGCGCTCGACCGGACGGTCGCCCAGTTCATGGTCGGCGGCGGTGGTGCCGGTTTCGTAGGCATCGGCGCGGGCGTGGGTGTGCTGAACATCGCCGACAATGCGCGCGCCTCTGCGGGCGGGACGCTCTCGGCGGGCGGTCAGATCCGCGTGAACGGGGTCCTGAACGAGGACGCGCACCAGCTCACGTTCGCATTCGCGGGCGGCTTCGTCGGGGTCGGCGCCGCGGTCTCGATCATGAACGTGAAGAGCACGGACGCTGCGTACCTCTCGGACGGCGTGACCGTGAACGACGCGGGCGCGATCGACATCGAGGCGAACAGCACTCAGACGTTCGAGGCGAAGACCTTCGGGGTGCAGGGCGGCGCCGTCGCGATCGGTGCATCGTTCTCGCGCATCGCGGTCGGCAATCCGAATGCGACGGACACGTATGCGAGCATCGGTGCGAACGCGCACATCGGGGAGGGCGGCGGTCATGTCGGAGACATCACGATCGACGCGCATTCCGTCATCAGCACGGAAATGAATGTGTTCGCGCTGGCCGGCGGCATCGGCGCGGGCACGTTCAACTTCGCGTTCGCAGACATCACGCCGGACGTCGGCGCGACGATCGGCAACGGCTCTGTGATCCATTCGGCGGGCAACGTGAAGGTCTACGCCGGGACCGACCACAACGCGGACACGCACGTCTTCAGCCTGAGCGTCGGCGCGCTCGCGGCCGGCGTGAGCTACGCGAAATCGAACATCAGCCCCGTGATCTTCGCGACGGTCGGCGGCGACCTCACGGCGGACGGGAACATCTCCATCGTGGCCGGTCACGAGATCGATCCGGACACGCTGCAGCCGATCAACGCGATCGCGGGCGGTGGCACGCGCGGCGCGATCGCATCGGCAGAGGCGCCGTCCATCGGCGCGATCACGATCGCGGCGTCGCTCGCCGAGGCGGATTCCACCGCGACGGTCACCTCCGGGCTGAACAACGGCGGCTCTCTCAACGCGCTTGGCGCGATCGCGCTGCGTGCGCAGGGGGCGGACGTCGCCAAGTCCACGGGCACCGGGGTGTCGCTGAGCCTGCTCGTGGGCGTGGGGCTGCTCAATTCGCAGGCGAAGGCGTCGGGCACCGATACCGCCTCGATCGGGACAGACACGCACGTGCATGCGGGCGACCTCGTGGTCCGCGCGGACGGGCTCGATCTCGCGAGCACGTCCGACGACGCGACGAACCTGTCCGGTTTCGCGAGCATCGGCAAGTCCTCCTCCACGGCGACCGTCGCGCCCGTCATCAGTGCGCAGGTGGGCAACGGTGCCACGCTCGATGTCGCGGGCAACTTTACGCTGAAGGCGACGGGATCGGCCGACGGCGACGCCTACAGCCACGCCGCGCTCGCGAGCCTCGGCGGCTCCTTCGGCATGATCGAAGGCACGTCGAACGTGACGCCGCAGGTCTCGGCGCTCGTGAATTCGTCGGGTGCCGATCCCACGCGCGTGAACGTCGGCGGCACGATCGACATCGAGGCGATCCAGGGCGCTCCGGTCGTACTTTCGGACGGCAGCATCACGTCGATCGACACGGCGCAGAACTCGCTCACGAGCACCCTGCCGACGGGGCTGAAAACCGGCGACCGCATCGTCTACAACGCGAACGGTAACCCTGCGATCGGAGGTCTCGTATCCGGGCGCAACTACGGCATCATCGCGCTGAGCGACAGGACCGTGAAGCTTGGCGACCCGTTCACCGCGACCCAGGTGAACGACGCGATGGACACGATCACGTTCACGAGCCCGCACGGCCTCAGGACCGGCGACACGATGATCTACGGGCACAGCGGGGATGCGTCCGGATCGATCGCGGGCCTCGTCGCCGGGCAGACCTATTACGTGCGTGTGATCGATTCGCTTACGGTCAAGCTCGGGACTTCCCTCGCACAGGTCACGACACCGCAGACGGCTTTCGACGCCGCGCAGGTGAACTCGACCACGGACACGATCACGATCGCGGGCAACGGCTTCACGAACAACGAGGCCGTCACGTATCGGGGCCCCACGATCGTGAAGTTCTTCGGTTCCGCCGTGAACTTCGACGACGACACGATCCCGGTACCACCGTCGCCCACGTTCAACGACCTGCAGACCGACGATCTCGTGCGCTACACGGCCACGTCCGTGAACGGCCAGCCGGCCGTCGCGCTCGGAGGGCTCACGAACGGCGCCACCTATTACGTGCAGCGCGTCGACGATCACACGATCCGGCTGTCCCTGAGTTCCTTCTTCGGGGCGTATTTCCCGATCGACATCACGCACGTTGCGGCGGCCGACACATCGCTGCACCAGCTCGTGCGCGTTAACGGGGCCAACAAGTCCGACGCGCCGATCGCAGGTCTCACCGAAGGCCAGACCTACTACGTGAAGGTCGTCGATGCGAGCACGTTCCAGCTCGCCGCGACGCCCGGGGGGGCCGCGATCGATCTCAATGCCGCGAGCGCGTCCGGGACGCAGTATCTCGGCCACGAAGGCATCGACCTCACCGGGGCAGGCATCACGGGGCAGCACTGGCTCGAAACGGACCTTTCCGGTGCCCTGATCGGCACGCAGCGACTCGTCGGAACCGGGGGCCTCTCGGGCGCGACGGACGCCTATGGCGCCGACGGCATATCCAACGCGACGGGCGTCGGCCCGTCGTTCGCGCTGCTCATCTCCGGTGTCGGCGGCCACGCGACGGTCAACTACAACGGCTCGGCGAGCACGCTGCTCGGAGACGGTGCGCATGTCACGAGCGGTGGCGACCTCACGGTGAACGCCTCGAACTTCGACAATGCGTTCGGGAAGTCCGGCGTGGATTCGGGGGCACTGCTCGCCGGCATCGGGTTCTCGTCGACGAACCTGAATCTCGGCGAGACCACACAGACGAGCGTGGGTGTGGGGACTCTCGTCGAAGCCGGCGGCAACGTCGTGATGACCGCGGACAGCCGGGTGGTCGGGTCGGGTGCCGCACACGCCGGCGCGGGAGCCGGGGGTGTCTCGGTCGGCGGTGCGGGTGCGACCGTTCACGCGTCGCCGACGACGACGACGAACCTCGGGACGAATTCGTCGGTGCATGCCAAGGGTGACATCACGCTGACCGCATCGATGGGTGCCCAGGGCTCTGTCTGGGGCGACTCCGCGGCGTATGCGTTCCTCGGGTCCGGCGGATCCACCAATTCGGTCTGGGCCCTGAGCGGTACGGGAGACGCGCTTTCCGGCGCGGCGCTCGCGACGACGGTCAACTTCGACGACGGCGCAGCCGTGCGCAGCGAGCACACGCTGCTCGTGCACGCGCTCGTGAACGACACGAAGATCGACGCGCGGTCGGAGGCCTCGGCGGTGTCGGCGTTCTACTCCGATCCGAATGCGGACTCGCACACGTTCGTGAACTCGCTCGCGCTCATCTCGGCGAAGAGCGGTGCCACGCTCACGGGTGTGGACCAGTTCAATGCGATCTCCGAGCACAGTGCCATCGGTGGCCTCGCGTACGCCAATGCGGACGGTGGCAGCCTGTTCGGAGGGCCGGACGCGAACGCGTATGCGACGCAACGCACGCTGTCGCGCATCCTCACCGACGCGGGCGCCGCATTCGCGAGCAAGGACCTGCACGTCGACACCTACGTCACGAACATGTCCCCGCGTGCCGACGGCGATGCGAGCGGCTTCACGCTGAACCCGTTCGACCAGCCGAGTTTCACGGCGCACTACGAGCGCGGCTGGGACCGGCACATCACGATGAACGGCAACGTGATCCTGCTGAGTGCACCGACGCCGAAGCTCGTAGTCGATTCGAACGGCGTCATCACGCTGCAGCAGGGTCTCACGGCGCTCGACCAGGGTACGCGCATCTGGGTCAACGACATCAGCAACGACGGCAACGCGGGCCACGCCACGCTCGACACGGGCGCGGACCTCGCGGGTTACGACCACCCGTTCTCGTCGCAGATCGACGGCGACCAGGGCACGCTGATCGTGCGCCACAGCTGGGAGACGGTCGAACTCACGAACTACTCCTCCAAGGATCTCTGGGTCAACGCGATCGACCCGATCGATCGGACGGGCGTCGCCACGGTCGACATCAGGACGGAAGGCAATCAGTACCGGTTCGACATCACGCACGACTACGGTCCGACGGCCATCACGATCGCGGACGCCGGCGGCACTGGGCGTCCCGACGTGGTGCTGAACGGTCTCATCGACAATCCGATCGGCACGACGACGGTCACCAACGTCCTGGGAGACATCCGCAACACGTCGACCGGAAAGGTCCGCACGAACCGCGCGGACTTCGAGGCAGGCGGGAGCATCGGCCAGCCGGCCGCGTTCGTCGGCGTGTCCTACCTGCCCGCGAACCCGATCCGCCTCGAACTCGTGCAGAGCGTCGGGCGCGCGACCGATCTCGAGGCCACGAGTGGTGGCGCGATGCTCTTCGACATCCGCGGGCTCGACCGGGACGTCGACACCTCGACGTTCGTGCTGAACCTCGGGACGCTGAACGCGGGCACGGACATCGCGCTCACGCTCGAGCCGACGATGGTGCAGACCCAGGTGGCGAATGCACCGTCGGGCTACCACGTCGACATCTCGGAATACAGTGCCCCGACGCTCAATGCCGCGCTGCACGTCACGCAATCGTACGTGAGCCACTACAAGCCCGATGGGGGCGGGCCCGTGTTCTCCGCGCCCGTGAGCGTCTTCGGCACCGGGTCGTCGCTCGAGGACACCGACGTCCGGATCGTGCTGCTGAAGGCGGGCGGCAACATCTCGGTCAACGCGAACTTCGGGTCGACGCGCATCGACATCACCGGGTACACCGACGTGACCGGCAGCGGTCACATCGACGTCTACACGAACGGCGACATCGTGCTCACCGAAGTGGACGGCGACATGCGCGTGGGCAGCATCGTCTCGACGATCGGCGACGTCACGCTGACGGCCGCGGCCGGCATCGTCGACGCGCTCGGCGATCCGCAGGCCGACGTGACGGGCAATCACGTCACGCTCACGGCGAGTGCAGGCGGGATCGGCAGCTTCTTCAACGACCTCGAGATCGACTCGGCCCACTCTGCGCCCGGGATGCTGACGGCACATGCGACGACCAACGTCTACGTGGCCGAACTCACAGGGAGCCTGGTCGTGGACGAAGTCGTCGCGGGCACGGGCGACGTGCGTCTCACGACACGCGACACGGTGGCGACCGGCGAGGACATCGTCGTGGCAGCGGGTCACCTCGTGAGTGCGCTCGCGGGTGCGATCACGCTCGATTCGGGCGACTCCCTGCTGCTCGAAGGCAGCATCCTCGCACTGAACCGGCTCATGTTCGCGGTGGACTACCGCAATGCGGACAAGGGAGTCGGGGGCAGCGTGTTGCTGCGCAACACCACGCTGAAGGGCACGTCGATCCGGATGGAGGGTGACGAAGACGCTGACGTGCTCGACGCGTCCGGTCAGACGATTGCCGTGGTCGCGTACGGCTACGGCGGCAACGACACGATCACTGGCGGAGAGGCCGCGGATCAGCTCTACGGCGGCGACGGCGCGGATTTCATCTCGGGCGGCGGGGGCGACGACCTCATCGTCGCAGGCACGGGCGTCGGCGACGTCCTGCTCGGCGGCGACGGCAACGACACGATCTACGGCTCGCCCGACGGGACCGAAACGTTCCTTCCGTGGACGCAGCAGCAGGGTCTTCCCGTGGTGAACGGCCCGCACTCGGGCGACTACATCGACGGCGGTGCGGGCAACGACACGATCTACGGGCAGGGCGGTGCCGACGAGATCATCGGGGGCGCGGGCAACGACACGATCGACGGCGGTGCGGGCAACGACCTGATCGTCGGCGGCACGGGTGCCGACGTGATCCACGGCGGGCTCGGGGACGACACGATCTACGGGCTGGCGCCGGTCACGTTCGGGCTCACGGACGACAACGCGCAGGACACGATCTACGGCGAGTGGGGCAACGACACGATTGTCGGCGGGGGCGGCGACGACTTCATCGACGGCGGATTCGGCGACGACAACATCTCCGCAGGGGCCGGCAACGATATCGTGTACGGCGGCTACGGGTCGAACACGATCGACGGTGGCGCCGGGGACGACCAGCTCTACGGCTCGAACGACGGTGCGGACGTGATCACGGGCGGGGACGGCAACGACCGCATCTGGGGGTACGCGGGCAACGACACCCTCGATGGCGGTGCCGGCAACGACATCATCGACGGCGGTGCGGGCGACGACCTCATCACGGGGGGGGCGGGGTCCGACGTGCTCATCGGCGGCGCGGGCAACGACACGCTCTACGGGCATTCCGTCTCGGGTGCCAACGACGACAACGCGGTCGACTATCTCTACGGCGATTTCGGCACGGGGCTGAACGAACCTGGGTCGGGCAACGACCGGCTCTACGGCCAGGGCGGCAACGACTTCCTCTTCGGCGAGGGCGGCGACGATCTCATCCAGGGCACGGCCGGGTTCAACCAGGTCGAGGCGAGCGGCGGCAGCAGCAACGTGATCGACTTCGGGGATGCCTCCGACACGGCAGCGTTCGTGGCAGCCCCCGCGACGCCCGCACCGACCCCCGTTCCGGTCGATTACTCGGATGCGGGCGCGGCTTCGAGCCTGCCGGACGGCAGCCCGCAGACGGGTCGCTGGGGGGATCTGTCGGGGGCGGCGAGCGGAGCGGGCCTCTCCGGTGGCAGCGGTCTCGCGACCGGGCCGGCGGTTGCGGTGAGCGGCTCGACCCGGTACGTGGCGTGGACGGATACGCGCAGCGGCAACCCGCAGGTCCTCGTCGCGGCTTACACGGCGGGCGCCTGGACGCAGCTCGGCGGCAGTGCAAGCGGCGATGCGCTCGGGGCCGGTGTATCGCACAGCATCGCGGCGGCGTACGACGCGTCCATCACGGTCGACGCAGGCGGTGCACCGATCGTCGCGTGGACGGCCGATCACGCGGACGGCACGCACGACATCTATGCGGCGCGCTTCGACTCGGCGAGCGGGTCCTGGGTCGCGCTCGCCGGATCGACGTCGGGAGGTGGAATCTCGGGAACCGGCACGGCGGATGCCGCGCAGGTCGTCGCGACGAGCGGCGGACCGATGGTCGTGTGGCTCGACGGCGCGGACGGTGCGAAGAGCGTGTACGCGCGCCTGTTCACGGGAGGCAGCTGGCAGGCGGCCGGTACCGGCGCTGCGAGCGGCAGCGGCCTCGGTGGCGGCAGTGCCGCGGCCGACGTGCGGGACCTTGCCGTGACCACCGACGGCACGCGCGTCGCGGCGAGCTGGACGCAGGTCGACGCGGGCAGTGGCCTGCGGCAGGTCTACCTGAAGGAATACGCGGGAGGCGCCTGGAGCGCGCTGTCAGGTTCCGCGTCGGGCGCAGGCGTGAGCGGCGTCGCCGATGCCGGACTCGAGGGCACGACGAGCTTCAACGCGCAGCCTTCGGTCGCCTACTTCAACGGGCGGCTCTTCGTGGCCTGGCAGACCTGGTCGGATCAGGGCCCGGCCGTGGCCGTCGCGAGCTTCGACACCGCGGTGTCGCGTACCCTCTCGTTCGTCGACGCGATCGGCACGTCGGAGCTGCCGTCCGCACCCACGCTCAGTGCGGGCGGTGGGGCGCTGAGGCTCCTCTGGGTGCGCACACCGCTCGAGAGCCAGGTGACCGACCTCTATGCGATGCGCTTCGACGGCGCGCAGTTCGTCGAGGAACTGCCGGGCGAAGCGCAGCCCGGCGGCATCAGCGTGACGGGCGGGCAGGCCCACGATCTCGCGGTGGTCACGGATGCGGCGGGGCGTTCGACCGTCGTCTGGCAAGACGCAGTGAACGGTCAGCCCGCGATCTACGCACGCGGCATGACCGCGAAGGTCGGGCAGACCTACGTGGCCGACGCCAGTACGTCGGTGCAGGCGATTCTCGACACGCACGCGCTCGGTGCAGGCGACGTGATCGTCGTGGAAGGCACTCACAACGAGAACGTCACGATCACGGCCGCCGACGCGGGGGTGATGCTCTACGGGGCGCCCGGCGCGAACCTCGGAGGCTCGCTGACGGTGGGGGCAGGGGCGAACAACGTCATCGTGCAGCGCCTCGCACTCGGCACGGTCACGGTGAACGGCGCAAACGGCTTCGTGCTGACGGAATCCCAGGCAGGGGCCGTCACGCTGAACGGTGGCAGCGGTGCGCAGCTCACCTACAACCACCTCTCGGGCAACGTGACGCTGAACGGCCCGGTGACGGGCGCCCTCGTCGATCACAACACGATCGCCGCGGCGCGCGGTCTGGACGTCGAGGCGGCGGGCAATGTGGCAGCGACGGCGCTCGTGTTCAGCAACAACACGATCGTGGCGTCGGACACCGGGATCGTGCTGAACGCCGCGGCGCAGGGCGTGATCCGCGACAATCACGTGTACGGCGGCACGATCGGCCTCGACATCGCGGCCACCTTCTCGGGGCCCATCAGCGGCAACTCGATCACGAATGCCGCGACAGGCATCGCGTACGACGCGGCAGCCGCGCTCTCAGGCAACACGGTCACCGGTGCCTCCGTCGGCGTGCGCACGACAGTTGCAGGGACGACGAACGGTCTCGGCTTCGTCGCCGGTTCCGGCACGAACCACATCGTCGGCAACACGACGGGCGTGGTCTCGGTCGGTGCGCAGTTCCAGCAGCTCGACATCGACGGCAATCAGGTCGGCGTGACCGGTTCCGGCGTGCTCGGGGGCACGCTTCTCGATTTCGCGAACGTGATCGAGAACAACGCCACCGGCGTCGCGCACTATCTCGGCGTCGTGCAGTACAACCGTTTCTCCGCAAACGGCGTCGCGATCGACGTGACGTCCGACATGGGCAACCAGACGAACGGGTTCGGCATCTGGCACAACCTGTTCTACCGGAACACCGTCGCGGGGATCCGTATCACCGGCGCCTCCGACGTCCGGATCTACCAGAACACCTTCTACGCGCTCGCGGGCGACAACATCCGGATCTCGGGCGGCAGCTCCGAGGTCGAGATCCAGGGCAACATCCTTTGGGCCCAGGGTGGCTACGACATCTACGTCGCGAACGATTCGCAGGCCGGCTTCTTCAGCGACTACAACAACCTGTACAAGACCGCCAGCGGCAAGCTCGTCTACTGGACGAAGGACTTCACGGACGTGCTCGACTGGCAGGCCGACGTCGCGCGGTTCGACCTCCACTCGATCGGTGCGACCGTCGTGAACCCGGACTGGGCGAAGCCGCAGTTCCGCGACATCGACCGCAACGACTTCCGGCTCTTCGACGTCTCGGCCGGACTGCGTTTCACGTCGCCCACCGTCGATGCCTCGAACGTCACGATCGAGCAGTCGGTGCCCCCGTTCTACACGAACGTCGTCTCCAATCCGAGCTTCGAGAACGGCACGACGGGCTGGTCCGTGAATTCGGGGGCTTCCATCTCGACGGCGGCACCCGGCGCCTACGACGGCACGAAGTTCTTCATACCGGGGAACGTACCCCAGGGGGCGGCGGAACAGTCGATCGATCTGGTGGCGGCCGGATTCACGGCGGGCCAGCTCGACTCGGGCGCGATCGACCTCGCGTTCGGCGGGCGCGTGCGCACGGCCGCGGAGGATCCGCGCGACACGGGTTCGGTCGCGCTGCGTTTCCTCGACGCGAACGGCAACCTGATCCGGTCGCAGACCGTCAACGCGTCCAGTGCCGCGGATCGCTGGGAACTCGTGAGCGGGCGTGTGACGGTGCCCACGGGCGCGCGCTTCGCGGTACTGCGCTTCGACGCGGAGCGCCGCTCGGGCGGGACGGACGACGCGTGGTTCGATTCAGCCTTCGTCTACGAGGTCGGCGACGCGTACGTGCCAGATCTGGGTGCGTACGGGGCCGGGACGTCCGAAGCCCCGGCGCAGGCCGCCAGACAGATCCTGCTGCGATACCCGGATCTCTACACCGACTGGGAAAAGAACGCGCCGCACACGATCGCGTGGCAGACCGTGAACAACACCGACTATTCGTCGGTGCGAATCGATCTCGTGCAGGACACGCCCGAGGGCCCGAAATTCGTCGCGAACATCGTCGCGGCGACGCCGGACACCGGCCAGTATGTCTGGATCCCCTCGAACTCGGGCATCGACTTCGGCACGAAGGGCCTGAGGATCCAGGTCTCGCTCGTGAATGCGCCGGGCGTCATCGATCGCGGTCAGGAGGCGTTCACCGTCCCCGAGGACGGGCAGAACTACTACGTGAACGACGGTTCGACGACCGGAGACGTCTTCACGACCGCGCCGGGCGACAACCGCAACACGGGCAAGACGCCCGATGCACCGAAGCCCAATCCGGTCAACGTGATGCGCACCTACTCGCTCGTCGCGGGTTCGGTGATGCACGTCGATACCGGCAACTACCCGATGATCGACCCGATCGCCGCCTCCGGCAGCGTTGACGTGACGCTCGTGGGCGGGCCGGGTGTCGGGCTCGACGAAGGTTTCACGATCACGGGTCCGTCGGATCCCGCGGACGTCGCCCGGCTGTTCCCGGCGATCCCGGGCGATCGCACGCGCGCGCTCGTGGACCTCAACCAGGCGGATTACGTGACGATCGAGCACCTCACGCTCGAGAACGCGAACCGCGGGCTCTACGTCCACAACGGGTCGAGCAACTTCAACGCGTCGTTCATCACGGCCGACGGCATGGCCTCGGACGGCATCTCGATCGACAGCAACACGCCGTTCGGGGTGTTCGATCACCTCGTGTCGTTCAACAACGCAGGCTACGGCGTCGTGATCAACGGGCCGATCAGGACCCTCTCGAATTCCGTCGCGTACGGCAACTCGAAGACGGGCTTCGCGCTCTCGGGTGCAGTCGGCCAGGTCACGGACAACACGGCCTACAACAACGGCGACTGGGGCTTCAGCCTGTCGAGCCCGGGGTCCGTGGTCGTCCAGCGCAACGCGTCCTACGGCAACCGCGCCGGGATCACGATGAGCAGTGCGAGTGCAGGCGCGATCATCGGTGACACCGACGTCTCGCACGGCAACGGCAACCTCGTCTACAACAACCGCGATGGCGGCATCTACGTGTCCTACGGCGGCACCGTGGCGGGCAACACCGTCTACGGCCATCACGCGAACGGGGCCTGGGGCATCAACGCCTATTCCGGTGTGACGGTCCAGTCGAACGTCGTCTACGACAACACGAACGGTGTCTACGACTACTACGGCGGGGGCGTCTCGTACAACCGCGTCTACGACAACGTGAACGACGGCATCTCCGTCACGAACACCAACGTGACCGGTAACGTCGTGTACTCGAACGGGCTGGGCCTGCGTCTCAACGAGAACTACAACACGCCGATCACGGTCCGCAACAACCTGATCTACGCGAACACGCAGCGTGGCGTGCTCATCGGCGGTCCGGCTGTCACCTTCATCAGCAACACCGTGTACCAGCCGCTCGGCGACGCCGTGCGGCTCGATAACGCGTCGGGCATCGGGCTCTACGACAACATCCTCGCATCGGACGGCGGCTATGCGCTGGCCGTGAATGCGAACAGCCAGACGGGATTCGCGTCGGACTACAACCTGTTCGTGCCGTCCGCGACGGGCATCCTCGGCTCCTGGCAGGGCGCGGACCGGACCACGCTCGACAGCTGGCGCGGTGCGTCCTTCACGGACGCGCACAGCCTCGTGGCGGATCCGCAGTTCGTGAATCCCGCCGGTGCCGACGGCGTGCTCGGCTTCGTGAGCGTCGCCCAGGACGGGCGAGACGACGACTTCCACGAGCGCAGCGCGAACGGCGGTTTCGCGGGCGGCAGCGGTCTCGCTCCCGTGCGCGACGCCACGACCGGTCTCCCCGTGATGATCGCGCCCACCACACTCGTGAGTGTCCCCGACCTGCAGTCGCCCGTGATCGACCGCGGTCGTGCGTCGGACGACTACTCGAACGAGCCCGCGCCGAACGGCGGCTACATCAACATCGGTGCGTACGGCAACACGGATCAGGCTGCCCGGAGCCCGACGCAGTACGTCACGATCCTCACCCCCACGACCGGCACGCGCGTCGGCCAGGGCAGCACGTTCACGATCGAGTGGCGGTCGAGCGGGTTCAGCGGCAACGTGAACATCGACTACACCGGTGGTGGCGTGACCGGATTCACGACGCTCGCGGCGGACGAGGCGAACGACGGGAGCTACTCGTGGACCGTGGATGCGGCGACCTTCGTGGCGGGCACCGACTACCAGATCCGCATCAGTTCGGCCGATTCGCCGGCCGTTACCGCGACCACCGGTCAGTTCTCGGTCCTCCTGCCGATCCACTACTACTACGTGAACGACGGCTCGCAAGTCGGCGACGAATACACGACGGCCGTCGGCAGCGACACGAACGACGGTCTCACACCCGACAAGCCGAAGGCGTCGATCCGTTCCGTGCTGGACACCTACGACCTGAACCCGGGCGACATCATCCTCGTCGATACCGGCTATTACCTGCTCGGCACGAACATCCCGGTCGCCGCCCAGGACAGTGGTGTGACGATCGAGGGGTCGGTGGGAGTGGGACACGCGAGCGTGCTGGATCGGGGGAACACGAATGCGGGCACGGCGGTGTTCGAGCTGCAGGGGGCGAGTGACGTGACGCTGTCGCACCTGTCGGTGACGGGAGCGCAGACGGGGATCTGGGCGTCGAACACGGCGAACTCGGACCGGCTGACGGTCGAGGACAGTGCGATCTAC
>WGLR01000047.1 GCA_016125475.1 Betaproteobacteria bacterium
CGGAGATGGTGATGCCTGGAGACAACGTGTCGATCACGGTGAATCTGATCCAGCCGATCGCGATGGAAGAGGGTTTGCGCTTCGCGATTCGGGAGGGTGGACGCACGGTGGGCGCCGGTGTCGTGGCGAAGATCATCGAGTGACGAAATACAGGCCAGTAGCTCAATTGGCAGAGCGTCGGTCTCCAAAACCGAAGGTTGGGGGTTCGAGACCCTCCTGGCCTGCCACGCACTCGGTGCCGAAGCCGGAGCGGCTTCGGTGGACTAGCAATTTCGCATAAGGCAACAGGGCGTCACTTCGCTTCCACCCCATGGTCGACAAACTCAAACTCGCCGTTGCCGCGCTTCTCGGTGTGGCCGGCATCGCCGCCTACTACTACTTCTCCGAAAGCATGCTGATCGTCCGCGTGCTCTGCGTGGTCGCAGGCGTCCTTGCGGCGGCCGGGGTGGCCTGGACGTCTGCACCGGGAAAGGTCTTCTACGCGTTTGCTCAGGATTCCGTGACCGAGACCAAGAAGGTCGTCTGGCCCACCAGAAAGGAAACGGTCCAGACGACCGGGATCGTGATGGCTTTCGTGGTCGTCATGGCGGTGTTTCTGTGGATCGTGGATGGTTCGCTGGTGTGGCTGGTGCGCGTCATGATGGGGCGAGGTGAGTGATGGCGAAGCGATGGTACGTGGTGCACGCCTACTCCGGATTCGAGAAGAACGTGCACAAGGCGCTCCTGGAGCGGATCGAGCGAGCGGGAATGCAGGAGCAGTTCGGTCAGATTCTCGTGCCCGTCGAGGAAGTCGTGGAGATGAAGTCGGGGCAGAAGAGCATTTCGGAACGAAAGTTCTTCCCGGGCTATGTCCTCGTCGAGATGGAAATGACGGACGACTCGTGGCACCTCGTCAAGAACACGCCCAAGGTCACGGGGTTTGTCGGGGGTAGCGGGCACAAGCCGACGCCGATTTCCGAGAAGGAAGTCCAGGCCATCCTCCAGCAGATCCAGGAAGGTGTCGAAAAGCCGAAGCCGAAAGTCCTTTTCGAGGTAGGCGAGTCAGTTCGGGTGAAGGATGGTCCGTTCACCGACTTCCACGGCACGGTCGAGGAAGTGAACTACGACAAGAGCAAGCTGCGGGTGTCCGTGTCCATTTTCGGGCGCGCCACTCCCGTCGAACTCGAATTCGGTCAGGTCGAGAAGTCCTGACCGTGCCGGGTTGGCCCGGGCCTTGACCGGGTTTCGGAGAAGTCGACCCCCGGGTCGACATACGGTTGTCAAAGGGGAGCCTGGCCGATGGTCGGGCGTGAGCACCCACGAAAGGAGCCATCATGGCAAAGAAAATCATCGGTTACATCAAGCTGCAGGTGCCTGCAGGCAAGGCGAATCCATCGCCACCCATCGGCCCGGCGCTCGGTCAGCGCGGCCTGAACATCATGGAGTTCTGCAAGGCTTTCAACGCCCAGACCCAGAAACTCGAGCCGGGCCTGCCGATTCCCGTGGTGATCACCGCATTTGCGGACAAGAGCTTCACCTTCGTGATGAAGACGCCGCCGGCCACCGTCCTGATCAAGAAGGCCGCCGGCGTCGACAAGGGATCGCCCAAGCCGCATACGGACAAGGTCGGGAAGCTCAATCGCGAACAGGTCGAGGGTATCGCGAAACAGAAGATGCCGGACTTGACCGCCGCCGACATGGATGCCGCCGTGCGCACGATCGCCGGCAGCGCCCGAAGCATGGGCATCGAAGTGGAGGGGATCTGACGTGGCGCATCTTTCCAAGCGACTCAAGGCTCTGAAGACGACGGTCGATCGCGCGAAGCTGTATCCCGTCGACGAGGCTATTTCCATTGTCAAACAGAATGCCACTGCAAAGTTCGACGAGTCCGTCGACGTCGCGATCAATCTCGGTGTGGATGCGCGCAAGTCGGACCAGATCGTTCGCGGGGCTGTCGTGCTGCCGCGGGGCACGGGCAAGTCGGTTCGGGTTGCCGTGTTTGCTCAGGGCGATGCGGCAAAGGCGGCTGAAGCCGCCGGTGCAGATCTGGTGGGCATGGAGGATCTGGCCGAGCAGGTGAAGGGTGGGACGATCGCCTTCGACGTCTGCATTGCGGCGCCGGATGCGATGCGTGTGGTCGGTCAGCTGGGTCAGATTCTCGGCCCCCGCGGTCTCATGCCGAACCCGAAGGTCGGGACGGTGACGCCAAACGTCGCGGAAGCCGTGAAGAACGCCAAGGCAGGTCAGGTTCAGTACCGCACGGACAAGGCTGGCATCGTGCAGTGCACGATCGGGCGGGCCTCGTTCGAGCCCGCGGCGCTTCGCGAGAATCTGGCCGCACTGGTGGACGCGTTGAACAAGGCGCGGCCGGCTGCTGCCAAAGGGATCTACCTGAGAAAGGTTTCGCTGACGAGCACGATGGGCGTGGGTGTGAGGGTCGATCACTCCGGTCTCGTGCAGCAGTCGTCGTAAGCTCTCGCGCCCCGGATCCGTCCGGGGCGGCATGACTTTGGGGGCATCGGGCGTGCTGGACGGCTCGATGTCACGTCAAAGACCGTAGGAGCGTATCAGCGCTTAATGGGTCTGTTTGTGACGGGAGTGGCAGAACGTGGCCGGATTCTCTCGGACGGCAGGACATCCTACGCAGACGGTGTGCCCGAAGCGGGATGTGTATTGCCGCAGTGCCGGCGGTGCCGGTACTGCGGCATGGAAACAACCCTGATCGAAGGTCGCCGTGACAAGGGTGGTCGGACGATCTGTCAGTGATGGCAATTGTCCGGTCTCGTGTGACAAGCGCAAGGAGGTAAGACCTTGGGTCTGAATCTTGAGCAAAAGAAGGCGGTCGTGGCGGAGGTGGGCGCGCAGGTAGGGCAGGCGCAGGCCATCGTGGTCGCCGAGTATCGCGGTATCGACGTCGGGGAGATGACCAAGCTCCGTGCGAAAGCGCGGGAGTCGGGAGTCTATTTCCGCGTGCTCCGCAATACGCTCGTGCGTCGCGCCGTGTCTGATACGCCGTTCGCAGGCTTGTCCGACCGAATGGTCGGGCCGCTCGCCTACGGTATCTCGACGGACCCGGTAGCGGTCGCGAAGGTGATGCACGAATACGCGAAGTCGAACGACAAGTTCGTCATTCGCGGTGGCGCAATGCCCAATGTCGTGATGGAGGCGAAGGATGTCGCCGCCCTCGCTGCGTTGCCCAGTCGTGATGAACTGCTCGCGAAATTGCTGGGCACGATGCAGGCGCCGATCGCACAGTTCGTCCGGACCCTCAACGAGGTGCCGGGACGATTCGTGCGCACGCTGGCGGCTGTTCGCGACGGCAAGGCCGAGCAACCCGCATAACGATCAGAGTATCCCTACACATTTTGCTTCCCGGCTCGCGGGCGCCCTGGCGCCGTGGCCTTCGAATCAGGAGAAACTTGAATCATGGCACTTTCCAAAGCTGAAATCCTGGACGCCATCGCTGGCATGACCGTCCTCGAACTGTCCGAACTCATCAAGGAAATGGAAGATAAGTTCGGTGTCTCCGCCGCGGCTGCCGCGGTCGCCGTGGCCGCGCCCGCGGGTGCTGGCGGCGGTGGCGCTGCTGCTGCCGAAGAACAGACGGAATTCACCGTGGTGCTCGCGAAGACGGGCGACAACAAGGTGAACGTCATCAAGGCAGTGCGCGAGATCACGGGTCTAGGTCTGAAGGAGGCCAAGGATCTCGTGGACGGTGCACCCAAGCCCGTGAAAGAGGGTGTGCCGAAGGAAGAGGCGACCGCCATCGCCAAGAAGCTCACCGACGCCGGCGCGACCGCGGAAGTCAAGTAAGTCGCGCGTCGTCGAGGTTGAATGTAGGCTGGCGGGGAACCGCCAGCCTTTTCGCACTTCGAGAGCAGCTGCCATACCACAGATCTTCCACATTTCCCCGGTCCCACGGACCCAAAACGGAGCTGGAATGCCTGTGTTATGCCCGTTGTACCCTCACGGCACGGCCGTGTCCCTCAACTCTCCCGTGGAGTGATCATGAGCTATACCTTCACCGAGAAGAAGCGCATCCGGAAAAGTTTTGCAAAGCGTGACGTCGTTCAGGAAGTGCCCTATCTCCTGGCCACGCAGATCGAGTCATACGCGCAGTTTCTGCAGGCGGAGGTTCCGGCCGACGGCCGCAAGAACCAGGGGCTGCAGGCGGCGTTCACGTCGATTTTTCCCATTGTGTCTCACTCGGGGAACGCACGTCTTGATTATGTCAGCTTCGCCCTGGGCATTCCGCCGTTCGACGTGAAGGAATGTCAGCAGCGTGGACTGACCTACGCAGCGCCCCTTCGGGCCAAGGTGCGGCTCACGATCATGGACAAGGAGGCACCCAAGCCGACCGTCAAGGAGGTGAAGGAGCAGGAGGTCTACATGGGCGAGATTCCGCTCATGACGGAGACCGGCTCGTTCATCATCAACGGCACGGAGCGGGTGATCGTTTCCCAGCTGCATCGGTCTCCCGGGGTGTTCTTCGAGCATGACCGGGGCAAGACGCACAGTTCCGGGAAGCTCCTGTTCTCCGCGCGAATCATTCCGTATCGCGGTTCCTGGCTCGACTTCGAGTTCGATCCGAAGGACTTCCTCTATTTCCGCGTGGACAGACGCCGGAAGATGCCGGTCACGATCCTGCTCAAGGCGATCGGCATGTCCCCGGACCAGATCCTCAAGGAGTTCTTCACGTTCGAGACGTTCCATCTCTCGAACGACCAGATCCAGTTCGAACTGGTGCCGGAACGGCTCCGGGGGGAAGTCGCGCGTTTCGACATCGGCACGCCCGACGGCAAGTCGATCGTGCAGAGGGACAAGCGCATCACGGCCCGGCACGTCCGCGAGATGGAGCAGGCCGGCCTCACCCGCGTGACGGTACCCGACGAGTTCCTGCCGGGCAGGGTTCTGGCCCACAACGTGGTCAACGCCGAAACCGGCGAAATCGTCGCGCAGGCGAACGAGGAACTCACCCCGGACCTGATCGCGAAGATTCTTGCGAACGGCATCACGTCCATCCAGACCCTCTACACGAACGATCTGGACCAGGGGCCCTACATTTCGCAGACCCTGCGCGTGGATGACACCGTCGACCAGCTGAGCGCTCAGGTCGCGATCTACCGGATGATGCGGCCGGGAGAGCCACCGACGGAGGATGCGGTCCGCACGCTGTTCCACGGGCTTTTCTACTCCGAGGACCGTTACGACCTGTCCGCGGTCGGCCGGATGAAGTTCAATCGCCGTGTCGGTCGCGAAGAGCTGACTGGAGCCGGTACCCTCTCGAACGAGGACATCATCGCGGTCATCCGGATTCTCGTCGAACTCCGGAACGGACGTGGCGAGATCGACGACATCGACCACCTCGGCAACCGCCGAGTGCGTTCGGTCGGGGAACTCGCCGAGAATCAGTTCCGTGCCGGTCTGGTGCGCGTCGAGCGCGCGGTGAAGGAGCGTCTGTCGCAGGCCGAGTCCGAAAACCTCATGCCGCACGACCTCATCAACGCGAAGCCCGTGAGTGCGGCCGTCCGGGAATTCTTCGGGTCGAGCCAGCTCTCGCAGTTCATGGATCAGACGAACCCGCTTTCGGAGGTCACCCACAAGCGCCGCGTTTCCGCGCTCGGTCCAGGTGGTCTCACGCGGGAGCGCGCCGGGTTCGAGGTGCGCGACGTTCATCCGACTCACTACGGGCGCGTGTGCCCGATCGAGACGCCGGAAGGCCCGAACATCGGCCTCATCAACTCGCTGGCACTGTACGCCCGCACGAACGAGTACGGGTTTCTCGAGACGCCCTACCGTGTCGTGCGTGACAGTCGGGTCACGGACGAGATCCACTTTCTTTCGGCGATCGAGGAAGGTCACTATGTGATCGCGCAGGCGAACGCGATCGTGGACGAGACCGGCAAGCTCACGGACGAGCTCGTGTCGTGCCGCAGCCACAACGAATTCGCCCTCTCGACGCCGGACCGCGTCCAGTACATGGATGTGGCGCCGTCTCAGATCGTTTCCGTCGCCGCATCTCTGATCCCGTTCCTGGAGCACGACGATGCGAACCGGGCGCTCATGGGCTCCAACATGCAGCGTCAGGCGGTACCCTGCCTGCGGGCGGAGAAGCCCCTGGTGGGAACCGGGATCGAACGGACCGTCGCCGTGGACTCGGGAACGGCGGTGCAGGCACGACGCGGTGGTGTCGTCGACTACGTGGATGCCGGGCGTATCGTGGTCCGGGTGCACGACGAGGAGACGACGGCGGGCGAGGTCGGTGTCGACATCTACAACCTGACCAAGTACACCCGTTCCAACCAGAACACCAACATCAACCAGCGTCCAGTCGTTCGCGCCGGCGAGGTGATCGCTCGCGGAGACGTCATTGCCGACGGTGCGTCCACCGACATGGGGGAACTCGCACTCGGCCAGAACCTCTTCGTGGCGTTCATGCCGTGGAACGGCTACAACTTCGAGGATTCGATCCTCATCTCGGAGCGTGTGGTTGCGGAAGACAGGTTCACGTCGATCCACATCGAGGAACTTTCGGTGGTCGCACGGGACACGAAGCTCGGTCCCGAGGAAATCACGCGTGACATCTCCAATCTGTCCGAAGCCCAGCTTTCCCGACTGGACGAGTCCGGAATCGTCTACATAGGGGCGGAGGTCGAGGCCGGGGATGTTCTGGTCGGCAAGGTCACGCCGAAAGGCGAAACGCAGCTCACACCGGAAGAGAAGCTCCTGCGGGCCATCTTTGGGGAGAAGGCTTCCGACGTCAAGGACACGAGTCTGCGCGTCCCGTCAGGCATGTCCGGAACCGTGATCGACGTCCAGGTGTTCACGCGGGAAGGCATCGAGCGTGACAAGCGCGCCCAGCAGATCATCGACGACGAACTGCGTCGTTATCGCACCGACCTGCACGATCAGCTCCGGATCGTCGAAGCCGACACGTTCGCGCGGATCGAGAGAATGCTGACGGGCAAGGTCGCCAACGGTGGGCCGAAGAAGCTCGCGAAAGGCACCAAGATCACCAAGTCGTACCTCGACGAGGTCGAGAGGCACTCTTGGTTCGACATCCGCCTCGCGGCGGACGAGGCGCAGGCCCAGCTCGAGCAGTTGAAGGACGGCCTTGCACAGAAGCGGACCGAGTTCGATGCCGCATTCGAGGAGAAGAAGCGCAAGCTGACCAGCGGGGACGAACTGCCGCCGGGTGTCCAGAAGATGGTCAAGGTCTACCTTGCGGTCAAGCGTCGCCTGCAGCCCGGCGACAAGATGGCCGGCCGTCACGGGAACAAAGGCGTGATTTCCAAGATCGTACCCGTCGAGGACATGCCTCACATGGCGGACGGCACCCCCATGGACATCGTGCTCAATCCGCTGGGCGTACCCTCCCGGATGAACGTCGGTCAGATTCTCGAGACACACCTCGGATGGGCGGCGAAAGGGCTGGGCAACCGCATCAACGCGATGCTGGCCGCGCAAGCCAAGGCCGAGGATCTGCGAAAGGCGCTCGAACTGGTCTACAACTCGAGTGGGTCGAAGGAAGACGTGTCGTCGCTTTCCGACGAGGATGTGTTCGAACTCTGCCGCAACCTGTCGAAAGGCGTTCCCTTCGCGACCCCGGTGTTCGACGGCGCCATGGAAGTGGAGATCAAGAGCATGCTCGAACTGGCAGGACTGCCGCAGTCCGGCCAGGTCACGCTGTTCGACGGTCGCACAGGAGAATCCTTCGAGCGCCCCGTGACGGTGGGCTACATGCATATGCTCAAGCTGCACCATCTGGTCGACGACAAGATGCACGCGCGCTCCACGGGCCCGTACTCCCTCGTCACCCAGCAGCCGCTCGGCGGCAAGGCCCAGTTCGGCGGTCAGCGGTTCGGGGAAATGGAGGTCTGGGCTCTCGAGGCCTACGGCGCGTCCTACACTCTGCAGGAAATGCTGACCGTCAAGTCGGACGATGTGACCGGGCGGACGAAGGTGTACGAGAACATCGTCAAGGGTGAGCACAAGATCGACGCGGGCATGCCCGAGTCGTTCAATGTTCTGGTTAAGGAAATACGATCGCTCGCGATCGATATCGATCTTGATCGGTACTAAGGAGTCGCACATGAAAGCGCTACTCGATTTGTTCAAGCAGGTCACGCAGGAAGAAGAGTTCGATTCCATCAAGATCGGGCTCGCATCCCCGGAAAAGATCCGGTCGTGGTCCTACGGCGAGGTAAAGAAGCCCGAGACCATCAATTACCGGACGTTCAAGCCCGAGCGTGATGGACTCTTCTGCGCGAAGATCTTCGGTCCCGTTAAGGACTACGAGTGCCTGTGCGGCAAGTACAAGCGCCTCAAGCATCGTGGCGTGATCTGCGAGAAGTGCGGCGTGGAGGTCACCTTGTCCAAGGTGCGGCGCGAGCGCATGGGCCACATCGAACTCGCGAGCCCCGTCGCCCACATCTGGTTCCTCAAGTCACTGCCGTCCCGCCTGGGCATGGTTCTGGACATGACGCTTCGCGACATCGAGCGCGTCCTTTACTTCGAGGCGTATGTGGTCACTCACCCCGGCATGACGCCGCTCCAGGCCGGGCAGTTGCTGACGGAGGACGACTACCTCGCCAAGGTCGAGGAGTACGGTGACGAGTTTTCCGCGGCCATGGGTGCCGAGGGTGTGCGTGCCCTGCTGCGCAATCTCGATCTCCACCGGGAGATCGAGAAGCTCCGCAAGGATCTCGCGGCGACCGATTCCGAGACCAAGATCAAGAAGATCGCGAAGCGCCTGAAGGTCCTCGAGGCTTTCCAGAAGTCCGGCATCAAGCCCGAGTGGATGATCATGGAAGTGCTGCCCGTGCTTCCGCCCGAGTTGCGCCCGCTCGTGCCTCTCGACGGCGGCCGGTTCGCCACCTCGGATCTGAACGATCTGTACCGGCGCGTGATCAACCGGAACAACCGTCTGAAGCGCCTCCTCGAACTCAAGGCTCCCGAAATCATCGTGCGCAACGAGAAGCGGATGCTCCAGGAGTCCGTGGATTCGCTCCTCGACAACGGACGTCGCGGCAAGGCCATGACCGGCGCGAACAAGCGTCCGCTCAAGTCGCTGGCCGACATGATCAAGGGCAAGGGTGGCCGGTTCCGGCAGAACCTGCTCGGGAAGCGGGTCGACTACTCCGGGCGTTCCGTGATCGTGGTCGGTCCGCAGCTCAAGCTCCACCAGTGCGGTCTGCCCAAGAAGATGGCGCTTGAGCTGTTCAAGCCGTTCATTTTCCACAAGCTCGAGGTGCTCGGTCTCGCGACCACGATCAAGGCCGCCAAGCGTCTCGTGGAAGCGGAAGTGCCCGAGGTCTGGGACATTCTCGAGGACGTCATTCGCGAGCACCCGGTGCTCCTGAACCGCGCGCCGACCCTGCACCGACTGGGCATCCAGGCGTTCGAGCCGGTTCTGATCGAGGGCAAGGCGATCCAGCTCCATCCTCTCGTCTGTGCGGCGTTCAACGCCGACTTCGACGGCGACCAGATGGCCGTGCACGTCCCGCTCTCGCTCGAGGCGCAGATGGAAGCGCGCACGCTCATGCTCTCCTCGAACAACGTCCTGTCGCCCGCGAACGGGGATCCGATCATCGTCCCGTCTCAGGACATCGTGCTCGGGCTTTACTACGTGACGCGCGAGCGGGTGAATGCGCGGGGTGAAGGCATGGCTTTCACGGACGTGGGCGAAGTCGCGCGCGCTTACGAGACCCGGCAGGTCGACGTGAGTGCGCGCATCAAGGTCCGCATCCGTGAACAGGAGTTCCAGGAGGACGGATCCCTGCGCGAAAAGCTCACACGGTACGACACGACGGTCGGGCGCTCGCTGCTGTCCGAGATCCTGCCTCCGGGCCTGCCGTTCAGCGCGATCAACAAGGTCCTCAAGAAGAAGGAGATCTCCCGCATCATCAACGCGGCGTTCCGCCTGTGCGGGCTGCGCGAAACCGTGATCTTCGCGGACAAGCTGATGTATACGGGTTTTTCCATGGCGACCCGCGCGGGCGTCTCGATCTGTGTGGACGACATGCGGGTGCCGCCCCAGAAGGACGACATCATCGCGTCGGCGGAAAAGGAAGTTCAGGAGATCGAGGCCCAGTACACCTCTGGCCTCGTCACGCAGGGCGAGCGCTACAACAAGGTCGTCGACATCTGGGGGCGTGCGGGCGACATGGTCGCGAAGGCGATGATGGAACAGCTCGGTTCGGAGCCCGTCATGACCGTGCCCGAAGACGGGAACGAGGCCGCCCAGCTCACCGACAAGAACGGGGCACCGGTATTCCAGGAATCGTTCAATTCGATCTACATGATGGCCGACTCCGGTGCGCGGGGTTCGGCGGCGCAGATTCGTCAGCTCGCGGGAATGCGTGGACTCATGGCGAAGCCGGACGGTTCCATCATCGAGACGCCCATCACGACGAACTTCCGCGAGGGTCTGAACGTCCTGCAGTACTTCATTTCGACCCATGGAGCGCGGAAAGGTCTGGCCGACACGGCACTGAAGACCGCGAACTCCGGCTATCTCACACGTCGTCTGGTCGACGTGACGCAGGACCTCGTGGTGACCGAGGACGACTGCGGCACGACCAACGGCGTCGCGATGAAGGCACTGGTCGAAGGAGGTGAGGTCGTCGAACCGCTGCGCGAGCGAATCCTCGGGCGTGTGGCCGCGACCGACGTCCTCGGTCCCGAGAGTGGTGACGTCGTCATCGCTGCCGGCATGCTGCTCGACGAGGAAGGGGTCGACGCGATCGAAGGCGCAGCCATCGACGAGGTGAAGGTGCGGACCCCTCTCACGTGCGAGACGCGTTACGGCCTGTGCGCGAAGTGCTATGGCCGCGACCTCGGACGAGGGCAGCTCGTGAACGTGGGCGAGGCAGTCGGTGTGATCGCGGCGCAGTCCATCGGCGAGCCGGGTACCCAGCTCACGATGAGGACCTTCCACATCGGTGGCGCGGCGTCCCGGACGGCGGTCGCGAGCCAGATCGAGAGCAAGTCGAACGGTACGGTCAAGTTCTCGCCCCTGATGCGCCACGTGACCAACGCGCGAAACGAGCAGGTCACCATTTCCCGTTCCGGCGAGATCGTGATCATGGACGAGGCAGGACGCGAGCGCGAGCGGCACAAGGTGCCGTACGGCGCGGCACTGCTGATCAAGGACGGATCGAAGGTCAAGGCCGGAACCGTTCTGGCGACCTGGGATCCGCACACGCGCCCGGTCATCACCGAGTACTCCGGGACGGTGCGATTCGAGAACGTCGAGGAAGGGGTGACCGTCGCGAAGCAGATCGACGAGGTGACGGGCCTCTCCACGCTGGTCGTCATCGATCCCAAACGCCGGGGCAGCGCGCAGTCCAAGGGCGTTCGCCCGCAGGTTCGACTGCTCGACGAGAACGGTCACGACGTGAAGTTGCCGAACACGGAGCTGCCCGTCACCTACACATTCCAGCTCCACTCGATCATCACGGTCAAGGATGGACAGCAGGTCGGCATGGGGGATGTGCTCGCGCGGATCCCGCAGGAATCGGCGAAGACCAAGGACATCACGGGTGGTCTGCCACGGGTGGCAGAACTGTTCGAGGCTCGCTCCCCGAAGGACGCCGGTGTTCTCGCCGAGGTGACAGGGACCGTTTCGTTCGGCAAGGACACCAAGGGCAAGCAGCGCCTCGTCATCACGGACATGGACGGTACGTCTCACGAATTCCTGATCCCGAAGGACAAGCACGTGCTCGTGCACGATGGACAGGTCGTGAACAAGGGCGAGATGATCGTGGACGGAGACCCCGATCCCCACGACATCCTGCGCCTGCTGGGTGTCGAGGCGCTGGCGCGTTACATCACCGACGAGGTCCAGGAGGTCTACCGGCTCCAGGGCGTGCGGATCAACGACAAGCACATCGAAGTCATCGTCCGGCAGATGCTGAGGCGGGTCCAGATCGTTGACGCCGGCGATACCCGGTTCATTCCGGGCGAGCAGGTGGAGCGGGCCGACGTGCTAGAGGAGAACGACCGGGTCGTCGCGGAGAGTCAGCTGCCTGCCTCCTACGAACACCTGCTCCTCGGTATCACCAAGGCGTCGCTGTCGACCGACTCGTTCATCTCGGCCGCCTCGTTCCAGGAGACGACACGCGTGCTGACCGAAGCGGCGATCATGGGCAAGAAGGATGACCTTCGTGGCCTCAAGGAGAACGTAATCGTTGGTCGGTTGATTCCGGCCGGGACGGGCCTCGCGTACCACAACACGAGGAAGAAGCACGGTGCCCTGACCGAAGCGGAAGTGTTCTCCGACGAAGCGCCGACCGGGGACACGGACGTGTCCGCGAGTAATCAGCAGGTTGCTTGACGCGGTGGGGGCAGCCCCGTAAACTCCGCAGTCTTTTTACCTCGGGCTCGCCTTGCGCCTGCCCGCTCACTCTGAAAGCTACCGGGACGGCGAAAAGCGCCGTCCCGGCTTTTTGGACGTCAAGAAATGCCGACAATCAGCCAGTTAGTGCGCAAGCCCCGGGCCACCAAACCTCTGAAGAGCAAAGTACCGGCTCTCGCGGGTTCGCCGCAGCGCCGGGGCGTGTGCACGCGTGTCTACACGACTACGCCGAAGAAGCCGAACTCGGCCCTCCGCAAGGTCGCGAAGGTTCGGTTGACCAACGGTTTCGAGGTGATCAGCTACATCGGTGGCGAGGGTCACAATCTTCAGGAGCACTCGGTGGTCCTGATCCGCGGCGGGCGGGTGAAGGATCTGCCCGGCGTTCGCTATCACATCGTGCGCGGAAGTCTGGATACGCAGGGTGTGAAAGATCGGAAGCAGGGGCGTTCGAAATATGGTTCGAAGCGTCCGAAATGATTCTCTCTCGGCCTTGTCTGAGGGCTGGCCGCAAGCACTATACGGAGTGAAATATGCCGCGTCGTCGTGAGATCCAGCGCCGCGAGATTCTGCCTGATCCCAAGTTCGGAAGTCAGGACGTCTCGAAATTCATCAATGTCCTGATGATCGACGGAAAGAAGTCCGTCGCTGAAAGCATCATGTACGGTGCCCTGGATCATATCCAGAAGAAGACCGGCAAGGATGCCCTCGAGATCTTCAATCAGGCCCTGCAGAACGTCCGGCCGGTCGTCGAGGTAAAGAGCCGTCGGGTCGGCGGTGCAAACTACCAGGTCCCCGTCGAGGTGCGGGCGGTGCGTCGCACGGCTCTCGCCATGCGCTGGCTCCGCGAGGCGGCACGGAAGCGGTCCGAGAAATCCATGGGCGCGAGGCTCGGCGGCGAACTCGCCGAAGCTGCCGAAGGCCGCGGCGGCGCCATGAAGAAGCGCGACGAGGTCCATCGCATGGCCGAGGCGAACAAGGCCTTCTCTCACTATCGCTTCTAGTCGGTTTTCCATCAGTCTCCGCGATCGCGGCCGGTCGGTCCGGCCCATCGCTCTAATCAAGGTTTGATCCTATGGCACGCACGACTCCCATCGACAGGTACCGGAACATTGGCATCATGGCCCACATCGATGCCGGAAAGACCACCACCACGGAGCGTATTCTTTTCTACACCGGCGTGTCGCACAAGATTGGCGAGGTGCACGACGGCGCCGCGGTCATGGACTGGATGGCGCAGGAGCGCGAGCGGGGGATCACGATCACCTCTGCCGCGACGACCTGCTTCTGGAAAGGGATGGAGAACAACTATCCCGAGCATCGGATCAACATCATCGACACCCCCGGGCACGTCGACTTCACGATCGAGGTCGAGCGCAGCCTTCGTGTGCTCGATGGTGCCTGCACCGTCCTCTGTGCGGTAGGCGGTGTGCAGCCGCAGACGGAGACTGTCTGGCGGCAGGGCAACAAGTACAAGGTGCCGCGTCTGCTGTTCGTGAACAAGATGGACCGGCAGGGTGCCAACTTCATGCGGGTGCACGACCAGGTGAAGGCGCGCCTCAAGGCGCAGCCGGTTCTGATCCAGCTTCCGATCGGCGCCGAGGATTCGTTTGCTGGCGTCGTCGATCTCGTCAAGATGAAGGCGATCTACTGGGACGATTCCACCCAGGGCATGAAGTTCGAGGAGCGCGAGATTCCGGCCGAACTGAAGGCGGAGGCGGATTCCTGGCGCGAGAAGATGATCGAGGCGGCTGCCGAGGCCAACGAAGAGCTCATGAACAAGTACCTGGAAGAGGGTGAGCTGTCGGCAGAGGACATCAAGCTCGGCCTGCGCCTGCGTACGATCAACAACGAGATCTTCCCGATGCTCTGCGGCTCGGCGTTCAAGAACAAGGGCGTCCAGGCGATGCTCGACGCCGTGATCGACTACCTGCCGGCTCCGGTCGACATCTCGTCGGTCGCCGGTACCCTGGAATCCGGAGAAGCCGCGACGCGTCACGCGAGCGACGAAGAGCCTTTCGCGGGTCTCGCGTTCAAGATCATGACCGACCCGTTCGTGGGTCAGCTCATCTTCTTCC
>WGLR01000015.1 GCA_016125475.1 Betaproteobacteria bacterium
GCTGACGGGCGGGATCGTGACGGTGAGCGACGTGTCGGACGAGGGGTTCCAGATCGCGAACGGCGGGACGTCGTACTACGTGAACGACGGATCGCTGGCCGGGGACGTGTACACGAGCGCGGTGGGGAACAACGCGAACTCTGGCAAGAGCGCGGGAGCGCCGATGGCGAGTCTGCTGGCGCTGCTCAATGCGTACGACCTGGACGCGGGGGACGTGATCTACGTGGACACGGGGGTGTACGACCTGGCGGCCAACATCGTGCTGCAGGCGCAGGACTCGGGCGTGCGCATCGTGGGTGCGGGGATGGGCAACACCATCCTCGACCGCGGCAACACGACGTCCACGAGCAGCGTGTTCGTCCTGGCCGACGCCGACGATGTCTCGATCGAAGGCATGACGCTGCGCGGCGGGTACTTCGGGATCCTCGCCGACACGGGCGCGAACGCCGATCGCATCACGGTCCTCGACAACGAGATCGTCGGCAATACGTCGATCGGCCTCTACGTGCGGTCGTCGAACGACGGGTGGCGCATCGAGGGCAACCGGGTCCACGCGAACGCCTGGCACGGCATCGAGGTGCAGGAAGGCGCCGCGGTCATCCGCGGCAACGAGGTCTTCCTGAACGGGCAGACCGGCATCACCGCGTCGAAGAATGCCGTCGGCGCCCAGTACACGATCACCATCGCCGACAACGTCGTCCGCGACAATGCCACGAACGGCATCGAGGCGTCCTACAACGTGCTCGTCACCGGCAACGACGCCTACAACCAGCGCGGAGGCAACGGTGGCTTCGGTATCCGGCTGACCAGCGGTGCGATCGGCGAGGGCAACACCGTCCACGAGAACCGCCGCGGGCTCTACCTGGGATCGGGTGCAATCGCACGCGGCAACGAAGTGCACGCGAACGTGCAGGCCGGCATCGAACTGGACAACGCGACGGCGACCGGCAACCGCATCCACTCCAATCCGATCGGCATCGACGGCGCCTTCAGTTCGTTGATCGATAACAACGTGATCTACGCGAACACGAACTTCGGCATCGTCGAGAACTACCCGTTCGACGACCCGGGCACCATCGTGAACAACACGATCTACCAGCCGGTCGGCGACGCCATCCGCTTCAACGGCGGCAGCGCGGTGCGGTACGTGATCGAGAACAACATCTTCTCCGTCGGCGCCGGCGCGGCCATCAACACCACCACGGCCAACATCACCGGGTTCGTCTCGGACTTCAACGTGTTCGACCGCATGACGGCGGATGCGGTCGTCGGCGTGTGGGGCAGCGTCCAGCGTGCGACGCTGGACGCCTGGCGCGCCGCGACGGGTCTCGATGCCCGATCGGTGGCCGGCTCACCCGACTACCTCGACATCGACGGCGCGGACAACGTGCTCGGCACGCAGGCGGGCATCCTCGTCGGCTCGGGCTTCGACGACAACTTCGGGCTGCGCCGCGGGTCGATCGCGATCGACGCGGGCAACGCGTACGTCGCGCCGGCCACCGACATCGAGGGGCGCCCCCGCCGCGACGACGCCGGCACGGTCGACTCGGGCGAGGGGTGGCCGCTCTACGTGCCCGCCGGGGCAGGCGCGAGCGATGTCGCGGCGCGCGCGGGCGAGGTGGCACTCGGGCTGCGGAGCGGCAACTCGAACTCGCTCCAGAATCTCGGGTTCGGGTTCACCCTGTACGGCCAGACCTACACGCAGGTCAGCGTGAACACCAACGGCTACCTGCACTTCGCGGGTCCGGACGGCGCCGGCACGGACGACAACAGCACCGACAGCTTCCTGCGCAACGTGCGCATTGCCCCGATGTGGGACAACCTCAACACGGGCGTGACGGGCGGGGACGTGTTCGTGGACCGCAGCGTCGCGAACCAGATCCGGTTCCGATGGGTCGGCCAGACGCAGGGGACGACCCCGGCGTCGTCCGTGTCGTTCGCCGTCACGCTGCACGCGGACGGCACGTTCCGCTTCGACTACGGTGCCGGAAACTCGGGTCTGACGCCGACCGTGGGTGTCTCGGGCGGCAACGGGCTCGCGTTCGTGCTCGCCGCGGGCTACGACGGCGCGGCAGTGCTCGGCGGTGCCGAGGCGCTCGTCTGGACGCCGACGCCGGACGTGACCTACTACGACATCGGCGCGTACGAGTTCCAGGGCAATTCGGGTGACACGACACCGCCGGTGGTCGCGTCGGTGGCGAACCTGCCCGCGAACGGCGGGACGACCGGGGCCGCGTTCACGTCGATCCGGATCGCGTTCTCGGAGTCGATGGACGGCGTGTCCGCGCGCAGTGCCGCCAACTACTCGCTGATCTCGGCCGGGGCGGATGGGGTCTTCTACACACCCGACGACCGCGCGATCGCGCTACGGCCGCTCTATTCGTTCCCCGAAACCGATCTCACGCTCCAGCTCGTCGACGGCGTCCTGCCCGACGGACTCTACCGCCTCACGCTGGCGGGTGCGGCGCCGCGAGGCATCTTCGACACGGCCGGCAACGCGCTCGACGGCAACGCCGACGGCACGGGTGGCGACGATTACGTGCACGATTTCCGCATCGACCGGCGCGCGAACACGGCACCGGAGGCGACGGACGCGACCGCGACGCTCGACGAGGACACGTCGGTCGAGGTGGTGCTCGCAGGCACGGATGCAGACGGCGATGCGCTCACGTTCAGCATCGCGGGCAGTCCCGCTCACGGCGTGATCGAGAGCTTCGATCCGGCCACGCACCGGCTCGTCTACCGGCCCGACGCCGACTTCAACGGTACGGACACGTTCCGGTTCCGGGTCGATGACGGCAAGCTCGGCACGGACGAGGGCGTCATCACGCTCCGGGTCAGCGCCGTGAACGACGCGCCCGTGTCGGGTGCCGTGTCGCTCACCACCGCGGAGGACACGCCGGTGACCGTCGTCCTGCCGGGGACGGATCCGGAGACGCCGCGGGCGCAACTCGCCTTCGAACTCGTGACCGCACCCGCCCACGGCAGCCTGGTCCCGGGAGATGCGGGAACCTGGCTCTATACGCCCGACGTCGATTTCAACGGCGAGGACGCATTCACCTATCGCGTGCGGGATCGAGGCGATCCGAACGGCAGCGTCGCGAACGCGCTCGCGTCCGGCGAGGGCTCGGTCACGATCAGTGTCCAGCCCAAGAACGACACGCCGGTCATCGACCCGATCGGCACGCGCGAGGTCGACGAAGGATCGACCCTCGCGTTCCGCGTGGCGGCGACCGACCCCGACAACGACGTGCTCACGTTCTCGCTGCTCGGGGAGACGTTCGGCGCGTCGCTGGATGCGTCGACCGGAGACTTCTCGTGGCAGTCCGTCGACGGACCCGATGCACGCAGTTTCACGGTGCAGGTGAGCGACGGCCGGCGTGCGGCCGAGCAGACGTTCGACGTCGTCGTGCGGGACGTCGCGCCGGACATCACCATCACCGGGGCCGATCAGGTGGACGTCGGCGTGAACTACACCGTCCGGTTCTCCGCGACGGACCCCGGCACCGACACGATCACGAACTGGATCGTCGACTGGGGTGACGGGCGCTCGACCACATTGCCGGGGACCGCCTCGTCCGCGACGGCCGCCTACGGGCTCGCCGCCCGCTACACCATCGCGGTGACCGCGATCGACGAGGACGGTACGCATCGCGGTGCCGTGCCGCTCGTCGTCACGGTGGGGCAGCCGAACCGGCCGCCGGTCGCCGTGAGCCAGACCGTCGTGGTCGCGGAGGACGGCTCCGTGGCGGTGACGCCCGGATTCGATCCCGACGGCGAAGCGCTCGCCTTCGAACTCGTCTCGGGGCCCCTGCACGGGACGCTGTCCGTGTTCGACCCGGCCACGCGGTCCATCACGTACACGCCCGACGCGAACTTCAACGGTTCCGACAGCGTCGCGTTCCGGCTGCGCGATGCCACGCTGTCGAGCACGCTCGCCACGCTGTCGTTCACGGTCAATGCCGTGAACGACGCACCGGAGGCACACGACGACGGCCCTTACGATGCAACGTCGGCCGTTCCACTCGTCGTGGCCGCCGCGGACGGGGTGCTCGCGAACGACGCCGATGTCGACGGTGATGCCCTGACCGCTCGGCTCGTGACCGGCCCTGCGCACGGCACGATCGACCTTGGCGCCGACGGTGGTTTCGTCTACACGCCGGAGGCCGGATATGTCGGGGCGGACCGATTCGTCTACCGTGCGACGGACGGCACGGCAGACAGCTCCGACGCGACCGTTTCGCTCGACGTGTCGGGTCCGGCAACGCTTCAGGTCACGGCCGTGGAGGCCACTGCGTCCGGTGCACACGTCCGGTTCAATCGCGTGATCGATCCGTCCGTCCTCAATCTGTACACGGCGTCGGATGGCAGCTTCGGGGCCGCCGACGTCACGCTCGCCGGCGCAGTGCACGGGCCGGTGCGCGGCTCTCTCGTGGTGGACGCCGATGCCATGGGCGTGAGTTTCGTGAAGACGGGCGGGGTGCTTCCCGCCGACGCCTACACGCTCACGCTGCGCAGTGGGGCGGACGCGTTCCGGGACGCGTTCGGCGACCCGCTCGACGGCAATGGCGACGGGACCGCGGGAGACGCGTTCACGTCCGGCTTCGTCGTCGCGCCGACGACGGCGATCGGTGTGTCGATCGCGGACTTCATGCGCGGACCGGGGCAGGACGTGATCGTGCCGAACGGCCCGACCGGTGCGTTGGCACTGCCGCTGCGACTCACCGATGCGGCGGGCGTGAAGTCGCTCGGCGTCGACATCCTCTTCGCTACCGGGTTGCTCGACATCGGGAGCGTGACCCTGCCGGCAGGAGTCTCCGGCACGATCACGCGCACGGACATCGCGGGCGGCATCCACCTCGACGTCGTGTTCGACGTGCCGCTCGGCGCCGGCGCAGCGAACGTGCTGGATCTCGTGGCTCACGTGCCCGAGACGGCAGTTCAAGGTGCGCAGCAGGTCATCGCGCCGCGCAATCTCGAGGTTCGCGATGCCACCGGCGGCACGATCGCCGCGATCGCGGACGACGCCGTCCACCTCGTCGGCTACTTCTTGGACGCCGACGGCAGTGCGTCGTACACGCGGGCGGACGTCAACCTCGTGCAGCGGGTGATCGTGGGGCTCGACGGCGGCTTTGCGGCGTGGCGGAACACCGATCCGGTGATCGTCGCGGACCTGAACGGCAACGGTCAGGTCACTTCCCTCGACGCGAGCCGGTTCCTGCAGTTCGTGCTCGGACAGCCGCGGACCGAAATCCCGCCGCTTCCGGTATCGCCATCCGGATCCCTGTCCATCGCTGCTCTCGCGAGCCCGGATGCGACGAGCGCCACGACCGCCACGACGGCCACGCGCACGCTCGCGCCCGCGGCGGTCGCATCCTCGCCGGCGATGGCGTCGACGGCATCGTCGGCGCCAACGACGTTGCCGGCCGTCGTGGACTGGAGCGCCAGCCTTGCGCCGGCGTCCCTGTCGACCGCAAGCACTTCGCCCGCCGAGACCGCCACCCATGCCGACGACTGGAAGAAGGCACCCTGGGCGAAGGACCTCGCACAGCGCCTGGCACAGATGAAGACGTCGACCGAGGGCACGGGGATCCTGCGCAGCGTGCTGCGTCCGCTGATCCGGTGATCACGACAAGGCCGACTGCTCCCCGGTCGACGTCACGGGCACCCCTATACTCCGGCAGATCCGGTTCCGGAGCCGGGACCCACGTGAAACGGAGGAGCACGCCATGATCGCAGTGATCTTCGAAGTGTGGCCGTCGGAGGGGCGGTTGCAGGACTACCTGGATCTCGCGGCAGGGTTGCGCAGCGAACTCGAGAAGATCGACGGCTTCCTCTCCGTCGAGCGCTTCACGAGTCTCACGAACGAGGGGAAATATCTGTCGCTGTCGTTCTGGCGGGACGAGGAGGCGGTGCGGGCGTGGCGTACGCATGCCGAGCACCGTGTGGCACAGGCGTCCGGACGCGCGGGGATCTTTCGGGACTATCGTCTGCGCGTCGCGTCGGTCATGCGTGATTACGGCATGCAGGCGCGGGACGAGGCGCCGCCGCCTGGCTGATCCTCTCAAGCGGGCGGAGAGCTTCTGGTGCGCGGTGCGCACTCTACGTACGCGCGGCGACGCGTTGCCCTCACCCTGGCGGCAGTGCGCAGGGTGCGCACCGCGCACCGGGCGATGTCCCATCCCTCGCGGAAGGGCCGGCGGGGAACAACGCGTTGCCTCGTCCGCGTGGGCCGTCTCCACCCTGCGGGCGTGCCCCCCACTCCAACCCTCCTCCGCAAGCGAGCGAGATGGGGCAGACTTACCCCCGCCCCTTCCCCCACGAATCCCGCAGGGTCACCGCGCGATTGAACACCGGTGCGCCCGGCTTCGAGTCCCGCAGATCCGCGACGAAGTAGCCGTGGCGCTCGAACTGGAAGCGATCCTCCGGGTTCGCCTGCGCGAGCCCGGGTTCGAGCTTCGCGCGGATCACGCGCACGGAATCGGGATTGATCTGCGTGAGGTAGTCCTTGTCGCCGCTGCCCGGGGCGGGCACCGTGAAGAGCCGGTCGTAGAGGCGCACTTCGGCGTCGAGCGCGTCCGACGCGCAGACCCAGTGGATGTTGCCCTTCACCTTGTAGGTGTCCGCGCCGGGTGTGCCGGATTTCGAATCGGGCATCACCTCGCAGTGCACGGCGATCACGTTGCCTGAGTCGTCCTTGTCGCAGCCGATGCACTTCACGACGTAGCCGTAGCGCAGCCGCACCATGTTGCCCGGGAACAGGCGGAAATAGCCTTTCGGCGGCGTCTCGGTGAAGTCCTCCCGCTCGATCCAGAGTTCGGCGCCGATGCGGAATGCGCGCTTGCCGAGCTCGGGCTTGTGCGGATGAACGGGCGCCTCGCAGGTCTCGATCGTTCCTTCCGGCCAGTTGTCGATGACGAGCTTGAGCGGATCGAGCACCGCCGTCGCACGGGGTGCGCGCTCGTTCAGGTCCTCGCGCAGGCAGTCCTCGAGGATCGTCATCTCGATGGTCGAGTTCTCCTTCGAGACGCCGATGCGTTCGGCGAACAGACGGATCGACTCCGGCGTGTAGCCGCGACGGCGGTGCCCCACGATCGTGGGCATGCGCGGGTCGTCCCAGCCCGCCACGTGGCCCTCCTCGACGAGCTGGATCAGCTTGCGCTTCGACAGCACGGTGTAGGTGAGATTGAGGCGCGCGAACTCGTACTGGTGCGGCAGCGGGCGCGCGAGCAGGCCGAAATCGGCGAGCCGTTCGAGCACCCAGTCGTACAGCGGGCGGTGATCCTCGAACTCGAGCGTGCAGATCGAGTGCGTGATGTTCTCGAGTGCGTCCGAGATGCAGTGCGTGTAGTCGTACATCGGGTACACGCACCACGCGTCGCCGGTGCGGTGGTGGTGCGCGTGGCGGATCCGGTAGATGACCGGGTCGCGCATGTTGATGTTGGGCGAGGCCATGTCGATCTTCAGGCGCAGCACGTGCGCGCCATCCGGGAACTCGCCCGTGCGCATGCGCCGGAAGAGGTCGAGGTTCTCCTCGACGCTGCGGCCGCGGAACGGGCTCTCCTTCCCGCCTTCGGTGAGCGTGCCGCGCAGCTCGCGCATCTGTTCGGGCGTGACCGAATCGACATAGGCGAGGCCGTGCCCGATGAATGCCTCGGCGAACTGGTACAGCGTCTCGAAGTAGTTCGACGCGTAGTAGAGGTGGTCACCCCAGTCGAAGCCCAGCCAGTGCACCGAATCCTGGATGGAGTCGACGTACTCCTGCTCCTCCTTCGTGGGGTTCGTGTCGTCGAAGCGCATGTGGCACACGCCGCCGAAGTCGCGCGCGGTCCCGAAATTGAGGCAGATCGACTTCGCGTGGCCGATGTGGAGGTAGCCGTTGGGCTCGGGCGGGAAGCGCGTGCGGATCCGGGCAGGGTCCTTCGCGGCGCCGGCCTGCACGGCTGCGGGACCGGGTACCCCGCTCCAGGTCCGGGCGGCGTAGACCCCGCGGGCGAGATCCGCGTCGATGATGCCGCGGATGAAATTGGAGGCGGGGGCGGGAGAGTTCGTTTCGGGTTTGTTCAACGCGATGGTCCTTGGCAGAATGCCCGACACCGAAGACGTGGTGGCGCCGGGCCCGATATTCTACGGCCCCGTGCAGGCTGCCGAACGTCCGATCGGCGTCCCTTTCCGTTTCCCGTATCCGGTCACAAGAGCCCCGTGCCACCCGCTTCGCAGCCCTCCTTCCTCATCGGCCTGATCGGCGCGGGCATCCAGGCGTCCCGCACGCCGGCGCTGCACGAGCACGAAGGCGCGGCGCAGGGCTTCCGCTACTGTTATCGCCTGATCGACACGGAGCGCCTCGGGGTCGGCCCCGAAGCGCTGCCCGAACTCCTGCGTGCGGCCGAGCTCATGGGGTTCTCCGGCCTCAACGTCACGCACCCGTTCAAGCAGAGCGTGATCCCCCATCTCACGGAACTCTCCGACGACGCACGCGCACTCGGCGCGGTGAACACGGTGGTGCTGAAGGGGGGCCACCGCATCGGGCACAACACCGACGGCTGGGGATTCGCCGAGAGCTTCCGTCGCGGCCTGCCCGACGCCGCACTCGACCTGGTCGTCCAGCTCGGCGCCGGTGGCGCAGGCGCGGCCGTCGCGCACGCGCTGCTCGCCATCGGCGCGAAGCGTCTCGTCGTGTTCGACACGGACCACGCGCGTGCGGAGGCACTGGCCGAGAGGCTGGAGGCGCGTTTCGGGGAAGGGCGTGCGCGGGCGGGCGACGATCTCGAGAGCGCGCTGGGCGGGGCGGACGGTCTCGTCCACGCCACGCCGACGGGGATGGCCGGTCACCCGGGGCTGCCGCTGCCCGCGGCCTGCCTGCGCCCCGATCTCTGGGTCGCGGAGATCGTCTACTTCCCGCTCGAGACCGAGCTGCTGCGGGAGGCCGGACGCCTCGGCTGTCGCACGCTCGATGGCGGCGGCATGGCGGTCTTCCAGGCCGTCGGTGCGTTCCGCCTGTTCACGGGTACCGTTCCGGACGAGGCGCGCATGATCCGGGACTTCGCCGCGATGGCCCGGGGGGCCTGAGGCCCGATCAGCGGGAGGACAGGCCTGCCCGCTTCGCGATTTGTCGCCAGCGTGCGATCTCGGTGCGCACGTGTTCCGCGAAACGCTCCGGGCTACCGCCGATCGCCTCCACGCCCTCCGCGGCGAACTGCTTTCGCGTCCGGGGAAGCTGCAGGATGCGGTTCACTTCCTGATTCAGCGCGTCGGTGAACGCGTGAGGCGTGCCGTGCGGCGCGACCAGTCCGAACCAGGAACTCACGACGAAATCCCGGATGGTCTCGGTCATGGGCGGGACGTGCGGCAGGAGCGCGAAGTGCGATGCCGTCGTGACCGCGAGTGCGCGCAGCCTGCCCGCCGCGAGATGCGGGAGCACGTTCGGCACGTCGTCGAAGGCCGCCTGGATCTGGCCGCTCACGACGTCCGCGAGTGCTGTCGCACTGCCCTTGTAGGGCACGTGCGTGAGTTCGATGCCTGCCTCCCGCTCGAGCATCTCGATGCACAGGTGCGCCGACGAGGCTGGCCCCTCTGATCCGAACGCGATGCTGCTCGGCCGCGCGCGGGCGGCCGCGATCAGGTCCGCGACGTCGCCATACGGCTGGTCCGCCCCGACGACGAGGAGGTTCGGCGTCGAGGCACAGAGCACCACGGGATCGAAGTCCTCGAGCGGGTCGAAGGGGAGCGATGCACGCAGGCCGGGGCTCGCGGCGAACGCGAATCCGGCCAGCAGCAGCGTGCGCCCGTCGGGTTCGGCACGGGCGACCGCTTCCGTGGCGACGAGCGTTCCGCCCCCCGGGCGGTTCTCGACCGTCACCGACGTACGCCAGGACTCACCCACGCGGCGGGCCAGCAGGCGCGCAAGCCGGTCGTTGAATCCCCCGGGGGGATACGGCACCACGATGCGGACCGGATGGGAAGGGTGCTCCAGTGCGGTGGCACCCAGCGAGGAAGAGGCGGCCAGTGCTGCGAGACCCGCGAGCGCGCGGCGGCGCGCGGGGTCAGACATAGGCAGGTCCGTCGATGAGCGGATGCGCGGCGAGGAAGGCCTCGTCGACGTCCACGCCGATGCCGGGGCCGGGCAGCGGATGCACGCACCCGTCCGCGCCGATCGCGTACGGCGTGCTCACGAGTTCGTCCCGGAACAGGTTGTTCTTCGAGACGTCGGCCTCGAAGTAGCCGCCGTTGTCGATCGCGCAGAGCAGGTGGATCGACGCGGCCATGTTGAGACCGGTCATCGAGGAGTGCGGGTGGATCGGCAGCTTCCGGACGGACGCGAGGTGCGCGATCCGCAGGACCTCGGTGATCCCGCCGCTCTTCGAGAGGTCCGGCTGCAGGATCGTGATCGCGCCGGAGTCGACGACGTGCTGGAACTCGAAGCGCGTGTAGTGGTTCTCGCCGGCAGCGAGCGGCGTGCGGCCGAATCCCGCCGCGAGGCGGTAGCTGTGATAGTCGTGCGCAGGAAAGGGTTCCTCGAGCCACCCGACGCCGAGCGCGTCCAGGCCGGGCATTGCCGCGCGGGCGGCCGCGACGTCGTAGCCGGTGTTCGCGTCCGTGAGGATCACGAGGTCGTCACCGAACGCGTGCCGCACGGCCTCGATGCGCGCGAGGTCGTCCTTCACCGTGTCGCCGATCCGGAGCTTCACGGCGCGGTACCCCTGCTCGACGTGCACGCGGGCCTCCTCCACGAGTTCCTCCGGTGGCTGATAGCCCAGGGACACGCCGCCGGCGTAGGCCGGGATCGCGCGGTCGGCGCCGCCGAGCAGCCGGTAGAGGGGCAGGCCCGCCGCCTTCGCGCGCACGTCCCAGAGCGCCATGTCGATGCCGGACAGGCCGATGCTCGAGCCGGCACCCATGCCGTGACTCGCGAGCTGCTTGTCGTAGACGCGCTTCCAGATGCCGACCGTGTCGTGGGCGTCGCAGCCGATCACGAGCTGGCGCAGCGTGCTCGAGACGAGTTTCGCGACCGCGCCGGGCGCACGGCCGTGGTGCGCCTCGCCGTAGCCGCAGAGACCGGACTCGGTGACCACCTTCACGATCACGGCGTCGCGCTTCACGGCGCGCCCGACCCCGAGGGTCACGCTGTCCTCGGGGCGGACCGGGAACGAGGTCGGGATCGCGACGACGTCCCGTATGCGGAGACTGGAGTCGGTCACGGGCGGAGACCCTCGGCCGCGACCTCGGGCAGGCGTTCGAGATCGACGACGCGGTACGCGGGCGCATACGCGGCCCGGTAGGCCTGCGAGTGGTGCACAGCCGGCCAGCCTTCGGCCCCGCGTGCGGACATGTAGGCCTCGACGTCCGCACGCGCGAACGGGATGCCTCCGGCGTCCGCGAGATCGCCGAGACAGCCGCAGAACTTCGCGAGCTTGTCCGGGGACCCCGGATAGTCCTGCGCGGTCTGCACGAACGCATCCGCGAGGCGGTCCGGGTCGAGCCCGCGCGCCGCGAACGTCCGCAGGTGCACGCGCGCGAGCCGTCCGTCGGGCGAGATCACGTCCGCGAGCGGTTCGTCGGGTCCCTGGCCGCACGCAGCCAGCTCGGCGCGCAGCGTCGCGCGTGCGTCACCGGCCTGCACTAGGTGCGCAGGGCCGAGCGCCGCCTGGTGCAGCAGCTTGTAGATGTCCGCGATCTCCATGGCCGGGTATCGGCTCCTGTGCGAGCCGAGCAGCTGTCCGACGAACTTCATCGGCGATCCTCCTCGAGAAGCGCGCAGTTTACTGCCAGCGCGAACGCGCTGTCGGTGCGGTCGCGAGCGTTCAGGCAGTCTCGATCGCGTGCGGGAGATCGAGCGTCGTCACGCGACGCATCTCGCGCCTGTGCGTGGCGTCGTCGAAGGGGCGCCCCCGGTGCATGGTCGCGAGGTTGTCCCAGATCACGAGGTCGTTCGGACGCCAGACGTGCGCGTAGACGAACGACGGCTCCGTGACGTGGTCGATGAGCTCGCGCAGCAGCAGACGCCCCTCGGGCAGCGGCCAGTCGACGACGTGTGCCGCGTGCGAGGCGAGGTAGAGCGCGCGTCGACCGGTGCGCGGATTCGTGCGCACGAGCGGCTGGACGGCGCCGGGCAGCTTCGCGCGCTCTTCCGCGCTGAACTCGAAGCCGAGCGTCTCGCGGGAGTACGCGATGGAATGATGCACGCGCAGGGTCTCGATCGAGGTGCGCGTCGCGTCGTCGAGCGCTTCGTACGCGGTGCGGGCGTCGGCGAACTCCGTTTCCGTCCGTACGGGCGGCACGACGCGCGCGGAGAGCATCGAGTACCGGCCGGACGGATCCTCGAAGGAGGCGTCCGTGTGCCAGAGCCGGTTGCCGAGCGCGTAGGCTCGCCGGCGGTCGTCCGGTGCGAACAGTTCGCCGTCCGGTGCCACGTTGGAGATGTCCGCGATCGCTTCCGTGCCGAGGCGACTCCTGCCGAGCGCCGCGGCTCCGGTCTTCTCGTGCAGCACGCCGTCGAACCGTCGCGCGAACGCCATCTGCTCCTCGTCCGTGAAGGGCTGGTCGCGGAAGACGAGCACCGCGAACTCGTCCATGCCCCGGCGAATCGCCTCGAGCGTTTCGGCGTCGTGCACCTGTCGCAGGTCGACCGCACTCGCCTCCGCGACGAATGTCGGGTGGAGCTTGCGGAACGTGATCGTCATGGCGTCGCCTCCTGGAATCCGGCCCCGATTTTCCTCCAGGGAGCGTCGGAGGTACATGCGCGCGTGGCGTCCGGTCAGGCCGGGCTCCGCCGGACCGTGACGCCCGGGCGCGTCGCGAGATCCGGCTGCAGACGCGTTCCGAGACCGGGGCCGTCGAGCGTGTGCACGTATCCGTCGCGGACTTCCGGGAGGTCGGTGAGCAGGTCGCGGTACCAGGTGCTCGTGTAGGCGCGCACGACCTCCATCACGAGCGCGTTGGGAATGTGCGCCATGAGGTGGATCGACGCGACCCACACGACCGGGCCGTTGCAGTCGTGCGGTGCGACGGGTCGCTGCCAGGCTTCCGCGAGCGCGGCGATCTTGCGGGCCTCGGTCAGTCCGCCGCACCACCCGACGTCGAGCATCACGACGTCGGCCGCCTGCCCCTCGAGCACGTCACGAAAGGGATGGAGGCCACCGAGGGTTTCACTCGCGCAGACGGGAATCGAGGTCGAGCGCGCGTACTCCTGCAGCGTCGAGACGTCGCACATCCGGATCGGGTCCTCCGACCAGAACGGGGCATACGGTTCGAGCGCAGCGGCGATCTGCTTCGCCTGCTGGAGATTCCAGAGGGAGTGGAACTCGGCCATGATCTCGATGCGGTTGCCCACCGCGTGCCGGATCCTGCGAAACGGTTCGAGCGCGAGATCGATGTCCCGGGCCGTCAGGAGGCTGCCGCCGCGATCCGCGGCGAGCGGGTCGAACGGCCAGATCTTCATCGCCGTATAGCCTTCCTCGAGCAGGCTCAGCGCGAGTTCGTCCGCGCGGTGCGTGAAGGCGATCTGGTCGTCGTAGGGACCCTCCGGTTTCGCCGCCGCGTCGCCGACTGCCATCTGCCGCCGCGCGACCGTCGTGGTGTTGTAGTGATACCCGGCGCAGGTGTTGTAGACGCGGATGCGCTCGCGCGAACGCCCGCCCAGCAACTGGTGGATCGGTTGTCCCGTGGCCTGTCCGAGGATGTCCCAGAGCGCGATGTCGATCGCGGAGGCGGCGCGCACTTCCGTGCTGCTCGCCGAGAACCCCAGATACGTCGACAGCAGTGCGCGGTTGTGTTTCTGGATCGCGAGCGGATCCTCGCCGAGCAGGGCCGGTGCGACGATGTCGTGGATCTGGGCCTCGACGGGCCCCGGGCCGCGGGACGTCTCGCCGAGCCCGGTCAGTCCTTCGTCGGTGTGCACCTGTACCAGCAGGAGATTGGGGCGCTCCGGCAGGCGGAGGGTCTCGATGGTGGTGATCTTCATGTGCGGCGGCCGGTCGGGACGTTGAGGCCCCTCATTGTGCGCCACGGTGTCACCCGGGAGGGCCGTCTGTCACCGCAGCGGGCGGTATCGGGAAATTTCTCTGGACAGGAGGGTCCGGTCTTGCTCTAGACTGTGCGTACAAATGCAATGGCGTGGATCGCACGCCCGGCGGCGCAAGACCGACCGAAAAGAATAACAGGGAGACCTGTGTGGAGATCTGGTCCTGTTTCGTGGGCGCCGTTCGCCGAGCGGTGCCCGGTATCTGCGTGCCCGTCCTGATCGGCTGTGCGGCGGGAGGCGGTGGCGTGCCCGCCGCGAATCCCGGCCCGGGCGGATCACCGGCGTCACTGGCCGGGGTGGTGCAGGATCCTTCGGAGCCCGCGCCGATCGCGGAACTCTTCGCGGACCCGAGGGAGGCCGCGTCGGGAAGCGTCACGATCGCCGACGTCGCGGCCGGGGTATTCGCGCTGTTTCCGGCGTTCTTCGAGGGCGAGCAGCTCGGGACACGATCGGACGACGGTGCGGGCGGCCTGGCCGTGACGTACTTCACGACCGGCGGGGCGCGGCGTGTCGTGTTCGCGGGCACGGAGATCGACCGGACCGGTGACGGGATCCTTTACGCCGAACGCGGTGCGGTGTCGTACCTGGAAGCCTGGGCGGACGAGTCCGGTTTCCGGGCCGAGTTCTCGCGTCTGTATGCGCTGTTCCATCCCGACGGCGCGTCCGGGGCCGCCGAGATCGGGTACTTCGGCCTCGCGACGCCTCCGGCCGCGATTCCGGCGACCGGTCAGGCGGACTACGGAGGATCCGCGTCCGGGCTGGTTCTGCGTGACGCGGGGACCGCCTGGCTGGACGGCACGGTGCGCATGCGTGCCGACTTCTCCGAAGGGGCGGTGAGCGGTCGCATCGAGAACCTTCTCGCGGCCGACCTGGCCACCGGTGCAGAGACCCCGCTGGGTGCGGACATCCTCTTCACGGCCTCGCGTACCACCGGCGGTCCGGGGCTGCCCGCCTTCGTCGGCGTTCCAACGGCGGAGAGATCCGGCACCGGCGAAGTGCTCACCGGACCTTCCAGCGTCGAGTTGCGCGCGTTCGGTCCGGCCGGGACGGAGATCGCGGGCACCTGGGATCTTTCCTGGGACGACGCGGGCGGGACCGTGCAGACCTATGGCGCGTTCCTGACCCGGCAGAGCGACACGCCGCTCTTCGCGGACGGCGTCGAGCCCGCGCTGCCCCGGCTCGCGGGAGACATCACGACCTCGTTCGAGGGCGGCGCCGACGCGGATGTGCTGCTGCCCGTGTACCTGACACCGTTCCGGACCGGCTACGCGACGCGGACGCGCGCGTCCGACGGATCACTCACGGTGATCGTGCGTCGCAACGACGGTGCACTCCGGACGGAACATTTCGCCGCATCGGATCTCCTCGTGCAGTCCGACGGCACGACGACGGCGTCCGCCAGCGGTGTGGTCTGGCGTGAGACGGGGGCGCTCGAAGTGACGGGAGATTCCCTGTCGTATGCACGTTTCGGCGAACTGTCGTACGAGGACACGATTGCGGGAACGCTGCGCTCGCCGGTCCACTTCGGATTCCTCACGCCGGACGCGCGCGTCGACGCGCGAACGGGTTTCGCGGAATACGTGGGGGCCTCGATCGGCCACTACCGCGACGCCACCACGGACGACGTTCTCGCGGGCACCGTGCTGCTGCGGGTGGACTTCGACTCCGCGAGGCTGGAAGGGCGCATCGGCGCGCTCGAAGTCCGGAGCGCATCGGGAGGGACGAGGCCGCTCGACCAGGTGCTGTACGTCTCCGGCGCCACGACCAGCGCGACCGACGCGCACGTCGTGGGCGCGTCACTGTACGGGGCAGGGTGCTGTGCGACCGCGACAGGCGCACTGTCGGCGCACTTCTTCGGCCCGGGTCTCGAGGAGATGGCGGGAACGTGGAGCGCGGCTTCCGTCGACTACACGCTGGACGGCGCCTTCGGCGCCCGCATCGCCACCGCGGAACATCCGGCGGGCGAGATCCGGCTGCCGCCGTTCGCGTCGTCGGTGGCGGAGTCGTTCGGGCTGCGACAGGACGCCGCTGTCGTCGGGCTGTCCGGCACCGGGGGCGTGACGTCCGTGACCGCTGTCGCGGCCGACGGGTTCCTGCGTCCGGAGGCCGACGGAGGTCTCACGCTGGGGATCGTTCGGAGTGGTGCGGCCGCGGAGGTCACGTTCGCCCGGGACGAACTGCAGAGCCTCTACCTGGGCCTCGAACCGTACGCGGACACGGATTTCCGGCTGACGGCGGAGAAGCAGCAGACCAGCGTCTTCGTCGCGGGCGAGGGCGTCCTTTCGTATACGCGCTTCGGCTACTGGGAAGACGGCGGCACGCTGCCGTCGTCGGCGACGTTCGGGGCGTTCCACACGGGTCGCGAAACCCCGTCGGCAGAGATTCCGTCGACGGGCGAGGCCCGCTACGAAGGCTGGACGGTGGGGGTTCGCGTTTCCGCCGAGGGGCTCGCGCGCGTGGAGGGCGAGGTCGTCCTGAACGCGAACTTCGCGGCGCGGACGGTCACGGGGGAAGCGGTCCTTTCGAACGGGGTCTGGCTCACCGGGAACTCGTCGGGTAACGCCACGCCGGCTTTCGAGATCGGCCATCTGGAATTCGCTGCCACCATCGATCCCGCGGTGAACCACTTTTCGGGGGCCGCGCAGGCGCGACCCGGGGCCACCGATCCGGTGAGCGCGAGCGGCACGGTCGACGGCCGATTCTTCGGCCCGGCCGCGACGGAGGCCGGCGGCACGTGGAACGTCGCGACACCGGACGGAACGGTCACGGCCCGCGGCGCATTCGGCGTCGCACGATGAACGGCCGAGCGAACGAGAGGCGCGCACCGTCAGGCGCTATCATGGCCGGTCCGCGCGGCACGCCGCCGCGATCCGCTCTCCCATGGTGCCTTTTCCCGATGCTCGCGCTCAAGCTCGTGCTCGTTCCCACCTTTCTCGCACTGCTCACCCTCGCGGCGCGCCGCTGGGGCGCGGCCGTCGCCGGGCGTCTCGCGGGTCTGCCCGTGGTGACCGGGCCGATCCTGTTCGTGATCGCGCTCGAGCAGGGCGCCCATTTCACGGCGGGCGTCGCGACCTCGGCGCTTGCGGCGGTCGGTGCGGCGGCTGCGTTCAGCCTGACCTATTCATGGGCGTGTCTCCGGTGGTCCTGGGGGCGGAGCCTGCTCGCGAGTGCCGCGTCGTGGTTCGTCGTGGCCCTGGGCGCCTCGTTCCTGCCGCACGACGCCGGTGTGTCGCTCGTCGTGGCGGTGGCGGGTCTTGCCGTGGCGCTCGCGCTGCTGCCGCCGGTGACGCCCGGGACGGTGGGGGGTGCACAGTTCCGGGGACGGGAACTCGTGCTCAGGATGGTGGCGGGTGCCACGCTCACGGTGGTGGTGTCCGGGGCCGCCGCCACGATCGGGTCGATCTGGACGGGGCTCTTCGCGGTCTTCCCGGTGATGGGAACGGTACTCGCCGTGTTCTCGCACCGCGCGCACGGTGCGGCGTTCGTGACACCGCTGCTGCGCGGCATGATTCTGGGCATGTACGCGACGGCCGCGTTCTGCGTCGTGCTCGCGACCCTGCTCGACAGGCTCGGCGTCGCCGGCGCATTCGCGATCGGCGTCGTCGCGGCGCTCGGGGCACAGGCGCTCGTGTGGAAGGCGCTCGAAGTACGCGCGCGCAGAACCGTCGCGAGGGCCGTACCGCCCTGACCGGTCGTCGACCGGCCCGCTCAGCCTTCCGGAAAGTCCGTGATGCCCAGGGCAGCCAGCTGGCGCTCTGCCGCTTCGGCCCAGCCACGGTTGGCCGCGGGGCTCGCGGGGCTCGGATGGAGGACCGTGCCGACACGCATCCGTCGGGCAGCCTCTCCGTCGATCAGCGGCCCTTCCACGACGGCCCGGATGCGCTTCTCCGCGAATGCCCCGACACCGATCGCCCAGTCGGGCTCGAGCGCCTTCAGGGCGGCCGCGAGGTGGCGGTCACACATTGCGTGCAGGTCGGACAGGACCGCGGCCGGAAGCTTGTCCGGCGTGAAGTTGCGGCCCGACGCCTCGAGGAACACGAGCGGGCAGTAGTTCAGCACGAACCAGTCCGAGAAGAACCGTCCGGCCGTGCCGAAACGCCGCTGGGCCCAGCCCCAGAGCCGACGGCCGCTCACTTCCGAGCGCGTGCACGCGAAGCCCTCGATCGGACGTTTCGGGTGCTGTGCGGCGGGTCTGTCGACCGGCGCCTCGATGCCCATCCAGTCGCGCACGGCCGCTATCTCGCCGAACGGCACACCCGTCTGCATCATGCCGAAGGGGCCGGGGTTCATGCCGAGCAGCACGAACCTCCGGCGACCGGTCGCGAAGCGCGAGACGTACTGCTCGTACGGTGCCCACGCGTAACGCAGCGGGTCGTAGACGTGCACGACGGGTTCGGGGAAGCGGAGACGCGACAGTGCATCGGACAGTTCGCGCGCGGCGTCGAGCAGGACTCGGGCGGTGGCGGTGTGGCGGGGCATCGATGGCGCAGCGGTGCGTACGGAAGCGCGGAGCATACCGCGGAAGGGGATGTCAGGCCGGCAAACAATACAACAACGCAAGCCTGACCCCGAAGTTTCCCCCGAAGTTTCAGCTGTTCGGGCCGCGGGTCATGGACACGGGCTGCCAGCGCCGGAGCTTCGTGTGCATGAGCACTGCCGGGTCCACGCAGCTCATGGGCCAGCGGCCGCTCAGCACGAGGGCGAGTTCGCGCCCGACGTGACGCTTGCGCGCGGGGTCGAAGCGCGCGGAGGCCGACGCGGTGTGGGCACTCAGCGTCACGTTGGTCATCGCGAGGAGCGGGTTGTCGGGGGCAGGCGGTTCGGTCTCGAGCACGTCGAGACCCGCGTGCGCGATCCAGCCCTCCTGCAGCGCGCGGATCAGCGCGCTTTCCCGGACCGTCGGGCCGCGGCCCGTGTTGATGAACACGGCGGTGGGTTTCATCATGCGGAAGTGCTTTTCCTGGAGCATGCCGTGCGCTTCCGGCGTGGCGGGCGCGTGCATGGACACGAAGTCCGAGTGCGTGAGCACCTCCTCGAGCGTGGCCGGCACCACACCGTGCTCCACCATCACGAGTTCCTCGACGAAGGGGTCGTACGCGATCACGTGCAGACCGAATGCCTTCGCGCGCCGGGCGACCGCGCGCGCGACGTGACCGAACGCGACGAGTCCGAGCGTCTGCCCCATGAGCCGGGGGATCTTCAGCAGTGCGGGCCGCCCTTCCTTCCACCGGTTCTCGCGGACCATGCGGTCCTGCTCGACGGTACGGCGAAGGCTCGCGAGCAGGAGCATCATCGCGTGGTCCGCGACTTCCTCGATGAACGTGTCCGGGCAGTTCGTCACGGGCAGGCCGCGAGCCGTCGCGGCTTCGATGTCGACGCTGTCGACACCGACCGACCCCAGCACGATCGCGCGGCACCGCTCGGGCAGTGCGTCCACGAGCCTGCGCGTGAAGCGCAGCCCCTTCGCGTACACCGCATCGGCGTCCTGCACGAACGCGATGAAGCCGTCCTCGTCGACCGGCCCCTCGACGATCGCGGCGTCGACGCCCGCGAGCGGCTCCATCTCGAAGGCATAGGCGTCCGCCGCGGAAGCGGATGCGGGCCACGCGGGGGTGGCGATCTTGAACGCGGGCATGAGAGTTCTCCTCCGGGTGGCTGTCGGATCACGGGTCGCGAACCTGCACGGGGCCACGAGAGCGTGCGGGCTGCGTGTGGCGGGGATGGTACGCCTCGGCACGAGGCCGCGTCCCGCGGGAGGCCGGGCCCGAAACGGAAACGGGGGTGGCACACACGACCGCGGTGGCCGTGGTGTCACCCCCGTCCGGGGAGTGCGCCGGCGTCCGCGTGACGAACGACGACGCCGGGGTGGAGAGGGTCAGGCGGCGCTGCGCTCCGGTCGGGCGCCGGCCTTCCCGGGCGCGTCCTGCTTCGGAGCACCGGTGAGGGTCCCCTCGAGTTCCTGCCAGCGCGCCTTCACGGTCTGCACGGCGGCTTCCTTCACGTGGCCGAAGCCGCGGATCTTCTGCGGCAGGCTCGCGAGTTCGACGGCCACCGGCAGCGTCTCCGCGTCGAGCGTGTTCAGGATCTTCCCGACCGTGGCCTCGTAGTCCGTGATGAGCTGGCGTTCCATGCGGCGTTCCTCGGTCCGGCCGAACGGGTCGAGCGCGCCGCCCCGCAGGAACCGGAACTTTGCGAGCAGCCGGAACGCACGCCACATCCACGAACCGTACCGCGCCTTGACGAGGTGACCGTCCGCGTCGCGCTTCGCGAGCAGCGGGGGCGCGAGGTGGAACGTGAGCGTGAAGTCGCCGTCGAACGTCTCCTTGAGCTTGCGCTCGAACTCGCCGTTCGTGTACAGGCGCGCGACCTCGTACTCGTCCTTGTAGGCCATGAGCTTGAAGAGCGACTGGGCGACGGCCCGCGTGAGGGCCTCGCCCTTGCCGAGCGCGGCTTCCGCCGAGCGCACGCGCTGCACGAGCGTTTCGTAGCGCTCGGCATAGCGGGCGTCCTGGTACTCGGTCAGGAACCCGACGCGGGTCCTGATCAGCGCGTCGAGGTTCTCGGGCATCTTGACGACGACGGGCTGGCCCGGCCTGGCGGCACGCCGCACGCGCTCGATGTCCACGGCCGCGCGCCGGCCCCAGAGGAAGGCCTGCTTGTTCGCCTCGATCGCCACGCCGTTCAGTTCGATCGCGCGATCGAGGGACGCCTCGGTCACGGGCACCAGTCCCTTCTGGAACGCGAAACCGAGCATGAACAGGTTCGCGGCGATCGCGTCGCCGAGCAGCGCAGTCGCGAGTTCGGTCGCTTCCACGAAGTGGGCGTTGTCCTCGACGGACTCGAGGATCAGGGAGTGCACCTGCGCGTTCGGGAACTGCCAGTCCGGATTGCGTGCGAACTGGCCGGGCGGCTGTTCGTGCGAGTTGATCACCGCGACCGTGCGGCCGGGACGCGTCTTCGAGATGGCATCGGCCGCACCCGCGGTCAGCATGTCGCACCCGAGTATCAGGTTCGCTTCGCCCGTCGCGATCCGCTGTGCGCGGATCTCGTCGGGGCGGGCCGCGATCCGAACGTGGGAGGTGACGGCACCGTTTTTCTGGGACATCCCGGTCATGTCGAGCACGGAGACGCCCCGGCCCTCGAGGTGCGAGGCCATGCCGAGCAGTGCGCCGATCGTGATGACGCCGGTGCCGCCGACGCCCGTGATGAGGATGTTGTAGGCCTCGTTCCCGAGTTCGGGGACTTCGGGGGCGGGCACCGGGCCGAAGTCGTCCGCGGTCTTCGCGGCATTCGACCTGTGCACCTTCGCGCCCGCGACCGTCACGAAGCTCGGACAGAATCCCTCGAGGCACGACATGTCCTGGTTGCACGCCGACTGGTCGATCATGCGCTTGCGGCCGAACGTCGTCTCGAGCGGCAGGATGGACACGCAGTTCGATTTCAGGCCGCAGTCGCCGCAGCCTTCGCAGACGGCGTCGTTGATGAACGCGCGTTCGGGGGCCTGCGGAAACTCGCCCTTCTTGCGGCGACGACGTTTCTCGGCCGCGCAGGTCTGGTCGTAGATCAGGACGGAGACGCCCGGCACCTCGCGCATCTCGCGCTGCACCGCCGTGAGCTCCTTGCGGTCGTGCAGCGTCACGATGTCCGGCAGCTGCGAGCGGTCCGTGTAGCGTCCGAGATCCTCCGTCACGAGCGCGATGCGCTTGACGCCCTCGGCGGCCATCTGCTGGGCGATCATCGGCACGGTGACGGTGCCGTCCACGGGCTGGCCGCCCGTCATCGCGACGGCGTCGTTGTAGAGGATCTTGTAGGTGATGTTCGCGCCCGAAGCGATCACGGCACGGATCGCGAGACTGCCCGAATGGAAGTACGTGCCGTCCCCGAGGTTCTGGAACACGTGCTTGCGCTTCGAGAACGGTGCGGCTCCGATCCACGGCGCGCCCTCGCCACCCATGTGGGTCGTGGTGCGGTTGTGCTCGGGGTAGATCGCGGTCGCCATGACGTGACAGCCGATGCCCGCGAGCGCGAGGCTGCCGTCCGGTACCTTGGTGGAGCGGTTGTGCGGGCAGCCGGAGCAGTAGTAGGCCGGGCGCGGCGGCGTGTCGACGGCCTTGCGCAGCACGGCTTCCTTGGCCTCGAGGAACGCGAGGCGCGCACGGATGCGGTCGCTCGGATGGAAGCGCGCGACGCGCCCGGCGATCACGCGCGCGATCTGCGCGATGGAGAAGTCGCCCTTCGCGGGGAGCAGCCACTCGCCACGCGGGGCGACCCACTCGCCGCGCTCGTCGAACTTGCCGATCACGCGGGGACGCACGTCCGGGTCCCAGTTGTAGAGGTGCTCCTTGAGCTGGTATTCGACGACCTGGCGCTTTTCCTCGACCACGAGGATTTCCTCGAGCCCCTTCGCGAACTCGCGGATGCTGTCGGCCTCCAGAGGCCAGGGCATCGATACCTTGAAGACGCGGATGCCGATCTCGGCGGCCTCGCGCTCGCCGATGCCGAGCTCGTCCAGGGCTTCCAGCACGTCGAGATAGGACTTCCCGGCGGTGACGATCCCGAGTCGCGCACGCGGCGAGTCGATCATCGTGCGGTTCAGCCGGTTCGCGCGCGCGTAGGCGATCGCGGCGTAGATCTTGTAGTCCTGCATGAGCTCTTCCTGCCGGCGCGCCTGGAGTCCCAGCGGCTCGTTCGAGAGCCGGCAGTTGACCCCGCCGGGAGGCATCACGAAGTCCTGCGGCAGCACGATGCGCGGCTCGTGGATGTTCGCGTCGATCGACGAGGACGACTCGACCGTGTCCGCCAGCGCCTTGAACGCGACCGCGCAGCCGGAGTAGCGCGACATCGCGAAGCCGTGCAGGCCCAGTTCGATGTATTCCGAGACGTTGCAGGGGTACAGCACGGGGATCATCGAGGCCGAGAACAGGTGGTCGCTCTGGTGCGGCAGCGTCGAGGAGTACGCGCCGTGATCGTCCCCGGCCACGAGCAGCACGCCGCCGTGCTTCGACGTACCTGCGAAGTTCATGTGCTTGAAGACGTCGCCGCAGCGGTCGACGCCGGGGCCCTTGCCGTACCAGAGCCCGAACACGCCGTCGTAGTCGGTGTCGCCGAGCAGGCCGACCTGCTGGGTGCCCCAGACGGCCGTGGCGGCGAGTTCCTCGTTCACGCCGGGCTGGAACCGGATGTCGTGCGCGTCGAGGTGGGGGCGGGCCTTCCAGAGGGCCTCGTCGAGACCGCCGAGCGGCGAACCGCGGTATCCGGAAACGAAACCTGCCGTGCGCAGGCCGGCGAGACGGTCGCGCTCGCGCTGCACCATCATGAGGCGCACGATCGCCTGGATGCCGGTCAGGTATATCCGGCCGTCGTGGGCGACGTACTTGTCGTCCAGGGTGACTGATTTCATGTCGGGCTCCTGTGGGATTCGACGTTTCATGACCCCTGTGCCTTGGGTGCGGCGACGGGCATTGTGCATGCATCGCGGCGGGTAATCCGCGTGCATGCCATTAGTGTATCCGGACCCGGGAGCAAGTCCCGTTCCGTTCCGTCAGCGCGTCTGCGTGAGCGCGACGAATTCGTCCTCGTCGAGCGCGACCTCGTGGTGTCCGCGGCCCGGCGGGATCATCGGGAAGCAGTTCTCCTGGGGCGGGACGACCACGTCGAGCAGGAAAGGGCCGTCGCTCTCGAGGCACGCCGCGAGTGCCGCGTCGAGATCCGCGGGCGCCTCGACGCGCTCGGCCTGCCAGCCGAACCCGCGCGCCACGACCACGAAGTCGGGCAGCGCTTCCGTATAGCTGTGGCTCCGGCGGCCTTCGTGGATGAGGTCCTGCCACTGACGCACCATCCCCATACGACCGTTGTTCACCACGATGAGTTTTACGGGCGTGCCGTGCTGCATTGCGGTCGACAGTTCCTGGAGGTTCATCAGCACCGACGCATCGCCGCTCACGCACACCACGAGGCGGTCGGGATGCGCGATCTGCGCGCCGATCGCGGCGGGCAGTCCGTAGCCCATCGTGCCCGCGCCGCCGGAAGTCAGCCAGCGTCCGGGTTCGTCGAACGCGAGCCGCTGGGCGGCCCACATCTGGTGCTGGCCGACGTCCGTCGCGACGACGGTGTCGCGTCCCGCGAGGGCCGTCCGGAGAGTCTCCATGAGGCGCTGGGGCAGGATGGCGTCGGCACGGTCCGTGTACGCGAGGCAGTCGCGCGAACGCCATTCGGCGACCTGCTCCCACCATGCGCGGGTGTGTTCCGGATCGAAGGGCTCCGGGCCGAGCGCGTCGAGCAGTTCCGGGAGCAGTTCGGCGCAGTCGCCCACGATCGGAACGTCCGCGCGCACGATCTTGTTGATCGACGACGCGTCCACGTCCATGTGGACGAACTTCGCATCGGGGCAGAAATCGGCGAGCCGGCCGGTGACGCGATCGTCGAAGCGCGCCCCGATGCAGATCACGAGATCGGCCGCGTGCATCGCGTTGTTCGCCTCGACGGTGCCGTGCATCCCGAGCATGCCGAGGAACTGCGGGTCGGACGTGGGGAACGCGCCGAGCCCCATGAGCGTGAGCGTGCACGGTGCACCGGTGGCACGCACGAGCCGGGTGAAGGCGGCGCACGCGGCCGGGCCGCCGTTCACGAGCCCGCCTCCCCCGTAGAACACGGGACGCCGTGCGGACCGGATCAGTGCGGCGGCCTCGGCGATCCGGCGCCGCGGGAGCGCCCGCCCCGCGGCGGGCGATACCGGCCGCACGGCCGGCGCGTCGACGACTTCGGGCACGGGGGCGAGCTGGACGTCCTTCGGGAAATCGATCAGCACGGGCCCCGGCCGGTTGCCCGTCGCGACCGCGAAGGCCTTGCGGACCGTGGGCGCCACGTCCTCCGCGCGACGAACCTGGGCATTCCACTTCGTGACCGGACGCGAGAGGCCGAGCGCGTCGCACTCCTGGAACGCATCGGTGCCGATCAGGGGCGTGGCGACCTGCCCGCTGATGACGACGACCGGGACGGAATCGCAGATGGCGTCCAGCAGCCCCGTGACGGTGTTGCTCATGCCGGGGCCGGAGGTCACGAACACGACGCCGGGCCTGCCCGTCGAGCGCGCGTAGCCTTCCGCCGCGTGGACCGCCGCCTGCTCGTGCCGCACGAGCACGTGACGCAGCCGGGGTTCGCCGTGCAGCGCGTCGTAGACCGGCAGGATCGCCCCGCCCGGATAGCCGAACACGACTTCCACGCCGAGTTCGATGAGCGTGTCGAGCAGCGCACGCGCACCGCTCGGAGCCGGGAGGTCCGGGGCGGCGGCACGTGCCAGGAGGGCGGGAAGGGTCATGTCGTTCATGGTGGGTAGCTTAGCCTCGGGGGCTCGGAAAAGGCGTCCTGTTTTTCTGCAAAATGGCGCACAATTCAGAAATATTTTCCGGGAAAAGACTTCTGGAGAGAAAATGGAGCTGGACAAGTTCGATCTCGCGATCCTGTCGTTCCTGCAGCGCGACGCGCGCGCGAGCCTGCAGGACATCAGTGCCGCCGTGGGGCTTTCGACGACGCCGTGCTGGAACAGGATCAAGCGCATGGAGGAGGCGGGCGTGATCCTCGGCTACACGGTGCGCGTGGACCCGGCCGCGATCGGGTTCACGGAAACCGTGATGGTCCAGGTCACGCTCGAGAACCACAACGACGAGACGATCTCGGCGTTCGGGCGCGCGCTCGAGGAGATTCCGGAGGTGCTCGAGGCCTTCCTGATCTCGGGCGAGTACGACTATCTGATGCGCATCGCGGTGCGCGACACGCGCGACTACGAACGGCTGCTGCGCGAGAAGCTCTACCGGATTCCCGGCATCCGTCACAGCATCTCGAGCTTCGTGCTGCGGCGGCTCAAGGAAAGCGCGATGCCGATCACGCCCCCCGCGTCGGTGCCCCGCTCGGGGAAGCGTGGCGCCGGGCCCGCGGGCCCGCGCCGCGGGCGCGCCACGAAGTGACGGCGCTCGTCGTGCGGGAGAAGCGACGCGGGCGCAGCCCGGAAGCTGCGCCCGCAGGGCCCGGAACGCCGGGCAGGTTCACCGGACCACGAGGACCGGGATCTTGGAGTGCGTGAGTACCTTGGTCGTTTCGCTGCCGAGCAGGACGCCCGTAAGGCCCTTCCTGCCGTGGGAGGCCATCACGATCAGGTCGCAGCGCTTCTTGCGTGCGGCCTCGATGATCGCTTCCCAGGGCATGCGGCTCGGCTCGTGGAACGTGTCGCACGCGACGCCGGCTGTCTCGGCTTCCTTGCGCACGGTCGAGAGAATCTTCTCGGCGTTCTTCTTCGCGCGCGCCTCGTACTCCTCGCGTGGCAGCAGGTCCGGCGGGAAGTATTCGCCGTAGATCAGCACCTCGTACTCCGGCGGGGAGAAGAACCCCGTCACCTTTGCGCCACTCAGCTTCGCGATCTTCAACGCTTCCCGGATGGCCTTCTTCGACAGCGGCGTGCCATCCACGGGAACCAGAATTCTCTTGTACATGCTCTTTTCCTCCCTCGAGTGTCCGGGGCCGATGACAGGGGATTGTCGGCGCAACCCCGTGGTCGCGATTGATGCAGATCAATGCTGCTCGCGGTCGGGGCGCATCCGAGCGACACGTCGACCCGGCCGGAGTTCAACGGGAACGCGGCACGGCGGCCGGGGTCCGCAAGCCCGCGCGCGTGCAATATCATTCGCCCCGGCATGCACACCCATACCCTGAACGTCGTCAGGCACCTGAGCGCGCGCGAATTCGTCTCCGGAGAGGCGATCGCGGGCCGGCTCGGCGTCACGCGCGCGACCGTCTGGAACGCGATCCGCGAGGCCGAATCGCTCGGCGTCGTGATCGAGAAGGTCCGCGGGCTCGGCTACCGGCTCGGTCACGATGCGGTCTGGCTCGATGCGGCGCACATCGGCGCGGCGCTCGGTCCGGACGCTGCGCGTTTCCACGTCGAGGTGGTCCCGGTGACCGAGTCCACCAACTCCGATCTCATGGCCCGTGCGGCCGGATCCGCCGCGAGCGGCACCGTGCTCGTCGCCGAGATGCAGACCCGCGGCCGCGGGCGGCGTGGCCGCCAGTGGCTGAGCCCGCTCGGGTCGGCGCTCACGTTCTCGGTGCTCTGGCGATTCGAACAGGCCGCCGCGAGCCTGTCCGGCCTGAGCCTCGTCGTGGGGCTCGCGTGTGCCGAGGCGATCGCGGCGACGGGCGCGCGCGGCGTCGGCGTGAAGTGGCCGAACGATCTGCTCGTCGACCACCGCAAGCTCGGCGGGATTCTCATCGAACTGCAGGGGGATGCGCTCGGACCGTCGACTGCCGTGATCGGCATCGGCGTGAACGTGGACCTCCCGGACGCGACGATCCGCGCCATCGACCAGCCCGTGACGGACGTGCGCCGTGCGGGCGGTGCGGGCGACCGCAACGTGCTGCTCGCGATGCTGCTCCGATCGCTCGCCGCGTGGATCGACCGGTTCGACGCCGGGGGCTTCGCCCCGATCGAGCCCGCCTTCCGGGACCGGCACGTGCTGCAGGGACAGGCGGTGAACGTGTCGCTGCCGAACGGCGACTCGGTCGGCGGGACCGTGGAAGGTGTGGCGCCCGACGGCGCGCTGCTGATCCGGACGGGCGGCGGTATCCGGCGCTTCCACGGCGGGGAAGTGAGCGTGCGCCGGGACGGCGCATGAGCGGGGTCCGGGCGATGCTCGCCGTGGATGCCGGCAACACCCGCATCAAGTGGGGCCTGGCGACGGGGGACGACTGGATCGCGCGCGGCGCGGTCGACTCGCGGGAGCCCGAGAGGCTCGGCGCCGCGTGGGCCGTCCTCGGGCCCCGTCCGGTTGCCGCCATCGGCTGCAACGTCGCGGGGGAAGCCGTGCGCGTCGCCATCGAGGCGGCTGCGGCGGCCGTCGGTCTCGGAATGCGCTGGGTGACGTCCCGCGCGGCACAGTGCGGTGTGGTGAGCGGCTACGACGATCCGGGGCAGCTCGGCGCCGACCGCTGGGTCGCCGCGATCGCCGCCTGGCGGCGCACGGGAGGTGCCTGCGTGGTCGTGAGTGCGGGGACGGCCATCACGGTCGACGCGCTCGGACCGGACGGTCGTTTCCGGGGCGGGCTGATCCTGCCGGGTGTCGACACGATGCTGCACGCGCTGGAAGCCCGCACGGCCGGTCTCCGGCGTGCACCGGGCCGGTACGCGACGTTTCCCGCGAACACGGCGGATGCGATGTTCACCGGGGCGGTGGATGCGGCTGCGGGCGCCGTCGAACGGCTGCGTGCGAGACTCGGCGACGAGGCCGGTGGGCCGGTGCCCGTCATCCTGTCCGGCGGTGCCGCCGGGCTGCTCGCACCCTGTCTCGACGGCGACGTGCGGCAGGCGGAGTCCCTCGTCCTCGAGGGGCTGCAGGTCATCGCACGCGAGGAACCGGTGTCGTGAGGGTGGTGCTCGCGATCCTGATCGTGGCGAACGTCGCGCTCGCGGCATTCGGGCTCGTCGTGTGGAACCAGCATCGGCAACCGGGCGCCGTGCCGGCCGACCCCGAGGTGAACGCGGACCAGATCCGGATCGTGCGCGGGGAGCCCGAACCCGTCGCCCCCCCTCCGCCCGCACCCGCCGCACCTGCCGTCTGTCTCCGGATAGGGCCGCTTTCCGGTGACGAGGTGGCGCAGGTCCGGAAATCCCTGGCACCGATCGATGCGTCGGGGCGACTGTCCGTCGCGCCGATGTCGGCGGCCGCGGAGTGGTGGGTATACGTTCCGCCGAAGCGCACGCGGACGCTCGCGGAGCGGGAGGTCGCGCGCCTGAAGGCGCTCGGGATCGACGAGCACTACGTGGTGCAGGACGACTCCGACATGCGCTTCGCGATCTCTCTCGGGATCTTCCGCACGCGCGACAGCGCGGAGCGCTTCGCGAACCGCATGCGGAGCCGGGGCGTGCGCAACGTGGTGGTCGGCACCCGGGGGCAGCAGATCGAGCTGTCCGCGGTATTCGTGACGGCTCCGACGGACGCAGACACGGCCCGGGTCGTCGAGGTGAAGGCGGACTATCCCGGCGCGGAGGTGCGCCCCGTGCCCTGCCCGGACGAATGACACCGCGCGTTCGACGCGCGACGTCCGGAGGGCGGCGCGCTCAGGCCGGGACGGGCTGCTCGTGCGCGCGCAGGGTGCCGCCGTCCGTCGGATCCAGCTCGAGCGCGTGCTCGTGGAACCGCGAGGGCCCGGGACGGTGGGCAATGCTCACGATCGCGGTGTGCGGCAGCCTTTCCTCTAGGAGTGCGTAGAGGCGGTGCTCGGACGACTCGTCGAGGTTGGACGTCGCCTCGTCGAGGAAGAGCCAGCGGGGTTCGTGCAGCAGCGCACGCGCGAACGCGACGCGCTGCTGTTCGCCCCCGGACAGCTGCTGCGCCCAGATCGCGGTCTCGTCCAGTCGGTCCGCGAGGTGGGGCAGGCCGACGTCCGTGAGCGTCGCGCGGATGCGCTCGTCGCCGAAAACCTCGGCCGCGGCGGGATAGGCGACCGCCTGCCTCAGCGTGCCCAGCGGAAAGTACGGGCGCTGCGGCAGGAAAAGCGGTTCGAAGTCTTCCGGCACCTTCATCTTCCCGCTCGCGAAGGGCCAGATGCCCGCGAGCGTGCGGAACAGGGTGCTCTTGCCCGAGCCGGACGGACCGCGCACGATCACGCGCTCGCCGGGCAGGATCTTCATGTCGGCCTGCCTGAGGAGCGAGCGTCCGTCCGGTAGCGCGATCGCGACGCCTTCGACGGACAGCACCTCGGATGCCGTGCGCTCGGTCGCGAGCCCTTGCGGGGCGCTCGCTTGCTTCGCGTCGGCGATCGCGTTGTGGAATCCGGTCAGACGTTCGACGGCGGCGCGCCATTCCGCGAAGGTCGTGTACGCGTTGATGAACCACGACAGCGCGCCCTGCACCTGTCCGAATGCGTTCGAGATCTGGATCAGGCCGCCGAGCGGAATCGCACCCGAGAAGTAGCGTGGCGCGCCGACGAGGAACGGAAAGACGACCGCGACCTGGCTGTAGCCGTTCGTGTAGAAGTTGAGCAGTTTCTGGCGCTTCATGATCCGCCACCAGTTTCCGAGCACGTTGCCGAAACGCCCTCGGAACCCGGCCATCTCGTCCGCTTCCCCCCGGTAGAGCGCCACGCCCTCCGTGTTCTCGCGGAATCGCGCGAGGCCGAAACGGAAATCGGCCTCGTAGCGCTGCTGGTCGAAATTCAGGCGCACGAGCGGGAAGCCCAGCCTGTGGGTGAGCCACGAGCCGATCACCGCGTACACGATCGCCACCCAGACCATGTAGCCGTAGATCTCGTAGGTCTTGCCGCCGAAGCCGAACTCCAGCGAGCCCGACAGGCCCCACAGGATGCCGACGAAGGACACGAACGTGACGACCGCGTTCAGCAGGCCGAGCGAGAGATCGAGCGTCTGCGCGACGAACAGGTTCATGTCCTCCGCGATCCGCTGGTCGGGGTTGTCCGTGCCGTTGCCCCGGAGCTGCATGCGGTAGTAGGTCCGTTCCCCGAGCCAGTCGGTCAGGTAGCGGTCGGTCATCCAGCGACGCCACCGGATCTGGAGCATCTGCCGCAGGTACACCGCGTACACCGCGATAACGATGTAGATGCCAGCCAGCCACATGAACCGGCCCATCTGGTGGAAGAACTCCGTCTTGTCCTTGTTCTGGAGCGCGTTGTAGAAGGCGTTGTACCAGCTGTTGAACTGGACGCTCAGGTACACCATCGCGAGCGTGAGCGCCACGATCGCGGCGAGGAGCAGGCGTGCCGAACCCTTTTCCTCCGAGAACCAGTACGGACGTGCGAGCCGCCAGAGCTCACCCAGGAAGGCGCGGGATTTCCGGACCATGTCGTGATTGCCTCGTATGAAGGGGGCCGGACCCGACGCGGTGTCGGACGGACTTGAGGGATCGCAAAGTTAGCAGAAGTCGGTTCACCGCAAGGCCGGGAAGGCGTGAAGGTCGCGGAAATCGGGAACGCGCATGCGCTCTCCTCCGAGACACGACGTCCGGCGAGAAGTTCTGAACGCGCGGCCCGGGTCCACCCGGGCGGGCCGACGGGCGGGATGCGGGACCGCTACTCGCGGTCCGTCGCGCGTGCGCCGAAGAGGCCGTCGGTCCGCGCGCGGCCGTGCGCGGCTTCGCGCTCGCGGGCGTCCGGCGGGCCGGGTTCCGCGGGAACGCGGCCGACTGTACCGGTCTTGCGTGCGTCGTGCACGGGTAGGGCGGGACGCGTGAGCCGGGCGTCCAGACCGCGGGGGGTGGCGACGAGTTCGGACAGGCGACCGGGCCGCACGGTGTGCGCACCCGTGCCGCCGTCCTTGTGCTCCGCCACCAGAGCGAGTTCCAGCAGGGTTTCGTGCGGGGCGCGTGCGAGGGCCCCCGGCGCGGCGTCGCATCCGGCGAGCAGCCGTCGCAGGTCCTGCGTGGTGCGATACGGTCCGGTGGGCACGCGATCGTGCCCGCGTTCCACGTTCCCGGCCCGTACGGCAGTCGTGTCGAGCTTCGCGCAGGCGCCGCGTCCGTCCCGGTCGGACGACGGGAATCCATTCTGCGGGAGGGCGGGGGCCGAATCGGGCCGGTCGGTGTGAGCCGCGTGCGCGGGTTCCTCGCTGATGGCCGCGCGCAGCACGCCGAGCCCTGTCCGGTCGGAGTCGTCCCGATGCAGGAACCCACGGGTTGTGCCGGGAATCCTTCCCGCCCTGTATCCCGCGATCTGTCGGAAGGCGCGATCCGCGTCGGCCACGGGATGCGAGGGGCTGGTCTTGTCCGTGACTACCATCCCGTTCGGCGTCGAGCCGGATTCGCGATCGTCGCGGCGCGGCGCTCGCTCCGCGAGCACCTGCCGCGTGATGTCGGTGGCGATGCCGTCGATGCGCACGGCGCGTCCTGCACCGTCACGGACCATCGACATCCTGTCCCGGAGCCAGCGGACGCCCCCGGAGCGAAGCGCTATGCGGTACTCGACCTCGCAGCATCCTTCGCGGAAGAGCGCGGGCAGGCGCTGCCGCACGGCGTCGCGGTCGGCTTCGTGGATGCGGAGGAACCACTCTCGCGGCCTGCCGGTGACGTCCTGCGGGAGCATCACGAAGAGATGGTCCGCCGAAGGACTCGCGCAGAGCACTTCCCCGCCATCGGGCGTGAGGGAATAGATCACGTCGCGCATCGAGTCGGGGGCTCCCGTCGGCCCGTCAGATGCGGGGGCGCGGTCGGAAGGCGCGGGCCAGCGTGCCCTGTTCCCGACAGGGCTCCGCAGAGCGTCGAGGGCGGCCCGGTAGGCCGCCAGCGCGTCGGTGCGTCGGGTGTCCGATGAGGCGTGGAAGGGCATGAGCGTTCGATCCGGGTAGTGTCGGGTGGTCAGAGAGGCGGGGCGGTGAGTTCGTCGACCGTCGCGATCAGTTCGAACGGACTGAACGGCTTCACGAGGTATGCGTCGCAGCCCACCCGTTCGCCGTGTTCGAGGTCCGTGCGCTGGCCTCGCGCCGTGAGGAGCACGACCTTCACGCCCGACAGAGATTCGTCACGCTTGATGCGCTCGCACACCTGATAGCCATCGAGTTCGCCCGGCATCATCACGTCGAGCAGGACGATGTCCGGTCGGAGTTCCCTGGCCTTCAGCAGGCCGGAGGCGCCGTCCCCGGCCTCCTCGATCTCCACGTCACCGTACTCGAGGGTCATGCGCACGAGCTTGCGAAGGTCCGCCTGGTCCTCGACGATGAGAATCCTTTTCGCCATGGTCATGCCTCCATGCGTGAAGAGTGGCTGGCGGCGCGCGGGGCGTGCCGCCCACGGCGTCCGTGCCCGCTGCACGGGGTGGTCGGCAGTCGGCAGCGGGGTGATCGTCATGGGCCGTTTCCCGGCCCGCGCGCATCCGTCTCCGCGTCGAGCAACTCCTCGAGCCGGTCGAACGGAATCGGCTTGCCGAGCACGGTGACCCCTTCGGGCAGGCCCCCCTGCTCGTCGATGTCCCGGGACTGCAGGCCGGTGACGACGATGACCTTCATCGCAGCCAGGTCGGGCTGTGCGCAGAGTGTGCGCAACATCTGGAAGCCGTCGATCCCGGGCATCATCAGATCCGTGACGAGCACGTCGGGTCGACGCTCGCCGATCCGGATAAGCCCTTCGTACCCGTTCGTCGCGTGTCGCATTTCGGGGGGGCGGGCGAACGTCTCGAAACTCATGCGGTACAGGTCGAGCAGTGTCGCCTCGTCCTCGACGACGAGCACGTCGAGCCGCCGCGCACCCGTGGCGCGCGCCGCCGGCTGCCGCTCGGCGAGGAGTCGTTCGACGGACGACTGCAGGACGCGCCTGTGACCGCCCGGTGTCTTCCAGGCCTCGAGTACACCGCTTTCCGTCCAGAGCTGGACGGTTCTCAGCGAGACGCCGAGGCGTCGGGCTGCCTCACGGGTGGTGCAGGTATCGGGGTTGCGCGGTGTCATGCCCCCGTTTACGGTTTCAGATTTGCAAGCTTTAGCATTTTTTTCATTTAAGGCGCGAGCACCGTCCCGAGCGCGAAGGAGCGCCCCTTCGCGAGGCGCCGTTCCGGCGCTCAGCCCTTCCGGATGCGGGAAACGAGGTCCGTGGTCGACCGGTCGTGCTGGAACGCGATCGCGTGTACCTGGCCACCCCAGCCCAGCACCTCGCGGGCACCGACGATCTGCTCGACGGGCCAGTCGCCGCCCTTCACGAGCACGTCCGGGCGCGCCTCGAGGATCAGGTCGAGCGGCGTGTCGGCATCGAAGGAAGTCACTAGATCGACGGACTCGAGTGCCGCGAGGACCGCCATGCGGTCGGCGAGGGCATTGATCGGGCGATCGGTCCCCTTGCCCAGCCGGCGGACCGAGGCGTCCGAGTTGACGGCAACCATGAGACTCGCGCCGAGGGCACGGGCCTGTGCGAGATACGTCGCGTGCCCGCGGTGCAGGATGTCGAACACACCGTTCGTGAACACGAGCGGGCGGGGGAGGTCACGCACGCCGATCGCCATGACCTGGGGCGAGACGATCTTGCGTTCGAAACTCGGGGTCGGAAGAGCGGTAGCGTTCATGGTCGGTGTCAGGCGGCCTCGGCGGGTCGGCCCGCGCCGCGCAGGAGTGACTTGCGGTAGCGGCTCAGGTCCTGGACCGAGGCGAGTGTGCTGTCGAAAAGGAGGGACAGATTCTTGAGGATCATGTTCACGACGCGTGTCTCCCACTCGGCGTCGAACCGGATCTGTTCGTCCAGCCAGCGCTCGAGCCAGCCGGGGTCGGGCAGGCGGGACTGCACGGTGTCGTTCGGGAACATCTCCTGGTTCACGTGCAGGTTCGTCGGATGCAGCGGCTTGCGGGTGCGGGCGGAGTTCGCCATCAGCATGCCGATCTTCGCGAAGGCGGCCCGTGCCTCGTCACCGAGCGCGGCGATCATGCGTTTCATGTACTGGAGGTAGGCCCCTGCGTGGCGCGCCTCGTCGCGCGAGACGAGCGTGTAGATGTGCCGGATGACGGGTTCCGTGTGCCATTCGGCCGCGCACCGGTACCAGTGGTTCAGGCGGATCTCGCCACAGAAGTGCAGCATGAGTGTTTCCTGCGGCGGTGCGGGATCGAACGCGAACCTGACCGCGTGGAGTTCGTGCTCGGTCGGCGCGAACTCGGGCCGGAAGCGGCGGAGGTACTCCATGAGCACGAGCGAGTGCTTCTGTTCCTCGAAGAACCATACGGACATGAACGCGGAGAAGTCGCTGTCGTGCACGTTGTCGCGCAGAAACATTTCGGTCGCCGGCAGCGCGGCCCACTCCGTGATCGCGTTCATCTTCACGGTCGCTGCCTGTTCGTCCGTGAGCAGGGTGCCGTCGAAGGCGTCCCAGGGGATGTCCCGTTCCATGTTCCAGCGCACGCGTTCGAGGGACTTGAAAATTTCGGGGTAGAGCATTCGAAAAACCTCAGCAATGGACAACAGATCCGTCCGGATGGATCGACCGGCCCTGCCGGACGGCAAATCGCGGGTGTGATGCGACGGTCGAGATCACTGCCTGTCGAGCGTCGAAAGGACCCGACCGGCTTCCCGACGCAGGCTGCGTCGATCGGAATCGCCCAGGCGCACGATGTTCCGCGCCATCAGGGCCGTGCGGGGGTTCGAGGACAGCAGACGTTCGTTTGCATCGAGGAAATTCCAGTATAGCAGCGTGATGGGGCAGGCCCGCTCGCCCGAGCGCTCGCGCGGCGAGTACCGGCAGCCCCGGCAGTGATTGCTCATCCTGTCGACATAGGCGCCCGAGGCCACGTAGGGTTTGCTCGTGAAACGTCCACCGTCGGCGTAGAGCGCCATGCCGGCGGTATTCGGCAGCTCGACCCACTCCACGGCATCCACGTAGACCGCCAGGAACCAGTCGCTCACGGCGGACGGGGCGAGCCCTGCGAGCAGGGCGAAGTTGCCGATGACCATGAGGCGCTGGATGTGGTGGGCGTAGCCGTACCGGAGCGTCTGGCCGACTGCGTCGCGCAGGCAGTTCATGGCCGTCGCGCCGGTCCAGAACCAGCCGGGCAGTTCCCGCGCGTGGCCGAAGTGATTCGCGGTCGCCAGCCCGGGCATCGTGTGCCAGTAGATGCCGCGCACGAACTCGCGCCAGCCGAGGATCTGGCGAACGAAGCCTTCGAGACTCGCGAGGGGCACGGGCTCGGCCGCATGACGCTCGAGCGCGCGGTCGATGACTTCCCGGGGGGCGAGCAGCTTCAGGTTCAGGGCCGGGGAGAGCAGGCTGTGCGACAGAAACGGGTCGCCGCCCCACATGGCGTCCTGGTGGGCGCCGAACCCGGGCAGCCGGTGTTCCACGAAATCGTCCAGTGCCCGGAGCGCCTCCTCGCGCGTGGTCGGCCAGCCGAACGTGTCCAGGTCTCCGGGGTGATCGGCGAAGAGTCGCCCGACGGTGCGGATCACCTCCGCCGTGACCGGGTCCGGCGTGAAACGTACCGGGGCCGGGCGGGGCGCCGGGCCTTTCGACCCGAAGCCCTTGCGGTTCTCGCTGTCGAAGTTCCAGCGTCCCCCCACGGGCTCGTCGCCGTCCATGAGGATGCCCGTCGCGCGTCGCTGGTCCCGATAGAAGAACTCCATGCGCCACTGCTTCCGGCTTCCAGCCCAGCGCGAGAACGTCCGCGTGGGGACGATGAAATGGGTGTCTGGCCGGACGTCGAGAGGCGTGGCGGTTTCGCGGCACACGCGTTCGAGGGTCTCGCGCACGCGGTACTCGCCCGGTTCGCAGACGACCAGCGCGGACGGTCGATGGCGCGCGAGCCACCCACGCAGCCGTTCGGCGAGCGGGGCGGCAATCGGCGCGTCGATGTCGATGTAGTCGACGCGCACACCATTCGCCCGCAGTGTGTCCGCGAACCGTCGCATCGCCGCGAGGAACAGCGCGATCCTGGCCTTGTGCGACCAGACGTGCCGCGCTTCCCCGGGGGCCTCGATCATCAGCACGCTGCCGCCGTGTGCGAGCGCTTCGGCGATCGCCGGATTGTCGAGGGAAAGCTGGTCGCCCAGCACGAGCGCGAACGGGCGGCTGCGAGGCGGCGGACCGGAGGGGGCTGGCGGCATGCTCGGCGCGGGTCCGGCCGTCACTCAGGGCATGCCGTGCGAGGATCTCCACGCCCCGACGAGCTGGCTCACCTGATCGAGCGACTTCACGACCTGCACGCCGTCGATGCCCCGCCGCAATCGACGTACGCAGCTGCCGCCGGCCCAGATCTCGATCCCGCGCGGCAGCAGGGCCCGCAGTTCGCGAAGGCCCGACGACGCCTGGCGGTCCGGGAACGCGGCACTGAACGACAGTGCGACCGCGTTGGCCCGGTGGGCGTCTGCCGCCCGCACGATCTCGACGGCCGGCGTCTCGGTCCCCAGGGGGATGCAGATGACACCCTCGACCACGAGCAGCGCTTCCACCATGAGCAGGCCGAGGTTGTGCTGCTCGGTCGGAAACGAGGTCAGCAGCACTCTCGGCGAGCGCCCCTGACCCTGCGCCGAGGCAATCGCGTTGCGCAGGACGCCCTGCACCTGCTCGGTGTAGAGGTGCTCCTCGAATACCGCGAATTCGCCGCGGACCCAGGCCTCCCCGACCGCCACGGTGAGGGGGGCGACCGTGTCCATCACGAAGCGCTGCAGGCCCTGGCGCATGAGCATCTGCTGCAGCCGTTGCCGGAAATCCGGCAGCCGGTGCGCGCGGATCAGCTCGATCACCTCGACGATCCCGGCGTCGCGCTGCTCCGAGGAAGCGTGCGACGTCCCGAGCGCGCTCAGTTCGTCGATCGGGAGCCCGATGATCTTGCCCGGCCGGAAACCCCGGTCCATGAGCCGCTTGATCGCGCGGAGCTTCGTCACCTGCTCCGGCGGGTAGACGCGCTCGCCGTGCTCGTCGCGCAGGGGGGTCGGGTACCGGTATCGCCGCTCCCACATGCGCAGGACGTCCTTCGACAGTCCCGTGTCACGCTCTACCGCACCAATGCTCAGCATCACGCCGTGCTCGACAGACGGGGCGCGCTCCGCCACGAGAGCCGGACTCGTGTCGCCGGCGTCCCGTTCGCTGCTCTCCGTTCGGACCAATGTGATCACCTTGATTGTTTTGTCCAAGACAAAGTGTTGACAACTACCGAAAGCGCCCTTAGTGTACGGCCGAAAGGTAGTTTTGACTAGGACAAAACAGGAGGCGTGCATGCGCGATTCAAAATGTAGGACTCTCGTCGTCTTCATGCCGCACGTTCTTGCGTCAGTGCTGTTCGCCGCTGCTCCCACAGCGTGGGCGGAGATGGCCGACGTGGCAGGTCCGGCCGTCATCCGTGGCGGAAATGCCTGCACCGTGTCTGCCGCACAGGATCGAGGCTCCGAAAATGTCCTGGACAAACACGCCCGTAACGATGGGGATGTCGACCAGGACGACAGTGTGATGCTCGGCTATCTCGCCCTCCACGAACGTTCCGTCGCACCCACCCTCATCGGCCGGCTGATGCCCTGGTTCGCGCTGTCCCGACACGATTTCGGTGCGAACTGAGGGGCCACGAGGTTCAGGTCGCGGGCGAGTCTCCCCTCACCCGCGTGCCACCCCCGCGCGGATTGCCTGCGACCTGAACCCCCTGCCGTTGCGAGACCACTCCCGACCACACTCTGCCTGCGGACCGACCTGACCGTGAACGCCCCTGAACGCATTTCCCTGCCGGACATCCAGTCGAGACCCGACACCCGGTCGATCGTGATCGACCGGGTCGGCATCAAGGATCTCCTGCATCCCATCCGCGTCCGCACTGCCGGAGGCGAATCCGTCGCGACCGTGGCGACCGCCGAGATGTACGTGCGCCTGCCGGCCCATGCGACCGGCACGCACATGTCCCGCTTCGTCGAGCTTCTCGAGGCGCACGAACATCCCGTGGACCTCCCGGGACTGCGGGAACTGACCGGGCGGATGCTGCAGCGCCTCGACGCCGAGTCGGGGTTCCTCGGGCTCTCGTTTCCGTATTTCATCCGCAAGCTCGCGCCCGTGTCGGGTGTGGCGAGCCGGGTCGACTATCGGGTGGTGATGTCCTGCGACATGCGCGCGGACCGCGGGGTCGTGCAGACCCTCGAGGTCACGGCGCCCGTCACGAGCCTGTGTCCGTGCTCAAGGGAGATCTCCGACTACGGTGCGCACAACCAGCGCTCACACATCACGATCGCGGCGACGCTCTGCGGCGACCTGACGATCGAGGACCTCGTCGCGGTGGCCGAGCAGGAGGCCTCCTGCGAGGTGTTCGGACTGCTCAAGCGTCCCGACGAGAAGTGGGTGACCGAGCGTGCATACGACAACCCGAAGTTCGTCGAGGACCTGGTCCGGGACATCGCGCTGAGGCTGGACGCAGACGACCGCATCGCTCGCTACGTGGTGGAATCCGAGAACTTCGAGTCGATCCACAATCATTCCGCCTACGCACGGATCGAGCGCGACCGTCGCGTCCCGGCGGCGTGATGCGCCGGTTCGCGAGTCCGCGATGAGGCGCAGACGGATCGCCGTGGTCGGCGCGGGAATTTCGGGTCTCGGCGCCGCCTGGCTGCTGCGTGGCCACCACCGCGTGACGCTCTTCGAATCCGCGCACTACGCGGGCGGCCACACGAATACCGTGGACGTCACCCTCGAAGGGCGGACGTTTCCGGTCGACACCGGATTTCTCGTGTTCAACGCGCGCACCTATCCGAACCTGTGCGCGCTGTTCGAGAATATCGGCGTGTCATGGGTCGAGAGCGACATGTCGTTCAGCGTGCGCGTGGATTCCGAGAACCTCGAATGGGCGGGGAGCAGCGTGGGCGGCGTGTTCGCCCAGCGTCGCAATCTGGTCCGGCCGGAATTCTGGCGCATGCTCCAGGACATCCTGCGTTTCAACCGCGAGGCCTCGGGCGCCGTCGAGCGGTCCGCGAGCGGGCTCGGGACGCTCGGGGAGTTCCTGGACCGCCAGCGTTACGGGCGTGCCTTCCGGGACTGGTATCTGCTGCCGATGGGTGCAGCCATCTGGTCGTGCCCGGCTGCCCGGATGCTGGACTATCCCGCGCGTCCGTTCCTGCAGTTCTGCCACAACCACGGCCTGCTCCAGCTGAGCGGCCGACCCCGCTGGCGGACCGTGTCGGGCGGTGGCAGATCCTACGTGGCGCGCGTGATCTCGGACCTCGACGACGTACGCCTCGGGAGCCCCGTCAGACGCATCCGGCGCGCGGACGGCTGGGTGGAAGTCGTCACGGACGCGGGCACCGAGACCTTCGACGACGTCATCCTCGCGACCCACGCGGACCGATCGCTCGCGATGCTCGCGGATCCGACGCCCGACGAGGCGGCCGTGCTGGGTGCGTTCCGCTACCAGCCCAACGTCGCGTACCTCCACACCGACCGCTCGCTGCTGCCCCGCGCACGCGAGGCCTGGTCCGCGTGGAACTACCTCGCCGGTGCCGGAAGGTCGGACGACCGGCCCGTGTCGGTGAGCTACCTCATCAATCGGCTTCAGCCGCTGCCGTGCGAGACGGCCGTGATCGTCACGCTCAATCCGCCACGGGAGCCGGATCCGGACAGCTGCATCCGTCGGATCGACTACAGCCATCCCGTGTTCGATGCCGCGGCGATCGCCGCGCAGCAGCGCCTCCCGGGCCTCCAGGGCGGACGTCGCACCTGGTTCTGCGGCGCGTGGACCGGGCACGGGTTCCACGAAGACGGCCTGCGCTCGGCGGTGGCAGTCGCGAACGCCCTGGGCGTGAAGGCGCCGTGGCAGTACGAGGCGGTCGCCGCATGACCGCGCTCGCGACAGTCGTCCTCACGGACGGCGCCAGACCGGCGGCGCTCCTGTTCCGGGGAGAGGTGATGCACGCGCGTGTCCGGCCGCGGCGACACGCGTTCCGCTACCGGGTCTTCTTCCTCCGTCTGCGGCTCGGAGACGAGGATCGCGCGCGCCGTGGCCTGCTGTCCGTCGACCGCTTCAACCTGTTCAGCTTTCACCGGCGAGATCACGGGCCCCGCGACGGACGGGACCTGCTGGGCTGGATCCGGGAACTGTTGCGGAACGAGGGCGTGGCCGGGGCGGACGGCGAGGTCTGGCTGCAGGCCTTTCCCCGGGTGCTCGGCTACGTCTTCAACCCGGTGAGCTTCTGGCTCTGCCACGACCGCGAGGGCCGGCTGCGCGCCGTGCTGTGCGAGGTGAACAACACCTTCGGCGAGTCCCACAACTATCTCGTCTGCCACGCCGACGGGCGGCCGATCGAGCCCGGTGACGAACTGAGTGCGCGCAAGGTCTTTCATGTCTCGCCCTTCTTTCGGGTCGAAGGGGCGTACCGGTTCCGGTTCGAGACGGCACCTGCCCGGACGTGCATCCGCATCGACTACGACGGTCCCGACGGCAGGCTGCTCGCCACCTCGGTGTCCGGTTCGGGCGAGGCGCTGACCACGACTTCGCTCATCCGCTGCTTCTTCGTTTACCCTTGGCTCACCCTGGGGGTGATCCTGCGCATCCACTGGCAGGCGCTGAAGCTCTGGAGGAAGGGCATGCCGTTCTTCGGCAAGCCGGAGCCACCGGTCCGGGGGACAACTCGATGAAACTGGACGACATGCCCGCCGGCTCCTATCACATCGGCTCCGCCCCGCCCTCGCGGGCCGCGCGCTTCGTGCTCGCGCTGCTCGAGCGCATCCAGGTCGGACGTCTCGATCTGATCGCGCCGGACGGCATCGCCCGTACGTTCGACAGCCGGTTCCCGGGGCCGCACGCGATGATCAGGCTGTCCGACTGGGAAGTCTGCGGCGAGATTCTGCGCCGTGGGGACATCGGCTTCGGCGAGACGTACATGGCGCGGCGCTGGGACACGCCGGACCTCGCGGAACTGCTCACGCTCGTCGCGCGCAACTACGTCGCGCTCGAGAAGGCCATCTACGGGCGCTGGTGGGGCCGGCTGGCGGACCGGATCCGGCACCTCATGCGCTCCAACCGTCGCATCCAGGCGAAACGCAACATCCGCGCGCACTACGACCTCGGCAACGAGTTCTACCGCCTCTGGCTGGACGAGACCATGACCTACTCGTGCGCGATGTTCGAGGGGCGGACGTCCCGCAGCCTCGGCGACGCCCAGCGGGCCAAGTACGAGCGCATCTGCGAGCATCTCGACCTGCGGCCCGGGCAGCGCGTGCTCGAGATAGGCTGCGGGTGGGGAGGCTTCGCCGAACATGCCGCGAAAACGCGCGCGTGCTACGTGCACGGCCTCACGCTGTCGCGCGAACAGCGCGCCTACGCGTGCGAGCGCATTGCGGCGGCCGACCTCGACGACCTCGTGAAGATCGAACTGCGGGACTACCGCGACGTTCGCGGCGAGTTCGACCACGTCGTGTCCATCGAGATGTTCGAAGCCGTGGGCGAGCGGTACTGGCCCGTCTTCTTCGACGTGATCCGGAAGCGCCTGCGGACGGGCGGGCGCGCGCTGATCCAGACCATCGTGATCGCCGACGAGCGCTTCGAGTCCTACCGGCGCGGGACGGACTTCATCCAGAAGTACATCTTCCCGGGCGGCATGCTGCCGTCCGAGGAGGTCTTCCGGGACCACGCCGCCCGGAAAGGCCTGCTGATCGGTGCGCGGCGGGCTCTCGGGCTCGACTACGCGGCCACGCTGCGGCACTGGCGACACGGGTTCAATCGTCGGGTCGGGGAACTGAACGCCATGGGGTTCGACGAGCGGTTCATCCGCATGTGGAACTTCTACCTCGCGTACTGCGAGGGCGGATTCCGCGCAGGCACGATCGATCTCGTTCAGCAGGAACTGAAGCGTGTCTGAGGCCCGCCGTCCCGCTTCCCTCGCGCGACGTGTACTGAGCGTCGCTTGCCTGGCGATCGTGCTCGCCGCGGGGGCGGGGCCGGCGGATGCGAACGCGTCGCTCGACCCTGTGCGGAAGGTCGTCCCCGACCTGCGGATGCTCGGGCAGGGGGTGATGACGTGGTTCGGGCTGCGTCTCTACGAGGCGGCGCTCTGGGCGCCGGACGACCGGCTCGACTGGCGTCGGCCGTTCGCGCTCGACATCCGTTACGCGCGGGCATTCTCCGGCGCCCGGCTCGCTCGCGCGAGCGCGGACGAGATGAAGCGGCTGGGCATGCGCGATTCCGCGCGCCTCGCGCGATGGCAGGCGGAGATGGCCGCCGTGTTTCCCGACGTCGAGGCTGGCGATCACATAACGGGACTGTACAGGCCCGGCGAGGGAGCCGAGTTCTTCCACAACGGCCAGCTTGCCGGTCGCATCGACGACCCGGAATTCGCGCGCACGTTCTTCGGGATATGGCTGGACCCGCGAACGAGGGAGCCGGATCTGCGCGCGGACCTGCTCGGAGCACGGTGAAACAGCCGAGCGTCGCGCCGATGCTGCTCGCGCGCTACGCGGCCCTCGCGCTGCCGCTCGCGATGGCGGCACTGCCGGTGTACGTGTACGTGCCCAAGCTCTACGCGGACGAGGGCGGCATGGGTCTCGCCGTCGTGGGAACGGTCCTGCTGATCACCCGGGCCTTCGACGCGATCCAGGATCCGGTCATCGGCTGGTGGAGCGACCGTGCGGCCGTCCGCGCCGGCGGTCGCAGCGGGGCACTGGTCGCCTCCGTCGCGCTGCTGGGCGTCGGCGTCCTCGGGCTCTTCCACCCGCCGGGCTGGCCGGCCGGAGCCGGGGCCGCCTGGCTCGCGACCTGTCTCGTCGTCACGTACCTGGGGTTCAGCATCGGCACGATCAACTACTTCGCGATGGGCGCGGAGATCTCGGACGACTATCACCAGCGCACGCGCGTGACCGCTACCCGCAGTGCCGCCGGGGTCGCCGGCGTCCTGCTCGCGGCCGTGCTGCCGGAGGTATTCGGCGGTGACCGCGGTCTCGCGCACGGTCTCGCGACGTTCTCCCTCGTCTTCACCGGCGCGCTCGTCGCGGGCGCGTTCCTGACGACCTTCGGTGTGCCTCCTTCCGCGCGCGTGCAGGCAGCCGCGCGCGGAACCTTTTCCTGGCGCGCCATCGGTCGTCCGCTCGCGAACCGTCACTTCCGCTGGCTGCTCGCGACGTTCGTCGCGAGTGGTGTCGCCTCCGCGATTCCCGCGACGCTGATCCTGTTCTACGTGCAGGACCTGCTCGGCCGCGCGGACCTGAACGGCGTCTTCCTGTGCACATACTTCGCGTTCGCGGCACTCGGCATGCCGCTCTGGGTCCGTGCCTCGCGACGGCTCGGGAAGAAGGGGGCGTGGCTGCTCGGCATGGCGATGAGCATCGGCGCCTTCGTCTGGGCCTTCCTGCTGGGACCGGGAGACGTCGGTGCGTTCGCGGTCGTCTGCGCGCTTTCCGGGATCGCCTACGGCGCCGAACTCGCGATCCCGCCGTCGCTGCTCGCGGACGTCGCGGCGACGACGCGGTCGGGGCCGGACGGCACGGGGGACGCCTCCTATTTCGGGTTCTGGCAACTGGCGGAGAAAGCCAACCTCGCGCTGGCGGCGGGGTTCGCACTGCCCGTGCTGGCGCTCGCGGGGTACCGGCCCGGAGACGCGCAGGCCGCGATGGGCGACCTCAGCGCCATGTACGCGCTCGTTCCATGCCTGATCAAGTCCGGCGCGCTCGCCGTGCTGTGGCTGTCTCCCGTCGACTCGGCCGGGGCAGGGCAGCCCCGCCCATCGAACGGAGAATTCCGATGAACCGACGCAGGCTGTTCCTGGCCGGAGGGTGCGCGATGCTGCTTTCGGGCTGTTCTTCCACGGGGATCGAGGCGTTCCGGAACGAGCGTCCGGAACTGGATCTCCGCGCGTACTTCGATGGCAGGGTCGACGCGTGGGGCATCGTCCGCAACCGTGACGGCGCGATCTCGCAGCGCTTCCTCGTGACGATCGACGCGAGCTGGCAGGGCGACACCGGCACGCTCGACGAACGTTTCCGGTACTCGGACGGGCACGAACAGCGGCGCGTCTGGACGCTCAGGAAGTCCGGAGACCGCTACGTCGGCACGGCGGCAGACGTGGTCGGCGAGGCGCACGGCGAGACGGCCGGCAACGCGTTCCGGTTCCGGTACGTGCTCGACTTTCCCTACGGCAGGTCGACGATCCACCTCGACGTCGACGACTGGATGTACCTGATGGACGACGAGGTGCTGCTGAACCGGTCGAGCATCCGCAAGTTCGGATTCGAGGTGGCCCAGGTGTTCATCAGCTTTCGCCGGCAGGGCCCGCGCGAGCCGTGATGAACACGCCGATTCGCGACTGGTCCCGGCTTCGCGTCTGGGTGGTGGGCGCGTCCACGGGCATCGGATGTGCGCTGGCGGCCGAGCTGCTGCGAAGCGGAGCGCGCGTCGCACTGTCCGCGCGAACGCCGGAATCCCTCGAGGCCGTGGCGGGGACGAGCCCCGGGAACGCGCTCGTGCTCCCGGTCGACGTCACGGACGCTGCGGGTGTGAGAGCGGCCTTCCGCACGTGCCTGGATCGCTGGCAGGGCCTGGACGTCGTCTTTCACGTCGCCGGGACCTATGAGCCGATGCGGGCGGTCGATTTCGATGCGCAGCGTCTCGCCCGCCACCTCGACGTGAACGTGATGGGCGTGGCGAGAGTGCTCGATCACGTGCTGCCCCATTTCACGCAGCACCGGTCGGGACACGTCGTGATCGTCGCGAGCGTGGCGGGCTACCGCGGTCTTCCCAAGGCGCTGGCGTACGGTCCGACGAAGGCCGCACTCATCAATCTCGCGGAGGGGCTCTATCTCGATCTCGCGCCGACCGGCATCGGCGTGCACCTGGTGAACCCCGGTTTCGTTCGCACCCCGCTCACCGCGGGCAACGACTTCGAGATGCCGGCGCTCATCGAGCCGGAAGAAGCGGCGCGTGCGACGCTGCGGGGGCTGGCCCGGGGCGAGTTCGAGATCCACTACCCCACCCGCTTCACGCGCTGGCTCAAGCTGCTGAGGGTTCTCCCCTACTCATGGTACTTCCCGATCGTGCACCGGATCACGGGGCTGTAGGCGGCCACGTCGACGCGCTCGCGCGCTTCTACGAGTCCCTCCGCCCGGAGTCCCTCGACGGCCTCGGACGCTTCTACGCGGACGAGGCGCGTTTCCGCGATCCGTTCAACGACGTGTCCCGACTGCCGGAGATCCGGGCCATATTCGAGCACATGTTCAGGACACTCGAGGAGCCGAGGTTCGAGATCGTGAACCGCGTCGTCGACGGGGATCAGGCCATGCTGGAATGGGTGTTCACGTTCCGTGTGCGCCGTTTCCGCCCCGCGACACGCCGGCGGGTGCACGGCGTGAGTCACGTCCGTTTCGGCCCCGACGGTCGCGTGATCTATCATCGCGACTACTGGGACACGGGAGAGGAACTCTATGCGCATCTGCCAGTCATCGGCATGCTCTGGCGGCGTCTGCGCGCGGCACTCGCGACACCGCGCGGGTCCGGCTGATGGCCGTGCCGCCCCGGTGACGCGGGCCGCCCCCCGGTCATGCACCTGGAATCGTCTCCGCCTCTTTCCATGACCTCCTGCGATCGCGCACTCGTCTGGTTCCGTCGGGACCTGCGCGCCTCCGATCACGCTGCGCTCTCCCACGCGCTCATGTCCGCGCGCGCGGTCTGGTGCGTGTTCGTCTTCGACACCGATATTCTCGACGCGCTGCCGTCCCGGGAGGACCGGCGCGTCGAGTTCATCTGGCACACGATCGTCGAACTGCGTCTCGCGCTCGAGGCGCTGGGGGGCGGTCTGTCCGTCGCGCACGGACGCGCGCGCGAGGTCATTCCGCGGCTCGCCGACGAACTGGGCGTGGATGCCGTGTTCGCGAACCGGGATTACGAGCCCGACGCGATCGCGCGCGACGTGGCCGTGGCGGAGACGCTCGCCGCATCCGGACGTCGTCTGGTCACGTTCAAGGACCAGTGCATCTTCGAGAAGGACGAGATCCTCACCCAGGCGGGCAAGCCTTACTCGGTGTTCACGGCCTACAAGAACGCGTGGCTCAAGCGCGTCGATGCGCAGGCGCTCTCGCCCTGTCCGGTGGAAGCCCATGCCGGCGCGCTGGTGCCGGACGCAGGCGGACCGGTGCCCTCGCTCGCCTCGCTCGGTTTCTCGCGCACGAACCTGACGGACCTGAAGCTGCCGCTCGGCATCGCGGGCGGGCGCGCGCTCCTGGAGGATTTCGCGGGTCGTATCGACCATTACGCCGAGCGCCGCGATTTCCCGGCGGTCCGCGGACCGTCCTATCTGTCGGTCCACCTGCGTTTCGGAACGGTCTCGCTGCGCGAACTCGCGCGGCTCGCGTACGGGCGCAACTCGCAGGGCGCGCGGACGTGGCTGTCGGAGCTGGTCTGGCGGGATTTCTACTTCCAGATCCTCTGGCACTTTCCACGCGTGGTGAATCGTTCGTTCAAGCCCGAGTTCGACACGCTGCGATTCGAGAATCGCGACGACTGGTTCGAGGCGTGGTGCGAAGGGCGGACGGGCTACCCGATCGTCGACGCGGCGATGCGGCAGCTGAACACCACCGGCTACATGCACAACCGGCTGCGCATGATCTCGGCATCCTTCCTCGTGAAGGACCTCCGCATCGACTGGCGGCGGGGCGAGCGGTATTTTGCCGCACGTCTCAACGACTACGATCTCGCGGCCAACAACGGCGGCTGGCAGTGGGCGGCGTCGACGGGGTGCGACGCGCAGCCGTATTTCCGGATCTTCAACCCCGTGTCGCAGTCGGAGAAGTTCGACCCCGAGGGCCGCTTCATCCGCCAGTACCTCCCGGTTCTCGCCGAAGTGCCGAACCGCTGCATCCACGCGCCCTGGACCATGTCGCCTATCGAGGCACGGGCCGCGCGTGTCGTCATCGGGGAGAACTATCCCGCGCCGATCGTCGACCACGCGGAGGCCCGGAAACTCGCGCTCGCGATGTTCGCCGCCGTGAAGTCGTCCGCCGGTCGCGGGCCGGCAGCCGGATGAGCACGCGCTGACCGCAGTCGTCGGGGCGGGCGCAGTGCGAGCGGGTTCCGGGAAATCCGCGCCGGACGAGCCCTTCACCCTGTCGTGCCCCCGCTCAGAGGGATTCCACGAACCTCACGAGGGTCTCGCGGGCCTCGCGCGGGAGTTCGACGAACCTTTCCCGCGCATCCGCTGCCTCGCCACCGTGCCAGAGGATCGCTTCCGTCACGTCGCGTGCGCGTCCGTCGTGCAGCAGCGCCGCGTCGTGGTGTGCACGGACGCGCACGCCCAGGCCCCAGAGCGGTGCGGTGCGCCATTCGTCCGGTCGCGCATCGAAGTCAGGTCGCCCGTCGGACAGACCTGCCCCCATGTCGTGCACGAGGAGATCGGTGTACGGTCGAATCGTCCTGCCCGCGAGCGGGCCGAGTGCCGTGTCGTCCCCGGTTCTCCATTCGGGGACGTGGCACCGCGTGCAGCCCGTCCGCCCGAACAGCGTCCGGCCTGCGTCGATGCGGGCGTCGTCCGGTGCGCGCGCGGGAGGCGGGGCGCTCAGACGCAGGTAGGCGACGAGCGCGTCGAGCTGTCCCGGGTGCAGGTCGACGTGGCTTCCCGCGGTTTCGGCGGCGCACGCCGTCTGTACCGGCGGGCAGTTCTCGCGAGGATGGAGCGACGAGGTCACACCCAGATCCTCGAGCAGGGCCGTGGCGATCTGCTGACGGATGCCGGGCTGGTTGGCCTTCCAGCCGAAACGACCTATCGCGATGCGTGATGCGGCGGCGTCCCAGACGCGGTTGACGCGGCCGTGGGTCGCGAGCCCTGCCGTGCGCGCGTAGTGGGCCTCGATGGCCTCGTCCGGAATGGCTTCGAGCAGGCCCAGGCCGATCAGTCGCGGAGCCACGCGGGGCGAGCGCATCGTCGTCGGGCCGAGCGCACCGAACGCGAGCCGTGTCACGCGGACCGCCGGCACGCGCAGGGACACGGTCGTTCCGTCCGGAAAGCGGAACGTGCGTGGCGTCCGGGTCACGGTCACGCGGGCTTCCGGGGGAACTCGCCCGAGGATGCCCTGCGTCTGGATCTGCAGGCCGTATCGCGGGTGCGGCACGGGACCGCCGTGGATCGAGCGGCCCGGTACCGACACGTGGAGCACGACGACCGGCGAGGACTCCGGCCCGAGGCCGTCCTGCCCGTGGCAGTCGGTGCAGACCTCCGCATTCGACGTCGGGCCACGTCCCCACTGTCCGAACGGTGACGGGGCGACGACCCAGCGCCGATGCATGAGGTCGCGTCCTCGGGCCCAGGCCGCCCGCTGTCCGGCGTCGAGCGCAGGCAATGCGGACGGTGCGGCCGCTGGCCCGGGAAGCGGTTCGGTGTGCGCCGGTGTCAGGAAGGCGGTGAGCGCCAGGAGAACGCCCGCGTGGCACGTGCCTCGTCGCGATCTCCTGATCCGGCCGCTGCCCACGGTGCCGCTCCGGGGTTGTCAGCGCACCGCCGTTGCCGCGACCGACATCCCGCTTCCGCCGCGATTCCCGGGTGCCAGGCGCGCGCGGAGCGCGGTCGCGCGGGCGAGCAGCGTCTCCCAGAGCCTGGTCGTGTCGCGGGCGAGCAGGGAGTCCGCGTCCGCCGGGAGAACGTACCACTCGCCGCGGTCGATCTCGGCGTCGAGCTGGCCGTCGGCCCAGCCCGCGTGGCCGGCGAAGAACCGGCGATCCGCGATGGCGTCGGGTCTCGCGACGAGCGATTCGAACACGGTGTCGTCTCCGGACAGGTAGACGTCGCCCGCGACCGGAAGCGCGCGATCGGCGGGCGTGCGCGACCGGAAGAGGAACAGCATGCTCGCGGGCGCGACCGGGCCGCCCAGATAGATCGGGTCCCGGTGCTGTGCGAGTTCGGGCCGGTCCTGACCGAACAGTTCGCCCAGCGTCATGCCCGACGGGCGGTTGAGCACCAGACCCACCGGCCCGGCGTTCGGCGGGAACGTCACGACGATCACCGTTTCGGCGAACGCGGGTTCGCTGATGCCCGGGTGCGCGACGAGGATCACGGGCACACCGTCGGATTCGACGCCGGCCCGCGCGGCGACGCCGAACAGCGCCAGAAATGCCGCGACGGTCACGATGGCGAGATGCATCGCCACCGGTCGGCCCTTCGGGATGGGTGCGGCGCGCGCCGCGTCTGCGGGTGCCGCGACGGGACGTGCGGCTCGTGTTGCGTTCATGACGAAGCTCCGTGCCAGGGCGTCGATTATCGCCTCCGGGGGCGCCAGAGGCTATCATCGGCCGACGACCGGATTCTGATCGGGGAGCGAGTCGAAATGAGTGCGAGTCCACGCGAACACCGGACGAACGATGGACACCGTGGTCCCGCCGACGGGACGTGGCGGTGCGCGCGCGCATGCGTGGAGGCATGACATGGGACCCTTCGACGTCATCGCGGAGCGGCGCATCCAGGAGGCTGTCGATCGTGGTGAACTGGACGATCTCCCCGGCGCCGGGCGGCCGCTCGCGCTGGAGGACGATCCCCTCGTTCCCGAGGATCTGCGCATGGCGTACCGCATCCTCAGGAATGCCGGGTTCGTGCCTCCCGAGGTGGAGATGCTGCGGGACGTCCGGGATCTCGAGCGCTGCATCGCGTCCGCACCGGACGAGACCACGCGGTCCCGCGCGCTGCGCAGGCTCCAGGCGCTGGAGCGGCAACTCGCCGCGCGTGGTCGCCATGCCCGGGGTGTCTCGATCGGATCCGCGTATCACGCGCGGCTCCTCGCGCGCTTCGGCTGAGACGGGACGGGCGCGCGACGCATGACCAACGAAACGCTGCCGGGCGCGAACATCGTCGCGATGGGTGAATCCGCGGTGGTCGTGGAGTTCGGGCGCACGGTCAACCGCGAGACGAATGCTCGCGCACGCGCACTCGGGGACTATCTGCGCGCGAATCCGCTCCCCGGCGTCACCGACGTGGTGCCGGCGTACGCGGCCGTGACCGTCCACTTCGACACGCGGGAGACCGCCGGACTCCTGCGCGTGGACAATCCGCTCGAGGCGATGAAGGCCGCGATCGAGGCGCTGCTGCCCAGGGTGCCAGCCGTGCCTCGACGCAAGCCTCGCGTGCTCGAGATCCCGGTCTGCTACGGGGGCGAGCACGGGCCGGACCTCGAGCGCGTCGCCGCGCACTGCCGGCTCCCCGCGGAGGAGGTCGTGGCGCGCCACTGCGCGCCACTCTACGACGTCTATTTTCTCGGGTTCGTCCCCGGTTTCGGTTACCTGGGCACCCTCGATCGCCGGCTGCACACCCCGCGTCTGGACACGCCCAGGAAGCGCATTCCCGCGGGCAGCGTCGGCATCGGCGGCGAACAGACCGGCGTCTATCCGATGGAATCGCCGGGCGGGTGGAATCTGATCGGGCGCACCCCGCGAAGGCTTTTCCGCCTCGATGCGGACGGCGCGCCGAACGTGATGGACGCGGGTGACCAGGTCAGGTTCGTGCCGGTCCCCGCAGCGGAATACGACCGACTGAAGGCGACGCAGCGATGAGCATCGTCGTCGTTCGACCGGGGCTCCTCACGACGCTTCAGGACCTGGGCCGTCCGGGCCATCAGCATCTCGGCGTGCCCGTGAACGGCGCGATGGACCAGATCTCGCACCGCCTCGCGAACATGCTGGTCGGCAACGACGAATCCGAGGCGACGCTGGAACTCACGCTGAACGGTCCGACGCTCGAGTTCCGCACCGACGCGGTCATCGCGCTGTGCGGGGCCGCGATGCCGAGCGACGGGGGCGGCGAGGAAGTGCCGTGGTGGCGGCCCGTGCGCGTTCCCGCGGGGACGACGATCACGATCGGCCGTCCGGAGATCGGCTGCCGCGCCTATCTCGCGGTGGCGGGCGGGTTCGACGTGCCGGCCGTGCTCGGCAGCCGGGCGACCGCGCTGACCGGTGGCTATGGCGGCTTTCGCGGACGCGCGCTCAAGAAGGGCGACGTCCTGGCACTGCGGTCGCCGCAGGAAGCCCAGACGGTACGCTGGGTCCGGCTGCTCGTGCGGCATCACCGCGGTCTCGCGTATCCCAACTGGTCGGTGAGCCGTGCGCGGATGCCGTACAGGGTCCAGCCGCAGACCGTGCGGGTCGTGCCGGGTCGGCACTGGCAGACCTTCCCGGTCGCGGCGCGCGAGCAGCTCACGCGCGCGTTGTACCGCGTGGCGCTGGATTCCAACCGGATGGGCTATCGTCTCGAAGGCGCGCCGCTGGAGGCGCGGCGTGGTTCCGACGTGCTGTCGGAGGCCGTGGTGATGGGGGCCGTACAGATTCCCTCCGGAGGAGACCCGATCGTGCTGATGGCCGACCGTCAGACGACGGGCGGGTACCCCGTGATCGCGGTCGTCGCGGGCATCGATCTGCCCGTGATGGCCCAGATCGCGCCAGGCGAGGACGTGCAGTTCCGCATGACCACGATCGAGGAGAGCTACGAGGCGGCCGCCGAGCGGGAGCATCAGCTCGGCCGGGTCAAGCAGGCGCTGGACGCGAGGCTGCAGCACTGAACACGACCGTGCCCCGTGCGGGTGCGGTCATCGACGGGTGGCACGACGCGCGGTCCCTGGCGGCCGCGCGGCCCGCTGCCGGAGGACGGGAAACATGCGCATTGTCGACCTGAACGCGGATCTCGGCGAGAGCTTCGGTGCGTGGAAGATGGGGGACGACGAACGTCTGCTCGAGGTCGTGACGTCCGCGAACGTCGCATGCGGATTTCACGCGGGCGATCCGGTCACGATCCGACACACGGTGCACGAAGCCGTGCGTCGCGACGTGGCAGTCGGGGCGCATCCCTCCCTGCCGGACCTGCAGGGATTCGGCAGGCGCCGCATGGAAATCACGGCGGGGGAGGTCTACGATCTCGTCGTGTACCAGATCGCGGCCGTCGCGGGGTTCGCGAAGATCGCCGGGACCAGGCTGCATCACGTCAAGGCCCACGGTGCGCTCTACAACATGGCTGCCACGAACCCGTCGCTCGCTCAGGCCATCGTCGCCGCGGTGCGCGACTTCGATGCCGACCTCGTGCTCTATGCCGCCGCCGGGAGCCAGATGATCGACGCGGCCGAAGCCGCCGGCATCGCGGTCGCGTCGGAGGTCTTCGCGGATCGCGCCTACCGCAAGGACGGCACGCTCGTGCCCCGTTCCGAAGCGGGGGCGGTGATCGTCGACCAGGCGCGCGCGATCGCCCAGGCACTCGACATGATCTGCGACCGGCGAGTCCTGAGCGTCGACGGGTTGTGGGTGCCGTTACGGGCCGACACGATCTGCGTGCACGGAGACTCGCCCGGGGCAGTGACGCTCGCGGTGGCACTCAGGAGCAGACTGGAGTCCGAAGGCGTGACGGTCCGGATTCCCTGAACGCGTGACGCCACATGGAGGGGTGAGACATGTTGCTGCTGAAGCCTGGCTGCGAGTGCTGTGACCGGAATCTTCCCGCGGCGTCGCCCGACGCACGCATCTGCTCCTACGAATGCACGTTCTGCGTCGAGTGCGCGGAGGGCGTCCTCGCCGGCATCTGCCCCAACTGTGGCGGGGAACTCGTGCGGCGTCCGATCCGGCCCGAGGCGAGGCTGCTCAGGGATCCGGCTTCCACGGTACGGGTCTTCAAGCCGTCGGGCTGCGGTCGCGGGTGACCGCGCAACCCACGCAGCCGGCCTCGCCCGGCGAGGCACCCGTCCACTGGCAGGAGGACGGAGCACCTCGCGCCGCATGCTGGCGCTCCGCGGCGGGGGCGCCACCGCCCTCGCATGTCGAAATCGCGGACGACCGGACTTCCGCCGACGCGGCATACCGCCTGGCCTGCGAGGGCACCGCGCTGCTCTGGCGCGGTGACTTCCAGAATGCGAGGCAGCTGCTGCAGGCGATGGACCGCCGGATCGCCGGACGCTCGCGGCGTTCGGGCCGTGCGCGTGCGGAGGCTTCGCCGGCGGATGCCTTTCACCGTTACCGTCAGGCGCAGGGGCTGCGTGCACACATCCTCGGCAGCGTGCTGATCCCGTTCGATGCAGACTTCGGCATTCCGCTGCGGCGGGCTCCCGACGTGCGACAGGCGTGCCGCGAGGCCTACGGCGACACGCCGGGCCCGTTCGTCGCGTCACTGCGCGAACTGCTCGGAATCGTCGGCGCACACGAATGGCGTCGAAGAGGGGTGGAGATCGCCGCGCTCGGCGGGCGCATCCATCCGCACTACGGCGTGTTCGCACCGGTGCGCGGAGAGTACGTCGCACTCGTCGCGGACGCTCCGCTTCCACGGGGTGACACGGCATTCGACGTGGGGACAGGTACGGGCGTGCTCGCCATCCTGCTCGCGCGTCGCGGCTGTGCGCGAGTCGTCGCGACCGACCGGGACCCGCGTGCGCTCGCGTGTGCGCGCGAGAACGTGTCCCGGTTCGCACTCGCGGACCGCATCTCCGTCATCGACGCCGACCTGTTTCCGGACGGACAGGCGTCCCTGATCGTCTGCAATCCGCCCTGGATTCCGGGAAGACCTGCGTCACCGCTCGAACACGCCGTCTACGATCCGGACAGTCGCATGCTGAAAGGTTTCCTGGCGGGCCTTGCCGGACACCTCGCGCCCGGCGGCGAAGGGTGGCTCGTGCTGTCCGACATCGCCGAGCATCTCGGATTGCGCACACGCGAGGACCTGCTCGACTGGATCACGCGGGCCGGCCTGCGCGTTGTCGAACGGCGTGACACGAGACCGACGCATCCGCGTTCACGGGATCCGGACGATCCCCTGCACGCCGCGCGCGCGAAGGAAACGACCTCGCTCTGGCGTCTCGCCGCGGAGGCCTGAAGCGGGTCAGTTCGGAGCGCGATTCCGTCGTCCGGTGCCTGGCGTCCGGCCATCGCGGCTTCGGGCCTCCGGGGCCACGCCTGTTGCCCAACCGCGACAGGCCGCTTATCCTCCCCCCACCCTACACATTCGAAATGCCCTGCGGCTGCGCAGCGAGGAATCAGGCGGACGACCATGCGGTCCGCGCCTCGTGACGGATCCGGCGCGAGCTGTCGACGTCGAAGAACACACCAACTCGGCGCGCGCGGACACCGGCATGCAGGCCACGTTGTGGAAGGAGCGCTCCCGCGTTGCCGCGTCCAGAAACATTGCATTCAAAGCAAATTCAGATGCCGGCGCGAAGCGGGGAATTCGACGCATGGACGCGTATCGCACGAACGACGTCGCAGCCCGCGGGCGGGTGTCACCGGGCACGGGGAGAACCCGTGTGCGGGTGACCGCCGGCCGTGCGGAGGTTCGCGAGAGCGGACCGCGCGACAAATCAGAGGGAGAGTTCATCATGACCGATATCAGGAAGCCCGAAGACAACGTCACGCCGACGTGCAGCCGCGAGGACGCGGCACCCCGCCGCCGGCAGATGCTGAAGACCGCCGTGGTCGCGGGGGGTGCCGCGATCCTCGGTGCACCGTACGTCCGGGACGCGGAAGCGGCCAGGAGCCAGACCTGGAAGGTTCAGACCACCTGGGACGCCGGCACGACCGGCTACAAGCTCTTCGAGGCGTGGTGCAACAGCATCCAGGACAAGTCCGGCGGCGAACTCGCCTTCAAGCCGTTTCCCGCGAAGTCCGTGGCCGCCGACAACAATGCACTGTTCGACGCGGTGCGAACCGGCGTGCTCCAGGCGATGAATCCGTTCACGCTCTACTGGTCCGGCAAGATTCCCGCATCGGTGTTCCTCTCCTCGTATCCCGCCGGCCCCGACCTCCCGAGCCAGTGGGAGACGATGTTCTACGGGCTCGGGATGCTCGAGATGACCCGTGAGATCTACAGGAAGTACGGTCTGTTCTACGTCGGACCGATCCAGCACGACGCCAACATCATCCACTCCAAGAAGCCCGTGGACACGCTCGGCGAGCTGAAGGGCATGAAGGTGCGTCTGCCCGGCGGCATGGTCGCGCAGGTGTTCGAGAAGTTCGGCGTGAGCACGACGAGCATGCCGGGGTCGGACATCTACCCGGCGCTCGAGAAGGGCACCATCGACGCCGCGGACTACGTGGGCCCGGCCATCAACTGGGATCTCGGATTCTCCGAGGTCACGAAGTACATCATCTGCATGGGGCCGCCCGGACACACCTCGCTCTACCAGCCCGTGGACCTCATGGACCTCACGGTGAACATGGGCGCCTGGAAGCGCCTGTCGAAGAAGATGCAGCGGTTCGTGGAGGAGCAGGTGCAGACCTATTCCGTCCATCACTACACCACGATCCAGGAGGCCGATCTCGTCGCGATGGACAAGTTCCTGAAGGCCGGCACGACGGTGTCGCGTCTGTCCCCGGACGACGTGACGCGCTTCCGCCGCGCGGCCATTCCCGTCTGGTACGAGTGGGCCAAGAAGAACGCGGACTCCCGCAAGATCTTCAAGCTGCAGCTCGACTACATGCTCAACCCCTACATGGGCTACGTGACGAAGGGCGACCTGAAGGGGCTCAGCCTCTAGGGCTCCCCGGAGCGTTCGCGACTCCGCCCGGCGGACGGCGCACGGCCGTCCGCCGTTCGTTTCCTTCACCCTCTGTCCGGTAACCCCGACCATGTCCGAATCCGTCAACATCGTTCTGCCCCACTGGGTCTACTGGGGATGGCTGGCCATCATGCCGCTCATCTTCATGTGGCTCACGCGCAAGGGAGACAAGTCCGCCGATCAACCGCCGACGCCCGACGAGGAGACGGCGCTGCAGGTGCTCGCCGAGGAAGACCCGGCACTGCACGCGCCCGGCAATGTGCTTACCCGCGCAATCGACTGGGTGAGCGAGAAGACGGGCCTGTTCGTCGCGCTCTGGACCGTGAATGCGGTCTGCGCGTACTTCTACGAGGTCGTGTCGCGCTACATCTTCGATGCACCGACCATCTGGGTGCACCAGGCCTCGTACCTGATGTTCGGCATGCAGTACGTGATCGCGGGCGCCTACGCGCTGCTGCACGGCGACCACGTGCGGGTCGACGTGATCTACGTGAAGCTCTCGAAGCTCGGGCAGATCGGACTCGACATCTTCACCTCCGCGTTCTTCTTCATGTTCTCGGCGGCGATGCTCGGTACCTCCTGGACGTTCTTCTGGGACTCCCTGGGGATGCGCGAAGTCACCGACGAGACCTGGCGCATCCAGTTCTACCCCATCAAGGCCACGATGGTGCTGGGCGCCGTGCTGCTCACGCTCGCAGGCCTGTCCAGGCTCGTGAAGGACATCCAGCTCTACCGTCTCACCCGGCGCGCGAACGCCGACGCGGCGGGGCGCAGCCAGAGCGGGAAGATCGGCACCTACGTGCTGATCGGCGCCATGGCGATCGTCGTCGCCGTGACCGCTGTCGAGCTCGTGAACATCCTGTTCTACGATCCGTGGGGCGACACGCACTTCCTCTTCACGCTGAGCGGTGTCTTCGAGAACATGGACGTCGCGACACTCACGATCCTCATGTTCGTGTCGCTCGCGATCCTGCTCATGATGGGGCTCCCGATGGCCTTCGTGGTCGGCGGGCTCGGTGTCGTCTGGATCTACCTGGTCGGCGGGCAGACGATGCTCAACATCATCCCGACCCGCATCTTCCCGCTCATGGCGAACTCGGATCTCGCCGCGATTCCGCTGTTCATCTTCATGGCGTCGATGCTCGAGCGCGCGGGGCTCATCGAGGAGATGTTCGACGTCGTCTACAAGTGGATGGGGGGCCTGAGAGGGGGCCTCGCGGCCGCGACGATCGTCGCGTCGACCATCCTCGCGGCGATGGTCGGCGTGATCGGTGCGGCCGTCGTCACGATGGGCATCATCGCGCTGCCCGCGATGCTCAAGCGCAAGTACGACCCGCAGATCGCGCTCGGCTCGATCATGGCGGGCGGCACGCTCGGCATCCTCATCCCGCCGTCCATCCTGGCCATCCTCTACGCGGTGGTCGCGCAGCAGTCGGTCGGCCGCCTCTATCTCGGCTCGGTGCTGCCCGGTCTGATGCTGTCGGGCACCTACATTCTCTACGTGCTCGTCCGCACCTGGCTCAAGCCTTCGATGGGGCCGGCGCTGCCGGTGGAGGAACGCGTGAACCTACCGGAGAAGTTGCGGCTCGTGTTCAGGCTTGCCGCACCGGTCGCGCTCGTATTTCTCGTGCTCGGGCTTCTGTTCGCCGGCATCGCGACACCCGTGGAGGCGGCGGGCATCGGGTCGTTCGGCGCGATGGCCGTGGCCGCGATGCACAAACGCTTCAGCCTCCAGGGCGTGCGTGAAGCCTCGATAACCACCGCGCGCGCGTCGGCGATGGTGCTCTGGATCATCTTCGGCGCGTCGATCTTCGTCGGCTTCTTCATCCTGCAGGGCGGACAGCAGTTCATCACCGAGAGCATCCTCGGGTCCGGACTGTCGCCCTACGGCATCCTGCTCGTGATGATGGTGATGCTGATCTTCCTCGGCATGTTCCTGGACTGGGTGGGCATCCTGCTCCTCACCGTGCCGATCTTCGTGCCGATCATCAAGGGGCTCGCGTTCGGCGGCGCGTTCGGCATGCCCGCGCCCGAGGCAGACGATCTCGCGCTGTGGTTCGGCGTGCTGTTCCTCGTGAACATGCAGATGTCGTTCCTGAGCCCGCCCTTCGGATACGCGCTGTTCTACATCCGCGGGGTGTGCCCGCCCGAGATCAGCATGGGGACCATCTTCCGGTCCTCCATCCCGTTCCTGATCATGCAGCTGATCGGGCTGATCCTGTGCATCCTCGTGCCGGGCATCGTCACGTGGCTGCCGGATCTGGTCTACGGGGCGGGGTCGTGAGGGCGGGCGTCGGCGCGTCCCGGAGGTAATCGGCGTGGGCGGCCGGGCCATCGTCCCGGCCGCTCGCCGCTGCGGCCACGTTTCCCGTCGATTCGTTCGCCCAGGAGTCGTCGATGTCGGGTTTAGAGTCCCCCGGCGAACGGATGGGCATCTGTACCAGCTTCATGGCAATGTCGACGAGTGCTGCGGGACGGACTCGGGGAATTCGGACCAGAAGCCGTGGCGGATCCGGAAGGGCCTACGGGAGAGGGTGCTGACCGCGCCGTGCGCGGTGGGTCCTGGGCCCTCGGCGCCGGAAGGCGCCGAGGTCAGGGCCAGCGACCGGAGGTCGCTGGCGTGGAGCGCATGTTGATGGTGACTTGTCCGCCAGCGGCTCGGAGAGAGTGGTCAAGCAGAAGACGGCCGTCCAAGCGCGCGTCTCGCAGGCCATGCACGCAACGATCCGAACGATGATGCATCGGCTCGACACGATCCGCACCGCGAGGCCATGTGCTCCGGCGAACCATCGCCTCCGGCGACCCCCCTCTTGTGGCTACAGGGGGCAGACATGGGCCGCATAGGTCTGCTGCACGATCCTGCCGTCCTTGATCACGAACGTGTCCGTGCCCAGTGGCACCATCTCGCCAATGGTCCACACGATGTAGCCCACGTCGTCGTGTGCCTCCTGCCTCTGGAGGCGAAAGATCTCGAGCGCTCGCTGCGGCAGATTGTCGAGAAACGTCTGGAAGAAGCAACGGATTTCATCGACGCCACGGTAGACGCGATCCGGCGCATGGAATACGGCATGCTCGTCATAGTCGCTGACGATGGCGTCGACTCCCTGGTTCGTCATGAAGGCCTCGAGGTGATGGTTCATCACGTCGAGGGTCTGCTCGGTTCGGGTGATCATGGAAAGTTCCTCGGTGTGGGTTATGGACAGGGATGGATCATTCGTCGACGAGCGGCATCGGGGGGCGTGCCCTGGTCCAGCGCAACGGGATCAGCTTGGGCGTGCTGCGCTGGTAAGCGCGGTAACGCTCACCAAACTGCCGGACCAGGTCTCGCTCTTCGTAATACAGGCCAATGAGCACGTAGGCGGTCATGCCGCTCGCGAGCAACAGGTGACTGGCCGTCATTTGAGGAGTGAACCAGAGGCCGATCAGCACACCGAACTGCATCGGATGGCGGACGCGCCCGTAGAGAGCCGGTGTCCTGAATTCGACGGGTGTGTAAGGCAGCCCCTTCGCAGCCAGATAGATCTGACGCAGTCCAAACAGATCGGTGTGGCTGATGAGGAAAGTCGTCAGCAGCACGAGCCCCCAGCCGCCGAGCGCGATCCCCGTCAGGATTCCCGCGGGTAATCTGCCTTCGACCTGCCAGACGTGCCCCGGAACGGGTTCCCAGAAGGCGATGAGCATACCCAGGACCAGAGCGGTGGCCAGCAGATAGGTGCTACGCTCCAGATGTGCGGGAACATGCCGGAGCAGCCGGTTCTTGAAGCTCGGGCGCGCCATGGCACTGTGCTGCAGCCCGAAGAGGGCGACGAGCACGAAGTCGGCGAGCCAGGCCCATCCAGTCGAAGCTGCTCCGGGACTGTCGACGTTGACCGGGGTCAGGACGCCCACGGTGAATCCGATGAAATACAGCAGAGCGACGAAGCCCGTCAGATATGCGGCCAGACCGTAGATCCAGTTCAGCAGTGTCTTCACGATGATTCTCCCATTCAGGGGGTTGCAGGTGAATCCAATCCAGGCCGCGAGGCCCTGACTCTCCAGTGCGCAATCTGTAATAACCAGCTACGCATTGCGTAGTTGCCCGGAGGCGGCATGCTGAGATACGGCCAGTTTTGCCCGATCGCCAAGGCGAGCGAGTTGCTCGGCGAGAAGTGGACGGTGTTGATCGTTCGTGAACTGCTGCTGGGGACCAGACGCTTCAACGACTTTCAGCGCGCGATATCGTTGATCTCACCGACCGTGCTCGCGAAGCGGCTGAAGACACTGGAAGAACAGGGCGTGGTATTTCGGAAGACGGTCGCCGGCGGACGGTCGGCCGAGTATCACCTCACGCCCGCCGGAAAGGAACTTCACCAGATCATCGCAGAGCTCGCGGTATGGGGCATGCGTTGGGCGCGCGGGCAGATGGAAGAATCCGAGCTCGATGTCGAACTGCTGATGTGGGACATCGGCCGTCGCATCGACCGCGAGGCCCTGCCGGGCGGGCGGGCCGTGATTCGCTTCAGCTTTCCCCAGCTCAGGAGCTATCGCGACTGGTGGGTGGTCGTCGACGAGAGTGGCGCCGATCTGTGTACGAAGAACCCCGGCAAGGACGTCGACCTGCACGTGGTGGGTGACCTGCGCGCGCTCATCGAGGTGTGGATGTGCGACATCACTCTGAGTCAGGCCAAGGCGTCGGGCAAGCTGACGCTGGTCGGCTCCCCACTGTATTCACGCACCATGAAGAACTGGTTCATGCTGAACAATGCGCGGGAACTCATGCGGGAACCGCACATCGCCGAGAGGCTGTCGAATGCGCCGCGGCCGCGATGACGAGGTTGTCTGGCCGTCGAACGCCAGCCGTCAGCGTCCAGTGTGTCCGCAACGAACGATCTGAAGGGGTTCGCTGCCCCGCAGACAGGCGGGTGAACGTCGTCGACCGGATCCGGTTGCCAGCTCGCCTGTCCTGCGCGACGGTTTCAGCAGCCTGCGATCCATGTTTGAGAAAGGCTCACGCAGCGCTTCGTCTGGCCACGGTCTGCGAAGCGATCACGAGCGCGATCATGATCGCACCGGCAATGTCGGTAGCGACCCCCGGCTTGATCAGCGCGAAGGCGGCGCCGACGAGCAGGACGCGCTGCCACATCGTGGCGTTCCTCAGGAAATATCCAGACAGACCACCCGCGAGGCAGACCACTCCCACGATCGCGGTGACCGCCGCGAGCGTGATTCTGGCGGGTGAACCGATCATGAGCAGGGCGGGCCCGAACACGAACATGAAGGGCACGATGTATCCCGTCGCGCCGAGGCGCAGGGCCGCCCAGCTCGATTCCCAGAGGGCCGCGCGCGAGATGCCGTTCGCGGCGTAGACGGCCAGCGCGACGGGCGGCGTGATCGCGGACAGGATCGCGAAGTAGAACACGAACATGTGCGCGGCCTCGACCACGACGCCGAGCTTCACGAGCGCGGGCACGAGCAGGGCGGTCTGCATGATGTAGGCCGGTGCGGTGGGCATGCCCATGCCGAGCACGATACCCGCGATCATGGTGAGCACGAGGGCGACGATCAGGTGGCTTGCCGCGGCGTTCAGCACGAGGTCGGTGAACTCCAGTCCCAGCCCCGTGAGGTAGATCACCCCGATCACGATGCCCGCGCACGCGCACGAGAGTGCGACCGACACGGTGTTGCGTGCGCCGAACTCGAGCGCCTCGAGCAGGTTGCCGAGCCGGACGTACTGGCGCGTCGACCGACGCAGCAGTGCGGTGGGGATCGTCGACGCGATGCCGCAGAGCGCCGAGAACGGCGCGCTGTAGCCTGACATGAGCACACCCACGATCACGACGAGCGGGAGGAAAAGGTGCCCGCGCTCCCTCAGGACGGTTCCGAGCCGGGGCAGGTCGGCACGCGGCAGCCCCTTCATGCCGAGCCGGCGGGCCTCGAAGTGCACGGTCATGAATACCGAGAGGTAATAGAGCACTGCCGGCAGCAGCGCGAAGCTCGCGACCGTGAGGTAGCTGATGCCGAGGAACTCCGCCATGATGAAGGCGGCGGCGCCCATGATCGGAGGCATGATCTGGCCGCCCGTCGACGCGACGGCTTCCACCGCCCCCGCGAACGCGGGGGAATAGCCGATGCGCTTCATGAGCGGGATCGTGAACGTTCCCGTCGTCATCACGTTCGCGACCGCGCTCCCGGACACCGTGCCGAACATGCCGCTCGTGATGCACGCGACCTTCGCGGGACCGCCGGCGGAGTGGCCCGCGAGACTCATCGCGAAATCCATGAAGAGCTGGCCCGTCCCCGTTCGCTCCACGAGTGCACCGAACAGGATGAAGAGCATCACGTACGTGGCCGACACGTAGAGCGGAATGCCGAAGATGCCCTCGGTGCCGAGGTACATCTGTTCCGCGAGCTGGGGGAGACTCGCCCCCGCCGGCCCCACCGCGTAGAGCAGGAAGGCGAGTGCGGTGAGCGGCAGCGTGAGGCCCACCACCCGACGGGTTCCCTCGAGCACGAGCAGACAGGCACCCCCTGCCATGAACCAGTCGATGGTGCGCAGCGGGTCGACATACGCCATGCGGTTGATCACGTAGTCGCGTTCGACCACGAGGTAACCGCAGACGACGACGGACGCCACCACCCAGACGATGTCGAGCCAGCCGGGGTGGTCCATCTCGCCGCTGCGGCGCGCGGGCATCATGAGGAACGCGAGCGCGAGCGCGAAGCCCAGGTGGACGCTGCGCAGCGTGAGGGCGTCCGGCGGGCCGTACCAGGCGATGAACAGGTGGAAACAGGACATCGCGACGCTCACGATCGCGATCGCCCATCCGGCGGGAGTCAGTCGTCTGGTCATGCGAAGGGGTCCGCGCAGTCGTGGTCGGGTCTGGGCGATGCGACTTCAGTGCACGCCGTGGTCGTGGTACCAGCGCACGGCGCCAGGATGCATCGGCACGCCGATGTCCACGCTCATGCTGAGGGGTGTCGCGTGCTTGAGCGCTCTCGCGATCGATGCGAGATCGCCGAGACCGTCGTGGATGCTGTCGAGGATCCCGTAAACGATGTCGTCGTCGAGATCACAGCGCGCGATGAAGTGTGTCCAGTATCCGACCGTGGCCGCCGGTCGGTCCTGCTTCGGATAGGTGCCGGCCGGGATCACGACGGGCCGGTAGCCGGGGTTCAGTTCGCGCATGCGCTCGATACCGTCCTGGGGGATCGACACCACGTTGATGTCGCGCGCGCTCGCGAGATCCATCACGGCACCGGACGGGATGGACGTGCCGACCGTGAAGATGTCCGCATTGCCGTCCTTCATGAGCGTGACGGAGTCGGTGTACGAACCGTAGTTGACGCGGCCCATGTCGCGATAGCTCATGCCGAAGGCCTCGAGCAGATGGGCCGTGATGGCCTCGCCCGTGTTGCCGCGCTTCTGTATCGCGAGCGAGCGGCCCTTGAACTGGGACGGATCGGTGAGACCCGAGGAGCGCAGCGTGATGATCTGGAAGTACTGCGGGTAGAGGGTCGCGACGTTGCACACGTGCGTGGCCTTCTCCCTGAACGGCGGCTGCGCGTTCAGCGCGTCGACCGTCGAGACGGAATTCGCGAAGCCGATCTGCGCCTGCCCTCGTTCGACGGCGAGCACGTTCGCGATGCCGCCGCCGGGCATCACCTGCACCGACACGCCCTTCATGTGGGCCTCGATGATGCTCTTCAGTGCACCGGCGAGCGGGTACCAGGAGCCGCCCTGCGGACCGGACACGAGCTTGATCCGATCCGACGACGGGGAACACGCGCTCAGCAACACGGCCAGGCAGGCCGCAAGGATTCTGCGATGCAGCAAGAGGACCGTCTCCGTGATGGCCGCGCCACGGGAATCCCGTGTGCGAGCGGGCAGGGCGCACCGTAGCACGCGCCCCCGGGCCGCTCAAGGCACGGGAATCACGAGAGGATCGCCGCGAGATCGACGGAAGGATAGAAACGCGCGAGCACTTCCGTCGCGCAGGCCTCCATCTCTGCGCCGAGCGCTCTCGCGAGTTCCACGTCTTCGCGTTCGTCGCGCAGTGACCAGAGGTGTGCGAAGGTCTCGCCGCGGCTCGCGAGCACGCTCGATACGGCATCCTCCCAGTGGGCGGGATGTTCGGACTCCGACCACTGCCCGCGTCCGCGTCCGTAGTGGGCGACGGCGAGATAGGCGAGCAGCGCCGACGCGGCAAGGCGATCCAGCATCGCGTCGCTCCAGCGCACGGCGCTCACCTCCGTGCCGCGCACGACGTTGTACCCGTGTGCGATTCCTGCTGCGCCGAGCGCACCGACCACACCGCCCGCGAGGAGGCCGGCGCCGAAGGTCATGCCGCCGGCAGCCAGATCGGCCTTGAGGCCGGTGAGGGCCCCCGTGACGATCCCGCCTAACAGCGCCGCGCGACCCTCGCTCACGGGCTCGCTGATCGCGTAGTGCTCCGCGAGTCGCGCAAGGATCTCTCCGCGCGCCTGCCCCGAGAGGTCGTGCAGCGCGATGAGCCGGTCGGTGCTCTCGCGCAGGCGGCGATCGAGCCGTTCCGCGAGCGCCTGCATGCCACGTTTCCTGGGCGTGTCCGCGGCGTCACGTCCGAGCCCCAGCGCGCTGCCGAGGTCCCGGAGCTGTCCGCGCAGGCCCTCCTCCGGGATCGGCTCGCGGTCGAGCGCTGCGGCCGCGAGACGGTCGCCGAGTTCGCGCATGGACGCCGCGAACACCGTGCGCCGACGCGTGAGCCACGTCGCCCGAAGCCGCGCGAACGCGACGCGGGCAGATTCGTCGGGCAGCGCGTCGAGGATGGTGTCGAACAGCCGGATCTCCTGCACCCAGCATCGCGCGAATGCATCGAGAGGCAGCACCGCGCGGACACATTTCCGGGACGACAACTGCTGGTGCCAGCGGCGGACGTCGTCTTCCTCGTCCCGAACGGGCCGCGGGGCACCGAGCTGGTTCAGGAGCACGACGACCGGCCGGCCGATCCACTCCAGTACGCGCATCTCGGGATCGACATAGCCGGCGCTGGCAGGGTCCTCGGAGGCGTTCACGAGATAGAGGACGAGGTCCGCCTGTTCGCGGACATTGCGCACGGCCTGCTGGCTCGACCAGAGCGGTCGGTCGCGGAATCGGTCCCAGACCTGACTCAGCAGCCAGACGATCGGACTGCCGGCCCCTTCGAGGCGCCGGGCCAGGCGGACGCTGTCGCCGAATCCCGGCGTGTCCCAGAGCACGAGACGGTCACCGTCCGGTGACTCGACGAGCACGAACGATTCGGCCACGTCCGTCACGTGCGGCTCGTCGCGCACGACGCCGACGTCCCGTCCGAGGAGGGTGCGGGCCAGCGTGGTCTTGCCGGCATTGGTGTGGGAAACGAGGCTGAGCGCCACCGTTCGCGCGGAAGACTGGCTCATGGACGTGAATGCGGGGCGGAGGCGATCAGTTGCGCGATCTGCGCTCCGAGGTGCCGTGCGGTGTCATCGCGACTCAACGCAGTTCCCCTCTGGTCCGCATTTCTCGCAGGGGCACGGGACGGGTGCGCGTTCAGGTCGAGGCAGCCCCGGCCCGGGCCTCGGGTCGATATCGGACACGTCGGCGAGACGGAAATGCCGGGAGTGGCTGGCCGGAACGCGCCAGCACCCGTGCAGCCCGTTGTTCGATCGAGCGCGAGTGGCGCTCTCGCGCGGCGCTGGCTGATCCGTCGGTTGCCGTTGCATGGGGGCGGCCTGTGAGAATCGCGGGCCGGTGTCTAGGCGATCGGCGGATCCGGAAGGCGTTTGCCGCCCCGGAAGATGAACTTCGGGTCGTATTCGAGCAGACCGACCTCGACATGGTCTGGGTCTTCGCCGGTGGTAGTCGTCCAGATGTCGCTGACCCGCTTCACCAGCATGGCCTTGGCTTCGTCGGATCGACCTCCTCGGATGTTGCACATGATGAGCGTGTCGGAACCGAACTCTCCTCCGACGAAACTGCTTTCGCCCGGGATGTCGTTGAACACCACGCTGATGATCGCCCGATCCGACCCGATCGTGGCGTGCACCGCTTCGGTGATCTGTCTGGCGATGCTGCGCTTGGTCTCGACGTTCTTCCCGGCCCGTGTCGTGCAAACGATTATCGGCAAGGTTCGTGTCCTCCTGGAAAGGCGCTGTGGGCGCGTTCAGGTCATGTCCGGGCGGATCTTACCGTCACTGTTCCGCCTTCCACGTGTCCGGTGTCGCGGGCGGCTCAGGTGGCACGACTGGCGTCGAGCGCGTCCTGCAGCGCGCTCTCGAGATTCGACACGTCGTCCGGATCCAGTTCGCAGAACACCGGCACGCACGCATGGCCGGCCAGCATGCGCCGCCAGGCGGCACGGCGCTCGTCCCTGCGTGCCGGGTCGTGCCTGAACCGTGCCTGGAACGCGGACTCGTCGACGACCGCGACGAGCGGCGAGCGCCCGGCAAGGTGTTGCGCGATACGTGCCACGAATGCGCCCTGGTTCTCGGCCTCGGGTGTCGCCGTGAGGGCGAACAGCGCGACGACGAGGGCGACCGGCTGCGCCGGCAGCGCGCGGAGGTCCAGTTCGTCCTCCATGCCGAACGCGGTCGTTTCCGCCACGGTCAGCTTCGTGTCGTGCCCGAACACCTGTTGGAGGCCAGCCTGCAGGGCCAGCGTCATCCCGGGCGTGACGCCGAGCCCGTAGGGAAGGACGCGGACTTCCGCGGCCTCGCCGAGGTGGGCCCGGGAGAGCCGCTGGAAGTAGGGGGCGTCCAGGGAAACCGGAAAGCGGGTTGCGAGCACATGCTCGCGCCATCGGTCCGCCACGGCGAGCAGGGTGCGCGGCAGCACCACGACGAGCGCGATGGTGATCGCGTAGAGGTGGATCCAGAGCGCGGCGTTCTCGCCGGGGCCGGCCGCGACGCGCAGCCGTTCGAGGTGGGGAATGTCCGGCAGCGCGATGCCGGCCAGGTGTGCCGCGGGGCCGAGAACGATACCCAGCAATTCGCTCACGCCGCGTGCGTCGAGGAACGTGCTTTCCCAGCCCGCGCGGTATTCGAGCGCGAGGCCGCGCACGTAGAGGCCCGCGAGCACGCCTGCTGCGAAAGCTGCGGCGGCCACGTGCAATACGCGCGCGACCCGGGCACGCGTGAGGCTGGCGCTGCGCACCGCCCAGTCACGAAGGAATGCCGCGGACGCGGGGACGGTCCCGCCGTCGGTCGTGCCGGCTGCAGCGCGAAATCCGAGACCGAGGACGCGGACCACGCGGGCGAGCGGCCCGGGCGGTTGCGCGTCGCCCCGCCCGGCACGCATGAGGGCGTGGATCGCGAGTGCCGCGTAGACGGCCAGGTTCCATGCGAGGAGCGCGAGCACCGGCGGGGCGAGGATGTTGATGTGCCTGCCGGAGCCGACGACATCGAATGCCGCGCCCGCCAGCAGCCCGGCCATGGCGATCAGCCAGCCCGCCCAGGGTCGCCACGTCGTCGCGGCGAGCAGTCGGCGGATGCGCGGTTCGCGCTGCAGGAGGCGTTCCACACCCAGTGCGGCGCGGCGGGCGAGGAACGTCCCCGCATCCGCGTGCTCGCCTTCGATCTCGGCGGCGGCCCGGCTCGCCCAGGCCCTGTCCTCGTCGGTCCACTGCGAGGTCGCGGGACGTTGCGTTTCCCAGGCTTGCAGGAGCAGGAGGTTGCGGGCGGCGCGTTCGTTCATCCGAAAGGCAGGAAATCGGCAGGACGTGGCACCGTAGCACCCACGGCGCGTGGCTGTCACGGAGGACCACGAAACAGGATGTCGCACGGCCGCGGAAACCGGATAATGCGGCAGACATCGGCACTGCCATCCTGTGGCCGGCGCACGGGGCATGTCGTGCGGCTGGCCCGATCCTGCCTCGAAGGGAGCCTCGCACACATGCGCGTCCGGAAACGCTGTCTCGTCTCGCTGACCCTGTCCATTGCCGGAATCCTCGCGGGCCCTGCCGCCCACGCCCAGCTCCGGGCGAGTGTCGGCAGCGAATTCTTCTCCTGGACCGAGGACACGTCGCCCGAGGTCCGGGAGCGTGGCGGCCTGCTCGCGTTCACGCTCGAGTACACGCAGCGCCGGGACCGCGGGTTGCTGGGAGCCTATCGCGGCAAGCTCTACTTCGGGTCGGTCCACTACGAGGGCGCCGAACTGTTCCCGCCGTTCACGCCGGTGGTGTCCACCACGGAATATCTCGGGACGAGTCAGGAGGCGCAGGCGCGCTACCGGTTCGCGGTGGGACAGCAGCGTGCGGTCGACATCGTGGCCGGGCTCGGCGTGGACCTCTGGGAGCGCAAGCTCAGCGCATCGCAGAAGGAGGACTACGTGATCGGCTACGGTCGCCTGGGCGTCGAGACCGAGCGCGACGGAGAGGGGTGGATCGTCGGCGCCGGGATCAAGTATCCGTTCTACACGTGGGAGGACGCCCACCTGACCGACATCGGCTTCCTCACGAACCCGACCCTCACGCCGGGCAAGGACGTGTCTCCCTATCTGCAGGTGGGCTACCGCTTCGACCCGATGGCCGTGATCTTCTACGTGGACAGTTTCCGCTTCTCGCAGTCGGCGGCCGAACCCGTGACGCACGCCACGCAGGGCCCCCAGTACATCTATCAGCCCGCGAGCACGCGTTACTCGGCGGGCTTGCGCCTGCGCTTCGACTTTCAGTGAGCCGGCCGCGCGTCGGGGCGCCCGCCCTCGACGCGCGGCGCCCGATTCAGAGCGGCTTGCCTTCGGAGCCCCCCCAGTTCCGCATGAGCGTGTTCGAAGGCAGTGTCTCGTCCACCAGCTTCTTCGCGGTTTCGATTCCGGCGACCGGCAGGCCCTTCGGATCGAGCGCGCCGATCTGCACGAGCACGCTGGCCTGATCCCAGTAGATGTGCTCGTTGTAGAGCTTGTCTCCGCGGAACTTCACGATGGCCACGAGCGGTATCTCGACCCATTTGCCCGTGGGCGGGACCCCGGGGAGCATCCAGTCGATCTCGATGTCGTGCGTGAAGCAGAACAGCATCTCGTCGACGACGATGCCCTCCCCGACGGTACGCGAGATCGGAATGAGGGTGGTGTCCTTCGGGGTCTTCGGGATGAAGTGGTACTTGTAGAACCGCTTGAGGTGGTCGTGACCGACGCCCCCGGTCATGGTCGGAACGTGATTGACGTAGGGCTGCGCGACCATCGTGCCCATGGTCGCGTCGACGTCGCGCGTCGCGAACTCGAACTCCGTGTGCTTGTCCCAGAGACTCGAGAAATCGTAGTGCGGTCCCATGTTGCGGCGGAACAGGGCAATGGAACGGTGATGGGCCATCAGGGCGGACGGCTTGTGATAGTGATCCCCTCCCGTGCGGGCAAAGGCGTGGTCCACGCCCGGGTAGACGTAGATTTCCGCGTCGTCGTGGCCCGCGAGGCGCGCCTTGATGCGCTCCACGGTTTCGAGCGGCGCGTACTTGTCCTCGGCGGCGAAGTGGAGCACCAGCGGAACCCTTATCGCGGCGGCCTCGTCGAGATACTGGTCGATCGTGACACCGTAGTAGCCGACCGCGCAGTCGACACCGGCGCGGGCCGCGGCGAGATACGCGAGCCGTCCGCCGAGGCAGAAGCCCAGCGCGCCGATCTTGCCGACGATCTCGGGCATCGAGCGCATCGCGCGCACCGTGGTCGCGATGTCCTGCATGCCCTTGTCGGTGTCGAATCTCTGGAAGAAGTCGAAGGCGCGGGCCCAGTCGGCTTCGGTGTAGCCGAGTTCCACGCCCGGTTCCATGCGCCAGAAGATGTCGGGCGCGACCACCGTGTACCCTTCTTCGGCGTAATAGTCCGCAACCTCGCGGATGAATCCGTTGATGCCGAAGATTTCCTGGCACAGCACGATGCCCGGCCCCTTGCCGCTGCGCGGTGTCGCGACATAGGCCCGGAAAGTGCCGCCGTCCTCTGCCGTGATCTCGATGTAATGACCTGCCATGATGTCTGTCCTCGTGTCCGGGCGATGGGTGGGCACGCACGCGCCGCGGTCGGGCGAGCGTCGCTGGCCGGGCTTTTACCGCGTGGCCGGCTCGTTCGTCAATGCGCTCCGGGCGTGGGCGCTTGACAACGTTCCGACGTGCCGCCTAGTGTCGGCCCCGGTCGTGAGGGCACCGCATTCGCGCAGGCCCCGGCTCGGCGCCCTGCGGGGAGCAGCGCGCCGGGTCGTCTCGATGTCGTCGGTTTCGTCCGTTGTCCAGTTCGGTTCATCGCCAGGTCCGGCAGGAAGCGTGTGGTCTGCGTCGCGCATGACCGCCGGGGTTCCCGTCGTGCCGGCGCGAAGGAGTCTTGAATGAATCACGCGTTGTCCCGTCGCCGATTCCTGCGGACGGCGGGAGGTCTCGCCGCCGCCGCGGGGCTGCCCGTATCGATGCTCGATTCCGCCCGTGCGGTGACGGCGAGCGACTCGACGCTCACGATTGCCTACGGGGCCACGCCACCCTCGTGGGATCCGACCGTCGGCATCTCGGCGATGGATCCCGCTCTGCAGTCGATCTATCGGTCCGTCTTCGACACCTTCATCGACCAGGGACCCGATCTCGGTCTGCGCCCGGGCATCGTCACGGACTGGGCGTGGAGTCGCCGGCAGCGCAGGGTCGAGTTCGAGGTGCGGCCCGGCGCGTTCTGGCACGACGGATCGCCCGTCACGCCGGACGACGTGGTGTGGTCGCTCACGCGCGCCGCCGACCCGACAGGCGGCAACCCCATGACTTCCGTCTGGGGACGGATCGGGAATTTTCGGGTCTCCGGGCAGCGGATCTCGGCCGACGTCCACGAATTCGATCCAGTCATCTTCAAGTGGATGGCGTTTCTGACCGGTTTCGTCATGCCTCGCAAGGCCTATACGAAGCTCGGCCCCGACGGGTTCGAGAAGCAGCCCGTGGGCAGCGGTCCCTATCGCGTGGAACGCTTCGAGCGCGGCTCGTTCGTGCGACTGAAGGCGTTCCCGAGGTACTGGGGCCCCCCTCCGCAGTTCGAGACGGTGATCTTCAAGTTCGTGGCGGATGCATCGGCGCGCGTCGCCGAGGTGGAGGCCGGCAGGGCGGATCTCACGGCGGACATTCCGTACGAAGACTACGACCGTCTGACGAGGAGCGAGAAACTCGCCGGGACCGCGACACCGGTCTCGGACATCGGGCTCATCTTCATCACCAATCGCGGGCCGATGCTCGACGACAACGTGCGACGTGCCATGGTGCAATCCGTCGACAAGCAGTCGATCATCGACCGGTTCCTGCAGGGTTACGGGGTTCCGATCGACACCCTCGAGGCACCGCCGTACGCAGCCTACGACCGGACCATCCGGACCCGGTACGATCCCGACAACGCGCGGGGCCTGCTGGCCTTTTCCGGATACACCGCACAGAATCCCGTCCGTTTCACGATCCAGACGACGAGGGGGTTCCGCCCCAGGGATTACGAGATGATCCAGGCTGTCGCGGAGATGTGGCGCAGCGTCGGCATCGAGGCGGCGATCCAGGTCTACGATCCCGCCGAACACCTGAGTCTTCGCGCACGCCACGAGCTTGCGCCGGCAGCGTTCTTCGACTGGAGCAACGTGATCGGCGATCCCGCCACTTCGACGGGCCTCGCGATGTTCAGTCAGTCACCGGACTCGGCGTGGAAGTCCGAGGATCTCGACGCGAAGATCGCCCCGCTGTGGACCGAGCGGAACGAGGGGCTGCGAATCGCGGGCTATCGGGCAGTGGACAAGTACATCGCCGACAACGGGCTCGTGCTCCCGCTGCTGCAGTACGTGCAGCCCGTCCTGTTCGACAGGTCGCTTGCATTCACGCCGCACACGGCCGGCTACGTGTTGCCGCAGAACGTGAGCCTGGTCTGAAGCCGTCGCGGCCGCGTCGACGAGCGGCGGGCGGCGGGTCGTTTGACATCGAAAGAGTCGCGAACCTATACTTCGTTCACCGATTAGACGAAGTCTAATTCGGCGGGTTTCCGCGGCCGGTGATCGAACCGGCCCTCAACAAACACGCAATCGCTGGAGGTCCAAATGCAACTCAAGGGCTCGAAGACGGAAGGCAATCTGAAGGCCGCGTTCGCAGGCGAATCGCAGGCCAATCGCCGCTATCTGTATTTCGCGAACAAGGCGGACGTCGAAGGCCAGAACGACGTGGCCGCGCTGTTCCGCTCGACCGCGGAAGGCGAGACGGGTCACGCCCACGGCCACCTGGAATATCTCGAGCAGGTCGGAGATCCCGCGACGGGACTGCCGATCGGCGCGTCCCGCGAAAACCTCAAGGCCGCCGTCGCCGGTGAGACGCACGAGTACACCGACATGTACCCCGGCATGGCGAAGACCGCACGCGACGAGGGTTTCGACGAAATCGCCGACTGGTTCGAAACGCTCGCCAAGGCGGAGCGCTCCCACGCCAACCGGTTCCAGAAGGCGCTGGACCAGCTCACCGACTGACATCCGTCGTTCCCTGCGCAGACTGTCCGACCGTCGGGCGGTCTGCGCAACCCCGTTCCTGCTGTCCCATCCCCATCGAGTGTGACCATGCGCGAAGGCAGTCTGGAGGCACCGACCCGGCATCCCATCGACTGGAAGAATCCGTCCTATTACGACGAGGAGAGCCTGTTCAAGGAACTGGAGCGCGTCTTCGACATCTGCCACGGATGCCGTCGCTGCGTGAGTCTCTGCAACGCGTTTCCGACGCTGTTCGATCTCGTGGACGAAAGCGAGACGCTGGAAGTGGACGGGGTGAAGAAGCAGGACTACTGGAAGGTCGTCGATCAGTGCTACCTCTGCGACCTGTGCTACATGACGAAGTGTCCGTACGTGCCGCCCCACGAATGGAACGTGGACTTCCCTCACCTGATGCTTCGTGCCAAGGCGCGCAAGTACAAGCGGGGAGAGGTGAAGTTCCGGGACAAGCTCCTGTCCTCGACCGACGCGCTCGGCCGGATCGCGTCGATTCCCGTCGTCGCCCAGACCGTGAACGCCGTCAACAGGACGCCCGCGGCGCGCAAGCTCATGGACGGCATGCTCGGCATCCACCACGAGCGGGAACTCCCCGAATACGACAGCGCACGGTTCCGGAGCCGGGGTCGGCCGGATGACTCCTTCCCGGTCCGGGATGGTGCGAACACGCCCGGCAAGGTGGCGATCTTCTCCACCTGTTACGTGAACTACAACGAACCGGGCATCGGCCACGACCTGTTGGCGATTCTCAGGCACAACGCGGTTCCTCACGTGATCGTGGAGAAGGAAAACTGCTGCGGCATGCCGAAGCTCGAACTCGGGGACCTCGAGGCCGTCGAGCGGCTCAAGAACGGCAACATCCCGGTTCTCGCGCGCTATGCGCGGGAGGGATACGCGATCGTGACCGCGGTGCCGTCGTGCACCCTCATGTTCAAGCAGGAGCTTCCGCTGATGTTTCCGGACGATCCGGACGTGAAGGCGGTTCAGGACGCGATGTTCGATCCGTTCGAGTATCTCGTTCTGAGGAATCGTGACGGTCTGCTCAGGACGGATTTCAAGAAGCCGCTGGGCAAGGTGTCCTACCACATTCCCTGCCATCTTCGGGTCCAGAACATGGGCCAGAAGACCCGGGAGTTTCTCGAACTCGTGCCCGAGACGAAGGTCAACGTGGTGGAACGCTGCTCCGGCCACGACGGGACCTGGGGAGTCAAGAGCGAATTCTTCAAGGATTCGATGAAGATCGGCAGGCCCGTATTCAAGGCCATGGGCAACGGCGACCCCGACTTCATCAGCTCCGACTGCGCGATCGCGGGGCGACACATCCGTCAGGGGATGGGGCACCCGTCCGCGGCCAAGGAACACCCGCTCGCACTCGTCCGGATCGCCTACGGACTCTGAATGACACCGACGAAGCACGGACAAACGTGATGAATGCCATGACAGCCATCAGCCGCGAAAGTCTCATGACCCTCGAAGCCTATGCGCGCAACCGGAACGCGTTCCGGGCCGAAGTGCTCGAACACAAGAAGAATCGCAAGGTGTTCCTCGGGGACAACGTGACGCTGCAGTTCGAGGACGAACTGACGATGCGTTATCAGGTCCAGGAAATGTTGCGGATCGAGAAGATTTTCGAGGAGCGCGAGATCCAGGGTGAACTCGACGCGTACAATCCGCTCGTCCCTGACGGGGACAACTGGAAGGCGACGATGCTCATAGAGTATCCGGACGAAGCGGAGCGAAGGGTCAATCTCGCGCGAATGCGCGGGATCGAGGACCGGATCTGGGTGCGTGTGCGCGGCCACGACAAGGTGTTCGCGATCGCCGACGAGGATCTGGATCGGGAAAACGACGAAAAGACGTCTTCGGTTCACTTCCTCCGGTTCGAACTCGACGCGTCGATGAAATCGGATCTGCGGGACGGTGCCGCGCTCGCGATGGGTGTGGAGCACGAGAACTACTCCGCGGTGACGGACCCCGTTCCCGAGGCCGTACGCCGCGCACTGCTGGGGGATTTGAAATTCCAATCATGAGTGGCCGGTACGGCCGGATCGCAAGGACAGTCTCGCCGCTGCTGGCGCTTGTCGTGGCAGCTTGCGGCAACCTCGATGTCAAACCGCAGGATCCGAGTGCGATCACGCGAGGCCTGCGCAGCGCGGACGACGACGGCGGAGACTGGGTGGACCAGACCGATGCCCCGATCCCGGAGATCCGGCACGTCACCTTTCCGGAAACGTCGACGCCGAAGGACTGGTACAGGTTCAAGGTCAAGAACTTCTCGAATAACGAGACGGCGCTCGACACTGCCTCCGTGTCGGTGGGAGGCGACGGCATCACGCGCTATTCTCTGCTCATCCGGACGGACACCGGCGTGGACAACGTGAGCTACGAGGGCATTCGCTGCTCGACACGCGAGTGGACGATGTACGGTACCGGCAGACCCGACGGGAGCTGGGCGCGGGTTCCGCGGCCTGTCTGGCGCCACATCGACCAGACCGGCCTGAACGCCGTCCGCTTCACGCTCTACGAGGATTACGCGTGCGGTCAGGGCGGCACGACGCCTGCCAATGGCGCGGCAGTCATCGCGAAGATCAAGGAATCGAACGACGGGTTCGTGACCAGGCGCAGTCCCTGAGTTCCTCGGCCCGATGGGGAACGTGCCCCCCGGTCGTCAGAGGAGCACGAGGTTGTCGCGGTGGATGAGTTCCGGCTCGTCCACGTAGCCCAGCTTCTTTTCGATCTCGGCACTCGACGTGCGCAGGATCCGCCGGGTCTCGATCGCGTTGTAGTTGACGAGCCCGCGCGCGATTTCGCGGCCGTCCGGTGCGATGCAGCTCACGACCTCACCTCGTTCGAATTCGCCGCGCAGGTCATGGACGCCGATCGGCAGCAGGCTCTTGCCGCCCGCGGCCAGGGCACGCGCGGCGCCCTCGTCGAGAAACACCTTCCCTCTCACCTGCAGGTGGTCGGCGAGCCACTGTTTCCGGGCGGCGAGCGTCGGGGTCTGTGCGACCAGCTGTGAGCCGATGGTCTCTCCCGCTGCGAGCCGCAGCAGCACGTCCGGTTCCTTGCCCGACGCGATGACGGTGTGCGCACCGCTGCGGGCGGCACGTTTGGCCGCGAGCACCTTGGTGAGCATGCCACCGGATCCGATGTCGGTCCCGGCGCCACCCGCCATGCCTTCGAGCGCGATGTCGCCGGCCCTCGCTTCCTCCACGAGCGTGGCGGAAGGCATCTTCCGGGGGTCTCCGGTGTACAGGCCGGCCTGGTCCGTGAGGATCACGAGCACGTCGGCTTCCACGAGATTCGTGACCAGGGATGCGAGCGTGTCGTTGTCGCCGAACCGGATCTCATCGGTGGCGACCGTGTCGTTCTCGTTGATGATCGGGATGATCCCGAGGCTCAGCAGCGTACGCAGCGTCGTCCGGGCGTTCAGGTAGCGGCGCCGGTCCGACAGGTCCTCGTGGGTCAGCAGGACCTGGGCCGTGTGAAGGGCATGCTGGCGGAAACAGCTCTCGTAGGCCTGGACGAGGCCCATCTGGCCGACAGCGGCCGCAGCCTGGAGTTCATGCAGCGCCTTCGGACGCTTCTTCCAGCGCAGCCGCTGCATTCCTTCCGCGACGGCGCCGCTCGAGACGAGCAGGACCTCCTTGTTCGCCCGGAAAAGGCCCGATATCTGCGCAGCCCAGTGGGCGAGTGCTTCCTGATCGAGGCCCTGGCCGCTGTTCGTGACGAGGCTGGAACCTACCTTGACGACGATCCGGTGGGCCGACCGGAGGACGGACGTCCCGGGCATCTCTCAGGTCTCCGGGTCGGGTTCGCTGGCGGATTCCGCCTCGCGGACACTGTCGAGATGATCCATCACCCGATAGGAAAGCTCGCGGCAGCCTTCCCCGGTGAGGGCCGAGATCGCGAAGACATGCTCGAGCGGTCCGATCCGCTCCTGCAGTGCCGCCACGAAGTCCGCGATGCGTGCCTCCCGTTCGTCTTCGGGCACGAGGTCGGTCTTGTTGATCACGAGCCAGCGCGGTTTGGCAAACAGGTCGGCATCGTACTTGCGCAACTCGTCGACGATCGCACATGCATCGTGAACGGCGTCCGTGTCGGGGTCCGCGGGGGCTATGTCCACGAGGTGCAGCAGCAGCCTGGTCCGTGAGAGGTGGCGCAGGAACTGATGGCCGAGACCGGCCCCTTCGGCGGCTCCCTCGATCAGCCCGGGAATGTCGGCGATGACGAAACTACGGGAGTGGTCGATGCGCACCACGCCGAGATTGGGATACAGCGTGGTGAAGGGATAGTCGGCTACCTTGGGGCGCGCCGCGGACACCGCGCGTATGAACGTCGACTTGCCCGCATTCGGCAATCCGAGCAGACCGACGTCCGCGAGGACGCGCAGCTCGAGCTTCAGACGGCGTTCCTCACCGGCTTTCCCGGGCGTACATTGCCTCGGTGCGCGATTGGTGCTGGACTTGAAGTGGATGTTCCCGAGCCCACCCTCTCCTCCCTTGGCGAGCAGCGCGCGCTGCCCGTGAGCCGAGAGATCGGCAATGACGGCTTCCGTGTCGACGTCAGTCACCACCGTGCCGACGGGCATGCGCAGCACGATGTCCTCGGCGCCCGCGCCGTAACAGTCCGAGCCTCGCCCCTTCTCCCCATTGCGGGCACGGTGGATCCTCGAATACCGGTAGTCGATGAGCGTGTTGACGTTGCGGTCCGCTTCCGCCCAGATGCTCCCCCCCCGACCGCCGTCGCCGCCGTCCGGGCCGCCGCGAGGGATGTACTTCTCGCGACGAAACGAGGCGATCCCGTCGCCGCCCTTGCCGGCATGCACTTCGATGGTGACTTCGTCTACGAACTTCATGCGACTCGACAGGTGGAGTGGTAGGGCGCCGGAACGACGGCCAGAAACAGAAAAGCCCTATCGGGTTCGATAGGGCTTCGTCCTTCGCGGGGGGAAGGTCCGTGCCGCCGGAATCAGGCGACGGGGGTGACGCTCACCGTCTTGCGCTTGAGAGGGCCGCGCACAGCGAACTCGACCACGCCGTCCACCTTGGCGAACAGGGTGTGATCCTTTCCCAGGCCAACGTTCACACCCGGGTGGATCCTGGTGCCGCGCTGGCGGACCAGAATGTTCCCGGCGAGAACGTGCTGACCGCCGTAGCGCTTGACACCGAGGCGTTTCGACTCGGAATCGCGACCGTTGCGTGAGCTGCCACCGGCTTTCTTGTGTGCCATGTGTCGTACCTCTCTGGATTACTTCTTCACACCACCGACGAGTTCGTCGGTGAGCTTCTTCAGTTCGTCCCACTTGCCCTCGGCGGCGAGTGCTGCCTGCTGAGGCCAGGAGTCCGGCCTCGCCATGCCGAAGCGACCGCCGGACGCCTTGAGCATCTCCGTAATCCGGGCCGGCTCGAGCTTGGCGAGATCGGCGAAGGAGGCGACGCCATTCCCGCGGAGCACCTGCGCAATCTTGGGGCCGATGCCCTCGACCCTGGTCAGGTCATCCACCGCACGAGTGGCTGCCGCCGGGACGTCCGCCGTTGCGCTGCCGCCGCTACCGTCGGAGATTCCGGCGATGAAGATCTCGGAATACCACTGACGGTGCCCCGCCTGTTTCTTGTAGTGCTTGCGGCGACGATGCTTGTAGATGTGAATCTTGTCCGCGCGGCCGTGGCCGAGGACCGTGGCGCGGACATTCGCGCCCGCCACGACAGGCTTGCCGATGAGGACCTTGTCTCCCTCGCCAACCATGAGGACCTGATCGATCACGACCTCCTGTCCGACCGTCGCGGGGAGTTGTTCGACGCGTAACTTCGTGCCGGCACTAACGCGATACTGCTTGCCGCCCGTTTTGATGACTGCGAACATGGCTATGGGATCCGTGCGCCAAAAAAGGCCGGTACTCTACGAAAATTGACCAGCGGAGTCAAATGAGTTTCGGGCCGGCCGATCCGGAGTGCCGGGCCCGGGCCCGTGACACATCGGACGATCCCTTCTTGACACCCAATTCGCCGGGTTCCTAACATCGCTCCTTTTCCTCCGGCCATTATCTTGTCGATAGACGAAATCCGCAGCCTCGTGGCCGACGACATGCGTGCGGTCGACGCGGTGGTACGCGCGCGTCTCGAGTCCGACGTAGTCCTGATTCGACAGGTGGGTGAGTACATCATCGACGCCGGAGGCAAGCGCCTGCGTCCCGTCCTGCTGCTGCTCGCGGCCGGAGCGTGCGGGTTCCGCGGGCCGGAGGCGCACGAACTCGCTGCGGTCGTCGAGTTCATTCACACCGCCACGCTGTTGCACGACGACGTCGTCGACGAGTCCAAGATGCGGCGCGGCCGGGTGACCGCGAATTCCGTCTTCGGCAACCCGGCGGCGGTGCTCGTCGGCGACTTTCTGTACTCGCGTGCATTTCAGATGATGGTCTCCGTGGGCAGGATGCGGGTCATGGAGGTTCTCGCCGACGCGACGAACGTCATCGCCGAGGGTGAGGTCCTTCAGCTTCTGAACGTCCATGATCCGGACGTGACCGAGGAGGCCTATCTGAACGTCATCCGTTTCAAGACTGCCAAGCTGTTCGAGGCCGCTGGCCGGCTCGGTGCCGTTCTGGCCGGCGTTCCGGACTCGCTGGAGCAGGATCTCGCGAAGTTCGGCATGCACGTGGGCACGGCTTTCCAGCTCGTGGACGACGTGCTGGACTATTCCGGAGAGAGTGCCGAGACGGGCAAGAATCTCGGGGATGATCTGTCCGAGGGCAAGGCCACCCTGCCGCTGATTCACGTGCTGCGGACAGGAACACCCGAGGAAGCCGCGGTCGTGCGACGGGCCATCGCGGACGGCGGGCTGGACGAATTCGAGCCGGTCATGGCGGCCATCCGGAACACCGGGGCGCTCGCTTATGCCCGAGGCGCAGCAGAGGCCGAGGCACGGCGAGCCTGTGCGTATCTTCGTTCGCTTCCGGATTCGCGCTACCGGGATAGTCTGCTACACTTGGCGTCTTTCGCGGTCGCCCGTACCAGATGATGTTGTGATGTTGTCCGCGAAAAAGTGCCGGCGTTTCTCGATGCAGATCGAGGGGCCGACGGGGTGTAGCTCAGCCTGGTAGAGTACTGCGTTCGGGACGCAGGAGTCGGAGGTTCGAATCCTCTCACCCCGACCAGCGAATTCACTGCATGTCGGACACTGGTTCACGGGAAGGTTTCGTTCCCGTCGGTCGGGACGTGACGGATCGCCGGTCCTTCCGGGAAGCCGCGACAGCAGTCGACGAACCGTGTCCGTCTTCGCGGGGTCGTAACCGTCTCATCGCATCCACCAGGCGTGTTCGTGAGGCCATGGCCAAACTCCTCCTGCTCGTAGCCGTCGTCGCGGCCGTGCTGCTCCTCGTAAAGAATTATCAGCGCTCCCTCGAGCGACAACAGACCGAAGGCGAGCCCAGGGCGCGGAAGGACTCGCTGGAGGACATGGTCCGCTGTGCCCAGTGCGGCGTGCACCTGCCGCGCAGCGAAAGTTTCCTCTCCCGCGGTCGGTATTTCTGCAGCGACGAGCACAGGAAGCTCGGGCCTGCCCGCCGGGAGCGTGGAGAGTAGCGTGACCTCGCCTTTGGCTGACGAGACGATGTCGGCCGGAAGCCCGCTGGGCATGGCGACCCCGGCCGATTTTGTCCCCTCCGGCTCCGAATACCCCGACAGTTACTGGCGCTCGCTGCTCTACTTCAGCGGGTATCGCCTCGCGGTCGCCACCGTACTCCTGATCGCCACCGCGATCCTCGGCCAGAGCCTGTTGTTCGGTTCGTGGAACCGGCCTCTGTTCGTTTCGGGCTGTGTCGCCTACGTGGTCTTTGCCGCCGTGGGTTTCGGGACCATCGCGGCGAGGCGACCGAGTTTTCCGGCCCAGCTCGTGATCCAGGTGAGCGGGGACGTTCTGTTCATCGTCCTCCTCCTCCATGCGAGTGGCGGGATTTCCAGCGGTCTGGGTCTGCTTCTGCTCGCGAATCTCGCGGCGGCAGGCATCATCAGTCGTGGGCGCCTCACGCTCTTCTTCGCGTCGCTCGCATCCGTCGCCGTACTCCTGGAACATACCTACGAGGTCCTGTTCTTCTACGGCAGCTACACGATGTACCTGCAGGCGGGGCTGCTTTCGATCGGCTATTTCGCGACGGCGTGGCTGGCCCACGCACTCGCCAAGCGCGCGACGGCCAGCGAGCGGCTGGCCGCCCAGCGTGAGGTGGACCTCGCGAGCATGTCGCAGGTGAGCCAGCTCGTGATGCAGGACATGCAGGACGGCGTCATCGTGGTCGACGCCAAGGGGGTCATCCGCCAGATGAACGCCCGTGCCGAGGAGCTTCTCGGGCCTGCGCCGAAGGTGCGCGACCTGTATCTCAAGGAGTACAACTCGGGCCTCGCGAGCCGGCTTGCCCGCTGGCGCGAGAACCCGGAGGCCGGGTTCGATCCCCTGCGCACGATCCTCACGCAGAAGGTCACCGCGGCGCGCTTCGTCCCCGTCGGCATGCGCCACAGTCAGGGCGTCGTGATCTTCATCGAGGATCTCACGCGCATCCAGATGCAGGCCCAGCAGATGAAGCTCGTCTCCCTCGGCCGGCTCACCGCCAACATCGCTCACGAGATTCGCAACCCGCTCTCGGCCATCAATCACGCCACGGAACTGCTCCAGGAAGAGCAGGCCGAGAACGAGACCCAGCGCCGGCTCCTGCAGATCATTCACGACAATGCCAAGCGACTGGACCGGATGGTCCAGGACGTACTGCGCCTCAACCGTCGCGACCGGGCCGTGCGCGAGACGTTTTCCCTGGGCGACTTTCTCAGGAATTTTTCTTCCCAGTTCTGCGAGATCGAGAAGATCTCCCCCGAGATCATTCGCGTCGAGCTCTCGGTCGGTGCGAATGTCAGCTTCGACCGGTCGCATCTGAATCAAGTTATGTGGAACCTGTGCCGTAATGCCCTGCGGTATTGCCGTCGGGAGACGGGCAGTGTCCGCGTCGTGGTCCGGGCGGGAACGGCGCCGGGTACAGTAGAATTGAGTGTCATAGACGATGGCCCCGGGATTGCGGAACCGCTGCGAGCGCACTTGTTCGAGCCGTTCTTCACGACCGCCTCCGCCGGGACCGGCCTCGGCCTGTACATCGCGCGTGAGGTGTGTGACGCAAACGGTGCGAGCCTCTCCTACGTCGAACGGGCGGTGGGTGCCCAGTTCACGGTGGTGATGAAGACCGTCTGACGGCAGCGTTTCTCTGGGAGATTGGTGTTGAAGCGAAAGGAAGCCGGAACTGGAGGTGCGATCACGCGCACCGTTCTCGTCGTCGACGACGAGGAGGACATTCTCGAGTTGATCGAACTCACTCTTCTCAGAATGGGCCTCGAGGTCGAGCGTGCGATGGGCGTGGCCGAGGCCATCGAGAAGGTCAAGGCCGGTCAGTTCGACCTCTGCCTCACGGACATGCGTTTGCCGGACGGCGAGGGGCTGCAGATCGTCGAGTTCATTTCGCAGAACGTGCGAGACCTGCCCGTGGCGGTGATCACGGCGCACGGGAACACCGAGAATGCGGTCGCCGCGCTGAAGGCCGGCGCATTCGACTACCTCGCCAAGCCCGTCTCGCTCGAGCAGTTGCGCACGCTCGTCAAGTCGGCGCTCTCCCTTCCCGTGGCAACGCAGACGAAGACGGCTCCGGAGCAGGGGCTCATCGGCGCGTCTCCGGTCATGCAGCACGTGCGCGAGATGATCGACAAGCTCGCTCGAAGCGAGGCGCCTGTGCACGTGACGGGCGAATCCGGCAGTGGCAAGGAACTGGCGGCGCGACTCATCCATCAGCAGAGCGCCCGGCGAGACAAGCCTTTCGTTCCCGTCAACTGTGGCGCGATTCCCGAGAATCTCATGGAGAGCGAGTTCTTCGGCTATCGCAAGGGGGCGTTCACCGGGGCCGACGCGGATCGTGACGGATTCTTCCAGGCGGCTCACGGGGGCACCCTCTTCCTCGACGAAGTCGCCGACCTGCCGCTACCGATGCAGGTCAAGCTCCTGCGCGCAATCCAGGAGAAGAAGGTTCGCAAGGTCGGGTACACCCACGAGGAGGCGGTGGACGTCCGCATCATCAGCGCGACTCACCAGAACCTCGGCGAGTGCGTCGAATCGGGCAAGTTCCGCCACGATCTCTACTACCGTCTGAACGTCATCGAACTCCGCATGCCGGCATTGCGCGATCGTCGCGAGGACGTTCCGACCTTCGCCGAGATGATCCTCGACCGGCTCGCCCGGAACGTTCCCGGCCCGAAACCGGAGATCGAGGCCGGTGCGATGCGTGCGCTGCAGCAATACGACTTTCCTGGAAATGTTCGCGAGCTCGAGAACATTCTCGAACGGGCTCTCGCGCTGTGCAGCAACGGCAAGATCACCGAGGACGATCTGCAGATCACGCCGCCCGAGATCGTGACACGGGAGGCCGCGCCGGTGGGAAGCAACGGGAAGTGGCCTCTGCAGGACTACCTGGACCGCGTCGAGCGCGAGGCCATACTGGAGGCTCTCGAGAAGACCCGCTTCAATCGTACGGCGGCCGCGAAGCTGCTGGGAATCACGTTCCGGTCGATCCGCTACCGGATGGAGCGGCTCGGCATCGAGTGACGTTGGCGACGCCCGTGACACGTCACCTCCGGCGTGGCGGTTGGTTGCCCGTCGCCACCCAGGTGCCGTCCCCGAACTGCGATGTTCGCCCGGACGGTGTCGCCGTCGACCTGCTGGTCATCCACAGCATCAGCCTTCCTCCCGGCTGTTTCGGCGGAGGCGAAGTCGTGGACTTCTTCCTCAACCGGCTGGACGTCCGGGGTCATCCCTATTTCGAGGGCATTGCCGGGCTTCGGGTCTCTTCTCACTTCTTTCTGCCGCGGACGGGCGGCGTCGTCCAGTTCGTGTCGTGTGACATGCGTGCCTGGCACGCAGGCGTGTCGAGCTGGCGGGGTCGCGACCGGTGCAACGATTTTTCGATCGGTGTCGAACTCGAAGGAACCGACACCGAGCCGTTCGCCGTCGCGCAGTACGAAGCACTGGTGAGGTTGACGCTCGCATTGCGGCACATCTATCCGATCTCGGACATCGTCGGGCATTCGGACGTCGCGCCGGGCCGAAAGACCGATCCGGGCCCGTGCTTCGACTGGACGGCCTATCGCCAGGGCGTCGGGGCATGAGTCCCGGACGGACGATTCGGCTGCGCACGTGGGTGGCCAGCCGGGGGCGGATGTGACGCGGTGAAGGTCTTCCACACGGACCGGTTCGTTCTCCCGCTGCCGCCCGGTCACCGCTTCCCGATGGAGAAATACGCCCGTCTGCGCGAGCGGGTGCTCGCGGAAAGGCTGAACGGCCCCGAGCCCCTGCGGGTTCCCGATCCGGTCACGGATGAACAGCTTCACCGTGCGCACGATCCGGAGTACGTCCGGCGGGTGGTGCGTGGAGACCTTTCGCCCCAGGACGCCAGACGCATCGGGTTTCCCTGGACGCCGCAGATGGTCGAGCGCTCCCGGCGTTCCGCCGGGGCGACACTCCAGGCGTGTCGTGCCGCGCTCGGCGAGCGTGTCGCCGTGAGCCTCGCGGGTGGCACCCATCACGCGTTCCGGGACAGGGGGGGAGGCTACTGTGTCTTCAACGACAGTGCCGTGGCGGCCCTGGCCATGCAGGCGGAGGGTCTGGTCCGGCGCGTACTGATCGTGGACTGCGACGTGCACCAGGGGGACGGAACCGCCTCCATTCTTGCCCACGACCCGAGCGTCTTCACGTTCTCGATCCACGCGGCGAACAACTATCCCTTCCGGAAGGAGTCGAGCGACCTCGACATCGCGCTGCCCGACGGCTGTGACGACGCTCTCTACCTCGCGGAACTGGAGCGTGGCGTCTGTCACGCCCTTTCCGCGGCACAACCCGATCTGGTCATCTACCTCGCCGGGGCGGATCCGTTCGCCGGTGACCGGCTGGGCAGGCTGGGTCTCACGAAATCGGGACTGGAACGACGCGACCGCCTCGTCCTGGGGTACTGCGCCGACGCTGGCCTGCCCGTCGCGGTCACGATGGCCGGCGGCTACGCGCGGGACGTCGAGGATACCGTCGACATCCACGTACGCACGGTGCGGGCCGCGGCCGATCACGCGCGCGATCCCGGCATCCGCTCATCCCGATAACTGCGCCCTGATCGTCTGCAAGGGCGGGGGAGCGGGGCTCTTACGTTCCCTCCGGCCATTTGCCGCATCGAGCAACCACGTTGCACAAGACATTTAGTGTCTCGTTTTCTGGTGCGCTGCGACATCCTCCCGTTCGATATGACTCGTGAATTCTTGTCCAGATTCTGCTTGAACACAGGGCTGGCAAGACACTAGAATTTGTTGGCCATTTGATGACAGCACACAAGATCTAGTATTTCGCGTCGATCCCTAGTCGCAGATGTGTGCTGAGGCACAACATTTTGGGCCCGGACCAGATTGCGGCCGCAGTGCCGCTCTGGGTCGCGCCGCAAGGTACCCATACAGGAGGACGAATGCACGTTGTCACCGAGTCGGGCTCGCAGCGCTCGAAGGACCACACTTTTCAGGTTGGCGACGATTCGACGGCCCGCGAGCCGCGCAACGGCGACTACCGGGTCATCCGCCGGAACGGCGCGGTCGTGGGCTTCGAGCCCGGCAAGATCTCCGTCGCCATGACCAAGGCGTTTCTTGCCGTGAATGGTGGTCAGGGCGCGGCATCGGCCAGGGTGAGAGAGCTCGTCGGCCAGCTCACGGACTCGGTGGTGAGTGCGCTGATGCGCCGGCAGCCTCAGGGCGGCACGCTGCACATCGAGGACATCCAGGATCAGGTCGAACTCGCTCTCATGCGCTCGGGTGAGCACGACGTCGCGCGCGCCTACGTCCTCTATCGGGAGGAGCGCGCACGTGAACGGGCCCGCTCGAAGGAGTCCCGGGCCGCAGAGGCGCAGCACGGCCTGAACGTGAACGACGGGGGCGTTCTCCGGCCTCTCGACATGCGTGCCCTTTCCGATCTGGTCACCGAGGCGTGCGAAGGTCTCGGGGAGGCGGTGGATGCTTCCCTGATCCTTCAAAGCATCGAAAGGGATCTCTACGAGGGGGTGTCCATGGACGAAGTGCGCAAATGCACGGTCCTGGCGGCCCGCGCCCTGATCGAAAAGGATCCCGCGTACGGCTACGTGACGGCACGCCTCCTCCTGAACACCATCCGTCACGAAGTGCTCGGAGAGGCGGTGGGACAGCATGCGATGGAATCCCGCTACGCCGAGTACTTTCCCCAGTTCGTCAAGAAGGGAATCGGTGCCGGGCTGCTGGACGAGCGGCTCGGACAGTTCGACCTCGTCCGGCTCGGTCAGGCACTCGACGCCGCGCGCGACTTCCAGTTCGGGTACCTGGGGTTGCAGACGCTCTATGACCGCTACTTCCTGCATGTGGGGGGGCGACGGATCGAGCTGCCGCAGGCGTTCTTCATGCGTGTCGCGATGGGGCTGGCGCTGAACGAGGTCGACCGGGAGGCCCGGGCGATCGAGTTCTACGGCGTGCTTTCGGGCTTCGATTTCATGAGTTCCACGCCGACGCTGTTCAACGCGGGCACCCAGCGTTCCCAGCTCTCGAGCTGCTATCTCACGACCGTTTCGGACGATCTGGAGGGCATCTACGAGGCCATCAAGGAGAACGCGCTACTTTCGAAGTACGCGGGCGGGCTCGGCAATGACTGGACTCCGGTTCGCGCACTCGGCTCCCACATCAAGGGGACGAACGGCAAGAGTCAGGGTGTCGTGCCCTTCCTGAAGGTCGTGAACGATACGGCGGTCGCGGTAAACCAGGGCGGCAAGCGGAAAGGGGCGGTGTGCTCCTATCTGGAGACCTGGCATCTCGACATCGAGGAATTCCTCGAACTGCGGAAGAACACCGGGGACGACCGTCGGCGTACCCACGACATGAACACCGCGAACTGGGTGCCGGACCTGTTCATGAAGCGCGTGATGGAGAACGGCGAATGGACCCTTCTCTCGCCAGCGGACGCACCGGACCTGCACGACAAGTTCGGTGCCGCGTTCGAGGAGGCGTACGTCCGCTACGAGGAGAAAGTGGCACGAGGAGAGCTCAGGCTCTACAAGAAGGTGCCTGCCGTCCAGTTGTGGCGCAAGATGCTTTCCATGCTGTTCGAGACCGGCCACCCCTGGATCACGTTCAAGGATCCCTGCAACATCCGGTCGCCCCAACAGCACGTGGGTGTCGTCCACAGCTCCAACCTCTGCACCGAAATCACGCTGAACACCTCCGAGACGGAGATCGCCGTGTGCAACCTCGGGTCCGTGAACCTGGTCGCTCACATGAAGGATGGCCAGCTCGATCTCGAGAAGCTTCGCCGAACCATCTCGATCGCGATGCGGATGCTCGATAACGTCATCGACATCAACTACTACGCGGTCAGCAAGGCGCGCAATGCCAATCTGAAGCACCGGCCCGTCGGACTCGGGATCATGGGCTTCCAGGACTGCCTGTTCGAGATGCGGGTGCCCTACGGGTCGCAGGAGGCGATCGCGTTCGCCGATCGCTCGATGGAGGCCGTCGCGTACTTCGCGTACTGGGCATCGACCGAGCTTGCCCGTGAGCGGGGCCGATATTCGACCTACGAGGGATCGCTGTGGTCCCGGGGCATCCTGCCGCGGGATTCCCTGAAGCTGCTTGCCGACGTGCGTGGCGGGTACGTGGAGGTCGACGAGTCGGAGACCCTCGACTGGTCCGCGCTGCGCGATCGAATCCGCGAGTACGGCATGCGCAACTCGAATTGTCTCGCGATCGCGCCGACCGCGACCATCGCGAACATCGTGGGGGTGTCCGCTTCCATCGAGCCGAACTATCAGAACCTCTACGTGAAGTCGAACCTGTCGGGCGAGTTCACGGTCGCGAACGAGTACCTGGTGAAGGATCTCAAGGCGCTCAACCTCTGGGACGAGGTCATGATCGCCGACATCAAGTACTTCGATGGCAGCCTGGCCCGAATCGACCGAATTCCGGCGGATCTGCGCCGTCTCTACGCGACGGCCTTCGAGATGGACCCCCTGTGGCTCGTCGAAGCCGGTTCGAGGCGGCAGAAGTGGATCGATCAGGCTCAGTCGCTGAACATCTACATGGCTGGCGCGTCCGGCAAGAAGCTCGACGAGCTCTACAAGCTCGCATGGACCCGGGGTCTGAAAACCACCTACTACCTCCGGACGCTCGCGGCCACCTCGGCAGAGAAGAGCACCGGTCGCGGCGGGGAACTGAATTCCGTGCCCGCGCACGGTGGCGTTGCGGCCGCCGAGGCCGTCGCGGAGCCCAAGTTCTGTGCGATCGACGACCCCGAATGCGAGGCGTGCCAGTGAGCGCGAGACGAATCAAGCCAGTCCGCCCGCCCGTGAAACAGAGACAAAGGATTCGATAACCATGCTGCAGTTCGAAGACACGTATTCACCGACACCCGGCGGGCCCGCCCCGGCCGATCTCACCAGGGCGCGCGGTCGCCAGGAGCCCTCCCGCGAAGATCAGGGCTCGGATGGTTTCGAGAGGGTGCGCATCGAGGACAAGCGGATCATCAACGGGACGGCCGACGTCAACCAGCTGGTCCCGTTCAAGTACAAGTGGGCCTGGGACAAATACCTCGCGGGCTGTGCGAATCACTGGATGCCCCAGGAGATCAACATGAGCCGCGACATCGCGACCTGGAAGGATCCGGGGGCGCTTTCCGATGACGAGCGACTCATCGTCAAGCGGAATCTCGGCTTCTTCGTGACCGCGGACAGCCTCGCGGCGAACAACATCGTCCTCGGGACCTATCGGCACATCACGGCCCCGGAATGCCGCCAGTATCTGCTCCGGCAGGCGTTCGAGGAGGCGATCCACACGCATGCCTACCAGTACATCGTCGAAAGTCTCGGGCTCGACGAGGGCGAGATCTTCAACGCCTACCACGAAGTGTCCTGCATCCGCGAGAAGGACCAGTTCCTGATCCCGTTCATCGAGATCCTCACGGATCCGGAGTTCAAGACGGGAACGCCGGAAAACGACCAGAGACTGCTCCGCAGCCTCATCGTGTTCGCCTGCATCATGGAAGGGCTCTTCTTCTACGTGGGGTTCGCCCAGATCCTCTCGCTCGGACGCCAGAACAAGATGATGGGGGCTGCCGAGCAATACCAGTACATCCTGCGCGACGAGTCCATGCACTGCAATTTCGGGATCGATCTCATCAACCAGATCAAGCTCGAGAATCCTCAGCTCTGGACTCCCGAGTTTCGCGAGGAGGTGCGCGGCCTGATGAGGAAGGGGGTGGAACTGGAGTATCGCTATGCGGAGGACACGATGCCGCGTGGCGTGCTCGGCCTGAACGCGCCGATGTTCAAGGAGTATCTGCGCTTCGTGGCGAACCGGCGGTGCCAGCAGATCGGTCTCGACGTGCTTTATCCGGGGGCGGCCAATCCGTTTCCCTGGATGTCGGAGATGATCGATCTGAAGAAGGAAAAGAACTTCTTCGAGACGAGAGTGATCGAGTATCAGACGGGAGGTGCGCTCAGCTGGGACTGACCGGTTGCGTGAGAGGTGCGAAATGGCGGACCGTGGCCGGCAGCATTGCCCGGGTATCAAGTGTTGCCGTCACGCGCCGATGTTTGCTCCGTGCATCGAGACCCATGGATTTTGTGCGCGTATGACCGGAGAATAGCGGCCGTGCGGAAATGAAAGGGTTGCCGTACGACGCGAGATGAACTCTCCCGGCAGATCTCGAGTCGACCGTGGGTCAACCATGTGTCGACCTCGCGTGAGATACACCGATGGTTCATGCGAGGGATGGAGTCCTGGATCGTTGCGTGTACGACCTGCTCGGTGCGGGATTGCCCGCAGTGGAAGTTCATCGGGCCACGGATGGCCCGGCGGTGTCAGCGCTACAGCTGACTGGGCGTTGAACGAAGGCGGAAACAGAGGAGCAGCAAGTTCCTTCAATGCGATCTGATGGAGGTGCGGTCGGTCGTGCTGACTGAATCGCACCGACAGCCGATTTCGGGGTGGACGTGACTGACGGCCCGGTCCACGTGGATGCCGTTCCACCCGTTCCCTACCGCGTTCGCGCAGGAAGCGCACGCGGCGGGCATCTATCCCTTCTCTTCGAACCTATCCAGGCGACGACTCTCCGGCTGATGGCGGCGTGTCGTCGCGCTCCCCTTGTGCGCACCGATGACCTTCGGTCAGCAGGTGCGACATCGCGCTGTGGAGACTCGTCCGTACGACAGCCAGGGTTCTGGCGCGGGCGTGTCGCCGCAGCCGTGAAACCGCGTGCCGAGGTGTGGCGCGCCGTTTCGCGGGTCTGTTGTTCAACTCTCATCAGGAGGTATTGAAATGGCAGTTGCCAAGAAGAAGGCCCCTGCGGCCAGAAAGGCTCCGGCGAAGAAGGCTGCGCCGGCGGCCAAGAAGCCCGCCGCGAAGAAGGTAGCGGCGAAGACGACGGCGGCGAAGAAGCCGGCAGCCAAGAAGGTCGTAGCCAAGAAGCCGGCGGCCAAGAAGGCTGTAGCGAAGAAGCCGGCGGCCAAGAAGGTTGCGGCCAAGAAGCCGGTAGCCAAGAAGGTTGCGGCCAAGAAGCCGGCGGCCAAGAAGGTCGTAGCGAAGAAGCCGGCGGCCAAGAAGGTTGCGGCCAAGAAGCCGGCGGCCAAGAAGGTCGTAGCGAAGAAGCCGGCGGCCAAGAAGGTTGCGGCCAA
>WGLR01000035.1 GCA_016125475.1 Betaproteobacteria bacterium
ATGATCATTGCAGATAAGGACTTTTTGCGATTTGCCCCGTTCGCAAGTTTTGTGATTGTCAAGGAAACAATCGTTACCAGGACGGTCCACAGAATTGCAAAGCTCGTGACCATCTCCCAGCCCATCAATTCAACTGCACGTTCTGCTAATGGACCTAACATTGTTCGCAGCTCATTTGTGAAACAGACGCCCTCTGTCTTCAGCGGCAAAGTTTTTTGATCGCATCTATCGCTTTTCCGAATGCCTTAACGAATTTAGCGCCCGTATTTGTCGCGTCTCCCAAAATCTTATTCTGTTGCTTTCTCATATCTTTTGCCTCAGCACATTCTGGGTCAACATGTTCACTGTCGCATGCGCCTTGGATAATGCCGGCATCTTTATTGACTTCTTTGACAAGTTCCCAGTCTTGATGAAATTGGTATCCATATAACGCAACCTCTCCAAATGCACCGATGGCGGCAAGGACACCAAGAGCAACAACTGGTCCAAACTTTCCTTTGGGATCCGTGGTTCCCGTCGGATTATCATGTACATACCTGTACAGGTTATATCCGCCGACGAACCCAATCGGATCCTCCGACGCAAACCGCCCGAACAAGGGTGCATAGTACCTCGCCCGGTAGTACATCAATCCCGTCGGCGAATCATCCTCTCGTCCCGTGAACCGGAAGAGGCTGTCGAGCCCTGTAAAACGCGCCGTACCATAGGGCTCGTAGGTAAACGAGCTCGTCACGCTCGCTGTCCCAGCATCGACAAGCTGTGTCACTGAATTGAGCGCGTCTAGCAGGTAAACCTGCGGCGTCTGGCCGGCCACGCCACTCCTTCGAGGGGCTACGCATCATGCGTAGCCCCTTTTTGTTTTCTGTTGATCCCACGCGGACCCATCGGCACTGTCCGCTCGTGCGTTCGTCGCGTACCAGCATTCGCGTAAGCCGAGTCGGATAACCCGGACTCGCGGCTGATCCGCTTGAATGGAAGGCGTCCACCGCAGTTGCCTGCAATGACCGCCGGTCCGTGAGGGCGATGTCCGTGCGTTGCGGTGCGGCAGCATGTCGGGGTGGGCGCTGGCACACGGTGAATTCGTGCGAGTTTTGAACCATTCCCGTGCGTGGAGGAATATACGCACGTGAACGACTCCGTTGCCCCTCTCGACCCTCCGCCTGCTTCGGGATCAGCCGAAGCCCGGGAGCGCGCGCTCATGCGCCTCGTCGTGGCCCGGGATCGTGCGGGCTTCGAAGTCCTTTACCGGATGTATTTCCCGCGGCTGGTGCGATTCATCCGTCAGATCACGCGGCGGCCTCATCTCGTCGACGAGATTCTGGACGACGTGATGCTGGTCGTCTGGCAACGTGCGGAATCCTTCACGGAGACGTCCCGTGTTTCCACCTGGGTGTTCGGCATCGCATACCGCCAGAGCCTCAAGCACCTCCAGCGTGATTCCCGGCACAGGCGCTCCGTCGGGCCGGTCGACGATCCCGTGCTTCCGGAGGACCCGGAGATGAACGCGATCCAGCGCCAGTCTGCAAGCCGGCTGCGCGCGGCCATGACGGCGCTGCCGGTGGAGCAGCGTGCCGTGGTGGAACTCACTTACTTTCACGGTTGTGGTTACCGGGAAATCGCGGACGCTCTCGGCTGTCCGGTCGATACCGTGAAGACCCGCATGTTTCACGCCCGTCGCAAGCTGCGCGCCGCGCTGGGCGAGCCCGACTGAGGAGGACACGCGATGGCGCGAATCCTGAACTTCACGGAAACGGGGCACCGCCGGCTGGCGAGCCTCCTGCCGTGGTACCTGAACGGCACGCTGTCGGCGCAGGAACACGACGAACTGGAGGCTCACCTGAGCCAGTGCACCCAGTGCCGGGCCGAACTGGAGGAGATGCGGGAGATCGCCGGGATCCTGCGCACGGACGTGAGCGACATCCAGGCGGACATCGCGTTCCGGCGCATCGCGGGGCGGCTCGGAGGCATGACCTGGACCGGTCGTCTCGAGGCGTGGTTCTCCGACCATGTCCCGGCGTGGTCGGGGCGGGTGGTCCTGGCCGCGCAGTTCGCCCTCATCGCCGTTCTCGCCGTGGTCCTCTGGCAGAAGCCGCAGCCTCACGACTACCGGGTCCTCGCGGATGCCACGCACGGGCAGACGGATCGTCTGTTCGTGCGGTTCGGGCCCGCCGCTACCGAGGCCGGGATCCGCGCCGCGCTGATGCGTGCCGACGCACGGATCGTCGACGGTCCGACACCGGATGGCGTCTACGTCGTGCAGCCGGTCGGGCAGGCGCTCCTTTCGCGTGATCGACTGGTACACGATCCCGTGGTCGCCCACGTGCAGGTCGTCGAGGTGCACTGATGTCCGGTCCGTGGTTCCGGATCGGCCTGTGCATCCTGACGCTGGCGGGATGCACGTCCACCGGACAGGTGGCCGAACGCGCCGCTGACGGCCCCGAAGTGCTCGTCATGTTCCGCGACACCGTTCAGGCACACTTTCGCCCGGACGGCGTGGGCGGCGGGTACGGGGCGCCGGACCAGCGTGCCAGGGTGCTGAGTCGGGCGAAGGCACTCGCGGGCAGACATGGCCTGAGCCTGCAAGCCGACTGGCCCATGCCGTCGCTCGGCGTCCACTGCGTGCTGGTGCACGCACCGTCGAACCGCGATGTCGAGGACGTGATCTCCACGCTCGAGCACGAGCCCGGCGTCGCCTGGGCGCAGACCGTGCAGGAGTTTCACGTTCTCGGCACGCAGGACCCTTACTACCGTCTCCAGGCGGGCGCGCGCGAAATGCGGCTCGAGAGCCTGCACAAGGTGGCGACGGGGCGCGACGTCGTGGTCGCACAGCTCGACACGGGTGTCGACGTCGCGCATCCGGATCTCTCCGGTCGTGTGGCCGAGACCGGGAACTTCATCGACGGCGAGGACTGGCGCGCGGAAAGGCACGGCACCGCGGTGGCCGGCATCATCGCCGCCGCGAGTGGCAACGACGTCGGGATCGTCGGCGTCGCACCGGAGGCGCGGCTGCTCGCGCTGAGGACCTGCCGTGAATCGGGCACCGGTGCGCTCTGCACGACATTCTCTCTGGCGAAGGGGATGGAATTCGCGATCCAGCGGCACGCCCGAGTCGTCAATCTGAGCCTCACGGGACCCAGGGATCGTCTGCTCGGTGCCCTGATCGACCGCATGGTGCTCGACGGAACGATCGTGGTCGCGGCGGTCGACCGAACCCGTTCCGACGGCGGATTTCCTGCTGCCCATCCAGGCGTGGTCGCGGTCGCGTCGAGCCCCGTGGCCATGAGTGCCAAGCCCGTTCTGGTCGCCCCGGGGCGGGACGTGCTCACGGCGCTGCCCGCGGCGCAGTGGGGCTACGTGTCGGGCAACTCCTTCGCGGCGGCGCACGTGAGTGGCCTGGCGGCCCTGTTCTCGCAACGTCTCCCGAGGATGGATGGATCCCGCTTCGTCGCATACTTTCCGGAACCTTCGCGCGCGGCCGCCGACTCCTGCGCGACGTTGTCTGCCGCAACGGGCGCGTCGGCGTGCCGTCCTCCTCCGTAGGGCGAGCAGCCCGGGGCGCGCGAACGACCTGAAGCGGGATCGACGCGAGCGGGTGCCCTACACTTGAGGGCATGCGTGCATTTGCTGGCACTTTGTTCCTGACGGCGACCGCCTGTGCCTCGGCCCAGGTCACCGGCAGTGTCGCCCTGTACTCGGACTACAGACATCGCGGTGTTTCCCTCAGCGAGGGAGATCCGTCGGCGCAGGCGACGCTTGCCTACGATCATCCTGCCGGTGTGTTTGCCGGTGCATCCGTCAACACCGTGAAGATCGAGGTGCCCTACACCGACACGAAAGTGCGAACCCTCTACTACGCCGGCATCGCTCGTGAGCTGGTCCCGGCCTGGGCATGGGAACTCGGGGTTCTCCGGTACACCTTTCCGGGATCGAGGGCGGTTCCGAGCTGGGATTACACGGAGTGGTTCATTGGCGTGACCCACGACACTTCGTCGCTGCGGGTGTTCCAGTCCCCCGACTATTTCGGCGAGGGGGGCAGATCCCTGTACGTGGATGCGAACCATGGCGTACCGCTGCGGGGCGGGGTGTCCTTCGTGCTGCACCTGGGGCATCTGAGCTTTCGCAAGGACTACCTCCACGACAGCCGGCGTGCACCAAACAGCCGCTTCGACGCCATGGCCGGGCTGTCCTATCAGCGAAGCAAGCTGAGGGTCGATGCGGGGATTGCCGGGACCACCCGGGTATCCGACGACTGCCTGGGCGAGCCCGGCCACTGCAGGTTCGGCCCCTTCATCTCGGTCGTCTACTCGCTGCCGTAGATGGTTTCCGGGGGCACGAGGATTTCGTTCCGGATCGGGAGAGGAACCGCCGGGGGAGCAGCCGCGCTTCCCCGGCGCGGGGGTCACTTCCGGCGATGCACCACGAGTCCGACGAGGCCGAGACCCGCGAACATCAACCCGTAGGTGCCCGGTTCCGGGACCACCGCGATGGGGGCCTGAAGCTCGTTCACGTTCAGTCCCGCCATCTGCGCACCAAGGAACCGGCCAAGGTATTCCGGATGCGAATCGGGATCGCAGTTCTTGCTGCAGTCCGCCTCGCCATCCGGCTTGGTCGGGCCGGTGTATTCGTAGAACTCGTATCGTCGAAGCACCGCCTGGTCGCCGTCGGCCAGGGCGAGGTCCGCGAACTTCTGCCCGTTTTCGCCGTTCTCGCCGGCGGGCGCCCGCTGCAGGATTTCCCACTCCGTCTCGATCTCGGCGGCTTCCTGGTCGTCATCGCCGCGGAACAGGTCGCCGAGATCGATGTTGTGAGCAACCTTGTTCGAGAAAGTCTTGATCCAGAAAGCCTGACCCCACACCCCTTCGTTCTCCGGCTGTTCATGGTTGGGGGCTTCCGCGCGCACCTCCACCTCCACCGCGCCGCCGCCCGGCTGGCCACCTGCCGGGGGCGTGTAGTTGAAGTTGATACCTGGCACGCCGGCGATCTGGGTCGTGAGGACACCAGGCGTCGATTCCACGATCCATCGGTAGGTCGTCCTGGCGGGTTGCCCGTAGGTGCTCACGCCGAAGTGATCGCAGGATGTCGCGGTGGACCAGCCGGCTCCGAACGGCCAGCAGCTGTCGCCAGGCGTGTTGTACGGCCCGGAGGGCGTGGATGGCCCACCGAGGAGCCCGCCGTAGCGAATGAGGACACCCGTTGGCAGATCGGTGATGGTCGGGACGCCGTAACGTTCGACCGCGCCGGGTCCGCCGGCGAGTCCGAAGTTCCGGTCGTAACCGAACACGCTGGTGATCATGGTGTGATCGTACGAAGGATCCTCGATTTCGATTTCGAATCCGTACGCGTTGAAACCGGTGTCGTTGACGACGTCGAAATTCGCGAGGGATCCGAATACGGCTGCACCGGCGCTCGAGGACGCGGCGAGCAGGACGCCGGCGGCAGCGAGTGCATGGATTCGAGTTCTGTTTGTCATGAAACGTGTCTCCCATGTCGAGTACCGGGTGCCTCCGGTACGGTCCATTCATCGTACTTGTCGGTACCGTACGGCCTCGTTCCGACGAACTCAGCGTAGCACTCTTGCTACTGAAAAATAAGCAATATTTCAGCGGGTTGCATTGAACCGAATCCGCTCGTGCGGGTATGGCGAGGCCGCAATCGGCGCGCAGGCCGGACCGGCACGCGGCCTTCGGGTGGGGCGATGTCGACGGGCGGATCCGTTGCGTCGAACGCTCCTGTCGACTGCTTGCGCCGGGCCCTTTCGATCACACGCGCGGATTCGAAACAGCGCATGCGCCCGTGCCCTGTCGCCTGGTGTTTGAACCGTCGGGAGCCCGTCGGGTATTAACGCCCCGACCGTTGGATCGATCCGGATCTGCCGGCACGGCCGAATGCCGGAGCGCGTTCGAGCTCTCGACCCAACCCGATCGCCAAGGTAACGACAACGAAGGAGCCCCGCGATGACACGCCATAGCGCCCTGGCCGCACTTGCTCTCACGCTTTCCGCCGCATTACCTGCATCCGCCCATGTCACGCAGTACGCAGCGACCTTGTCCGGTGCGAGCGAGTTTCCGAGCCCTGTCACGACCGACGGCACGGGCTCGGTGCTGGTCACGATCGACGATCACGCGCTGACCATGCGCATGCAGGCAACGTTCGCGGGCCTGACGGGAACCGTTTCCGCCGCGCACATCCACTGCTGCACGGCCGCCGCAAACACTGGCAACGCGGGCGTCGCGACGCCACTGCCAACGTTCCCGGGCTTTCCCGCCGGCGTGACGTCGGGAAGCTACGACCAGACTTTCGACATGTCGCTCGCGTCGAGCTACAACCCATCGTTCGTGACTGCCAGCGGTGGGGACGTCAACGCCGCGTTCAGTGCGTTGACGAGCGGAATTGCGGCGAGCACGGCATATCTCAACATTCACACGTCGTTCGCGCCGGGCGGAGAGATTCGCGGCTTCCTTGCCCCGGTGCCGGAGCCGGAAACCTGGGCACTGGTTGCGTGCGGACTCGCCATGGTGGGCTTCTCTGCGCTGCGCCAACGCAATGTGAGATAGCCATCCGGACCCGGGACAGGCGGAGTCGGCTCAGGCGGGCCGACCGTCTGTCCGGAAGGCGGACCGCGCGAGGTGGCTGTTTCGCGCTCGCGCGGTCCGCCGCCGATGCGATGGGAAATGTTTCGTGATGCCGAGGGCGAGTCGTCGCGACCGGACGTGATGCCTGACTCGTCGCCGGATGCCTGCGCTGCATGGTCCCCGGGTTCGACCGCTTCGTGCGACGAGACTCTCTCGATCGATGACGTTTGCGCTTTCGACGCAGACGTTGCCGCCGTGACATCAGTCCGGGCATCGGTCGAGTGCGCGGCATCCGGTCCGGCAGCCATCAAGATGGAAGCAGCGGGTCCGGATGCCACGAAGGCGGAAGGAATGCCACGCTCCGGTGTCGACCTGGATGCCGGCGCCGCGTGACAGTGCTAGAGACGAGTCCGGCGGCGTGCGTACCCTGCCAGACCGACGAGTCCTGCACCGAGCAGGGCCCACGTGGCGGGTTCGGGAACCGGCGCTATGCGGTAGACGATCCCGGCGCTCGCGTTGGCGGGCGCGTTGGTCACGAGCGCGTACAGTTCGCCCGCGCCGTCTTCCCCGAATCCGTGCACGGTCAGACCGTCCGGAAGCTTCCCGTTCGCGAAATCCGGCAACAGGAACTCCTCGATCAGGCCGGTTTCGAGATCCGCATAGAAGAGCCGGCCGTCCACACGCGGCGGGAGGTTCACGAGGGCCAGATCACCGAAGACGTACTTTCCGTACAGGGCGGGAATCGCCGAGCCCCGGTAGACGAAGCCGCCGACGATGGCGATGCCGTCGTCGTGGTCGTATTCGAGCGTGCCAAGCGTTCCGGTGATGGGATCGATCAGGCCAGCGGGCGTGCCGGGGGCCGTGTCGCCGATGCCGCCCGTGGTGCGGTCGAACGGGAATGAGCCTTCCTTGACAGCCCAGCCATAGTTGCCTCCGGGCACGACGCGATCGATCTCCTCGATGTTGCCCTGGCCGACGTCGGCGACGATCAGTTCTCCGGTGGCCCGGTCGAACGAGAAGCGGTAGGGGTTGCGGAACCCCAGGGCGTACGCCTCGGGAACCTGGCCGGCCTGCTGGAACGGGTTCGAAGCAGGAATACGGTATTGGCCGTTGGTGCTGGTCGGGTCGCTGCTTCCCGTGGTGAGCGACGGGTCGAGGGGATCGATGCGGATCATCTTGCCCAGCGGTGTCGAGAGGTTCTGCGCGTTTCCGCCCGGTTCGATGTGACTCGCCCCGACGTCGCGCGCATTGCCACCGTCGCCGAGACCCAGGTAGAGGTAGCCGTCCGGACCGAACGCGATCGTTCCACCGTTGTGATTGTTGGCATTCTTGCCGAACGAGATGACCTCGCGGTGTGACGACGGGTCCACGACATTCGGGTCGGCCGCGCTCATCTTCCATTCGGCGACCACGTTCCTGTAGCCCTGTGCCGCGCCATTGGGTGCGATGTAGGTCGGAGACGTTCCGGCTGGAATCGGTTCGCTGCTGTAGGTATACAAGGTGCGGAAACCCGGACTGGCGGGGTCGGCAAAGCCTGGGTGAAACGCCAGCCCGAGAAAGCCGCGCTCGTCATTGGGATTGGCAGGGTTGAAGGTCGTCGAGATCCGGCCTTGCAGATCGAGAGCGGGTTCGGGCTTGAGCGTACCGCCCTGAATGACTCGCAATGCCCCCGCCTGGTCGACGACGAACAGTCGGTCGGTGTCGCCAGGCGCGTTGATGGCATAGTCGGGCGCGCCGAGTCCCGTGGCGATGGTCTCGAGGTGGATGGCGATGTTCCCTCTCGGAATGTCCGGCAGGGGACCAGCGAAGACCGAGCCTGCGGTGACGAGTGCGGCCAGACCGGCCGGAAGGGGTGAGCGTGTGCAATCCATGGGAAAGGTCTCCTCCATGCGAAGTGCGACTGAACGGGCCTGCGCGAACGCGGTCCGCTTCGGGGGCAGGGGCCTACGGGTGGCGCCGGGATCTCGCAGTGACTGCGAATGCGAGCAGGCCGGCGATCATCATCGCGGCGGCGCGTGGCTCGGGGACAGCCGAAATGTTGTCCACGCCAAGTTGCGCCGCGATGTTGGGCGTCAGCGACCGGGCGTTCACGCCCGCAGGGTTGTGGGTGATCGTGAGAGTCGTGACGTTGCCCATCACGTCTGCATACGACCCGCCCGAAAGACGGTCGACGGCCAGCGAGAAGGTGAAGGTCTGCCAGTCGCCGTGTGCACGCAGGGTGGCTGCGTCCTCGGTCACGAGCGCCTGCGACGTCGCGCCGTTCTCGAGGATCAGCCGGATGACGAGATCGGTGTCTCCGAGGTTGTCGAGATCCATGGAGATCGCGGGGATGTTCGTGAAGTCTCCGGTCCAGCCGGAGAGATTGAAGGCGACGAGTTTTCCGCCGGGACCGAAGGCGCCGTTCGAGGAGAGTTCGAGGAAGCCGTCGCCAGCGCCGTCCGGCCCGCCGTTGGGGACGTTGACCGGCGGATTCGGGCTCGCGCCGCCGGTCGACCATCCCTCGGTGGTTCCGTCGTTGAAGTCGTCCGATTGTCCCGGTGAGACCGCCAGTGCCGGTGAGGCCGACAACGCAGCCATGACGGTCAGGGCGGGAATCGTGCAATGCAGTCGTGACAACATGAAGGGAGGTCTCCTCTCGTCTCTCGTCGTATGGACGGGCGTCGCGCGTGCGGTTTCCGCTGCTGTGGCAGGCGCGATGCCGGTGCGATACGCCGCGATTGCGTGGGCTTTCGTGCGCGTGAATGCCTCCGGGAGCCCGAGTGGTTCAACCGGTCGTGCGTCGCGCCAGACGGGACGCAGGGCATCGAGGGTGCATTGCAGGTCCGCGGGCGGAACGGCCGTGTCCGCGAAGTGTATGAACGCAGACGGTTTCACGCCTTTCCGTAACGGCGATCACGACGTCCTTTGCGCGCTGTTTGACGTGACCGCCGTCGAGGGTGCCTCATTGGGGTGAGGGCCGGCAGAGAACGGTCGTCGAGACGATGTGGGTCACAGTCATGAACCGTGGAGTGAGCGCAGCATTCGGCGCAGCGACGTTGTTCGGCCTGGGCATGCCGCTGGCGAAACTGCTGCTGGGTCGGGTCGATCCGTGGCTGCTCGCCGGTCTGCTTTACTTGGGATCGGGGATCGGCCTCGCCGCGTATCGGTCCTTCCGGCGAATCGCATCCGTCAAGCCGCGGCGCACGGAGGTGAAGTGGCTCCTCGGCGGCACGCTCTCCGGTGGTGTCGTGGGTCCTGTGCTTCTCATGTGGGGGCTTTCACGGATGCCGGCCTCGGGGGCATCGCTGCTCCTGAACGCCGAGGGTGTACTGACCGCTCTGATCGCGTGGTTCGTGTTCAGGGAAAATTTCGACCGTCGTGTGGCGACCGGAATGGCACCCATCGTCGCAGGCGGTGCCGTGCTCTCGTGGCCTTCCGCGGCGAAGTGGGGTGACATCATGCCGGCACTTGCCGTGACGGGTGCCTGTCTCGCCTGGGCCGTCGACAACAACCTCACGCGCAAGGTGTCGCTCTCGGACGCATCGTACGTGGCGATGGTGAAAGGACTGAGTGCGGGTGCGACGAATCTCGTGCTGGCTGTGGTGGCCGGGTCCGTCCTGCCTGCACCCTGGGTCGTTCTCGCCGCGGGCGCAGTGGGTTTCGTGAGTTACGGAGCCAGTCTCGCACTCTTCGTCGTCGCGTTGCGCGAACTCGGAACCGCGCGTACCGGGGCCTATTTCTCGACAGCGCCGTTCACGGGGATGATCATTGCCGTCGCGGTGCTGGATGAGCCTCTGACGATTCGTCTGGGCGCCGCGACGCCGTTGATGGCCATCGGCGTGTGGCTCCATCTGACGGAGCGTCACGAACACGTGCACGAGCACCCCGAACTGCTGCACGAGCATGAGCACGAGCACGACGTCCATCATCGCCACGCGCACGACCACGCCGTCCCACCGGGAGAGCGCCACACGCACGCACACCGTCACGAGCCGCTCACGCACAGTCATCCGCATTACCCCGATGCGCATCATCGGCACGATCACGAGTAACGCCTGGAGCGTGGTGCGGGGAGGGGAACTGCGCGCACCGGTTCGGACCATCGTGGCCGGACACCTTCACGCCATGCGGGGGGGGGGCACTCGTCCGGCAGTGTGCGGGGCTCACGGAGCCTCCCGGACCGTTTCCGCAGCGGAGATGCTGCCATGCCGGCAGGGGCGCGAATCAGGAGTCTATTGCGCGTGCGGTTCGTACAGGAGGATCCGGGCCGGAGTGGACCCGTCCTTCGGCGCCGCCACGAACAGCTCCTGCGCCTGCGGAACGTAGAGTGACGTGCGAGCCCCGCTTGCCGTTGGCACGCGGTCCACGAGGACGTACTCGTTGGCGCTTCGCTGTCGGAAAACGTACATGGCGCCCGCTCCGCCGGAGGCGTAGATCGTGCCCGTGGCGCCGTCGAAGTAGAGATCGTCGACGTCGCCCACGCCTTTCAGGCTGGTGACTGTCTTACCGCTCTTCGTATCGATGACCAGGATCTGCGAGGGGCTCCGGGTGCCGACGAACAGCCGTCCGTGCTGCTCGTCGAGCGCCATGGGGAAATTCCAGCCCGATGCGACGGGCCAGCTTCCGACGACACGCCCCTGTCTGCGATCCACCACTTCGACACTTCGCCTGCCGGGAACGTTGACGAAGATGCGGGTTCCCGCCTGCTCCAGTTGAAGGGACTCGGGATGCCCGCCAAGCGCGATCTCCCTGACTTTCGCATGCGTGGCGACGTCGAACACGCAAAGCCCTCCGGAATCGCCCGTTCCGCACCCCACGTACACGACCTGCCTCCCGGGGTCATATCGGATGTTGTCGTTTTCGATCCGGGATTCCATGCGAAACAGTCGATTCAGCGATCGTGAGTCGTAGACGTCGACATACGGGCTTTCGCCGTTCGTCACCCAGACCTCGTGCCTGTCCGGAAGCGTCAGCACGCCTTGTGGCTCGCTGAATCCACGGAGAGTGGCGGTGACCTGACGCCTGCGCAGATCGACGACCTCGACCGTGTCGTTTCCGAGGGCCGCGACGAACATCCGTCCGTCTGCCGGATCGACGGCCAGGTGGTCGATGCGCCCGTGAACGTTCGGCAGGTCGATACGTCCCAGCCGCGCCAGCACATGTTCGTCGAGCCCACGCGCATTCGAACAGACGGTGAGTGCGACGAGCGGCAGTGTCGAAAGCGCCTGGCGCAGTACGCGTACGAGTCGGGCGGACCCGGTCGCACCGGTGATGTCCGAAGACGCGAGGAAGAATGCCTGCCGCGCGCGTGCGGAACGCGCGATCCGACGAGGACAGGCAGTGTGATCGACCCTGCCTCTCTCGTGTGTAATCCATTTCATGGTCTGGCTCCCATCGAGCGCGAGCGCTCTCTGTCGGTGTGCGCAGGCCCGGAAGGACATCGGGCGACGAATCCGGCCTCGACCGCCCTCGCATCGTCGCGGGCGAAGCGGGCCATCCGTCGTGGCGTGACTCGTCGCCCGTCAGGCACCCCAGGCCGGACCTCGCCGTTCGTGATCCCGGCGTGTCGCTATCGTGAAGTGTGGAGTGTGTCCAGTGCTGCCCTCAGTCCTCTCGCGAGGTGGGTCGTGGATCCCACCCCCCAGTAGTGGAGAAACATGTAGTGGGGCGACTCGCCGAGCATGTGGTTGTGAAGTGACACGATGTCGATGTCTGCTGCGCGCAGAGCCTTCAGCACGCCCTGGACCTCGTCCTCCTGCATCGCGAAGTCGCCGTCGACAATGGCATGCTCGTCGCTCCCCGCGAAGGCCGCCCAGATATTGACGCCCATGCCCTTCCCGATGGTCTGACCGCCCATGCGCGCCTCGCGTCCGATCACGATCTTGAACACGCCGTCCTTGAGCGTCCCGTGCGACCCGATCACCGATTCGATCTTTTCCGGATCGAGCGACGTCTTGTGGGGATCGATATCGGCCACGGGCTCGGGCGGCGCGGCACCTATCGTCTCCTTGAGCCTGGCGAACACGCGACCGACTGCACGAGCGATGGCGTCTTCCTCTCCCACACCGCCGATGTGCATGAACATGATTCTCGGCGTGTCCCAGAAGAAGTGGTTGTGCAGGGCGGTCACTTCGAGGCCATTGTCCAGTGCTGCGCTCATGACGGGGTTGACCTGGTCTTCGAGCAGCACGATGTCGCCCATCACCATCACCTTGTCGCCGGCACGCTTGAATGCCGCCCAGGCACCCAGACCCAGCGCCGGAACCATCTTCACGCCGGCGACGGTCGCCTTGATATCCGTGCGGGGCAGGGTCACCTTGAAGACCCCGTCCTCTGCGTCGAATTTGCCGTGGATCCCGGTGAGCTGTTCGATGCGCGTGGTGTCGAGGGGATGTTCCGCCGCGGAGGCGTGACCACCTGCCAGCAGGCAGCCGAGGAACAATGCGAGCAGGGTCTGCATGGATTTCATGGCTTCTCCTTGCCAGAGGGTGGGGCTGGCGAAGCGCGCGGGCGACGGAATCGAGTCGACCTGGCTGATCTCTCTGCCGCGGCATCGAGATGCCGCTTCACGATTGCCGGACGCATCGTCGGTCGAATGACGTCTGCCGCGTTACGGTGACCTGCCGGGTGACGCTCGCGGCCATTTCTGACCGAGAGATCCGGGGGCGCGCCAACGAGCGGCCCACGCGGACCGTGCCCGATCGCCGGGCATGCGATGCCTCGGATGGAGGCGTGGCCGGCGAACCGTCCCGAACGATCGGACGCAACGCCGGCGTGTGGGTTGACCTCCATGGCTGGCCGTATGTTCCGGCGCTTCGGACCGCGCGGGCTACTTCATCGCCACCTGTGCACCGGTCCTGGCGTCGTATACATACTCGGACACCTTGTCGCCGTCTGCAACGAGAACGTCGAACGCAGGCCTGCTTTCGTGGATGACCGGCGTGATGGAGAAGACGGTTCCACGATGGTTGGTCTGTGCGCGATGGACCACGTCGGCGAGAGAGTAGTTCGCCATCGCGGCGAGCGTCAGCTGCTCGGACGCACGCGCGATATGGGGAAAGTCCTTGAATACCTCTGATTCCGGCGTCCACGGCGTGGTTGCCGGACTGGCGGCGAGTTCCGTGAGCACGTTGTGTTCGGGGTCGACGGCGAGCCCTTTCGCCGCCGTGTACACCGAGAGAGAGAGCTGCCTGTTGTCGTCCAGCTCGAATTTGGCGGAAATGGGAACCTCGGTGCCCTTGGTGGCCTGTGCGAGACCCTGGGCCAGAGTGAGCTTGCTGCCGGGCAATGCGTCGAGAAGGGCGGACCGATCGGTTTCCTCGGCCACCGAAGCGCCCTGACCGAGCAGGAACGCTGCCGTGAGAAGACCTGCCGTGAGAGCTGCCTTACCGGATGGCACAATGTTCATGAGTCGACTCCGTGACGTTGAAGGGACGCTGATGGAGCATGGGACTGTCATGATTATAACTATTATGTAACAACGTAACACGCGAGAACAACATCATGCAAGCTGTCGAGCGGACGGACGGGCCGGGGGCTTCGTCGGGCTGGCTTCTCTTGATCGTGACGATGTCCGGCGAGCAGTCGGCCCTGCGCATGCGAACCTGGCGGGGTCTCAAGGCGCTGGGTGTAGGGGTGGTCAGGGATGGCGTCTATGTGCTGCCCGATCGGCCGGATCTGAAGCAGGCGCTCCAGCGGCAGGCCGACGAGGTGCTGCGCGCGGGGGGCAAGGCGCAACTGATCGAAGTGGCCGGGGCGAACAGCGAGTTCCAGATGCTGTTCGATCGCACAGTCGTGTACGCCGAGTTCATCGCTGCGATCAAGGCGGCGGAGCGAGGCTTGAAGAAGGCGAAGCCGGGCGAGCTTTCTCGCGCAATGCGACGACTGTGCGAGGACTTCGAGAACATCGTGTCCCAGGACTTCTTCCCTGGTGCCGCTCAGCGCCAGGCGAAGGCGCAACTCGACGCGTTCACCTTTCAGGCCACTCAGGTCCTCGCTCCGGGTGAACCGCATGCCAGGTCGGGCGTGATCCCGAAATTACGGGTCCCGGATTACCAGGGGCGAATCTGGGCCACGCGCAAGCGACCGTGGGTCGACCGACTCGCGAGTGGCTGGTTCATCCATCGGTTCGTCGACCGGAACGCAAGGATCCGATGGCTGGAGAAACCCGAGGACTGCCCGAAGAGGGCACTCGGTTTTGATTTTGACGGGGCCGCCTTCACGCATGTCGGAGAGAAGGTCACGTTCGAAGTGCTGTGCGCAAGCTTCGATCTCGAGTCGGACGTTGCTCTCGAAAAAGTCGGGGCCATCGTGCATTACCTCGACGTCGGTGGCATCCCCGTCCCCGAGGCGCCCGGATTCGAGACGATCATCCGCGGCATGCAACGGCGCTGTTCCGTTGACGACGAACTGCTCCTGGAGGCGGAGAAACTGTTCGATTACGCGTATGCGGCGTTCTGCGAAGTCTGATGGCTCTTTCGTCGAACGCCGATGCGCGGCGAGTGTCGACCGCATGTCGGAGACGATCATCGCGCTTCGTCCGTTGCTCGAACCCCCGAGGCCCGTCTCCCGTCGTCTGCGGCCCTGGTTGCAGACGACGTGCACCTGCCGCTTCCGGACTATCGAACGAACCGGTGACGATGAGCCGCTCGACATCGCGAGCGATGGTGCACGCGCCTGCCGAATGCAACGGGCACGCTCGCCGCGAGCGGCGGGCAGTCAACGCGTGCGAACGCCCCGGCATCTCATCTTCTTCGAGGTGGCGAAAAGCCACCCCGACCGTCATTCGACGGAAGGAAGAAGGGACCGGCGAGCAGGCAAGGGGACGGACAGGGAAGGACGAACTTCCAATTGCCGTCAGTAGTGCCGGATTGTCGAAACCCGTCCGGGTGACGTCAGCGGAGGACGTCAGCGGACGATGTCAGGCGGCAGTCTGAGTGCCGTCGAGTTCCTGCAGGATCTGCGTCACCTGGCGTTTGCCCATCTTGCGAAGGGCCACGATGCGCGCAAGCTGCTCTGCCCGAGGACGCGCCGATTCCTGTTCCCAGTTGTAGACTGATTGTGCGGTAACGCCCACCAGACGGCCGAAATCTCCGGCGGAAAGACCAAGGCGTGCACGCTGGGACTTGAGACCTTTTGCGGAGAAGCGCGCGGGTAACGCTTCCTCGGACGTCTCCGGTTCGACGGCTGCTGCAGGGGACTTGCGCCGTATTCCCTTCAGCTCGCGTTCCAGAGAAGCCACCTGGGCTTTCAAATCCGAAATTGTTTTGCGACTTTGAATGGAAGCCGCTTTGAGGGGGGCGACTTCAGCGCGAATCTGCTTGCGCGCGACACGCGTGATCTCTTCTTTGAGCAAGTTTCCGATGTTCGGCATTTGATTCCTTACCATCCATACGACAGCGTAAAGCAAGGTGCGAACTCTACGTCCTATTGCATAAGGACGCAATCCTTCCGCGAGAGCGTGATATTCGCTGCCAAGTGACGGACTATGATCCCGCTTTGGAGACACTGCTCGAAGAAATTGGTTCATTCGTGCTGCGCCAACCGATGAAAAACCGACATTTCCGGTCTGTTTCGGTCACGAAAGAAACTGGCTTGCCAGAATTCGACGCTCTCATGTCGATGCATTCAAGTCATCTGAAATCCTTTATCCGGCAACGGCTCCTGAAGAACGAAGGTAGCGGCGGAGGGTGCGCATGGAAGCCGCTCGGGACGGGAAATTCGGGCCAACACACGCTTTCGTCGAATTGACGTGCGAGAGACGATTTTGGTGATATCCGTCTTCCGGAGGAACAGAGGTGCAAGCCGCGATGCTGCGAGACCGTGAAGACAGGTAAGGGATGCCTGCCTTACCCTTCATTCGGGATTCGAGCGGATTGCCGAAAGCGAATCCCGGGGAAACGCCGAACGCACGCATCGCCAATCGGTGTCACGGCTGTCTTCGATGATCGCTTTCCGGAGGCGCGGCGTTGCCGGCCGGTCAGGTCATCTCGCGAATCCGCTCGACGTGTGCCATGAGGGAGCGCATCGCGACGGGCCACATTCTTGATGGCACGTCGTCGTAGACGCGCTCGAGCCACTGGTCGAGCGTGCCATCGGGGAGCTCGCGCATGGCCTCGAGGACTCTTGCCTCGCGACGCAGTCGATGCGCGTGAAGTTTCCGGATGACGTCCGCGGCGTCATGCGGCTGGCCGAATACGTTGCCGAGCACGTACCCGTGCGCGGGCAGGATGAATTCGATGCGCTCGCGTTCACAGATCCCGAGAAGGCGCTCGAGAGACGACAGGTAATCGCTCATGTGGCCATCCGGCGGATCGATCACGGTCGTGCTGCCGTTCAGGACGTGGTCGCCGCTGAACAGCAGGCCATCCTCCTCGAGAACCAGACAGAGATGGTTGGCGGCATGCCCGGGCGTGACGATCACGCGCAGCGAGTGTGAACCGCCGCGCCCCGTCAGAACCACACGTTCGCCGTCCCGAAGTTCGCGATCCGGCATGAAGCGACTCGCAGGACGCGCCGTGTCACGGGACGCAAGTCCGAGTACTTCCGGTCCTGCACCGTGCGCTTCGCAAAGCGTCTTGAGGGGCCGTGCACCGGGAGAATGGTCCGGATGGGAATGCGTGCAGACGATGAACCTCACGTCGCCGCCGGCTGCACGCCACAGTCGCTCCTGGTGCTCGGCGTCCTCGGGGCCGGGGTCGAGCACGACGTAGCCAGTGTCGGGATCGCCGATGACGTAGCTGTTCGTGCCGGGGCCGGTCATGACGCCGGCGTTCGCGCACGTGATCCGCTGCACGTTGCGCAGCAGGCCGACGACACGGTCGTGCTGCCAGTCCAGGTGGTGGAGGAGCTGGCCGTCGGGGCACGTGAGCGCGAGTTCGCCGAACGGTGCCTCGTGCTCCATGAAACGCTGTTCGCGTCCGGCGAGGAACCCGCCGCGCGGGCAGCTCGTGAACCAGGGGCGTTCGGCTGCGCAACTGGACAGAATTTCCGCGGTCGTCGCGAAGGGCGCGAGTCGCTCGAGCGTCCGGATGGTGGGGAAGATCATGAAGAAACGACCGTCGCGATGTCGTTCGAGCGCATCCGCCGGGCGCACCCAGACCGGTTCGAACTGTTCCTGCTCGTCGGCAACCGGGTGTTGCGAAGCCGGGACGCGTGCCACGAGAAAGGAAACGTCGAAACGACGGGGCAGATCGCGGTCGGTGATCCAGTGGGCGAGCACGAACACCTCGTCTGCCGCCAGGGTGAGACCCCGCGCCGTGCACTGCGGGACCAGTGCGGCGTGACGGTCGAGCGCGGCGACGTCCGTGGCGTCCGCCCAGCGACCGTCGGCATGTCGTGCCAGAAGAATGCCGAGTTCTTCGAAGCTCTCCCGGATGGCGGCGATTGCCTGCGTGAGTCCGGCGTCGTCCTGCGTGGCGCGACGACGCGCGGCGGAATGGCTGGCAGCGTCGTGGTCGGCCGCATCGATGGTTCCGCCGGGAAAGACGTAGGCGCCGGGGGCGAAGCTTGCGGTCGGCGACCGGCGTGTCATGAGGACTTCCGGCCCCTGCGGGCCGTCGCGAAGCATCAGGACCGTCGCGGCCGGTCGGGGCGTCACGGGCGTTCTTGGCGCGTGCAGAAGGTGGGTGGGGCGGACCATGGCCGATTATGGCAGCAGAAGGTCGAGGTCGGCTCGTTCCTGCACCGACAGGGCTGTTGCTCAGAAAGATGTATCAGCTGATCGCCCGACCGACAAGGTGCCGGATCGGGCGCGGGGATCCCGTGATGAGCCGGCCGGACGGGGCAGCGCTTTCGCGCGGCCCGGCTACTTCCCCGCGACAGGACCGTTCTGGATGGCGAAGGTGATACGCGGCTCATCGGTGCCGGGCCGGCCACCATAGTGCCGGATCACGACCCACGCCGGCGGGGCCATGGACGTGACCCAGGCCAGTTCGGCCGTCGTGCCCTGGATCGATGCGACGAGGTGATGCCGGCTGCCGGGGGCGAAGCCGAACGTTCCGAGACGCATGACGGCTGCGCCGGTGTCGGGGTTTTCCGGAACGGGGGTGAGCCCCTCGAACAGGACCTTCCCGTCCAGGATCACGCTCGCCTGCTTCGAGGGGCCGGGCACGGCGAGCTGGATCGTCAGGCTGGCCCCCGGGGATTGAGCGTGCACGTAAAGTCCTGCTGTCACGAGGATCGCGGCGAGAGCGATGGCACGCGTGCCAATCGAGGACATGTCAGCGCCTGCGCCGCCGCAAAACGACGATCGCGCAGGCGACGACCGCCGCGAGACTCAGCGCGAGAGACCCGGGCTCGGGTACCTGTGGATTCGTGTTCATCTGCGCTGCCGTGCAGCCCTCGACCACGCAGACCGAAAGTATGTCGACCGCGCTGGGCAGGACCCGCTGACCGACGCTCCATCCGGGATCGGCGAGTTCGGTCAGGTTCCAGAATCCGCTCTGCGTGCTTCCGTCGATGTGCGCACTGTCGGACACGAACGGTACATCGAACGAATTGGGTGCCCCGCTCAACGCACTCGGGATGGTCAGCTTGCGTCCGGGTGTGCCGGTGGCGCCGACCAGGTTGATGAACCGCGGGAGCGAGGAAGACACTCCGATGGAATGCTCCAGTTCATGCAGCATCAAGGTGAGCATGTCGTAGCGCCCGACCGCAGGTCCGTTCGAATCGGCATTCCCGAAGCGCTCGAGATTGATGAGCGACCCGCCGAGGTTCACTGCCTGAGCGAACATGACGAATTCGTCGTTGACGGTCGGGGTCGGATCGATGAAATAGCTGAGGGTCGACTTGATGCTCAGACGAATATTCGACGTCGACGGGCGATTGTCGGCATCCGTCGCGGTGATCAAGGAGTCCGCTACTGCGCCCGACAGGTTTGCCGTGGAGAAGTTGATGGTCTCGTTCCAAGGTAACAGGATGGCGTTCTGCCAGTAGGTGATCGCCGTTTCGATGTTTCGCTGGACGAGAGCGGTGACATCCACGCGCCCGGTTCCTGCGGAACTGTACAGAACGCCGCCCGCATCCTGGTAGAGCGAGCCCAGCCCCGCGTAGTTCGTCGTGATCAACATCGCGTTCGCGTTATGGCCGGACAGCGCTGCGAAGCAACCCAGTACTGCAATTCCAAGTCTCCACCCCGACATTTTTCACCCTCCTTTTCGGGACGGCTCCAGCGCCGCGTCGTTCACCTGGTGTCAGCGGGGGCCAATCGGGAAACGATGCCACTGCCTTCGCGCGAGGCTGGTTGACGAATGTCAAACCCTTGCTTCAGGCGACAGCGCCGAACCCTCGCTGCGACGACGGTCCTCGCGCACAAAGCCCCCGGAACAGGCGCAATCCTGCCCGGTCGTGCAACCCGGGCGAGTCCGAGCATCATCGTGTTGCGACGGTCCGCGTGAGGTCCAGCGACCTTCGGTTGTGCGCGGACGTCGCCCCGGCCACCGGCTCCACTGCGTCGCCTTCGCAGTTCCCGGGGAGGCGTTCGTGGAACGGCTGGTTGCGGGTGCTCCTGTATCATCGCCGACGCTGCCAATTCGAGAGGAACTCGGCCATGTCGTCGCAGGAGAAACTCACCTTCGAGAGCGTCACCATCCGTGCGGTCTCGATCCCGATGAAACGTCCGATCATCGCCAAGGTCGGGACCTATCAGGAGTGGCCGTTCATCCTTATCGATGTGAAGACGAAGGAGGGTGTCGTCGGCCGCAGCTACCTCGAGCCCTATCTCAGGAACGCGATCCGGTACGTCGGACCCGCGATCGAGGACATGGCGGAGGCGTTCAAGGGGCGTCAGCTCGCGCCGCTCGACATGTACCGCGACGTGATCGGCACGCTGCACCTGGTCGGCCGGCAGGGGGTCAGCGTGATCGCGGCGGCCGGCCTGGACATGGCGATATGGGACGCGCTGGCGAAGGCCGCCGGCCTGCCGCTGGCGGAACTTCTCGGAGGTTCCGTCGGGAAGATCCGCACCTACAACACCAACGGCTTGTGGCTGCTGCCGCTCGAGAAACTCGCGAAGGAAGCGGAGGAACTCGTGGCCGAAGGCAACTTCAGTGCGATCAAGATCCGGCTGGGTCGGGCGAAGCTCGCCGACGACCTGAAGGCACTGGAACTGGTGCGCGGCGCGATCGGAAGCGACATCCGGCTCATGTGCGACTTCAATCAGGGCCAGACGCTGCAGGAAGCGCTCTGGCGTTGCCACGCGCTCGACGACCAGGGGCTGTACTGGTTCGAGGAACCCGTCGTGTTCGACAACTACGCGCAGAGCGCGCAGCTGGCCAGCGAACTCCGCACGCCGGTTTCGATCGGCGAGAACATCTATGGTCCGCGATCCTTCCTGGATGCGGTCAGGGCGAACGCTGCGGACCTGTACATGCCGGACCTCATGCGGATCGGCGGCGTGACGGGCTGGATGCGCGCCGCGGCGATCGCGGGCGCCGCCGGTCATCCGCTCTCGAGCCACCTTTATCCGGAGGTGTCCGCGCACCTGCTGCGCGCGTCGGAATCCGCCGACTGGCTGGAATGGCGCGACTGGGGCAATCCGATCATCGCGGAGCCCTTCGAGGTCGTCGACGGCCACTGCGTCGTGCCGAACCGACCCGGCAACGGCATCGAATGGGACGAAGCGATGGTGAGCAAGTACAGCTATTGAGCGCGTCCGGCCCCGGCGCACCTGACGTACGCCGTGCGGGAGACGAAAGACCGGTCACACGACGCGTGCCTGGCGGTCGCGTGACCGGGGGGAGGTGTGGTCTCGGAAACCGTCAGCGATGACCGCCGGACCAGGGCGGTCGCCGCGACACGCCGGGAGGCGTCACCCCCCGACGCATTTCAGGCGCCTGCGCCGTCATCCTGGATAGACGTCGTCGAATCCGATCGGGCCGGCTGTCAGCGCGCTCAGGTTGGTCGCTCCCGAATTGCCGTCATCCCGGGCCGACGTGTGGACGGGGGATCCCATCGGCGGGTCGGTTTCCTTTGGCGCGTGCATCATGCCGCCGTTGCCGTCGTCGCGGGCGTTCGGGTCGGGCGCCCCCGCGGTCTGCGTGGAGAGGTCGCCATCGAGGTTCGCGATGGTCTGATGCGGTGAAGCCTTGCTGCGGATCATGTACTCGGTGCCGTCGGGCGTGACCTCGCGCACGACGTGTGTCGACTGGTCCATGTCGCCGAGGGAAAGATCGTCGGAAGGTTTCGACATGGCCGAAGAAGCCTTCGTCCTGATGTTCGTTCCTTCCGCGGCAGGCAGGACGTGGATGACGTACGCGAGACCGTCCGGCGTCATTTCGCTGACGACGAACGTGCGTACGTCCGGATCGCCGAGGGACTGATCGGCGGAGAGTTCCTGCGCGGTCGGCGACATCGGGCAGGCATTCTGCGAAGCACCCGCGAACGCGGGAGCGGAAAACAGTGCGGCGGCCGATGCAGCACCGAGCGCGCCGACGAGTTTCGTCACTTTGTGATTGCTCAACATGATGATCTCCTTTCGAAATTCGAAAGAGCAGGGAACAGCCTCGTCGGTTCGTGCAGGGTGTACATCCCGTGTGGCTGGACCCTGGTGTTTGTCGAGGGCCGGCCCGGACTGCCGCCACTGCGTGGCAGCGTCGCGAGCACCTCTGATGCGTTGACCGGGCGTCCGGGCAGGCGTTTCCGGGCCGTGACCATGTCGTGACGAATGTCACCGTGCCCCGATGACCCCCTCCTGGACCGTACGTGCCGGCGTGCATGCGTCGACTTGTTGCCCGGTGCCCCGGCACCGTCGGCGCGCGTCCTGGACGCTTCCATTCCGGGGCCCTGAGATCGAACACGAACGGCTGGATCGTCCCGGGTTGCCCGGGGGCGAAGGTCTGTTGTCATGCGGAACCGGATTGCGGCATACTTCCCGGCAATGGTGCAGTGCACCATAGCTCCGCACTTCCTTCACCACATGGATCCGAGGTCAGTCGTGTCGTCCAACCGTCGTTTCACCATCGTCCTCTCGTGCCCGGATCGTGTGGGCATCATCGCCGCAGTGAGCGCGTTCGTCGCCGGACACAAGGGATGGACCGTCGAGGCAGGCAACTTCGCCGATGCTCAGGGTCGGCGCTTCTTCATGCGGCAGGAGATCCTGGCGGACACGCTGCCGTTCGACGTCGACCAGTTCCGCGAGGCGTTCGCGCCGATCGCCGAGGAATACGGCATGGACTGGCGGATCAGCGACAGCGCCCACCGGAAGCGGCTCGTTATCCTCGTGTCGAAGCAGGGGCACTGCCTCTACGACCTGCTCGCGCGCTGGCGCGACGGCGAACTCAACGCCGACATCGCCAGCGTGATCTCGAATCACGACACCTTCCGCAGCCTCGTGGAGTGGCACGGCATCCCGTTCCACCACGTGCCCGTCACGCCCGACGACAAGGAGCGCGCGTTCGCGGAAGTGTCTCGTCTGTACGACGAGGCAGGCGGCGAGGTGATGGTGCTCGCGCGCTACATGCAGATTCTCTCGCCCGCGATCTGCGACAAGTATCGCGGCCAGATCATCAACATCCACCACAGCTTCCTGCCGAGCTTCATCGGTGGACGCCCCTACCACCAGGCATACGTGCGCGGCGTCAAGCTCATCGGTGCGACGTGCCACTACGTCACGACCGACCTGGACGAAGGTCCCATCATCGAACAGGACGTCATCCGGGTGGACCATTCCGACGAGCCCGACGACCTGGTGCGATACGGTCGCGACATCGAGAAGGTCGTTCTCGCGCGCGGACTCCGGTACCACCTCGAAGACCGCGTGCTGCTCGACGGCAACAAGACCGTCGTGCTGCGCTGACCGGAGGCCGCCGCCGACTCGGGGCCACGCCTGACACCGCCCCGGCCCCGATGTCGCTCCCGAGGGGCCCGTCCCGGTGGTTCCTCTGCTCGACTTCCGGACAGTGCCCGGAGCATCTTCACGCCACGGGCTCGATCCAGTTGTGCAGGGCGAGACCGCCGTCCACCACGACGGTAGTACCCGTCACGTAGGCGGAGAAGCGCTCCGACACCAGCGCCACGGCCATGCCGGCGATGTCTTCGGGCGTGCCGAGACGCCGCAGGCTCGTGCAGCGCACGAGCCTGTCGACGCCGGCGGCGCCCGCATCGAACCCGCCACCCGGAATCGCGCCGGGCGCGATGGCGTTGACCCGGATGCCGTCCGGTCCGAATGCGCGGGCGAGTTCCTTGACGACCATCGTCTGTCCGGCCTTGGACGCGCTGTAGTGCGGCAGATTGCGCGGGGAATGCGCGTGGAGCGACGTCACGAAAAGCATGCGCCCCGGTATCCTGCGGCGACGCATCTCCAGCGCGACGTTGCGTCCGAGCGCGAAGCCCGAGCGGAGATTGACGGTGACCATTTCGTCCCACGTCGCGAGGTCCACGGCAGCCGCGTGATCCTTCTCGTGCCGGCGCGGGCTCGCTGCGTGAACCAGGACACTGGGGCAGGCGTCCGACCCGAATGCCTCCCGCAGGAGCCGGTCGGGCGCGTCGGCCAGCGACAGGTCGGACGGCACGAAACGCACGCTGGCGCCTTCCGCCGTCAGGGCCGCGGCCGTTTCCTCGCCACCGCGTCCGGGCAGGTCCGTCATCACCACGGACGCGCCCTCCCGCGCGAACTGCACTGCGATTCCGCGTCCGATTCCCGACGCGGCTCCCGTGACGAGCGCGATGTCGCCGTCGAGCAGTCTGCTGACCATCCTCGTTTCTCCCTGTTCAGGTTTCCCGGCACACGCAGGATGCGCGACCCGCGAGAGCCTGCCTGCGCACCACGCGTGTCCCGCGGCCTGCGTACAATGCCGGCCGACGAACGCCGGACGGGGGAATGGTCCCACACGCCGGCGAGCCGGGTCGACAGATGGCCGCAGGAGCAGGGTGGTGAACCAGCATTTCCGCGCAGTGTCGTTGAATCACGCGAGCCGTCTCCTGAACCACGGTCCGACGGTACTCGTGACGAGCCTTTCCGGCGGCCGGCGCAACGTCATGGCTGCAGCCTGGTCGATGCCCGTGGAGTTCACGCCCCCGAGAATCGCGATCGTCATCGACAAGTCGACCTACACGCGCGAGCTGGTCGCGGCCAGCGGTGTCTTCGGGGTATGCGTGCCGGGTGCCGCACTCGCGGAAGTCACCTTCGCGGTCGGCACGGAGAGCGGGCGAGACATCGACAAGTTCGAGAAGCACGCGATCCGGACGCTCGCGGCGCCGGTGCTCGGCGTGCCCGTCCTGACGGACGGGTGTTCGGCCTGGCTGGAATGCCGGTTGATTCCGGAGCCACACACCGAAGAGGCTTACGACACCTGCTTCGCGGAGGTTGTGAATGCCTCGGCCGACGCGCGCGTGTTCGCGGAGGGCCGGTGGAGCATTCGCGACGACAACCGGGCCCTGCACACGATTCATCATCTCGGCAACGGCATCTTCACGCGGGCCGGAGAAATCCTCGACGCTCGCGCCTGACACGATTCCGTGTCGAACGCACGCAACACCACTCGGGAGGACGTACATGACGGGCAACACACTCGGATTCGGCATCTGGGAATCACGGCGGGATGACGCAGGACCGGCCGTGAGGGCACTCACCGGCCTGTCGGTCTCGCATCTCTCCGACGTGCTGCACCGCAGCCGGACGACGGGCACACTGCGTCCGCACGCGCTTCCGTCCGCGCGACTCTGCGGACCCGCGCTGACCGTACGGGTCGCGGTGGGCGATCACCTGATGGTGCACAAGGCACTGGATCTGGCGCGGCCCGGCGACGTCGTGGTGGTGGATGCCCGCGGCTACGTGGAGGCGGCGATGATCGGCGAGATCATGACCCGGTACGCCCGCAGTCGTGGCATCGCCGGCTTCGTGATCGATGGAGCGATCCGGGATCTGGACTACATCACGTCCCAGGACATGCCCGTCTACGCGCGCGGCGCCACACCGGCGGGGCCTACGCGGCGTGGTCCGGGCGAAATCAACGTCACGGTGCAGGTCGGCGGCATGGTCGTCGCGCCCGGCGACATCGTGTGCGGGGATCCGGACGGGGTCGTGAGCGTGCCGGCAGACGCTGCCGAAGCGGTCGCCGGCCAGGTCGCCGGGCTGATCGCCAGGGAGCGGGCCGCCATCGCGGCCATCGAGGCGGGCAGTCTGGACAGGAACTGGATCGACGACGCGCTGCGCGCGAACGGTCTGGGATAGCCGCTCGCCACGGCCGTGCCGGCGCCCGGTACGGGCCCCGTAGACGTCCGTTCGGACGGTGATAATCTTGCACGAAATCACGGGCGAGCCCGACGGCAAGAAACCGGGGCGACGGGGCGCGGGGCCCACCGTCCGTCCGGCCATCGAATTCCAGCCGTTCAGGAGACGAAATGAGCGCACACGATCACGACCACGATCACGACCACGGCTCGGAACTGTCCGAGGTGCAGCTTCGCGTGCGTGCACTCGAGACCGTACTGACGGAGAAGGGCTACGTCGATCCGACCGTGCTCGACCGGATCGTCGAGCACTTCGAGACGCGGGTGGGCCCGCACGTGGGCGCGCGCATCGTCGCCCGCGCCTGGACGGATCCGGCGTTCAGGGCGGCCCTGCTGGCCGACGCGACGCGTGCCGTCAACGAGAGCGGATCGTTCGAACCGATCGGCGACCACCTCGTCGCCGTCGAGAACACGCCGGAGCAGCACAACGTCGTCGTGTGCACGCTGTGCTCCTGCTATCCCTGGGACGTGCTCGGACTGCCACCGGTCTGGTACAAGTCGGCGCCGTATCGATCGCGTGTGGTGATGGATCCTCGCAGCGTGCTCGCGGATTTCAGGGTGTCGCTGCCCGAAGGCACGCGGGTCCGCGTATGGGACTCGACGGCGGAGACACGCTACCTGGTGGTACCGGAGCGCCCGGCAGGTACCGACGGCTGGTCCGAGGAACGTCTGGCGGCCCTGGTCACGCGCGACAGCATGATCGGCACGGGACTCGCACTCGACCCCGCGGAGGTGTCGTCATGAACGCCATGCACGACCTGGGGGGGATGCAGGGTTTCGGTCCCGTGCGGGAGGAGCAGAACGAACCCGTCTTCCACGCGCCGTGGGAGGGCAGGGTGCTCGGCATGGTGCGTTCGCTCCTGTACACGCGCGAGTGGAACATCGACGAGTTCCGGTCCATGCAGGAGCGGGTGCCCGCGCGGACGTACCTCACCGTGTCGTACTACCACCGCTGGCTCCTCAGCATCACCGCGAGTGCACTGGCGCACGGTCTGGTGACGGCGGACGAACTGGAAGCCGGGCGCGCGTCGGGTCAGCCGAAGGCCGTGGCGCAAACGATGACGCCCGGGAAGGAGAAGGTGGCCTTCGTGCGCGGAGCGTTCGGTCGCACGCCTGCCGGGGAGGCCCGCTTCAAGCCGGGTGACCGTGTGCACACGAGGAATCTGCACCCGGCCGGACACACGCGACTGCCTCGCTACGCGCGCGACAAGATCGGCACCATCGAACGCGTGCACGGGTGTCACGTCTTTCCCGATGCCGTGGTGGCCGGGCGTGGCGAGGATCCGCAGTGGCTCTATGCCGTCGCGTTCGACGGGCGAGAGCTCTGGGGGAGCGACGCCGACCCCGCGCTCGTCGTGTCGATCGACGCATTCGAGCCCTATCTGGAGCACGCCTGAGATGACGTCGGATCCCCGGTCCGTGGTCGATGACGCGCTGGCGGCCATTCCCGAAGGCGAGCGCGGTCGCACCTTCGAGGAGCCCTGGCAGGCGCAGGCCTTCGCGATCACGCTCGCACTGCATCGACGCGGCGTGTTCACGTGGAACGAATGGGCCGAGACGCTGGGGGGCGAGATCAAGGCCGCCCAGGCGCACGGTGATCCGGACGACGGACACACCTACTACCATCACTGGCTGCGTGCGATCGAACGGCTCGTGGAGGAGAAAGGCATCTCGACGCGGGCGACGCTCGCCCGGTATCGGGACGCCTGGGACCGGGCTGCCGACCGCACGCCTCACGGCGCGCCGATCGTGCTGGAGCCGAAGGACTTCGGCTGAAGGCTGCCGGCAGCCCGGCGGGGGCGTCGCCTACGCGACGAGATGCCGGCCGATGATGAGCTGCTGGATCTGCGTGGTGCCTTCGTAGAGGCGCAGCAGCCGGACGTCCCGGTAGAAGCGCTCGACCTTGTACTCGCTCATGTACCCCGCACCGCCGTGGATCTGCACGCCGCGATCGGCGACGCGACCGACCATCTCCGTCGTGAACATCTTCGCGCAGGACGCCTGCATCGTGACCTCGGGATCGCGCACCCCCGCCGGCCTGGCGTCGTAGCGCGCGGCGGCTGCCTGCACGAGTGACCATCCCGCGAGCATCTCGGCCTGACTGTCGGCGAGCATCGCCTGCACGAGCTGGAAGTCGCCGATGCGCGAGCCGAACTGCCGTCGGCTGCGCGCATAGGCGACGCTCTCGTCGAGGATCCGCTGCGCCATGCCGCACGCGAGCGCCGAGAGATGCAGTCGTCCCCGTTCCAGCACCTTCATCGCGGTCCGGAATCCGTTTCCCGGTGTCCCGCCGATGATGTTGTGCGCGGGAACACGCACGTCGTCGAGGCGCACGTCGCAGGTCTTCGTGCCGCGCTGCCCCATCTTCCGGTCGGGGCGGCCGAGCGTGATCCCCGGCAGTGTCGCGGGCACGATGAACGCGGAGATCCCGCGGGTGCCGGCCTCGCCGGTCCTGGCCATGAGCGTGAAGGCGCCGGCGCGCGGCGCATTGGTGATGTAACGCTTGGTGCCGTTCAGCACGTAGTGGTCACCGTCCGGCACCGCACGTGTGCCGATCGCGGCGGCGTCCGAACCCGCGTCGGGTTCCGTGAGCGCGAAGGACATCACGAGTTCTCCGCTCGCGATCCGGGGCAGGTATTCGGCCTTCTGGTCCGGCGTGCCGTCCATCAGGATGCCCTGCGAACCGATGCCGATGTTCGTTCCGGCCACGGAGCGGAACGCGAGGGCCGTCTGCCCGAGTTCGTGAGCGAGCCGGCACTCCTGGGACATGGACAGTCCGATCCCGCCGAATTCCTCGGGGATGGACAGACCGAACAGGCCGAGTGACTTCATGTCGTCGACGATGTCGGCGGGAACCTCGTCGAGTTCCTCCACGTCGTCCTCGGCCGGAACCAGGCGCTCGCGAACGAATCGCCGCACGGAATCCTGCAGAAGGTCGAAGGTGGGTTCGTCGATGGCCATGCGCTTGACTCCGGGCGTGGTGGCGGGAACGGTGGTCTAGACCCGACCCGCGACGGGAATGAGGGCCCCGGTGATCGCGGCGGCGCGGTCCGAAAGCAGGAAGACGACGAGATCCGCGATCTGTCCGGGTTGCACCCAGCGCGAGAAGTCGGCATCCGGCATGTCGGCCCGGTTGGCCGGTGTGTCGATGATCGAGGGAAGCACGGCGTTCACCGTCACGTCCCGGTCCCTGAACTCGTCGGCGAGTGACTCGGTCAGCTTCGCGACCGCGGCCTTGGATGCGGCATAGGCACCCATGCCCGTTCCGGCCTTGCTCGCGGCGAGCGCTCCGACGTTCACGATGCGCCCGGCGCCACTCGCGAGCAGGTGCGGCAACGCCGCCTGCGAGGCGCAGACGGCGGTGCGCACGTTCATCTCGTAGAGATGGTCCCACGTGGCAGGGTCGCCGCCCTCGAACTTCTCCCACCGGAAGCCGCCGGCGACGTTCACCAGTGCATCGAGACGGCCAAGGCGTGCGACCACACGGCCGACGGCATCGGTCGCGCCGGCGGGTGAAGCGAGATCTGCGGCGCCGACGCCGAGCGCGCCGGACAGGTCCTCGGGGTGCCTCGAATCGTCGGCGCGATCGAGCAGCGCCACGCGGGCCCCGGCGGCGATCGCGGCGCGACCCACGGCAGCGCCGAGACTTCCGAAGCCGCCGGTTACAGCGACGACGCGATTGTTCAGGTCCAGCGTGAGCATGTATCGGCTCTCCTCGATTGATCGGACTGCGGTACGCGCAGTTTACCCACGAGCGCGGCGTGCGCCCCGGCGTGCGCGCGGGACGAGGACCGGGAGAGGGGCACTGGCCCCTCGTGCCGCGGCCGGGACGAGATCAGCGCTGGACGATCTCGATGCTCACACCGTCCGGCGCCTCGACGTAACAGAGAACGAGACCGGGCTTGAACTCCCAGGGCTCGACGGCCATGCGAACGCCCTTTCTCCGGAGTTCCTCGCAGAACGTGCGCAGGTCCCCGGCATAGGTCAGGCCGAAATGGTCCACGCCCCACTCGTTGTGGCTGGAATAGCCGGAGAAAGCCTGCATCGGCTGCGTCTGTGCCGGCGTTTCTCCCGGACGCTGGCCCCGGATGATGATCGTGACGGGCCCCATGTCCACGTCGATCTGCGGCGCGCCACGCAGGTCTTCCTGAACGCGGCTGATCGTGGCGCCGAACATCTCGCAATACCAGCCGGCGGCCGCGTGCGGATCACGGCTGATCAGATGGATGTGATCGAATGCGAGCGATGCATTCATGGAACGTCGGTCCTCCCGTGCATGCAGGTGATTGCGGCCGACCGGCACTGACAAGGGCAGCCGCCATGGACCGGCAGTGTACGTCGATTCGATGCGAAGCGCGGACCTCGGAAGCGGCTCGCGCATGTGTCGAACGACAACTGTCGCGCCGATGGTGGTGGATCGATTCGATCGCCGTGCACATCCGCATCGGGCCGGCCTGCGGCGATCATGCGGCGTGGTGTCGGCGGGTCCTGAAGATTCGGAATGAGGCTCCTTTCGGAAGTGAGAGTCCTCCGTCGGACGAGACCTGCACCCTGTCCGGTAATTCCCGGACGGCATATCCGGAGCGAAAGCTACGTGTAAGAAAACAAAAGGGAATTCCCTGGAACTTTGCGCTGTGGCGTCACGTCTACCCGAGCGTATTGCACGCGCTTGTGTCCAGCCGGAGCAGTTTCGATGGAGGCGGGAAGGGTGATCGGGCGAGTCTGACGCATCCCGTCACGAGCGGAGCCGAGCGGCCTGTCACAACGGCTGGTCTAGTCATCTCTCGCGTGTGCTGCGCCCGCCCGGCATTGCGGTCTCGCTCTTGCGACCCCCGCGCCTCTCCCAGCAAACGTTTCCCACGAGGAGAGAATAGATGATCTCGAACTTGCGAAGAGTTCCCCTCAAGGCAGGCAAGGCGGCACTTGCGGTCGCCGGCATCAGTCTGATCGGTGCACTGCCCACGACCGCCATGAGCAAGCCCGTCCAGAACGAGGACTACATGCAGGCGGCGCAGAACAACTCGTACTGGGTCCTGCCCGCGCGCACCTACTCGGGCAACCGCTACGTGAAGACCGACCAGATCGACCGGGACAACGTCGATCAGCTCAAGAAGGTGTGGACCTTCAAGATCCCGGACGACGACGCGCCCGTCGAGTCGGTACCCATCGTGTGGGGGAACACGATGTTCGTGACTTCCGCGCACGACCACATCTACGCGCTCGACGCCAAGACCGGCGAGCTCAAGTGGGAATTCAAGGATGACCCGCACGTCGTTGCGTTCGCGAGAAATCGCGGCGTTGCACTGATGGGGCGTGACGTCTACATCGGTACGCTGGACGGACATCTGATCGCACTCGATGCGGAAACGGGCGACAAGGTCTGGGACAAGCAGGTCGTTCATGATCCGAGCAACAGCTTCTACACGATGGCGCCGGTGCCTTACAAGGACATGCTTCTTCTCGGCGTATCGAACGGCGACTGGGGCGGGCTCGGCTACATCACCGCGTTCAATCCGAAGAACGGCGATCGCATCTGGGAATGGAAGACCGTTCCTGGTCCGGGTGAGCCGGGTCACGACACGTGGACCGGGGATTCCTGGAAGCGGGGCGGCGCGTCCGTGTGGAGCGGCGTCGCGATCGATCCGAAGACGGATACCCTGTACATGAGCTGCGGCAATCCGCAGCCGGACTTCCTCGGGACCGTGCGCAAGGGCAAGAACCTCTACAGTGACTCCGTCGTCGCGCTCGACATCTCGGGCTCGAAGCCGCAGGTGAAGTGGTATCACCAGTTCATCCCGCACGACACGCACGACTGGGATCCGGCCATGCCGCCCGTTCTGTTCGACGGCAAGATCGACGGTCAGCAGAAGCCTCTCGTCGCCGTCGGCGACAAGGGAGGCAACTTCTGGATCCTCGATGCGAAGGACGGAAAGCTCATGGACCATACCGTCGTGAGCTACCAGAAGGGGCATGACACCGAACCGAGCGCGAACGGCAACTATGCGTGCCCGAACACGAACGGTGGCGTGGAGTTCAACGGTGGCGCCTACGATCCGAACACGAACACGTTCTTCGTGCCGAGCAGCAACCAGTGCGGCTACTGGACCGCGAAGGATCGCGCAGTGTATATCGCCGGCCAGTTCTACCTCGGTGGTGCGTTCCCGAAACTCGTCGGCCCGAACACCGGGTGGTTCAACGCGATCGACGTCAACAGCGGTGTCTTCAAGTGGCGGCATCACTTCGACACGCCCGCGAACGGTAGTGCACTCGTGACCTCCACCGGTCTCGTCTTCACCGGCGAACTGAGCGGCAATCTCGACGCATTCGACACGCGCAACGGCAAGCTGCTGTGGCAATACGACACGGGTTCGCCGATCGCCGCGCCCGCAGCCGCGTACAAGCTCGGTGGGACCGAGTACATCGCGGTCGCCTCCGGACCGGCCGGTTTCGTGAAGAGCCCGAAGATGTCGGACCAGGACGCAGGGCCGATGATCTCGGTGGTCGCGGCACAGGGAGGCTGAACATGACGCGCCAAGGACACGACAATGGCCCGGGCCGCCGTAACGGCGTGAGGACCGTGATCCGAGGCGCGATGATCGTCATGCTGGCATATGCCGGCGCCGCCGCCGTCGACACGGCGGCGGCGCCGTCTGCCGGTGATGATCATCAGAGTGCCTCTGCTGCAATGAGCGCCCTGCAGACAGCCATCGGCGACATAGACCGGGCCGAACGGCTCGGCACCGAAGGCCCCGACACGTATCGGGATGCGGCGCAGAGCGCGATCAACGATCTCGTCGGACCCAACGACGACCGATATCGGAACGTCGGGGGCAAGACCGCAACCGACGCAGGCGCTCTCCCGCGCCTCAATGCACTTTCCGACCGGAGCGGCAAGTCGCCCTGGGCGGCACCGATCTCCGCCGCGAGGGTCAACGTGATCGCCGCGGTCACCCAGCTCACTGAAGCGCTGCACAGTTCCGACCTCGATCACTTTCAGCTGCACGCCAGCGATGCGCTCGAACTGCTCGAGATGGCCGTCGGGCGAAGTACCGAGATCGGGCCGCTCGGCGGTTTGTCCGGTGCGCTGGCCACGACAGGACTGGGGGTGCCGGTTCACGGACGGGTCACGAACGGTTGCAGTCTGCCGAAAGTGGCGCCCGCGAGCGGCGTGGTGGACGGATACCTGATGTATGTCGCACTGCCGGCGAACGGCAAGTCCGCAACGCTGCCGCAGGCGCTCGGCACGACATTCGTTTCCCGCAACGGAGACATCCTCGTGCTGCACACGGCGGCGCGCAAGCTCGAGTCGAAGCTGTGCGGCAGGCAGCCCGACCCCAGGAGCAAAGCCCGACAAATGGCCGCGGTCCACGCGGGTGCTGCGGATCCGGTCCATGCCGGGTCTGATCCCCAGCACGGTGCCTCGGCCGATCCCCCTTCGTCCGGGACGAAGGAAGCGGCGTCCGATCCCGCTTCGAACGACCCGCCGGGCAAGCAGTCGTCATCGTCAGATCCGTCTGCATCGTCCGGCAAGCAGGCATCTTCCGGAGGCTCCTCTTCCGGGAGCAAGGACTCGTCTTCGTCGTCCGTCTCCGACAGCGCGGATGCGGGGAACGCGTCATCGAAGGATTCCGGATCGACCCCGCCTGCGCTTTACACGGAGAAGCAGGCGAGCGCGGGCCGGCAGATCTTCCGGTCCAAGTGCGTCGCGTGCCACGGCAAGAACCTCCAGGGCAAGTCGGCACCGTCGGTGGCGGGAGACGACTTTCTGTCCGCCGCGCAGCGAAACGGCTGGTCGGTGGACGACCTTCGCTCGATCGTCGCCTACAACATGCCCTTCAACGAACCCGGATCGCTCTCGAAGAAGCAGGCAGCCGACGTGATCGCGTACCTCCTCGCGTCCAACTGCTACCCCGCCGGCGACAAGCCGTTCCCCGAGAAGGAAACCAAGGTCCTCGGGAAGACGAAGCTCACCAACGCGAAGGCCAACAAGCCTTCCGACGCGAAACTCGGGACCTGCAACGTGAACTAGGCGCTCCCCCGGGAGCATGAACGGCCCGCGACCGTCCTCCGGTCGCGGGCCGTTTCGTCTTGCGGAGCGTCCCGGTTCCCGACGCGACCAGTCGGCAACGGCGGTGGTCCCCGCGGTGGACCTGACCAGGAAGGGGGGCGCGTCGGCGGTTCCACGAAACCTCTTGCCCGAAATCAAACGGCGCGCCCCTGCCGTCTGTCACGCTTACGACGTCAATCCAGTGTCGGGTCGGAGGGGGGCGGGGAATGGCCAACGGGAGTTTTCGCGTGCCGGCGATGACGCACCTGGTGCTCGCCGGTGTGCTCGCAGGGTGGTCCGCGCCGGGCTCTTCGGCGCCAATCTACCAGAGCGCCGCGGACGTTCCGGAGGTTTTACGGCACGACTTCATCTTCGCTGCCACGTCGCTCGTCCTGGCGCTGCCCACCGTGCCGAGCGGGCGAGGCTCTGCCATTGCATCGACCACCGTCGAGAAGGCGGCGTCGAACTATGAAGCCACGGCGGCGTACATTCTCGGCGGCGCCGACGCGGGGGAGGTCGCGGGACGTTCCATCAACCCGGAACCACAGCGCCTCGCCGTGCCGCGACTGAGTGGAGACGGCCGGTCGTTCGTGTTGCCGGGACAAGGCGCTGTGGGCGTGGACGAGACCGTTCCACGCACCGTGCGCGTGACGGACCCGGACGGTACCTCGCACCGCGCACAGGCGGTCGCCACGCTTTCCGGTGCCACGGGTGCCAGCGGCGCCGCAACGGACGCAACGCACGCACTGCTGGCCGGGGGGATCGGCACGTGGACGACGATACGCGACGCGGACGACACCGAAGCAGGAAACCAGAGCGGTCTGATTCAGACCCAGCTGCAATACGTCGCGCGAACGGAGAATGGTCCCGCGCTGGACGTCGTGAGCGCCAGTGCCGTCGAGAACGTGTTCACCCGACTGCCGCGAGGCCCGCTGTCCGTCAGCCCGGAGATCTCTCTCCACCTCACGACGACGATGGGATTGCCGGAACTGCCCAAGCCCGGGCGGGAGTCGAGGGTGATCTTCCAGTTCGCGGGCTTCGTGAGCTTCCTGGCGGACCCCGTCTGGTCCTGGATCATCGAGTACCAGCCGGACGGGACGGTGCTCCAGCGTTTCACTGCCTCCGATCTCCTGCGCCGCGCCGACGATGCTTCCAGGCCGCTCGACGTTTCCGCGACCGAGGAAACCCTGAAGCAACTGCTTCATCTCGGTGAGGACGGACGGCCCGGTACGGCCGGAGCGCTCGAAGTGAACGACACGTCGATCTTCGACGCGCAGATCATTGCGCCACGGCGGTTCGACTACACGCAGCGTACGGCGCTCTACGTGAGTCTCTTCGTGCCCGAACCCGGAACAGTGCCGCTGCTCATGGTGCTGCCGGGTGCATGGGTGCTCGCCAGGAGACTGGCGAACGGGCGCCGCCGTCGGAGACCGGCGACGGCGTGATCTGACTGTCGTTCGATGCGCGCTTTACACGGTGTGGCGCCACCGGCGGTCGCTGCCAGGCGCGGCCCGTTTGCAGTGATCCTCGACCCGGGGAAGAAAGGAACCGGGTGTCCGTCCGGCAGGCAGGGGGAGGTATTCGTGGCTGCGCGCGATCCATTCCTCCTGGCCGTATGTCTCGCGATATCGTTCGCGCCGACGGGGACGTCTTTCGCTTCGCGCATTGACGTTGATACGAATCTGAGTGTCCTCTCGATGGGCAGTCGTACCATGCAGCTCATGGTCGACAACCACGCGGTCGGATCGCTCGGGCGGGAAGGGTGTGTGTCGCTCGATACGTCGAAGGGCGCGGAGGTCCTCCGGGTGGTGCTGCCGCAGTCCCGCGGCCTGCCGCCGACGATCGATCGCGTGCGGTTCGCGCCCCTGCAGGCGGATCGCCATTTCATCTGGACGGCGAGGATGAGATCGCGATTCGACGCGACCATGGCCGCCTTGCAGTGAGTGCCCGGCGCGCGCGATGCCACGAGCCCGTGGGTGCCGGCGGCGGCGTCACGCGACGATGCCGCGCTGTCGCAGCGCGGCGATCTGTTCGTCGCTGAGGCCGAGTTCGCGGAGCGTCGCATCGGTGTCGTCACCGAGACCCGGGGCCGACGTGCGTATGCGCCCGGGCGTTCCGGAAAGTCTGGGCACGACGCCCGGTACCTCGATGTCGTGGCCGTCGCGCGTGTGCTGCGTGAGGATCATGTCGCGCGCGCGATAGTGAGGGTCCTCGACGATGTCCTTTGCCGTGTAGACACGGCCCGCGGGAACGCGCGCCTGGCCGAGCGCGTCGAGGACGTCCCCGACAGTGCGACCCTGCGTCCATGATTCGATCGTCGCGTCGAGTTCCGCCACGCGCGCGACGCGTCCGGCGTTCGTCGCGAGGTCCGGCGCATCCGCGAGGTCCGGTCGCCCGATCGTGCCCATGAGTCGCCTGAAGATGCTGTCGCCGTTGCCCGCGATCAGCACGTAGCCGTCGCGACACCGATAGGCGTTCGACGGCGCGATGCCGGGCAGGGCGGACCCGGCCGCCTCGCGAACGACGCCGAAGGCGCTGTACTCCGGGATCAGGCTTTCCATCACGTTGAACACGGATTCGTGCAGGGCGACATCGATCACCTGGCCGGGGCCGCCGTGCACCTTGCGGTGGTAGAGCGCCATCAGCACGCCGATCGTGCCGTGCAGGGCTGCGAGCGTGTCGCCGATCGACACGCCGACGCGAACGGGGACGCGGCCAGGCTCTCCCGTCAGGTAGCGCAGACCGCCCATCGCTTCCCCGATCGCACCGAATCCCGGCAGATCGCGGTACGGGCCCGTCTGGCCGTACCCGGAGATGCGCAGCATCACGAGCCCGGGATTGATCGCGCTGAGTTCCTCCCAGCCCAGTCCCCAGCCCTCGAGCGTGCCCGGGCGAAAGTTCTCGACGAGCACGTCGGCCTCGCGCACGAGCGCACGCACGATGTCCTGGCCTTCGGGCTGACGAAGATCGAGCGCGACCGACCGCTTGTTGCGGGACTGCACCTGCCACCAGACCGATGTCCCGTCGAGGATGAGTCGCCAGTTGCGCAGCGGGTCTCCCGTGCCCGGAGGTTCGATCTTGATCACGTCCGCACCGAACTCGCCCAGGATCTTGGTCGAGAACGGGCCCGCGATGAGCTGACCGAGTTCGACGACCTTCAGGCCGGCCAGGGCGGAGGGGGGCAGGGAGGGTCCGGTGGGCTTGTCGGGTACCGTCATCGCGTGCGAGTCCAGGGTGGATCGACGGGATTCTAGCCCGCATCCCTCGCCACTCGTTCCCGTCACGCGCGCGCAACCGGTCGATCATCGGCGCGTGGTGCCGAGAGACTGTGCTTGCTCGATCGGGCCGCGTCCCGCGCTTCCGTGAGCAATGCAGGCTGCCGATGGCACGCCCCACGGACAGGGCATGCTTCCCCGTCCGTCGGAATTTGATGTGGATCAATGCATGCAGCAAAAGCTGCAAAAGATATACAGCTTTGTAAAAGATGTACGTAATATGCTGCTATTGATTCACTGGACGAGGACCGGAGGTAACGTGAAACCGACACGAACGCTTTGGCGATGGCTGGGAGTGGTATTCCTGCTGTCTTTCGCCGCCCTGGGCTGGCTGGGAAGGGAGATCTACCTGTCCGCACCGCCCATTCCGCGAGCCGTGCAAACCCTCGACGGCACGACACTCTTCACGGCCGACGACATCCGCGAGGGGCAGAGGGTATGGCTCAGCGTGGGCGGGCAGCAGCTCGGAACGGTGTGGGGTCACGGCAGCTACGTGGCGCCGGACTGGTCGGCGGACTGGCTGCATCGCGAGGCGGTTGCGCTTCGGGACGCGCGTGCCGGGAGCCGGTACGGGCAGGCGTTCGATGCGCTTCCGGCGGACGAGCGTGCCTCGGTCGAGGCGTCCGTGCGCGAGACGATGCGGCGGAACACGTACGATGCTCGTACCGGCGTCGTCACGGTGGCAGCCGATCGTGCCGCGGCCATCCGCGAGGTCGCCGCGCACTACGAAGCGCTGTTCGGCGACGATCCGGCGCTCGCTCCGCTGCGGGAGGCCTACGCGATGGGCGACGATCTCCTGACGTCCGACCTGCCGCGCCGGCAACTCGCGGGGTTCTTCTTCTGGTCCGCCTGGTCGGCAGCGACCGACCGGCCCGGCGAGCACGGCAAGTCCTACACGAGCAACTGGCCCCACGAGCCGCTCGTCGGCAACGAGATGACGACGAGTTCCGCGATGTGGACGGTCGTCAGCGTGATCCTGCTGCTGGCGGGCGTGGCCGGGATGGTGTGGTACCACACCGCGCACGCGGAGCCGGACGACCCGAAGGCGCCCGAGGCGGATCCGGTCCTGAAGGCTCGCGCGACGCCTTCCATGCTCGCCACGCGCAAGTATTTCTTCGTCGTGATCGGACTCATCCTCACGCAGATCGGGATGGGCGCCATCACTGCGCACTACGCGGTCGAGGGGCATTCCTTCTTCGGATTCCCGCTTGCGGAAATCCTCCCCTACGTCGTGAGCCGGACCGTGCACACGCAGTTCGGCGTGTTCTGGATCGCGACGGCCTGGCTCGCGACCGGCCTCTATATCGCGCCGATGCTGTCCGGGCACGAGCCGAAGCTCCAGAAGCTGGGGGTCGACCTCCTGTTCTGGGCGCTGATCGCGATCGTCGTCGGCTCGACGGCAACCGGCTGGCTCGGCACGCTCGAGAAGCGCGGCGTCGACTTCGCGTTCTGGATCGGCAACCAGGGTCTCGAGTTCACGGCCATGGGTCGCATCTGGCAGCTGCTGCTCTTCGTGGGACTCCTCTTCTGGCTCTTCCTGCTCGGACGCGCGCTGTGGCCCGCCCTGCGGCGGCCTTCGGAAACGCGCGGCCTCATCGCGATGGTGTTCCTGTCGGCGACCTGCATCGGCGGCTTCTACGCGAGCTCCCTCATGTGGGGGCAGTACACGCACTACTCGATGATCGAGTACTGGCGCTGGTGGCTGGTGCACCTGTGGGTCGAAGGGTTCTTCGAGGTGTTCGCGACGGCCGTTGTGGCGCTCATCTTCACGCGGCTCGGGCTGATCCATGCGTCGAGCGCGAACCGGGCCATCGTGCTCGAGACGATCGTCTTCCTGCTCGGCGGCATCCCTGGCACCCTGCATCACCTCTACTGGACGGGTACGCCGACGTCGGTGATCGCGGTCGGCGCCGTGTTCTCGGCGCTCGAGGTGGTGCCGCTCGCGCTCATCGGCTTCGAAGGCTGGAAGAACTACCGTAGGACGAAGGCGGCACCCTGGGTGAGCGCGTACCGGTGGCCGATCCTCTGCTTCGTCGCGGTCGGGTTCTGGAACACCGTCGGGGCGGGTCTGCTCGGCTTCACGATCAATCCGCCGGCGGCCCTGTACTACGTGCAGGGCCTCAACCTGACGCCCGCCCACGGTCACGCCGCGCTGTTCGGCGTGTACGGCATGCTCGGCATCGGGCTGATGCTCTTCTGCCTGCGCGGGCTGTACGCTCGGGAACGTCACGTCGATCGCCTGCTGGCGCCCGCGTTCTGGGGCCTCAACATCGGTCTCGCGATGATGGTGTTCATGTCGCTCGTGCCGGCCGGTGTCTACCAGGCCTGGGCGAGCATCTCGCGAGGGCTCTGGTTCGCGCGCTCGGCCGACGTCATCCACGGCCGTGTCATGGAGACGCTGGTCTGGCTGCGGGTGCCCGGTGATATCGTGTTCGCGCTCGGAGCGCTGCTGCTCGCACTGTATGCGATCCGGCTCCTGCACGGGAAACGCCGGTCCGCGACCGACGTGCGGCCGGCCCTGCAACCGGGCTGAACCATCGGGGCAGGGGGCCTCCGGCGCTCCCTGCCCGTGCTCGACCCGAGGAAACCGACCTCATGCGCCTCAATGCCTTCACCGACTACAGCCTCAGGGTGCTGATCTATCTCGCGATCAAGGACGACGGACGCGCGACGATCGCGGAGGTGAGCCGTTCCTTCGGTGTCTCGGAACACCACCTCGTGAAGGTCGTTCACTTCCTCGGCAAGGCGGGTTTCCTGCTGAACGTGAGAGGGCGTGGAGGAGGCTTGCGGCTCGCATTGCCGGCGTCGCGCATCAATGTCGGCGAGGTCGTGCGCGCCGCGGAGCCCGACCCGCGTCCGGCGGAGTGCTTCGACCGGGAGGCCAACACCTGCGGGATCGCGCCCGTCTGCCGGCTCCGCCGGGTACTGGACGACGCGGTGAAGGCGTTCCACGCGGTGCTGGACCAGTACACCCTCGAGGACCTCGTGGTGAACCGCGCACGCCTCGCGAGCGTGCTCATGATCGAACCGCCCGTCACGGCGCGTGCGAACCGCCGACCGGCGAAGGGACTTGCGAAATGACGACTGCCACACATGTACGATTCGACACCGGGCGTCGGGGCGCCGGTGCGCTCTGGAGCATCGGATTCCGACCCCTCTATCTGGCTGCCGCGTTCTTCGCGGCCGCATCCATTGCCCTCTGGGTGACGGCACTTTCCGGGAGCGCGACCGCGATGGCCCGCGTACCCGGACCCTACTGGCACGCCCACGAGATGCTCTTCGGCTTCACCCTTGCCGTCATCGTCGGCTTCCTGTTCACGGCCGTCCGGAACTGGACCGGGCTCTCGACGCCCCGGGGTGTCGTGCTCGTCATGGTCGTGGCGCTCTGGGCGTGTGCGCGGGTCGCCGTGGGCCTCTCGTGGTACGGCGTGGCCGCAACGTTCGACGTGGCCTTCGCGCTGGCCGCCGCGCTGGGCGTCGGCGTGCCACTGGTGCGCAGCCGGAACCGCCGGAACTACTTCTTCATCCTGCTGCTGCTCGCGATCGGCGGCCTGAATCTCGGCTTCTATCTCGCGGCCGCGGGTGTCGTCGCGGCGGACCTCGCGAGGGATCTGCAGGTCGGTCTCGATCTCGTACTCTTCATTCTCGCCGTCATGGGCGGACGCGTGATCCCGATGTTCACGGCCAACGCCGTGGCGGAGGCCCGGCCGCGACGCGTCGCCTGGGTCGAGCGCGTCGCACTGGCGAGCGTGCTGATGCTCGTCGCTGCAGATGCGGTCGGCCTTGCGGGCGGTGTCCTGGTCGTCGTGTGTGCGCTCGGTGCTGCGAGTCACCTCGTACGGTGGGCGCTCTGGCAGCCGGCCCGCACGATCCCGAAGCCCATTGTCTGGATCCTGCACGCTGCCTACTTCTGGATACCCGTGCATCTCGCGCTGCGCGCCTTCGCTGCGGTCGGCTGGGTGAGCACGAGCATCGCCAACCACGCGCTGACCGTCGGCGCGATCGGTGGCCTCACGATCGGCATGATGAGCCGCACGGCGCGCGGGCACTCGGGCCGTCCGCTGCGGGCAGGCCGCAGCGAAGTCCTGGCCTACGCGATGGTGCTTCTCGCCGCGGTGGTCCGCGTGTTCGTGCCCCTCGTCGCGCCGGTCGCGCAGCACGCCGCGATCGTGCTGGCCGGGTCGCTCTGGGCGGCCGGTTTCGCGGTCTTCGCAATCAGGTTCGTGCCGGTGCTGGTGGGGCCGCGTGCGGACGGACGGCGGGACTGAGTCGGCCATGACGATGGCGCCTCCGGCTCGCGTATCGGGTGTCGACGGCATCGGCGAGGCGACGCCCCGTGCGCAACCCGCTGCGGTCGGGACGGTCGAGCGGACGCCGGTGTGGCGGTGCATCGGCTGCGGGCGGATCGAAGCCGATGCGAATTGCGTGGGGATCTGCGAGGACCGTCGTGTCGAGGTCGTGGACGCTCGTGACTTCGACGCACTCTCGCACGAACTGGACGCGGTACGGTGCTCGAGCCGCGAGCTGCTCGCGTTCGTGCGTCAGGTCGCGCTGACGACCCCGCGCAGCGGCGAGTGGGAGCGCTGTCAGCGCGCGCTCCAGGAGCGCGCTCGCCGCCTGGTCGCAGCGATCGGCCCGACCGCGTGACGGCGTCGTCCTCCGAGTCGGACCTGCCGCCGTGGCAGGCAGCGGACGGACGTGTCGTCCCGGATTCAGCGGGCACGTCCCGCTGTCATCCGCGACGGCCGCGATGGCGTTCTTCCGCTGGGTGCAGCGAACCAGCGTTCTCGTGAATACTCGCTTGCGTCGCGAGTGGCGCTGAGGGAAGCTCGACTCGTTCGTCATGCGCCGCGCGACGGTGACCAGGTCGCCGCCGCGGCGTCTGCCCGATGCCGCCGTTCGGCCGTGTCCGGGCGGCCGAGGGTCCGCGCGAGGCGGCACTGCCGGACCGGCTCCCTCGCGTGCGCCCGCCAGATCGACGAGGAGTTTCACGAATGACCCAGCAGGATGCGAAGCGCACGGACGACTACGGTGCGCAGGCCGTCGAGCGTACGGTCGCCGAGCTTCACACCGACGCGACGCGCGGGCTCGGCGCGGACGAAGTCGCGAAGCGCCGGTCACGATACGGCTACAACGAGATCCGCGAGCGAGAGGAACCCCTCTGGCGCCGGCTCTTCCGTCGCTTCTGGGGGCCGATTCCCTGGATGATCGAGACCGCCGCGCTGCTGTCGGCCGCGGTCCAGAAGTGGGAAGACTTCGCGATCATCCTCGTCATGCTGTTCGTGAACGCCGGGCTGGATTTCTTCCAGGAGCACCGGGCACTCAGCGCGCTGAAGGCCCTGAAGCAGCGTCTTGCGACCGAGGTCGTCGTACTGCGCGACGGCAGGTTCCAGACGATCCCGACGCGCGAACTCGTTCCCGGAGACATCGTGAAGCTGCGGCTCGGGAACGTCGTGCCCGCGGACGTGCAGCTGGTGTCGGGTGACTACCTCCTCGTGGATCAGTCCGCGTTGACGGGCGAATCCCTGCCGGTCAGCAAGAAGGCCGGTGCGGTGGCGTACGCGAACACGATCGTGAAGCAGGGCGAGATGATCGGGGTGGTGGTCAACACCGGCGCCCACACGAACTTCCACACGGTCGTCGCGCTCGTCGCGCAGGCGGAGCTCGAACAGCGCAGCCACTTCCAGGAGATGGTGATCCGCATCGGGAACTTCCTGATCCTGGTCACGATCGCGCTCGTCGTCCTCATCATCATGGTGTCCCTGTTCCGGCACGAGCCTCTCCTGGAGATCGCGCGCTTCGCGCTCGTGCTGGCCGTCGCGGCCATTCCCGTCGCGCTGCCCGCCGTGCTGTCCGTGACGATGGCGGTCGGCGCCGTGAACCTCGCGCGCCGGCAGGCCATCGTGAGCCGGCTGACCGCGATCGAGGAGCTTGCGGGCGTGGACGTCTTCTGCTCCGACAAGACGGGCACGCTCACGCAGAACGAGATGCACGTGGCCGAGCCCGTCGTGCGGGCGGGTCACGAGGCCCGCGACCTCTTCCTGGCGGCCGTGCTCGCCTCGCGCGAGGAGAACCACGATCCGATCGAGATGCCGATCTACCGCTACGCCGAGGAGCATTTCCCGGATCTCGACTGGCGCAGCTGCGAGCAGACGAACTTCGTGCCGTTCGATCCGGTGCGCAAGCGGACGGAGGCCGACTGCCGCGTGGACGGCAACCGTTTCCGTGTCACGAAGGGGGCGGCGCAGATCCTGATCGGCATGGCCTCTCTGCCGGAGGACGAGGCCGATTCGCTCTCGGCGAAGGTCGACGAACTCGCCGCCAAGGGGTACCGCGTGCTCGCCGTGGGTCGGCAGCCCGAAGGCGGCGCCTTCGACCTCATCGGCCTCATCCCGCTCTACGACCCGCCACGTGAAGACTCGAAGTCGGTCATCGCCGAGATGCAGGCGAACGGCGTCGAGGTGAAGATGGTCACGGGCGACAACATGGCCATCGCCCGCGAGATCGCGGGGCTGCTCGGGCTGAACCAGCGCACGATGCGCTCGGAGCAGCTTTCGGGCAGCGCGGGCAGCGAACTGCTCACGCTGGTGGCGGCGCTGTCGGGTGCCATCTATCAGCGGCTCAAGCCGGAGGTGTCGCGCACCGAGGCCCGACGCTTCGCGGACGACGTGATGGACACGGTCGCCAGAACGTACGACACGCGGCTGCTGGAGCGCGAGTTCCTGCACACGCACGAATCCGCGATCATCGAGATGATCGAGGCCGTGGACATCTTCGCGGAGGTCGTTCCCGAGGACAAGTACCGGATCGTCCACACGCTGCAGGAGGGCGGCCACATCGTCGGCATGACCGGCGACGGCGTGAACGACGCGCCGGCCCTGAAGAAGGCCGACTGCGGAATCGCCGTGGCCAATGCCACGGACGCGGCACGCGCCGCGGCCGACATCATCCTGACGGCTCCGGGGCTCAGCGTGATCAACGACGCCATCAAGCAGGCGCGGATCACGTTCGAGCGCATGAAGAGCTACGCGACGTTCCGGATCGCCGAGACGATCCGCATCATCCTCTTCATCACGCTCAGCATCGTCGTGTTCAGCTTCTATCCGATCACGCCGCTCATGATCATCCTGCTCGCGCTGCTGAACGACATTCCCATCCTCGCGATCGCCTACGACAACACCAGGGTGGACGGCAGGCCCGTGCGCTGGAACATGTCGGAACTGCTCACGGTCTCCACCGTGCTCGGAGTGAGCGGGGTGATCGCGACTTTCCTGCTCTTTTTCCTGCTCAAGGAGCACGGCTTCCCGGTCGACCAGATCCAGACGCTGCTCTTCCTGAAGCTCATCGTGGCGGGACATAGCACGCTCTACATCACGCGCACGAGCGGATGGTTCTGGAACCGGCCGCATCCGTCGACGCTGCTGCTCGTCGCGACCTTCGGGACCGAGATCGTCGGGACCCTGTTCGCGGTGTACGGCGTGTTCATCGCGCCGGTCGGCTGGAAGCTTGCCCTGCTGATCTGGGTCTATGCACTCGCCGAGTTCCTCGTGAACGACGTCGTCAAGATCGCCGTATACCGTCGACTGCACGGGCGGCAGGCGACGGCCTGAGCGGCAGGTCGTTCCATGGTTCCCGGTCGTGCGGCGAGGCGCAAGGGCAGCCTCCGACGCGAAGGCATCCCTCGTGCTTGCGCACCTGCCATCACGTTCCGGAGGGCGGGATGTCTGCACAGGCGCACATGTCGTTGAAGACGGCAAGCGTTCGAACCGGGCTCGCAGCCACGTTCGTCGCCTGCGCGCTCGCGTGTCCCGCGAGCGTCGGTGGTCTCGCACACGCGGCGTCACCGCAGGCGGCGCAGGACGAAGACACGTACTACGTCGTGCGCGAGCGTGGCGGCGTGACGTTCTCGAACATCCCCCGCGTCCCCATGCCGCCGGATGCCGTGATCTTCCCGCGCGCAAGCTCCCGCGCCTCCGACAGCCGTCGTATCCGGAGCACGGTGCTCGACCGGACCCGGATTCCCGCACCGACCGCCTGCGCGGACCCTGGTGCGCCGGAGGGGTGTCCCGCCCGCTGACTCGCCGGGTCGCGCCGTGAATCGGGGTCGGCGGTGCGGATGACCGCACGACACCGGTACGCCGCAATTCCCATCGTCCCGACGCCCGGGCACCGGTCCCGGACGACCTTCCATCGAGTCGTCTTCCCTGTCGCGACGTGACGACACGCCTCACGGCTCACGACGACGACCCTGAACTCGACCGTCGAGTTGTCGCAAGCATCCGGAAAAAAAGGAATTTCTGATGCGCGGTGATCCCGGTGATGACGCCGGGTGGCGCACGATGCCGTCGCCAGCTGGTGACTCGATCATGGACGAACCGGTCGATCGGCACCGTCACCAGGAACTGTTTCGCTTTGATATGCGGGAACAAATCCCACGACGGCACGTGTCGTGCTCAGGCGGGCAACCGGTGGCCGGCGCCTGCGCCGGTGACTGGAAGGGGGCAGGTGCGCGCGTACTTCCAGGCGTTCGAGCGAGTGGCCTCGCGTGCTCCCCCGGTGGACCCGGCGCGGGTCCGACGCATCACTACGTGGAGAGATCAGCATGACAGACAGATCCAGTTCGTCCGGTTCCGGTCGCACGGCCGGGGCACGGAAACTACGGCGAGGCGTCCGTGCACGCGTCGGCCTCGCGGCATGTTCGATGCTGGCGGCCGCTCTCGTGGGGGGTCAGACGGCCGCCGGGCAGTCGGGCGCGGGAGCCGAGTGGACGACACCCTCGGGCACGCTCGAGGGATCGCGATACAGCACGCTCGACCAGATCACGCCGGCCAACGCTTCCTCGCTCGTCGAGGAGTTCGCGTTCCCGACCGGCACGCGGGCCAGTCACCAGGGGCAGCCGCTGGTCGTCGGCGACACCATGTACCTCGTCACGCCGTTCCCGAACCGTCTCATCGCGCTCGACCTGAATTCTCCGGGGAGGGTGCGCTGGACTTTCGACCCGCGTGCCAGCCGGTACGCCCAGGGCGTGGCCTGCTGCGACGTCGTGAATCGCGGTGCCGTGTATGCGGACGGAAAGGTGATCTACAACGTGCTCGACGGCACGACGGTCGCCGTGGACGCGCAG
>WGLR01000020.1 GCA_016125475.1 Betaproteobacteria bacterium
GCCGGCGGCCAAGAAGGTTGCGGCCAAGAAGCCGGTGGCCAAGAAGGTCGTGGCCAAGAAGCCGGTAGCCAAGAAGGTTGCGGCCAAGAAGCCGGCGGCCAAGAAGGTCGTAGCGAAGAAGCCGGTGGCCAAGAAGGTCGTGGCCAAGAAGCCGGTGGCCAAGAAGGTCGTAGCCAAGAAGCCGGCGGCCAAGAAGCCCGCCGCCAAGACCGTGGCGGCCAAGAAGCCGGCGGCGAAGAAGGCGACTGCTCGCACGAGCGCCGCCAAGCCCGCCGCGGCCGCCGCCGCGCCTGCGGCGCCGAAGCCAATGTCGGCACCTGCCGCGTGGCCGTTTCCTGTAGCGGGTAGGCCGAACTAATCGCTACCCAGATGCCTGCGGTTAGCCCTGCATCCGCGATGGATACCAGTCACTAGTCCGCAGGCTTCCTGGCTCGAGGCCGTCTTGGTTGCTCCGCCACGCTGGTTCGGGGTGGCTTCCGGCGTCTCTTTCGGCTGGACGAATCAGCCTGTCGTCCTTCACTCTTTCTCGATCCTTCCGGTCACGTGCCGTGCGCCTGTCATCCGCCCACGGAATCGGCGTTAACATTCACGAGGGCCATGGGAGGGAGTCTTCATGTCGTCATCGACAACAATGCGGTTTCTCGCACGCACATGCGTGGCGTTGTGGATCCTCGTTCAGGCGTCCCACTCCGCGTTCGCGGCCGAGGCGGTTCCGGCATCCCGCGAGACGGTCCTGCGTTCGGTGTCCGGCGCCTACCAGGACATCCGGGATCAGCTTGTCTTCTCGATCCAGGAAAAGGGCCTCGTCGTGAGCAACATCCTCGAAGTGGGGGACATGCTCGAGCGGACGGGAAAGGACCTCGGGTTCGGCAGGCCGGTATTCTCGGACGCTTCGCTGGTACAGTTCTGTTCGGCCGTCATCGCGCACGAAGCGGTCGCCGTCGACCCCAATGCGATATCGCTGTGCCCCTACACCATCGCCGTCTACGCACTTGCCGCGGAGCCGGGAAAGGTCTATCTGAGCTATCGGCAACTGATCACGCCAGACATGTCGCTCGAGTTGCAGGCGACGCTCCGGAAGGCGGAAAGCCTGCTGGATGATGTCGTGAGTGGTGCCATGGAATAGCACGGCCGCACGGCCGGAGGAACGGGAGCGTCGTCTTGGAACGCAGGAAACTGAACTCTTCACAGATCCGGTCCGTCGGCTACGACGCGGCGGCGCAGATCCTGGAAATAGAGTTCCCGAACGGCTCCATCGTGCAATACAGTCGCGTCTCCTCGGAAGTGCACCGCCGCCTGCTGGCTTCCCCGTCGCCGGGAAGCTACTTCAGGGACCAGATCGACGAGTCCTACTCTTCCCGGAAGGTGCGTTGACCTCCGGGGGCGGCGCGGGCGCTCCTTCCAGTCGCTCGTGTGTCCGGCCTCAACACTCGGGTTCACCGGGCGCCGGACGCGGGTTCCGGACGAATCCGAATCGAAAGGCGAGCCGGCTCGAATCGACGCGCTCGAGTGGGCGTGTGGTCCCGTCGAGATCCACTCTCGGCGCGTAAGCGCCACCTCCCGTGAGCCAGTCCGAGAAGTGCGTCTCGTCCACGGGGGTGCCGTCTTCCTCCAGCAGCTTCGGAGACATCCTGACGAGTTCGCGGTCGTCCAGCAGACCCACGCCGTACTCCGTGACCACCAGAAGCCGACCGCACTCGTCCGCCAAAACGGACTCGATTCGTCGGGCTGTCAGTCCCGTGTGAGTCACGAAGGACAGACGGCCGGTCGTGGTCTCCGTCGAGTAGATGTAGGGTGTGGAAGCGAGCGCCACGAAGACGCGCTGGGGGCCGTTCTGAAAGAACCAGCGCCCCTGGTCGTCGTGGGTGTAGTTGCGGCCGATGAAGGCCGTCACCGCAGGGTTCGTGATCCTCTCGCCCTTCAGCAGCCAGTTGCCGCGGCAGTCGAGGGAGAGCCACCCGTAGGCGTGTGGCACGTTCGGCCACTTCGCGATCGCCCGAAGAACTGCGTCGTCCATGTCGTGTCGTTTCCTGCGAGTGCATCCGTGTTTCGCAGCGCCTGGCTCCACGTTGCCCGGCATGCCGGTCACGCGGGACGTCCCGTCTGCTCGGCGCCGCGCTCGAGTATAGGGGGCTCGCGCAACCGTGCGGACAGCCCCATGTGCCGTGGACACTGCCGATTGCGAGCGCGTTCCAGCAGCCGCTTCGGGGCGGAGCGAGAACTCCTTCTCGGCACTCGCGTTCTGTCACGGGTCCGGATCGCGTCGGCGCCGTGCTGGTGCGATCCGTCGTGGACGAGTGGTCGAGGGGCGTGGCATCGTTGCCGTACTTCGTCCGCACCGTACCATCGCTGTGGTGGCAGGGACGGATCGGACAGTGTCGGGTCCAGAAAGGAGACAGCAGGCATGCGAATTCGCATCTCGTGGCCGCGAGGGTCGGTGACGGCGCGGCTGGGCGAGTCATCCACGGTCGATCGACTCGCGGACGTTCTGCCGATCGAGGCAAAGGCGAACACGTGGGGCGAGGAAGTGTACTTCTCGACTCCGGTCAGGGCGAAACCCGAGCGAGATGCGCGGCAGGTCGTGGATCCGGGCACCGTGTGCTTCTGGCCACCCGGCAACGCGCTCGCGCTGCCCTACGGCCGGACTCCGGTGTCGGAAGCGGGCGAATGCAGGCTCGCGAGCCCCTGCAACGTGCTCGGAGCGCTCGAGGTTGATGCGGGTCAACTTGCCGACATTCGCGATGGCGACACAATTACCGTGGAGCGTCTCGCGGATACCGACTGAACGTCGGTCTGCTTGCGAACACGACTTCGGCGGACTCCTGGCAGCCGGCCCGTGCCGGCGGCACGCCGCGGACGGCTCGCGCGAGCCTGGCTCCGTGAATTCCACTGCAAGGGGAGAACCTCGTCATGAATGCAATTCGGGCGCTGCTCATCGTCGCCTCCGTCTTTTCGGCGTGCCCGTCGGGTGCCTGGGCGGACGACCTCGCGAAGGGGCAGGACATCGTCAAGGCGCGTTGCGTCATGTGCCACAACCACGACCGGCTCGTGCAGATGGCAGGTCGCCTGCCTCCGGAGAAGCGGATGGCCAGATGGGAAACGTTTCTCCCGGGCCATAACCTGCCGGACGCGGAGGACCGGCGCTGCGTGATGACGTATCTGAAGGAGGCGACGAGCAAGTGACACGGGGGTAACATCGGTCCCCACGGAAGTGAACAATTCGGAACGGATCGGAGGTTCAGACTGTGGGGCGCGTACTTCTCGGAGCGGTTGCTGACGATTTCACGGGGGCGACGGACCTCGCGAGCACACTGGTGAAGGCCGGCATGAGGACGGTCCAGTTGCTCGGCGTCCCACGGGCCGGGATGCCCGTGCCCGATGTCGACGCCGTGATCGTGGCACTGAAGTCACGGAGCAACCCCGCGGGCGAGGCCGTTTCGATGTCCCGCGCCGCACTGGAGTGGCTGCGCGCCGCCGGTGTGCGACAGTTCTACTTCAAGTACTGCTCGACATTCGATTCCACCGCGAAGGGCAACATCGGACCGGTGGCTGACGCGCTGTGCGAAGCCCTCGGAGCGGACTTCACGGTATTCAATCCATCGTTCCCGACGAACAAGCGCACCGTCTATCAGGGCTATCTGTTCGTGGGTGACGTCCTGCTCTCGGAGTCGAGCATGCGGCACCATCCCCTCACGCCGATGACAGATCCGTCCCTCGTGCGCGTGCTCGGCAGCCAGACACCGCACAAGGTGGGGCTCGTCCCCACGTCGGTCGTCATGCGCGGGGCGGAAGCCGTGAAGGAGCATTTCGGCGAACTCCGTCGCAACGGCGTCCGGCACGCGATCCTCGATTCCCTGAGTGACGATCATCTGTTCACGCTCGGCGAGGCCTGTGCCGACCTGGCGCTCGTGACGGGCGGTTCGGGCATGGCCATGGGGTTGCCCCGGAACTTCATGAAACAGGGACTGCTCGTGCCCGGACAGACCATCACGCTGCCGGCGATATCCGGACACGCCGTGGTACTCGCCGGCAGCTGTTCCGCGGCCACCCAGGCGCAGGTCGCGCACATGAAGAGCAGCCACGATGCGTTCGAGGTGGACCCGATCGCCATCGCGCAGGGACGCAACGTCGTGACCGAGGCACTCGAATGGGCGGCGCCGCGCCTCTCCGACAGACCGATCCTCCTCTACTCGACAGCGACGCCGGAAGCCGTCGCGAACATCCAGGAGCGCCTCGGCCGGGAACACGCCGGGACCATCGTGGAGGAAACGCTTTCCCAGATCGCGAAGGGCCTGGTTGCGCGGGGCGCCCGGCGCATCATCGTCGCGGGTGGCGAGACTTCCGGCGCCATCGTGAGTGCGCTCGGGGTGGATGGCCTGATGATCGGCAGGGAGATCGATCCCGGCGTGCCGTGGACCGCGAGTCTGGGCGAGCCCCGGCTGGCGCTCGCGCTCAAGTCCGGCAACTTCGGCACGACCGACTTCTTCACGAAGGCGTTCGATGTCTACGGATGATTCCGCGACGCGACGCGTCTCGCCGCGTTGCCGCAACCGCCGTTCACCTCTTCACGGACAGCCGGAGCCCGCCACATGAGTGAGACACGACTGCGCGACCAGATCGCGGAACTCGGCAAGTCCCTGTTCGACCGCGGTCTCACGTCCGGATCATCCGGCAACCTGTCCGCGCGTCTGGCCGACGGCTACCTCCTCACGCCCACCAACAGCTGTCTCGGCAGGCTGGATCCGGCGCGCATCACCAAACTGGACGTGCACGGGAACTACGTTTCGGGCGACAGGCCGTCGAAGGAGGCGTTCCTGCACCTGTCGATGTACGACGAACGGCCGTCGTCAGGGGCCGTCGCGCATCTGCATTCCACGCACGCCGTTGCGGTTTCGGTGCTCGAAGGTCTCGACCCGGACACGCCGATTCCGCCCATCACGGCGTATTACGTGATGCGCGTGGGGCGCCTCGCGCTGCTGCCGTACTTCCCGCCGGGAGATCTCCAGCTCGCGGGCGCGGTGCGCGAGGTCGCTTCGAAGCATCACGCCATCCTGCTCGCGAATCACGGGCCCGTCGTGGCGGGTGCCGACATCGAGGCGGCGGTGTACGCCATGGAAGAACTGGAAGAAACTGCCAGGATCTTCCTGCTGCTGCGCGGAGAGAAGCTCCGGCTCCTCAGTCAGGCGGATGTTGCCGAACTGCAACGTCGCTTCGGTGGCTGAGCGGGTCGGGTCGTCGGGCGTGTCGCATGCCGACTGCCGGGATCCCGGGCGTCGCGTCGAGGTCTGAACCGTCCGTTTCTTGCGGACGATTCACACGTCGACGGGCTGCATCGTCCCCTGCTGCCTAATGGCGCCGGACGGCGGCGTCCGGAGACCGCGTCAGTGGGGGCCGTCTTCGTCGTCCGGATCGGACCATCGGCGTCGCGGACCGTCGTAGTCTTCCGCGGCTTCGAAGGCTGCGTAGCTTTCCTCCTCGCCGATGTCCAGGCGCATCTCGTAGTCGACGATCTCGCGCAGCAGCGCTTCGGCTCGCACCGCACCGTCGCGTTCGTCCGGGTTGCGCATGAGGCGCGAGAGTGCCGCCTTCGCTTCCCGGTAGTCCCGAGCGTTGGTGATCGGTCTTGCGAACTGCGACAGCCTCGTCGACGGCCTGTGCGGCAGCGAGTAGCCGTGCAGTTCCTGCAGAAGTCTGAATTCGATTTTCATGGTCCCCCTTTACGCAAGGCTGGTGCCAGGTGACCGGCGCCGCGCCCCAAGGGGGGCGTCAGGTCAGCCGGATCCGGCGCCATGCTCCCGATCGCCAGCGGGCCCACATGACGACTCCGAGTACGCAGATGTAGATGAGCGAGGCCCACCAGCCGCCGACCGTGCCCCAGCCGAACTGGGGCAGGAACGTCACCCATCCTTCACCCGGTGCAAACGAGAACATGTGGGCGAGCGGCACGAATCCAAGCCATGCGAGCACGAGCAGGTAGGTCGTCGGCGTCCTCACGTCTCCGGCGCCCCTGAGACAGAACGCCGCGGCGAGATTCAGCGCGTCGAATACCTGGTACGCGCCGGCAATCCAGACGAGCTTTCGCGCGAGGCGGATGACATCCGCCGCACCGGGATGGGACGGGTCTGCGAACACCGGCACCAGCCAGGAGCCTCCCAGCGCGATCGCAGCGCCAATGGCGCCCATGTAGCACGCGGCGATCAGGATGATCGTGTTTCCCATGCGCTGCGCCCACGCCTTGTCTCCCGCACCGATGGACTGGCCGACGAGGGTGGTGCCGGCGATCGCGATGCCGATGGCCGGCAGGTACGCGATGGAAGTGAGCATCATCACGATCTGTGTCGCGGCACCCTGCACGACGCCCAGCCGCACCTGCATGAGCTGGAACAGGGAAATGGCCACGAGGTCGACTGCGGGAAACACGCCCGTCGGGATGCCGACCGACAGAATGCGTCGCAACCGGCGACGATTCGGGCGCCAGGTGACACGTGTCCAGTACGGATGTTGCATCGCAGGAGACAGGAACATCCAGGCGAGCAGCGCGCATCCGAATGCGAGTGACAGAGTGGTGGCCCAGGCCGAGCCTGCGATGCCGAGCCCCAGTCCGAAGATGAATGCGGCGTTCAATGCTGCATTCGCGATCGCGACGGCGAGCATGACGAGCAGCGTCACCCGCGTGCGCCCGAGCCCATTGAAGAAGCCGGAAAGTGCCCAGAGCGCCACCGCGAAAGGTCCGCCGAGCATGCGCGGCATCCACCAGCGGACGGCCTCGTTCACGAGATCTCCATTCAGGCCGAAGGGGCTCAGCAGCAGGGGGCCGCTCGCGGCAACGACGAGAAACAGAGGCGCGAGGAGCAACGTCGCCCAGAGGCCCTGCCACGTGCTGCGGGATGCGTTGCGGCCCAGACGCGCGCCATAGGCCTGCGCCACGAATGTCTGGACGGCGAGACCGACCCCGCCCAGGCCGAGCAGGAACACGATCGCGAGGAAATGGACGGCGCCCATCGCCGCCATGGCCTCGGTCGAGATCGTTCCGATGAACCAGGTATCCGTGAGATTGAGGACCATCTGCACGGCACTGTTCAGCATCAGGGGCAGTGCGAGTGCCATCACTGCGCGCAGGTCGACGTGTCGCCTGCCGCCACGATCGACACGCACCGCAGGCAGACGGGAAAAGGATCGCGCGTTGACGCTTTCGGTCATCGAATCTGTCTTGATCGGAGAGGAGAGTCCGCGGCCCGACGGTTCAGGTGACTGTCAGGGACGCGCCGCCGCGGAGTAGAGCGCAATCGCGTTGTGCGAGCAATCGTGGTGACGCCGGAAGGTGTCGCCGATCGGCGTCGCTCCGTGGCTCACGCGAATTCGACGATGACGGGCTGATGGTCGGAGGCGTCGGACGTCGCATCGATGTCCACGCTGCGCAGCCGTGTCGCCAGGTCGGTCGTCACGAAGGCGAAATCGCAGCAGATGAGGGGACAGGACTTGTCGAAGACTCCCCAGGAAGGCGGATGCGAAACTCCCGCGCGTGCGGCCGACCAGGCATCGAGCAGGGCGGGCGCGTCGCCCAGGAACGGCGCGGTCATGCGCGCGTGTTCCGGACTGTCCGGCCGGAAGTTGAAATCCCCGCAGACGATGGCTGTCGCGGGCCGGGGCATCGCCGCGAAGGGTTCGCCGGGCTCGCCGCCCCGGCGAGGCCTGTGCGCATGCGCGCAGGCCTCCGCGTGCAGGGCGCGCAGAGCGTCCACCTGAGCCATGCGCTGCCGGCCGGAGTAATACTCGAGATGCGTCGAGAGGATGCGCACGTCGCCGATGGGGGCACGCACGACCGCCTCGACTGCAACCCGCTGCATGCTGGGGACGTCTGGATCAGACGGCCACGGCAGTGCGTGCCGAAAGACCTGGACGACGGGCAGTCGACAGAATATCGCGTTGCCGAACAGGCTGCGGCCACCGCGCCCGTCGTCCACGTCCGTGGCCGCGCCATAGAAGCCCACGTAACCGGGCAGGGCGTCCCCGAGTGCTGCCATCTGGTCCTCGCCGTGGCTGCCGGCCAGGCCGGGAAAGTTTCTCGCGACCTCCTGAAGACACAGGACGTCGAAGTCGGCGAGACGCAAGGCCGTCTCGGCAATGCGTCGCGGATCGACGACGCCGTCGACGCCCCTGCACCACTGCACGTTCCAGGTCACGATCTTCATCATGGACGATACTCCGTTGATCGGCAGGCTTTCGCCAGATCGCACGCCCGCCAGCGAACTGTCGTCACGACACTACTGTTCCGGCAGGGATAGCCGTTCCATGAGATAGCACAGACAGTCCTGCCGGATCACGCGTTCGTCACGTGTGAGCATGGCCGGCATCAGGCTCGCGCGCAATCGCAGTTCTCCGTCGTCGACGGCGAAGATCCGGCGCGTGATGTCCTCTCCGCTTTCCCCGAACGCCCGCACGGCGTCTCCGCGAGTGACGTGTGCGAGCGCGGTGCCCGACGACATCTCCCTGAAATTCAGCGCATCGATGTCCGGGCGGAACACGACGTCCGCCGGTGGTCCGTCGAACGACAGCGACACCCCGACATCCGGGCGCACCGTCGCGACGGTGTGAAACAGATGCACGTCGCCGTCGCGGACCCGGTGCCCCGGCAGGGCTTCCATGTGGAGGCACGCTTCGACCAGTTCCGCGGCACGTTCGATGCCGGCGACGTCGCCCGCCTTGCCGCATTCGCACGTGATCGACGGCACGAATTCTGCGAACGCGGCCGACTGCACGCCGAGCGGGGTCCTGAAGTACACCACCGTCCGGCCGAAAAGGCTCGCGAGCTGGAGAAACGGCTGGTCCAGTCGCGTCACGCAGGCGTAGTGCGGATTGAGTCCGGTGTTGTTATGCAGGTCGATGCTCGCGAAGGTCCCGGCGCGGTGCATCGACGCCGTGACGTCGCGCATGATCGCCGCCTCGGCGCTTTCCGTATCCGGTGTGCCGGGCCAGACGCGGTTGTAGTCGGGCTGGTCGTCGAGCCGCCGTACGCCTGCGCGTGCCGCTTCCACGTTGCCGACGAAGATCGCCAGCGCTCTCGGAAGCGTGCCGCCGGCGTGATGCTTCAGGACCAGCTGGATCGCCCGAAGGCCGACGTCCTCGTTGCCGTGCAGCAGGATCGAGACGAACAGTGCGGGTGCGCGACGTCCGTCGAGCCGGATGAGCGTGGGGCCGGGCAGGATCTCGTGCAGGTCGGGGGCGTCGACGTCGAGGAAGCCGGGCGGAACGGTGTTCCGTGTCAGGAGCGAGACCGGTCGGGGATGAGGATCGTTCACGGATTACGTTGTCCAGTCGTGCACGGGCAGACCGGATTTCTGGCGCGCGAGGTACTCGCGTGTGAGGACGTGCGGGTCGCCGTGACAGGTGTTCATGAAGGCGCACTGCCACCGGGCACCCGTGCGTCCGGAACGTATCCGCCGCTCGACCACTTCGAGTACCCGGATGGCGTAGGGGCCGGCCGCACCGATCAGGGCGAGGCCTTCCTCCGCGCGGGGAATGAGTTCGTCCAGCATGTGCGTGCGCAGCACGCACTCGCGTCCGGCCGTCGTCGTGACCGTCGCATCGAGGCCGTACCTGGCCGCGGCGTAGAAGTTGTCGCGTGCGGCGGCGAACGGGAGCGTCAGCTCCGGCGGTTCTTCCTGCGTGGCCAGTGCTGCAACCAGTCCGTAGAAGAAGACGAGGTTGGCCATCATGTCCGCGATCGACGGACCGGCGGCCATGACGCGATGTTCGAGACGCAGATGCGGGGTGCCGTCGGGCTCGAAACCGATGAGCGGGCGGTTCCAGCGCCAGATCGTGCCGTTGTGCAGCCTGAGATTGGGCAGCCGTCCGGGTGGGTCGGGGAGCACGAGCGGCAGCATGATCGGGAACAGGTCGAGGTTCTCGCGGAACACTTCCGCGACGGACCACGATGCGTAACCTGTGCCGAAGCCTACGCGCGGAACGGTCGCTTGCAGCCCGTCCGCGAAGCTGCCGACGGCCACTGCCTGCTCGAAGAGCGGAATCCGGGTCTCTTCCCAGAGACGGTGACCGAACAGGAACGGGGAGTTCGCGGCGGCCGCCACGGTCGCTGCCGACGCGATCAGCGAAGCATTGAACCAGCGGGCGGCCGAGGCGGGCGAGAGCTGAAGGTGTCCCTGGAAAGACGTGGCGCCGGCCTCGAGCATGACGTCCGAGTGCTGTGTGCGCAGGTGCTCGACGCCGGGAATGTCGAGGGAGATTGCGCGACCTCGGCGCTGTCGCAGAACCTGCTCGTTGAGGGCACGGTAGCGGCCGGAATCCGACATGCTGGCAGGGGACAGATCGGACTCGCGAAGCGTGGGGAGGATGCCTATCGACAGGATGTCGAGGCCCAGCGAGGCCGCCGCCGCAGAGCAGGCGGCCCACGTTGCCTCCAGCTCTGCGTGCAATCGCGCGAGGCCGGCGTCGGTGACCGGTTGCGGGGTGGCGTTCAGCTCGACGTTGAATCTGGCCAGTTCGTGAACGACGTCGGTGCGGTCCAGCACCCAGAGAAACGCGTCGTTCGCGGGCGCGGGCGTGCCGTCCGGACGAGTCAGCCATGCCTCGAGCTCGATGCCGGCCATCGGTGCGGAACTTGCGAGCCGACCTTCCTCGAACCATTGCCTGAGGAGACCCGTCTCAGTCACGAGTCGCCCGCGGAACTGTTCGAAGTCCCTCTGGCGAAAGTGCTGGTCGGCAATTTCCTGTCCCATGGTGGGTCCTGTAAGGAACGCGCGATTAAATCCTGCATCGCGCCACCGTGACTTGTGGCAGGTCAAGACTAACGCAACCACCGGATGCATCGCACCGGAGTCGTTCGTTCGCGTCTCGTCGCCCGCGTCCGGCCGGGCGCGACGATGTCGTCGGGCGCAATTGCATCGGGGCGGGTCCGGCGCTATTTTTCCGGGGCGTGTGACGTTTCCTTTACGGTTTTGTGTTGTTTCGTCACCGCGTCGTCACATCCGCACGTTACGCTGCCTCCCCATTCGAAAGGAACGAGATGGAGACTTCCAAGTTGTTGGTTTATCTCGATACCCCGGGCATCACCGGGGATCTCCGGATGCGGCAGCAGACGCGTCGCCCGCGGACCGCGCGGCGCGTGGCCGGTTTCACGCTGCTCGAACTCCTGGTCGTGATCGTGATCATCGGCCTGCTCGCGGGATACGTCGGACCCAAGTATTTCGCCCAGCTGGGCAAGTCCGAAGTCAAGGTGGCGAGGGCGCAGATCGATGCATTCGAAAAGGCACTGGACACCTACCGGCTGGACGTGGGAAAGTATCCCACCACCGAGCAGGGCCTCGCCGCCCTGCAGACGCGCCCGGAAAACGAGCCGAAGTGGGCGGGGCCCTACCTCAAGAAGTCCATCCCGCTGGATCCGTGGGGCCATCCATACCAGTACCGCTCGCCCGGGGAGAGGGGTGATGTGGACATCTTTTCCTACGGAAAGGATGGTCAGCCCGGGGGTGAGGGTGAGAATCAGGACATCGGCAACTGGAACTGACTCGACGGCGTGCCACGTGCCGCGCGCCGGCCGGCGCACGCGGACCGGCCGGGCCGGCATGGTTCCGAACGGTCTGACGGTCTGCAGATGGCGCTCCGGACTCCGGGGGCGCACCATTGTGCGTGAGTGTCTCCCGACTTCCGGGTGCTGAGCGTCGATGCGATTCCGGGTCAAAGCCATGAAAGCGGGTGAGGGCGTCGTGTCTCTCGAACTCGACGCGCGTGATTCCGCGGACGCGCGCACGCAGGCGTCGGGCAAAGGTTATGCGGTGCTTTCCGTGCAGGGGGGGAGTGCACTGACCTGGCAGGGCTTCCGTCCGCGACACCGCTTCCCGCTGCTGCTCTTCACCCAGGAACTCCTCGCGCTCCTGCAGTCCGGCATCAGCCTCGTCGAGGCCCTGGAAACGCTCGCGGAGAAGGAGTCGCGTCCCGAGACGAAGGCGGTGCTCGAGAAACTGCTCGAGGCCCTCTACGAGGGCAAGCCGTTTTCCAGTGCGCTGCACCTGGTCCCCGAGGCGTTCCCGGGTCTTTACACGGCTTCGGTGCGTGCCAGCGAGCGCACGGGAGACCTGCCCGAGGCACTCTCGCGCTACGTCGCATACCAGACCCAGATCGATCTCGTCCGGAAGAAGCTCGTCAGCGCGTCCATCTACCCCGTCATCCTGATCAGCGTGGGTGGCCTCGTGACGCTGTTCCTGCTCGGCTACGTCGTTCCCCGGTTCTCGCACGTGTACGAGGACATGGGCGACAACATCCCGTTCATGTCCCGGCTGCTGATGCACTGGGGCCAACTCATCGAGTCGAACGGCGTGCTCATGGGCATCCTGTTCCTCGGAACGCTCGCGGCGACAGGCTGGTGGCTCGCGCAGCCCGGAACGCGAGCGCGCATCCTCGGATTGTTCCGGACCATACCCGCGATGGGTGAGAGGGTGCGCATCTATCAGCTCACGCGCTTCTACCGCACCCTCGGCATGCTGCTGTCTGGCGGCATCTCGATCGTGCCGGCACTTTCCATGGTCTCCGGTCTGCTGGACCCCGAGCTTCGCGGCAGGCTGGACAACGCGGCGAGGATGATCCGGGAAGGACGTTCGATCTCCGTCGCGATGGAGACGTGCGGTCTCACGACGCCGGTGTCCCTGCGACTGCTCAGGGTCGGCGAGCGCAGCGGACAGATGGGCGAGATGATGGAACGCATCGCGGCGTTTCACGACGAGGAACTCGCCCGGTGGGTGGAATGGTTCACGAAGACGTTCGAGCCGCTGCTGATGGCGTTCATCGGCATCGTGATCGGCGGCATCGTGGTCCTCATGTACATGCCGATCTTCGAGCTCGCGGGGAGCATCCAGTGAATCCGCGCGACTTCGACGTTTCGACCGCCTTCACGCGCGAGCAGCTCGAGCAGGCGCGCGCGACGGCGGCTGCAACCGGCAAGCGCGTGGTGGAATGCCTCGAATCGGCCTCCGAGTGGACAGAGGATGCGTTCCTCCACGCACTGGGCCTCACGATCGGCCGGCCCGTCATGACGATGTCCGGCCTGCACGAGGCCGTGCCCGCCTACGAGATCCTTCCCTACTCCGAGGCGCTCGCGCACGAGTGCGCGCTGGTCCGCGACGGCGACGGGAATCTCGTGCTCGTGCACGCGGATCCGTTCGACACACGCTTCCGCCTGTGGGCCGACGAAAGAGTCGTGCAGCCGTTCGAACTGCGTCTCGTGCGCCACGACGACCTGGTGGCATACCTCGCCCGACAGGGGGAGTCCCTGCGCGCGATGGAGAGCCTCGTGGTGGAGTCCCGCAGCGAGGCCGAAGGCAATCGGGGCGTCGAGGACCTCTCGCTCAAGACGATCAGCGCGGACACGAGTCCGGTCGTGCGTCTCGTGCACTCCACGCTCTACGACGCACTCAAGAGCGGAGTGAGCGACATCCATCTGGAGACGACGGCGTCCGGCCTGATCATCAAGTACCGGATCGACGGCGTGCTCTCCAACGTGAGCCAGATGTCCGGCCTCGAGATGGCCGAGCAGGTCGTGTCCCGGATCAAGGTGATGTCGGAACTCGACATCGCCGAACGTCGCGTGCCGCAGGACGGGCGCTTCAAGGTGTCGGTCAAGGGGCGGGAGATCGACTTCCGCGTGTCCATCATGCCGTCGATCTTCGGCGAGGACGCCGTGCTCCGGATCCTCGACAAGCAGAGTCTCGCGGATCAGGTGAAGGGTCTGTCCCTGGACAGCCTCGGATTCGACGACTCCACGAAGGTCTGGCTGCGCAGGCTGTCCGGCGAGCCCTACGGCATGCTGCTCGTGACCGGCCCGACGGGAAGCGGCAAGACCACCACGCTCTATGCGGCGATCTCGGAGATCAACCACGGCCAGGACAAGCTCATCACGATCGAGGACCCGGTCGAGTACCAGCTGCCCGGCGTGCTGCAGATTCCCGTCAACGAGAAGAAGGGGCTCACCTTCGCGCGCGGGCTGCGCTCGATCCTGCGCCACGATCCGGACAAGATCATGGTGGGCGAGATCCGCGACGCCGAGACCGCACAGATCGCGATACAGGCGGCACTCACCGGACACCTCGTGTTCACGACGGTGCACGCGAACAATGTCTTCGACGTGCTGGGCCGTTTCACGCACATGGGCGTGGATCCGTACAGCTTCGTGTCGGCGCTGAACGGGATCGTGGCGCAGAGGCTCGTGCGCGTTAACTGCACGCACTGTCTCGTCGGCGAGGAGCCGAACGACGAACTGCTCGCCGACTCGGGGCTCACGCGTGCGGAGGTCTCGCACTACCGGTTCCAGGCGGGACGCGGGTGCGGCCACTGTCGCGGCACCGGCTTTCGCGGCCGCAAGGCCATTGCGGAGATGCTCGTGCTCTCCGACGAACTGCGCGAGATGATCACGTCGCGGGAATCCATACGCCGCATCAAGGACGCGGCGAGACGATCCGGGACGAAGTTCCTGCGCGACTCCGCGCTCGCACTCGTCGCGTCCGGCGAGACGACGCTTCAGGAGATCAATCGTGTCACCCTGGTGGCGTGAGCAGGTCGTCGCCCGGATCGCGCCGGGGACGATCACGCTGGCGCGGCACGCACGCGGGCCGCAGCGGTCCGTTCTCGAACGCGACACGATTCCCGTGGCGGCGAACGAGTCCGCCGTGGCGCCGTGGCGGGCGTGTCTGGACACCCTCGCGGGCGCGATGCAGGACAGGCGCTGGCGGGCGGCGGGACTCGCGATCGAGGTGTCGGCACATTTCTGTCGCTGGATGCTGCTCCCGCCGAATCCCGCGATCGCTACGGACGACGAGTGGCTGGCCTACGCCCGGGTGGAACTTGCCGGTGTGCACGGCGACCGGTCGAACGACTGGGACATCCGCCTGGGAGAGCAGCAGCCCCGTGCCGCAGTCCCCGTGTGTGCGATGGATCGCGAACTCGTTTCGGAAGCTCGGGCTGCATGCAATGTGGCGAAGGTCAGGTTCGATTCGCTCGCACCGGCATACGCGGCGGCGTTCAACGCGCATGCTCCCGCATTCCGTGCGACCGTGTCGGCGTTCGCACAGATCGAAAGCGGACGCCTCACGCTTGCAGTACTGGAGCGCGGGCGCTGGCGGGCGCTCGCCACGGCGCGCGTCAACGGCCCTGCGGCCCGTGTACTGGAAACCGAGCTGCTGGGCATGGAGACGCAGGGGCTCATCCCCTCCGGCACCCGGCGCCTGTACGTCCTCCCTGACGACCGGACGGAAGTGCTGCCGGCACGCATCGGGGAGTGGGACGTTGCCGTGCGCACCGCCGAGTCGCGACGTCCGGGGCTTGCCCGGCGTGGTCCGCTGTCCGCGGCGAAAGGGCCGATACCGTGAGCGCGCGCACGCTCCGGATGGACTTCTCGCGCCCCCGGTCGTCGGGCAGGCTCCTTGGCAGCATTCTCCTGGTCGCCGGTATCGCCACCGGGGCACTTCTCTACGGCGAGTACGCCGACCTCCAGGCCGAGCGCGCCCGGTGGGCGGACCGGCTCGCGGACACGCAGCGGCTCGCCCGACGTGCGTTGCCGAGCCTGGCTGCCGAGGAGGCCCCGAGCCGGGAGGTTGCACTCGAGATCGGTCGTGCCAATGAAGTGCTCGACCAGCTCAATCTGGGCTGGGACCGGCTTTTCGGGGACATCGAATCCGCCGTCACCCCGGACGTCGCGATGCTCGGCATCCAGCCCAACCCGCGTGCACGGTCCGTCACGATCGACGGCGAAGCGAAGGACCTGAACGGTCTGCTCACCTTTCTCGCGCGCCTGGAAGGTACGTCCAGCATGGATCGCGTGTTCCTCGCCTCCCACGAGGTGCGCACCTCCGATCCGCAGCGGCCCATCGACTTCAAGATTCAGGCGACATGGACATCCGTGCGATAGGCGAAGACGCGCAATGGCTGCTGCGCCGAGAGGGCGCCCGCCTCAAGTGGCGCGGGCTCGCTGGTCTGGCGCTGTTCGCCGCCGTGGCGGGTCTCGCCGTCACGCTCGTGTGGCCGGTCCGCAGCGATGTCGCGAACCTCAAGGCCGAGGTAGCCGGGCTGCGGGCACGCCTGAAAGCGCAGACCCGGGCGGGTGGCGAGTCGCGGGCAGCGCCGACGAGAGCCGACCAGCTCGATACGTTCTATGCATTCTTCCCGGCCACGCGCTCTCTGCCGGACTGGGTGGGGCAGATTCACAACGCTGCGCAGCGCAACGGGCTTTCGCTCGATCGCGGAGATTACCGGCTGCAGCAGCACGCCGGCGAGAAGCTGCTGCGCTACGAAGTGAGGCTTCCCGTGAAAGGGTCCTATCCCCAGTTGCGCGGGTTCATCGCCGAGGTGTTGCACAAGGTGCCGGCCGCGTCCCTCGAGAACGTGACGCTCAAGCGGGACGACATTCATGCCCCGGATCTGGACGCCCGGCTCACCTTCGTGATCTTTCTCGGAGACGGCACGTGAAGCTCGGTACCGGACCGAGACGCGTGCTGCTCTTCGGCGCGCTTGCGCTGACGCTCGTGGCCGTGAAATGGGTCGACAGCAACGATTCCGGCGGTGCCGAAGGCGCGCGGGAAGCATCGCGCATGACGCGCCCGTACCGGGAGGCAGCGAACGGCCGTTCCGGCAGTGGTCGCGCACGCGCAGACTCCGCGAGCGTCTCCATCGATCTTTCCAGGCTCGAGCGTGCTCCGTCGGGCAAGGTCTCCGACGCGTTCGCGTCGAGGAACTGGGAACCGCCTCCTCCGCCGATGAGTGTCCGGGAAATGCGGGAGCGCGAGGCGCCTCCTCCCCCGCCTCCTCCGCCGCAGGCACCGCCTCTGCCGTTCACCTATCTCGGAATGCTGGCGGAGTCCGGGAGGACCACGGTCTTCCTCGCGCGCGGTACACGCGACATCGCGGCGGCCGTGGGCGAGACGATCGATGGCACCTACCGCGTCGAGGCCATCACGCCGGAACGCATCGAACTCACCTATCTGCCGCTCTCGCAGCGGCAGTCACTTTCTCTGGGGAACCCATGAAACGGTCGTTCACGCTGGGCGTGATTCTCCTGCTAGGCGCCTGCGCGTCGAACCCGCACTTCGAGGAAGCCAACCGGCTCATCGCGGCCGGCAATCGCGAGGCGGCCCTCGTGCAGCTCGAGGCTGCCGCGAAGCAGAATCCGAACGATCCGCAGATTCTCGCGGCCCTGTTGCGGCAGCGAACGATCGTCGTGGGCGAGAAGATCGCGAGGGGCGACGCCGCGATGCGCGCCGAGCGGTTCGACGACGCCGAGCGCGAGTACCGGGCGGCCGTGGCGGCGGACCCGGACAACCAGCGGGCGGTGATCCGGCTGTCGGACGTGCGCAAGGCGAAGGAATCGAAGAAGCTCATGGAACAGGCTCGTGCGGCGTTTCGCAAGAACGATCTCGCGCAGGCCGAGAGCCGGCTGCAGAAGGTCATTGCCCAGTCACCGTCCTACCCGGGCGCGCGCGACCTGCTGCGGCGTGTCTACGAGGCCCAGGAGCTTGCCGTTCCGGAGCCAAGGCTGAATCCCTCTCTCCGCAAGCCCGTCACGCTCGAGTTTCGCGATGCCAAGCTGCGCAGCGTGTTCGACATGCTCGCCCGCACGTCCGGCATCAACTTCGTGTTCGATCGGGACGTCCGTCAGGATTCCCAGATCACCGTGTTCATGCGCGACACGAGTCTCGAGGATGCGCTGAAACTCATCCTCTCGACGAACCAGCTCGACTACAAGGTGCTCAACCAGAACTCGGTTCTGGTCTACCCGAACACCCCGGCGAAGCAGAAGGACTACCGGGAACTGGTGGTCCGTTCCTACTACCTGTCGAATGCCGACGTGAAACAGGCCGCCGCGATGGTGAAGTCCATAGCGAAGACCCAGGACATCTTCATCGACGAGAAACTGAACCTCATGGTGGTCAAGGACACGCCTGCCGCCATCCGGATCACGGACCAGCTCGTGCGGTCGCTCGACCTCGCGCAGCCCGAGGTCATGCTCGAAGTGGAGGTACTCGAGATCTCGCGCACGCGCCTGCAGTCGCTTGGGGTGCAGTATCCGGGGAGCATCTCCCTCGGCACGTCGAACAGCACGACGACCAGTTCGACGACCACCACCGCCGGGCGAGCCCTCATCGACGCACCGATGTTCTTCACGATTTCGGATCCCGCGATCGTGTTCAACCTTCAGGCGACGGTCGGGAAGACGAACCTGTTGTCGAATCCCAGGATTCGCGTGAAGAATCGCGAGAAGGCGAACATCATGATCGGTGACAAGGTCCCGGTGTTCACCTCCACGGCCGCCGCCAACGTGGGCGTGTCGACGTCCGTGAGCTATCTCGACGTGGGTCTGAAGCTCGAGGTCGAGCCCACGATCTACCGGAACGACGACGTGCAGATCAAGCTCGGGCTCGAGGTGAGCAACATCCTCGAGCAGGTGAGTTCCGGGGGGACCAATCCCTCGATCGCCTATCGGGTCGGTACGCGCAACGCCAATACGGTTCTCCAGCTGCACGATGGCGAGACACAGATTCTCGGTGGTCTCATCAGCGACGAGGACCGCAAGAACTCCTCGCGGATTCCGGGGCTCGGCGACCTCCCCCTCCTGAGCCGGATCTTCGGCAGCACGACGGACAACACGGCCAAGACCGAGATCGTCCTGCTCATCACGCCCCGGATCGTGCGCAACATCGTGAGACCCGAGGGTACGCCCGACGAACTGCCTTTCGGTACGGACGCTTCCCCTGGCGCTGGTCTCAGGCAGATCGGCGACACGAAGCCGGGTTCTCTCGGTGTGCAGTCGTCGACGGGGACTGCGCCGAACGCGCTCGCGGAACTGGCGCCTTCCGGCCCGGCAGGCGTGCCACCCGACGCAGCGGCGGAGTTGAGCGTCGCGGCGCCCGCCCAGGCGAGGCTCGGGACCGAATTCTCGCTGCGGGTGCAGGCGCCCGCGGGTCTCGGTCTACGGGACGGGTTCGTCGAGATCAGCTACGACCCCGCACTCGTCGCACCCGTCGGGGTGTCGCCGCCAGTCCCCGGTCGCGTCCAGGTGCCTGCCAGTGCACTGGAGGGAGGCGTGGACGTGAGGTTCAAGGCGCTCGCGACGGCGCCGGCTTCCGCGCAGTTCGCCGTGGCGAACATCGAACTCGTGGACGGGTCGGGCTTCTCGGTCGGAATGGTCGCGCCCCCGCCGACTACCGTGAGCCTCGTGCAGTGAGGAAGTGCGGGTCACCGGACCGCTCCCGCGGTTTCACGCTCATCGAGATGATGATCACGGTCGCGATGATCGGGATCCTCGCCACCATGATCGTGCCGGTCGGCGAACTCGTCGCGCGGCGCGCGAAGGAGCAGCAGCTCCACGAGGCCCTGCGCCAGATCCGTTACGCGATAGACGGCTACAAGAAGGCGGTGGATGACGGCCGCATCGAGAAGAAGGCCGATGCCTCGGGTTATCCGCCGTCACTGCGCATCCTGGTTCAGGGCGTGCCGGACGTGAAGTCGCCGGATCACCGGATCATCTATTTCCTCCGTCGGGTGCCGCGCGATCCATTTTCGCCCCGGAACCTCGATGCTGCAGACACCTGGGGAAAGCGTTCGTACGAGAGTCCGCCGGATGCTCCCGCTGAAGGCGACGACGTGTTCGACGTCTACTCGCGTGCCGACGGCATCGGGTTGAACGGCGTACCGTACGGCCAGTGGTGACCATGACACGGATCGGCGGACGCATCGCAGGCCACGGGCGCGGAGCGGGGCGGCCAGGGGGCTTCACGCTCATCGAACTGATGGTCGTGATGGCGATCATCGCGACGCTTCTGTCCATTGCCGTGCCGCGTTACATGGACGGCGTGACGCGATCCCGCGAAGCCGCGCTGAAGCAGACGCTGCACACGGTTCGAGATTCCATCGACAAGTTCGCGGCCGACAAGGGACGATTCCCCGACAGCCTGCAGGAACTCGTGGAACAGCGGTATCTCAAGCGGGTACCCGTCGACCCGATCACGCAGGCGGCGAACACCTGGACGATCGTACCGCCTCCCGCGGACTCGCTGCCCGGGCAGGTCTACGACATCCACAGCGGGTCACCGGGCCGCAGTCTGGACGGCAGCTCCTTCTATGCGGAATGGTGAGTCCTGCCCGGTCCGTGCGCAGGGCGGGTTCACGTACATGGTCGTGCTGGCGCTGTGCGTGATCATCGGTCTCATGCTCGCACGGGCCGGGGAACTCTGGCAGACCGCCGCACGGCGGGAGAATGAGCGTGAACTTCTGTTCATCGGCGGACAGTTCCGCGACGCGATCAGGAGGTACTACGAGAACTCGCCTGGGACGGGGCGCTACCCTCGAGCCCTGTCGGATCTGCTCCTGGACAAGCGCTTTCCCAACGTTCGCCGCTATCTCAGGCGAATCTACGTCGATCCGATGACGGGAACACCGGACTGGGGGCTCGTGACCGGTCCGGAGGGCATACGTGGCGTCTACAGCAAGTCGACTCTCAAGCCGTTCAAGACTGCCGGATTCGACAGCGACGACTCCGCGTTCGAGAACGCAGCGAGCTATGCCGACTGGAAATTCGTGCATCAGGCCGCGCCACAGCCCGGTGCGGCGGGCGCGCCAGGGGCGGGCGTGAAGTCCCCTCCGGCGTCGGGCGCCGTGACGACGCCGACCGCTCCGGGCGTCAGTCTTCCCCCGGTCGTGACCGCACCGCCACCACCGCCACCACCGCCTCCCCCCGCGCCGCCACCGGAGCAGCCCAGGAACGAGCCGTGCGAGAGCGAGCGTACCGCAGACTTCCAGACCTGTTTCTCGTTACAGGACCGGGGCGCTTCGGTAGCGGAAATCGGCGCGTGCAATACCTCCGCTGTTCGGCGATACAGCGCCTGTCTGGCCGGTCGCAGTCCACCTGCCCTCAAGGTTCCGCCGGAGAACTGACGGCTGCCGTCCACGATCCAGGGGGCGACCATCGAACCACGCCGCCGTCATGCCGTGGTCCCGTTTCCGCAAATTTGGTCCGGGCGTGCGCCGATGGGGTGGTGCGCCCGGCATCCCGGCGTCTTCTGTCTGTAATGGAGATGTCACGGCAGAGCCCGACAATAGCGCGCTCTGCCGGTGCATGTCGCTGCGATCGCGCGCCTCTCGTCGGCTCAGGGAAGACAGAAAAGGTCGAGACCAAGGCCGTGGCACGAGAGACCGAAACCGAATTCATCGCACTGACGCAGCGGGACCTGGAGAGGCTTGCCCTCACGCTGGACGCCGCGTCGTCCGTCCGGAAACGGAGTCAGCTTTTCCTGTGGCTCCAGGGGCGTGTGCAGAGCATGGTGCCCCACGAACTGTTGCTGTTCGTGCACGGAGACATCGCCAGGCGTGCGCTCGCGTTCGACCATTTTTCGAGCTATCCGCTTTCGGACGCGGATCTCGGCGAGATGTTCGATCCGGAGGCGGGTTTTGCCGTGCAGGCAGTGCGTACCTGGCTCGAGCGGGGCGAACGTCCGCTCGTGGTCGCACAGGACGTGGACGAGCAGCTCCACCGCCGCTTCGAAAGCCTTCTGTTCAGGTTCAAGCTGACCAACCTCGCCGTGCACGGTACGCCATCGTTCTCGGGCAGTCCGGCGAGCTACTTCATCTTTGCCAGAATGCCGGAACCGCTCGTGCCGGGGCTGGTGTCCGCGCTCGACCTGTTGATGCCGCAACTGCACGTGGTGTTCCTGCGCATCATGTCCGCGGAGCGTCCCGATGCCGGAGATCTCGCCCGGAATGACGCGCTCATCACGGATCGTGAAACGGAGATCCTGCGCTGGGTACGAGACGGCAAGAGCAACCAGGAGATCGGGGAAATCCTGGGTATCAGCCCGCTGACCGTGAAGAATCACGTCCAGAAAATTCTCAAGAAGCTGAAGGTTCAGAACCGTGCTCAGGCTGTCGGCAAGGCGCTCGCGATGCAGCTGATCAAGGCGAACCCGGGTTGAGGTGCGCAACGTGGCGCGACACGTTCCTGTCTCGAAAGTGTCACGATTTCTCATGCCCCCGCTCGTGCCGGGTGCCTTGCCGGTCAGTGATTTCTCGATGTGGAGTCATGCAGTTGGTGATATGACACACGCGAATCTCCGGCCGGTTGCGTCGCGGTGCCGGGCGATGTGAGGTGATCCGAAAGGACTACGTTTCGGCTCACGCCTTCGTGACAACAGGTCACGAAAGCGGCGCAACATTCGACTCGGGCCTGCAAGGACATTGGCCATTCCGGGCGTGGCATCTCCCTGTTTGCAGGGGGTTTCCGATGATTCGCAAGAGGCCAGTTGCAATTCCAAATCCTAGAAGGAGACTTTTCATGAAATTGGTATTCAAGGCTATTGCGGCGGCAGTCATGGCGTCGGCGTCGATGGCGGGCTTCGCGGCTCTCAACGACTCGAGCTCCGGCGCCAATGCCTCCGTCCTCTGGACGATCTACGACCCGGCATCGGGCGTCTCGTACACGAAGGATCTGAACACGTCGATCTCTTCGATGCTGACGGCGCTCAACGACGGCGCGGCGACCTCCATCTCGCTCGCTTCGTTCTCCCCGGACGCCAACCTCCAGTCGTTCCTCGGCTCGGTCTCCGATCAGAGCCAGCTCTACTTCAACATCGTGTCCGCCGGCAAGGAAGGCATCCCGGTGGTCGGCGAGGTGCTGAGCTCGGTGGCGACGGGTGCCCCGGCGCCCACGTACATCAATGACCAGGTCAAGAACATGATGGGTTCCACGGACCAGTTCGTGAGCGCCATCAACTCGCTGGCGGGCGCGCTGCCGGCGGGTGGTTCGGTCATTGCCCAGCCCACCGATGGCTATGCCAACCTCGGTGGCGGTTTCGGCACGAGCTTCGCCACGAAGGCGACCGGTTTCTCGAACGCGGTGTCGCTGATTGGCGGCACGGGTGACTTCGTGCTGTTCTCGCAGTCGAGCGCGCTCGCTCGCAACTCGACGAATCCTGCGGTGACGACGGAACTCGGGCGGTTCACCGTGAGCTTCGACAACCAGTCGCAAAGCCTGCAGATCGCCGCAGCAGTGCCCGAGCCGAGCACCTACGCGATGCTCGGTCTCGGTCTCGTCGCGCTGGGCATTGCGTCCCGTCGCCGGTCGGCCAAGCGGTGATCGAGCGGTCTCCGTCGTAACGCCTTAATCAGATTGAATTGCAGGGCGCCCCTCGATCGATGATCGAGGGGCGGACGGGGAAGGTGCGTCCGTTCTCGACCTGCCAAATCAGCCACAAAACTCAAGGAGTAGACCATGAAGTTCAAGTCCATTGCCGCAGCCTGTGTACTCGGCTCGGCCGTCGTCAGCCTCCCCGCGTTCGCGGATTGCACGGGTCCCTTCACGGCTCCCGACCTCACGTTCTTCCTGTCCGGCGCGAGCGGCTTCGACGGTTACCTCAAGTCCGTCGCCGACACGATGTTCGCCGGCAAGACCATCTACTATTTCCACGACAACGCCGACAAGTCCGACAAGGGCTATCGCGCCTACAAGGGTACGATGGCCAAGGCCGCCGGTTCCGTCCCGGCCGGCACCTGCGTGTTGCTTCTCAAGCGTTCGGCCGGTGGCTCGATCCACGGCGTGGTTGACCTTGCTCGTGGCCTGCGCAGCACCGTCCTCGACGTTTCGTCGGGCGCCTGCTCGCTGATCTCCGGCACCGACTACGTCTGCGGCACGAAAGGCGTCGATCCCAATGCGGCCAACTACGACACGGCTGGCGCTGCAGGTCTCATCCCCGACGGTGGTGCGTCCGACGTGGGCCCCGCGATGTTCGAAGGTCCGGACAACGCGGAATACGGCCTCCCCACGCTCAGTGCTTCCGAGCAGGCCAAGCTCAGCACCAAGGCCGGCTTCTCGAGCATGATGGGCTATGTCACGACGCTCGCCGTGCCTGCCAGCACGACCATCGTCAATGCCCAGTACGGCGCAATGCTCAAGGGAACGTACTACGACTGGTCGCAGGTCGATCCCGCGATCAACACGGGCAACACTCAGGTCGTCGTCTGCCGTCGTTTCCCCGGTTCCGGCACGCAGGCGTCCTACAACTGGCGCTTCGCGAATTTCCCGTGTGAATCCGCGTCCGGCGGTTCCGTGCCTCTCGCGCGCATGGCCGACAGCGATGGCGTCACCGCCTACGGTGGTTTCGGCAGCGGTCTCATCGGTTCCGGCACGCCGGCCGATCCGTACATCGTCGATCCGACCTTCGGCTACACGGTCATCGAGAACTCGGGTGCCGGCGACGTACGCAGCTGCCTGACGGCCGCTCAGAACCACACCGACTACACCTTCACGGGTGAAGACGGCAAGACCTACAAGGCCACGTTCGGCCAGAGCAGCGATCCCTTCCGTGCGATCGGCGTGCTGTCCTCCGACAGCGCTGGCAAGGAAAACGGCTGGGGCTGGCGCTACATGGACGGCAAGGGCTACTACAGCATTGCCAGCCAGGCTGCGGACGCTGCTCTTAACGGCGCGGTCACGCCCACAGGTGTCGCTCCCTCGAAGGCCAACCTGATCAGCGGTGCGTGGAGCTTCGCGGTCGAGCCGACCCTGCAGTATCGCAACGCGGCAGCCGCCACCAACGTCTTCGGTGACACGGCGCCGGCCCTGAGCGGTCAGAAGCTGGACTTCTTCAACGCGTTCACCGCCGCGGCCACGGACAAGGCCAACGCGACCGCGAACTGGATCGCCGCGCTTCCGCCGCAGAACACGCCGAACGCTCCGCTGTTCGACAACAACGTCGCGCGTGGCACGCACTACGGCAACATGTGCTCGCCTCTGCAACTGCTGTACTAAGACGGGTCGAAGGCGCGGTCCGCTGAAGTCGAGGCGGACGTGACCGGAAATCCACGCCGGTCGGCCCCGCGGGTCCGGCCGGCGTTTTTCGTTCGTAACGCTTATGACTCTCTCATGAAACGGCACGTGAAACGCAGCCTCGCTCCAAGTTCCGGTTCCGTCTCCCGTGAGCTTTCAGTGCTCGTCCTGTTCCTGGTGGCACTCGTTGCAGGCCCTGCACGCGCCGCCGATGGCACCTTCAACGTCTTCGAATTCGACGTATCTGGCAACACCGTTCTCAAGAGGGCGCAGGTCGAACGAGCGGTGTACCCGTTCCTCGGGCCCGACAAGACCGTCGAAGACGTTCGCGCCGCTCGTTCCGCGCTCGAGAAGGCGTATCGCGACGCAGGCTATCTCACGGTGACGGTCGACGTTCCGCCTCAGAAGGTGAATGGTGGTCGCGTGAAGCTCGTCGTGGTCGACGGCGTGATCTCGAAGCTCGCCGTGACCGGCAACCGCTACCACTCGCGCGACTACATCCGTTCCAGGTTTCCCGCGCTCGCGCCGGGAACGGTGCCCTATTTTCCGGATGCCCAGAAGGAACTCGCGGCCTTCAACCAGACGTCGGGTGTTTCAGTGACACCGGTCATGCGTCCGGGTGCAGAGCGGGGCGCTGTCGAGATGGAATTGCGCGTCCAGGAGCAGAACCCGCTGCATGCGTCCGTCGAGCTGAACAACCGCCAGTCGGTGAACACCAGGCCCTGGCGCCTGTCGGGGACGCTGCGCTACGACAACCTGTGGGGCATCGACCACAGCATCTCGTTCATGTACCTCACGGCGCCCCAGGACACCACGCAGGTACGTGCGATGTCGGGCACCTATCTGTTCCGCGTGCCCGGCTCGGATACTCTCGTCGCTTTCTACGGGGTGCGCTCGCGCAGCACCGTTGCTTCGCTCGGCAGCGCCACCGTCGTCGGCAACGCGAACATCCTCGGGGCGCGCGCGATCATTCCGGTCAGGGGCGCATCCGATCTCACGCAGAGCGTCATCCTGGGTGTCGACTACAAGGAGTCGTTCCAGGATGTCTCGATCGGCACCCCCGGTGCCTACGAGAGCACCGTCGCCTACACGCCGTTCACCGCTCAGTACAGCCTGACCAGGCAGGGTCAGAAAGGTATCACGCGCGCGAGCGTCAGCACCAATTTCTCGGTCCGCGGCGCGCTGTTCGGCTCTCACGACGACGAATTCGCGAGGCGCCGGTATCGTGGATCGGCGGACTACATCACGCTGCGCGCGGAACTTTCGCGCCAGCAGCGTCTGCCGCACGACTTCACCGGTTATGTCCGTGCCGTGATGCACACGGCCAGTCAGCCACTCCTCAATACGGAACAGTTCGTCGTGACCGGGGCCGACTCGGTCCGCGGGTACTACGAGGCGGAAGTGCTCGGTGACGACGGCTGGCTCTCGACGCTAGAACTGCGTGCGCCGTCGCTGCTGGGTGCGACCGAGGGCGACCACCCGCGCGAACTCATCGCCCTCGGATTCATCGACGCAGCGAGTGTACGGACGAAGAGTCCGTTGCCGGGGCAGGCCTCCCGGGAAGAACCCTGGAGCGTGGGGCTCGGGCTCCGGTACCGGGCCGAACCGTCACTGACCGCCTCGATGGAACTGGGGATTCCGATGAAGGATGCCCAGTCGACGCGCGCGGGCGACGCGAGGCTGCACGTCCGGCTGGCCTATGACTTCTGATCGGCCCGGACCGCGAGGCAGCGACAACGATCCCGTCCGCACGGCCGACTTCGAGAAAGAACCGATTACGTGAGCTCGACCCTATGAATTCCCGCCGCTACCGCCTTCGTTTCAGCACTGTCCTGGGCATGCACGTCCCCGTGAGCGAGGCTGCGCGCGGAAGGCTGCCCTCGCGTGGCAAGCGCGCACGGCGCGCGGCGACGGCAATGACCCTGCTCGCCACGGCGACGATCGCGCACGCCGGTGGTCTGGCGGTCCCTGCCGGCACGCTGCCCGTCACGACCCTCCCCGTCGACAGCCCGAACATCGCAGCGAGTGGAGCGGCGACCGCGACACTCAATCAGGCCGCGCAGACCCTGACAGTCAATCAGACGACGCAGCGGGCCGCGATCGACTGGCAGAGCTTCAACATCGGTGCGGGCGCGACGGTCAATTTCCAGAATGCCCAGTTCGGGGCGTCCTCCTCGACCCTCAACAACATTCATGATCTGAACCCGAGCGTCATCCAGGGCACGCTCAACGCGGTCGGCGAGATCTACCTGATCAACCAGAACGGAATCCTCTTCAAGGACGGCGCGCAGGTGAACGTCGGTTCCCTCGTTGCGTCCGCGCTGCAGATCCCCACGGAAGTCTTCAACGACGGCCTGCTCTCCCTGCCGACGGGGCAGAACGCGAAGGCAGCCTTCTCGTGGGGAGGAACCAGGACCGAGTTCGACGCGAGCCTCATAGAAATCGAACCGGGCGCAGCCCTCTCCGCATCTACCGGCGGGCGAGTCATGGTGCTCGCACCGAAGGTGCTGAACAACGGTACGGTCTCGGCACCCGAAGGGCAGGTCATCATGGCGGGCGCCGCGAAGGTCTTCCTGTCTGCGCCATCCGATCCGTCCCTCCGGGGCTTCCTCGTCGAGGTGGACCCGTACCAGGAATTCAGTGCGTCCGGCGTTCCCGTCAACGTCTCCGATGGTGAGGTCACCAACGGTGCCCTCGGCAAGATACTCGTGGACCGCGGCAACGCCACTCTTGCCGCGTTCGCCGTGAATCAGAACGGGCGCATGACGGCGACGACCTCCGTCACGCTGAACGGATCGGTCTACCTGCAGGCGCGTGACTCGGTGAGCCAGTCGAGCGGGATCTCCACACAGCTCATGAACAACGTGACGGTGCCCTACGGCACGCGCATGGGCAACGTCACGTTCGGGCCGAACAGCGTCACGGAGGTTGTCCCCGACGTCGCCGACACCGAGACGACAACCGACGGACAGGGTTTCGTGCCCTCGGCGGTCGACGTCGTCGCCCGCAACATCACCCTGCAGAAGGACGCCGCCATCGTCGTGCCGGGAGGAGACGTCAGGATCTCCGCGCAGGCCGGGCCACTGTTCCAGATCCCGGGCACGCCCGCCGTCGACGGCGTGCGCCTCTACATGGACGAAGGAGCGAGGATAGACGTGTCCGGCACCACAGGTGTCGTGCTGCCGGTCGAGCGGAACTTCATCAACGTCGAACTCCGTGGCAGCGAGCTCGCGAATTCGCCGCTCATCCGGGGCAGTTTCCTGTACGGTCAGAAGATCACCGTCGACACTCGCAAGGGTACGCCCCTCGGCGATATTTCCGGCTACGTGAGCCAGATCGGCCGCACGGTGGCCGAGCGCACCACGGCAGGCGGGAACATCACGCTCCAGTCGGAAGGTGACGTGATCCTGCGCGACGGGAGCACTCTGAATGTTTCCGGCTCCCCGATCCGTTACACGGACGGCGTCGCCGCGGAAACGGTTCTGCGGGGACTCGACGGAAAACTCTATCCGGTGAGCGCCGCCACCCCTGACCGCCTCTACGCGGGTTTCGCGGACCGCGCCGTCGTCTCCGTGCAGGCACCGGGCGGTACCACCGTCACCGAAACGTTCACGCCGCTGCAGAGCGGGCAGTTCCAGCCAGGCTACGTCCAGGGTACGAACGCGGGGGTCGTGACCGTCTCTTCGCATCACACCGTGCTCGAGGGGACCATGTACGGCACGGCCACGGGCGGGACCTTCCAGCGCACCCCGGCATCGATGCCGCTCGGGGGCAGTCTCGTGCTCGGCGACCTGACCGGTGCTGCGCTTTCCGCAAACGACGGCAAGCTCGGCAACCTCGAGTTCGTCTCGCGGATCGATCGGTTGCCGGCCACGTTCGGCGCGGACTCGCCGCTCGACGGGACCTGGCTCACCGACACCCAGATCGATCCGCACGCGCTGTTCGAGACGGGCGGCTTCACGCGCTTCACTGCCAACGCGAACGGGGTCGCCACGATCAACCCGGATGCTGACGTGCGGATCGCCCCGAACGGGAGTTTTTCGCTTACGGCCCGTCAGATCCAGGTCGCCGGGGACATTCGCATACCGGGCGGCAGCGTGAATCTGTCCACGCGGGCGGTCAACGGCTTCACGAACCTCGATCCGTCTCTCTACAGTCTGGACGTCGGCGCGGGCGTGAGGATCGACGTGGCCGGTCGATGGACGAATGACCTCGCGCAGATCAATTCCGTCATGCCGACTGATCCCGTCGTCGTCGGCGGCGGCACGATCGTGCTGCATTCGGCCGGGGACGCGTCTCTCGCAGCGGGAAGCGTGCTGGAGGTTTCCGGAGGTGGCTACGTCAGTGAAAGCGGAGCCCTTAGTGCAGGAAGCGCCGGCACCGTCGACATCGCGTCGGGACGCGTCGGGCTCGCGTCCATCGCCAATCCCCAGGTGTCGACGATTTCCCTCGACGGGGACGTGCGGGGATACGCGCTCGGAGACGGCGGAACAGTCAGACTTTCGACCTCCCGGATCGTCGTCGGAAGTGCCACGACCGGCGTGTCGGCACCGACCCTTCTCGTCGCGCCCGAATTCTTCGCCCGTGGAGGATTCTCGTCATTCTCGCTGAACGGGGAGGACAGTCTGACCGTTGCCGACGGGACCGTCATCTCCCCGCGTGTGCAGTCCTGGCAGGTGGATCCGATGCAATTTCCGGTCGTGCCATCCGGCACGACTCTTTCCGGGTTTGCACGGCTCGTGGAGTTGCCCGCCTACCTGCGGACCCCGACGCGCGTCACGCTCGCCTCCGGCAGCACGCATTTCGGCGACCTGACCATCGGTGCAGGTGCGCGCATCACCGTCGATCCAGCGGGAAGCATCGCACTTTCCTCCGGCAGACAGCTGACGATGCTCGGTGTGCTGGACGCGCCTGCAGGCACCATTTCGGTGTCGAACGCACCGCCGGACACGACCAACGGCGAACCGTTCACGAGCGACACGTCGGTCTGGATCGGGTCGGACGCGCAACTGCTCGCGCGCGGCACCGTCGTGCTCGAACCCGATCCTCTCCGCCGCACGTTCGGCACCGTCCACGATGGCGGTTCGGTGGATGTCTCCGCCGCGAACGGCTATCTCGTTCTCGAGCCGGGTTCCGTGATAGACGTCTCGGGTACCGCCGGGCAGATCGATCTGCCGCGGGATGCGGCGCAGGGGCGGCTCGTCTACCAGAAGGCCGGTGTCACGAGCAGCGGCGGCAGCGTGACCCTGTCCGCGCGCGAGGCGCTGTTCGCGGACGGGACGTTGCGGGCCGCCAGCGGTGGCGGTCAGGCTGCCGGCGGGTCTCTCACGGTCGACATGCTCGGGGCGTCGCTGAACAACTTCCCCGACAATCCCCGCCTCGTCGTGATCACCGACGCGACGGGCTTTGTGCCGACGGGCGCGCGGCCGGGGCAATCTCTCGACTCGAACGCCTTCAGCCCTTCCAGCCCTACGAACGGGCGTGCGTTCCTCAACGCGAATGCCCTGGACGCGTCGGGATTCGACTCGATGAGTTTCAACGCGCGCGACGCAGTGGAGTTCTCGGGAGCGGTGGACCTGACGGCACGCCGCGCGCTCGCGTTCAGCGCGCCAGAGATGCGGGCGACCGCGGGCGCGCACGTTTCGCTGCAGGCGGCGAGCGTCGTCCTCGGGAACCAGGATCCTTTCCTTCAGTCCGCAGGCGCATCACCCGGCGCCGGAAATGCGGACCTCCTCGTGCAGGCCGACATTCTCGACGTGGTGGGAACGTCGCGGATGAGCGGATTCGGGAGCGTCACGCTCGCGAGCTCCGGAGACATCCGTCTGAGCGGCGTGCCCGTGGACGTGAGCGGGTCGACGGACACCACGCAGTACGCCCTGCGCGGCGGGCTCACGACTTCGGCGCAGACCGTGGCCATTCGTGCCGCCCAGGTCTATCCGACGTCATTGTCCCGGTTCGGCCTGACGGCCACTGCGTCCGGCGCCCGCGTCACGTTCTCGGGCAACGGTGGGGCACTGCCCGCGGTTCCATTGTCGGCCGCTGGTGAACTGGACGTGTCCGCGGACGAGATCCTCCAGAACGGGGTGCTCAGGGCACCGTTCGGGACCATCTCGCTCAGCGGGGCGACGAGCGTCGTGCTCGGAACCGGCAGCACGACGTCCGTGAGTGGTGCGGGAGCCCTCGTTCCATTCGGAAAGACCGAGCTTTCCGGTCAGGACTACGTCTACGGCATGGGATCCGATTTCGGGAACATCGTCGTGTCCGCGCCGCCGGCGAAGCGCGTACTACTCGACGCTCCGACGCTCTCGATCGGAGGTACCGTCGACGTGTCCGGCGGCGGGGACATGTTCGCGTACGAGTTCGTGCCCGGCCCGGGCGGGACTCGCGACATCCTGGATCCTTCGGTCTCGCCGAACAGCTTCGCGGTCGTGCCGAGCATCGGCTCGGCGTACGGTCCGCTCGATTATCAGGCATGGCGTGGCGTGACAGGGCTGCACGTCGGGGACCAGATCCACCTCGCTGGTGTGAGCGGACTGCCCGAAGGCAACTACACCCTGCTGCCGCCGTCATACGCGACGCTGCCCGGCGCTTACCTCGTGACGCCTCAGGGCGGGCACATCGACATCACGCCGGGACAGGCGATCACGAACGCGGACGGGTCGCAACTCGTCTCGGGCTACAACATTGCGCGGAATCTCGATGGTACGTTCAGCCGGGGCGCGCGGACGACAGGTTTCATCGTCGAGAACGCGGCCGTGCTCGGCAACCGGGCGGAGTATTCGATCACCCGCCTCGGCGACCACTTCAGTGGCCTGGCCGGCGGCATGCTGCCGGGTGACGCGGGCATTCTCACGATTGCTGCCTCGTATTCGCTTGCGATCGGTGGGAGAGTCGATGGATCGTCACTCCCGGGGTACAGCGGCGCCGAAATCGACATCGCTGCACCGCGGATCGCCGTGGTGTCCGATCACGCGGAGGATCGTCCGGGTTTCCTGAATCTCACAGTGAACGAACTGAACGGGCTCGGTGCGTCGAGCCTGCTGCTGGGCGGCCAGCGCAACGTGAGCGGAACGTCGCTCGTACTCACGCCGACCGCGGGCGGATCCCAGGTCGTCGTCGCCAATGGCGCGGACCAGCCGCTCACCGCTCCGGACCTGATGATCGTCGCGAGTTCGTCGATATCGCTGTCGGACAATGCCGCCATCGTGGCGAACGGTACCCCGGGAAGCATCACCCAGACGGTCACGCTCGATGGCAACGGGGCATTCCTGAGAGTGTCGAACGCGCCGCTCGCCGACGTGGCCCGAAGCGGCTTCGACCGCTCGGACGGACGCATCACCGTCGGAGCCGGCGCACGCCTCTCTGGAACGGGCTCGATCGTCCTGGACGCGACGCAGAACACGCAACTGGGTGCGAACATCGCGCTCGAGGGGCCGGGCATTTCGCTCTCGGCCGGGCGCGTGAGCGCCGGAGAAGTGCCGGCCGGCACGTCCGGCCTCGTTCTCGGCGATGCTCTGGTCTCCCAGCTGAGCGCGTCCCGCGCGCTGTCGATCAGGAGCTACAGCACGATCGACCTCTACGGGACGACTGTGATCGGAGGGCTCGCGGCCGACGGATCGCCCAGCATCCAGTCGCTCACGCTCGACGCGTCGGGCATCAACGGCTTCGGTGCGGGTGACAAGCTCGTGCGTGCGGCGAACGTCACGCTGACGAACGGGTCCGGCGCGGGTGCAGACTCGGGCACTCCCGGAAACGGTACTTCCCCCCTGACGTTCCAGGCCGCGGTTGCGAGTGACGGATCCGGTGGGTTCGTCACGCTGGGACCCGGTGCGATGCGGCTCTCGGGAGCTTCGGCATTCCAGGTATCGGCCGAGTCCGGCGTGAGACTGAACGGCGACGGCGCGCTGTTCACGACGGCCGATCTTCTCGTGACGACGCCGGTCGTGACCGCGACGACGGGCGCGACGAGTTCGGTGTCTTCCGCGGGAGTGCTCACGTTCGACGTCGCGGGAACGCCTGCTGCAGCCTCGGCCGACGCGGGCCTCGGCGCATTCGTGTCCCTGCAGGGCACGCGTGTCGCCCTCGGAACCAGGTTCGTGCTGCCGTCGGGCGTCGTCGACGCGACCGCAACGGGCCCTTCGGCAGCGGAGGGCGTGTCGATAGGAGCCGGCGGGGCGATCGACGTCTCGGGTCGCATGATGGCGTTCACGCAGGATGTCTCTCGCGCGACTCCCGGCGGCATTGTCCGGTTCGTGACCACGGCCGGGGAAGTCTCGGTCGCCGACGGCGGTGTGATCGATGTGTCGGCGGGTGGGCCGGGGAGCGACGCGGGCACGATCGGCGTCCGGTCCGGCGGAACGCTGACGGTCCAGGGTGTCTTCCGCGGCAACGGGGTGGGCAGCGGGAAAGGGGGGGTGTTCGAAGCCGATCTCGACCATCTCGCGGATGCGGACCTCTCCCGACTGCTCGACGTCGCGGCGACGGGCGGATTCACGGGCGATCAATCGATCAGGGTACGCACGGGGAATCTCTCGGTCGCATCCGGTCGTACCGTGCGGGCCGAGACGATAGGGCTGACGGCGGATCAGGGCGCGATCACGGTCGACGGTACGCTCGACGCCTCCGGGGCTGCCGGCGGTTCGATCGGACTCTGGGCATCGGGGGATGTGGGCCTCGGATCCGGTGCGCGCCTGCTGGCCGCTGCGTCGGCCGATACCGGTCGCGGTGGCACGATCTTCATCGGGACGCAGAGCGGCTCGGTGAGCGTCGCCTCCGGATCGGCGTTCGACGTGTCCGGATCGTCCGACAAAGGGGGGGCGCAGATCTGGGTGCGCGCGCCTCGTGACGGCAACGATGTAGCCGTCTCGGAACTGGGCGCCACGCTCACCGGGACCGACAAGGTCATCGTCGAAGCGTTCAGGACGTACGACGCGACGAGCGTAGGTACCGCCTTCGGTTCCGCGCTCAACACGAGCAACAGTGGTGTCGCGGCGACGCTGTTCGACGAGACGCAATCCTACGTTCAGGCCGCCGCGCCGGCGGTGTCCGCGCGGCTCGGGACTGCGGCGGAATTGCGACCCGGCATCGAGATCCGCAGCGCCTCCGATCTCACGCTGACGTCCGACTGGAACTTCTTCTGCGGAACGTCGCCGACCTGCGCGAACACCACGGGTGTCTGGAGCTTCAGCGGTGTCCCGGGGGTCCTCACGCTGCGTGCGGCCGGTACCGTTGCGCTGAACGGTTCGCTCAACGACGGCTTCCGGGCCCTGCCGCCCGCACTGCTCACGCCGAGCACGTCGCAGGTCCAGATGAACAATTCGTTCCAGCCGGTCGCGGGCGGGGGATGGTCCTATCGCGTGATCGGCGGCGCGGATCTTGGTTCCGCCGACCCGACGAACACCGTGTCAGGCAGCGCCGGGGACGTCGTGCTCGCGTCCACTCATCTGGTCCGGACCTCCACGGGTTTCATCGACGTCGGTGCAGGCCGCGACGTCATCCTCCAGAACGGCAATTCCGTGATCTACTCCGCCGGCGAACCGGGGCCGAATCTCGCCGGTTTCCTGTTCCCGCTTGTTCCCCAGTCGACGCTGCCTCGCGCCGCGATCGCCTCCTTCACGAAAGGCGGCGGCGACGTCACCGTCGCGGCGGGGCGGGACCTGAGCGGAAGCTGGGCAGGCCAGTCACTGACGGACTGGCTCTATCGGAGCATCCAGCAAACCGGCGGGGTCCTGCGGGACAATCCGCAGACGGCGTGGTGGGTGCGTTTCGACCAGTTCCTCGGCGGCATCGGTGCGCTCGGAGGGGGAGACGTGACACTCACGGCGGGACGCGACGTGAGCAACGTGCTCGCAGCCGTTCCCACGAATGCTCGCCTTGGCGGGGCCGTCACCACTGCTCCCGACATCAGCAACTTCGTGGAGCAGGGAGGAGGCGACCTCGCGGTGACTGCCGGACGCGACCTGCTCGGCGGGCTTTACGTCGTGCAGAAGGGCGATGCGACGGTCACGGCCGGGCGCAACGTCGACTGGGGTCTCGCGACTCGGCAAAGTGGCGCGTCGTACGTGGTCGTGCCGCGCAATGGCAATTTGACGCCACCGACCGGGTCCCTGGCCTTGTACCCGATGTTCGCGCTCGGCGCGGGCACCGTCGCCGTGCACGCGGGTGGCAGTGCTACCGTCGAGGCGGTCTACAACACCACGATCCAGCGTCAGGCCGATCCTAACGCTTCCGGCCTGCGGGGCGTGACCACGGCATACTTCTTCACGTACGCGGACACTTCCGCGTTCGATCTCACGGCTCTGCGCGGCGACGTCACGCTCGTGAACGACACGACCGTGCTCAAGCAGATTCCGGGATCCGCGCTCGTGAGCGCAGGTGTCGACGACGCCGAATCCAAATCCGCGATGGTCTACCCCGGGACTGTCTTGCTCGCCGCACTTTCGGGTGACATCAATATACTCGACACCTTCACGCAGTATCCGTCCGCGACCGGCCAGCTGGACCTCGTCGCCGCCGGCAACGTGTCCATCGACCGCTTCATCACGATGTCGGACGTGTCCCCCGCTTTGTTGCCAGGCGTGATCTCGAGCTACGGCAGTCCCGTGGGCGCGAGCACGGCCGTGCTTACACCGGACTTCTCTTTCGCGGACTCGATCAAGCGCCGGCTCGTGTCGCCCGACAGCACACCGCTCGCGGAACTGCATTCCTCGTCGATCCTGCACGGGAGTGATCCGCAACCCATCCACATCGTTGCGCGCGACGGGGACATCACGGGCATGACGACGACCTACACGGGGAATTTTCCGAAGGCCGTCCAGCTGGTGGCCGGCCGTGACATCGTCGATTTCGGTCTCACGGGACAGAACACGCAGGCCACCGACATCACGCTGCTCCAGGCCGGGCGTGACATCGTGTTCACGACCACACGGTCGAGCACGGGTGAGGTCCGGGACAACCTCAACGGCATCACGTGGGGTGGGCCCGGAGAAATCCAGATCAACGCAGGACACGACATCGACCTGGGCAATTCCCGAGGCGTCGTCACGATCGGCAACCTGAACAACGCGTTCCTTCCCGCCACCGGCGCGAGCGTTCGCCTCAGCACGGGGGCGCCGACGCCTGATTACGCGGGCTTCGTCGCCACCTACCTGGACGGTGCGGGAACTCAGGCGCAGCAGTATCGCGACGAACTCACGGCCTTCATGCGTCTACGGTCGCGAGATTCTTCGCTCACGGAGGTGGGTGCCAGACAGGCGTTCGACGCACTTCCCTCGCAGGCCAAGGCGGCGTTCGTGAACCAGGTCTTCTTCGAGGAACTGCTCGCGACCGGTCGCAACGTGGCCGACGGCGGGACCTACGTGAGGGGTTACCAGGCCGTCGCGGCCCTCTATGGGCTGTCGCAGCCGTCCCGGGACGCGCTCACTCAGGAGAATTTCCAGGCACTCACGGATCTCGCCCGATCGCGATTCGGCGGCAACGTGCAGGCGCTGTTGCAGGCACTTCCACCCGAGGGAGCGGCGGGCGCGGCGAGTTTCGGACCACAGGGTGCCGTCGCGTTCGCGCGCGTCTACCAGGAACTGTCCTCCCGCTTCGGGGGCGACGTGAAGCTCTACTTCAGCCAGGTCAAGACGCAGCAGGGTGGCGACATCCAGATCATGGTTCCGGGCGGACTCGTGAACGCCGGTCTCGCGAATCCGGGGTCGCTCACCAAGTCTGCAGCGAACCTGGGCATCGTCACGGTGAGCGGGGGCAGTGTCCAGGCCGCGGTCCTCGACACCTTCCAGGTCAATCAGTCCCGGGTATTCACGCTCGGCGGCGGCGGCATCGAGATGTGGTCGTCCTTCGGCAACATCGACGCAGGCAAGGGTGCGAAGACGGTCTCCGCAACGCCTCCGCCCCAGATCGTGATCGACAAGAACGGCAACTTCGTGCTGGACACGACGCGTTCCGTCCAGGGTTCCGGCATCGGCGTGCTGCTGAGCAGAAGCGGCATCACGCCGGGCGACGTCGACCTGATCGCCCCGCTGGGTGCCGTGGATGCCGGGGATGCCGGCATTCGCTCGGCGGGAAATCTCACGATCGCGGCAGCCCAGGTCGTCAACGCAGCGAACATCCAGGTCGGTGGGGTGCAGAGCGGCGTTCCGGCAGCATCGGGGTCGTTCACGGGGGGCATCTCTGGCCTCTCCTCGGTCGACGCCCAGACGTCGACGGCCGTGGCCAAGGCCGCAGAGGCAGCGGCCGAACGTGCAGCCTCGGTCGTGCCGAGCGTAGTGCCGTCGTTCATCACCGTAGAGGTGATCGGTTTCGGAGAAGGCTGATCGGTTCCGGTCGTGGCACGGGTGGGCCGTTGGCGAGCACATGATGCCAACGGTTCACCGGCGCACTGCCGGTGTTCATGTAACTGCAACACTTCGCATCGACAATACACGTGTTCGCTTCGCAACAATCCATTTCCTGCATACTCCGATGAAACGCCTGCTGCTGATCGTGGCGGTCGCGGCCGCGCTTTTGCCCGCCGTAGCCCGCGCCTGGTGGAACCAAGACTGGGTCGTCCGCAAGAAGATCACGATCGATCCCGGGGCACTGCAGCTCCAGGCTCCGCTCACGGACTTCCCGGTCCTCGTCCGTTTGCACACCGGCAATTTCCCGTTCGCAGAAGCCGATGTCGATGGCAAGGACCTTCGTTTCATCGCGTCCGACGACAAGACGCCTCTCAAGTATCACGTCGAACTTTTCGACGGCCTGAACGAGCTTGCACTGATCTGGGTGCAGGCGCCGCCGATCGGTCCCGGCGTGAAACCCTTCATCTGGCTCTACTACGGCAACACGAAGGTCGCGAGCGCCTCGGACCCCAAGGCAACGTACGACCCGTCCTATCTCGCCGTGCTGCACTTCAGCGCCCGGGACGCTTCGTTCCGCGACAGCACCGCTTACGCGCAGCCCGTGACCGTCAATGGCGTGACGTCGGTCGGTACCGGTGTCGCGGACGGCGATGCCGCATTCGGCCCGGCGGCCACCCTCACGATCCCCGATTCCCAGAGCCTCGCCCTCGCCAAGGACGCCTTCACGTTCTCCGCCTGGGTGAAGTTCGCGAATGCGACTCAGAAGGCCGCGGTGCTTTCGAAGCACGAAGGTGCGTTTCAACTGCGCTACGAGGACGGGCAGATGTGGATCGCCGGAAGCGGTGGCGAGTCCGCGAAGGTGCCCGTTGCAGCGGGCGCATGGCACCACGTCGCGGTCGTGATGTCGCGCGACAGGACGCTGCTTTACGTCGACGGCAAGGAAGCAACCAGTGCGGCAGGGGACCCGGACGCGTTTGCGGGATCAGTGCAGATGGGCCCCGGACTCGTCGGAGAGGTGGACGAGGTCGAGCTTGCCAGTGTCGCGCGGTCACCCGCGTGGATCGAGGCGTCGGTGGCTTCCCAGGGAGAGGGCTCTGCGTTCACCCAGGTGAGTTCCACCGAGGAAGGCGGTGAAAGCGAGGGCGGGTCTTCGTACTTCCGGATTCTCCTCGGCGCCGTGACGCCGGACGGCTGGGTGGTGATTGCGATCCTGATGGTGATGATGGTGATCAGTTTCGCGGTCATGGTCTCGAAAGGGCTGTTCCTGTCCAGGACGGATCGCGCCAACAAGGCCTTCCAGCGGACGTTCTCGGGCGTCGGTGCCGATCTGCTCGGGCTCGAGGTTCCGCAGAAAGGAAGCGGTCGGAATTCCTCGCTGCTGCGACTGTATTCCACGGCGAGCGGCGAACTCCGCAAGCGCGTCGAGGGACCCGGTGCGAGTTCGGTGCTATCGGCCCAGTCGATCGACGCCATTCGCGCCACGCTCGATGCGGGCGTCGTGCGCGAGAATGCCCGGCTCAACAACCAGATGGTGCTGCTGACGATCGCGATCTCGGGCGGTCCTTTCCTGGGCCTGCTCGGTACCGTCGTGGGGGTGATGATCACCTTCGCCGCGATCGCCGCGGTCGGCGACGTCAACGTGAACTCGATCGCACCCGGCATCGCCGCCGCGCTCGTCGCGACCGTGGCCGGCCTGGGTGTCGCGATCCCCGCGCTCTTCGGCTACAACTATCTCGCCAGTCGCATCAAGAACATCTCGGCCGACATGCAGGTGTTCGTGGACGAACTCGTGAGCCGCATCGCCGAACGCTACGCGCCCTGAGCCGCCGCCCGCCATGTCCGCGAAAGTCCAGGAAGGAAACGAGCCATACGACGAGATCAACGTCACGCCGATGCTCGACCTCGCGTACGTGCTGCTGGTCATCTTCATCATCATGACCACGGCGTCGGTGCAGGGGATCAAGGTCAATCTTCCCAAGGCGTCGACCACGCCCAGCCTCGCCAAGCCGACGACGAAGGCGATCACGATCACCGAGGATGGACGCATCTTCCTGGACACCTATCCCGTGACGATGCCCGAACTCGAACAGCGCCTCACGCAGTACAAGGCCGCGAATCCGTCGTTTCCCGTGGTGATCAAGGGCGACGCTCACGTGCAGTACGAGAAGGTGATCGACGTGCTCGACCTGTGCGGTCGTCTCGACATCACGCAGCTGGGGCTCGTGACCCAGCGCATCGTGAAGTAGCCGGATTTCCCGATGAATTCGGACTCGGATTTCGATTCGGAGAAGAGGCTCACCCCCCTCAAGGTCGCAGTGTTCCTCGTGGGCGGGAGCCTGCTCGCGGCCGGCGTCTATTTCGGCGTGAAGAGTCTCCTGTCGGGGCCTGCTCACGCTCCCCGGCCGACGATCCAGCAGATCTCCGTGCTCCGGCCGCCGCCACCGCCACCGCCACCGAAACCCGAGGAGAAGCCTCCTGAACCCGAGGTCAAGAAGGAGGAGGTCAAGCTCCCGCAGCCGGAGCCGGAACCGAAGCAGGCGAACGACCAGCCCCCGCCCGCGCCCGACCTTGGGCTCGATCAGGCGGGTACAGCCGGCTCCGACAGTTTCGGACTCACGAGCAGGGTCGGCGGGCGTGACATCACCCAGATCGGCGGGATCGAAGGTGGGGGTCCAGGCAACCGCTTCGCGGGGTTCGCGAATCTCGTGCAGGCGCACTTCCAGGACGAACTGCTGAAGCACGACCGCCTGCGCCGCTCAGACTATCGCGCCGTCGTGAAGGTCTGGTTCTCCGCGAACGGAGCGGTACGAAAAGTGGAGCTCGTCGACGGTTCGGGCAACCACGCCATCGACAACGAAATCCGGAGTGCCCTGCTGGATGCGTCGGCGCTCGGCGAAGCACCTCCGGCGGACATGCCGCAGCCGCTCAAGCTGCGGCTCACCTCGCGGGGTGCTGGTTGAGACCGCACCCCAGTCAAGAACGCGACAACGCAGGTACTGGAAGCGTGAACATTCTGAGAAGCGTCCTGAGCGGCGCGGGTCTCCTCTTGCTCGCCGTGCAGTGGGCGAGCGCCGCGCCGCCTCGAACCGAGAAACCGGAAACGGCAGATGTCGTGTCCAGGAACGCGCCCGGCACGAAGACGCGACCTGCGAGTCCCGATGCTGCTGGCCGCGTGCTCCCTGTGGCGGACAATGCGCGTGCACGCTCGGACGCCGAGCAGCTTCTCGACCAGATACGCCTTGAACGCGCCCGGCTCGAGGCTACCCACGACACGACGCTGCGTCTCATCCGCCTCATGGTCGAGGAAGGGTTGCTGTCCGTCGAGAAGGCTCAGGAACTGTTGCCCGAAGCGGACCGCGCCGAACTGGCCGGCGTGAAGCCCGGGTCGGCACGGGGCGCGGCACCCGCCACTGCCCAGCCGCCGACCGAAGCGGACGATGGGACGATTCGCGTTCCGTACGTTCCGGAGATCGTGAAGGACGAGATTCGGGAGAAAATCAAGCAGGACGTGCTGGCGCAGGCGAAATCGGAACGCTGGGGCGACCCGGGGACGCTTCCCGAGTGGATGAACCGCCTGACGTGGGAAGGCGACTTCAGGCTGCGCTACCAGGGCGATTACTATTCATCGGGCAACACGGACGCCGTCACCTACAACGCGATCGAAGGCACGACGCTCAACAACACCCGGGTGGACCAGAGCCTCTGGCGGTTGCGACTTCGGCTCGGGCTCGTGGCAAAGGTGAACGAGCGGCTCGACGTCGGCGTTCGCATCGCGACCGGGAGCACCAGCAATCCGGTTTCGACGAATCAGACGATGGGCAACACAGGACAGCCCTATTCGTTCAATCTCGACCGTGCGTACCTGAAATGGACGCCCTCGCCCCAGTGGCGGGTGCTGGCGGGGCGCATGGCCAACCCGTGGTTCTGGCCGACCGATCTCGTGTGGGACGAGGATCTGGCCTTCGAGGGCGCCGCGGGAACCTACAGACCCCGCTTCAATGCCGTGACGACCGGCTTCGTGACCGCTGGCGTGTTTCCGCTCCAGTCCGCGAGCCCGACGACCCTGACGCCGGATCCGCAGACGAAGTGGCTGTATGGCCTCCAGGCAGGTACGACCTGGGAGCCGCTCAGGGATGTGTCGTGGCGGGTCGGTGCAGGTCTGTTCGACTTCGCACGCGTCGAGGGGGAACGAAACACGACGGGCTCGAACGCCAATGACTGGACGGCCCCGCAGTTCCGCCAGAAGGGCAATACCGTTTTCGACATCAATTTCGGGCTTCCGGGCTCAACACCCCTGCTGGCGCTTGCACCGAAGTACCGGATCCTGAACCTCGGGAGCGAGGTCACACTCAACCGGTCGGAACGGATGACCGTCGCGCTGGGTGCCGACTACGTGCGAAACATCGGTTTCGACCAGGGCGAGATCAAGGCCCGTACCGGTGTCGACGTCAGCGGGGAAACGAGCGGTTATCAGGCCAAGCTGACCGTCGGACAGGCGGCAGTGCGGGCACTGAACGACTGGCAGGTGTTCATCGGCTACCGCTATCTCGAAAGGGACGCAGTGCTGGACGCGTTCACGGACTCCGACTTCCACCTCGGCGGAACGAACGCGAAGGGCTATTTCATCGGGGCCTACTACGGGCTGGACAAGAACGCCTACCTGCGGGCGCGCTGGCTGTCGGCGAACGAGATCTCGGGACCGCCGTTGTCGATCGACGTGCTTCAGGCCGACTTCAACGTGAAGTTCTGATCATGATGCGAAGCTGGATTGCCGGCCTGACCGGACTCGCCCTGTTTGCCGGTTGCCTGTCGCCGGTCGTCGCCCAGGACCAGCAGGCCTCGCGCGACCGGGAACTGCTGCGCCGCGCGACGGCCGCCCTGCGGGAAGCGGAAGACCGGAATGCCACGATGGCCGCCGAGAACGCGAAGCTTCAGGCAGAGATCCAGAAGCTGAAGCGCTCCGCGGCGAAGATAGAGGACTCACTGTCGGCGGAGCGAAAGCGGCTCTCGCGTGCGGCCGGCGATCTCGGCGAGACGAAAGCTGATCTCGACCGCGTGAAGGGGGAGAAGGACGCATTGCAGGCCAAGCTCGACGCGACGGAGGCGGAACTCCAGCGAACGAGCGACGAGCTTGCGAGGACGACCGGTGCCCTGGACGCCGCCAAGGCGCAGCTGGACGCCACGTCCGGGCAGCTCGAGAAGAAGACGGCGGCGAATGCGAGTTGCGAACAGATGAACGACAAGTTGTACGGGATCGCGACGGACCTGCTCGCGAAATACCGGAAGGTCGGATTCTGGGACGTCTTCAAGCGCAGGGAGCCGTTCACCGGGGTACGTCGGGTGGAAGTCGAGAATCTGCTCGAAGACTACCGCGACAAGGCCGACAGGAACCACGTCACATCACCGCGTTGACAGGGAACAGGGCCTCGTCACGGTTCACGGCATCCCGTCTCGCGCACGTTACGGCCACGCGGCGACCCGGATGTCGCCGACCGTCACCTCGACAGACGGCACGGAACGGCGAAGCCGTGGCGCCGTCAGTTTCTTCGGAGTCCTGTCTCAACTCTCTGGGATAATGCCCCCGCTCGACAAGAACAGGTTCTGAAGACTCATGTCCTCCCCCGAGACCCGTGCCACGCTCGCGCGTGTGGTGCCATTCGCGATCTACATCGCGTTTCTGGTCCTGAATACCGTTCTGCCCGGTGACGTGATCGACACTCGCTGGCTGTACCCCGTCCGCGTCGGGGTCGTCGCGGTGGCGCTGGCGTGGTTCTGGCGCGACTACGACGAACTGAAGGGAAGGTTCTCGATGCCGGGAGGGCTGTGGGCGCTCTCCGCGATCGTGGGGCTGATCGTTTTCGTGCTCTGGGTCAATCTGTCCGCGAGCTGGATGGTGCTGAAGGCCCCCGCCGGCGGATTCGACCCGCGGGACGGCGGACAGATCAATCATTTCCTCGCCGTATCGAGGGTGGCGGGCGCCGCGCTCGTGGTGCCGCTCATGGAGGAACTGTTCTGGCGTTCCTTCCTGATGCGCTGGGTCGACAATCCACGGTTCCGGTCCGTCCTCCCGACCGCGATCACGGCGAAGGCGCTGATCGTGTCCTCGGTGATCTTCGGGGTCGAACACAACGAGTGGTTCGCGGGCATTCTCGCGGGTGTCGCCTACGGTGGCCTCTACCGGCTGACGGGCAATCTCTGGGCGCCGGTGGTTGCACACGGGCTGACCAACGCGCTGCTGGGCATGTTCGTCCTCTATACTGGCAGCTGGCATTTCTGGTGACTTCCCGGGCAGACAGAATGAACTCCACTACGGTCACGGCCGCACGCCGCATCGCGCCATTCGCGCTGGCATTCGCCGCTCACGGTGCCCACGCGCTCGAGGGCGACCGCATCCGCCCGTCCGTCGGCCTGAGTTACACGTACAACAGCAACCTCTACTATCTGGACGACCGGTTGAACGCGTCGCAGTTCTCGTTCATCAAGGACGGTCAGAAAAGTGACCAGACCTTCGGGCTGAAGGCCGGACTCGACATCGACCACTACTGGAGCCGACAGACGTTCAGGCTCCGGTCGCAGATCACCAACAACCGCAACCAGACCTACGATTCCCTCGATTACTCGACGTACGACGTCCGAGGCACGTGGGACTGGGTCTACGGGGAGCGCTGGGACGGTGATGCGGGATACCAGCGAAACCGCGTCGCCTCCAATTTCTACGATTTCCGGACGGCGGACCGGACGGCGCGCAACCTCCGCACGCAGGACGTCTTCTTCGGCAGTGCCATGCTGAAGATGACGCCCGACTGGAAGCTCCGCGGTGCCCTGCGCTACACGACCGTGAACAACGGGCTGTCGCGCTTCGCGAACCAGGACCGGAACGAGTGGGTTGCCGAAGCCGGGTCGCGTCGCTACAGCAAGGGAACCGATGACTACATCGGGTTCAATCTCCGGTTCGCGGACGGCAACTTCCCGAACAGGGAGGTGCTCGCGACGTCGACCGTGGACAATGCGTACCGGCAATATACCGCCGAAGGCGTCATCGACTACCAGTACAGCGGTCTCACGCGGATATCCGGAAATCTCGGCTACACGACGCGGCAGCAGAAGCAGCTGTCGCAACGGAATTTCAGCGGGATGACCGGTCGTCTCACGGTGACCTATGCGTGGTCGAGCAAGACCACCCTCACGGGGGCCGTGTTTCGCGAAGTCGGCGGCTGGGAAGACCTGACGACCAACTACGTGGTGACGCAGGGCGCAACGGCTAGCGCCACGCAGTCCCTGACCGACAAGTTCCTCGTGCAGGTGAACTACTCGCTGCGGCGCCGGGCCTTTCAGGGGGACCCGGAGTTCATCCTGTTTTCGTTTCCGACCCGCAAGGACACGTTCCAGTCGTATTCCGTCGGCCTCGTCTGGACGCCCTACCGGAATGTCCGGGTCGACGGCACCGTCGCGTACGACACGCGCGACACGAACGATGCCTGGCAGGCCAGTGGCTATGGCCCCTACAACAGCTTCAACGTGACGACCATCTATCTTTCGGGAACGGTGACGTTCTGACGTCCGCCGGTCGGGCATCGTCCGCAGTGGTGTTCGCAGAAGCGGGGCTGGCGTGCGCCAGGCGCGCCGCAGCAAGGCGGGTGCGGAACGTCGGCGGTTCGAACGGCTGGAGGCGGTCGATGAAATCGGCCCAGTTCTCCTCCTGATTCTCGTCGTGATCCTTGCCGGTCTTGCGCATCGTGCCGGTCCGGCCGATCAGTCCGACATGCGGGAAGCCGGAGCGGCGACCGCCCCGCCGGCTCCGGACGTGCGCATTCTCGACCGTGCAGCACCACGCGGCGCCGCGGAAGCCCGGTCGCCGAGGAGGCGGTCGATGAGTTCAGTCCCCGTCCGAAGCACGTCCCGCTGCCCTGCGTTCCCCCGTTTTCCCGCGTCGGCGAGAATGCCGCGGAGAACGCGCAGATTGGTCTTTCCGAGCCGGTACAACTGGCGCACGTCGTCCATCGATCGCGGCGCGAGGTCCAGAACCGTGTGCAACTCGCGCCTGTGAAGCGACTCGGCAAGCGCCGCACCGACTCTCGGCCACAATTCGTGCACGGGGGTCGTCGGACGCACGTCCACGCTCACCGAGTTCTTCGCGATCAGCCCGAGACGCCACAACTGGTAATTCTTCAGGCGCGGAGGGCGGAGGCCGTGAAACTCGAGGCGATTGACGATGTCGGTCATGCCCTGCCTGCCGAGACGCCGCCACAATTCATCGACGGAGGTGGCATAGAGCTCACCGATCGAGAGCAGTCCGAGGTGGTACAGGCGACTGATGGTGTTGCGCTCCAGCCCGAGCGCGGACACGGGGCAGTCGTGCAGGTCGTCATCCCCCGCGAGCCGCGACCCGGACGTTCGCGCGAGGGTGTTCGCCTGATATAGTCGTTCCCGGTCCGAGAGGTTCGTGGCCGACCCGGCGGAGGGGGGCGTCCGAATCGGGCCCGCCGGCTGCGTCGAGCCGCGATCATCGTCCGGACATTGCGGCTGGGCGCGATCCATGATCGTTAAAGTCGAGAGTAGATTCGAGTGTCGGTTTCGTTCGTTGCCATAAGATGTCAGCGTGAAGGGGCCCGGATGGTACGAATGCACTACCCACATCACCCGCACGCGCGGCGTCTCCACGTCCGGCATCGGTATCGAGCGTTCGGTATCCTCCGGGCTGGTCTACCGTTCAGCCGGGCCCGGAGCCGGAGGGTCTGAAACGTCATGCCCCGATTCGCTGCCAATCTTCATTACCTCTTCACCGAAGTACCCTTCGCCGATCGGTTCGCCGCCGCGGCAGGCGCCGGTTTTCAGGCGGTCGAGTTTCAGGTCCCCTATGACCATCCCGCCGAAGAACTTCGCGGGCGTCTGGACGACAACGGCCTGAAGATGGTTCTGTTCGACGCACCGATGGGCGACTGGGACCGGGGGGACCGCGGAATTGCCTGCCTGCCCGGCAGGGAACGCGAGTTTCGGGAAGGCCTGCTGACAGCCGTGAACTACGGCCGTGCGCTCGGCTGCGAGACCGTCCACGTGATGGCGGGAGTGGTCGGTCCGGGCATCGATCACGACGAGTGTGTGCGTACGTACATCGAGAATGTCCGGTACGCGGCCCGCGTCCTCGGGGATGCAGGAATCGCCGTGGTGATCGAACCGATCAACCCCAGGTTCGGCGCTCCACGGGAAGGCCCCGCCTATACGACCGAGGGCATGCGAGGGTATTTCCTCAACCGGTCGGACCAGGCAAGCCGGCTGCTGGACGAGATCGACCATCCGAATGCATGGCTGCATCTCGATCTGTACCACATGCAGGTGCTCGAGGGGCATCTGTCGGAGACCCTGCGGGCGCACATGCCGCGGATCCGGCACCTGCAGATTGCCGGCGTCCCCGGACGACACGAGCCGCATGTCGGCGAGATCAACTATCCGTATCTGTTCGACCTGATCGACGCGCTCGGATACGAGGGGTGGATAGGCTGCGAGTACCGGCCACAGGGAAACACCCTGGAGGGGCTGGGCTGGGCGCGCCCCTACGGAATCTCCACGTCGTTCGCGGGGGCCGACTGAGCAGTCACGGCAATCGCTTCGCGAGGTCTCGTGCCGCTTCTTCGGCAATGGTGCGCAGCGTGACGGCACGCTCGCGGCTCGTCTCGACCGAGATCGTGAGCTCGTCGATTCCCTCCCACACGACCGACCCGCTGCGTGCGTCCCAGATCTGAAGGAAGACGCGCATGTGCGCGTACTGAGTCTGGAGCACCGAAAGTCCCAGAATGCCGAGACGACTCTTCGCGCCCTGCTCGAAGCGGGCGAGTTTCAACTGGCCGAGATAGCGGACGCCTGTCGCCTCGGAGATTCGAGCGAGCGTGTCGCGGTCGAATACCCCGGTGACACGGTAATCCGTGTAGAGGCGCTGGTAGCGATCCACGAGTCCGGCCTGATTGATCGCCGAAATGACTTCCGGGAGATGGACGATGCGCAGGTCGCGCCGCTGGAGCGCGAGTTCCTTCGTGAACAGCAGCGCGAGTGTCTGACGGTCTTCCTCCTGCCCCGTCACGGTCGAGGGCGTCAGAATCGCCAGCCCGCCCCTGGCGAGTGCGCCGGGCTGGAGATTGTTCGAACGGATTTCGGGCTGCGTGTAGCGCTGGGGCGCGAACGTGCACGCCCCGGTCGCGAGCACCATGATGGCGAGAGCGACTGCCCGGAGGGTGCTTCTGCGTCGCCGGGACCCCTGCAGGTCGGCGAGCCGGGTCGGCGCGAACGTCATTGCGTGGAATCCCGCATCATCGGCGACGTCCGGGCCGTGTCGGCATGTGGCACGGCGCGGTCCACCCATCCTCCACGGCAGCGCGAGGATCCGCGATCGACAGGCACGGAGGCCGTTCGACAGGGCGCCCGGCCGCACAAGGCTTCGTGGAGGACAACGGTGGACTATCGCCGCTTCGGTGCGTCCGCGGGCGGTGCCGACGCATTGCCGCCCGGGGGGCACGGGTAACTCTGCTCGAGAGCACGTTGCACGGTCCGGGCGGCGTCGACCGTCCACAGGGATTCGTTCCCACGCATCCAGCCGTGGATGACACGCAACAGCTGATTCGCCTGGAGGCCCGAAGGCGTGCAGACATGCGTGTGTTCCAGGAAATCGTGGATTCCCATCACGAAGCCGAGCGCGAGTGTCCGGTCCTTGAACGAGCCGCCGGTCTTCTCGGCCTCCTGCAGCCAGCCTTCGAACCGCTTCGTGGACACGAATTCCGCATGCACGGGCATCGCCGCGCACGACACAGTGAGCAACAGGCATGTGAGGAAACGCTTCATGAGAGGACCCCCTGGAACCTCGAAGACATGAATAGGGCGGCTCGCGCGGGATACCGACGTGCCGCCCGGTAGCCGCGCTGCCGGCCTCCCGAGCGCATCATGATGCCCGTTCCGGGTCTCGCCCCGCCACTGCGCAAGCATGCAACGCAGCGCCGCGGACGACAAGTGAGGGGCGCGACTCGAGGTTCAACCCGGTTGGTAGCGGGTGATCGTTGCCGTGTCCATCGCAAACAAGGCGCGGAAAAACAGTTTGTTGTACGACTCTGGAGATGTTCCGGGTTACCGTCACCACACGGTGCGTGCGGGCAGATCGAGTCCGGTCGGGATGTACCGGGCATACATTTTTCTCTATCTCTCTTGCGCTAACGCGCGGACGCGTGCACTCTTGCGCGCCGCGAATTCAGACCAGACGGGCAGCATTTGACCACCTATGGAACGAAAATCGACCAAGAAACCTCTGACTGAGGCGCAAGTCGTTGCCGCCCCGGCCAAGGACTACATGAACGACGAGCAGCTGGAATTCTTCCGCCAGCGGCTGCATCAGCTCAAGACAGAGTTGCTTGCCAACGTGCGTGATACGAGTGAACACCTGCGAGAAACCGAGGCCACGAGCGACATTTCCGACCGTGCGACCCAGGAAGAGGAGCAGGCGCTCGAACTGCGTACGCGGGACAGGGAACGCAAGCTGCTGAAGAAGATCGACGAAGCGCTCGGTCGGATCGACGACGGGACCTATGGCTTCTGCGCGGAAACGGGAGAGCCCATCGGCGTTCGGCGGCTTCTCGCGCGTCCGACCGCGACCCTCAGCATCGAAGCCCAGGAGCGGCGCGAGCGAATGCAGCGCATGTACGGAGACTGAGCTATCAGGGCGCATCTCGCGCCCGGCCGTGGGGGCACCGTTTGACAGGGCTCCCGCCCGGCAAGAGAATCGTGGCGAATGACATGGAGTCCTTTCGCCGCCTTGGCCACCTTGCCGCTACCGCAGATCGGCTTTCCGCTTTCCGACTCCCTCGATCTTGGCGGGCACGGCCGTCCGCTCCCTCAAGCTCTTCACAGGGCACCTGAATGCAAGCTCAGTCTCACGGTCTCATCGCGTTCCTGAGTCAGACCGATGCCATAGGGCTGTCCGTCGCCCTTCTGCTGCTCTCGATGTCCGTGGCGAGCTGGGCAGTCATTCTGTCCAAGGTGTTCAGGACGGTGAACATCCGCAATACGGCTCGCCGGACGATCGAATCGTTCTGGAGCAACCCGAGCCTTGCCCGCGCGCTCGAAGAGATGCGGGCCGATGCGACGAACCCGTTCGCGCTGCTGGCACGTGCCGGAGTCGGCGCAGCGATGCACCATCAGCGGCATCAGGCGGGGCGCCTTGGCGACGCGATGTCTCTGTCGGATTTCGTGACGCGCGCACTTCGTCAGGGCATCAATGTCGCGCAGTCCCGGCTGGAGACCGGCCTGTCACTGCTTGCATCCGTGGGCAGCACCGCTCCGTTCGTGGGCCTGTTCGGTACGGTGTGGGGCATCTATCACGCACTGATCGGAATCAGTGCGAGCGGGCAGGCCAGCATCGACAAGGTGGCTGGCCCGGTGGGGGAGGCACTCATCATGACCGCGCTGGGTCTGGCCGTGGCGATTCCGGCCGTGCTCGGCTACAACGCGCTGACCCGCACGAACCGCGTGATACTCGCGGACCTCGACGCCTTCGCCCACGATCTCCATGCGTATCTGGCCACGGGGGCGCGGGTCGACGGTGCGTCGGCGTCCGGCCCGGCCACGCTCCGCGCCACGCCAGCCACGCAGACGCAGTCTGCCTGACGAACACCATGGCCTTCGGCAATTTCCAGGATCAGTCCGGCGCAGGGCAGCACTCCCAGCCCATGGCCGAGATCAACACGACCCCGCTCGTGGACGTCATGCTCGTGCTCCTGGTCATCTTCATCGTGACTGCGCCGTTGCTCACGCACGGGATCAGCATCGATCTGCCCAAGGCTCAGAGCTCGGCGGCGCCGGAAGAGCCGCGGACGGTCACGCTCTCGGTAGACAGTGCCGGCAAGCTCTTCTGGAACGATCAGCCGATTCGTGTGGCGGACCTGCAGGCAAGACTGGTGGCTGCAGCCCGGAGTTCTCCGCAGCCGGAGCTTCATCTGCGAGCCGACCTGAATACGCGCTATCAGACGCTCGCCGAGATCATGGCCATGGCCAGGAACGCCGGACTGAACAGCATGGGATTCGTGACGGATCCGAACGTGCCTGCGCCATCCGGCGCGCCGTGAGGGCAGGGACGGCCGTGTCTGCCAGGGAGATGGCCATGGCGGGCGTGTGGCTTCCGCTCGGGCTGCGCGGTCCCGATGAGATGCGTCGCCCGGACGACAGCCTTGCGAAGAAATGAAAACGGCGCACGCTGTCGCGTGCGCCGTTCGGGATAGCCCTGCCTGATGCAGGGCTATCGTCGTTTCGCCCTCAGTGGTAAATCGCGGGCTGGGTCATGAGATCGTCATACCCGCCGAGATATTCGTCCACTGTTTCGATCGAAGCGTCTTCCGCGGCGGCCTGGGTCAGGTATTCCTTGAACCTGGACGCGGCCTCGCCGTAGAGATAGGTACCCCGCGCCGCATGCTTTGCGATAACCTCAAAGCCGTGACCAGGATACTCAACCACATGATAATTGGGGCTGTTGTAGATCACGTTCATGGCAATGACCTCCTAGCTGGCTGATCTTGATCCGCGCAAGAACCGTGCACGCACCTACACACATGAGACCGGTACCTGCCCGAATCAATTCCTCAAGCAGTGGTTCGTTCGAGCTACATGTTCCTTAACGACCAATCGTCGTTTGCGTTGATGGTGACCAGATGATTCGAGAGCGCCTTGCCGCAATGGGTTTGACTCTGCCGGAACCCGCCACTCCCAGGTTCTCCTATGTCCCTGTCGTCGTGCACGACTCGACGGCATTCGTGAGCGGCCAACTGCCCTGGGTCGGGCGTGACCTGCATGCGCTCGGCAAGCTTGGCGCAGAAGTGTCGGTCGACGTCGGCTGCCAAGCGGCCCGGCTGTGTGTTCTTCAGGGTCTCGCCGTCCTGGAGCAGGCCCTGGGCAGCCTGGATCGTGTGGACAAGGTCCTCAAGGTGACGGGGTTCGTCGCCTCGGCGCCCGATTTCTTCGAACAGCCCAGAGTCATCGACGCCGCCTCGCAACTGCTCGTCGAGACGTTCGGGGATGCTGGTCGGCACGCACGTTCGGCGGTCGGCGTCGCAGCCCTGCCTCGTAATGTTCCCGTGGAGATCGAGTTCGTCTTCGCGATCCGCAGTTGATCCGCCGTCTCGCGCGGCCGAAATCCCCGGAGCACTTCCGGCGTCCTGGGGGCATCGTCCTGCCGTGCACGTCCCGGCATCGCATTGCCGTTGGCGGGATCGGCGATCGCGCTTACCATCCCCGCACCCAACGAAGAGGCATTGAACGGTGATTCGCTCCCCGGGACAGGGTGCATTGTCTGCGGGTGATCGTCCGGCCGGGAGCCGGACACACGGTTCCCCCGAGACGATCATCTGGGCAGAGCAGATCCGAGGGCTCTATTCGCGGAGTGCCTTCGGTGCACTTGCGAGCGCCCTCGCCGCGAGTGTGCTCTGTGCGGTGCTCTGGCCGGTGTCACGCCCGGGCCTCCTGGTGATCTGGCTCGCGAGTCTGTCCGTGCTCCTGCTGTCGCGGCTCGTGCTCGCGCGTGTCTTCCGGCGCCTGCAACCCGCCGAGGACCAGATTTCCGCGTGGGGGTACGCATTCATTGCGCTCTCGACCCTCACCGCGGCCTGCTGGGGAACAGCCGGCAGTCTGCTGCTTCCGGGTGACGAACTGCACCAGGTTTTCGTGGGATTCGTCATCGCGGGCATCGCTGCGGGAGCGATCTCGACCCTGGCCGGTTCCACGCTCGTGTACACGGCGTTCCTCCTGCCACTCGTCACGCCGTTCATCGTCACGATCTGGCGGATCGGTGACGGCATTCACGAGGCCATGGCCGCCCTGGGTGTGACGTTCGGTCTCGTGATGATCCTCGTGTCCGAGCGGCTCTCGCGAAGCATCCGCCAGACGGTGGAGTTGCGTATCCGGAACTCGGCCCTCGTGGAAGAGCTTTCGCGGTCCAAGTCGGAACTGGAGTCCGCGTACTCGGCGCTGCAGGTCGAGGTTGCCGAGCGGCGTGTCACGCAGCAGGTGCTGAGCAAGTCCGAGGAGCGCCTCCGGCTGCATGCCGAGCAGGCCCCTCTCGCGTTCGTTGAATGGGATCTGGGTTTCCGCGTGACGGACTGGAATCCGGCGGCGGAACGCATCTTCGGTTACGCGCGGGCGGACGTTCTTGGCCGCACTGCGTCGGATCTCATCGCTTGTCCCGACACCTGCGACGAGGTCGCATCTTCGTGGCATCGCATGCTGAAGGACAGAGCGGCCGGCGTGATGACCATGACGAATCGCACCCGAAGCGGGGCACGGGTGATCTGCGACTGGCACTATGCCCCCCTCGTGGATGCCTCCGGGCGCGTGGCGTCGCTTCTCACCTTCGCCGTGGACGTCACGAACAGCAGGCTGATAGAGGAGCGGCTGGAATACCTCGCGTACCACGATACCGTGACGGGTCTGCCGAACCGGTCGGCGTTCCGCGACCGCCTCGCTGCCGCGGTGGAGGTGGCTGCCACCAGTGACGAGCCGGTGTCCGTGCTGCTCTTCGATCTCGACCACTTCAAGGTGATCAACGAGACCATGGGGCACGAACTCGGTGACCGGCTGCTCGCCCTCGTGGGGCAGCGCCTGTCGGAGCGGCTGCCGGGAGATGCGTTCCTGTCACGGTTCGGCGGAGACGAGTTCGGAGTCGTTCTCCGGGCGCCTCCCGGTGCCTCCGCGGTGACCGAAGTCGCCCAGGGCATCCTCGACTGCTTTCTGTCCGCGCTCGTCGTCGAAGGGCGGGAGGTCTTTCTCGCGGCGAGCATCGGGATTGCCGTCTATCCCGCGGACAGTACCGACGTCGATGGCCTGCTGAAGTGCGCGGACTCCGCCATGTATCAGGCGAAGCGGCAGGGGCGAAACACGTTCCAGTTCTACTCGGCGGACCTCACTCGACGCTCGGTGACGCGGGTCGCCGTCGAAAACGGCCTGAGGCGCGCGATCGAGCGCGATGAACTGGTGCTCTACTATCATCCGCTGATCGACGTGGTGTCCGGCGCTGTCACGGGTGTGGAAGCGCTCCTGCGCTGGCGACACCCCGAACGGGGCCTCGTGCCTCCGCTTCAGTTCATTCCCGTCGCCGAGGACAGTGGCCTGATCGTGCCGATCGGGGAGTGGGTGCTGAGGCGCGCGTGCACCGAACTCCGGGAGTGGGGTCGTCAGGGAGGGCCCTCGCTGAGGCTGTCCGTCAACCTTTCGCCGAGACAGTTCGGAAGCGAGCGGCTCGTCGCGGCCGTGGTGCAGATACTCGGGGAGACCGGATTCGACCCTTCGAGACTCGAACTCGAAATCACGGAATCCGTGCTCATGGACGAGAGCGGGCGGGTGCGGACGGCTCTCCAGCAGTTCAAGGGAATGGGAATAACGATCGCGATCGATGACTTCGGCACCGGTTATTCAAGTCTCGGGTATCTCAAGCATCTTCCCGTGGACGTGCTGAAGGTCGACCGATCGTTCGTCAGGGACGTTCCCGCGGATCTCGACGACGTCGCGATCGTGCGGGCCGTCATCGGCATGGCCCGCAACCTCAGGCTCCGGACCGTTGCGGAAGGGGTCGAATCACAGGAGCAGCTGATGTTCCTGCGGTCGGAGGGCTGCGACGAAGTGCAGGGATTCCTGTTCGGCGAACCGGCGGAGGGGCCGGAAGCGCTCAGGCGAATCATGTTGCGGGCGAAACTCGCCCGACTGTAACGACAAAACCAGACTGAGGTGCAAGGAATGCGATTCGCGGTATTGGGGAGCAGCGACCTGAAGGTGTCCGAGATCTGTCTCGGGACGATGACGTTCGGTGAACAGAACTCCGAGCAGGAGGCCCATCAGCAACTGGATCACGCCGTCGAACGAGGGATCAACTTCGTCGACACCGCGGAAATGTACCCGGTTCCGCCCGGCGAGGCCACGCAGGGCGCAACCGAGACGATCGTGGGCAACTGGCTCGCCCGCGGTGATCGGGATCGGGTCGTCGTCGCCACGAAGGTGACAGGCCCCGGCCGCGGATTCCAGTGGGTGCGGCGTGGCGAACTTGCCATCAATCTTCGTTGTGTGACGGAGGCTCTAGAGGGCAGCCTGCGACGATTGCGGACCGATTACGTGGATCTCTACCAGATTCACTGGCCCGACCGGTATGTGCCGTCTTTCGGAAAGGTTCACTACGAACCGGAACTGGAACGCCCGACGGTTCCGATCGAGGAGCAACTCGAGGCACTGGGCTCGCTCGTGAAGTCGGGCAAGGTCCGTTATCTCGGCCTCAGCAACGAGACGCCCTGGGGCGTCTCGGAATTCCTGCGGGTCGCACGGGACAGGGGGCTGCCTGCCGTGATCTCCGTTCAGAATGCCTACAACCTCCTGAATCGCACGTTCGAGGCGGGGCTTTCTGAAGTGACCCGCAGGGAGAACGTCCCGCTCCTCGCCTACAGCCCGCTGGCATTCGGACATCTGTCCGGGAAGTACCTCGGCAACGCCATGCCTCCGGCGGCCAGGCTCACGCGATTTCCTGCCTTTGGACAACGCTACCAGAAGCCGCACGTGCCGGCTGCCGTGGCTGCCTACGCCGAGCTGGCGAAGCAAGCGGGCATGTCCCTGGCGACGCTGGCGATCGCATTCGTCAGGAGCCGGTGGTTCGCCGGCAGCACGATCATCGGAGCGACGTCCGTCGGGCAGCTGGACGAGAACATCGATGCCGCTGGCGTCGCGCTCGACGAGCGCACGCTCTCCCGCATCGAGGAGATCCATCTCCAGTATCCGAATCCGGCCGTCTAGCGTGGCCGGATCGACCTGGAACGAGGCGGCGGCGGCGACCCGCTGCTCCATCCCCTCCCCGGTGGACGGAACCGTTCAACTCAATTGACAGTCTCAGAGCGCGCGCAGATAATTGCGCGTTTCGTCGGAGGGGTTCCCGAGCGGTCAAAGGGAGCAGACTGTAAATCTGCCGGCTCTGCCTTCGAAGGTTCGAATCCTTCCCCCTCCACCCGTTTCTCGAGTTGTAAGAAGTAATTGCAGTCGGTCGGCAGTTGGGGCGGTCGCGGCGGCAGCGATGCCGCACGCGTGCAGAGGCGGGTGTAGCTCAATGGTAGAGCAGAAGCCTTCCAAGCTTACGACGAGGGTTCGATTCCCTTCACCCGCTCCAGGGTTCGCCGGTCGACTCTTTTTGCGGGCAAGGCGGCGGGGTCGGTGGATGGCGCTGGCCTCTGTGACGGGGCAGAGTTCAATTATGCCGATGTAGCTCAGTGGTAGAGCACTCCCTTGGTAAGGGAGAGGTCACGCGTTCAATCCGCGTCATCGGCACCAAATCGATTCGACGGCTTTCTTTTCTAGTTCGACCAGTACCAGTATCGGGGACGACCATCATGGCTAAGGGCAAGTTTGAGCGTACGAAGCCGCACGTGAACGTGGGGACGATCGGTCACGTGGACCATGGGAAGACGACGTTGACGGCGGCGATCACGACGATTCTGTCGACGAA
>WGLR01000027.1 GCA_016125475.1 Betaproteobacteria bacterium
ACATCGCCGACGGGGCCACGCTGACCTTCAACGGCGGATCGAACACCCTCGCCCAGGGCGCCACCCTTTCCGACACCGGTAGCCTCGCACTCACGTCCGGCACGCTCACCGTCGCCGCTGATCGCACGATCACCAATCCGTTCACGTTCTCGGGTGGCGCGGTCAGCACCGTCAGCACGCTCACGATCGGCGGACCACTCACCTGGACAGGCGGGACCTTCACCGGTGGCGGCACGTTCGTCACGCCGGGCACCACCGCGATCCAGGGCACCGGCTCCGTCGGACTCGACAACGCCACCTGGAACAACGCCGGCACGGCCACCATCGCCGACAGCGCTCGCGTGAACCTGACCAACGGTGCGATGCTCGCCAACCTCGCCGGCGGATCGATCGACATCACGAGCACCAACGCCTCGCCGATCGCCTTCGCCGGTGGCGCCCTCGTGCGTGTCACCAACGACGGCACCCTCAGCAAGTCGAATTCCGTCGACCAGAGCATCGCCAACCTCGGCTTCGACAACAACGGTACGCTCGCCGTACGTACCGGTCGGCTCGCGCTGTCCTCCGTGACCAGCATCGGAGGCACCGTCGCGATCGACGCCGGGGCCACGCTCGCCCTGCCGGCGAACACCAGGAACACGGGCCTGATCCAGGGCACGGGTACGCTCGAAGTGGGCGGCGGCACCGGAACTCTCGACAACGACGGCCGCATCGCACCGGCGGGGACCGGGGCGATCGGCACGCTCACGCTCGCCGGCGATCTGGCGCAGGGGGGAACGGGTACCGTCGAGATCGAGATCGCCGGACCGGGTCCTGCGGAGCACGACGTGCTCAACGTGACGGGTACCGCCGGTCTTGCCGGCACGCTCGCGGTGAGCACGCTCGGCGGTTACACGCCGGCGACCGGCGACACGTTCTCCGACCTCGTCGTCTACAACGCGCGCACGGGTGTCTTCACGACGGTCAGCCTGCCCGCCACCGTGAACGGCTCACCTTCCTACGATCCGGGCGCACTTGCCCTGTTGCTCGACGCCGCGGGTTGCGGCGCCGACGTCTGCTGGATCGGCACGACCGGAGACTGGGCGACCGGAACGAACTGGAGCACCGGGACTGCGCCCACTGCCGGACAGACGGTCCTGATCCGGGTCCCCGGCGACCAGACCATCACGATCTCCACGGGAACCCAGGTCGCGGGATCGATCACGGTGGACGAAGCCCTGCGCCTCGACGCCGGCTCCCTCACGGTCGCCGGAACCGCCGTGTTCAACGGACCCCTGACCATCGCGGGCGGCCGCCTGACGACCCAGGGCGCACTGACCGTTCGGGACCTCACGCAGACGGGCGGTACCCTCGCCGGAGGCGGCGCCCTCACGGTCACCGACAGTTTCGACGTCACGGGCGGTTCGATCATTCCCGGCTGGACCAGCGTCTCGATCACCCAGACGAGCGGCGATCTCACGGTGCAGCGCCCGTTCGTGACCACGGGCAACTTCAGTGCGACGGCCCTCGCCGGTACGCTGCGTGTCGCCGCACCCGTCGCGAGTGCGGGCAACCTTTCGCTCGCGGGCGCGAACGGCGTCGTCGTGACCTCCAACATCGGATCGGGTGGCAACATCCAGTTCTCGAGTTCGGGCGGCATCGCCGTCCGGAACGCGAACGTGACGGGCGCCACGGTCTCGGCGCAGGCAGGGTCCCTTGCCGTCACTGCGACCACCGGGAGCACGTCGCTCGTCGGCGCGGGCGGTCTATCGGCAACGATCCAGGGAGACATGCAGGTGACTGGCGGCAGCACTTCGGGTGCCTCGGCACTGGTCAGTTCCGGCACGAGCCCCTGCAGCATCGACGTCGGTGGATCCCTCGCCGTTTCCGGCGGCTCCGCCACCGGTGCGTCGGCTCGGATAGCGGGTGCCCCGAGCGTCGGCAGCAGCGCAAGCCCGATCCGGGTTCTGGGGCCGATCACGCTGACATCCGGCACGGCGCCGTCTGCGCCCGCCCAGATCGCCGTGACGTCCAGCGGTCAGATCTTCGCGGCGCTGCCGCGGTACGCCGAAGGTGAGGGAATCACCGTGGACGGCCAGGCGGTCACGGCCAACGGGACTTCGGGCTTCTTCGTGAACGGAACCCCGGCAGTCGTCGGCGAAAACCTGTTCATCACTTACGGGGGCACGCCGACTGGCGGCGCGGAGCCGGGCCTGGTACTCGCCTCGGCACAGACCGATAGACGGCTCAGCCCCCAGGCAGAGGCGGTCGTCGCACTGGACGTGACGACGCGCATTGAAGCCGCCCTGCGGGAAAAGACCCTGCCCGACGAAGACACACCGATCAATTCAACCACGCAGCGTAGTCTGCCGGAGTGCCGCTGATGCGAATCCTGACCCCGATCCTCCTCCTTCTTCTCGTGTCTTCCCTCACGCCTGCGTTCGCAGCGCAGGAGCCGCAGGCGGGCCAGGCGACGAGCGTCACGGGCGTGGTGTCCGTCCAGCGCAGCAACGGCGCCATGGGCATCGTCGGGCGCGGCTCCACCGTGCGCTCGGGCGACACCGTCTTCACGCAGCCCGAAAGCCGCGTGGTCATCGAGATGCAGGACGGGGCACGCCTCACGATCCGGCCTTCGTCCCAGTTCCGGATCGAGAACTATCGCTACGTTCCCGACAAGCCCCAGGAAGACAACATGTTCCTGCGGCTCGTCAAGGGCGGATTGCGGACGCTGACCGGTCTGCTCGGCAAGCGTCGCCCGACTGCGTTCCAGCTCAACACGGGAACGGCCACGATCGGCGTACGCGGGACCGACTTCCTCACCCGTATCTGCGAGGACGACTGCGCCCGCGAGACGAAGCGCGAGATCTCGACGCACGTGTCACGCACGCCGGGCTATGTCGGGCGGCTGATCGCGGTCCAGGGGACCATCACGCCCACGCGCGGCAAGCGCGCGGGCAAGCCGCTGTCCGTAGGCGACCCGGTCTATTCGGAAGACATCCTCGAGTCCGCGCAGCGGTCGTATGGCGTGATCATCTTCCAGGACGGCACGCGCATCGTGCTCAAGGAGAACACGCGCTTCGTCGTGGAACGCTTCAAGTTCGAGCCGTCACGACCCGAGCAGGGCAACGTCGTCTTCAGGCTGCTGCGCGGCGGCCTGCGTGCACTGACCGGTCTCATCGCCCACAGCAACAACAAGCGGTTCCAGATCAACACGGCCGTCGCCACGATCGGCGTCCGGGGAACGGGATTCGACGCGCTCTGCACCGGCGCCTGCGCCGACGACGGTACGCCGCCGCCCGACGATGCCCCGGCCGGACTCACGATCAGCAACTGGCAGGGATGCAACGTCGCGACGAACGACAAGGGCGAGGCCCAGATCTGCGAGGGTCAGGCGCTGAACGTGGCGAGTGCCGACGAGGCACCGAAGCAGCTGGACAGCGTGCCCGGATACTTCGGACGAAGCACCGAGCCGCGACCCGACAAGCTGCAAGTGGATCTGAACGAACTGTTCGGCATCCAGCAGGAGGACTTCTCCGACCCGGGCGTCTACGTGCAGGTCAACGACGGAACGGTCACGCTCAAGGGATCTTCGACGGAGACCTTCACGCTGCGCAAGGGCGAGGTCGGCTACATCGATCCCAACGGATCGAAGTTCGTGCGCCTGGGCGTGACGCCGGTGTTCATGGACCGGGACGTCTTCGTGCGCGACGGCGACCCCGAGGAATACGGCTGCTTCATGCGCTGAGCGCACCGAGGCCCCCCCCACCCGACCGCCCCTCGCGCTTGCGGAGGGAGGCGTGTGCAAGGAACGGAATCGATCCCCCTCCCTCGCTGGCGGGGAAGGGTTCGGGTGGGAGGCAGGCCCGCAGGGTGGGCACGGCGCACGCGGACAACGCAACACGTCGTTCCCCACCAGACCTGCCGTGAGGGATTGGGCGTCGCCCGGTGCGCGGTGCGCACCCTACGCACCAGACCGCCGGCTGCGTGAACGCGGTTCCGCCCGATCGCTCGTCGCCGATCGTCTTTTCTTCCTGCCGCCCCGCACCGGACACCCCGTTCACATCCCGGTCTTGTCGTAGACTGCCGGCATCGACGGACCACACCGAACGGGAGGAAACAACATGATCAGCTACGACGTCGTGGAATGGGGCAAGCCGCTGCAGCGCCAGGAATGGCCCACGCCGGAACCGACGGGGACCGAGGTGCTGCTGAAGCTCAAGTATTGCGGGGTGTGCCACAGCGACGTGCACATCCGCGACGGCTACTTCGAACTCGGCGGTGGCAAGCGGTTCCACATGAGCGACCGCGGCATGAAGCCACCGGTCACGCTCGGCCACGAGCCCTTCGGTACCGTCATCGCAGCGGGACCCGACGCGGGCAACGTTCCCATCGGCCAGGACCGGCTAGTCTGTCCCTGGATCGGCTGTGGCAAGTGCGTCCGCTGCCTGGAAGGCCAGGACAACCACTGCATGACGCCGCAGTGGGTCGGCATCCAGCGCCAGGGCGGGTATGCGGATCACCTGCTCATCCCGCATCCGCGCTACCTCGTCGACGCGAGCGGGATCGACCCCGCGTGGGCCGCGACGCTCGCGTGCTCCGGGCTCACGACTTTCTCCGCCGTGAATCAGCTGGCTCCCATACCGAAGGACGAATGGGTGATGGTGCTCGGGGCCGGAGGGCTCGGGCTCATGAGCATCGGGATGCTGCGCGCACTCGGCCACGAGAAGATCATCGCCGTCGACATCGATCCGGCCAAGTTTGCCGCTGCCCGCGAGGAAGGTGCGGCCGCGACCGTGAACGGGCGCGATCCCGACGCCCTCAAGCAGGTCCAGTCCATCGCGGGCGGACCGCTCTATGGGGCGGTCGACCTCGTGAACAGCACGGACACCGCGACACTCGCCTTTGCAGCGATGCGCAAGGGAGGACGGATCATCCTGGTGGGACTGTACGGCGGCGAGATTCCCCTCTCGCTCGTAACCGTCGTGCAACGCGCGCTCACCATCGTCGGCTCGAACGTGGGAACCGTCGCCGAGCTGAAATCGGTCGTGCAACTGGCACGCGAGGGCAAGCTCCGCCCGATTCCGATCGAGTGCCGTCCGCTGTCGGAAGTGAGCAGGACGCTCGACGAACTGAAAGCAGGCAAGGTGAACGGCCGCGTCGTCGCACGAATCGACTAGCCCGTCCCTGGACGACGAGAGGCACGCGCCTTTCGTCGTCTCGCGCCGCCCCGACAGACCCGACACCGACGGACCGGCGCCCGCCTCCGCTGTCGCGACTGCCTCGTCGGCGTCACGCGTTCGGGGTCGTGCTTGCGTTCTTGTATTGCGCCGACGCGCGTGCCGGGTCGCGGGGCATGCAGGGTCGATCCCGTTTGCACGAGAGTGTGCCGGGACCTCGACGATCGACATATGCACGTTTTCTCATATCTGACGCGGGTTCTGCTGAACGCCCACGTCGTCGCGCGCCGCAGCGAAGACCGCTTCTCGTGTGTGCAGCGCACAACCCTCCTTCGCGTGCACCAGCGCTTGCTCTTCGCTTCGGCATGTCGGTATCCTCGCGCAGTTTGCGGTTCGAGTCCGGCATCAGCGGCTCCTGTGCCTGTCGGCAGGCGACAGGCGCGGTTGCGCGATTCTTGCCGCGCATGAACAAGCCAACCGCATCGCCACAGCGGCGTTATGTACGACAGTCCGGCAGCCTCTCGACCCAGTCGGGGGATGACCGGCACAACTATTCACGAGGAGGGAGGTTCCATGGCGAATTCGCGGGGTCTGCTGTACATGCTCCACAAGGATCACATCGTCGCGCCCGACGGATTCAATCGCTGGCGCGTACCGCCTGCCTCGATAGCGATCCACCTGTGCATCGGCTCCGTCTACGCCTGGAGCATCTTCAATCCCGCCCTGACGAAGGAAATCGGCGTCGTCGCACCGACCGCGGGAGACTGGGCGCTCAGTTCGGTCGTGTGGATCTTCTCGGTCGCGATCCTGTTTCTCGGACTGGCCGCGTTCGTCGCGGGCAAGTGGCTCGAGGACGTGGGCCCCCGCATGGTGGGGGTGGTCGCGGCATTCCTCTGGGGGGGCGGCTTCCTCGTCGGCAGTCTCGGGATCCAGACCCACCAGCTGTGGCTGCTCTATCTCGGATACGGCGTCCTCGGTGGATGCGGTCTCGGCCTCGGGTATGTTTCCCCGGTCAGCACGCTGATACGCTGGTTCCCGGACAGGCGGGGCATGGCGACCGGCATGGCGATCATGGGGTTCGGCGGCGGCGCGATGATCGCGGCGCCGCTCAAGGGCTGGTTGCTGAAGACCTTCTATCAGGCTCCGCAGTATCTCGGATCCCTCGACTCGGTGAAGCTCGTCCTCAAGGACGGCGTGCGCTTCGCCGACGTGAACGGATCCCTGATCCAGGCCGTCGTCGTCACGCACGGTGACCTGAAGGGCATGATCGTCAAGGGTGCCGAAGGGGTCTACGCCGCGGGAACCGGCAACACCGGTGCCGCGATGACCTTCGTGACACTCGGTGTCGTCTACTTCACGGTAATGATCATCGCCGCGTTCTCCTACCGCGTGCCGCGCGAGGGGTGGAAACCCGCGGGGTGGACACCACCGTCCGCATCCGAGGTCGAGAAGCGCATGATCACGGACAAGCACGTCCACATCGACACCGCGCTGCGGACACCGCAGTTCTGGCAGATGTGGCTCATGCTCTGCTTCAACGTGACGGCGGGCATCGGTGTCATCGGGGTCGCCAAGACCATGATGACCGAGATCTTCGGAACCACCCTGCCGACGGTCGTGAACGCGGGTTTCGCGGCGACCTACGTACTGATGATCAGCGTGTTCAACATGTGCGGCCGCTTCTTCTGGGCGAGCATCTCGGACTTCATCGGCCGCAAGAACACGTACCACTGCTTCTTCGTGCTCGGAACGCTGCTTTATCTGTCGATACCCTATGCCGCCGGGCAGGTCAGCGCCTCGCCCGCGGTGATGTGGCTCGTCATGTTCTACGCCGCGACGATGATCATCTTCACGATGTACGGCGGCGGCTTCGCGACGATCCCGGCCTACCTCGCGGACGTCTTCGGGACGAAATACGTGGGCGGCATCCACGGCCGGCTGCTGACGGCGTGGAGTACCGCAGGCGTGCTCGGCCCGCTCGCGATCACGTCGCTACGCGAAAGCTCGCTCCAGAATGCCATCCACAAGCTCGCCACACAGATCGATCCGGCGACGTTCCAGGCGAAGTTCGGTGCAGGCATCGAGCAGCTGAACACGCTCATCGCCGCGAAGACGGTGACGCTTTCCCAGCTCCTCGAGATCGCGCCGGCGGGCACCAAGGATCCGACGCCGAGCCTCTACAACACCACCATGTACTGCATGGCGGCACTGCTCGTGATCGCTTTCTTCGCGAACCTGCTGCTGAAGCCGGTCCACGAGAAGTATCACCTGAAGGAAGGCGAGGACAGGCACCGTGATGCCGCGGAGGTCGGAACCGCGGCAGGCGCCGTCCCCGACTGACACGGCGTCCTTCCCCTCACGCCTGCGCCGCCATGACGACGGCGCAGGCGCCTGATTCATCTTGTCGATGTCCGTGGCCGGTGTCCGCCGACTCTCCCGACACCGACGGACGAATCAGACGCCGGCCTTCCTGCCCGTGGCCCCGACCGCGAAGCGCTCGGCCGACTGCACGGTGTTCGCGAGCAGCATCGTGATCGTCATGGGCCCGACACCACCGGGGACGGGCGTGAGAAATCCCGCAACAGCCCTGGCGGACTCGAAGTCCACATCCCCCACCAGCTTTCCGTCGGCGGTACGGTTGATCCCGACATCCACGACGGCCGCGCCAGGCTTGATCATCTCGCCGGTGATGACGCCCGGCTTGCCGACGGCCACCACGAGGACATCCGCCTTCCGTGTGTAGGAAGCGAGGTCGCGTGTTTTCGACGTGCAGATGCTGACCGTTGCGTCACGCGCGAGCAGCATGAGGGCCTGCGGCTTGCCGACGATGTTGCTGCGGCCGACGACCACCGCATCCGCCCCGCGCAGGTTGATCTCGTAATGATCGAGGATCGCCATGACGCCGTAAGGCGTGCAAGGCGGAAACACCGAATCGCCGGCGATGAGTCCGCCCAGGTTGTAGAGATGGAAGCCGTCGACGTCCTTGTCCACGGAAATGGTCTCGAGGATCTGCGCCACGTCGAACTGCCTGGGCAGCGGTAGCTGGACGAGGATCCCGTGAATCGCCGGATCCGAATTGAGCGCGATGATCTTCGCGAGAACGTCCGCAGGCCGCGCGTCCTCGGGGTATTCGTGAATCTCGGAGTGGATGCCGATCTCGCTGCAGGCTCTCGCCTTGTTGCGCACGTACACCTTCGAGGCCGGATTGTCCCCGACGATGATCACGGCGAGCCCGGGCGTGACGCCTTTCTCCTTCAAGGCGTCGACGCGAACCTTCCATTGCGCGCGCGTGGCCTTCGCGACGGCCACGCCGTCCATGATGATTGCAGTCATGTTTTGCTTTCGTGTTGGTGTGAAGTGAACGTTGAGCATTTTCCGGTTGCGACGGACGGGCGGCGCGCGTTGCCCCGATGCGGGCGAACAATCCCGCCCGTCTGCAGCAACTTGCGCAGGTCCCTGCCCGCGACTCAGCCCGGGCCGTGAAACCGCAGAGTCAGCGTCGACTCTCGGATGCGCGTGCGGTTTCGACGTCTTCCACGCGGCGAATCGTGCCCGAATCAGTCACCTTCTCGAGCTCGGCGAGCGTCGAGTAGAACACGGGGCCGCGCCCCATGTCGGCCTCGTCCTGACTCACGAGTGCGTTGACGTTGAGCCCGTTCAGCTGCCTGGATCCCTGAAGCTGCTTGGGCGCGCTCACCACGCCGGGCATCGCGCCCGGAACGATGAGAGCATACCCGAACACCTCGCCACGATCGTTGTGGAGGCGGCAGAGATCACCGTTCGCGATGCCGCGCGCACCGGCGTCGGACGCCGACACCTCGAAGGTCTGACGGGACATCATCTGCTGGAGCCGTGGCACGTGCTGGAAGCTGGCGCCGATGAAGTAGTGTGTCGCCGGGCTGAGAACCTGGAGCGGGAAGCGCTTCTTCAGTTCGGTGCTGAGATACCCCTCCCGCTCGGGAACATGTCCCGGAAGAGGATCCAGCCCCATGTCCGCGAGCGTCTCGCTGTAGATCTCGATCCTGCCCGACGGTGTTGGCCAGCGGCCGCTGTTCAGCCCCGGACGGCGGGGCGAGTCGACGGCCGCCCTGGCCCATCCGTTCTCGAGCAGCGACTCGTAGGTGATCCCCTCGAACAGCGGATTCACCGACGGATCGATGATTTCCCGGATCATCTCCTCGTCAGTCTGCGCGAAGCACGGATCGTCGTATCCCATGTGCCGCGCGAGTCGCCGGAACATCTCGTTGTTGTCGAGACTCTCGCCCAGCTTCGGAATCGCCTGCTGCGACAGCGAGTAGTAGTAGTTGCCGTACGCGCAGAGCAGGTCGGTACGCTCGAGCGCGGTGTCCGCGGGCAGGATGAAGTCCGCGAAGTCGCAGGTGTCGGTGAAGAACGTGTCGTGGACGACCGTGAACAGGTCGTCGCGCATCATGCCCCTGCGCGCGCTCACCGTGTCCGGCACGCAGTTGGCCGGATCCGAGTTCCAGACGAAGAGTGCCTTGATGGGTGGGGAAAGTTCGGGGTCGTTGAGTGCGTTGCCGATCTGGATCATGTTGATCGTGCGCGGCTTGCGCCCCGCGAGCAGGTCGGTCCGCTGCAGTTTCCCGAGATCGATGTTCCGCATCTCGGTGCCGGTTCCGACGCACACGCCGCCACCGGTGCGCATTGCGCCGGTCACCGCCGGCAGCAGCTTGATCGCACGCGTCATGGCGCCGCCGTTGTCGTGCCGCTGGATGCCCCAGTTCAGGCGGATGAACGATTTCTTCGTCTGTCCGTACAGCAGCGCGAGGCGCTCGATGGAACCGGCATCGAGGCCCGTGATCTCCGCCACGCGTGCGACCGGGTAGTCCGGCAGGCGCTCCTCGAGGAGCCGCTCCCAGCCCACGGTCTGCTCGCGCAGGAATGCCTCGTCGTGGAGGCCACGATCGACGATGATCTTCATCATGCCGAGTGCGAGTGCCGCATCGGTGCCGGGCCTTGGCTGGACGTGCCAGTCGGCGAAAGCGGTGGTTCGCGTCGGACGCGGGTCGATCGCGACCACCCGGGCCCCCCGCTCCTTCGCGGCGACCACGAAGGGCATGGCATGCACGCCCGTGCTCACGAGGTTCGTGCCCCAGAGGACGATGAGGTCCATGTCGGGCATGTCCTCGATGTTCGCCTCGTGGACCTGTCCGGTGGTGACCATGCTCGCGGCGCGACCGGCCGCGGTGCAGATCGTGCGCTCGAGTTGCGCCGCTCCCATCCTGTTGAAGAATCTGTCCCCCATCCCGAGAAATCCGAGGAAACCCAGCGTGCCGGAGTACGAGTAGGGCTGCACGGCCTCGGGCCCGAAGTCCGCGATCACCTGCCGGAGTCTGGCCGCGATCTCTGCGAGCGCATCGTCCCAGCCGATCCGCTCGAAGCGCGCGCCCTTGCCCTTGGGGCCTGTCCGACGATACGGGTACAGCACGCGGTTCTCGTTGTAGACGAGGTCCAGATAGTTGTTCACCTTGTTGCAAAGATAGCCACGCGTGACGGGATGCGTCGGGTCCCCCTCCACGGCGATGGCGCGCTGCGAACGCTCGTCGACCGTCACGCGCATCGAGCAGGCATCGGGGCAGTCGTGCGGACAGGTCACCTTCACGACCTTCGTCTCGAGGTGGCGGGCAATGTTCGCGGCCGATTCCATGACGGACTCCGCAATAGAATTCCGAATCCGATATTCTAGACCCCATTCGTGTAAACGGGCTCCGCCCGCGAAGGTATGCCGCGCACGGCTGTCGTCGTGGCGGGTCGTGCAACCGTTGTCGGCACGTCGCCCGGCGGCCGGCCCTCGCCGGACGACATTCCATCGGGCCCGGGCAACCGTCGCGAACACGAGCGTTACCGGCGACGGTGCAACGGGCGGAAACCGGCACACAAGGAGTTCGAATTGCACAAATCGTCCACCCGCTCCCCGCGTTTCGCGCCGCACCCGTCGCGGCCGCCGGGGGCGACCCGGCGCACGAACAGGCGCGCCTCCGGAGAGGACTGACTCCCGTGTTACTGCGACTCATCCTGATTGCGGCACTCTTCCTGTTCATCGTGTCGCTCCTCAAGGGTCTGGGAGCGCCGGAACCCTCCGAGCGGTCGATGCGGCGGCGACGCGCCTGGGCCGTCGCGGTCCGTCAGACGGCTTACACGATGGCCGCCCTGATCTTCACGGGCGTGACCGCGTTCGCAGCGTGGCACGCATTCCGGTTCGACGACCGCACCGCGACCTGGCTCGCCGTCTTCACCGGGCCGGCCGCCCTCGTGCTCGCGTTTCTCGCGTATCGTGCGAGTCGCGGTTGACTGCCGCCGCGTTCCGGCCGCGCGACGGGCTGTCATTGAGAGCGTCCACGCTGACGGCATGTACCCGGATCCCTCCGACCGCCACGTGACCGCGACTTTCCGTGGCGAAGGGGGTCGAATCCGCGCATCCGGCCCCGGTGCGGCGCCGCGCCGCGCGTCACGCACCCGCCTTCGAGCGCCCCCGTGGTGACGCCTCCGGTGGTCATCGATGTGGAAGCGTCGGGCTTCGGGCGCGGCAGCTACCCGATCGAGGTCGGCGTGGCCATGCCGGAGTGTCGGACGCACTGCTTCCTGATACGCCCCCTGCCGGAGTGGACGCACTGGGACCCGTCGGCGGAGGCGGTTCACGGAATCAGTCGGGCGACACTCGTGAAGCACGGGCGCCCGGTAGACGAAGTCGCCGACGAATTGAACGACCTCCTCGCAGGCCGCGTCGCGTACAGCGACGCGTGGGGGCACGACACGTCCTGGGTGGCGCTCCTGTTCGAGGATGCATCGCGCACACAGGCGTTTCGCATCGAGCCGCTGCGCGGCCTCCTGACCGACTCCGAACTGAACGGGTGGCATGCGGCGCGCGCCTCGGTGCAGCGCGCGCTCGGTGTGTCCCGCCATCGCGCCAGCCTGGACGCGCTGGTGCTCCAACGGACGTTCGTGAGCTGCTGCATGCGACCGGCATCGCCTGTCGGGTCGACAGGTTCTGCCCGAGGGTGTTGAGCGCGATGCCGACAACACATAAGATCGTCCTCGCGTGACCGGCGGCTATCCCGAGCCGGCAGTGTGCGACGTCCGGGTCGGAGCGCGACCGCCCTCCCCCGGAAAACAACGATAACGTCTGGCTCGGCGATTCCCATGCTCAAGCATATGCGTGATGTTGTGCAGTCCGACCGGCTGGAAGGGGTTGCGCCGTGACGCCTCCGCCAGGTGCACAGGAACCCCTGTCCGCCGTGCCCCGGGAACCGGATGGCGCCGAGGACCGATCTGACTTCCCGCACCGACCGGACCCGCACGCACGCCCGCTGATAGCAAGGTTTCTGGGGGTTCGTGCCGCGACCGAGGCACTCGTGGCAGGACTCTCTCCGGAGGACTGCGCCCTCCAGTCCATGCCCAAGGCGAGCCCGGTCAAGTGGCACCTCGGTCACGTGACCTGGTTCTTCGAGACCTTCGTGCTCTCGCCTCACGTGCGTCGCTATCGCCCTTACAACGAAGCATTCGCGCATATCTTCAACTCGCACTTCGATTCGCTCGGTTCGCGCTTCCCGCGCGAGAATCGCGGACTGCTTTCCCGGCCATCGCTCGACGACGTGATCGCGTACCGTGCACGCGTGAACGAGGCCATCGTGGACTTCCTCTCGAACCGGTGGCCCCTTCCCGCAGGTGCCATGGATGCGCTGCAACTGGCCATCCAGCACGAGCAGAAGCAGCAGGAGCAGATCCTCGCGGATCTCAAGCACCTGTGGTCCTCGAACCCGATGCGGCCGGCGTACCGGCCGATGCCCCTCCAGGCGGCCACGGCTGCGAGGCCGCTCGTCTGGTTCCCGTGCGCAGAGGGCCTGCGCGAGATCGGCTACCAGGGCGAGGATTTCTGCTTCGACAACGAACGACCGGCGCACCGCCAGTACGTGCAGGGATTCGAACTCGCCTCGCGGCTCGTGACCGTCGGCGAATATCTCGACTTCATGGACGATGGCGGCTATCAGCGTGCGGAACTCTGGATGTCCGACGGCTGGAGTCACGTCCGCCGCCTCGGCTGGCAGGCGCCCCTGTACTGGGAACGCCAGGGCAGGAAATGGCTGCAGTTCACGCTCGCGGGGCAGCGCGAGGTGGATCCGGACGAACCCGTCTGCCACGTGAGCTGGTACGAGGCCGACGCCTATGCGCGATGGGCCGGCGCGCGGCTGCCGACCGAAGCCGAATGGGAAACCGCCGCCAACGACGCCACACAAGGCGGCAACTTCCTCGAATCCGGACGACTGCATCCTTCGCCGCTGTCCGCACTGCGTGCGGACTGGGGCCCGGCCCAGCTCTTCGGCGACGCCTGGGAGTGGACGTCGAGCACGCATCAGCCCTACCCCGGCTACAAGGCGCAGTCGGGCCCGATCGGCGAATACAGCAGCCGGTTCATGGTGAACCAGTTCGTGCTGCGCGGTGGATCGTGCGCGACACCGCAGTCTCACATCCGGTCCAGCTATCGCAATTTCCAGCCTCCCCACACGCGCTGGCAGTTCACGGGCATTCGTCTGGCACGTGACGCCCGCTAGTCGCGTCGACTGAGCGAACACCGCGCGTCGTGCCGCGCGGTCCCGGTTTTCCCATGGTGCAACAGGGTTGCCCCGACGGCGGCTTTCGCCTATAAACGCGCCTTCGCTGTTTCCCGAACCCGCCCAGCAAAGGTCCCCAGACCGCGACGGATGATGTCGAGCCGTGCGCGGCTGCAGAGGGCCCAAAAGAGCAGGAGAGCTTTTGCGCAAATGATTTCCTCCAATAGATTCGTGTCGTACGGCGGCCGCATCCTCGTGCTCGGATTCGGATCCGTGGGCCAGGGCACGCTGCCGCTGCTCCTGCGGCACATCGAGATGAAGCCGGAACAGGTCACCGTCATCACGGCAAAACCGGGCGACGAACGCATCGCGCGCGAACTCGGCGTCCAATTCAAGGTGATGAACGTCACCCGCGAGAATTTCCGCGCCGTATACGACGAACACCTGTCGGCCGGAGACTTCCTCTTCAACGCAGCCGTCGACGTGGGCAGCCTCGACAGCCTCGCCTACTGCCAGGAACGGGGCATTCTCTATCTCGACGCGTGCATCGAGCCGTGGACCGGCGGGCACGAGAACACGTCGATATCGCCTGCGCTGCGCTCGAATTACGCCTACCGCGACTCCGCGCTGGCGATGCGCAGGACGTTCCCGAACGGGCCGACGGCAATGCTCACGCACGGCGCGAATCCCGGGCTGGTGTCCCACTTCGTGAAGCAGGCGCTCCTCAATCTCGCCGCGGACACGGGCACCGGCGTCGCTGCCCCGACGACGCGCGAGGGCTGGGCCCGACTCGCCCGGACACTCGGCGTCAGGACGATCCACATCGCCGAACGCGATTCGCAGTCGTCCACGCGCCGCAAGGCTCGCGACGAATTCGTCAACACATGGTCCTCGGAAGCATTCGCAGGAGAATCGCTGCAGCCGGCCGAGCTCGGATGGGGGACCCACGAGCGTCACTGGCCCCACGACGGCCGGGACTTCGGGTTCGGGTGCGGGGCCGCCATCTATCTGGACCGTCCCGGGGCAGTGACCCGGGTGCGGACCTGGACGCCGCTCGAAGGCCCGTTCATCGGATTTCTGATCTCCCACGCCGAGGCGACCTCGATCGCGGACTATCTGACCGTGCGAGAAAACGGGCGCGCCGTCTACCGGCCGACGTGTCATTATGCGTACCATCCGTGTGACGACGCGGTGCTCTCGATGCTGGAGTTCAATGGCAACAACTACCGGTTCCCTCCGAAACAGCGACTCCTGCGGGACGAGATCTCGGCGGGCATGGACGAACTCGGCGTGCTTCTGATGGGACACGCGAGGGGTGCCTACTGGTACGGCTCCCAGCTCGGCATCGACGAGGCACGCCGCCTCTGCCCTTACAACAACGCGACGAGCCTGCAGGTGAACGCCCCGGCAATGGCCGCGGTCGTGTGGGCGATCCGCCATCCGCGGGCCGGCATCCTCGAGCCGGATGACCTGCCGTACGCCGAGATCCTCGACATGTGCGCGGGCTATCTCGGCAACGTGGTCGGCGCCTACTCGGACTGGACACCGTTGCAGGATCGTGCGCGTCTCTACTCGGAGTCGCTCGACCCGGACGACCCCTGGCAGTTCCGGAACTTCCGGGTGGACGGCTGACCCATGATCGTCATCGACCGGATCGACCACGTCGTGCTCACGGCTCACGATCTCGAGGCGACGGCGACTTTCTACCAGCGCGTGCTCGGCATGGAAGTCGTTTCCTTCGGAAAGGGGCGAACGGCGCTCGCATTCGGCCGGCAGAAGATCAACCTTCATCAGGCCGGGGCGGAATTCGAGCCGAAAGCGGACCGGCCGACCCCTGGCTCTCTCGATCTCTGCTTCATCACCGAGACCCCGATCGACAAGGTGCTCGCCCACCTGCGCCGCGAGGGCATCGAGGTCATCGAGGGACCGGTCGTGCGCACGGGCGCCCAGGGGGCGCTGATGTCCGTGTACTTCCGGGATCCGGACAACAACCTGATCGAGGTTTCGAATCAGCACTCCGCCGAGGACTGACGACCACGCGGCGTCAACGCCTTGCCGGTGCGCCTGGGCACAGCGTGGCAGCCCGCTGGACGTCCGGTATCACGACAGCGAGTGGGGCGTGCCCATTCACGACGACCCCAGGCTCTTCGAGATGATCACCCTCGAAGGCGCCCAGGCCGGCCTTTCGTGGTCCACGATCCTGCGCAAGCGCGAGTCGTACCGTCAGGCGTTCGCGAACTTCGATCCTGCGATCGTCGCCGCTTTCACCGACGAACGGATCGGAGCGCTGCTCGCCGACCCGGGCATCGTGCGCAACCGGCTGAAGGTGCAGTCGACGGTATCCAACGCACGCGCCTTTCTCGGGATCCAGGAAGCGTTCGGCTCGTTCGACGCCTTTCTCTGGCGCTTCGTGGACGGCACGCCGATCCGCAACCACTGGCGTTCCCCGGCCGAGGTGCCGGTCCGCACGGACATCTCCGATGCGCTGTCGAAGGATCTCGTCAGGCGCGGGTTCCGGTTCGTCGGATCGACGATCATGTACGCGTTCATGCAGGCCGTCGGCATGGTGAATGACCACACCGTCGACTGCTACCGCTGGTCCGCGCTGAACGTGCCGCGCTGACCGCCGGGATGCGCTTGCCTTCCGTGCGACGGCCGCCGCCCGGCCATCGGATAAACTACGCGAGCGGCCGACTGGCGCCGCTCCCGTTCCCATGCCATCGTGATGTCTAGCCCCGGATGACCGATCCCCGAAACCTTTCCCCGTCGCAGATCGCGTGCAAGGTGACTCTCGACGATGGACGCTCGCTGCTTTCCCGACTCGCGCCCGACGCGCTGCGGTCGGTCTCGGTGCTGACTCACGGTTCCCTCCTCGTCAAGCTCTACGCGCCCGTCGACGAGGATCGGCAGGTCCCTCACGACCGGGACGAGATATACGTCGTCATGGAAGGGACGGGCACCTTCCGGAGTGGTGAGACCGCCAACCCGTTCGGCCCCGGTGACGTGCTTTTCGTGCCCGCTGGCCGACCGCATCGCTTCGAGTCGTTCACGCCCGATCTGACCGTCTGGGTGATCTTCTACGGACCGGAGGGTGGCGAATGACGGCCGTGCTCACCACCGCCGGATCGCCCGAACGCGCCCGCGCCGGAAGCGACACGGCCGAATGCGGCGTGTCGATCGTGATTCCCGTATACAACGAAGCCGAGAACGTCGACGACCTGGTCGCGCGCGTGCACGCCGCACTGGCTCCGACGGGAAGATCGTTCGAACTCATCTGCGTGGACGACGGATCGCGCGACGGCACGGCCGGCAGGCTCGCGACACTCGCTCGCGAGAATGCCTGGCTGCGACCCGTTTACCTCATTCGCAACTACGGCCAGTCGACGGCCCTCCAGGCAGGCTTCGACATCGCGCGTGGCGCCTACATCGTCACGCTGGACGGTGACCTCCAGAACGACCCGGCCGACATCCCCGGACTGCTGGACATGCTGGACGAGAACCCGGACATCGACGTGATCTCGGGGTGGCGCAAGGCACGTCAGGACGCGGCCCTGTCCCGAAAGCTTCCGTCGATGCTCGCGAACGGCCTCATCTCGCGCGTGACGGGTGTGCGGCTGCACGACTACGGCTGCGCGCTGAAACTTTATCGGGCACGCGTCATTCACGATCTGCGCCTCTATGGCGAGCAGCACCGCTTCATTCCCGCACTCGCGGCCGAGGTCGGCGCCAGGATCGTCGAAGTGCCCGTCGCGCACCACGCACGGACGCGTGGCAGTTCCAAGTACGGCATCGACCGCACGTTCCGGGTCATGCTCGACCTGCTGTGGATCAAGTTCCTGCTGCGTTTCCTGCACCGGCCGATCCACGCGTTCGGAGGCCTCGGACTTACGTTCGGCTCGCTCGGCGGGCTCATCCTCCTCTGGCTCGCTTTCGACAAGATCGTGCTGGGCGAATCGATCGGCGGACGACCGCTGCTGCTCCTCGGTGTGCTCCTCGTCCTGATCGGCGTTCAGCTGGTCGCGACCGGCGTGCTCGGCGAACTGCTCACTCGCATCTATCACGAGCCCGAGGGGCGCCGCCAGTATCAGACCCGCCCGTTGCCGCGGCCCGGTGCCGGCGCACGTCCACCTGACACGCCGGCCTAGCCGCGCAGGGACACGCGTGATTCACAAACGTCTCGTCGGACTGGCACTGAGGCTGACGGGTGGCGTCGCGCTGCTCGCGCTCACGCTCTGGCTCGTGGGTCCGGACCAGCTGGTGCGCGCCGTGGCCCGCGTGGACCGATCGGTCTTCGCGGTCGCCCTGCTCTTCAGTGTCTGTTCCAACGTGATCTCGGCCGCCCGCTGGGCGACAATCGGGCGCGCGATGAACCTCGAAGCCCCCACTGCCCGCCTCGTTCCGATGTACGCACGCGCCATGACGAGCAACACGCTGCTGCCGGGTGCGACGCTCTCCGGTGACATGCTGCGCGCCTACGAGCTGTCGCGGCTCGGAAACCCCCTGCTGGAATCGACGGTGTCGGTGGCGTTCGACCGCTTCAGCGGCCTCTGGACGCTCAGCGTTCTTTCGTTCGGGGCCGCTGCGCTCGCGTGGCTTGCCGGCCTGTCCCTGTCCACCGGAGGCCACGGACGCACGATTCTCGCGGCGTACGGAAGCCTGCTCGGCGCGATCGTCGTGGCCCCGTTCCTGCCCTGGCCCGTCTCCTGGCTGCACCGGCTGCCACTCGCCTCGGCCCGCCGTCTTGCGGACCTCTGGATGCGGTTCCGCGACCGCTCCAGCGGCATGCGCCGGCGCCTGCTGAAGTCCCTCGGTCTCTCCTTCGTCGTGCAGATTCTGTCTGCCGGCGCACTCACGTTCTGCGGAATGTCCCTCGGCAGCCAGGCTCCGGCACTGCTCACGTTCGCGGCCGCGGCGCCGATCTTCGTGATGGCCGCCCTTCCCGTCGGCGTGGCGGGTTTCGGGACTCGCGAGCTCGCTGCGGTCGCCGTGCTGGGTCTCGCGGGCGTCGGCCCCGAGACCGCTGCCGGCACCGGCCTCCTGTACGGAATCCTGGGCGTGATTCAGGGCGCGCTCGCGGCTCCGCTCTTTCTGTTCAGACGCTGAAGGACTCGAACGATCGCATGATGACCCCACGCACCGGCTCGCTGCTCGAGGACCTGCGATCGCACCCGTGGCTCACCACCTTCGTGGCGGTCGGTGTCGTACTGAGTTTCTACGCCGGTCTGGGTCAGGTGCCGCTTTTCGACCTGGACGAGGGCGCGTTCACGGAAGCCACGCGCGAGATGCTTCTGCGCGGCGACCACATCACGACCTTTCTGAACGGCGCCCCGCGCTTCGACAAGCCGGTGCTGATCTACTGGCTGCAGGCCGTCTCGGTAACGCTGCTCGGGCAGAACGAATTCGCGTTCCGCCTGCCGTCGGCGATCTGTTCCACGGTCTGGGTTCTCGCCGTCTTCCTGTTCGTCCGTCGCATACGGGACACACGTACCGGACTGGTCGCCGCAGCGTTCACGGCCACCGCCGCCGGGATCACCGTGATCGGTCGCGCGGCAATCGCGGATGCCTTGCTGAACATGCTTCTGGTCGTTGCCTGCACGACGGCGTACCTGTATCTGGCCGAGCGTGACAGGCGGTGGCTCCGCGCGAGCTTCGTCGCGATCGGCTTCGGCCTGCTCGCGAAAGGACCGGTCGCCGTGCTCATCCCGTTCGCGACGACGTTCCTCTATTGCTGGTCCCGGCGGGAACTCGCGATCTGGGTACGCGGCATCTTCGATCCCGTCGGCCTCGCGCTCATGCTCGCGATCGCGGCCCCGTGGTACGTCGCGGAATACATGCAGCAGGGAGACGCGTTCATTCAGGGCTTCCTGATGAAGCACAACGTCGGACGGTTCAGCTCCCCGATGCACGGTTTCAACGGCAGCGTCTTCTACTACGTTCCCTGGCTGTTCATCGCGACCCTGCCGTTCTTCGCACCGGTGCTGAACGTGTTCCGTCGCCTCGGCTCCGTCTGGCATGACGACGCGCAACGCTTCTGTCTGATCTGGTTCGCGTTCGTCTTCGTGTTCTTCTCCTTCTCGGGAACGAAGCTCCCGCACTACGCGTTCTATGGCTACTCGGGCCTGTTCGTGATCATGGCCTGCAACGTGCCCGCCATGCGCTCGCACGTGGCCGCCCTGATTCCCGCGGCACTGATCTTCGCGGCGCTGGCCGCACTGCCCTTCGCGTTCCAGCAGGTCGACCCCCACATCCGCGACCCCTACTACCGCGAAGCGCTCGCCGACATCCGGAACCAGTTCGGCGTGGCGTACTACGTGGCGTCGGCCGCGCTCGTGGCCGGAACGCTCGTGCTCATGCGCCTTCGCACGATGCCGCTCGACCTCAAGCTCGTGCTCACCGGCTGCGCCACGGCGGCCGTGATGGCGCTCTTCATCCTGCCTGTAGCCGGCCGGGTGCAGCAGCTTCCGATCAAGGAAGCGGCCCTCCTCGCGAAGGCGCGTGACTATCACGTGGTGATGTGGGGCCTGGACACCCCGAGCTTCATCGTCTATTCGGGCCGGCTCGTGGAGAAACGGGACCCGAAGCCCGGCGAGATCGCCCTCGCGAAAGTGAAGCGCCTCCACGAGTTGCCCGCGTACGAAGTCCTCTACCGCAGGAACGGGATCGCGCTCGTGCGCGTGCTCGAGGCACCGCGATGACCCGTAACGGCAGTCCGATCGTGTGGCTCCTGCCACTCGTCGCCGCGGTCGCCGCGTCGCTCGTCTACCTCTCCGGCGAGAACCGGCCGCTCTTCCTGCTGATCAACGGCTGGAGCCATGCGGCGGGACCGGCGCCCTGGCCTTTCATCACCGTGCTCGGCGACACGGCGGTCGCCCTGGCACTCATGACGCCGATCGTCCAGCGCAGGCCGGACTTCGCGTGGGCGCTCGCGGTGGCGGCGGTCGTGGCGACACTTTTCGTGCACGGGCTGAAGCCCCTCTTCGACGTGCCGCGCCCGCCCGGCGTGCTCGCTCCATCCGCGATCACGGTAATCGGGCCCCGCCACACGGCGCACTCGTTCCCGTCGGGACACACCACGACGGCGTTCGTGGGTGCCGGTCTCATCTGCCTGTATCTGGAGCGACCGGCCGGCCGTCTCGCCGTCATTGCCGTGGCGACCATCGTGGGCCTGTCGCGCTGCGTCGTCGGTGTCCACTGGCCTCTCGACGTCCTCGCCGGCGCCGCAGGCGGGTGGACGAGTGCCGTCGTCGGATGGATGACGGCGATGCGCTGGCACGCCATCCGGAGCCGCACGACTCACGTCCTCATGGTGATCGTCTGCGGAGGGTGTGGCGTCGCCCTGCTCGCGGGTCTGAACACGGGCTATTCAGCCGCGCGGCAGCTGCAGTACGCTATCGGTGCGTTCGCCGTGCTGTCCGTCTGCATGGGCTGCTTCAGGGCAATCGCCGCAACGACATTCAACCGGGACCATTCATCGTGACCGATTCCGCGCAGTTCCCCGCCACGAGGTTCGTGGCCTTTGGCCAGTTCGTTCAGAATGACGCGCTCGCGGTCATGGCATACACGATCTTCCACCGGCGAGACATCGCCCGTGCGCGCCGCACCCTGACGCGCGCACGACTCGCTCTCGGCGCCCCTGCGACCGTCCGCTTCGACGGGACGGCACTGTTCGGCGGCGCGGCTCCCCCGGAGCCGGTCGCGCGGAACCGGCTGCACGGGATGCTCGACGCGTTCAACGCGGTTCCCGGCATGGTGCGCTACACCTACATTCACACGCAGGACAATCCGGCCGCACTGGACGATTCCGAAGTCGGCCGGAAGGCGCGCGCGTCGATCCGCGGCGTCCTCCAGCAGGCGTGCTTCTCCGTACCGGCGGGCGGCGATCTCGGCCCTCAGGCCCACGAATGCGAGGCACTCTCCGTGGACGAACAGAATCGCGCCTCCCACGCCCATGGCGTGCTCCTCGACCTCGCCGACATGGTGGCGCACGCGTGCAGCCACGCCCTGCAGGCCGGCCCGTCGTCCTGGGTCGCTGCCGAACTCGGCCTCATACGCTACTGGTCGAATCAGGAGGTCACGGCGCGCCTCGAAGCCGCGGCCGACGCCTGACGCGCGCTGCCCCCCGCATCGGAAGGGCGCGACGCGTGACACCGGATCGACGTTCACCGACCGACCGTCCGGACGTGCTGCCCGGCAGGACGCGGTGACGCCGGCGACGCGGCCCGGTGTAACCGGGGTCGTGCTCGCCGGCGGTCGCGGGCGTCGCATGGGCGCAGCAGACAAGGGGCTGCTGGACTTTCACGGGCAGCCCATCGTCGCACACGTGATCAGGCGCTTTGCCGGACAGGTGGACGAGCTGCTCGTGAACGCGAACCGCAACGTGGCGCGTTACGAAACGTTCGGGTATCGCGTCCTCCGCGATGCGACCGGCGAGTTCCTCGGACCGCTGGCTGGTCTGCAGGGCGCCATGCGGACCGCACGCCACGAATGGATCGCGACCGTCCCCTGCGACTCGCCGTTCCTGCCGGTCGACCTGGTTGCGCGGCTGCGCCGTGACGTCGAGAACCGTGGTGCACGGGCAGCCGTGGCGCGGTCGGGGGGCCGCCTCCATCCGGTCTTCTCGATCTGCTCGCGCAGCCTGCTGTGCGATCTGGACGATTACCTGGCTGCGGGCGGGCGGCGAGTCATGGAGTGGTTCGGGCGCGCGGGCGCCGTGGAGGTGGATTTCGACGACGAGAGTCAGGCGTTCGAGAACATCAACGGCCCGGACGATCTTGCCCGCCTGCAATCCGCGGCCCCGCCCGGAAGCGACGCATGACGACGAGGTGCCGTCGACGGGTCAGTGATTGGGCTCGCCGGAAGCTGCAGCGAGATGGTTCGGGGGTTCGAGAACCTGAAAGAAAATCTCGTCCCGCCGGATCATGCTCAACTCCGAGCGCGCCCGTTCCTCGATGGCATCGTAGCCTTCCTTGAGATCCCGGACTTCCGCATCGAGCGCTGCGTTCCGCTGGCGAAGTCCGACGTTGTCGTGCTTCTGTGCCGCCACCTGCCGTTCGAGTTCGAGCACCTTCAACCACCCGCCCTTGCCGAACCACAGGGGATTCTGCAGCAGCACGATCACGCCAACGAGGGCGAGGGTCAGAAAGCGCATGTCCGCGTCTCAGGCTATGTGATAGAAGGCTTCCCGCCCGGCGTAGGTTGCCGAGTCCCCGAGGTCTTCCTCGATGCGAAGAAGCTGGTTGTACTTGGCAAGGCGGTCGGATCTGGACAGCGACCCCGTCTTGATCTGCCCGGCGTTCGTGGCCACGGCGATGTCGGCGATGATCGTGTCCTCGGTCTCGCCCGATCGATGGGACACGACGCTCGTGTACGCGGCCCGCTTCGCCATCTCGATCGCGGCAAACGTCTCCGTCAACGTCCCGATCTGATTGATCTTGATGAGAATCGAATTGCCGATCCCGCGACGGATGCCTTCGCGAAGGATGTTCGTGTTGGTCACGAACACGTCGTCTCCCACGAGTTGCACGCGTCTGCCCAGCCGCTCCGTGAGGATCGACCAGCCGTCCCAGTCGTCCTCGGCCATGCCGTCCTCGATCGACACGATGGGGTACTTGTCGGCCCAGGCGCCGAGATAGTCGGCGAATTCCGCAGACGTGAGCTGAAGGCCTTCGGATTCGAGGTGGTAACGGCCTTCCCGGAAGAACTCCGAGCTCGCGCAGTCGAGACCGATCAGCACCTGGTCACCGGCCGTGTATCCGGCCGCATCGATCGCTTCGAGAATCAGTTCGATCGCCGATTCGTTGCTCGTGAGGCTCGGCGCGAACCCGCCTTCGTCACCGACCGTGGTCGGCATGCCTCGATCGTCGATCAGTTTCTTGAGCGTCTGGAAGATTTCGGCGCCGCAGCGCAGGGCGTCCCGGAACGTCGGCAGACCGGCCGGCAGGATCATGAATTCCTGGAGGTCCAGACTGTTGTTCGCGTGTGCGCCACCGTTGATGACGTTCATCATCGGAACCGGCAGCTGCATCTGGCCCGCGCCTCCGAGATACCGGTACAGCGGCAACCCCGACTCCTCGGCCGCGGCCTTCGCGACGGCTGCCGACACCGCGAGAATGGAGTTCGCGCCAAGGCGGGACTTGTTGTCGGTCCCGTCGAGTTCGATGAGCGTGTGATCGATGAAGGACTGCTCGCTCGCGTCGAGTCCGATGATTGCCTCGCAGATCTCGGTGTTCACGTTCTCGACGGCCTTCAGCACGCCCTTGCCACCGAAACGTTCGCGATCACCGTCGCGCAGCTCGATCGCCTCGCGCATGCCCGTCGACGCGCCCGACGGCACCGCTGCGCGACCGCTCACGCCGGACTCGAGAAGAACATCCGCCTCCACCGTCGGATTTCCTCGCGAGTCGAGAATTTCCCTGGCCACCACATCGACTATCGAACTCATTTCGTCATTCCGTTGTTTGGGCCACGGGTCAGGACGATCCCGTGGCGGGATTGATGATCCGGTCCTCCACGAAGCCGCGCTGCTTGACGAGTGCGTCGAGTTCCCTGAGCGTCGTCAGCAGTTCCTCCATGAGCGGCAACGGCCAGGCATTCGGTCCATCGGACAGGGCCTTCGCGGGATCCGGATGGGTCTCCATGAAGACACCGGCAACCCCTGCGGCGACTGCCGCCCTCGCGAGCACCGGCACGAACTCGCGCTGGCCTCCGCTCGCGGAGCCCTGGCCGCCCGGGAGCTGGACCGAGTGGGTCGCGTCGAACACTACCGGGCATCCCGTTTCGCGCATGACAGCCAGGCTGCGCATGTCCGAGACCAGATTGTTGTAACCGAAACTGAAGCCTCGCTCGCACACGAGGATGTTGTCCCGACCACTCGCCTCGCGCGCCTTCGCGACGACGTTCGCCATTTCCCACGGGGAGAGAAACTGCCCCTTCTTGATGTTCACCGGCACACCCGCCGATGAGACGGTCCGGATGAAATTCGTCTGCCGGCACAGGAACGCGGGTGTCTGCAGCACGTCCACGGCCGCGGCGGCGAGCGGGACCTCCTCCTCGCTGTGGACGTCGGTCAGGACGGGGACACCGATCACTCGTCGAACGTCCGCGAGGATGCCCAGACCTTCCTCGATGCCGGGCCCGCGGTAGGACCGCGCCGAACTGCGGTTCGCCTTGTCGTAGGATGCCTTGAAGATGAACGGAACACCGACGCGCTGTGCGAGTTCCTTCAGCCGTCCCGCCACGTCCATCACGAGTTCGCGCGATTCGACGACGCAGGGCCCCGCGATCAGGAACAGCGGCTTGTCGAGCCCGACGTCGAAGCCACAGAGTTTCATCGAGCCTCCACGACGCCGACCGCGTCGGCCGGCCACTGCAGGCTGCGGGAATCACGAAAGCGGCACGCTGACATGGGGCGCTCAGACCGAGACCTGTTGCCGACCGCCGGACGCAGCGTCCGCATTCCTGGTCCGCTGCGCGCGATGGGCGATCGCGGCCTCGATGTAGGCCTTGAACAACGGATGACCGGAACGCGGCGTCGACGTGAACTCGGGGTGGAACTGGCAACCCACGAACCACGGATGGTCGGGCAGTTCGATCATCTCCGTCAGACGCTCCGACCCGGTCGACCAGGCCGCGATCCTGAGACCGGCCGTTTCGAGCTTCGGCAGGAACGTGCCGTTCACTTCGTAGCGGTGACGGTGCCGTTCCGCGATGCGATCGGCGCCATACACGTTCCGGACGAGCGTTCCGGGCACCAGATCCGCCGCCTGGCTGCCGAGCCGCATGGTTCCGCCCAGATCCGACGCCTCCGACCTGACCTCCAGCCGGCCGTCGCGATCCTGCCATTCGTCGATCAGGGCGACCACGGGATAGGGTGTGGTCGGGTCGAACTCCGTGCTGTGCGCGCCGGCCATGCCCGCCCTGTTGCGCGCAAACTCGATCACGGCGAGCTGCATGCCGAGACAGATCCCGAGGTACGGCACCTTGTGTTCCCGCGCAAAGCGGATCGCGCGGATCTTGCCCTCGACGCCACGCTTTCCGAAGCCGCCCGGAACCAGGATCGCGTCCATGCCTTCGAGCATCGCGGTGCCCTGTGTCTCGAGCTTCTCGGAATCGATGTAGTGGATGTTGATCCGCGCGGCCGTGTGGATGCCCGCGTGCGTCAGGGCTTCGGACAGGGACTTGTAGGATTCCGTGAGGTCGACGTACTTGCCCACGAGGGCGATGTCCACCTCGTCCTTCGGGTGTTCGAGCTGATAGACGAGTCGGTCCCATTCGGAGAGGTTCGCGGGCGGGGCCGAGAGCTCCAGCTTGCGGCAGACGATGTCGTCCAGGCCCTGTGCATGGAGGATCGCGGGAATCTTGTAGATCCTGTCCACGTCCACGGCAGTGATGACCGCGCTGTCCTCGACGTTGGTGAACAGCGCGATCTTGCGACGCTCGTCCTCGGGCAGTTGCCGGTCCGCCCGGCAGAGCACGATGTCCGGCTGAATGCCGATCTCGCGCAATTCCTTGACCGAGTGCTGCGTCGGCTTGGTCTTGATCTCGCCCGCCGACGCTATGTAGGGCACCAGCGTGAGATGGATGAAGCAGGTGTTGTTGCGACCGAGCTGCAGGCTCATCTGGCGGATGGCCTCGAGGAACGGCAGCGACTCGATGTCGCCGACGGTGCCTCCGATCTCGACGATCGCGACATCCGCATCCCCGGCCCCGAGCCGGATGAAGTGCTTGATCTCGTCCGTGATGTGGGGGATTACCTGTACGGTGCCCCCGAGGTAGTCGCCGCGCCGCTCCTTCTTGATGACGCTCTCGTAGATCTGGCCGGTCGTGAAGTTGTTCCGCTTGGTCATGCGGGTCCGCACGAACCGCTCGTAGTGCCCGAGGTCGAGGTCGGTCTCGGCACCGTCGTCCGTCACGAAGACTTCTCCGTGCTGGAACGGGCTCATGGTCCCCGGATCGACATTGATGTACGGATCGAGCTTCAGGAGGGTGAGCTTGATGCCGCGGGATTCGAGGATGGCGGCCAGGGACGCGGCGGCGATACCTTTGCCCAGGGAGGAGACGACGCCGCCTGTGACAAAGACGAACTTGGTCATGCGCAACTCGCTGTCATGTCAGTGGAGATGATAATCCAAAAAGGCGCGCACGCGGAGCCCGGCCACCGTCGGAATCCGCCTGCCGGACCCCCGCGGATCCGGCGCGAACTTTCCGCAGCGACGTGCCGGGCCCGCGCTCGCGAGGGCCCGGCACGTCGCCCTCACGGCCGCGATCACGTGTTTGCCGTCAGGTGGTCGCGGGCTCGGGCTTGCGGGGTGAATTCGCGAGGAACAGCCACGTGTCCACGACGGTGTCCGGGTTGAGGGAAATCGTGTCGATACCCTCCTGCACGAGCCATTGCGCGAGATCCGGGTGATCGGACGGGCCCTGCCCGCAGATTCCGACGTACTTGCCGTGCTTCCGGCAGGCCTGGATCGCCATGTGCAGCAGAGCCTTGACCGCCGGATCCCGCTCGTCGAAGGAGTCGGCCACGATGCCGGAGTCCCGGTCCAGTCCGAGCGTGAGCTGCGTCAGGTCGTTGGAGCCTATCGAGAACCCGTCGAAATACTGCAGGAACTGGTCGGCCAGCAGGGCGTTGGACGGAATCTCGCACATCATCACGACCTTGAGCCCGTTCGTACCGCGCTTCAGCCCGTTGTCCGCGAGCAGCGCGACGACCTGCCGTGCCTCGTCGACGTTCCGCACGAACGGGACCATGATCTCCACGTTGGTGAGACCCATTTCGTCCCGCACCCGGCGCAGCGCCCGACACTCGAGTTCGAAACAGTCCCGGAAGCTCGAGGAGACGTAGCGCGAGGCGCCGCGAAAACCCAGCATCGGGTTCTCCTCGTCGGGCTCGTAACGCTTGCCCCCCACGAGACTGGAATACTCGTTGGACTTGAAGTCCGACAGGCGCACGATGACGGGCTTCGGATGGAAGGCGGCGGCAAGCGTCGCGATCCCTTCGGTGAGCTTCTCGACGTAGAACGCTTCCGGATTCCCGTAGGCGGCGGAGTGGGACTCGATCACGTGGCGCACGTCGACCGGCACGTCGGGGTAGGCGAGTACGGCCTTCGGGTGCACGCCGATCATGCGTGCGATGATGAACTCGAGCCGGGCAAGCCCCACGCCCGCGTTGGGCAGACGCGAGAACTCGAACGCGAGTTCCGGGTTGCCGACGTTCATGTAGATCTTGACCGGCGGGTCGGGAAGCTTCTGCACGGACAGATCGGTGACCTCGACCTCGAGGCGCCCGCGATAGACGAAGCCGGTGTCGCCCTCGGTGCAGGAGACCGTCACCTCCATGCCGTCCTTCAGGACCTGCGTCGCATCGTTGCAGCCCACGACCGCAGGGATGCCGAGTTCGCGTGCGATGATCGCCGCGTGACACGTCCGTCCTCCCCTGTTCGTCACGATCGCGGCGGCCCGCTTCATCACCGGTTCCCAGTCGGGATCGGTCATGTCGGTCACGAGCACGTCGCCGGTCTGCACCCGGTTCATCTCGGACGGATCGCGGATGAGCCGGACGACTCCGATGCCGGCGCGGTTGCCGATCGCCCGGCCGGAGACGAGCACTTCGGAGCGGGTCTTCAGACGGAACGACTGCTGCGTCTCGTGGCTCGCGTTCGACTTCACCGTCTCTGGTCGCGCCTGGAGGATGTAGAGCTTGCCGTCGCTGCCGTCGCGCCCCCACTCGATGTCCATCGGACGGCCGTAGTGCTTCTCGATCGTGACGGCGTAGCGCGCGAGTTCGTGCGCCTCGTCGTCCGATATCGAATACTGCCTGCGGTCCGCTTCGGGAACCGGAACGGTGACGACGGACTTGCCGGCCGAAGCGTCCTCGCTGAAAACCATCTTGATCGCCTTCGCACCGAGGGCGCGGCGGATCACGGCGTGTCGCTTCTGGTCGAGCCCGGGTTTCCAGACGTAGAATTCGTCCGGGTTCACCGCCCCCTGGACCACCGTCTCGCCGAGCCCGTAGGAGGACGTTATGAACACCACCTGGTCGAATCCGGACTCCGTGTCGATGGTGAACATCACTCCGCTCGCGCCGAGATCACTGCGCACCATGCGCTGAATGCCTGCGGAGAGCGCGACGCCCGCATGATCGAACCCCTTGTGCACCCGGTAGGCGATCGCGCGATCGTTGTAGAGGGACGCGAACGTGTGCCGTACCGCGTCGATCACGTTCTCGAGCCCCCGGATGTTGAGATAGGTCTCCTGCTGCCCCGCGAACGACGCGTCGGGCAGATCCTCCGCGGTGGCGGACGAGCGCACGGCGACCGTCGCATCCGCACCGTCGCCCAGTTTCCGGTAATGCACCGCGATCTCGTCCCGGAGCCGCGCAGGCAGCGGGGCTTCGGAGATCCACTGCCGGATCTTCCTGCCGGTCTCGGCGAGCTTGGTCACGTCGTCGACATCGAGCCCGTTCATCGCTCCGGCGATGCGCTCCGACAGGCCGGTCTCAGTCAGAAAATCCCGGAAAGCGTCAGCCGTCGTGGCGAATCCGCCCGGTACCCGCACGCCCATCCGGGAAAGCTGGCTGATCATCTCGCCGAGCGACGCATTCTTGCCCCCGACGTTCTCGACGTCGGTCATGCGAAGCGCCTCGAAGGCGAGAACGTAGGGACTGCTTGTCGACATAAAGGTTATCTCCCGTGACGAATCCACGTGGCGGATGCAAGAAAAATGCTATGGTACAAGATAGGGTTTTGCGCTGCAGCATTCGTCCGAAATCATGAACACGATACCCACCCGAAAAGCGTTCTTCGTATCCGACCGGACCGGCATCACGGCGGAGATGCTCGGTCACAGTCTGCTGTCGCAGTTCGAGGGCGTGCCGTTCAAGGAAGTAACGCTCCCGTTCGTCGATTCCGTGGAACAGGCTCAGAAGGCCGTGCAGCAGATCAACCGCGCCCACGAGACGGACGGCGTCCGTCCGCTCGTGTTCAGCACGCTCGTCGACCCGGACGTGAGTTCCGTGATCGCGACGGCCGACGCCCTGTATCTGGACTGCTTCCAGGTGTTCATCTCGCCGATGGAGCAGGAACTCGGACTGAGCCACACGCACGAGATCGGCCGCGCGCACCGGGTCCGCAACGTGGACGAGTACCACGCCCGGATCGAGGCGGTGAATTTCGTGCTCGCGCACGACGACGGCGTGTCGACCAAGGAACTCGTGCACGCCGACATCATTCTCGTGGGCGTCTCCCGCTGCGGCAAGACGCCGACCTGTCTGTATCTCGGACTGCAGTACGGCATTCGGGCCGCCAACTATCCCCTCATCCCGGAAGACTTCCGCGACATGAAGCTGCCGGCGCGCCTCGACAAGTTCCGGCGCAAGCTCTTCGGACTCACGATCCAGGCGGACCGCCTCGCGCAGATCCGCAACGAGCGCAGGCCCAACAGCAACTACGCGCAGATCGAGAACTGCCAGTACGAAATCGACCGGGCAGAACTCCTGATGCGCCAGGAAGGCATCCCGTTCATCAACGCGACCAACCGCTCGATCGAGGAGCTGGCCACGACCATCCTGCACCAGGCGCAGCTTCAGCGCCAGGTTTACTGAGGCGGGGCTGGGCCCCGCTCAGCGCGGCCGCGGAATGCCGGCCGACCGCGCCGGCAACATCCGGAAGATCCGCCCATCGCAGGCCGTCTTCGCGCGCGCGTACTCGTCGGGAGAATCGATGGCCGCATGTTCGGCCCGCACGTCCTTCAGGGCCTTTTCCGCCCTCGGAATCCATATTCCCCGCACGGCCTGATTCAGGCGCCGCCGCAATTCCGCGGACTCGCCGATCCATGTCGTGCCCGCGAATTCCGCACGGAGGTCGCGCTCGAGTTCGGCCGCCACGATGCCGAGTCGCCTCGAGTGAACGGCCACGTGACGCCTCTCGTGCTCGAGAATGAATTCGCGCGAACATCGGTCGTGCGCAAACTCCCGGGCGACATAGACCACCACCGGCACATAGCGCAACGTCATCTCCAGCGACGGCCGGATGCACGACCGTCCGCCGCGTGGATCGGCAAGCTCGGCAAAGCGCCAGCGCACGTCGACGCGCAGCGTGGGTCGCGTGAGTCCGAGGACCCAGGTAGCGTCATCCCGCTCCGCGATGCGGGTGAGTTCCCCGAACGACAGGGACTCGTCGATTTCGGGCCGGACCACTGCGGTCGTGACGCGGACAGTGCCCGCCTGGAGTCTTTGCTCGCACGCGCGCCTGAACGAATCTTCCGGGACCTTCACGGGAATCTGCGTCGCACAGCCCGACGCCACCAGAACGATCGCAACGAGCGCCCACCGGCACACACGCATCGTCGCGCGGTGCACTAGGAAGCGTCCGATCGTCGCAGCCAGAGGCAGGCCCCCTTCGTGACGTCGTCGAGCCGGGAGAGGTACTCCTCGTGGGCTTCGAGTTCCTCTTCCGATGCCGCCTGGACCACGAGTTCACCCGTACCGGCGTCCCTGCGCACGCGAATCTGCTTCCGGTCGTTTTCCTCGATGTCGATGACGAGACTCTCCTGCCCTCTCGTCATCGCGAGATACACCTCGCCCAGAAGCCTCGCGTCCAGCAGGGCCCCGTGGAGGGTGCGCGCCGAGTTGTCGACCGTGTAGCGCTCGCACAGTGCATCGAGACTGTTGCGCTTGCCGGGGTGCAGCTGCTTCGCGAACTGGAGCGAATCCAGAACCGACGCCACCACCGATTCGATGGGGGGACGGTCGAGGCGCGCAAGCTCCGCGTTCAGGAATGCGACGTCGAACGGGGCATTGTGGATGATGAGCTCGCTGCCCGAGACGAAGTCCAGGAAATCGCCCACGACATCCCCGAATCGCGGCTTCTCGCTCAGGAACTCCTGCGTGAGCCCGTGTACCGCGAGGGCACCCGGATCGCTCGGACGCTCGGGATTCACGTACTGGTGGAACGTCTGTTCCGTGATGCGGCGGTGCACGATCTCGACGCAGGCCACCTCGACGATGCGATGCCCCAGCGCCGGGTCGAGGCCCGTCGTTTCGGTGTCGAGGACGATCTGGCGCAACATGGGGAACGGTCAGGCCAGGGAAACGGACCGCACACCCCGGTTCGCGAGTGCGTCCGCGCGTTCGTTCTCGGTGTGTCCGGCGTGACCACGCACCCAGACCCACTGCACCTCGTGCCTGCCGGCGAGCACGTCGAGCTGCTGCCACAGGTCCTGGTTCTTGACCGGCTTGTTGTCGGCGGTGCGCCAGCCCCGGCGCTTCCAGGCCGCCATCCACTCGCTGATGCCCTTCTGCACGTACTGCGAATCGGTGTGCACACGGACCATGCACGGTGCATCGAGCATTGCGAGCGCCTCGATCACCGCTCGCAGCTCCATGCGATTGTTGGTCGTCGCGCGTTCACCGCCGAAGAGCTCGCGCTCCTCGCTTCCCCGGCGCAGGATCGCTCCCCATCCGCCGACACCGGGATTGCCCTTGCAGGCACCGTCCGTGAAGATTTCCACTGCCTGAGTCATCTGCTCTCCAGTTCCGCCCGTCTTTCACAGGCACTTCTCTTCGCCGCGTCCAAATGGACGAGTTTCTGCGGCACGGCCGCGAGCACCTTCTTTCTCGACGACGCCATGCGCCACTTGGGCGTGATCATGTTCGCGCCCCGAACTCTCTTTATGCCTCTGAGAAAATAGACTCCGCCACCGAAAGGCCACCACCGGTTTCCTGCGTATTCCATGAATGCGAGCCGTTCCAGCCACGCTTCGCGCCGGCAGGGCGGTCGATACGCACCCATTTCCCCCGCGGAGACCTCGAAGCCGAGCAGCGCCATCCAGTCCTTGATGCGAGGCAGACTGATGAACTGCCCGCACCAGGGATACCCCGGATCACCGCGCCGCGCCAGTCGGGCGGCGCCCCAGAGACTCCAGGGATTGAAGGCTGAGAGAACGATGTTGCCTTCCGGCACGAGAATGCGCTGGACTTCGCGGAGGACCTGGTGGGGGTTCTGACTGAACTCGAGCGTGTGCGGCAGTGCTACGAGGTCGACGCTCGCGGTCGCGACCGGCAGATCACAGTAATCCGCCCGGATCGAGGCGTCCGCCTCATCGGGCGAGAGTATCGCCCGGTGGGGCATGCGGTTCGCGCGCAGGAAATCGATATCGGACACCCCGAGCTGGAGCGCATGGAAGCCGAACGTGTCGACGACCTGCTGATCGAAGAACTCGAACTCCCTCGCAAGCAGATGGCGACCGAGAGGTGTCGCGAACCACGCGGACAGCGAGGGGGCCCCGGGTGACGATGACGGATACGCGTGCTGCACTGGCCGCTCTTGAAGGATCAGCCTCGGAGGCTAGAAAAAGACAGGAAAAAGGCTCGGACACGTCTAGCCTTCGGTACCCGCGACAGGCGAGAATAGCGCCCGCGACCCATCCACGAATCGAACACGAGAAGTTTCAAAACATCGGGTCGAGTATAGCGCAGGCCCGGCGCCGGCAGTCCGCCGGAGACACCTCGCCGCCGGGACTTCGACACATGGTCACGCGGGCCCGCGGCCCCGTAACGTGGCTTCCCGTTTGGGGAGGGCCCGGCCGAGCTCGTGCTGCCCGTACGATCGCATTCCGCCGCGTATCTCGACGCCACAGGCATCAGTCCCGCGGCCCGGCCTGATCCCGACCATGCCCGGACCGGCGAATGCACGGTCAAGTCGAAGGTCATCCTGGCCGTAATGGGATTCCGAGGTCCTCTGGACATCGTCCATGACAGATCGGCGTGTGGCGCCTCTGCCCGAAGTCAGCTGGAGACAGGAATTGTTGACGGAAATCAATGGCCTGTATAGGATATTTCAAGCTCTGAGACAAGGTTGCCACATGGTGCGGAATTCCACCCGACTCCTGCTCGCGATCATTGCGTTCGCGCTGATGAATCAGGCGTCCGCAGGCAACGGCGGATTGCAGACGGCACCTGCTCCGGGCATGTCCGGTCTCGCGGGCGCCCGGACCCTGCCGGGAGAAGATCCGGGACAGGATTTCTACGGCGCGCCCGCCAGCGGAATCAGCCCCACGAACGTGTCCAGCGGTGGCGCCGACGTGTCGGGTCAGACCCGTTCCGGCCCTGCGGTGACCTACGACGGCACACCCGGTTCCGCGCGGCCGGACATGACGTCCTCGCAGTCGAACGGCCCCGCGTCGGGAGACACGGAAGCCGCTTCGACGGCCACGCCCGACGAATGGTGGGCAGGCTCCGCAAGCAGCGATTCCGTGCAGATTCCCATCCCCGCAGCGCTGCCGTCCGCACTCGACGACGGCGGAATCGGGTTGTCGATCGGAGACTACGAGGGGCCGGGCAGTACCGCCGCTGCAAGGCTGCTCGCCCGCGCCGGCTACGGCGGCTCCGTCTACAAGAGTCTCTGGGACAGGGTGCGCGCCGGGTTCAAGCTTCCGGAGCTCGATACACCTCTCGTGCGGCGTTACGAAGACTGGTACGCGGACAGGCCCGACTATCTCGAACGCATCGTCGACCGCGGCAAGCGCTATCTCCATTTCATCGTGGAGGAAGTGGAAAAGCGCCACATGCCGACGGAAATCGCGCTGCTGCCCATGATCGAAAGCGCCTACAACCCGACGGCCTATTCGAAGGCGCATGCGTCGGGCATGTGGCAGTTCATCCCGGCGACCGGCAGGATCTACGGGCTCGAACAGAACTGGTGGTACGACGGTCGCCGTGACGTCCTCGCGGCAACGCGGGCAGCCCTGGACTATCTGCAGAAGCTTCATGACCAGTTCGGAGACTGGGAACTTGCACTGGCTGCCTACAACTGGGGCGAGGGAGCGGTGACGAGAGCCATCGAGCGCAATCGTCGCAGAGGCCGTCCGACGGACTACAGCAGCCTCAGAATGCCCGCCGAGACACGCAGCTACGTTCCGAAGCTGCTCGCCGTCAAGAACATCGTCGCCGACCCCGAGAAGTTCGGCATGTCCCTGGACGACGTGCCGAACGAACCGTATTTCATCCGCGTAGCCGCACCGGGGAACATCGATTTCAAGCGCGTCGCGCAGCTCGCGGAAGTCCCCGTCGAGGAACTGAAGTCGCTCAATCCGGCTTTCAATCGTCCCGTGATCACCCCGACGGACGGGCAGACGCTGCTGTTGCCCGCAGACAAGGCGGAAGTCTTTGCGGAGAACCTGAAGACGAACGACCGACCGCTGGTTTCCTGGCAGGCGTACAAGGTGCACCGGGCCGAGAAGCTGTCGACGATCGCGCGTCGATTCTCGACCACGGTTGCGCTGTTGAAGCAGGTGAACGGCATCAAGCGAAACGGACGCCTCAAACCGGGATCGACGCTGCTGGTACCGAAGAAGGCCGGGACGAGCGTCGACCCGAAACGCACGGCTCGCATCGACGTCCAGACCTTCAAGCCGCCCGTGGTGGTTGGAGAATACCGTTACCACCGGGTCCGGCGGGGCGAGACGCTTTCGGGCATCGCGCATCGTTACGGCGTCTCGGTGTCACAGCTTTCCGCCTGGAACAATCTGAAAGGGCATCTGATCCGTGCAGGACAGCGCTTGCGGCTTCACACCTACCCACGCTCACACTCGAAATCCCGCCGGCATCACTCCCGGCGCACCGCCCGCCGGCACCGTTCCACACGGCATCACCGCGCAAGGCGGCACCATTCGTCGGGCAGCGTCTCCGTCGAGAGTCACGCCGACCACCTGATCGGAAAACGCTGACGTAGCGGCGCCCCCGGCTGCTCCCGGAGGCCTCTGCCCCTTCGCCCGATCCGCGCGAGCGCTCAGGAATCGCGCGCCTGCATCGTGCTGTCCACGGCAACGCAGTGGACGACATGTGTCTTCGACAGCGATACAGGTGCAGGATATTCGACGCGGCAGCGGCTGCGCGCGAGCGGGCATCGCGGATGGAAGTGGCACCCCGTTGGTGGATGCACGAGCGACGGCAGGTCCCCCTTCACCCGCTGGACCACCGGCGGACGGCCCTCGATCCGCGGCACGGAAGCGAGCAGCGCCTTCGTGTAAGGGTGCGCTGGTGTGTCGAGCACTTCCGACGTCGTCCCGCGCTCGACGATGCGGCCCAGGTACATCACGAGCACTTCGTCGGCCAGATACTGCACGACTGCGATGTTGTGCGTGATGAACAGATAACTCAGTGCGCGTTCGGCCTGGAGATCCCTGAGGAGATTGAGGATCTGGGCCTGGACGGACACGTCCAGGGCGGAGGTCGGCTCGTCGCAGACGATCAGTTCCGGGTCGACCGCGAGTGCGCGCGCAATCGCGATGCGCTGTCGCTGCCCGCCCGAGAATTCGTGCGGATAACGCCACCTGGCGTCGGGATCGAGTCCGACGTCCGCCAGAAGCCGGTCCACGTTTCCGAGACGGGACCGCAACTCGTCGGCCCGATAGAGCGCGCGGACGCCTTCCTCGAGAATCTGCGCGACCTGCATGCGAGGATTCAGTGATGCAAACGGGTCCTGGAACACCATCTGTACCGATCTGCGGTACCACCCCAGATGGCGTTCCGGGACCTTGCGAACGTCCCTGCCGTCGAAGGAGATCCTGCCATCGTCGGGCTCGATGAGTCGCATGATGCCTTTGGCGACGGTGGTCTTGCCACAGCCCGATTCCCCCACGAGCGCGACGGTTCGCCCGCGCCCCAGTGCGAGATCCACCCCATCGACCGCTCGCGCATGGGCGACGACACGCTGGAGGACTCCCCGCCGGATCGGAAAGTGCACCGCCAGCCCTTCGATACTGAGCAGCCTCGCGCCGGACTCGGCGTGCTCCCGTGGCGTGACACCCGTGGCGTGCAACGGACGCGGCGCCTCTTCGCGCCACCCGCTCGCGCGCAGTTCCAGGCTGCGGTGACACCGGACGACGTGATCGACGGCAACGGTGGTCTGCGCCGGCGTGACCGTCCGGCACCGTTCCCGGACGAAACCACATCGCGGCGCGAACGCACAGCCGACGGACGCATCCGCGAGGACCGGCGCCGATCCCGCAATGTTCGCGAGTCGCTTCCCGCGGGCAGACGGCGTCGGTAACGCCTCGAAAAGGCGTCTCGTGTAGGGATGCGCCACTGTCGACCGCAGGTCGGAGGCCTGAGCCAGTTCCACCAGCCGCCCCGCGTACATCACACCCACCCTGCTCGCGATCTGCGACACGACCGCGAGATCGTGCGTGATGAGCAGCATCGACATTCCCGTGCGCGCCTGCGTCTCGCGCAGGACGTCCAGCACTTGCGCCTGAATGGTGACGTCGAGCGCCGTGGTCGGCTCGTCCGCAACCAGCAATGCGGGTTCGCATGCGAGCGCCATCGCGATCATCACTCGCTGCTTGAGGCCACCGGAAAGCTGGAAAGGGTATTCCTTCAGGCGGCGACGCGGATCTGGGATCCCCACCGACTCGAACAGCGAGGACACCCGATCGTCGGCTTCCTTCCCCCTCACCCGCATGTGCTTCCAAAGGACCTCGCGCACCTGGTGCCCGACGGTCATGACGGGATTCAGACTCGTCGCGGGCTCCTGGAAGATCATCGACACGACACGACCGCGAATGTCGCGCATGTCACGCTCGGGCAGCGCCGTGATGTTGGTACCGCCCACCACGACGTGCCCCGAACCGACGCTCACGCCGTCCGGCAGCAGCCGCATGATCGAGAGCGCCGTCATCGACTTGCCGCTACCGGACTCCCCGACGAGAGCGAATGTCTCCCCCCGACGTATCTGGAACGAAACGTCCCTCACGACCGGTACCTGCCCTCCCCCCGAAGTCACCCAGGTCGTCAGGTTGTTCACGGACATCACGACGTCGTTGCTCACGCCCGCGCTCCTGTCTCGTCGCCCTGGCCCCCCGACGGTCGCTCGGCCCGCTTCGGATCGAGGGCATCTCTCACAACATCCGCGAGAACGTTGGCGGAGAGAACGAGAGCGAGCATGAACACGAACGCCGCGGACAGTGGCCACCACACGACGGGATCGCGTGCCATCTCGAGCCGGGACGCGTTGATCATCGTGCCGAAGCTGTTCATGGATGGATCGACTCCGACACCGACATACGACAGCACCGCCTCGGCCAGGACGAGGCCGCTGAATCCGAGGACGGTCGTGATGATCACGATGTGCATGACATTCGGAACGACGTGGCGCAGGATGATGCGCCAGGGTCGCACGCCCAGGGCGCGCGCGGCCTGCACGAACTCCATCTCCCGCAACTTGAGCGCCTCCCCCCGCAGCAGACGGCACAGGCCCGTCCAGCTCGTGACGCCGAGGATGATGCACAGGAACAGCAGCCTGAAGTCCGCCCGGAGGGCCAGCGTATCGAACTGCTCGGCGTGTTTGTCCATGTAGACCTGCATCATCAGCACCGCAGCTGCGATCAGGAGCACGCCGGGAATCGAGTTCAGGGTCGTGTAGAGGTACTGGATGACATCGTCGACCCATCCTCCGAAGTATCCGGCAGCCACCCCCAGCGCGATTGCGAACGGCAGCATCACGAGCGTCGTCACGGTACCGATGACCAGCCCCGTGCGTATGCTCTTGAGGACGAGGTAGAGGACATCCTGGCCCACCTTGTTGGTGCCGAACACATGATAGGCGACGCTGAGAACCGCCATCGGACCCGCCACGACCAGGAAACATGCAATGGCCACCAGCACCGACCGCCACGGTCGAGTCGCGGTGCTCGACCAGAGCAGTCGGGACGATACGGCGAATGATTGCCTGCTGCCCCGGGCGACAGTGAGGGTCGCGACCGACACGAGCAGGATCCAGACGCACGCGGCCATGACCTCACCCTTCAGGGCACGCCGCAGGATATCGGGCCACCGTTGCGTGCCGGGGTCCGCCAGATGTGCGCCGCCGAAAGCCAGCCGGGGGTAACCCCGCGTGACCGAACCGTCCGGACGCTCGATTCGCTCCTTCGTATAACCGTAGGCGGCCAGGGGAGCAGAGAACGACTTCTCCACGTGTGTGCGAAGGGGCGTGACGATCGTGTCGAGCAACGAAACGACATCGGCACTGTATCGGGTCGTTTCGCTCGTTCGCCCCGACTCGACGACGGTCCGGAAGTGTATGGAATCCAGCAAGCCGACCGTCACGAAGAGCCCGAGAAACGTGCCGGCAATCACGCCCCGGCGGGATCGCACGACGCGACGCCACGCCGAACTCAGGTTCTCGTCACGCCGCGCCCACCACGCAAATATCGCCGTCGTGAGCACCATTGCATACACAAGCGCGTCGGTCGTGAAGATCACGGGGCGGACTGGCAGGATCATGAAAAACGCACTCGCGGATCGACGACCGTGTAGGAGAGATCGGTCAGGGTGAGCCCGACGATGTAGAGCAGAGATCCAAGAAACACCATCGTCCGCACGACCGCGAAATCCTGGGCACCGATCGCGTCGATCGTGAAACTGCCGAGACCGGGAATGCCAAAGAACGACTCGAGCACCAGACTGCCCAGGAACAGTCTCGGCACGACGACGACTGCCCCTGTCAGGATCGGAATGAGCGCGTTGCGCAGCACGTGACCGAACATGACGCGGTGCTCCGGCAAACCCTTGGCACGGGCGGTGCGAACGTAGTCCTTGCCCGTCTCCTCGAGGAAGAAGGTCCGGTAGAGTCTCGTATCCTCCCCGAACGAGGAGACTAGGGCCACGGCGATGGGCAGGATTATGAATCGCCAGGCATCCAGACCATCACCGAAGCCGGAAATGGGCGTCAGGTGCCAGAGCTTGCCCACCACGTACTGGCCCGCGATGATGTAGAACATCGCGGAAATGGACATGGCGGCGACGCAGAGGATCACCCCTCCGTCGTCAACGTACGTGCCACGAAAGAAGACCAGAATCAGGGCGAACGAAACGTATGCGGCAAGACCGATCACGAATACCGGCAGTGCAATCGAGAGGCTCGGCCACATGCGTCGCCTGATCTCGCTGCCGATGTCCCGGCCATCGGATTCCGCGCGCCCGAAATCGAAGGTGAACAGCTTCAGCGAATGACGGAAGAACACCGTCGAGGTGAAGTGTCCAAAACCGGATTCCTGTGCGTTGAACAACAGCGGGACGTCGTAGCCGTGTTCGTGCTTCCACTGTTCGATGGCCTCTGGTGTGACGCGCTTCACCCCGAGTTGCATGCGCGCCATGTCGTCGGGCGTGTTGACGACGAAGAACAGCGCGAAGGTCAATGCATTGACGCCGATCAGTATCGGAATCGCATACAGCGCCCGACGAACCAGGTAGGCGATCATCGCGGACCACCTTCGGCGGCCCCGGCAACGGTGTCCCGCGCGTCCAGGTGCTCACGCCTGCGATGCATGACGATCGCCGGAATCAGGCCCAGCAGCACGGCCAGCAGACCGAGCCCCAGGGGCCAGACCACGGGCCTGTTCCAGTGCAGCCGCAGGTCCGCACGTCGCGTGGCGTCGAGCCTCTGGTACTTGAGGACGTTGTTCGCGATCTGGTTCGGCTTGCGGTTGTGGAGCCATCCGTGGCTCAGAACATAGTCCTTCGGATGCATGCCCCAGATCCAGGGCGCATCGTGCTGCGCGATGCGGATCATCCGGTCGATGAGCCGCTGGCGCACGGGCCCATCGTCCATGTCCTTCATCTCCTCGAACAGGTGATCGAACTCCGGATTGGAGTAGTTCGATGCGTTCTCGCCCTGTGAGGTCACCTTGCTCTGGGGGCCGAACAGCAGGAAGAGGAAGTTCTCCGGATCCGGATAGTCGGCATTCCATCCCCAGTAGAAGATCTGGGCATTGCCCTTGCGAATTTTCTCCTGGAAACGATTGTAGTCGGTTGCGCGAACGACGAGATTGACGTGCAGCTTGGCGAACTGCTTGCGCAACCAGTCGAGCCGGGCCTTGTCGTCGGGCCCCCTCGCCGTGGCATCGAGATAGAGTACGAGTGACTGACCCGTGGTGTGGTCGACCCCGTCGGCGTATCCCGCCTCCGCCATGAGCTGCCGTGCCTCGCTCAGCGGTTTCCTGCGCGGTCTCCCGTCCACCCAGTCGTAAACGTAAGGGTTCATTCCAGCCTGACCACCGCGATAGCCGAATATGCCCGGTGGCAGAGGCCCTTGGGCGGCAATGCCTCGCCCGTTCGCGAAGATCGCTATGTACTCCTCGTAGTCGACCGCGATCGAGATCGCCTGGCGAAGCTTTCGCGCTCGTTCGGACGTGCCGCCAACGACGCCGTCCAGCATGTTGAAGCCCATGTAGTACGTCGACGGAAGCACTGCCGTCTTCAGGACGATCCCCCTTCGTCGCATCTCGTCGGTCAGGGCAGCATCGCCGGTCGCCGAGAGTTGAACCGCCTGATCGAAAGCGTCCGAGGAGATGCCGGACGCGTCGTAATATCCCTGCAGGAACTTGTTCCAGTACGGAATGCTCTCCTTCTCGAGCGAATACACCGCCCGGTCGATGAACGGCATTCGCTTCCCCGCGTCCGCGAGGAGGCCTTCGGCTTCGTCCGCGGGCTCCCCCCTCCGCGGGTACGGCTCGCCGAAATAATTGGGATTCCTCTCCAGGACGATCTCCCGGTTCGGGTCGTTCCGGGTCATCATGTATGGCCCCGCACCGACGGGATACCAGTCCAGCGTGATGTTCCGAGCGATCAGGCCGGGCTGGGAATAGAAGCGGTCGACTTCCGCCGGAACCGGGGCAAAGAAGGGCATTGCCAGCCAGTACGCGAATTGCGGATACCGCCCTTTCAGACGTATCCGGTACGTGTAGCGATCGACGACCTCGACCCCCTCGAGCGGAAACCGTCGAAGGTCGAGCCATTGTCCGGCGTCACCGGACCTGGCCAGTCGCTCGTTCTCCGTGCGCAGCGTCTTCGCAAGGGCATCGAGACCGACGATGTACTGGCCCATCAGACCGAGAATCGGCGAATGCAGGCGCGGACTGGCAAGCCGTTTGATTTCGTACACGAAGTCGTCGGCCGTCACTTCACGGAACCCTGTCTTCGCGAAATCTCGCAGGTCGTGGATATCTTCCAGTTGTCGAGACGTGAGCTGGCTGTATGCGGAATGCCCCTGCGCGTCGACGGCGAACGCCGGATGCGGCTGATAGCGCATGCCTCGCCGGATGTGAACCTCGTAAACGGTGAATGCGATCCGCTGGGGATCGACATCGCGCGGCAGCGTGCGTCCGTCGCTTCCGAGAAAGGTGACGGTCGGCATCGCCTCCGCTGCGAACGGCATGAGTCGGTACGGGCGCAGAAGATAGTGGTACTGGAGTGGCGGGGTGTAGATCTGGGCCGTGAATACGACCTCGTTCGAACTGTATGACTGAACCGGATCGAGATGCTTGGGGCGTTCGTTGAACGCCCCGTACAGGACGTTCGCGGACTCGTCCGACTTGGGATACGGATCGTTCCACGGCGCGTCGCACGCGGCGAGGATGCCGAGCAGGGCACATACGATCATCAGGCGTACTGCACGCATTTCAACTCGTTCCCGCGATCCCGGATCAGTGCGCGGACGGCATCGAGAACCGTCGCGCCGATATAATAAGCATACTGACAAAGGAGGGTTCGATAATGGGTTTCTTGCAGGATCGACGCATTCTGATCACCGGAATGCTCAGCAATCGCTCGATTGCGTACGGTATTGCAAAGGCCTGTTTCCGCGAAGGCGCGACGCTCGCATTCACCTATCAGGGCGAGAGGGTCGAGCAGCGGGTGCGCGACCTTGCCGGCGAGTTCGGATCGGAGCTGGTCTACCCGTGCGACGTGACGCGGGACGACGAGATCGCTGCCGTGTTCGCGTCGCTGGGCACAAGCTGGGATGGTCTCGACGGACTCGTCCATTCGATCGCCTTCGCCCCGCGAGAGGCTCTGACCGGCGACTTCCTCGACAGCCTTACTCGTGATGCATTCCGCATCTCGCACGACATCAGTTCGTTCAGCTTCGCCGCGATGGCCAAGGCCGCCCGCCCGATGATGCAGGGCCGTGATGCGGCGCTCGTCACATTGAGTTATCTGGGCGCAGAGCGCTCGCTGCCCAACTACAACGTCATGGGGCTCGCGAAAGCCAGCCTCGAGGCAAACGTGCGTTACATGGCACAGAGCCTCGGTCCCGAAGGCATCCGTGTGAACGCCATTTCGGCAGGCCCGATCAAGACGCTCGCGGCGGCGGGAATCGGCGGGTTCGGAAAGATCCTCGGCCAGAACGAGAAGGTCGCACCGTTGCGCCGAAACGTGACGATCGACGAGGTCGGCAATGCGGCCGCTTTTCTGCTCGGTCCGCTTGCCAGTGGCATCACGGCGGAAGTGCTTTTCGTGGATGCCGGTTTCAGCACCACTGCGTCCGTTGGGCTCGAGTAGGAAATCAGACTGGATGCGGGACGCGAAGGAAACGCGGAACCGTCTCGTGCCGGATCCCCTGTCGTCGTGACGTCGGCGCGCACATCAGGTCAATGGCTCAGGCTCGCTGAAGCGGACCGGCCGTCACCGGCCGCCATTTCGACGACGCAAGTCCAAAGAAGAGCCTGCAAGGACGGCGCATGGCATTACCGCCCTTACTCGTGAAAACGGGAATCGACCGAAGGTGCGCCGAGTGGCGCGCTCACGGCTCCGATCGCTTGTCCACCTTTGCGGTGTCGATGGAAACGCCAGCACCGGCTTTCACCGCCTGAACGTAAGCGTCGAGTTCCTGCTGGGCCGCGATGTTCGCGATCTGCTTCTCGAGTTCATCAGCTTCGGCCTTGGTAAGAGGCGGAGCATCTATGACTTGCGAAATGCGGTAGATCACGTAGTTGCCGCTCTGCGAATCGGCACCAACGTATGCCGGCAGCTTGGACGTATCGGCCGAGAAGACATCACGCGCCGCCTCTGGCGGGACATCGCCCGGATTCTCGAGAGAGACCTGTGTGGGCGCCGACCAGGTCAACGCCGTATCGTCACCCGACTTTCGGAGCCGTTCCAGCGTTGCACGCCCTTCTTCCGCAGCGATCTTGACGGCCTTCTGGACCTTGAGGTGTTCCCGGATGTCCGACTTCACGTCATCGAACGGCAGCAGACTCGCCGCGCGATAATCGATCACGTGCGCCGCAACGAGCGTATTCGGTTCCACCTCGACGGCTTCCGTGTTGCGCTTGTCCTTGATCGCGTCGTCCGAGAAGATCTTGCCGAGCAGTTCCGGTTTCGACAGCAGCGGATTGCCCTTGGAATTCGGCGTGATCCAGTCGCTGGTCTGGATCGGAAGATTCAGCGCGTCGGCCGCAGGTTTGAGACTGTCCGACTGCGAATAGACGAGTTCCTGGAATTGCTCCGCCTTCTCTGCGATGGCCTTGGTCACCTTGGGCTTGCGAAGTTCTTCCTCGATCTGGGATCTCACCTGGGCGAGAGGCGTCTTCTCCACGGGCTTGATGGCATCGAGGCGAATGATGTGGAAACCGTACTGAGTCTCGATCGGCCCCTCGATCTGCCCGGGTTTCATCGAGAACACGGCCTCGTCGAACTGCTTCACCATCTGGCCTTCGGGAAAGAAGCCGAGGTCTCCGCCGGACTTTGCCGATCCCGGATCGTCCGATTCCTTGCGGGCCACGTCCGCGAATGTGGATGGCGCCTTCTTCACCTCTGCGAGAATCGTCTCCGCCTTCGCTTTCGCCTTCGCCTTCTGCTCGGGCGTCGCATCTTTCGGAACGGTGATCAGGATATGACTGGCACGCCGCTCTTCCTTCGTTTCGTACTGGGAGATGTGCGCGTCGTAGTACGCCTTGATCTCCTGGTCGGTCACCTTGACGTCCTTGGCGACGGAGTCGGGTGACAGCACGATGTAGTTCACGCGGACTCGCTGCGGAATGCGGAAGTTCTCGGGATGGGTGTCGTATTCCTTCTTTACTTCCTCGTCCGTCACCTTGACCTGCCCCATCTCCTTAGCAGGTGACAGCTTCCATTCGCTCACCACGCGCCGCTGACCGCGAATTGCTCCAAGACGCTTCACGACTGCATCCGAAACGAAGGCCGACTCGACGACGGAATCCCGAGACTGGGCAACCCTGAGGTCCTGCCGGAGTCGCTCCTCGAACATCACGGGCGTCATGCCCTGGCTCTTCAGGATCTCGTTGTAGCGGGAAAGCGAAAACTTGCCTGTCGCCTGGTCCTGGAAATACGGAATCCCGCTCACGATCTTCTGCACCTCGGCATCGGGAACTGCAATGCCGGAGTGCAGTGCGTGAGCGAGAAGCGCCCGCTTCTCCACAAGCGCGTTGATGACCGAATTCCGCACTTCGTTGCTGTTCAGCAATGCGGGGTCGGCCTTGTCCTTCATCATCTGGCGCAGCTGTTGCTGACGCTCCTGAAGGGCACGTTCGAAGTCCTGCGTCGAGATCTTGGTCCCGGCAACCTTCGCCACGACCCCGGCATCGCCATATTCGTTGAAGTAGTAGTTGATGCCGAAGAACGCGAACGACGGAACGATCAGTACGAGAAGGCCCAGTTGAATCCAGCGCTTGTGCTTGTCGACCCAGTCAAACATGGTTTTCGGACGCAAAGTTTTGTGGCCGGCATTCCTTCGCCAGCCATGGGCAGTGTGCATCCCTGCCCGGTCTAAACGAAAAAGGCGAACCGAAGTTCGCCTTTGCTCTCATTGGCGGAGTGGACGGGACTCGAACCCGCGACCCCCGGCGTGACAGGCCGGTATTCTAACCAACTGAACTACCACTCCAGAATCTATTGCCTAACCTATAGCACTATTTCGTACATGCTGCTTTGGCGCTCTTGCTCGGCTACCGACCGCCTCACTGGCGCCTCTTTACGGCTGCGAAATGAGGCTTTGGTTTGCCGAATACCACTGGTGGGTGCTGAGAGGCTCGAACTCCCGACATTCGCCTTGTAAGGGCGACGCTCTACCAGCTGAGCTAAGCACCCTGCCGGTGATGCGTTGAAGTCGCGACCACAACCGCAAAGCCAGACTAGTTTACTGCATCCCGAAGCGCCTTGCCAGCACGAAACTTCGGAACTTTTGCCGACTTGATCTTTATCGATGCGCCCGTGCGCGGATTGCGCCCGCTCCGGGCTGCCCGACGACTCACGTAGAAGGTTCCGAATCCCACCAGCGTCACGGTGCCCCCCTTCTTCAGGGCACTCCGGACACAAGTCACCGTCGCATCCAGCGCGCGGCCGGCGGCCGCCTTCGATATGTCCGCCGACTTCGCGATTGCCTCGATCATCTCGGATTTGTTCACGCTCGTCCCCTTTTCTCGCCGTTCATCCTGAGTCGAGGCCGGAGAGTGACCCGGCCAAGCCCCCGATGCCTCGCCTGTAGGACGGCAGTCTCCTCTTTCCTTCGTGCAGCTGCCGTTTTTGCCTTATAGCAAGCGCAAAAACGGCATGTCAAGGAAATCCGCGGCGCGGCGTCCAGGGGGACGAAGATCGTACTGTCCCGCGCGTTTCACGACGTCCGGACTCGCCGGGGGCCCGGTTCGAACCGCCCCGGCGCGCCGGTCACGAGACCGATCAGTGCTTCACTGCAGTGACCTGACCTTTGGATTCCACCGGGGACATTGCGACGCCCGGATTCTCGACATCCCTCGGCTCAGGCATGTGCTCCAGCGCAATCTCCAGAACCTGGTCGATCCATTTCACGGGATGTATGTCGAGACGATTCTTGATGTTGTCCGGGATTTCCGCGAGGTCCTTTGCGTTTTCCTCCGGAATGAGGACGCACTTGATGCCCCCTCGATGCGCAGCCAGCAGTTTCTCCTTTAGACCACCGATCTGCAGCACTTCTCCCCGCAAGGTGATCTCTCCTGTCATGGCCACATCCGCCCGCACAGGAATGCCCGTGAGCAGTGACACCATCGCCGTGCAGATCGCGATTCCGGCACTCGGCCCGTCCTTGGGTGTCGCGCCCTCCGGCAGGTGGATATGCACGTCGTTCTTCTGATAGAAGTCCTCGGAGATGCCGAGCCGGCCAGACCTGCTCCGAACGACCGTGAGGGCAGCCTGGATGGATTCCTGCATGACCTCACCGAGCTTGCCGGTCGTCACCATCTTGCCCTTGCCCGGCATCACTGCACTTTCGATGGTCAGCAACTCGCCGCCGACCTCCGTCCATGCCAGTCCCGTCACCTGACCGATCTGGTTCTCCTTCTCGGCCATGCCGAACGAATACCGGCGAACGCCAAGGTACTTGTCGAGGTTCCGGGAATTCACATGGATGCTCTTCTCGCGCTTCTTCAGCAGGAGACCCTTGACCACCTTGCGGCAGATCTTCGAGATCTCTCTTTCGAGCGCACGAACGCCCGCTTCCCGCGTGAAGTAACGGATCACGTCGCGAATCGCCCCTTCGGAAACGGTCAATTCCTCGTCCGTGAGACCATGATTGCGCATCTGCTTCGGCAGGAGGTAACGGACGGCGATGTTCACCTTCTCGTCTTCCGTGTATCCGGATAGACGGATCACTTCCATGCGGTCCAGCAACGGTGCCGGAATGTTCATCGTGTTCGCCGTCGCGACGAACATGACGTCGGACAGGTCGTAGTCCACTTCGATGTAGTGATCGACGAAGGTGTGGTTCTGTTCCGGATCCAGCACCTCGAGCAGGGCCGACGCAGGATCGCCCCTGAAGTCCATGCCCATCTTGTCCACTTCGTCGAGCAGGAACAGAGGATTCCGGACCCCGACCTTGGTCATGTTCTGGAGGATCTTCCCGGGCATGGATCCGATGTACGTGCGCCGATGCCCTCGAATCTCGGCTTCGTCGCGAACGCCACCGAGGGACATCCTCACGAACTTGCGGTTCGTGGCACGCGCGATGGACTGTCCGAGGGAAGTCTTGCCGACACCCGGCGGACCTACGAGGCAGAGGATCGGCGCCTTCACCTTGTCGACACGTTGCTGGACCGCGAGATATTCGAGAATGCGCTCCTTGACCTTCTCGAGCCCGTGGTGATCCTCTTCCAGCACGGACTCGGCAATGGTCAGGTCCTTGCTGATCTTGCTCTTCTTCTTCCAGGGCAGCGACACGAGCGTGTCGATGTAATTGCGCACGACCGTGGCCTCGGCCGACATCGGGGACATGAGCCGGAGCTTCTTCAGTTCCGCCTCGGCCTTGATACGGGCGTCCTTGGACATGTGCGCGCCCTTGATGCGACGCTCGATCTCCTCGAAGTCTGCGCCTTCATCGAGGTCGCCGAGTTCCTTCTGAATCGCCTTCACCTGCTCGTTCAGGTAGTACTCGCGCTGACTCTTCTCCATCTGGCGCTTCACGCGCCCGCGGATGCGCTTCTCGACCTGCAGGATGTCCAGTTCGGCTTCGAGCAGGCCCAGCAGGTGCTCGAGCCGGCGACGGACCGGAAACATCTCGAGCACTTCCTGCTTCTGTTCGAGCTTGAGCGGGAGATGCGCCGCGATCGTGTCCGCGAGGCGCCCGGGTTCGTCGATGCCGGCGAGCGAGGTCAGGATCTCGGGAGGAATCTTCTTGTTCAGCTTCACGTACTGGTCGAACTGACTGATCATCGCGCGACGCATCGCCTCGACTTCATTGCCCTCCGCTCCCTCCGGCTGGTCTTCCGGAACGGAAAGGGCCTCCGCCGAATAGTGCGTTCGTTCGTCGTTGATGCGCACCACGTCCGCGCGATGTACACCCTCGACCAGCACCTTAACGGTCCCGTCCGGAAGCTTCAGCATCTGCAGGATGTTCGCGACGCTGCCCACCCGGTAGAGATCGTCGGCCCCGGGCTCGTCCTTGGCCGCGGACTTCTGGGCAACGAGGAGAATGCTCTTCCCGGACTCCATGGCAGTCTCGAGTGCGCGAATCGACTTCGGGCGCCCGACGAACAGAGGGATGACCATATGCGGAAACACCACAACATCTCGCAGTGGCAGTAGGGGCAGCAGGATGGACGCAGCCTGCGAATCGGACGCATAGGGCATCGAGGTCACCTTTACGTGAACAAACACATGTGAGATGGGGTGCCGGCGAGCGATTTCAACCGTCGCCGGCCCCAGTCGGTCGAATGGAGGTCGTCACCAGCCAAGCATGCTCTGGCCGACTCGACCACGGTCATTTTGACGCCGAACCCGCCACCTTCGGTTGGTCAGCGTAGAGAAGCAGCGGCTTGACGTCACCAGTTATGGAGCCTTCGTCGATGACCGCCTTTTGCACGTTCTTCATCGAGGGCAGATCGAACATGGTGTCGAGCAGCACGTGCTCGATGATGGAACGCAGGCCGCGAGCACCCGTCTTGCGCGCGAGCGCCTTGCGTGCAATCGCGCGCAGACCGTCCTCCCGGATCTCGAGTTCCACACCCTCCATGGAGAACATGCGCTGATACTGCTTGATGAGCGCGTTCTTGGGTTGCGTGAGAATCTGGATCAGGGCCGCCTCGTCGAGTTCCTCGAGCGTGGCCACCACGGGCAGTCGCCCGACGAACTCCGGAATCAGTCCGTACTTGATGAGGTCTTCGGGTTCCACTTCACGCAGCACGGTCCCGATGTCCTTACGGTTGTCGCGGCTCTTCACCTCTGCACCGAAACCGATCCCGCCTTTCTCCGAACGCGAGCGAATGACCTTGTCCAGTCCGTCGAAAGCCCCGCCGCAAATGAACAGGATGTTCGTCGTGTCCACCTGCACGAATTCCTGGTTCGGGTGCTTCCTGCCGCCCTGGGGAGGAACCGATGCGATCGTTCCCTCGATGAGCTTGAGCAGCGCCTGCTGCACACCTTCACCGGAAACGTCGCGCGTGATGGACGGGTTGTCGGACTTCCTGGAGATCTTGTCGATCTCGTCGATGTACACGATCCCGCGTTGCGCCTTCTCGACGTCGTAGTCGCACTTCTGCAGGAGCTTCTGGATGATGTTCTCGACGTCCTCGCCGACGTACCCCGCCTCCGTGAGCGTGGTTGCGTCCGCCATCACGAAAGGCACATTGAGCAGCCGTGCCAGGGTCTGGGCGAGCAGGGTCTTGCCGGACCCGGTCGGACCGATCAGGAGGATGTTGCTCTTCGCGAGCTCCACATCGTCCTTCTTGGAGACCGACTTCAGCCGCTTGTAGTGGTTGTAGACCGCAACGGAGAGAATCTTCTTCGCCTGCTCCTGGCCGATCACGTACTGATCGAGGATCGTGCGAATCTCCTGAGGCACCGGAAGGTCGGACTTGGCGCCCTTCGCGGCGCCGTCACCATGGGTTTCCTCCCGGATGATGTCGTTGCACAGCTCGATACACTCGTCACAGATGAAAACCGACGGACCGGCAATGAGTTTGCGAACTTCGTGCTGACTCTTGCCGCAGAAAGAGCAGTACAGGAGTTTCTCACCGGAAGGTTTATCAGACATCAGTCACTCTCTCTGGCGCTCTGGATGGATGTTGCCAACTTCATTGACGGCCACGTAAACCAAATCTAAATCACGATTCCGCCCTGTCCATGAGCACCTTGTCGACGAGGCCGTACTCGACCGACGCTTCCGCGCTCATGAAATTGTCCCGATCGGTGTCGCGCTCGATCGTCTTGATGTCCTGCCCCGTGTGCTTCGCCATGAGCTCGTTCAGGCGTTCGCGGAGATACAGTATCTCCTTGGCATGGATCTCGATATCGGTCGCCTGCCCCTGGAATCCCCCCATCGGCTGGTGGATCATCACGCGGGAGTTCGGCAGGATGAACCGCTTGCCCTTGGCACCGGCACCGAGGAGGAACGCACCCATGCTCGCCGCCTGCCCGATGCACAGTGTCGAGACGTCGGGCCGGATGAACTGCATGGTGTCATAGATCGCGAAACCGGCGGACACGGAACCACCCGGGGAATTGATGTAGAAGTAGATGTCCTTGTCGGGATTCTCGGATTCCAGGAAAAGCAGCTGGGCGACGATCACGTTGGCCGTCACCTCCGTGACGGGGCCCACGAGGAACACCACGCGTTCCTTGAGCAGTCGTGAATAGATGTCGTACGCCCGCTCCCCGCGACCGCTCTGCTCGATCACCATGGGAACGAGGCCCAGCGCGCTGGGATCCCATTCCTGCCTGCCTTTTCCCCAAATCATCTACCGTTCCCCATTAGCTCGTCGAAGTCGACCGTCTTCTCGACGACCGAGACCTTTCCGAGAAGCCAGTCAACCACGTTGTTCTCCACCACGACGGACTCGACCTCTCGCACCCGGTCAGGCGACTGGTAGTACCAGCGCACCACCTCTTCGGGGTGCTCGTAGCTCTGAGCATAGTCCTCAACGACCTTTCTTACCTGGTCGGGTTCCGCACGGATGCCTTCCGCCCGAACGATCTCAGCAAGAACCAGACCGATCAGGACCCTGCGACGGGCCTCCGGCTCGAACACGTCCCTGGGCATGTTGTCGAGCTGCTCGGACATGCCCCGCGCCTTCATGCTCTCGGCCGTGCCCGCCATCAGACGGTTGACCTCCATGTCCACGAGCGCCTTGGGCACCTCGAGAGTCGCGTTGTCCATCAAGGCCTTCAGGGCCTGATCCTTGACCCGGGCCTGTACACGCCGATCGACCTCGCGCTCGAGGTTGACGCGAACGTCCTCGCGCATGCGACCGATGTCCCCGTCCTCGATCCCGAGGGTCTTTGCGAATTCCGCATCGACTTCCGGCACGATCGGTTCCTGAACCGCAACGAGTGTGACGTCGAACGACGCAGCCTTTCCGGCCACGCCCTTGTCGTGATAGTCCTCCGGGAACACGAGCTCGAACGTGCGCGTCTCCCCTGCCGACATGCCGCTCAGCTGTTTCTCGAAGTCCGGGAGCAACCGTCCTTCCCCGAGCACGACCGCCTGCCCCTTTGCCGAACCGCCCTCGAAGGCCTCGCCGTCCATCGTGCCGACGTAGTCGATCACGACCGCGTCACCGTCTTTCGCCGCCCGGTCGACCTTGTTGTACTGGGTCCGCTGTTTCCGGAGCACGTCTATGGTCTTGTCCACTTCCGTGTCGCCCACGCTGACGGCCGGACGCTCCACCACGACCTTGGAGATGTCTCCGATTGCCACCTCGGGGAAGACCTCGAACGTCGCAGTGAATTCGAAGGCACCGGCATCCTCCGCGGCGGCCTGCGTCTCGATCTTCGGGTAGCCGGCCACGCGCAGATTCTTCTCTTTGACGGCCTCGCCGAACGTCCGTTCAACCGTGTCCCCCAGGACCTCCTGCCGAACCTGCGGCCCGTATTGCTGTGCCACGACCTTCATCGGAACCTTGCCGGGCCGGAACCCGTGCAACTTCACGGTCCGCTGGATCCGCTTCAACCTGTTTTCGATCTCGGTATCAATCTGTTGTACCGGAACGGCCACCTTCAGGCGCCGTTCGAGCGTGCTCAACGTTTCCAGACTCGCTTGCATCAGACTCACTCGTTATCTTTGCTTGAAATATTCGGAGATCCATCCACACCAGGCGTTCTGCAGGGATCGGAATCCACTCGCACACGCGCCCGACCCCTCGGCGAACACCGTCGCTGAACTACCCGCTACCCCGCCGCCTGGTGCGAAAGGGGGGACTCGAACCCCCACACCTTTCGGCGCCAGAACCTAAATCTGGTGCGTCTACCAATTCCGCCACTTTCGCCCTCCGGGCATTCTAGTACAATCGCGTGCCCCGCGCATTCCGGCGGCCCCAAAAGCCCAGACAACATCCTGAAGTGGCAGTGAATTTCCCTGGACAACCTACATCGATGGGTGTCGGCCACTACGAGAACTTTCCCGTTGCATCCCTGTTGCTCCCCAGGCGCCTGCGCGCCCCGGTACACGCGATCTACCGGTTTGCCCGGGAAGCCGACGACCTTGCCGACGAGGGAGATGTTGCCCCGGAGTCTCGCCGCGCCGCGCTGGACGCCCGCGAAGCGGAACTGGATCGCATCGAGCGATCCTCCCCACCGGCATCGGCGATCTACCGCGACCTCGCCCGGCACATCAGGGCACACGCGTTGCCCCTGGCGCCATTCCGGGCACTCCTGAGCGCCTTCAGGCAGGATACCTGCAAGTGTCGCTATGCGACATTCGCGGAAGTCGAGGATTATTGCCGCCGATCGGCGAACCCGGTCGGCCACCTGCTGCTGCACCTCTACGGCGCCGCGACACCCGATGCCCTCGCGCTGAGCGATGCCATCTGCACGGCACTTCAGCTCGTCAACTTTCTCCAGGACATCGCCATCGATCACGAACGGGGCCGAGTGTACATGCCCGAGGACGAACTGACTCGCTTCGGACTCCGGGAGGCCGACATCGCCGCGGGGCAGCCGCACGCCTCCTGGCGACGTTTCATGCGCTTCCAGACAGACCGCACGCGAAGGCTGCTGTGGCGCGGAGCACCGCTTGCACGCATGCTCGGAGGCCGGCTGGGAATGGAACTGAAGCTCATCGTGCTTGGCGGTGACCGGATAATCGAGAAAATCCGCGCCGTCGACGGGGACATATTTCATCACCGGCCCGTGCTTCGGGCACCGGACTGGACCGTGATGGCTGCCCGCTTACTCCTGAACCGCGAGCCGGATCTACGTGACGCCTGACCAGTATTGCGCCGAAAAGACCGCGAAGAGCGGATCCAGCTTCTATTACAGCTTCCTGTTCCTTCCTCCCCCAAGGAGACGGGCCATCACGGCACTGTACGCCTTCTGCCGTGAGGTCGACGACATCGTCGACACGATCATGGACCCGGCGGTAGCCCGACAGAAGCTCGCCTGGTGGCGCGACGAAACCGGGCGGCTGTTCGAAGGCACGCCGCAGCATCCCGTGACCATGGCTCTTCAGGCTCCTGTCCGCGAATTCGCACTGCCGCGAGAGTATTTCGCGGACATCCTCGACGGGATGCAGATGGATCTGGACTACAACCGCTACCCGGATTTTCCGACGCTGGAGGCCTATTGCTACCGCGTCGCCGGCGTCGTCGGTCTGCTGTCCGCGCGAATCTTCGGCTTCGCCAACGACGCCACCCTGCGCTACGCACGCTCGCTCGGACTGGCTCTGCAGCTCACGAACATCGTGCGGGACGTTGGCGAGGACGTCCGGCGAAACCGCATCTATCTCCCGCTCGACGAACTGGAACGATTCGGCGTCACGACCGACGACCTGGTTCTCTGCCGCGAAACGCCCGAGGTCTCGGCACTGCTCGCATTCCAGGTCGAACGCGCGCGAACCTTCTACGCGGACGCCCTGGCTGCGCTGCCCCCCGAAGATCGTCGCGCCCAGCGCGCAGGTCTCGTAATGGCGAACATCTATGCCCGTCTTCTGGACGAAGTCGCGCGGGAGGGTGCCCGCGCCATGAGCCGGCGCGTCTCGCTCACCCCCGTCAGAAAACTGTGGATCGCGTGGCGTACGTGGATCACCGCGTGACACGTGCAACGCGTGGCGAATCCGTCGTGATCGTCGGCGGGGGATGGGCCGGCATGCAGGCGGCGGCCGTCCTCTCCAGGGCCGGCGTGCCCGTGACCGTCTGCGAAGGCGGTCCGGTCCTCGGAGGCCGGGCGCGCCGCGTACGTTTCGGCAACGTCTCGCTCGACAACGGCCAGCACCTGATGCTCGGTGCCTATCGCGAAACGCTCGGCGCGATCGCCGAATGCGGGGCGGGCCAGCCGGGGCTGGATCGCCGGCGCCTGCGTCTCGAGACCTGCGACGGTGCCCGCATCGTGTGCCCTGCCCTCCCGTCGCCATTTCACCTCGTCGCGGCACTCGCGGGAGCGAAGGGTCTGAGCGTCGCGGACAAGTGGGCAGCCTTGCGCATGATGGCTTCTCTGCGCGCTTCCGGTTTCCAACTGCCGGATCCGGTCTCCGTCGAGCGCCTGCTGCGCGACTTCCGGCAGCCCGCCGGCGTCCGTCGAACGCTCTGGGACCCACTGTGCGTCGCGGCCCTCAATACCGAGCCGGGGAAGGCGGATGCCCGAATCTTCCTGAACGTCCTGCGGGACAGCCTCGCCGGAGCGCGGGCAGCCAGCGATCTCGTGTTCGCGAAGACCGATCTGTCCGCGATCTTCCCCGAGCCTGCGGCGCGCGTGGTGCGGGATCGCGGAAACGCGGTCGCGCTCACCACGACGGTTCGCGCGATCGACGTGTCCACGAGCGGGTTCGACGTGACGACCTCACGGGGTCGACTGTCCTGCACTCACGTGATCTGCGCCACGGACCCCGCACGCGCCCCGCTCCTGCTCGACGGTCTTCCGGACATGCAGAGGATCACGGAACGGATCGCGGGAATGCGCCACGAGTCCATCGTGACCGTATACCTCGCCTACGATCCGCCGATCCGTCTGCCCGGACCGATGATCGGAGATCCGGCAGGGCCCGCGCAGTGGTTCTTCGATCGCGACGCGCTGAACGGACAGAAGGGATGGCTTGCAGGAGTGATCAGCGCCGCGGACGGGTGGCACGCACGTGACCGGGCGGAGCTCGCGCGCAGCGTTGGTCGCCAGTGCCAGCGCGCGTTCGGCCATCGGCGACAGCCGGTCGCGAGCCACGTCGTAACCGAGAGGCGCGCGACGTTCGCGTGCGAGCCCGGCCTCGAACGCCCCGGCGTTCGCACACCGCTTCCGCGCCTGTTCCTGGCGGGCGACTATACGGAGCCGGAATATCCGGCGACACTCGAATCGGCCGTGCGCAGCGGAACACGCAGCGCCGAGGCAATACTGGAGACATTGTGAGCACACTGGACACACTTCGCGAGCGGGTCGTCCTCGTCACCGGGGCCACGGGCGGACTGGGTCGTGCCGTCGCGCTGGGCGCAGCGGCACTGGGAGCCGTCGTGGTCCTGCACGGACGCAACGAGGAACGCCTCGTCGAGGTCTACGACGAGATCGTCGCTCTCGGCGGCGCCGAGCCCGCGGCGATCCCGCTCGATTTTTCCGGGGCCGGCACCCGACACTACGATGCAATGGCCGCGGATCTCGCGCAGAACCTCGGGCGTCTCGACGGCATTGCGCACTGCGCGTTCCAGGCGAGCACCCTGAAACAGGTCGACGCCACGAGTGCCGAGGAATGGGAGGCCCTTCTCCGCGTGAACTTCGTGGCCGCGGTCGGGCTCACGCGTTCGTGCCTGCCGCTTCTGCGTGGCGCACCCGACGCATCCGTGGTGTACACACTCGAATCGCACTACGCGGAGCCGGCCGCCTACTGGAGTGCATTCGGCGTACCGAATGCCGCGCTTCACGCTGCGATGCGCTGTCAGGCCGAAGAGTGGCGCACGACAGCCAGCATCCGGTTCAATGCCGTGGTGCCGGGCCCCATCGCCACGAAATCACGCTCGCTCACGCATCCGGCGGAAGCACGGTCGACCCTGCGCGCTCCTTCGGATGTCGCACCGACCTATCTCGGACTTCTGGGCCCGGAGGGCACCGGAACGACCGGACAGGTCATACGCGCTCAGCCCTGAAGGGCTGTCCGCAGCGGTGCGGGGATCGGGCGGGACTTGCCCGTTTCGGTGTCGATCCACACGAGTGTCGCCTCGCCGTCCGCGTAGAGCGTGGCGGCGTCACCTGCATCGCGCATCTCGTGGGATATGCCGAAACTCGAGTTGCCGATGCGCACGAACCGCAGCGTGATCACCACGTCCGCCGGGTACAGCGCAGGCGTCACGAACCGGCACGAGATCGTGCCGAGCACGGGGGCTTCGCTCCCGGCGTGGGAGTCGACGCCGAGCGAATCGAACCAGGCGATGCGCGCCTGCTCGAAATAACGGAAGTACGAAACGTTGTTCAGATGGCGCATCGCGTCCATCTCGCCCCACCGGAGACGCATGTGTTCCGCGTGCAGCAGGCGACCTGAAGAAGACATGAATTCGAGAACTCGGAAATCCGTTCGGTTTATCATTGCCCGATATTGTCGGGTGCCCGAGATTCTAGCAACCACCACACGGAAACAGAACTGAATGGAGAACGGTGCATTGGATCCGCGCGAGTCCATGGAATACGACATCGTGATCGTCGGCGGCGGTCCGGCGGGACTGGGGGCTGCGATTCGTGCCAAGCAGCTCGCGCAGGAGCGTGGTCACGACGTGTCCGTATGCGTGCTCGAGAAGGGTTCGGAGATCGGCGCACACATCCTGTCCGGCGCCGTGATGGACCCACGCGCGATGACCGAGCTCATCCCGGACTGGAAGGAATCGGGCGCACCGCTCGACACACCCGTGACGGAGGACCGATTCCTGTTCCTGTCGGCGACTGGAGCGAAGCGCACGCCGCAATGGATGCTGCCGGAATGCTTCCGCAACCACGGCAACTATATCGTGAGCCTCGCCAACGTCGTGCGCTGGCTCGGAGAACAGGCCGAGGCGCTGGGCGTGGAGATCTATCCCGGATTCGCGGCTGCCGAAGTCCTGTATGCCGAAGACGGTTCGGTGAAGGGGGTCGCGACGGGCGACATGGGAATCGGGCGCGACGGGGAGCCCACGTCGCGCTTTCAGCGCGGCATCGAACTCCATGGCAAGTACACGTTCTTCGCGGAAGGGTCTCGCGGACATCTCGGCAAGGAGCTCATCGCGCGCTTCCGTCTCGACGAAGGGCGGGACCCACAGTCCTACGGCATCGGACTGAAGGAGCTCTGGGAGATTCGCCCCGAGCAGCACGAACCGGGCCTCGTGATCCACACGGCGGGCTGGCCTCTGGACAGTGACACCTACGGCGGGTCCTTTCTGTACCACCTCGAGAACAATCAGGTAGCCGTGGGTTTCGTGGTGGGGCTCGCGTACCGTAATCCCTATCTTTCGCCCTACGAGGAATTTCAGCGGTACAAGACGCACGCGGCGATTCGCGGCTTTCTGGAGGGTGGCAAGCGGATCGCCTACGGCGCGCGTGCGATCACCGCCGGGGGACTGCAGTCGCTTCCGAAGCTCGTCTTTCCGGGTGGCGCGCTGCTCGGTTGCGACGCCGGAACGCTCAATGCCTCCCGCATCAAGGGCAGCCACGCGGCGATCAAGACGGGCATGATGGCGGCCGAGGCCGCGGTGGACGCTCTCGCGAGCGGCCGCAGCGGCGACCTGCTGGACGCCTACCCGGACGCGTTCGCACGGAGCTGGCTGCACGACGAGCTCTACCGTGCCCGCAACTTCAAGCCCGCAATGGCGAAGGGACTCTACAAGGGAACGGTGCTCGTCGGTCTCGACCAGGTCGTGTTCAAGGGCAGGGCACCGTGGACACTGCACAACACGCACGCAGACCACGAGTGCCTTCTGCCCGCATCGGAGTGCACACCGATCGAGTATCCGAAACCGGACGGCAAGCTCACGTTCGACCGGCTCTCGTCGGTATTCATCTCCAACACGAACCACGAAGAGAACCAGCCGGTGCACCTCACCCTGAAGGATGCATCCGTGCCCGTCGCCCTGAACCTCGCCAAATATGCGGGCCCCGAATCACGCTACTGTCCGGCCGGCGTCTACGAGTTCGTGAAGGATGACGGCGGTGCCGACCGGCTCCAGATCAACGCCCAGAACTGCGTGCACTGCAAGACCTGCGACATCAAGGATCCCACACAGAACATTCGCTGGGTCGTGCCGGAGGGCGGTGGGGGCCCGAACTACCCGAACATGTAGTGTTGCCCGATTCCGTTCGAGAACAGGACGGACTCGACGCCACCGGACGACCGGACTCACCCCGCCACCACAGGAACGACCTCAATGTCTTCACGTGACAGCATGCAACAGGCACGCATCGACCTCACCGCCGCCCTGCGATCGGCCGCGCGGATGGGGCTGAACGAAGGCGTGTGCAACCATTTCAGCTTCGAGCTCCCGGGACATCCGGACCGGTTCCTCATCAATCCGCAGGGGCTGCACTGGTCGGAAATACGGCCGGACGACCTCGTGGTCGTCGATGAGGCGGGCAAGGTGCTGGAAGGTCGTCACGCGGTGGAACCAACCGCCTTCTTCATTCACAGCCGCATCCATCTCGGCAAGCACAAGAAGTGCGTGCTTCACACGCACATGCCGTTCGCGACGGCCCTGTGCATCCTCGAAGGCGGACGCCTGGACTGTGCAGCGAACCAGAACGCCATGCGCTTCTGGGACCGTATCGCCTACGACGACGAATACGGCGGTGTCGCGCTGGACGATGCCGAGGGGGACCGCATGTGCGACGCGCTCGGGGACAAGGATGTCCTGTTCCTCGCACATCACGGGGTGATCGTCTGCGCCGACAACGTTGCCTATGCGTTCGACGATCTCTACTACCTGGAGCGTTCCTGCATGGTGCAGGTGCTGGCCCAGGGCACCGGCGGCAGACTCAAGCGGGCCCCGATCAACCTCGTGGAACAGGCTGCGCGGCAGATCGAAGGCGAACGCCAGCAGTCCGTCCTGCACTTCGAGGCACTCAAGCGGCTGCTCGATCGCGACGAGCCCGGCTGGTCGGATACCTGACGGGAGTTCGCCCCTGCGCGCCGGGTCGGATCACTCCACCCGGACCCAGGTCTGCGTGCGGCCGATCAGCGATATTCCGATGTACCCGCGGACCTCGAGCCTGCGGCCGCCGTCGATGACGTGCATCTTGCACCGATAGGTCTTTCCGTTCTTCGGATCGAGAATTTCCCCGCCGTCGTACTCGTCGTCATCGCGTTTCAGCCCCCACAGAATCGTCATGCCGACGATCGGCTGATCCTTGCGCTCACCGGGGCACTTGCGACACAGGCCATCCGGATCGTCGTCCGGCTGACGGTTCAGCAGTTCCTCCACCCTGCCCTGCAGTTCCCCGCCCACTTCCACGATCCGCACGAGCGATCGGGCCTTGTGGGTATGGTCGTCGACCGTCTTCCACAGTCCGACGGGGCTCGTGAGATCCGCGGCCTGCGTGACACTCACCAGACAGGACAGTACGGATCCGACCACGACACACCAGATTCTCGACATTGCCTTCCTCTCCCACTCTCGGGTCACCCCGGGCTCATCGTCCGATACGGTGCGGTGGCCCGGCCAGCCGCTTACCGATCGCCTTCCAGTCCCATTCGATGCCGAGTCCGGCCGCCTCGAACGGGTACGCGAAACCGTTCCTGATGCGCATCGCGTTCTTCATGATCACGTCCAGCTGCGGGATGTGCTCCACCCACGGCGCATTCGGAACGGCTGCGCAGAGCCCGACGTGAAGCTCCATGAGGTAATGCGGACAGACCGGCACGTTGAAGCTCTCCGCGAGGTGGGCGCACTTGAGCCACGGCGTGATGCCGCCGATGCGGGCGACATCCACCTGCACGATGGTGCACGCACCATGCTGGAGGTATTCCCTGAAATGGCTGATCGAGTAGATCGATTCGCCGACCGCGATGGGCAACGAGGTGGACTGACGCAGCAGTGCGTGGCCCGAAATGTCGTCTGCCGGAAGGGGTTCCTCGAACCAGGCCAGATCCAGGGCCTCGAACTGGCGGGCACGGCGGATCGCCTCGGCAACCGTGAACCCCTGGTTGGCGTCCACCATGAGTTCCATCCCGCCACCGATGGCCTTGCGGACCGCGGCGAGCCGCTTCACGTCATCCGAGCCGCGCGGCTTCCCGACCTTGATCTTGACGCCGCCGAACCCGGCCGACCGCATGCGCTCCGCATTCGCGACGATCTCCTTCGTCGACATGTGGAGCCATCCCCCTTCCGTGTCGTAGACCGGGACGCGTTCCTGCGCGCCACCCGCCAGAATGTGCAGCGGCAATCCGGCCCGCTTTCCGCGCAGATCCCAGAGCGCGGTGTCGATCGCGCAGAGCGCGAGACTCGTGATCGCGCCCACCGCGGTGGCATGAGTGTGAAAGTAGAGTTGCCGCCAGATCCTCTCCACCATGGCGGACTCCTGACCGACGAGCTGCGGGGCGAGATGGTCACGGATCAGCGCAACGACGGAAGAACCCCCCGTGCCGATGGTATAGGTGTAACCCACGCCTTCCGCGCCGTCGTCGGTCCGGATCCGCACCATGGGCGTTTCCTGCTTCGGAAACGCCTGGATCGCATCGCCACGCTTCACCTTGGACGCGAGATCGACCTGGAACACCTCGACGTCGACGATCCTGCTCACTTCACACGCTCCCCCTTCGTCCGTGGCGCAGCCCGATGCCCGCGCGAGAACGGATCCGGTGTCCGTTCGCCGCCTTCTCACTACCGCCCGTCACCGGTGCCATGTCGACCTGGACGAGAGACGCCACGTCGTTCGTGGCACGCGTCCCGAGTCGATCCCGATCGACGACTACAGCACCTCGAACACCCCGGCCGCCCCCATGCCGGTTCCGACGCACATCGTGACCATGCCTAAATGCTGCCTGCGGCGGCGCATCCCGTGCACGAGCGTCGACACGCGTATCGCACCCGTCGCGCCGAGTGGGTGACCGAGCGCGATTGCGCCGCCCTGCGGATTGACTCGCGAGGGGTCGATGTCGAGTTCGCGAATCACGGCAAGGGACTGCGCCGCGAATGCCTCGTTGAGTTCGATCCAGTCGAGGTCGGCGAGACTCCGTCCCGTCTGGCGAAGAACCTTGGGAATGGCCTCGATCGGCCCGATGCCCATGATTTCCGGCGGCACGCCGGCAACGGCATAGCCGACGAAGCGCGCGAGCGGTGTCAGCCCGAACCGCTTGATCGCCGCCTCGCTGGCCAGCACGACTGCCCCGGCCCCATCCGAGGTCTGGGAACTGTTACCCGCCGTCACCGAGCCTTTCGCCGCGAACACCGGCCTGAGCTTCGCGAGCACGTCCATCGACGTGCCCGGTCTCGGTCCTTCGTCGTCGGAGACGAGGCGTTCGATCGTACGCACCTCGCCAGTCTCGAGGTCGGGCACCATGGTCCGGACCCGGTAAGGAGCGATCTCGTCCCGGAATTCGCCGGCCTCCGTCGCAGCGATTGCGCGACGATGACTCTCGACCGCAAAGGCGTCCTGGGCCTCGCGCTCGACGTGCCACTTCGCAGCGACCTTCTCGGCGGTAACGCCCATCCCGTAGGCGATGCCGATGTTCTCGTCCGACCGGAAGATCGCCTCGTTCATCGCGATCTTGTGTCCCCCCATGGGAATCATGCTCATGCTTTCGGTGCCCGCACCGATCATGACGTCTGCCTCCCCGAGCCGGATCCTGTCGGCCGCGATCGCGACCGCCTGCAGGCCGGAAGAACAGAAACGGTTCACGGTCATGCCGGACACGGACCGGGGCAGCCCGGCAAGCAGCAATCCGATGCGCGCGACATTCATGCCCTGCTCGGCTTCGGGAATCGCGCACCCCACGACCACGTCGTCGATCGCTTCCCTGTCGACGGACGGGACCCTCGCGAGAGCCTCGGTCAATACGTGCGCGAGCATGTCGTCGGGGCGTACCGCCCGGAACATGCCGCGCGGCGCCTTGCCGACCGGAGTTCTCACGGCGGCAACGATGTAGGCATCCTGAATCTGCTTTTCCACGAATTCCTCCGCGCCCTCAGTTCCTGAGCGGCTTGCCTGTCCTGAGCGTGTGCTCGATGCGTGCCTGAGTCTTCTCCGTCGCGAGCAGTTCCATGAATGCCGTGCGCTCGAGGGCCAGGAGCCAGGCTTCGTCCACGGTGCTGTTTTCCTCGACGATGCCTCCGCACATCACGTGAGCGAGCCGGCTCGCGACCTGATAGTCGTGGTCGCTGATGAACTCGCCCGCGCAGAGATTCACGAGATGCGCCTTCAGCGTTGCGAGCGCCGATCGACCCGCGACCCGGATCGATCGGGCGGGAAGCGGAGGCCGATATCCTCGCTCCGCGAGCGCAGTCAGTTCCGCCTTGGCGACGTGGAGCAGTTCGCTGCGATTCATCACGATCGGGTCCGACGCACGCAGATACCCGAGCCGCCGCGCATGATGGGCACTGCGGCCCACCTCCGCGGTTGCGGCCGCCTGGAAATATCCCCGCAGGAACGGGAACAGATCGCCGTCACGCGCGTCGGCAGCCGTCCTCATCACGAGTTCCTTGCAGCCGCCGCCGGCGGGAACGAGACCGACGCCCACTTCCACGAGTCCGATGTAGCTCTCGAGGGTGGCCACGGCACGATCGCAGTGCATCACGAACTCGCAGCCGCCACCCAGCGCCATGCCGTCCACGGCGGCGACGGTCGGAATCCGGCAATACCGCAGCAACTGGGACGTCGCCTGGAACTGGCTCACGACGGACTCGATCTTCTCCAGGCGTCCGGCCATGAGTGCGTCGGCCACGTTGAGGCGGCGTGCAGCCTTCAGTATCGCGGACTCGGCCTCGCGACGAAGGCGCTTCACCATCGAGCCGAGAGCGGTGGGTGGCGGTCTGCCGGACTTTGGCGCGGACGGACCCGAGAGGTTCGCGCCGACCGAGAATGGCGCTTCGGTCTGCCAGAGCACGAGCCCGGCGAGGCTGCGTTCCGCCTCGTCGACCGCCTCGGCCACGCCGTCGAGAACGTCCTCGCCGATCGCGTGCATCTTGCTCTTGAACGAAAGCACGCCGATGTCGTCGCCCGTCGTCCAGAGACGCACGGCGTCCGATTCGAACACGGTGGTGCCGAACGTCCTGTCCTCGCCGACGACCCTGTCAGGGAAGGGCTGCCTGCGATAGACCGGCAACGCGGAACGCGGGCGCTGGAGACGGCCGAGTGGCGACCACGAGCCTTCGTTGCCATGCACGCCCGTCCGCGTGGTGTCCAGAGCCCAGTCGGGTAGCGGCGCGGAAGCGAGCGTGCTACCCGCCCGGATGTCCTCCACGATCCACCGGGCCATCTGCTGCCACCCGACCGACTGCCACAGTTCGAACGGGCCTTCCTGCCACCCGAAGCCCCAGCGGATCGCCAGATCGAGGTCACGGGCGTTGTCCGCGATCGATTCGAGGTGGCAGGCACAGTAATGCAGCGTGTCCCTCGTGACGTTCCAGAGAAACCGGGCCTGAGGATGCTCCGAACCACGCAGAGCGGACAGGCGCCGCGCTGCATCGCGATCCTTCAGGATGGCGTCGACCTCGGGGGCGATCACTCTGTCCGCCGGGCGATAGTCCATCGAGTCCGGATCGAGCACCTGGATGTCGCGCCCGGCTTTCCGGTAGATGCCGCGACCGGACTTCTGTCCGAGCGCCCCTTCCTCCACGAGCCGCCCGAGCCAGGCGGGAACCGGGAACATCGCGTGCCAGGGATCCTCGGTCAGTGCACGCTCCATCGTGCCGATCACGTGAACGAGCGTGTCGAGACCCACTACGTCTGCCGTCCGGTACGTCGCGCTCTTCGGCCGCCCGATGCGCACACCGGTGAGCGCATCGACCTCGTCGAAGCCGAGACCGAGTGCCTGCGTGTGATGGAATGCCGCGAGAATCGAGAACACGCCGATGCGATTGCCGATGAAGTTGGGCGTGTCCTTCGCGCGAACCACCCCCTTGCCCAGACCGGTGACGAGAAACGACTCCAGGTCGTCCATCAGCCGTGCGCTCGTCGCCGGTCCCGGGATCAGTTCCACCAGATGCATGTAGCGCGGCGGATTGAAGAAGTGCAGCCCGCAGAAGCGTGACTGTCGCTCCGCGGGCAGTCCCGATGCCAGATCCGCGATCGACAGGCCGGACGTGTTGCTCGCGAGGATCGCGTCGGCCGCCAGATGGGGAACGATGCGTTCGTAGAGCTGGTGCTTCCAGTCGAGACGCTCGGAGATGGCCTCGATCACGAGGTCGCAGTCGGAAAGCCGGCCCAGATGCTCGTCGTAGTTCGCGGGCTGGACGTGCTCTGCGAGCGACGGCAGGGCAAGCGGAGCCGGGTCGAGTTTCGCGAGCCCTTCGATCGCACGGCGTGCCGGCCCGCTCCCGTCCCCTGCTTCCCTTCCGGGCAGTTCGAACAGCAGCGTCGGCACACCCGCATTGACGAGGTGCGCGGCAATCTGCGCGCCCATGACGCCCGCTCCGAGCACGGCTGCCCGGCGGATCTCGTGTTTCATGACCTGCACCATATGTTTACGCGAATGAAGCCCGGTGCCCGCTCTGGCGTCAGAACCTCTGGACGTACTGGAGCGCGAAGATGTCGACCGACCCCGAGTAGGATCCCGTGACGGTCGATACGGTCGGTGCACTCACGGAGGTCGTTCCGGGCGTGAGCTGCCCGCGCGAGAAGTTGATGTTGACGTCGTTCAGGAAGAGATGGGCATACCCCGCGTCCAGCGCGGCGCTGCCGGTGATGTTCCATCGCACGCCGAAAGCCACCCACTTGCGATCGGCGTCTGGCAGCCGCACCGTGCGATGCTGCGCGTCCTTGACGGGTGTCTGGTCGTAGGCAAGGCCTGCACGGAGCATCCATGCCTCCGACAACCGGTAGTTCACGCCGACGGAATAGCGCCACGCGTTGTCGAAGTCGAAGTTGAGGATGTCCCGCGCGGTCCCGTTCGCGGTGTTGACCACCGTGAGCTGCTGCACGCTGCTCCAGTGCGTATAGGTGACGTCGGCCAGCAGGTCGACCGTCGGCGAAACGGCCTGGACGAAACTCACCGACGCGATGGCAGGCAGCTCGATGTCTGCCCGGGAACCCCCGCTGCCAGCCGCGATGTACGTCGAGCCGAGTGTCGTCGTGACGTCTCCGGTCACCGTGTGGTGGATTCCGGACCGGTAGCTCACGCCGATGCGCGAGGAATCGGAGATCTCCCAGAGAGCCCCCGCGTTCCATCCCCAGCTGTCGTCGTCCGCTTTCAGACGCGTCCGCCCTTCGGCGAACGTCGATATCCCCGTCTGCAGGACGACCGCGTTGGTGAGTTCGGCCTCGATTCGCTGATAGTTGACGCCGACACCCACCGAGAGCGAATCGTTGATCCTGTAGGACACGGCCGGATTGACGTTGATCGTCTTGAGGTCGGACTTGATACCCTGGAAGCGCCCGACCCAGCCGTCGTCGTACTCGGTGCGCATGCCGAACGGCGTGCTGACCCCGAGCCCGAACACGATGCGATCGTTGATCGGCTTCACGAGATACAGGCCCGGAACACCCGACCAGCCTCCCGCGTCCCCCCCGGTGCCGCCGGTGTTGGTCCCACCACCCAGAGCGGCCGGACGAGTCGCTGTCCCGGAGAATTCCGCCTTGAGCCCGATCGCGGCTCCGCCGACGATCAGTTCGCCGCGGCTCAGGCGACTCATGCCTGCGGGATTGTAGAAGACGGTGCTCGCGTCCTCGCCCAGCGCCGCGGCCCCGGCGTAGGCATCACCGAGTCCGGCGGCACCCTGTTCGCTGAGCGCGAAGCCCGCACCGTGACCGGGAACGGCTCCCGTCATCAATCCGGCCAGGACTGCGGTCCGGGCGACGATGCGCCCCCGCATCGAATTCACTGCGTTCATGAATGCCTCCTTCGTCCTCGAATGGGTTCGAACCACTGGTCATCGGCAATTCGATGCGTCCTCGGCCGGTCAGTCAGGACTGACCGGGCGGGGTCGCCGCTCCGCGTCGACGGCCACGTAGGTCAGCGTCGCCTCGGTGACCTTCACGACCCGCTGCGGCATGTCCCGCTGCGCAAAGACCTCCACCGCCACCGTGATGGACGTGCGCCCGACGCGAACGACATCCGCGTAGAAGCTCACGAGGTCTCCGACCAGCACCGGCTGGCGAAACACGAACGAGTTGACTGCAACCGTGGCCACACGTCCGCGTGCAACCCGAAATGCGGGGATACCCCCTGCAATGTCGACCTGCGCCATGATCCACCCGCCGAAGATGTCACCGGTGGAATTCACGTCCGAGGGCATGGGCATCACCCGCAGCACCGGCTCCTTGTTCTTCGGCAGTTCCACCGCAGCATTCATGTCTGCCGTCATCGCCTTTCTTCCCGGGTGTGCTCCGGGGCTCGTTCGAGGAACAGATCGGATACGAGCTCTTCGCCGGGGTTCACGGCGTAACGGGAGAAGTCGTCGACGCCCTCGGCCCGCAGGACGTCCTCGTCAAGAAAGAAGTTTCCGCTGCACGTGCGGCTGTCGCGCACGAGGATCGCACGTGCGGCGTCGGCCATTATGGCCGGAGTCCGGCTGCCGGAAACGGCCTCGGGAAAGAAGGTCTCGACCGCGGACGTGAGGATCGTGGTTCTCGGCCAGAGCGAATTCACCGCAATGCCGTCGGCGCGGAATTCCTCGGCCATTCCGACCGTGCAGAGACTCATCGAATACTTGGAGATGGTGTACGCGAGATGCGGCGCGAGCCAGCGCGGATCGAGATTGAGCGGTGGAGAGAGGGTCAGCACGTGCGGATTGGCCGACGCGCGCAGGAACGGTACGCACGCCCGCGAGCACACGAAGGTACCGCGGCCGTTGACCTGGTTCATGAGGTCGTAGCGCCTGACCGGTGTCGCGAGTGTGCCCGACATGCTGATCGCACTCGCGTTGTTCACGAGCACGTCGATACCACCGAACGTTTCGACGGCACGTTCGACGGCCTGCTGGACGGCCGCCTCGTCCCGCACGTCCAGGACGAGCGGCAGCGCACGCCCGCCGGCCGCCTCGATCTCGCCCGCCACCGAGTGAATGGTGCCCGGGAGCTTCGGATGGGGTTCCACGGTCTTCGCGGCGATCGCGACATTGGCCCCCTCCCGCGCGCAGCGCAGCGCGATGGCCCGTCCGATTCCGCGCGAGCCGCCCGTGATGAACACGGTCTTCCCGGACAACGTTCTTTCCAATGCAGCCTCCCTGAAGAATGCTCGACCCGTCAGGCCGTTCGCCGATCCCCGTCCGTGGCGCCCTTCCATTCATCCCGCCCGGCCATCCGGTCGTCGCCATCCGCGCTCCGGACGTGACGACCGACGTCGTGCGGAAAATCGTCGACCATGATGCACGCGCGCTGGAGCCTGCGGTACCGCCCCAGCACCTGCAGTTCCTCCGGCGTGAGCAGCCCCTGCCCGACCGCATTCTCGAGCCGCTCCTGCTCGGACGCACCGTGGAGCCCTCCTTCCCTTTCGACCGCCCGGATCTTGGCCAGGAGTGCTTCCGCCTGGGGCGCGAGGACCAGCGCGAGTTCCAGCCTGCCCACCGGGTCGGCCTCGTCACGCAGAATATACATCCCGCGCGTGACGCGCTCCCTCGATGCGGACGGCATGGCCATCAGTTTCGCGACCCGCGTCCCCAGCTGGTCGGACGGTTCGCGCAGACGCGGCCCGAGCGGGAAGGCGGCAAGCCGGATCAGGATCGCGCCCAACCGCGACGGAAAGTTGCGGGCAGTCTCGACGAGTGCGCGTTCGGCGCGGAACAGGGCATCCCGCACGCACCACTCGACGATCGGAAGGTCGTCCTCCGGACAGTCGTCGTCCTCGAAACGCTTCAGGACCGCGCTCGCGAGATACATCTGGCTCAGAACGTCGCCCAGGCGCGCGGAGAGCTTTTCCCTTCGCTTGAGCGAGCCACCGAGCGTCAGCATCGCGATATCGGCGGCAAACGCGAACGCGCTCGACAGTCTGGAGAGTTCGCGAAAGTGCGGACGCGTCTCCGGTGAGCCCGCGCCCGGAGCGAAACGCGCGAGCGTGATGCCGTGCAGAAACGCCCGGGCAAAGTTGCCCATCACGAAGGTGACATGCGCCCTGAACGCATCATCGAATGCACGCGTCGCCGCGTCGATGCCGGACATCCGGGTAGCCTCGATCTCCCGGAGGACGTACGGATGGCAGCGGATCGCGCCCTGGCCGAAGATGATCATGCTGCGGGTCAGAATGTTCGCGCCTTCCACGGTGATGGCGATCGGCACCTGCTGATAGGCGCGGCCGAGGTAGTTGGCCGGACCGAGGCAGATCCCCTTTCCCCCGTGCACGTCCATCGCGTCGTTCACGACGGACCGCCCCCGCTCGGTGGCGTGATACTTCACGATGGCCGAGATCACCGAAGGATGTTCACCGAGATCGACGGCCCCCGCCGTCAGTGTCCGCGCAGAATCGATCGCGTAGGTGTGCGCCCCGATACGTGCAATCGCCTCGTCGACTCCCTCGAACCTTGCGATCGGCAACCCGAACTGCGTCCGGACTCGCGCGTAGGCACCCGTCGTCCTCGCGGCGAGCTTCATCATGCCCGCCGCGGAAGACGGCAGCGAGATCGACCGTCCGGCAGCAAGACATTCCATGAGCATCCGCCACCCCTGGCCGGCACGCGCCGGCCCGCCGATGATCCAGTCCATGGGGATGAACACGTCCGTCCCCGAGTTGGGTCCGTTCATGAAGGAGCCGTTCAGCGGCATGTGACGGCGCCCGATCTCGACGCCGGGATGGTCCGCGGGAATCAGCGCGAGCGTGATGCCGAGGTCGCTGTTCCGCCCCAGGAGGCCGTCGGGGTCGTGGAGCCGAAAGGCAAGCCCCAGGAGCGTCGCAACCGGCCCCAGCGTGATGTAGCGCTTCTCCCAGCTCACGCGCATCCCGAGAACCTCCCGCCCGTCGTGCGTGGCGCGACACACGACCCCGCGATCGGGAATGCTGCCTGCGTCCGATCCCGCCTCGGGTCCGGTCAGGGCAAAGCAGGGAATCTCGAGCCCCCGGGCGAGCCTGGGGAGATAGTGGCGCTTCTGTTCGTCCGTACCGTAGCGCAGCAGAAGCTCCGCCGGGCCGAGTGAATTCGGCACCATCACGGACACGGTCGCCGTTGCGCTTCGCGTCGCGAGCTTCATGACGACTTCACTGTGGGCAAGCGCCGAGAACCCGAGTCCGCCGTACGCCTTCGGAATGATCATCCCGAAGAAGCCTCGGGTCTTGATGAATTCCCAGGCCTGCGGCGGGAGGTCGTTCAGCTCGTACGACACCTCCCAGTCGTCGAGCATCCCGCACAGTTCCTCCACGGGGCCGTCGAGGAAGGCCTGTTCCTCGGCGGTAAGGCCTGGTTTCGGGAACGACAGGAGGCGCTTCCAGTCCGGCTGCCCGCTGAAGAGCTCGCCGTCCCACCAGACGGAACCGGCTTCGAGAGCGTCGCGTTCGGTCTGGGATACGGTCGGAAGCACCCTGCGGAACCAGCCCAGCAGCGGCTCGCTGACGAGAATGCGCCGGAACTGCCCCACGAGGAGCAGGCAGGAGACGATCAGCAGGAGGCCCCAGACGATGACCACCGGGGGTCCGCCGAAACCGGTCAGTATCTGGAACGCGGCGAGCAGAGCGCCGAACGATACGGCCCACTGCCAGCCGCGGGCGTTCGTCGCAGCGAGGGTGAGCGCTGCGGCCATGCCTGCCAGGCCCAGCAGCAGGAGCGACATAGAACCTCCTTCGGATGCGTGCACGAGACGGCGCCGGACCCCGCAGGCGAGCTGCCCGGTGCCGTTCATCGAGCCTGGCCGGACTGCCTCACCGCCAGGTTCCGTCGGCGTCCCCCGCACGCGCGAATACCGCGACCGGTCTCACCTGCCCGGACGGGCGGAACGCAGGACAGGCATCACCGGCCGGAGCATCGCTCGCGCACCGTGCCCGATGATCTCCGTGGGCGTCCGCTGGAATTTCGTCCGCGCGCCACGTCATCGACACTTTCGTACCGAGCGACGTGTGCCGTGGGCCGGAACGGCCCTTCAGATTCTGGACACCGCGCGATGCGAAGTCAACGTGACGGCGTCAATGCCACGGGAACCGCCGTGCCGGCGCGCCATGGCCCGAAGCACCCATTTCGCCGGCGCGGTCGCCGGCAAAATGGGCCGTCAGAAGTGCGCTTCGTCGAGTGCCAGGGTGCTCGTCGCGCCCGCAACGATCGCCGTCCGGTACCCGTGTGCACGCGGCAGGACGTGCTCGGCGAAGAACCTCGCCGTCGCGAGCTTCGCACGATAGAAATCGTGGTCTCCGGCATCTTCGTCCAGGCGACGTTTCGCGATCAGCGCCGCGCGGGCCATCTGCCATCCGCCGGCCACCACGCCCCAGAGTTTCAGGTAGGGAACCGCACCTGCGAGCGCCGTCTTGACGTCGGTACCGTACGCCTCGAGCAGCCACGCGGTCGCTTCGTCGAGGAGCTTCACGCCGTCCGCGAGCGAAGCCCGTATCGAAGCGAGGGCCGGGTGGTCCGGAAACTGGCCGAGTTCGGCATCGAACGCGCGCATCCGGACGATGAGCGCCCGCGCGGTGGCACCCTTCTCGAGCGCGAGCTTGCGCCCGACCAGGTCGTTTGCCTGGATGCCCGTCGTCCCTTCGTAGATCGAGGTGATGCGGGCGTCCCGAAGATACTGCGCTGCGCCGGTCTCCTCGACGAAACCCATGCCACCGTGGATCTGCACGCCGGTCGAGGCGATCTCGATGGACTGCTCGGTGCTCCACCCCTTCACGACCGGCGTGAGCAGGTCGAACAGGGCCTGACCGAAACGGCGCGTGTCGGGATCCGGGTTCGCGAGCGCATGGTCCAGCGCCTCCGCCGCACAGCCCGCGAGGGCGCGCATGGCCTCCACCTGCGACTTCATCATCATGAGCATCCGTCGCACGTCGGGATGGTGGATGATCGTCACACGATCGCCCGAGCGGACACCGGGCTCACGGCCCTGCACACGCTGCTTCGCGTAGTCGAGTGCGTGCTGATACGCACGCTCCGCGATCGCGATGCCTTCGATCCCGACCTCGAGACGCGCGAAATTCATCATCGTGAACATGTACTCGAGACCGCGGTTCTCCTCACCGACCAGGTAGCCGATCGCACCGTCGCCATCGCCGTAGGCCATCACGGCGGTCGGACTGCCGTGAATGCCGAGCTTGTGTTCGATCGATACGCAGCGCACGTCGTTGCGCGCACCGAGCGTGCCGTCCTCGTTCACGAGGAACTTGGGCACGATGAACAGCGAGATGCCCTTCACGCCTTCCGGGGCGTCCGGCGTTCTCGCGAGCACGAGGTGCACGATGTTCTCCGTCATGTCGTGCTCGCCCCAGGTGATGAAGATCTTGGTTCCCTTGATCCGGTAGTGATCCCCTTCCGGCACGGCGCGTGTCCGCACCGCGCTGAGATCGGACCCGGCCTGCGGTTCCGTGAGATTCATCGTGCCGGTCCATTCGCCGGAAACGAGCTTGGGCACGAAACGCTGCTTCTGCTCGTCCGAACCGTGACGCTTGATCGCGAGCATCGCGCCACTGGTCAGCATCGGGCACAGGCAGAACGACATGCAGGCGGAGTTCCACATCTCCGAGAGTTGCTGGGACAGGACGTGCGGCAGTCCCTGCCCGCCGAAATCGGGATCCCCACCGACCGCCGCCCACCCGGCTTCGACGAACTGGCCGTAGGCCTGCCTGAATCCCGGCACGCTCGTGACCGTCCCGTCCGACCACTTCGCCCCGGTCCGGTCGCCCGGCACGTTGAGCGGATCGAGCACGCCTGTCGCGAACTTGCCGGCTTCCTCGAGCACGGCATCGACCAGGTCCGCGCCGAGTTCCTCGCACCCGGGCAGGCGGCCGATCGCCTCCAGGTCGACGAGTTCCTTGAGGACGAACTGCATGTCGCGCAACGGAGCAGAATACGTGGACATCATGGACTCCCGAAAAAAGAGCCGCGGGCGAACGCGACGCGGCTCGACGACTGAGAAGCGGCCGGGGCGGTCGCCCGCCCCGTGATCCCGGTCCGGATCACCCGCACGGGTGACTCACCCGAGTGCGTTCGCAAGTTCCGGAACGGCTTCGAACAGATCCGCCACGAGCCAGTAGTCGGCCACCTGGGTGATCGGCGCCTCCGGGTCCTTGTTGATCGCGACGATCACCTTGCTGTCCTTCATGCCCGCGAGATGCTGGATGGCGCCCGAGATGCCCACGGCGATGTAGAGCT
>WGLR01000030.1 GCA_016125475.1 Betaproteobacteria bacterium
GGCGACGCTGTCGGTGAGCACACCGGGCGTGTTCGTCGCCATGATGCCGCGTTCGGTACACGCGTTCACGTCGATGTTGTTGTACCCGACGCCGATGTTGCTCACGACCTTCAGGCGCGGACAGCGATCCAGCAGCGCACCGTCGATCCGGTCGGACGTCGTCACGAGCGCACCGTCCTTGTCGGCGAGCAGGGCTGCCAGTTCGTCCGGCGGGTGGCGAACGTCGGCCTGGTTGGATTCCACCTCGCAGTGCTCCGCGAGCATGGCGAGGGTCTCGTCGAAAACTTCCCGACTCACGAGTACGCGCGGCTTCATCAGGGATCCGGATCGTTGTTGGGTCGAAGCGGCGATTCTACTGGCAGGTCACCGGGGATGGCCACCGTGGCTCCGTCGCGAGCCGCGCGCAGGGATTCAGGGGGGCGTGGTGGCCGGGCGCAGCAGCCTGCGCACACCCTTCTCCAGTTCGACGACGACGAACACGCCTGCCCCGACCGCGAGGCAGGCGCCCCACGTGAGCGCGTCGATCGGCGCGGTACCGAAGAGCATCCGGAAGGGCGGTGCATAGGTGAACGCGACCTGCGCGAACAACAGCAGCACGACGGCCGGCACTGCGAGCCGATTGCCCGTGAAGGTCCGGAGCGAGAGCGCGTGATCGTCGATCGAACGGATGTTGAAGAGATAGAAGATCTCGGCCATCACGAGTGCGTTCACCGCCGCGGACTGCGCCGCGGCCTCGCTGCCGAGATGGCCGGCCGCGAAGGCGTGCACGACGAGGATCCCGGCTGCCGCGAACAGCGTGACCATGATCGTGCGCCAGACGAGCAGTCTCGAGATGAGCGGCTCGCCCGGGTTCCGGGGCGAGCGGTCCATCACGGCACGGTCCGCGGGGTCGAACGCGATGACGAGCGAGAGCGTCACCGTCGTGACCATGTTTATCCAGAGCACCTGGACGGCCGTGATCGGCAGCGGGAAGCCGAGCAGAATGGCCGCGACGAGCGTCGCGGCCTCCGCACCGCTCGTGGGCAGAACGTACAGGATCGCCTTGCGGATGTTCTCGTAGACGATGCGCCCTTCCTCGACGGCTGCCGCGATCGTCGCGAAGTTGTCGTCCGCGAGCACGATCGCGGACGCCTCCTTCGCAGCCTCGGTCCCCTTCACGCCCATGGCGACACCCACGTCCGCACGCTTGAGCGCCGGGGCATCGTTGACGCCGTCACCCGTCATCGCGACGACCGCACCCTCGGCCTGCAGCGCCTGCACGATCGCGAGCTTGTTCTCGGGGCTCGCACGCGCGAACACGGCCGCCGTCCTGACGAGCTGCCGTGTTGCGGCGTCGTCCTGTGCATCGAGATCGGGACCGTAGACGACCACACCGTCGGCGATGCCCAGCTGCCGCGCGATCGCGCGGGCGGTCACGACGTGGTCGCCCGTGATCATCTTCACCTCTATTCCAGCCGCATGACAGCGCGCGACGGCGGCGATCGCCTCCTCCCGGGGCGGGTCGATCATCGCCACGAGTGCGGCGAGCGAGAGGCCGCCGACGAGCGTGCCTTCGTCGTCGCGGGACGGATCCGTGTCCGCGATGCGATACGCGAGCGCGAGCACGCGCATCCCTTCGCGACCGAAACTCTCCACACGTTCCGACCACGCCTCGCGCGTGCGGCGCGACACCTCCGGGTCCTCGGGCACGCACGTCGCGAGCACCACCTCGGGCGCGCCCTTCACGGCCACGAGAAATCGCCCCTCGGGCAGGTGGTGGACGCTCGCCATGTAACGCGTGCGCGAATCGAACGGCACGATGCGCGTCGCGGGACACTCCCGCCGTACCCGATCGGGGTCCACGCCGAGCCGGTGCGCGAAGGCGATCAGCGCGCCCTCAGTCGGATCCCCTTCCACGCGCCACTGTCCGTCGACCAGCCGCACGTGCGACTCGTTGCAGAGCGCCGCCACCCTCGCTGCCATGCCGAGTCCCGCCGCGCCCCGATGCCCCGTGATCGCGTCGACCGGCGTCACGTCGCCCTCGGGCGCATAACCCGTCCCCTCGACCAGGAACCCGGCCCCGTCCGTCCACGCGCGCACGACGCTCATCTCGTTCCGCGTGAGCGTGCCCGTCTTGTCCGAGCAGATCACCGTGACCGAACCGAGGGTCTCGACGCTCGGCAGCCATCGCACGATCGCACGCCGTGCAGCCATGCGTCGCACCCCGATCGCGAGCGTGATGGTGAGGATGGCCGGCAGGCCCTCGGGGATCGCGGCCACGGCGAGCCCGACCACGGCCATGAACGTGTAGGCGAGATCGAGCCCCCTGCGCACGCCGACGACGAGCACGACGGCCGAGGCCACGAGAATCGCGAACGTGAGCCGGCGGGCGAATGTCTCGAGCTTGCGCGTGAGCGGCGTGCGCAGCGATTCCACGCCGGCGATCAGGCCGCTTATGCGCCCGATCTCCGTGCGGGCGCCGGTCGCCACGACGACTCCGCGCGCGCGGCCGCGCGTGACGAGCGTGCCCGCATAGGCCATGTTCACGCGCTCTGCGACCGGGCGCTCGAACTCGACGACCGCCTCGCCCTTCGCCACCGGCACGGACTCCCCCGTCAGGGCCGCCTCGTCAACCGCGAATGCGTGGGCCTGCAGGAGCCGGACATCCGCCGGGACGCGGTCACCGGCCTCGAGGTGGACGATGTCTCCCGGAACGATGCGAGGGGCCGCCACGGACTCCCGCCGCCCGCCGCGCACGACGCTCGCGACGGGCTGCAGCATGTCGCGGATCGCGCGCAACGCGGTCTCTGCCCGACTCTCCTGCAGAAACCCGATGACCGCATTGATCACGGTCACGCCGAAGATGACCGCCGCATCCACGAGATGGCCGAGCACGAGCACGAGCGCGCCGGACGCGAGCAGCACGTAGATGAAGACGTTGTGGAACTGGAGCACGAAGCGCCGCAGGAAGCCCGGGCCCGCCTGCGAAGGCAGCTGGTTGGGACCGTGGCGCGCGAGCCTCGCGTCGGCCTCGGCGGCTGCAAGACCGTCCGCGGAAGTGCCGAACCTCGTCAGGACGTCATCGGCCGGCTCGGCATGGGCATGCCGCGCGAATCGGGCGAGTTCATCGGGTGATGGATGACCGGACACGCGGGGGATGGTACGCCACCGCGGCACGCAGGCATCAGATGCAGATCAAAGGTACTGGCGGTACGGGGTGTGATGCAGTCAGCCCGCCCGCTCAACCCACGACGATCACGTGAACCCGGAAGGGCCCGTGCGCACCGAGCTGCAGCTGACCTTCGATGTCGGCGGTCCGAGAGGGCCCCGAGATGAAATTCACTGCACGGGGCAGATCCGGATGTGTTCCACGCGTGAGCGCCCAGGCCTCCTCCATCGCAACCACCATGCGGTCCATCGGAACCACGGCGATGTGCGTTTCCGGCAGCAGGCTCGTGGCGGCGGGCGTCGACGGACCGGACAGCACCATGAGCGTTCCGGTCTCGGCGATCGCGAGATGGACGCTCGTGATTCCGACGAGGTCGTCACCGGTCGCCGGGCGATCTTCCACGACGACACCCGAAGTCGACCAGTCCAGGGCGGCGAGCTCCGCCCATGCCACGGCCCGGGCAGGCAGGCCGTTTTCGCGCAGGTATTCGGCGACGGCACGCGGAACGTCGGCGAGGGTGGCCACCTCGTCGATGGTGCTGGACATGCGGACGCACTGCTCCCGGAAGCGATCCTTCAGCGGCCAGTCGAGGTCCGGGCGGGTGCCGACCGGATGTTCGCGTATGTGCGCCTCCACGGCGGTGCGTTCGGACTGCGTGGGTTCCGGCCCGACGCCTCGGGAGGCGCGGATGCGTTTCAGGATGTTCTCACGTGCGCCCAAGTGAAGGCCTCCGAGCAGGGTTTCGATCGATGGTCGACGTCGTCCGATGTGCGGCCCGGTCAGCGCCGGCCCGCCTGACGTTTCGCGTACAGCTCGCGGAACGTGGCGCCCTCGGGCGCCGGCATGTCGCGCTCCTGGGTCCACCCGTTGCCGGGCAGCCGGTGTATCAGTCTGCGCTGACCACCCGCCAGGCGGCCGATCCGCGCCGCGACCCACGTGAGCCAGCCGTAGATCGCCGGACGCTCTGCCGCCCACGCCCAGGCCTTCAGGCCGACGCGCTCCTGCCAGGGGCGCAGTCCGCGCTCGACCTGCTTCTCGCGCAGCCGGCGCATGAGTTCGGGCAGCGGGATCTTCACGGGGCACACGACCCCGCACTGATTGCAGAGCGTCGCGGCATTCGGAAGATCCAGCGCGTTCTCGAGCCCGATGTAGTTCGGGGTCAGCACCGAACCGATCGGCCCGGGATAGACCCAGCCGTACGCGTGGCCGCCGATGTTCTGGTAGACGGGGCAGTGGTTCATGCAGGCACCACACCGGATGCAGCGCAGCGCCTCCTGCATGTCCGAACCCAGCAGGCGCGAACGGCCGGCATCGACGATGATCACGTGCGCTTCTTCCGGCCCGTCGGAGTCACCCGCCTGCTTCGGCCCGGTGTTCATCGAGATGTAGTTGCTGATCGTCTGGCCGGTCGCCGAGCGCGCGAGCAGCCTCATGAGGCAGGACACGTCCTCGAGCGTGGGCACGACCTTCTCGATGCCCGTGATCGCCACGTGCACGCGCGGCAGCGTGGTCGTCATCCGGCCGTTGCCCTCGTTCGTGACGATGAACGTGGAACCGGTCTCCGCGATCAGGAAGTTGGATCCGGAGATGCCCATGTCCGCGGACAGGAAGTGCTCGCGCAGGAACTTGCGCGCTTCCATCGTGAGGTCGGCCGCACTGTCCTTGCGCGGGGTCCGGTGATGCTCCTGGAACAGATCGGCGACGTCGTCCCGGGACTTGTGGATCGCGGGAGCGATGATGTGCGAGGGTGTCTCGCGCGCGAGCTGCACGATGTATTCGCCGAGGTCCGTCTCGACGACCTGGAAGCCCTCCGCCTCCAGAGCGTCGTTCAGGTGGCTTTCCTCGCTCACCATCGACTTCGACTTGATGATCTTGCGAACGTTGGCCGCACGGGCGATCTCGACGACGATGCGGTTGATGTCGGCGTGGCTCTCGGCCCAGTGCACCCTGGTGCCCCGGCGCGTGGCCTCGCGCTCGAAGCGCTCGAGCCAGACGTCGAGGTTCGCGAGCGCGCGGTCACGGATCGCGGCACCCGTCACGCGGATGTCCTCGAAATTCGGTACCTCGTCGACGGCCCGCGCGCGGGCGCCCGCGAGGTTGAAGTTGCGCATTGCGCGCTGCACCTTGGCGTCGTGGAGCTTGTCGTGCGCGCGCTGCTTGAACGTTCCCGTACCGTTGCGTGCCGGTGCCGCGGGCACGCCGGTCGAGTGACCGGTCGATCGGGGGGGCTGCGTAGTCGTCGTCATCGTGTGGAGTCTTGCCGTTTCAGGCCCGTCGGACGTCCGGGAGAACGCCGCGGGACGGGGATGTACAGGGAATGGCTGTATGCGCGCGCACGGGAATCGGAACGCCGTCCGCTACTCGTCCGGTCCCGCGAGGACCTCGGCGACGTGCAGCACGCGCGTGGTCGTGTCGCCTCTCCGCCTGAGACGCCCTTCGATGTTCAGCATGCACCCGAGGTCTCCCAGCACGACCGTGCCGGCGCCCGTCGTGGCGATGTCCTCGCATTTGCGTTCGGCGATGCGGCCGGAAATCTCGCCGTACTTCACCGCGAAGGTGCCACCGAAGCCGCAGCAGTATTCCGGCGTGGCCATCTCCCTGATCTCGAGGCCGGGCACCATGCCCAGCAGTGCGCGGGGCTGCCGCTTGACGCCGAGTTCGCGGAGCCCGGAGCAGGAATCGTGATAGGTGACCGTGCCCTCGAAACGCCCCGGCACCGACTGCACTCCGAGCACGTTCACGAGGAAATCGGTGAGTTCGTAGGTGCGGGCCGCGAGCCGGTCGACCGCGGCCTTGAGCGCAGGTTCGTCCCGGGCGAGGTCCGCGTAGTGCGTCCTGATCATTCCCCCGCAGGAACCGGACGGTGTCACCAGGTAGTCGCAGTCGTCGAACTCCCGAACGACCTTGCGCGCAAGTGCGAGCGCGGCAGCCCGGTCGCCCGAGTTGTGGGCGGGCTGGCCGCAGCAGGTCTGCCTGCCGGGCACGACGACCTCGCAGCCCGCACCTTCCAGCAGCCTGAGGGCACTGAAGCCGATGCGCGGACGCACGAGGTCGACGAGGCAGGTGACGAAGAGACCGACTTTCATCTTCAGGAATGTTCCGTTGGTGTGCGGCCCGCGGAGGGCGGAGCGGTAGCGAGGACGGTGCGGTCGTGGGAGTGCGGGCCGCCCGCCATGCAGTCGGCCCGGCTGCACTGTTGGTCCGATCCTGTACGATGTCCCGAAATCCGTGTTGCGCGGCCTGTTGTCCGTGATTCGATAAAGCCTTCGGATCATAGCACGGGCAGCCGCGCCGACCGCGTGCCCGCCCGCCGCACCCGCGCGTTCTTCCGGGCAGTGGTACGGGAAATGCAGGCTAGAATCGGCCCCGCCAACACTTCGAGAAAGAAGCACCGTGTCCCAAGCCGCCGCGAAGACGTCCATCCAGGTGATCGAACGCATGATGGACATCGTGGAAGTCCTCGCCCAGCACGCCGAGCCGCTCAACCTCAAGAAGCTCTCGTCGGAAACCGGGCTGCACACCTCGACCACCCACCGGATCCTGTCCGTGCTCGTGGACCATCGTGTCGTCGACCGGGTCGAACCCGGCCGCTACCGGCTCGGCATCCGGCTGCTCGAACTGGGGCACCTCGTTCGGGCCCGCATCGACCTCCGGTCGGAAGCGATGCCCGTGATGCAGGCGCTCCACTCGGAACTGCACGAGACCGTGAACCTGTCCGTGCGGCAGGGAGACGAGATGGTCTACGTGGAACGTCTGGTATCGGATCGTCAGGCCATGCGTGTCGCGCACCTGATCGGGGCGCGCGCCCCGCTTCATGTCACGGCCGTGGGCAAGATCTTCCTGCTCGAGGATGGTCCGGAGCTCTGCCGGCAGTACGCGCTCCGCACCCAGTTGCCGGGGCTCACGCGCAACACGCTGCGCGATCTCGCGTCACTGTCGCGCGAACTCGAGAAGATTCGCAAGACCGGCTTCGCGTTCGACAACGAGGAGGCCGAACCCGGAGTCTCGTGCGTCGGCGCGGGCATCCGCGACGATGAAGGCCGACTCGTCGCGGGCCTGTCGCTTTCCGCGCCTTCGAACCGGCTCAACCGGGCGTGGGGTCCGCAGCTCAAGGAATCGGCCGATGCGATCTCACGCGCGATCGGCTGGTCGCCCCAGCGTCCGGCCTGAAGGCCGGGCGGCTCCGGAAATCCTGCCTACATGCGGCGCGCGCGTTCCGCTGCGCGGCTGTGACCGTAACGGGAGCGGATCGTCCTGGACACCCGCGCCGACACGCGGCGGACGTCCGACGTCGACGCATGGTGCTGAGCAGGCTCCCGCGCGCCCTCGCGCCGCTCGATCCAGTGCTTGATGCGGTTGGCATCGGCCATGCGCGAAAGCTTCCCCCAGGAGTCGAGCAGCACGATGATGAACGGCTTCTCGGCGATCGAGGCCTGCATCACGAGGCAGCGCCCCGCCTCGGAAATGTAGCCCGTCTTCGACAGGCCGATGTCCCAGCTCGAGCTGCGGATCAGCCCGTTCGAATTGTTGAAGGTCAGCACGCGATAGCGCGACCCTCGCGGCATCTCGACGTAATGGGACTCGGATGTCGTGAAATCGCGGATCAGGCGGTAGTGAAACGCGGCACTCACGAGCTTGGCGAGGTCGTTCGCGGTCGACACGTTCTCCGGGTTGAGGCCCGTCGAATCGACGAAGTGGGTGTCCTTCATCCCGAGCGCCGCCGCCTTCCGGTTCATCGCGACGACGAACGCCGTCGAGCCGCCGGGGTAATAGCGTCCGAGCGCGGAAGCAGCGCGGTTCTCCGACGCCATGAGCGCGAGCTTCAGCAGTTCACCCCGACTGAGCACGGTGCCGAGACGCAGGCGGGAATGCGTGCCCTTGATGAAGTCGAGGTCGTCGTGCGTGATCTCCAGTTCCTCGTCGAGCGGGAGTTCCTTGTCGAGCACGACCATCGCCGTCATGAGCTTCGTGATCGATGCGATCGGCGTGACGACTTCGGCATTCTTGGACAGGACTTCCGAGTGCCCGTCCTGGTCGATCACGATCGCCGCATTGGAGCGCAGTTTCGGGGCGCGGACCTGGTCCTGGGCGGACGCGGGCGCCAGGCATGCGACGCCGAACCAGATCAGTGCTGCTAGTGCCAACGGCTTGAACATCCCTGCTCCTCGAACAGTTTCTTGATTGGGGAAGGGTGTCGGACCCTTGCCTGTTTACGGACTTTGCCGCGAAGTCTTAAGACTGTGGCGTCCCTTGCGCCCGATCACCGGCGGAAGCGGCAGGGAAATTCCCTGAAATCATACAATAGCCCTGACCATTTCATGCGCTTTCCGACATCGCGGACGGTGTGGATTCGGTGCGCTCGGCCACGCGAGCGTAGCGCTCGGCGATGAGCGAGTACATGAGCGGCAGAAGAACCAAAGCAAATATCGTGGCCGACACGATGCCGCCGACGATCACGACCGCGAACGGTCGCTGCGTCTCGGACCCGATGCCGTGCGATAGCGCCGCGGGCAGGAGCCCGAGGCCGGCCATGAGCGCCGTCATCACGATGGGGCGAAGCCGGTCGACGGCCCCTTCCTGCACGGCGGATTCGACGGCGACCCCGTTGCGCAGGGACTCGAGGAAGCGCTCGACCATGATCACCCCGTTCTGCACGGAGATTCCCGCGACCGCGATGAATCCGACGGCTGCCGAGATCGAGAGGTGGAGTCCCGCAAGGGCCAGCGCCGCGAGCCCGCCGATCAGCGTGAAAGGAATCATCGCGAGGATCAGGAGCGCGGTCGCGAGGGAACGGAAGGCCCAGAACAGCAGGATGAAGATGCCCAGGACCGAGAGCGGCACGATGATCTTGAGTCGTGCGACCGCCCGCTGCTGGTTCTCGAACTGCCCGCCCCAGGTCATGGAATAGCCGGGCGGCAGTTTCACCTGGGCGTCGACCTTCTCGCGCGCCTCGGCGACGAAGCTTCCCTGATCGCGCCCGAGGAGGTTGGCCTTCACCGCGACCGTCCGGCCTCCGGACTCCCGCGAAATCCGGGCCGCTCCCTGGCGGATCTCGATGTTCGCGATCTCTCCCAGCGGGATCGTGGCATTGCCGCCCGGGAGCGCGATCGGCAAGGCGGCGACATCGTCCGCGGCTTCCCGGTACGGTGCGTCGAGCCGCACGGTGACGTCGAACGACCGGTTGCCCTCGTAGAACGCGTTCACGACGGCGCCGCCCAGCGCGATGTTGAACGTGCGGTTCACCGCGGCGACGTTGAGCCCGTATCGGGCCATCTTCTCCCGGTCGAGCGTGACCGTGAGTTCCGACGCGCCGCCGACCTTGATCGCGGCGACGTCCGTACTGCCCGGGACGCCGGCGAGGATGCTGGCCACCTGCTCCCCCTTGTCCTCGAGAATGTCGAGATCGGGGCCGAAGATCTTGACGGCGATCTCGCCCTTCACCCCCGAGAGTGCTTCCTCGACGTTGTCCTGGATGACCTGCGAGAAGTTCGTCGGGACACCCGGCATCGCGCGGATCTTCCGGCTCATGTCCTCGATCATCGCGTCCTTGTCCGGGAAGCGCCAGGTCGCCCTGGGCTTGAGGTCGGCCAGGATCTCCAGGTTGTTGGGCCCCTTCGGATCGGTCCCGTCGTCAGGGCGCCCCACCTGCGTGACGACGTTGTTCACCTCCGGATAGCTGCGCAGGATGGCGCGGACCGCGCGCTCGACCTCCTTGGTCTTGTCCAGCGCCGAGGACGGCGGGAGCGTGATCGTGAGCCAGAGGTTTCCTTCGTCGAGCTTCGGCAGGAACTCGCTGCCGAGGCGCCCGGCGCCGAGCAGGGACACGGCGAGAATGCCCACCGACCCGGCGATCACGGCCGCGCGGTGCTGCCAGGCCGCGCCCAGCAGACGCCGGTAGAACGACCGTGCCGCGTCCATCCACGCACTGTGCCTCTCCGCCATGTCGGACGAACGCATCGTGAAGGACAGCAGTGCAGGAATCAGCGTGAGCGTGATCAGGATGGCGCCCGCGAGTGCGAACGACAGCGTGTAGGCCATCGGCGAGAAGATCTTTCCTTCCACGCGCTGGAACGTGAAGATCGGCAGGAACGCCAGGATGATGATCGCCTTCGAGAACAGGATCGGCGACCCCAGCGAGACCGCCGTGCCGCGCAGCGCGTGCATGCGCCAGGCGTAGGTCTGGTGCTGGACGTTGTCGTCGAGCTGGCCGGCCGCGAGCTTCACCATCAGCGCCTCGACGAGCACGACCGCGCTGTCGACGATGATGCCGAAGTCCACGGAACCGAGGGAGATCAGGTTTGCCGAGACACCGCGGAGATCCATCAGCACGAACGCGGTGAGCAGCGACATGGGAATCACGCACGCGACGATCACGGCGGCACGCCAGTTCCGCAGGAACACGAGCAGGATCGTCACGATGAGGGCCGCACCGACGGCCAGGTTCTCGGTCACGGTGTGGACCGTGTGCTTCACGAGCTCCGTCCGGTCGTAGAAGGGCACCAGCTTCACACCGGACGGCAGACGGTGCGAGAGAGCGTCGATACTCTGCTTGAGCGCCTCGACCGCGCGCGTGGCGTTCCAGCCCTTCGTCATGTTGACGACGCCCTCGACCACGGAGTCCTGGTCGTTGAACGCGACGATGCCGGATCGCGGCCGTTCGCCCACGGCCACCGTGGCGACGTCGCCGACGAACACGGGCGCACCGTTCCGCGCGACGACGACCACGCGCGAGATGTCGTCGATCGACCGGTACAGCCCGACGGCGCGCACGAACAGGGACTCGTCGCCCCGGCGCATGAGCCCACCACCGGTGTTGTCGCTGTTCGCGGCGAGTGCCGCCGCGACCTGGTCGAGCGTCACGTTGTTCTTGCGGAGCTTCTGCGGGTCCACGCGGACCTGGTACTCCTTCACGGCACCGCCGAAGCTCACGACGTCCACGACGCCCGGTGCACGTCGCAGGGCCGGCCGGATGACCCAGTCCTGCAGCGCACGCACCTCGGTGAGCGGCATGTCGGGTGGCGCCTGGACGACGTAGCGATAGATCTCGCCCACCGCATTCGTGAGAGGACCCAGCGCCGCGGTCACGCCGGGCGGGAGCGCGACGGTCTGGAGCTTCTCGTTGACCTGCTGGCGCGCGAAGTAGTCATCGGTGCCATCCGCGAAGGTCACGGTGACGACGGAGAGCCCGAACATGGAGACCGAACGCACCTGCGAGAGGTGCGCGACGCCGGTCATTTCCTTCTCGATGGGTATCGAGATGGACCGCTCGACCTCCTCGGGTGCCTTGCCGGGATATTGCGTGACGACGAGAACCTGCACGTCCTGAACGTCCGGGAACGCCTCGATCGGCAGGCGGGTCCACGCGAACCCGCCCGCGATCGCGACGATCACCGCGATCACGATCACGAACATCCGCTGCTGGAGCGCGAACGTGACGAGGCGTTCGATCATGGTGTCGTGGTCCCCGCGGATCCCGTGTCAGTTGCCCTGCAGTTCCGAATTGAGCAGCAGGGCACCGCTCACGACGACCCGCTCGCCGGCCTGCAGACCCTCCTTCAGGAACGTGAACTCGCGCCCCTGGCTGGAGGGCACGACGAGCCTGCGCTCGAAGGTGCCGGGACCGGTCTCGACGAACACGAAGTTCTTCACGCCCACCACCACGACCGCCGCGTTGGGGACGCGCACGCGAGGCGGCTGTCCCGTCGCGATGGGGGTGACACGCGCATACATCTCGGGCTTCAGCTGCCGCTCGGGATTGTGGATCGAACAGCGGACCTGCACCCGGCGCGTGACCGGATCGAGGACGTCGCCCACGCTCACGACCTTCGCGGTGAAGGCGGAGTGCGGATAGGCGTCCACCTCGACGGCGATGTCCTGACCCACGCGCAGTGCGGCGATCTGCTGCTCGGGCACGTCGACGATGACCCGCAGCTGTGTGGGATCGGAGATCACGAAAAGGGGCGGATCGGCGCCGGGGCCGACCTGCGTGCCGGGCGTCATGGAACGTTCCGTGATCACGCCCGCGACGGGTGCCCGCAGCACGAACTGGCCCTGACCGCCGGGACTGCCCTGCCCCAGTTCCTCGAGCCTCTTCCGCGTCCGGGAGACCTCGACCTCCGCTTCCTCGAGATCCGTCTGGGCGGATTCGTACTCCTTGCGGGGAGCCACCTCGCCCTCGAACAGCAGCTTCTCGCGGTCGAACACGTGACGCTTCTGGCGGAGGTCGAGCTGCGCGCGCTCGGAATCCGCGAGTGCCTGCGTGAAATCCGGCGAGTCGATGAGCGCGAGTGTCTGCCCCTTCGACACGGACTCGCCGAGCTGCACGACGACCGTCGTGACGCGTCCCGCCACGGGCGCCGTCACCCTCGCCGTGCGATTCTCGTCGTACGCGATCCGGCCCGGGAGCGCTTCCACGAGCGGCTCCGGCTTCGCCTCGGCCGCTTCCGCCCTGATGTACGCGAGCTGCGGGGACCCGGCGGGGAAACGCAGGACGTTGGCACTGGCCTCGGCCGGGGCGCTCTGCGTCACGCGCGCGGGAACGGGCGTGCCGTCGCCCGCGAGACGATAGGCGAAGATCGCCGCGGCGACGAGCGCGACGAGCACGACCACGCCTGCGAGCCTGCGTCGCTTCACTGGCCGCCCCCGGAAACGGCCGTGGCCGCGCGCCAGGCACTCAGTGCGAACGCGAGGTCGGCGTGGGCCGAGACGGCATCCAGTCGTGTCGCGTAGAAGACCCGGCGAGCGTCGAGCAGATCGATCACGCCGAGTGCACCGTTGCGATACGCGAATTCGGCGGCGTCGGCTGCCCGCCCGGCTTCCCGGAGGAGTTCACCGTCGAAGCGCCGGACGCGGTCGCGCGCGGACGACAGGTCGCTCCAGGCCTGCCGGATGTCCGTCAGGGCGGCAGCCTGCGTCCGGGCGAGGGCGTCCCGAGCCGCGAGCCGGTTGGCTTCGGCACGGCGGATCTCGCCCTCGAAGTCGTAGTTCAGGAAGAGAGGCATGCTCACACCGATTCCGAAAGTGTCCTGTTGGATTTGCCCGGGGAAGCGCTCGTACTGGGCAGTGACCGTGACGTCCCTCGTGCGAAGTGCCTGCGCGAGTTCGGCGGCCTTGTCCGCAGCCGCGACGCGTTCCCTGGCTGCCCGGACGTCCGACCTGTCAGCGACGATGGCCGCCGGATCCGCGGGCATCTCGACGGGTTCGGGGGCGGGCCACGGGTCCACGGCCACGAGACGCCCCGCGTCGGCTTCCAGCCCGAGCCGGAACGCGAGCGCCGCCCGGAGGCGGTCGCGGTCCGCGGCGGCCTGGCGACGGTCGTTCTCGGCGCGCAGCTGGTCGACCCTGATCCGCGCGAGATCGGTCGGAGAGATGTCACCGGCCGCGAGGCGCAGCTGCGCGGCCGCCACGGTCTTCGCGAGCAGGCCTGCCGTCTCCTCCGCGACCGTCACGCGCTGCTGGGCCTGGAGCAGTGCGTAGTAGGTCTGCGTGGCGTCGAGCGTGCGGGTGCGTATCGTGTCGTCGAGATCGGCGCTCGCGGCGGCCGCGAGCAGCTTCGTCGCATCGTCGCGCAGTGTCCGCTTGCCGCCGCGTTCGATGAGCTGGGAGAGCTGCACGATCGCGTCGACGGGCTTGTTCCAGAGCGCACCTGCGCCCGGTGCGCGCGGATTGATCGCGGCGGTACTGACGGTAAGACCGGGATTGGGCCGCGCACGGGCGGCGAGGTTGTCCGCGAGCGCGGCTTCCCGGGAACGGCGGGCGAGCGAAACGTCTCGATTGCCGTCCGCCACGAGCGCCCGGACCTCGGCGACTGTCAACGGGCGGTCGGTGCCTTCCGTTGCATGAGCCAGCGACGAAATGGTCAGGGCAGCGGCCACCCAGAGGGCCACGCACGGCTTGGCACTGCCCGACACGATGCGCCGGCACATATGTTGTTCTGGAGTGGTTGACTGCCTATTCTAGACGGAACGGATCGTGCAGGCGTAGCCTTACGAACGACTTAACGCCTTTTTCGCAGGAACGGCGCCTCCCATGCGATTGCTCATAGTAGAAGACGATCCGCTCATCGCGGACGGCGTCATCCGCGCCATGCGCACGGCCGGTCATGCCGTGGACCACACGACCAACGGCGAAGCGGCCGATCAGGCCCTCCGGCAATACCCTTACGACCTCGTCGTGCTCGACCTCGGTCTGCCGAAGGTCGACGGCATCGAGGTCCTGCGTCGACTCCGCGCGCGCCAGTCGGGCGTGCCCGTGCTCGTGCTCACGGCACGGGACAGCCTCACGGACCGCGTCACCGGGCTCGATGCGGGTGCCGACGACTACCTCGTGAAGCCCTTCGACCTGCCGGAACTCGAGGCCCGCGTGCGCGCGCTGCTCCGCCGGCAGCAGCCCAACGTGGCAGGACGTGTCCAGATCGGAGACCTCGCGGTCGACATGACCGGTCGCTCGGCCTACCTCGGCGACCGACGCATCGAGCTTTCGTCACGCGAGTTCGGCGTGCTCGAGGTGCTCGCGCGGCGGGCCGGGCGTGTCGTCGGCAAGGACCAGCTGCTCGAATCGCTCACCGGCTGGGACGAGGACGTCGGCATGAACGCCATCGAGGTCTACGTGCACCGGCTGCGCAAGAAGCTCGAGCCGGGCGGGGTCAACATTCGCACGATCCGCGGCCTCGGCTACCTGCTCGACAAGTCCGGCAGCAATGCCTGAGGCGGATTCGCTTCGCTCGCGACTCTTCGCCAGACTGATCGTCCCGCTGATCGTTCTGGTCGTGCTCAGTGCCGGTCTTGCCTATTACGCGGCCTTCCGCTTCGCGAACCAGGTCTACGACCACTGGATCTCGGACACCGCGGTCGCGCTGTCCCAGCTCACCCGCGAAGGACCCGCCGGCATCTACGTCGACCTGCCATCGGCGGCGCAGCACATGCTCGCCTCCGATCAGCGCGACAACACCTACTATCGCATCGCGGAGGTTCCCGGGCGCTTCATCGCGGGGCACCGCGCACTGCCCCACCCGCCTGCCGCGCTCGTGCCGGGTGCGCCCCCCGTCTGCTACGACGGGATCTTCGGTGGCGACCGCGTGCGCGTCTCCGCCTACCGGCCGCGCGACATGCCCATCGTCGTGCAGGTCGCCGAGACCGTCACGAAGCGCGACACGCTCGCGCTCGAGATCATCGCGGGCATGCTGCTGCCCCTTCTCCTGCTCGCGCTGCTCGGGACGGCCGGCATCTGGTTCGGCGTGGACGCCGGGCTCCTGCCGCTCACGCGGCTCGCGCGGCAGCTGCATGCCCGTACGCCTCAGGACCTCCGTCCGCTGGAGGAATCCGCCGCGCCCAGCGAGGTGAGACCACTCGTCCACGCGCTGAACGGGCTGCTCGGCCGGGTCGACGAAATGCTCACCGCGCAGCGACGTTTCGTCGGCGACGCCGCCCACCAGCTGCGGACACCGATCGCGGGGCTCAAGACCCAGGCGGAGATGGCTCTCCGGGCGGAGGATCCCGCCACGCTCAAGGCGGTACTCGCCAACATCGTCGCCGGGACATCCCGCGCGGCGTCGCTCGTGTCCCAGCTCCTCGCGCTCGCGCGCTCGGAGTCTCCGCAGGGCGGCAGCAGCACCCTTCAGCCCGTGGACCTCGACCAGCTCGCCCGTTCCGTCACCTCGGACTGGATCTCGCGTGCGCTGGAGGCAGAGATCGACCTCGGCTACGAACCCCCGGAGCGCCGCGTGCGGATCTCCGGCGACCCCGTCATGCTGCGGGAGGTGCTCGGCAATCTCATCGACAACGCGCTGAAGTACTGCCCCCGTGGCGGTGAGGCCACCGTCCGGCTGGTCGCGGACGCCGCCACCGCCACGCTGACCGTGACGGACAACGGCCCGGGCATCCCGCCGGCCGAACGGGAGCGCGTCTTCGAACGGTTCTACCGCGTCGCGGACAGCACGATCTCCGGCACCGGACTGGGTCTCGCGATCGTGCGCGAGTTCGCCCTGGCGCAGGGCGGCTCGGCGCGTGTGGAACCGGGGCCCGACGGCAGGGGCACTTCCGTGATCGTGACCTTCCCGACGCTCCCGTGAACCGCGCCCGCGCGTCCCGCGCAACGGGCCCGGCTGCCACGCCGGCCGGAACCCGCCCGGAATCCCTCACGAACCTCGCGTACACCGCGCTGGAGGAGATGATCGTGCGGCTGGAGCTTCCTCCCGGCAGCGAGGTCTCGGAAGCCCGGCTGTGCGAACGACTCGGCATCGGCCGGACTCCCGTGCGGGAGGCCCTGCTGCGTCTCGCACGGGAACGCCTCGTGACGATCCTGCCTCGCCGGGGCATCGTCATCTCGGAGATCGACAGTGTCGCGCAGCTTCGGCTGCTCGAGTTCCGCCGCGAGGTCGAGCGATTCGTCGTGCAGGGGGCCGCGCGCCAGGCAACGCCCGACGAGCGCACCCGCTTCACGGACCTCGCGGACCGGTTCGAAGCCGCGGCCCGCGCTAACGACGACGTCGCATTCATGCGCGTCGACCGCGAGTTCAACGCACTCGGCCTGGCAACGGCCCGCAACGAGTTCGCGGCGGGTGCCATGGCCACGATGCAGTCGCTCGCGCGCCGATTCTGGTACCAGCACTACCGCACCGCTGCCGACATGCCCGTGGCGGCCCGCCTGCACGCCGACCTCGCCCGACAGATCGCGGCTGGCGACTCGACGGGTGCGGCCCGGGCCCTCGACGCCCTGCTCGACAATATAGAAGCGTTCACGCGCACGACGGCTGCCGTCACGGGCAGCGGACCCTGACACGCACGCGCGCGGCGCTGCGACGTGCGCGGCAGGCAGAGGTTGCGGCGCTGATATATCAGCAGTACATTGCCGTGAATCGCTCAGCAACGGAGGTCCGCCATGATGACGGAACGGCAGCGTGAATTCCGCCGCCAGTACCAGTCGCAGATCAGCCCCTGGTACAACGGCCTCGTCCACATCGGCGTGATGTACGCCGTCGGAATCGCCGTGATCGCCTGGAGCGTGTCGCGCATGTCCGACGCGACCTGGGAATGGCTGCTCGTGATTCCCGTCTTTGCGTTCTCGAACCTGTTCGAATGGTGGATCCACAAGTACGTGATGCACCGGCTCGTCGACGTCTGGGCACTGCGCGCCATCTACGACCGGCACACCCGGCAGCACCACCAGTACTTCACGAACAACGAGATGACGGTCGATTCGGTACGTGAATTCCGGATCATCTTCTTCCCGTGGCGCGCGCTTTTCACGTTCATGGGGTTCGGCACGCCGTTCGCGCTCGCGCTCGGCTGGCTCGTGAACCCGAACGCCGGGTACATCCTCATGGTCACGATCGTGGGGCAGTACCTGATCTACGAGACGTTCCACTACTGCTGCCACGTGCACGAGAACTGGTTCGTGCGAAACATGCCCTTCGTGAACACGATCCGGCGCCACCACACCGCGCACCACAACCAGGGGATCATGATGGAACGCAACATGAACCTCACGTTCCCGATCGCCGACTGGCTCATGGGCACGAGCGACCTCGACCGCGGTCTGCTCGGTCACATCTTCAACGGCTACAGCGAGAAATACGTGAAGCCGGAACTGAGGTCGGTGATCGCGCGCCACACGCTGCACACCGACGAACTGGCGAAGGCTTCGGGCTGACGCCGGCGATCCGGGCCGCACACCTCCGCCTTCCCGGGGACGACGCGGCCTTTTTCGGCGCCCGGCGCACGAATCGTCCTGTCGGACACTTCTGCCGCCGCCTTTTGCTGCCCCGCACCATCTTCCGGCGCGACCATCCCGCGATCGCTGCCAAGCGGGCCGACAGACACGGCCCGGGACCCTCCGCAAGCGCACCGTTCCGGTTCGCGTGCGGCATGCGGACGACGCGCCCCCTCGAACCCGACATCCGGCGCAGCCCGTGCCGCGATTCGAACCGATCTCGTCGCGACATCGTCACGGGACAACCGCAGTCGACACTGGCGACGACACCGTCGTAAGCGGGCCCGACACCCATAGGCGGCCTCGCCTCCTAATGCCGCATCGTGCACCGCATCACGCGTCCGCCGTGGCGCTTCGGGCCTCGACGAAACCTTTCTGAATCCTGACGACAGGACCCGCGACCGCAAACATTCCGTCACAACGACGCTGGACATTCGCGTTCGGTTTCGGTCCAATACCGCCGGCGCTGAAACGACCATGCGCCGGGGCTCATCCTGTCTCACTCCCGCACTTGAAGGCTAGAAAACAGTGGATGCACTCTTGGGGATCTCGCGCGCCATCGACGCGCTGAACGAACAAGTCGGCCGCCTCTTGAAGTGGCTGGTCCTGATCATGGCGCTCGTGAGCGCGGGCAACGCCGTCGTGCGCTACACGCTGGACACGAGTTCGAACGCGTGGCTCGAACTGCAGTGGTACCTGTTCGCTGCCGTGTTCCTCATGTGCTCGGGCTACACCCTGCTGCACAACGAGCACATCCGCATCGACGTGCTGTCGTCCCGCTTCTCGCCGAGGACCCGCGCGAAGATCGACGTGTTCGGCACGATCTTCTTCCTGCTCCCGGTGGCCACGTACATCCTGTACCTCTCGTGGCCGGTGTTCATGAACGCCTGGACGAGCGGCGAGATGTCGAGCAACGCAGGCGGACTCATCCGCTGGCCCGCGCGCCTCATGGTTCCCGCAGGTTTCTTCCTGCTGACGATCCAGGCGGTCTCGGAGCTCATCAAGCGGATAGCCTACCTGATGGGTCGCATTCCCGACCCGGCGGAAAAGCACGGGGGCGGCCCGCACGGACAGGGCCCAGCGGAAACGGAACACGTCTGAGCCGGAGCCTGACAATAAAATGATCGCATTCATCATCGAATACATGGCGCCGCTCATGTTCGCGGCGCTCGTCGTCTTCCTGCTGCTGGGGTATCCCGTGGCGTTCGCACTCGGTGCGATCGGCCTAGGTTTCGGCGTCATCGGCGTAGAGCTCAACCTGTTGCACCCGGCGCTGTTCCAGGCGCTGCCCGAGCGTCTCTTCGGCATCATGGGGAACGAGACACTCCTTGCGGTGCCGTTCTTCACGTTCATGGGCCTCATCCTCGAACGAAGCGGCATGGCCGAGGACCTGCTCGACACGATCGGGCAGCTCTTCGGCCCCGTGCGCGGCGGCCTCGCCTACGCCGTGATCTTCGTGGGAGCCCTGCTCGCCGCCACGACGGGCGTCGTGGCCGCATCCGTGATCTCGATGGGCCTCATCTCGCTGCCGATCATGATGCGGTACAACTACGACCGGCGCCTCGCATCCGGCGTGATCTGCGCTTCCGGCACGCTCGCCCAGATCATCCCGCCGTCGCTCGTGCTGATCGTGCTCGCCGACCAGATCGGCCGGTCTGTTGGCGACATGTACGCGGGAGCGATCTGGCCTTCCGTCGTGCTGACGAGCATGTACTTCCTCTACGTGTTCGTCCGCGTGACGTTCTGGCCGAACGTTGCACCCGCGCTCCCGCCCGAGGCACGGACGCTGCGCGGCTTCAAGCTGCTGAAGCGCGTGATCTTCGTGCTGATGCCTCCGCTGGCCCTGATCTTCCTCGTGCTCGGCACGATCTTCCTTGGCATCGCGACGCCGACGGAAGGCGGCGCCATGGGGGCTACAGGCGCGCTTTTCCTCGCGGGCATCAACCGCAAGCTCTCGATGCCGGTGCTGAAGCAGGCGATGAACACCACGGCGAAACTCTCTTCCTTCGTGCTCTTCATTCTCGTCGGCTCCACGGTGTTCAGCCTGACGTTCCGGGCCGTCGACGGCGATCTCTGGGTCGAGCACCTGCTGACCGGACTGCCGGGCGGACAGACCGGCTTCCTGATCGTCGTGAACCTGCTCGTGTTCGTGCTCGCGTTCTTCCTCGACTTCTTCGAGCTCGCGTTCATCATCATCCCGCTGCTCGCCCCCGTCGCTGACAAGCTCGGGATCGACCTGATCTGGTTCGGCGTGCTGCTCGGCGTGAACATGCAGACGTCGTTCATGCACCCGCCGTTCGGCTTCGCACTGTTCTACCTGCGCAGCGTGGCAGCCGCGAAGGAGTACATAGACAAGATAACCGGCAAGGTCATCCAGCCGATCACGACCGGACAGATCTACTGGGGTGCGGTGCCATTCGTCTGCATCCAGATCGTCATGGTCTCGATCCTGATCGCGTTCCCGGGGCTCGTCACGAGCAACCTGGACACGCACAAGATCGACATCAACAACGTGAAGATCGTGATTCCGCCGATGGACGACGGCATGGCCGATCACGCTCCGCCGGATTTCGGACCATCCGGCGACGGTGGAGGCGGAGGTGGCCCGAGCGATCTGGAGTCCGCGTTCGGTGCGCCCGACAAGGGTGGCTCGGCGCCGAAGCAGGACAACAGCACGAAGAAGGGCGAGGAACTCGAGGATCTCTTCAAGAACTAGGATTCCCGAGCAGACGTCCCGACTCGACGAACCCCGCGGAAGCGGGGTTCGTCGTTTCCGGGCCCGGAATTTACCCGACCGAACTCCGTGGCGGGCGCACCAGGCGCGCAGCGCCCTCCCCGCGATCAGGATCCAGCCACTGCGGTACCGTCAGACCGGCCTTTCGCGCCCGGCGCAGGCGGGAGCCAACGCACGGCCTCGCGCCGTGATGGGTGGCGATCGTCGGTGAAACCGGACAGGACTCCGGGTGCTGCGCGCAACGCACGGCACGGGCCCCGATCGGATGGATCGCTGCCTTCGGGAAACGACTGCACAAAAACAAAGGGCCCCGCTTGCGCGGGGCCCTTCGTCAGGAGAAGAAGAAACGTCGAGGCGAACTTACCTGCCGCGACCGATCTTCGAGCTGAAGGCGTAGTTGTCGTACGTACCTTCGGCCACGCGCCACCAGAGGAACTGGTCGTCGCGGAACTTCTTCCACTGCGGATACACCCGCGCCCAGTGCGCGCTCTGCGACTTCAGCTCGTCGTAGAGATCGTAGGCCGCCTTCTCGCAGGCCTCCATCACGGGCCGCGGGAACGGACGCAGCTTCGTGCCGCCACCCACGAGGCGGCGCAGGGCCGTCGGGTTCAGCGAGTCGTACTTCGCCGGCATCCAGACGCAGACTTCACCGCAGGCGACTTCGAGCGCGGTCTGGTAGGACTTCGGCAGGTCGTGCCACATCTTCTCGTTGACGAGCAGCGAGGTCATCGGACCCGCTTCCCACCAGCCCGGGTAGTAGTAGTACTTCGCGACCTTGTTGAAGCCGAGTTTCTCGTCGTCGTACGGGCCGACCCACTCGGCACCATCGATCGTGCCCTTCTCGAGCGCCGGATAGATGTCCGCCGCACCGATCTGCTGCGGCACCGCGCCGACCTTCGCGAGGATCAGGCCCGGCATGCCGCCGATGCGGAACTTGAGGCCCTTGAGGTCCTCGACCGTCTTGATCTCCTTGCGGAACCAGCCGCCCATCTGGCAGCCCGTGTTGCCCGCCGCGAACGCGACGCAGCCGTATTCCTTGAACAGGGGGGCCATCGCTTCACGGCCGCCGCCTTCGAACCACCACGAGTAGTTCTGGCGGGCATTGCCGCCGAAACCGACTGCCGTGCCGAGCGCGAACGTTGGGTCCTTGCCGAAGTAGTAGTAGGACGACGTGTGGCCGAGTTCGACCGTGCCGGCCTGAACTGCGTCCAGAACCTGCAGAGACGGCACGATCTCCCCACCCGCGAACACGCGGATGTTGAAATTCCCGTCGGTCAGTTCGCTGACACGCCGTGCGATGCGGTCGGCCCCGCCGAACAGCGTGTCGAGGCTCTTCGGCCAGCTGGCGGCCATGCGCCAGTTCAGCTTGGGCTGAGACGCGGCGATCGCCGGCGCGGCGACGGCACCCGCTGCCGCGCCGACCGTGGCTTTCTTCAGAAATGACCTGCGCTCCATGCGTTACTCCTCTTCCTTTTCGGTTGACAACGTATTCCAGAACCCGACCGCCACAGCTTGCATGCGCGCGCTCAACGAACCGGCCCGGACTCTCTCCCAGCGGTACCACCCTGCGATGACCGGACAGAACAACATTGGCATTGCCTGACGCCACCACACTGCACACGACTGCAGGAAGCACAAAACCTTACCACAGTGCACGTGCCGAATTGCGCCACGAAGTCAATGAAACCCTGTCGCGACAAGTACCGCCCTCACGGCAACCCCGCTCGCCGACGATGCGGCGAGCGGGGTTCGAACGGGACCGGGACGGGCGCTAGCGACCCATCCCGATCTTCGAACTGAATGCATAGTTGTCATAGGTACCTTCCGCGACGCGCCACCACAGGAACTGGTCGTCACGGAACTTCTTCCACTCCGGATACACCCGGGCCCAGTGCGCGCTCTTTCCCTTGAGTTCGTCGTAGAGCTCGTACGCGGCCTTCTCGCAGGCTTCGAGCACGGCCCGCGGGAACGGCCGCAGCTTGGTGCCCGAACCGACCAGGCGGCGAAGGGCGGCCGGATTCACGGCGTCGTACTTCGCGGGCATCCAGATGCAGGCCTCCGCCGACGCGACCTCGAGCGCGGTCTGGTAGGCCTTCGGCAGGTCATGCCACATCTTGTCGTTGATGAGCAGCATGCTCATCGGCCCCGCTTCCCACCAGCCCGGGTAGTAGTAGTACTTCGCGACCTTGTTGAAGCCGAGCTTCTCGTCGTCGTACGGGCCGACCCATTCGGCGCCATCGATCGTGCCCTTCTCGAGCGCCGGATAGATGTCCGCGCCACTGATCTGCTGCGGCACCGCACCGATCTTCGCGAGCACGAGCCCCGGCATGCCGCCGATGCGGAACTTGAGTCCCTTGAGGTCGTCGACGGTCTTGATCTCCTTGCGGAACCAGCCGCCCATCTGACACCCGGTGTTCCCCGCCGCGAACGCGACGCAGTTGTATTCCTTGAACAGCGGTGCCATGGCTTCGCGGCCGCCGCCCGCGTACCACCATGCGAAGTTCTGGCGCGCGTTGCCGCCGAATCCGATCGCGGTACCGAGCGCGAACGTCGGATCCTTGCCGAAGTAGTAATAAGTGGCCGTGTGTCCCACTTCGACCGTGCCGGCCTGGACCGCGTCGAGCACCTGAAGTGCCGGCACGATCTCGCCGCCCGCGAACACGCGGATCTGGAACTTCCCGTCGGTGAGCTCGCTCACGCGTCGCGCGATGAGTTCCGCACCGCCGAAAAGGGTGTCGATGCTCTTCGGCCAGCTCGCGGCCATGCGCCACTGGATCGATGGCTGCGATGCCGCGATGGCCGGAGCCGCCACGGCGCCCGCTGCTGCGGCCCCGATACCTGCCTTCTTCAGAAACGATCTGCGCTCCATACCTTCCTCCCTTTCATTGAGATTTTGATTCTCGGAATGCAAACCGTCGGGAGCGTCGTCCCGGCAGTCCGGAGCACATCACCCGGAGAGCCCGACACGCCCTTCGGCCCTGCGCTGATCACCTCGCGTTTCCCGGACTGCCTTTCGCAGGACACGCACCTGCCACAACCGGAACCCGGTCGCCGCGAGGCAAACATCGTTCACTGGTATCGAGGCCGGCCACCGACCGGCGTTGCCCTCCTTCGATGACGGGAAGTACTATCCCACAAATTCCGGCCTTCAACGATCACGGGCCTCAACGCGATGACAGAACCCAACACGATCGATCCGGCGACGCCGGCAGACCCCGCCCTGAAGGGTCTGCGCGTTCTCGACCTCACCCGTGTGCGCGCGGGACCCACGTGCGTGCGCATGCTCGCCGACTTCGGCGCGGACGTAATCAAGATCGAGTCGCCGCCCGGCGTCGACCCGAACGAGAGCATGGGCGGGCCGCGCGACGGCGGGGACTTCCAGAATCTGCACCGCAACAAGCGGTCGATGACGCTGAATCTCAAGACCGAGGAGGGTCGCGGCATCTTCATGCGGCTCGCGAAGGACACCGACGTCGTCGCGGAGAACTACCGCCCCGACGTGAAGTTCCGCCTCGGCATCGACTACGAATCCCTGCGCGCGGTGAACCCGCGCATCATCCTCGCGAGTGTCTCCGGCTTCGGGCAGGACGGCCCCTACCGCAATCGTCCCGGTTTCGATCAGATCGCGCAGGGCATGGGCGGACTCATGGCGATCACCGGCCTGCCGGGACAGGGCCCGGTCCGCGCCGGCATCGCGGTCGCGGATTCATCCAGCGGACTCTACGCGGCGCTCGGCGTGTTCATCGCGCTGCTCGAACGCGCGCGCACCGGGCAGGGGCAGTGGGTACAGGCCTCGCTGCTGCAGTCGCAGATCGCGATGCTCGACTTCCAGGCAGCCCGATATCTCGTCTCGGGCGAGGTGCCCGGACAGGCCGGCAACGATCATCCGACGAGCATCCCGACGGGCGTCTTCGAGACCGAGGACGGCCACATCAACATCGCGACCGCGGGCGAGGGGCAGTGGCGCCAGCTCTGCACCGCACTCGGTCTGGAAGAACTTCTCGAGAATCCTGACTTCCAGTCGGAACAGCTCCGCTCGAAGCATCGCGTCGCGGTGAACACCGCACTCAGCGAAGCCACGCGCTCGTTCACGAGTCAGGCACTGATCGACCTTCTGAACGGCGTGGGCGTGCCGTGCGGCCCGATCTATCGCGTGGACGAGATGTTCGCGGATCCCCAGGTGCAGCATCTCGGGGCCGCCGCCCCGGTCCGTCATCCGCGGCTCGGCGACATCCGGCTCGTCGCACAGCCGGTCAAGCTCACCCGAACGCCCGCGAGAATCGAAACGGCTGCACCGGATGCCGGCGAACACACGGACGCCATCCTCCACGACTTGGGCTACACGGATCCGCAGATCACGGATCTCAGGGCACGGAAGGTGGTGTAACCCTCCCGTCGTCCGTGAGCAGCCGCGAACATCACACACGAACCCGCCGGCCGGGCGCGGCACGTCCGGCCGGCACACGAGGAAGGCACATCCATGACGACTCAGGACCCTGCACTGCACGCGCGAAACGACGGCGCGATCGGCTGGCTCACGCTTTCGAACCCGCCGCGGCTGAACGCGATCACGTTCGACATGTGGCGGACCATGCCGGCAGCCATCGAGTCCTTCGTCGCGGACCCGGACATCCGCATGATCGTGATCACGGGAGAAGGCGACCGCGCGTTCTCGGCCGGTGCCGACATCTCGCAGTTCGAGAAGCAGCGCAGTTCCGGTGACGCGCTCGCGCAGTACAACCAGGCGATCAAGACGGCCACGCACGCACTGCTCGAGTGCCCGAAACCGACCATCGCGAAGGTGCGCGGAGTCTGTGTCGGCGGCGGCCTCGCCCTCGCGCTCGACTGCGACCTCAGATTCTGCTCGGACGATGCGATGTTCAGGATGCCCGCTGCACGGCTGGGACTCGGGTACGAATTCGCGGGGATCGAGCGGATGGTGCAGATGATCGGTTTCGCGCACACCTACGACGTGTTCTTCTCCGCGCGCAAGATCCGTGCGTCCGAGGCCGCGTCCATGGGTCTCGTCACCCGGATGTTTCCGGCCACGGAATTCGATCAGGGCTTCGCCGAATACTGCGCACTCGTCGCCGACAACGCACCGCTCACGATGGCCGCCGCGAAGTTCGCGATCCGGCAGATCGCCCGCGATGCCGGCGAGCGCGACATGGAACGCGTGGAGGCCATGTACCGGGCCTGCTTCGCGAGCGAGGATTACGCGGAGGGACGGCGCGCGTTTCTCGAGAAGCGCACGCCGAAGTTTCGCGGACGCTAGTCGGCCGCCGGAACGGCGAGACCGCCGGGGCCGGCGGTCGTCCGTGCACACCTGTCAGGGGAGGAGAAACATGAACTGCTTCATCCGGCTCGCGTCGGTCGCCCTGCTGCTGTCATCCTCCGCGGGACTTCACGCCCAGGATCTGCGCGTGTTCCCGCCCGCCCCGCCGGTGCAGAGTCCGATAGCGGGCGCCATCGACTTCCACGTGCACTCCGCGCCCGACGTCTTCGGACGCAGCGTCACGGACATCGAGGCCGCCACGCTCGCGCGACGGATGGACATGCGCGCGATCGTGCTCAAGAACCACGTCACCGCGACGGCCGATCGCGCGGCGATCACGCGCGAGGTCGTGCCCGGCATCGAGGTATTCGGTGGTGTCGTGCTCAATCGCGCCGTCGGCGGCGTGAATCCGGACGCCGTGGAATGGATGTCGCGCATGTCCGGCCGGTACGGCAAGGTCGTCTGGCTGCCGACCATCGACGCCGCCCACCACATGAAGACATTCGGTGTGCCGGGCGAAGGACTCCGTGTCGTCGTCGACGGCACCGTCACGCCCGAAACCGACGCCGTGCTGCGGATCATCGCGCGCGAGAACCTCGTGCTCGAGACCGGGCACGTGAGCCCGGAGGAAGTGATCGCCGTGATCCGGCGCGGACGCGATCTCGGCGTGCGCAACATGCTCGTCACGCACGCGACCGCCCAGGTCCCCAATCTGTCCGTCACCCAGATGCGCGAGGTCGCCGCACTCGGCGGCTACCTCGAACTCGACTTCATCGGCGAACTCATGGGGCCGGACGCGCACCTGCCGTGGATGCGCCACTGGCGTCACGTGTCGATCGCGGAAATGGCGGCGACCATCCGCGCCGTGGGGCCGGAGCACATCGTCCTCGCGACCGATCTCGGTCAGACCGGCAACCCGACACAGCCCGACGGCATGATCATGCTGGTCCAGGGCCTGCGCAAGGCCGGCATTCCCGAGGAGGACCTGCAGCGGATGATGCGCACGAATCCGGCGCGCCTGCTCGGGCTGCCGTCTCTCTGACCCGAAGATTTCCCGACCCACAGGACGACGTACCGTCGCAGCCGGCGCGTCGTCTCGTCACGGGCAGGAACCGCGCGCGAATCCTTCCGGCACGCGGTGCAGGAGCGTCATCGTGAACCCGTTCCACCAGCCGAGGTCGTCGCCCGTCCCCACGGCGTAGGCCCGGCCCCAGACGACGCGCGCGCGCCCCGCGCGGGCATGGTCGACGTTCGACGCGTACCAGGGGTCGCAGGGCGGTGGTGCCGCGGGCGTCGTGAGCGCCAGTTCGGTGCCCCCCCTGTCGGTCGTGACCGTGACCCGATACCGGGCCCCGGGCGTCAGGGGAGAAAGCGTGATGCTTCCCCCTGCAGCCGCCGTCTCGCGCGTGAGAGTCTCGCCGGAAGGACCCGACGCCGAGACTGCGACCTCGCCGTCCAGCCCTCCCGGCACCCAGGCCAGGGCGGCGGCGCGGGAACCGACGTCGACGACCACGGGGTCCGAAGGCACGCCCACGGCGTCACCCGGCTCGCCGGCCGCCGTCGCGCCCGACGCGATCCGGTCCGCCATTGCACGCAGCGCGGCCACCTGGGGACCGAGGCGCGTCGCGTACGCACTTCCCGTGTAACCCCACCAGTCCCAGCAACCGGCGGGGTTCCAGGGAAATCCCCACGTCGCGCGTGCCTGCGGGTAGAGCACGACTATCCGGTTCGCGTCGGCCCAGCGATTGAATCCGGCATTGCGCACGAAGGCTTCGCCCACGCTCTCGGCCGACTGCTCGCAACCGTGAAGCGCGATGTGCAAGCGGCACCTCTCGCCGTTCGCACACGCGGCCGGCACGTACGCATAGCCTTCGGACGCCATGCCTGCCTCGCGCGCCCACCCCTTCACGAACTCGGTCTGGTCGAAGCGGACGAGCCGGCCGTGCAGTGTCGCCCCCGGCACGACGAGACGTCCGTAGATGAACTGGAGCATGCTGCCCGCCATGTCGTAGCCGCAGTCCACCAGGAACGGTTCCGCCGTGACGTCGCAGTGCGCGGTGACCTCGTCGGAGACGATGGCGTGACCGGAACGCAGGTCGGCACGGTAGAAGATCGCGTCGACCGGCACGAGGGAACCGTAGAACGCATCGAGTGCGTCCACGACCGACTGGCGGACGACGCCATCGTTGTAGCCCGAGTAGAGCCAGACACGGCTCCGCGCGAGCGCGTTCAGCGGATCGATCTCGCCCTTTCTCGCGGCCCGGCGCGCCGCCGCGAGCAGTGGTTCGGTCGCCGGTCTTGCCTGCATGCACTCTCCGGTCGCCCTCTCGGCGCTGCCGTGGGCACAGAACCAGGGACCGCCCGCGACGATGCCGACGCCGCGCACGATCGACGCATGGGCCAGGTGGAACTGGACGGCCATGAACGCTCCCGAAGACAGCCCCGATACGGACGTCTCCGTGATGTCCACGTTGAGCGCGGGCAGACGTTCGGCCGCCTCCACGACCGTGGCAGCCAGCGCGAGGATCAGCAGGGAGAGCAGGCGTCGCATGCGCGCATGGTATGCCTTTCGGATACGCTTCACCGTGGGCTGGTACGCCCAACCCGCCGTTTCGGGCGCCCTGCCCGAAGCCTTGAAGTCCCGGCCGCATTCGTGCAACGATCCGGACGCGGAAGGCGGGAACGACACGTCGTGCAGACAGGGAGGCGTGTCCCGGCCGCGTTTCCGGAACCGGACGACCACGGGAGCGACCGGAATCATGCTGTCCGATCGTGTCTATGCCGTGTTCGAGCGCCTGACCACGAAGCTCCTGGGCGGCGCGCTCAGGCTCGGCGTGCGTTTCAATCGTGAACAGAGGAGAACGATCATGGCGAACAAGGCCGCGGAAGCACTGGCACCCGTGGAACTCGGCAGGATGATCGAGTCGCTGGGCATCGCCGTCGCGACCGCGAACAAGAAGCTCCTGGAGGCCACTCCCGATCTGCCGAGCACGATGGTGATCGACAGCGCGCAGATCGACCTGAAGGTCGCGATCAGCGTGGACGAGAGCACGACGACGAGCGCTGGCGGCGAACTCAAGCTGCAGGCATTCAACGTGAACGCGTCCTACTCCCGCACTTACGGTTTCAAGGAAGAGGCCTCGAGCCAGATCACGATCCACCTGCAGGCGCGCCCGCAGGTGCAGGCGTCCTGACGCCCGGGCGTTCGCTGACCCTCAGCCATGGCTGCCGAGAAGCGCACGTCCCGTTCGCGACGCGGACGTTCGGACGAATCCCGCCTGCGGCTCACGCGCCGCAAGGTCGCCCGTGGTGCCGCCGCGGCGCGCGTGATCACACCCGTGTCGTCCGGCGCCGTCACGCTGGAGGAGATGCTCGTCGCATTCCAGAAGAGCCTCGCGCGCGCGACGCGCGCGAGCTTCGAGGCCAGCCGGTCCGAGGCCGGTTTCGGCCTCGGGGAACAGGCCCTCTACGTCATCGACGGCCTGAATGTGTCGCTCGATGCGGGATGCAGGGCCGCATTCGGTCCGAACGGCAGACCGTCGCACGTTGTCCTCGACTTCGACAGGCCCGCGGACTCCGGCGGAACCGCCCGGCTGGAATTCCGCGTCCAGACACGTCCGCTCGAGCCGCTTGCCGGATCGCAGATCATCCTCGCCGACCTCGATCCGCTCGGACACGGCCGGCCGGAATACCGACTGCGCGGGACGCTGATGCTGCCCCCGCCCGAGAGCGCCGCCCGCGAGCCCGGCGCGCAGTCGGCCGCGGTGACCCAGGCACTGCGAAAGCTACGCCCGCAGGCAGACCGCGCGATCGACGTGCACATCGTCGGTGGGGACACGAAGAAGGTGGACGTCGTGTCGGTGGACACGAACGCCGTGGGCCAGTTCGAGTTCTCGATCGACGCGGACAGGAACCGCTTCACGTTCGGCGACCGGTCCAGCCCGCTCTCGCAGGTCCAGCTCCGCGAGGAGGACGACGACTTCTTCGTGTTCGCGACGTACGAGTCCGACGAACTCGCGGAACCGGTCGTATCGAACATCATGCGTTTCGACGTGAAGCGCCAGCCATCTTCCGGGAGTTCGTGAACCATGGCCCGGGGCATCCAGGACGGCAGCGGCAATCCGGTCGGGACCGGCGCGGGAGGCAATGTGGCAAGCAACCTCGACAAGGCGAACGCGACCTCGCCCGCGGCTGATCGCGCCGAAACGGAACTCTCGCTCGACGAGATCCTGAAGCAGCTCACCGACGCCTGCACCACGTCCGCGCGCCAGCTCCAGATCGCGATGGAGCAGCCGGAGTGGCGCGACAGCCCCGTCATCTACACGATTCCGGGCATGAAGGTGAACGTTAAGGTCGGCCTCACGGCGACGAAGGAACGCGTGAAGGGCATCCTCTGGTGGCGCACGCAACAGGGCACCACGACGGAGGCCCTGAGCCAGATCGAGATGGACATCGTCGCGGTGCCACGCACGCCGGGTGGCGCGGGTTCGTAATCGGCGCGCGATACGCCGACGCAGCCCGGTGGCCTACCGCCGGCCGAGATGCATGCCGCTGTCGACCTGGAGCAGCTCGCCCGTCACGACGCGCGCCCCCTCGATGAGCCAGGCGACCGCGTCGGCGACATCGTCCGCCGATGCGGCGGTCGCGAGCGGCACCGACTGCTCGTAGGCCTCCATGAACTGCGCGTACCGCGCCTCGTCGAAACGCGCTCGATGCCAGCGCGTGTCGATGAGTCCGGGGCACACGGCGTTCACGCGGATGGTGGGTGCGAGTGCCCGTGCAAGAGACAGCGTCATCGCGTTGAGCGCGCCCTTCGATGCCGCGTAGGCCACCGAGGAGCCGAGCCCGGAGATGCCTGCCGACGACGACACGTTCACGACCGCGCCTGCACCGATCGCCTGCATCGCGGGCGCGCACGCACGGATCATCTGGTAGCAACCGATCACGTTCACGGCGTAGATGTCCTGGAAGTCCGCCGCACTCAGCGCGTCGAGCCTGGCCGCATTCGCGAAGCGGGTGATGCCCGCACTGTTCACGAGCGCGTCGATGCGCTGCCACCGCTCCAGCGCGGCCGCTGCAAGCGCGCGACAGTCGTCGTCGTGCGCGACGTCTCCGCGCATCGCAAAGGACTCTCCGCCCGCCGTTGCGCACTGCGCCGCGACAGCCTCGGCCTCGGTGCCGCTCCGGCTGTAATTGACGAGGACGTTCCAGCCTGTACGTGCGAGCCTCAGCGCACAGGCCGCCCCGGTTCCCGTGCCGCCCCCCGTCACGATGCACACCCTGCGCTCCATGCTCACGACGAACCTCCCTTTCTGAGCCCGGCCGGCACGATCAGTCGCTCGAGCCCGTCGAACGACCACTGCACGATCAGCGCGAGGGCGGCCGCCGGTATGGCACCACCGAGCAGCAGCTCGTGATCGTTCAGCGCGAGGCCGGTGACGATCCGCTCGCCGTACCCTCCGGCCCCGACGAATGCGGCAATGGTCGCGGTGCCGACGTTGATCACCGCCGAGGTCTTGATGCCGGCGAGGATGGAGCCGGCGGCCAGCGGCAGTTCGACCAGTCGAAGCCGCGCGCGCGTCGGCAGACCCAGCGCACGCGCGGATTCGAGCAGGTTCGGGGCGATGCCGGTGAGGCCCGCGTGCGTGTTGCGCACGATCGGCAGCAGCGAGTACAGGAACAGGGCCACGATCGCCGGAATGGTCCCGATCATCCCGAGCAGCGGAATCAGGAGTGCGAGCAGCGCGAGCGACGGGATGGTCTGCGCGATGCCCACCACGGAGAGGATCACCTGCCCGACCGCGACGTTCCGCGTGGCCCACACGCCGAGCGGCACGCCGAGGAGGACCGCGCCGAGAAGCGAACCGAACACGAGGAACAGGTGCTCCCGCGTGAGGCGCCACGTGTCCGGCCCGAACAGCTTGTCGAGGAATCCGCCGCGGCCTGCCAGCACCTCCTGGGACTTGCCGAGAAAGCCCGCGGCGACGGCCCGGAACGTGCGGCCGTCGAGTTCCGCCTCGGCGTTCATCCTGATCATCTGCTTCGCCGAGATCGCGCCACGGAGCCTGCGCAGCGCCGCCCACGCTTCCGGGAAGCGCGCCGGAAGGTCGCGCCGGTAGACCATCACCGCGTCGTACTCCGGGAAGTAGTGCCGGTCGTCCTCGAGGACGCGCAGGTGGTAGCGCGCGATCTTCGCGTCCGTCGAATAGATGTCCATCACGTCGATCTGGTGCGCCGCGATCGCCTCGTACGCGAGTCCGTGGTCGAGGCCTTCGGGTCGCTGCGGCAGCCCATAGGCCTTCCTGAGCCCGGGCCACCCGTCGTTGCGCTCGAGGAACTCGTGGCCGAGACCGACCCGCAGTTCGGGGTGGTGCACGAGATCGCTCACCTTCGTGATGTGCAGGCGCTCCGCGACACTGTCGAGCAGTGCGAGCGCATAGGTGTTCTGGAACCCGAACTTCACGCCCGCGGCCAGTCCGTACGGCTCGAGATGCCGGTTGAGCGTCTCGAGATCGGTCGCTTCGATGCCGAGGAGCTGTCGCGCGATCGTGCCGGTGTAATCCGGATAGACGTCGATGCTGCCGGCCTTGATGGCCTCGAACACGATCGCGGTGTTGCCCATGCCCTGCCGGTGTTCCGCGGGTGTTCCTGCGGCCTCGGCCGTCTGCGTGATGATCTCGCCGAGGATGTACGACTCCGTGAAGCGCTTCGAGCCCACGACGAGCGTGTCGCCGGCGAGCGCGACGCCCGAGACCGCCAGCAGGCAGACGAGCCAGAGTGCGCGCAGGGGCATCACGCAGCGGCGAGCCGTGGATCGGCTCTCTGCGCACGCACGAACTCCGTGACGAAGCTCTCGGCCGGCCGGTGCAGGAGATCGTCGAGGCTGCCCGTCTGGAGCACGCGCCCCTCGCGCATGAGCACGATGCCGTGCGCGAAGTACGCGGCTTCGTGCATGTCGTGCGTGACGAGCACGACGGTCTTGTGGAGCCGGGAGAAGATTCGCGAGAGATCCGCCTGCAGACCGAACCGGATCATCGGATCGAGCGCGCCGAGAGGCTCGTCCATGAGCAGCACCGGCGGATCGAGCATGAGCGCGCGCATGAGCGCCACGCGCTGGCGCTGCCCGCCCGAGAGCGTGCCCGGAAAGCGGTCCAGCATGTCCGGTGCGATCTGCATGAGGTCGGCCAGCATGTCGACGCGTGCCGCGATGTCGGCACGCGGGCGACCGAGGTAGCGTGCGAGCAGCGTGACGTTCTGCCTGCTGGTCAGGTGCGGGAACAGGCCTCCGTGCTGGATCACGTAGCCGATGCGGTGCCTGAGCGTCTCGGCGTTCTGCGGCGTCACGGTCTCGCCGTCGAACGTCACCGTGCCGGTGTCGGGCGTCATGAGCCCGAGCACGAGCCGAAGCAGGGTCGTCTTGCCGCAGCCGCTCTGCCCGATCACGACGGTCGTCTGACCGGCCGGAAACGTGAGGCTCGTCTCGTGCAGGACCTCGCGGCCCTTGATCGACTTGGAAACGCCGTCCAGTGAGAGCATGTGATCGGGGAAACCGTCCTTCGTGGGCAACGATCGTCATCGGCCCCGCATCCCTCTGCCGACCACGTCCGACCGATCATAGCCCGCGATCGCAGGGGGAACAACCCGGCCTCCGCGTGCGTTCGTGCAAATGCAAAACGCGGCGCACGCGCGCCGTCAGAGCCGGAAGAACCGGCGCGCGGTCTCCGTCGTCTCCTGCATCACCGTGTCGACGGACCTGCCCGTGCATTCGGCGACCATGCGGGCGACGTGCGGCAGATGGGCCGGTTCGTTGCGACGGTGCTTCGGCATCGGCCGGATCGTCCTCGGCATGAGATAGGGCGAATCGGTCTCGAGCATGAGGCGGTTCGCCGGCACGTCGCGCACGAGCCGCTGCAGTTCGAGTCCACGCCGCTCGTCGCAGATCCACCCGGTCACGCCGATGTGGAGATCGAGATCGAGATACGCGTGCAGCGCCTCGCGGCTGCCCGTGAAGCAGTGGATCACGGCGTCGACGATGCCGTCCCGGTAGCGTGCGATGAGCGGACGCATGTCGTGGTCCGCCTCGCGGTCGTGCAGGAACAGCGGCAGCCGGACCTCGGTCGCAAGCTTGAGCTGTGCCTCGAACGCGGCGAGCTGGTTGGGTCCCGGCGAGTAGTTGCGGTTGTAGTCGAGACCGCATTCACCGAGCGCCTTCACGCAGGGATGCCGGCTCAGCGCGCGCATTTCCTCCACGGTCGTGTCGTCGAACGTCGACGAGTCGTGCGGATGGACGCCGACCGTCGCGTAGAGCTGCGGAGCCTTCCCTTCCGCGAGTTCGACGGCCGCCCGGCTCGCGGCAAGGCTGGTTCCGGTGACGATCATGGTGGCGACGCGGTTGTCCCGCGCACGCGCGAGCACGTCCTCGAGGTCGTGGTGAAAACTCTCGTGCGCGAGGTTCGCGCCGATGTCGATGAGGCAGGTCACGGTGTCACGTCGCGTACGGTGAGTGCAGCGGGAATTCTATCGCCGGGGCACGCTCCATCACCACCGTCCGCATGGCGCCTCGCCCGCCTCACGCAGGCCGCACGTCCGGATCGAGCAGACGCACGGGCTGTCCGTCCAGGAAGGCGATCACGTTCTCGATCGAGACCGAATAGAACTGCTCGTAGATCTCCCGTGCACAGTAGCCCTGATGCGGCGTGAGGACCGTGTTGGGCAGCGCACGCAGCGGATGGTCGGAAGGCAGGGGCTCGTGGTCGAAGACGTCGAGCGCCGCCGTCACGTGCCCGGCCCGCAGTGCCGCGAGGAGCGCGGACTCGTCGATGAGCGGGCCACGCGACGTGTTCACGATGATCGCGCCGCGTTTCATGCGTGCGAGATCGCCGGCGCCGATGATGCCGCGCGTCCGGTCGGAGAGCACGACGTGCAGGCTCAGGGCGTCGGACGCCGCGAGGAGGGTGTCCTTGTCCACGAGCTCCGCTCCGCCCGCCTGCGCGAGTTCGGCCGTCATGTTCTGGCTCCACGCGATCACGCGCATGCCCAGCGCGTGCCCATAGCGCGCCATGCGCGACCCGATCTTGCCGAGCCCTAGAAGACCGAGCACCTTCCCGTCCAGCACGTCGCCTGCCGGCACGCCCCGCTGGAACACCCCTTCGCGCATCGACGCATCCGCACGCGGAATGGCGCGCGCCGCCGCGAGCAGCAGTCCGAGCGCGATCTCGGCCGTGGCCGCCGTCGCGCGCTGGCCACCCGTCGTGCTCACGACGATGCCGCGTGCCGTGCATGCCGCGGTATCCAGCGTCCACGACCGCGCACCGGTGAGTGCGATCATGCGCAGCTTCGGCAGCCGGGCGATGAGAGTGGCCGGAAACGCCGTGCGTTCCCGCATCGCGATCAGGATGTCGAAATCCGCGAGCGCAGCCGCCGCAGCGTCCTCGCTCTCGAAGGCATTCTCGAACCAGGTCAGCGTCGCGCGGCTCTCGAGCGCCGTCCAGTCGGCACTGCCCTTCGCGACGCCCTGCCAGTCGTCGAGCACCGCGATCCTCGTCGTGGTCATGTCCCTGCCCTCCTCTGCCATGCCGGATGAAACACGTGTCACGAGTATGTCCCAAACGGTCCCGACCCGCTGTCGGCACAGGGTGACCGCCTGTTCCCCTGACCGAACCGGAAGTCATGGGCGTGTCATGACGAGCCCGTCGTCGCGAAAGGCCCTCTGCCGATGCGGGCGCCGCGGATGGCATACGCACGCGACGAGATCGTGCTGCAGCGACGCACACTCGACGCCGGACCGACCGGGCCGCGACCGTCGCGTACCGGCCGACCCGCACGGGACCGAAGGAAGTGCCTGCCGTCCGTGCCCGGGGAGGTCGTTCGCACTTTCCGGGCAGAGGCCCGACTACTCCTTCGGGAAGCGTTCCCCGAGACGTCCCGCGATGGATTCGTAGAACCCCTGAAGAATCGAATCCGCCTGCTCCCGCGGCACGCCGTTCGGATCGAACACGCCGCGCCACGTGAGCTGCGCGCGATCGGCGCCCAGGGCCGTCACGCGAACCTCGCCGACGTAATTGACCACGGGCAACGGCGAGGACTGGATGACGTAGTTGAAAGCGTGCTGCCCGGGAGCGTAGTAGACGAGCTGGAGGTGGACCTCACCGCCACCCTGCAGCGTGTTCACCTTGCGCGCACCGAGCCCCTTCCCGTGCAGCGTGCTCGAAGCGATGGGGGGCATGATGTTCTCGGATGGCTGGTGAAAATCGACGGCCTGCCAGAGCCTGTCGGCCGAAACCTTGTAGACCGCCGTCACACCCGCGTTCGCTGCCGTGTCGTTCGATGTACTCATCCAGGCACTCTCCGTTCGTCGAAGCTCCTTTGCACGCTATCACGCGTGGATGGCGCGCTCAAGGAAGCCGAGGGCGTTCACCGGAAGCCGGGTGATGCGCGGTACTCGCTCGCGTCGCACGGGAACGAATCGACGGGACCGTTCGGTGAAAGCCGATGTGTGTTCCGGCTGCACGACCGCGATGATGTGCGCGTCGCACCGTGAGGGGCGATGACGCACCCTGCGGGTCTCGCAACGCTGTGTTAGCGTTCGGAGAACGAGGCCCGGGAGGGATCACTCGTCCATTCCACCGAACTTTCACGAGGCTGTCATGCACTTCGTCATCGTCGGCGCCGGTGCGCTCGGATCCATCTACGCCGCCTACCTCGCCCGGGACGGTCATCGCGTCTCGCTCGTTGCGCGTGGTGACCGGGCAGGGGCGCTGGCAACCCACGGCATCCCCGTGACGGGCCAGGACACGTTCACCGCGAAGTGCGAGATCGTGACGAGGCCCGACACCCTGGACGCGGCCGACGCGGTCATCGTGGCCGTCAAGACGTACGACACGCAGTCGGCGCTCGCGCCGCTCGCGTCGCTCCGGGCGAAGTGTGCGTTCTCCGTCCAGAATGGCGTGATGAAGGACGGGCAACTCGCCGACGTGTTCGGCGCGGAAGCCGCGCTCGGTGCCATCAGCATGGTCGGCGGTGACGTGCTGCCCGCGCGGGACGGCCTGCCGGGTCCGGTGCGCTACAACATGCCCGGGCCGACCATCATCGGCGAAATGCGCGGGAACGGTTCCGCCCGCGTCGACGGGATCGTGGAGGCGTTCCGGCACGCCGGGTTGAACGCACAGGCCTCGGACCAGATCGTTTCCGTAGAGTGGTCGAAGTTCGTCGCGTGGTCGGGGTTCAGTGCGCTCGCCATCCTCACGCGACTGCCGACCTGGCGATTCCTGACCGACGTCGACACGGCGCCGCTCGCGGCCCGCGTGATGCGGGAGACGGCAGCGGTGGCCGTCCGCCACGGCGTCGCGCTGCAGGACAGCGGTTTCAGCAGCCGTGCCTTCGTCGAGGGCAGCGAGGAGGACGCGATCGCGGCCATCAACGCCCACGGCGAGAAGCTGCGGGCCAATGCGCCGGAGTTCCGCCAGTCCATCCTGCAGGACGCCGACCGGAACCGGCGACTCGAGGTCGGGGAGACACTCGACCATACGCTGGCGCTGGCGCGGGACCTCGGGGTGCCGACGCCCACGCTCGATCTCTGCTGTCGCGTGCTGCGCGCCGTGTCGCGCGCGAACGCCGAGGGCTGACGCGGGTCCGGAGTCCCCCGCTCCACCCTCTCCCGTCCTCCCGCCGCATCGTCCGGCGCGCACCCGGCACCGCAGGCGTCCCGCTCCCACGCCTGCGACTGCGGGCGAAGGCGCGGATCCTCGTCGATGCGAGGCCGGTTCCCTGCAGCCTTTCGTCCACTCTGGCCGGGGACATTCGATCAGCGGGAAGTGACTACCGTCCGGCGCGGCAGCGTCTATACTGCCTCGGCTCAGGCGCGCGGCAGCGCGGAGAACCGCGGATCGGCGCTGGCGGAACCGCAGGCCCTCGCGCGAGCGTTTCGACGAGGAGAACGCAATGGCGACGGCGAATACGACGGGCACGGTCACGGCACCCACGGCGCCATCCGGACGCCTTCTGCTGATCGCGACACGCAAGGGTGCGTGGCTCTTCCACGGTGACGCCTCACACGGTGCCTGGCGCACGGACGGGCCCCATTTCCTCGGCCACGTCATCCATCACCTCGTGCTCGATCCGCGCGACGGCCGGACGATGCTCGCAGCCGCGAAGACCGGGCACCTGGGCCCCACGATCTTCCGGTCGATCGACTACGGACGTACGTGGAAGGAAGCGGCGAGACCGCCCGCCTTCGCCAGGGCCGGCGACGGGACGGGACGCGCGGTCGATCACACGTTCTGGCTCACGCCGTCGATCGCGTCCGAACCGGATGTCTGGTACGCGGGCACGTCACCGCAGGGACTGTTCCGGTCCGGGGACGGTGGCGTGACGTGGTCGCCGTTCTCGCCGATCAACGACGATCCCACGTATCGCGAATGGATGGGCACCGTCCAGGACGGCACCCCGGACGGGCCGAAACTGCACTCGATCATCGTCGACCCGCGGGATCCGCGGCACATGTACTTCAGCATGTCGGGCGGCGGCGTCCACGAGTCGACCGATGGCGGCGACACGTTCTCCCCGCTCGTGACGGGGCTCGAAGTCGTCGAGGGTTTCGACGCCGGCGTCGTGACGTTCCATGACCCGCACTGTGTGCGTCTCTGCCCGAGCAATCCGGACCGGCTCTACCAGCAGAATCACTGCGGCATCTACCGGCTGGACCGACCGGACGACGCGTGGGTGCGCATCGGACGCAACATGCCCGGGAACGTCGGCGACATCGGTTTCACGATGGTCGTGCACCCGCGCGACGACCGCACGGCCTGGGTGCTTCCCATGGACGGCCAGACCGTGTGGCCGCGCACGAGCCCGGACGGCAAACCCGCCGTCTACGTGACTCGTGACGCAGGCGAGACCTGGCGGAGGCTCGACACCGGGATGCCGCACGAACAGGCGTGGTGGACGATCAAGCGGCAGGCGATGAGTGTCGACACGGGCAGTCCCGTGGGCCTCTATTTCGGCACCACGAGCGGCGAGCTCTGGGCGAGCCCGGACGAGGGCGAGCAATGGACGTGCATCGCACGCAACCTGCCCGAGATCTACGCGGTCGAGGCTGCCGGCCTTCCGGCATGAACGTGCTGATTCCATCGCCGCTGCGCTCGTATACCGGGCAGTCTCGCGCCGAGGCGAGCGGCGGCACCCTGGGCGACGTGCTCGACGACCTCGAGCGCCAGTATCCGGGCATCCGGTTCCGCATGGTCGACGAGCAGGACCGCCTGCGGCGGCACGTCCGTTTCTTCGTCAACGGTGACGCGGTGTTCGATCTCGCGCGCCCCCTCGAACCGACCGACGAGCTGTGCATCGTGCAGGCACTGTCCGGGGGGTAACGCACCCGGACGACCTCGAGCGAACCGATGTTTGCAGCGATGGCTGAATGGTGTCGCGGCGCCCCCCTCCCAGCCTCCCCCCGCTCTCGCGGAGGGAGGTGTGCGCAAGGAAGGGAATCGAGCCCCCTCCCTCGCTTGCGGGGATGGGTCCGCGTGGGTGCAGATACCGTTATGGAAATCAAGTGAGATGTCGGGTGAGATCGAAGGGTCGTCCGGACTTGAGGATCGCGTGAGCGATGGCGACGAGCTTGCGCATCAGGGCAACGATGATGACCTTGGGCGGTTTGCCAGCGGCCTTCAGA
>WGLR01000039.1 GCA_016125475.1 Betaproteobacteria bacterium
GTTCAGCGCCCCGATCGCCAGATAGCTCCCCCTCATCTCCAGCGACTCGATCCTCACGTCGTCCGCTCCCGCAAACTCGAACACCCGCGCACTGCCCGTCACGTTCCCCCGGTCCAGTATCGTCTCGGACATCCCCGCACCGCGAATCGTCACGCCGGAATCTTCGACGGCAATCACGATGTTCGACGTGACCGCGTAGACGCCGGCATCGACGAGGATCACGTCGCCCGGTCCCAGGTCGTAACGCGACAGCACGTCCGTGATCGTGGAAAGCGGCCGGTCGGGCGACAGGCCGTCGTTCGTCACGGCGCCCGGCGCCGTCGTGTACACGTCACCGGTCGACGAGCCGTCGTTCACGTAGTAGAAGGCGATGGGGGCGATGACCTCGACCGGCGCATCCGAGACGTCGGACACCGTCGGATCCGCCGTGCTGGACACCTTCAGCGTGTACTGCCCCAGCGGGAACGTCGTGGCGTCGACGTGCCAGAGGAACGAACCATCGTTCGCCTCGCCCGCCGCGAGCGTCACGAAGGCGCCACTGGTACCCGGGCCCGAATATCCGATGTCGACCGTCCCTGCGAAGCCGTTCGCGCGCCACCGGATCTCGACGTCCCGGTTCTGCACGACGCGCTCGCCCGCCACGGGCGCGAGCAGCGTCACGTAGCGGTCCGCGCTCAGGGACGCCTGTGTCGTGTTGCCATAGGCGCCGAGGTTCACGAATCCGCCATTGGGCGCCGGTTCGAGCGCGAAGCTGTCCGTGGCGCGGCCACGGTCGATGCCCGGTGACTGTTCCGCGAATGTCACCGGCGCAGACGTCGTCAGGAAAACGGGAAGCTGCGTCACCGCGTCGCGCACCGGCACGAGCGAACCGCCCGCGAACGTGCCGAACGCGCTGCGCAGGTGGAAGTCGTCGTCGCGCCCGTCGGCGGCGGCACCGCCGAAGCCCAGGATGCCGTCGACGCCATCGGGCGCGACGAACAGCGGATCGGCCTCCAGGCTGTTGCCGTCCGCACCCGAGGCACTGCGCCACGCCGCGAGGGACAGGCGCGCGACACCCTGCCAGACGCCGACTGCGCCGCCGGCGGACTGGAACAGGTTGAAGTCGGACTGGAAGCCCGCGAAGCTGTCGGACGACACGGTGATCGCCGTCCCCGCCCCGGTCACGACGATGTTGTCGGACACGCCGACCCCCGTCGCTCCGGAGATCACGAGACCCTCACCCGCAGGCTGGTAGATCGTGTTGCTCTGCACGACGCTGCCGGCACCCGTGACGAGGATCCCGCGCAGCGCATTGCCGTAGACGACGTTGTTGCGCGCAGTGCCCGCGCTCGGCGCCCCGAGCAGGATGCCGGTCGCGTTGCTGTACACCACGTTGCCGATCAGCGTCGAACCGTAGCCATCGATGCCGTAGACCGCGTTGGCATGGACGCGATTGCGCTCGACGAGCCCGCCGTTCGCGTGGATGCCCGAGGCGTTGCTCCAGACGACGTTGGCGCGCGTGGTGCCCGACGTCACGATGCCCGTCCCGGCATTGCCGGACACGGCGTTGCCGACCACGAGCACGCCGCCTCCGGCCTCGATACCGTTGCCGCGGTTGTCGAAGACGCGGTTGCCGAGACCTGCCGCGAGGTCGTCGGCGCCGAACGTGAGCGTGCCGCCGGAGACCCCGAGACCGACGCCCACCTTGTTGTTCCAGGACAGGTTGCTCCGCACGAGCGCATTGCCCTGCGCGGCGACCGACAGGCCCGTGTTCGTGTTGCCGTAGGTCTGGTTGCCGTCGACACGCTCGACCGCGCCCTGCACCCGGATGCCGCTGTCGTTGCCGAACGCCGCCGAGTCCGTTAGCGAGCGGATCGGGCCGTCGATCCAGATGCCCCAGCCGCCGTTGCCCGAAGCGGACAGGTGACTGAAGTCGGAGAACTGGGCGTTCGTGTCGATGGAGATGCCGTCGAAAGCGTGACCGGTCACCGTGATGTACGAGGCGGCGAAGCTGTCGGATCCGTCGTGCACGTACAGACCGCGGCCGCTGTTCGCGAGCGTGAGGTGCTCCACCGTCACGAAGTCGGCATCGTTCAGCTCGACGAGCCCGGCGAACCGGGTGCCCGGGATCGCGGGGAGCAGCCGCGCGATCCTCGACACGTCGGTCGGCCCCGTCATGCGGAACCCTTCGTCGAGACCGAGCCCGAGATCGATGGAGCCCGACAGCGTGATCGCGTCGATGAGCGGATAGTCGCCGGTGTCGATGCGCAGCAGGTTGCCCGCGTCGAGCGTGTAGGCGCGCAGCACGTTGACCGGGTTCGGCTTCGGCGCCGAAGCGAGCTTGCCGGTATTCCGGTTCGACCCGACCGCCCCGGGGGTGAACTCGTCCCCGGCGTTCGACGCATCGTCGACCCAGTACTGCGTCCCGTCCTCGGGAACGGTGAACGTCTCCTGGCTGCGGTCGAACACCTCGGGCGCGTTCACGAGCGACACCTGGATGCGCAGCCCGTACGTGCCGAAGTCGATGCCGCTCGTCTCGGGAATCCAGATGTATTCGCCGTCGTCCGGCGTGGCGGCCGCGATCGTCCGGATCACCTTCGGACCGTCCGCCGTGTCCTGCAGCAGGTCGATGCGCACGGCCGAGAAGCCGGTGTTGTTGACCGTGTCCCAGCGGATCGCGAGCGGCTCGGCCTTTTCCCAGTCAGTGTAGAGATCGGGGTAGCGCAGTGCGATCCGGCGCGAGGTCTCGGGCGTGGACTCGTGCGTGCCGAACCCGTAGGCCCCGAGGTCGGGCGCCCACGCCTCGGACACGACACGCAGGAACGCGGCGTCGAGCCAGGCGTCGTTCGCGCCTGTGCCGATGCGCTCGGCCTCGAAGCGGAACACCGCGGTGCGCGCGCCCACCGGAATCGCCGCCCGGCCACCGACGAGTTCCCAGCGGTCCGCGACGTTCGTCGCATCCACGCGCTGCTCCGAGATCACCGTTCCGGCCGCGGTCAGGAACCGCACGATGACCGTGCCCTGGTCGCGCGTGCCGTCGTCGGCACGCCGCATGCGGCCACCGAAGACGACGTCGAGCGATCCGCTGTCGAGCTGCGCCGCGCCGTAGCCCGCGGCGAGCAGGTCGACGCTCTGCTCGGCGAAGCCGCCCTCGACACTCCCCGCGAAGAACCGGTTGCCGCCTTCCCACGCGAGCGGCTGGCCGGCCTTGACGCCGCCGCCGACGTTGACCGTCCAGCCGGACGTGCCCGATTCGAAACCGCCATTGACGAGGAGGTTCGCGTAACCCGGCGGCAGCGCGACGTCGAGCAGCGCGTCGCCGGCGTCGACGGTCGGGCTCGTGAACCGCAGACCCGCCACGGGTGCGCGCAGCCTGAAATCGTCGGTGTGCACGTCGACGAAGCGCGGTGCGGCGAAAGCCGGATCGACGACCGTCGCGCCGATCGAATGCAGGTCGAAGCGCGCGATGTCGGCCTGCCAGTCCAGCACGTCGACGAAGTCCTTCGTCCAGTACCCGACCTTGCCGGGACCGGTGGCGTAGAGATCGTTCCAGTCGCTGAAGAAGCCCTGCTGGGAGTTGTTCGCGACGTAGAGGTCGTAGCCCGCCTGCGCCCAGAGGATGTTGCCGATCACCTCGACGTTGCTCGACGACTGCTCGATGCGGATGTTGTCGCCGAGCGGCGCGTAGAACGTGTTCTGGTACACGCCGACCCCTGTCTTGCCCGATACGAGCAGGCCCGCCGTCGTGTTGCGGTAGATCAGGTTGTGATGGACCTGCAGGGCGCTCTCGGCCTGGATGCCGATGCCGTTGGCCGCGATGCGGCTGTACTGGATCGTGCCGCGGAACGACTGCACGCCGACGGTGTTGCCTTCGACGAGGTTGGCGGCATCGAGCGAGTCGCCGCCGATCGTGCCGCTGCCGCGCACACCGACGGCCGCGCCCGTCACGCGCTGGTACTGGATGCGTGCGTCGACCATGTCGATGCCGATCTGGCCGCCGACGATGTCGTTCACCCCGCTGCCCGCCACGAAGCCCAGCGCGTCCGCGCCGCCGACCGTCGTGCGGATGCCCGTCGCGGAACCCCGGATCGTGTTGCCCGAGAGTGCCGCGGCCGCGTCGTACCGGACGCCCGTCCCGCCCTCTATCGTGTTGCGCGAGACAAGGCCGGTGAACGCGGCCTGGAGGTCGAGGCCCGTGCCGCCGCCGTGCACGGTGTTGTCGCGGATGGTGCCAGCCGCGGCCACGCCGATGCGGATGCCCGCGACCGTGTCGTCGAACAGGTTGTCGCGCACGACGAGCCCCGTGACGCCCCCTGCTCCGGAGATTTCCAGGCCGATGCTACCCTGCACGCGGTCGTTCGCGACGAGCGCGCCCGTCACCGCATCGACCAGGCGCACGGTGCCGCCGACGCGGGAATGCACCACCTGCGATCCGCTGGTCGCGACCAGCCGCACGTCACCGCTCACGTCGGACTCGGTCAGCGTGAACTGCGCGGCGCCCAGCACGTGCACGGCACCGTTCACGCGGAGCCGCTGCAGCGTGACGCCGGCCGCGCCGGCCTCGACCGTGATGTCTCCCGACACGACGGCCCCCGGTGCACCGAAGATCGTGACCCCGGCGTCCTGCGCCGCGATCGTGACCGGTCCGGCCTGCGTCCCCTGCACCACGACCACGTCGCCCGCACCGAGGTCGTTCGCGGCGAGGATGTCCTGCAGCGTGCTGCCGGTACTGCCGTCCGCGACGAACGTGCGGTTCACGGCGATCGACGAACCGCGCGCGAAGATCTCGGGCGATCCGCCCGCGGCATCCTGCCACGCGACCACCGGGCGCCCGAGGGCATCGACCGCGAGACTCAGCGCCTGCGCCTGTCCACCGGTCACGCTGACACCGGTGCCCTGTGCGTCGCCGGGCACTTCCTCGACGAACGCAGTGCCGTTCCAGCGCAGGGCATCGAGGGTGGTCGGTTGCGACGCTAGCGGTGTGCGGATCCACGCGAGGCGAAGTTCGCCGCCGCCACTCGCGAGAACCGGATTCGCGCGCAGTTCGGGCGTCGCGAACGTGCCGCGCACGACGGCCGCCCCCGTCGCGCCGTACTGCGCGACGGTGATCGCGGCGCCTTCGTCCGAGAACGTCTGCCACGCGACGAACAGCGCACCCGCGTGGTAGGCGACCGTCGGCTGCGCGTTGAAACCGATCGAGCCTTCATAGGCAGCATCGGTCGCACCGCTGACACCGGCACCGGTCGCCGAGCCGCTTCGCTCGGTCCAGGTGCCGTTCACGAGTTCGCGCAGGTACACCTGCCGGATGCCGGTCGCGGCATCGGCCTGCGTCCACGTCACGGCGACGCGCGTGCCGTCGGTGGCGACAGCGATATCCTGCAGATCGGCCCCGGAAGCGCCCCCGGCAATGCCAGCCCCCGATGCGCCGCCGGCGCCGAGGGCCTGCCACGCGCCTGCCGTGAACACCTTGCCGTAGATGTGCTGCGCGCCCGTCGAGCCGTCCAGCCAGAACACGGCGGGACCACTGGTGGTCATCACGCACTGCGCCTCGCCCGCGAGGCCGGCGCCGGAGATTCCGCCCGCCGAGAGCGACGCACCGAGCGCCTCCCAGGCCCCCGTGCCGCCGTTCGCCGCAGGATCGAAGCGCGCGACCCGGATCTCGCGCCCGGTCGCGGTCTCCTGGGTCCAGGCGACGATCGGCAGCCCTGCGGCATCGACCGTCACGCTGGGTGCATACGCGGGCAGCGTCGTCTCGCTGATGCCGCGGGAATCCGCACTCCCGGCGAGATTCACCCATCCCGACGCGTCGTGCCGCGCAACGTAAACCTGCGGCACGCCCGCGCGCGTGTCGGTCCACACGACGTAGGCACCGAGCGGCCCGGTCGCGACCTGCGGCTCACGCGAGAGACCCGCGTCACCGGCGAGACCGGCGCCGGTGGCCGACCCGCCGAGATCACCCCAGCGGCCGCGCTGGTCCGCACCGTCGGGCAGGGTCGCCGCCTCGCGAACATTCGCGAGATCGACCGGCCGGAGCGCGGGCGCCGCGGTCGGCACCGGCGCGACGAAGCTCGCGACGTCGAGCGCGTCGCCGAAGTCGATCACGTTGCCGGATCCGCCGCTTGCCTCGACGGCCGCGAAACCCGCGACACCTTCGATGAGATCGTCGCCGCCCTCGCCGAACAGCAGATCGTTGCCGCCCTGGCCGTACAGGCGGTCCGCGCCCGACCCAGCCTCGTCGAGACCCGTCCCGAAGTCGCCGTAGAGATAATCGACCGCGCCGTCGTCGCCGGCACCGCTCACGGAGTGCCCGTAGAGCGTGTCGTGGTTCGCGCCGCCGACGAGCACGTCGCTGCCCGCACCGCCCGCGAGCAGGTCGTCGCCGGCACCGCCCTCCAGGATGTCGTCGCCCTCGCCCCCGTCGAGCGTGTCGTTGCCTGCGTAGCCCCAGAGGTGGTCCTGGCCGGCGCCCCCGTCGATCGTGTCCGCACCGTCGTCGGACCCGTAGAGCAGGTCGTCGCCCTCGCCGCCGGAGAGCACGTTGAGCCCGAAGTCCGCGCGGATCACGTCGTCGCCGCCCTCGCCGAAGAGCCGGTCGTTGCCGAACCCGCCCTCGATGCGGTCCGCGCCGGCGCCGCCGTGAATCGTGTCGTCGCCCCACTCGCCGAAGAGGAGGTCGGCCGCGCCATCGTCACCGGTCGGGTCCTCGGCGTGACCGTAGATCACGTCGTTGCCGTGATTGCCGTAGATCGTGTCGACGCCGGCATCGCCGCGGATCAGGTCGCCGCCGAGACCGCCGTCGATCCAGTCGTTGCCCTCGCCGCCGGAGATGTCGTCCGCGCCACCGAGCCCGTAGATGATGTCGTCGCCCTCGCCGCCGCGGATGACATCGCCGAAGCGGATGCTGTCCGAGAAGTCCGGGTCGATGTCGGCGCCGTCTTCCGAGCCGAACAGGCGATCGTTGCCGCGACCGCCGATCAGGATGTCGCCCACGCCGGAATCGGCCACCAGCAGGTCGTTGCCGTCGCCGCCGTCGAGTTCGTCCGCGCCCTCCCCGCCGTAGAGTTCGTCGTCGAGGCGCCCACCGCGCAGCACGTCGTTGCCGCGCCGGCCCCAGCCGGTGACGGCGATCGAGACGGCCGAGGCGATCAGCACATCGTCGTCGTCCTCGCCGGTCATCTCGATCGGGCCGCCGCTCACGGTGCCACCGAGCGTCAGGTGGCCACCGACGCCCGCGTCGGCATTGCGGTGATCCACCGCGAAGAAGAGCCGGTCCCGTGCGGCGATCGTCCCGTCGACCGTGATGTCGTCGCCCGACTGCAGCGTGATCGACCCCGTCGGCGCGACGACCGCCGCGCCCTGCCCGACGAGGATGTCCTCGCCCGACGCGATCGAATCGCGCGTGGTGAGTCGCACCTCGCCGTCTCCCGCCACGATCCGCTCGACCGTGAGGCTGCCCGCGGTCTCGACGAGGTACACGTCGCGCGCGGCTTCCGCCACGACCGACGCCGCGCCCGAGTGCGCCGAATCGATTTCGAGATCGTTGAGATGGGTCCCGATCCAGCCCCCGTTCGCGCGCAGCGTGAGGCGGCGGCCTATCACGTCGGCGGCGGTGTCGCCGTGCGCATCGACGATCGAGGCAGGCGCAGTCAGGGTGACATCGCCGTCGGTGGACTCGATGCGCCCCACGCGCAGGTCCCCGTCCAGTTCCACGAGCGTGATGTCCCCGTTCGTGAAGATGTCGACCGCACCTTCGCCCGTGAGATCGGTCGTGCCGACGAGGGTCATGCGCGTGGCGCCGAACTCGGCCCGGACGTGGATGTCGCCACCCGCGCGGATCAGGTCGAACACGGTCGTGCTGTCGACCGCCGTCGTGCCGGTTCCGAACACGCCGACCGACGGCACGAACACGGGGCCGCCAACATCGGTGTCGTAGTGGTTCGTGAAGTCGCGCGTGACCGCGGGCAGTCCGCCGGGCGTGAGGAAGCTCAGCGTCGGCCGCGATTCGACGACGCGCACCTGGTAGCCCGCCGGTGCCGCGCCGGTCTGCGTCTGGTCGAGCACGGGCAACAGCATGATGTCCGCGTCTCCGCCCGCTTCGATCGTCCCGAGCCCGAGCACGAACGGCGCGGGGTCGGGGTCGCGGTCCAGCCCGCGCAGGCTCAGGTATGCGTCGTCGCCGGCGCTGACGGTGAGCGCCGTCGGACGATCGGCGCTCGCCACGAGTTCGACCGGCAGGCGCTCGGGCGACAGGGTGCCGTCGGCGCCGATGTCGCCCAGCGCCGAGACGGCGAGCCGGTTGGTCCGAACGAACCCGGTCGCCGTCGCCCGCACGTCGCCGCGTACGTTGACGAGGTTCGTTGTGCCGATCGGATTGTCGATCACGCCGTTCAGGATCACGTCCGGCGAGCCCGCCGCCCCGAGATTCCGGATGTCGATACGCGTGGGACCATAGTCGTGCGAGATGTCGAAGCGCAGCAGGTTCTCGTCGGCCTGGATGTCGACGACACCGCGGCCGGTGCTGTCGACGGGATCGATGTCGTTGATCACGAGGTCCTTCGCGGACAGGTTCGTGATCTCCACGGTCTCCCAGGTGTGGCGGACCGTCACCGTGCCCTGGTCGCCGTCGATCCTGCCCGTCACGCCGCCCTTGATCGAGGTGCCGAGCACGGAGACTTCCCAGGTCGCCGGATTCACGCGGAACGTCGCACGCCCGGCGTTGCCGGCATTGCTGAGGTCGTTCACGACGATGCGCGTGCCCTCGTCGACGGCATCGAGCCCGCGCTCGATCACGATCGCGCCGTTCTCGTTCACGAGCAGCTCGGGCGTCGGCGCGGACAGCAGCACCGTGTCGGCATTCCACGTGAGGTAGCGGTCCCAGCCGAGCGGTGTCACGTGGTTCGTCGCGTCCGTGCTCACCACGCTGATCGCAGGCTTGCGCGAGACGGCATCCGCGACCGGGCGCGGCGTGGCAACGGACGCGAAGACGTCGACGTTCTTCGACGCGACGACGGCATCGGGCTCGCCGACGACGCGCGAGAGCACCCGGTGCAGCGACCAGGCGTCGGCATCGGCACTGCCCACCGCGCCGCCACCCCACGCGTACGGCAGCGCCTCCGTGAGCAGGTTCTCGTGCGTCGCGTGGATGAACGCGTTCTCGACCCCGGTCAGCACGGCACCGCTGTCGATCCGCGTCGTGGCGAGCGTGTTCACGATCGACACGGCAATTGCGTCGGGATCGACACCGAGGCCACCGGCCGCCGCGTACGACTGCGTGACGAGGTGCACGTTGTCGACGCGCGCATCGAGCGTGAGCGTGTGGTTGGCCCGCACGTTCGCGTCGGACCCGACCGCGACGGTGATGCTGCGCGGCGTGACCGGATCGGTCCCGGACGGACCGATGGTGTAGCGCGCGTCCGCCGTCCCGCCGCCGATGAGCGCACCACCGGACGCCTCCGCCTTCGCGCGGCCGGAAGCCCCGGCCGCGGCGACGAGGTTCGCGTCGTGGTCGGCGAGGATCGCCGCACCGGGGCGGATGTCGACCGTCGTCGCGGGCAGCGCCTCGACCGTCGTGTGCGCGCCCGTCGAGGAGTAGAAGCCCGAGACCGCGCCTGCGGTCGTCGAGGCGTCCGCCGTGTGGCGGCTATCGGCCGTCACGTTCACGTCGTGACCGGCGACGAGCCGCGCGCCGTCGGCCACGCGCGACGTCACCGTGTTGGCGAACGTGACGCGGGTGTTCGACGCGCCGAGTCCCGCGAGCAGCGCGCCCGAGGTCGTGCCGGCGAGACCGGCGGCGTTCGCGAACGACTCGGCGCGGACGGAGAGGTCCGTCCCGGACGTGAGCACGGCGCCGGCCCCGGCCGCCGCGGTGACCGTGGGGCTCACCGTGATCGTCGCATCGGCGCCGCCGCCCGCGATGCCGATGGCGTACGAGGGTCCGAGACTCGTGGCGCTCGACACGCCATCGCCACCCGCCGAGTCGAGCGTGCCCGAGATGCCGCCAGCGCCGAGCAGGCGTTGCTGGCCGCTGGAGGCCGAGGTGAGGTCGAACGCGAGCCACTGCTGCGCCGTGATGCCGGCGCCATCGAGTTCGATGCCTTCGCGGCCGATCCGGTGTGTCCCGCCGGCGCCGGTCGCATTCAGGTCGATGGCGGCCCCGCCCGGCGTGGCGGCCAGGCGGAAGCTGTTCGCGTCGTTCAGGAGCACGTAGCAGGTCTGCCCGTCGACGAGGCCAGCGATGCTCTTCTCCTGGGCCTTCTGCAGCGTGTGCTTCGTGAGCGCGGCGAGCTGCGAGACCGACAGGTTCACGAACGTGCCGTTCGCGAGGTTCTGGGCACTCGTGGCGAGCTGCACCGTCTGCGCGTCGACCACCTTCACGTAGTACGTCGCGTTCGCGGACAGACCGCCGATCGGGGTTGCCGGCTGGTTGGTCGGCCGCTCCACGATCACGTCCTCGATGCGGTACACGACCTGGTCGCCGTCGACCAGCCCGTGGCCCTGCGCGCCCGTCCCGAGCCGGATCGTGTCGGCGTCGACATCCACGGCGTTCGCGTAGAACGCCAGCTTCGCGGGGCCGCGATACGTGACGGCCTGGTTGGCCGCGAAGCCGTGACCGGCGAGCGTGACGAGGTCCGTGGCGCTGTCGACCGCTGTCGTGGCGTCGAAGGTCCGGGTCGGGGCCGTGGCGTCGGCGGCGGTGCGTGCGAGCTTGATCGTGCGGTCGTCGATCACGCGCACGTAGTAGCTCTGACCCACCGTGAGGCCGCCGACGGCTGCGCCGGACGGATTTCCGTAGACGAGCCGCTCGCCGTCGCGCAGGCCGTGGGGCGCATCGAAGCGGATCACGTCCTGCAGGCTGTCGACGTTCGAGCCCTGGAACGGCGCGCCGAGCTTGACGGTCCGGTCGCCGGTCACGATCACGCCGTAGCTGCGCTGATCCTCCAGCCCGCCGATGGCCGTGCCCCCGTTCGCGAGGTACGTGATGCGGTCGCCGGTCACGAGACCGGGATCGTCGGTCGTCGAAATCGTGTCGGCACCCGTGTCCACCTGCGTGGCCGCATCGAAGAAGCCGTCGCTCACGGTAGCCTGCCGGCCGTGCGTGGCCGCGATCGTGATCGCGCCGGCGCGCGCGGTGAGGACGGCCGGATCGACCGCGCTGGAGAACACCTGTGCCGACACGACGGGCGTCACGACGGACGTGCCGTCGAGGCCGCCGAACGACCCGAGCAGGCCGAACTGCATGCCGTTCACGGTGGCGTCCGCGTCGGTCCGCGCATCGGCGCGGATCGCGATGTTTCCGCCCACGTCCGCGTGCGTCCCCGTGCCGATCGAAGCCTGCACCGTCGGATCGACGGTCGCCGTCACGGTGGAGAACCGGGCGACACCCAGACCGCCGAGGTCCGTCGTGTCGCCCTGCGCGTTCGCGCGATCGACGCCCTGCGCATCCAGCGTCAGGCTGGCCGCGTGGATGTCCGCCCGCGTGCCGACGGTCGCCGCGGTGTCGCCCGACGCCCTGGCCTTCGTGTCGAGCAGGCCGACGCCCGCGAGCGTGACGGTGAAGCCGGAACCGCGCGCATCGGCGTAGTCGAGCGCGCCGGACCGGACCGCCACGGCGCCCGCCGCGTTCACGACCGCACCGTTCGCGATCGACGCCGTCGTGTCGGCGTCGGAGATCGATTCCGCGAGGGAAGCCGAGCCGGCGAAGACCCCGCCCGTCGGCGCGTCGGCCTGGCTCCGCGCCGCGCGCACGGTGCCCCCGGCCACCTCCTCGATGGGTTTCATCGTGTCGGAGTCGACGTTGTGGCCCGCCGACACGGTGACGTTCCCGCCGGCCGAGATCTCCCCGCCGAGCGTCGCGCTCACGGACGGATCGATGTTCGCGCGCGCGAGCGACACGCCGAATGCCGCCCCGAAGCCGACGGAGAGGCTCAGGACGTCGGCTTTCGCATCGTGATCGGTGTGCGCGCGCACGACCACGTCACCCGTCACGTCGATGCGCGAGCCGTCGCCGATTCGCGCGCGGACTTCGGGCGTGACGTCGGCATAGGCGAAGTTGGTGTTCGTCGCGATTCCGCCGATCGTCGGCGCGCGCGTCTCGAGGCCCGCGTCGACGCGGGAGGTGGCGATCACCGACACGCGGCCGACCGTGCCCTGGCCCTGCCCGATGGCAACGCTGGTGCCGATCGCGGCGACGGTGTCCTCGGCCGCGTTGTTGTCGACCGCGATGCGCGAGAACGCCGCGCCCGACGTGCCCGCTCCCGACGTGAGCTGCGCCGTGAACGCGGACAGGGTCTGGTCGCCCGTGGCCCGGACGAGCACCTCCGACGCCGCGAGCACCGATGCCCCGGACGCCAGGAACGCCGACTGCGTGCTGCTGTCGTTCACGACCGACACGGAAGCGCCGATGCCGGCCACTCCGCCGGCGGTCGACAGCGCGGTGTGATCGACGATCTCGACGTGATCGGCCTCGATCGCGATGCGTCCGCCCGCAGACAGCGTACCGCCGGCCGATGCCCGGACGTTCTGACCCACGGCGAGCGTCCCCACGGACACGCCCACCCCCACGAAGCCCCCCGCGATGCCGCCGATACGGATCGCGATCTCGTCCCTCTCCCGCGCGACCACGTCGACGTCGCGACCGGCTTCGATCACGGCACCGGACTCGACGACGGCTTCGGTCCCCCGCGTGGCGGCCGTGCTGTTGATCGCGCTCGTGATCGCTGCGGCCGACGGCGACTTCTGGTTCATCTTCGTCGCGGCACCCCGCATGCCGGCCGCGAGGCGCTCCGTCGTCGTCGCACGGTCGTCCGCGGTGTTGCCTGCGTCGTAGGAGGTGAGGAGCGTGCCGACACTGTTCCGGCCCTGTGCCGTCAGCGTGCCCGCGTCGCCATCGGCCGTGCGTCCGCTCGAATCGCGCAGCGCGTTCTGCGTGCGTCCCTGGCTGTCCGTGAAGTTCTTCTCGATCGGATTGCCGATCGACCACACCGAGATGGCGCCCTGAACGCCTACGACGCCACCCGCTGCACTCACGGTATAGCCCTCGACGTCCTTGATCGCGAGGGCCTGCACGTCGACGTCCTGCGCAGCTTTCACGCGGGCGCCGGACTGGATGGTCGCGCCCACGTCGTTGCGGATCGAGCCGACGCTCACGGCCCCGCCGACGCCCACGTAGCCCCCGCCGACGCCGCCACCGATCACGAATGCGGAGACCTTGTTCGCGGCGTCGACGAACACCCCCTGCTGGCTCGACGCACCCGGGTTGCCGGCGGTCTGGTTGACCAGCGCATTGGCGCCGATGAACGCATTCGTGTTCGAATCGACGATCGTCACGCCGACGGCGCCACCGATCCCGACGAAGCCGCCCGAACCCGCGATCGTGAGCTGCAGGATGTCCTCGCTCGATTCGGCCTGGACGACGAGCCCGTGCCCGGTGCGTCTGGCGAAGACCGTCCCGTCCTTTTCCGTCGCCTGGAGTGCACCGCTCGGCGTGCCGTCGATGCCGGCCCCCTGCCCCCGCGCGTCGACCGTCGCACCGTTGCCCACGAACGCGAGCGTGTCCTTGGTGACCATCAGCACGCCCACCGCGGCGCCCGCGCCGACGAAACCGCCGGCGAGCGAGGCCGTCACGAGGTCGATGCCGGTGGTGTCCATCGCACGCACCAGGACGTCACCGCCGGCATCGACGCGGGCGCCCGTGCCGAGGTACGCCGAGGTGTCGTTGTCGATGCTCGGCACGCTCACCGACCCGGCCACGCCGACCGCACCGCCCGCGACCCCGCCACCCACGACCAGCATGTCCTCGGTCGCGATCGCCTTCACCGTCACGTCGTTGCGCGCGAAGACCTGCGCCGCATCCGCGATGAACGCTTCGGTGAGACCCTTCAGCACGGACACGCCGACCCCCGTCGCCACGCCGACGTAGCCGCCGCCCGCGCACGCCTCGACGGCAAGGTACGAGAAGTCGTTGCCGGCACCGACGAGCACGGACTGCCCGGACGCCGCACCCGCGGCATCCGTGTTCACGGCCGCGCCGCTGCCCACCCACGCCCGGGTCTTCGTGTCCACGACATTGACGGACGCGGGCACGGCCACGGCCACCTGGCCGCCCGCGATCGCGAACGTGTAGGTCTCGACATCGTCGCGGTTCGTCGCCGTGACGGCCAGTCCGGAGAATCCCGCGTCCGTATCGGCCCTCGCGACGCGCTGCCCGGTGAACGACGGGTTCGTGCGGTAGTCGCTGCCGTCCTGGCGTGGATCGAGTTTCGGCACGACCGGTGTGCCGACCTCGCCGTCGGTCGCGGTGACCCGATGCCCGCCGGTCACGTCGACATTGCCGATCCCCGGCGTGGCAGCCGGGTCGTAGTCGATCTCGAACTTTCCGGTCTTCACCTCGATGAGCGACTGGCCGTCGGCGGTCACGTGCGCACCGGCCCCCACGAACGCCTCGGTCGTCTTGTCGAGCACGGCCACGCCGACCGCGCCGCCGACGGCGGCCGTGCCGGCACCCGCGGCGGAACCGACCACGAGATCGATCTCGTTGCGGTCGTCCGCGGCGATCTCGATGCTGCCCGTCGCGTGCACGTCGCCGGCGCCTGCCGAGGCCCGTGCGTCCGACGGGTCGTCGCCGATGAAGGCGCGGGTCACGATCGTGAAGACCGGCACACCCGCGCCGAACATCACGGCCGCAGTACCCGCGCCGCCCGCGGCGGCCGTCACGCCTGTCATGTCCTCGCTCGAGTTCGCGACCACGTGGATGTCGCCATCCGTGAACGCGGCCACACCCGATCCGATCGCGGCCTCGGTCCGCTTGTTCAGCGTGTTGACCGACGCGCCGGCCCCGATGCCAGCGGTGCCGCCGGCACCGATCGCACCTGCCACCACGACGAGCGACGTGTCGTCGCCCGCGGTCACGGACAGGCCGCCCGCTGCGTCGCCGGCCACCACGGCCTGAACCGTGGCGCCGTCCGCGACGAACGCCCGCGTGGTCTCGTTCAGCACGTTCACGACGGCCGACGCCCCGATGCCGGCCGTGCTCGCGCCGCCCCCGGCCGCCGCGACGGTCGCGAGGGTTTCGGAGGACTGCGCGTCGACGCTGACGCTGCCGCCGCTCGTGACGGTGGCCTCCGTGCCGATCCACGCCGACACGTCGTCGGTGTGGACGAGGGTGGTGTTGCCGACGCCGACTCCGGCACTCGGCCCGTACGCGATCGCGCCCGCGACGAGGTCCGCCGAGAAGTCGCCGCTCGCGCGGATCGTCACGTCACCCGCGACCTGCGCGGTCGCGCCGACCGACGCGCCGCCGTCGATCCACGCCTGCGTGTCGGTGTCGACGATCTGGACAGAGATGGACCCGCCGACACCGGACGAGCCGCCGGCCAGACCGAGCGAGGCGGCCACGGACACGATCGACTCGTCGCTGTCGGCCGTGACCGCCAGATCGCCCATCGCGTGAACGCGCGCACGCTGCCCGATGTAGGCCCGCGTGTCCTTCAGGAGCACCGTGACATCGAGCCCGACACCCACGCCGACGCCGTCGAGGGCGCCCGCGATGCCGCCGGCGATGTTCGTGATGCGCGTCGCGTCGGTGGCACTCACGATCACCGACTGCCCGAACGCCGGCGGTGCCGCGCCGTTCACCACGGCCCCCGCACCGATGTGCGCGTCGGTGACAAAGCTCAACACGTTGACGACGACGGACCCGCCAACGGCCGCGTCTCCCTTGCTGATGCCGCCCGACAGCGCGGCCGCGGAGAACCCGGGATCGGCCTCGTCGGGCAACAGCGGCACGTCGGCCACGAGCGGCACGAACGCCGCGTTCGCCGTCACGCGCGTCGCGCCGAGGGCATCGGTCGTGGCATCGGCCCCGATCGCGGCGACGGTGTCGTGGTGCAGCACCAGGTTCAGTGCCACGGCCGCGCCGACGCCCGCCTTGTCCTGCCCGAACCCGCCACCACCCGCGAGCAGTTGGGCGCCGAGCGTGTGGTCCGCGCGCAGGTCGATGCCGCCCGCCGTCGCCGTCAGGTGCGATCCGGTGCCGGTCGTCGCCTCGTTCGAGAGGTCGGCCACGTTGATGGCGACCGACCCGGCGACACCGTAGTCGGAGCCGCCCGCCGCCGCGAGACCCCACGCAATGAAGTCGTCCTGCGCGCCCGCGCCGCCGCCCGTCGCCTCGACGAGGACCGTCGCACCCGTGACGCTGGCCGCCGCGCCCACGGTCGCGCGGTTGTGCGCGACCGCGACGTTGAGAGACACCGCTGCACCGACGGCCGTGTCGGCGTCGAGATTGATCGCGGACCCGACGGCCTTCGTCGTCGCGTCGGTGCTCTCCACCGCACGCAGGACGACGTCGCCGCCCGCGGTCACGGTCACGCCGTCGCCGATGGACGCCGTGTTGTCGGCGACCACCACGTTCACCCCGACGGCCGCGCCGACGCTCACCTTCGCGCCTTCGGTGCTCGACTCCTTGCCGGCCGACGCATTGCCCTGGTCGACCTTGTCCTGCGCCTTCGGCAGATCCTTCTGGCCGCCATTGTTCGGATTCGCGTTGACCTGGTTGTCCGCCTCGTCGTCGGCGGACTTCGCGTCCTTCGAGTTGCCGCTCGCGCTGCCCTCGACGTCGATGCTCGTGGTCGTGGTCGAGGTGGACTCGACCGTGACGTTTCCGCCCGCCGAGACATTGCGGGCGAGGATCGCCTTCGCGCCACCGGTGATCACGGTGACGCCGACGCTCGCGCCGACGCCGGTGTCCGACCCGGCCGCCTCGGCCTTCGCGGTGTTCGTGACGCTGTCGCGGTGTTCGGCGTCGATCGTCGCGCTGCCCGCGATCGCAATGCCCGTCCCCAGGCCGGTGGTGGCCTCCGTCTGGTTGTTCGCGAGCGCGACCCCCACGGACACGCCGACGCCGGTGGCGCCCTTCGCGCCGTTCTCCGCGGCGACCGTCTTGTCGTGCAGGCCGGTGGCCGTGATCGAGAGGTCGCCGACGGTGCCCGCCACGGCCACGGCATCGGACAGCGTCGCGCGCGTCTGCGCGTCGCTGCGGTCGAACGCGACCGAGGCGCCGACACCGACGTCGTCGCCGGACCCGTTCGCGCCGTCCTCGTTCTCGGGCTTCGCCTCGGTCTTCGTGTCGGTGCGCGACACGGCCCGCACCGTCACGTCACCACCGCCGATCGTCATGAAGGTGTTCGCACCGACATCGGCCACCGTGTCCATGTCGAACAGGTTGACCGACACCGAACCCGCCACCCCGATGTCCTTGCCGCCCGCGCCGGACTTGGTGACCGCGCTCGAGCGGTGCTTCGCGGTGTCGGACGCCATGACCGCCTCGACCGTCAGGGCGTCCGTCGTGATCGTGCTGCCGGCACCGATCGTCGCGGAGTTGCCGCCGTCGCCGTAATTCAGCACGACTGCGGCGCCCACGCCGTCGCCCGTCTTGCTGACCGAGGAACCGTCGGCGCTGCCCTCGATGACGAAGTCGGCCGACGAGTGCAACACGAGCGCGTCGCCGACGTTCAGCGTGAGTCCCGAACCGGTCGCCGCGCGTGTCGTGCTCGTGCTGATGTTCACGGACACGGCACCCGCCACGCTGACGGTCTCGGAATCCCTGGACGACTCGGTGTCGGTCGTCGCGACCTCCGCCTTCGGCGTGCTGCCCGACGACGAGGTGTCGCGCGCGCCCTTGTCGCCCGCGACCGTGTCGGCCAGGCTGCGGATCGCGGCGGCCTGCTTGTCGACGCCGTCGTCGTCCTTCGTGCCCTTCTGGCCGTCGTCCTTCCTGCCGCCCTTCGCGCTCGCCTTGGTCGTCGCGCGCGTGTTCTGCGCACCGTCCGCGCGGAATGCCGCGAGCCCGCTCACGAGCAGCGACCGTTCGAGCAGGGCCTCGGTGCGGTCGTTCGTCACGTTCACGACGACGGCGGCACCGACGGCGGCATCCTCGTTGCCCGACGCGTCGCCTTCGGCCGTGCCGTTCGAGGAACCGTGGCGCGTCGCCGTCGCCTCGACGCTCGCGGCCTGGAGCGTGCTGCCCGTGCCGACCCGCGCGAGCGTGTCGTCGTTGACCACGTTGACCACCACGACCGGCGCGATCGCGGTGCCGCCCTTCGCGCCGGCCTTCGCCTGGCCCTCGACCGTCGTGGCCGCCTGGGCGTCGAGCACGACGGCGCCGGCGCCCGTCAGCGTGGCGGCATCCTCGATCTCGGCCCGCGTGATGGCGTCGAAGATGTTCACGACCACGGCCGCGCCCACGCCGTAGTCCGAACCGCTCGCCGGCGCGTGCGGCAGCGACCTGCCAATCTGCGTGGCGGAGTTGATCGCGCGCAGCAGGAACCCGCCGCCGCCGATCACCGTGACGGTCGCACCACTCTCCACCGTCGCCTCGCTGCGCAGGATCGACACGTTCACCGCCAGCGAACCGGCCACACCGGTGTCCGTGCCGCTCGCGCCCGAGGTCGCCTGCGCTCCCCAGCGCTCGGTCGTGGACATGGCGGACTCGATGCGGATGGCGGCAGACTGCAGGCGCACGTTGCCCGACACGAACGCCCGCGCGGCCTCGTCGGCCACGTTGATGGCCACGGCGATGCCTACGCCGGTGTCCGCGTCCTTCACCGTCCCGCTGCCGTCCGCGACCGTCGTGAGGCGGTCGGCCGTCGTCGGATCCGGATGACGGGCAGTCGCCCGGACGTCGATCGACGTGGTCCCGGTGACGAGCCCGGTCGAAGTGATCTTCGCGGTCGTCGCGCCGTTCACGTCGGTGATCGCCACCGCCCCGGCGAACGAGACGTCGGTCGACTGGCCTTCGCCGGTGGTCGCGTTCTCCGCGCTCGACTTCGCCTTGTACTCGTCGAGCTTCTTCTCGCCTTCGGTGTTCTTCGGCGTGCCGTCGTCGGCCGCGCCCTTCTGCGTGGATTTCGCGAAGGTCTCGACCGTGCGCTCGCTCGTCGCCGTGACGCTCACGGCGTCACCCGTGATCGTCGCCGCGCCGGCAATCCAGGCCTGCGTGTCACCGTACAGCAGCGTGAACGAGACCGTGCCACCGCTCGCGCCCTGCGCCTTGTCGCCCTGCGTACCGTCGGCCGACACCTTCACGAAGTCCTTCTGCGCGGCGCTCACGTCCACGTTCCCCGTCGCGACGAGGCGCGCGTCGTCGCCGACGATCACGTGCGCGTCGCTGCCGATGATCGCCGTGGCGACGGCCGCGTCGCGGTCCTTGCTCGCGCTCGTCTCGTCGGGGGCGGTGATCACGCGCACGTTCACGGTGGAGGTCGCCGCGAGCTGGATGTCGGCACTCGACGTGAGCGTCGTCGTGCCGAGGATCTCGACGTTGGCGTGCGATTCGCCCTGGACCGCGGCGACCTTCACGGGGCTGCCGAAGAAGTCGATGGATTCGCTGTCGATGTTGATCGAGCTCTCCGCCGCGATCGTGATCGCGGAACCGGTGATCACGCTGTTCGTGAGCACGACGCGCGCCTCGGCATTCGCCAGGATGTCGGTGAAGAGCAGGCCGCCCTGCGCCTCGCGCTTCGAGCGGATCTGCACGACGCCGCCTTCGAGCTGCGTGAGATCGCTGCCGAGGATCACGCCACCGGCCTCGATCACGAGCGCGCCGGTCGTGTGGATCGCGCTGTTCAGCGTGACGCGGTCGGAACTGTCGAGGAAGAATCCGCCGAAGCGGACCGTGTCGTTCCCCGTCGCGCCGAACAGGACGCGGTCGTCCGCCGTGAGGCCGGTATCGAGCCCGCCGTCGAACACCACCGCGACCGACACGGGCGGCTGGAAGACGCCGTCGCTGTCGTCGTAGCCGAGATCGATGCGCAGCGTGTCGACCCCCGCGCCGCCGGTGACCCGGACCCTCACGTTCTCGGTGAGCGCCTGCTGCGCGAGGACGGTACCGGTCAGGGTGTTCGTGAGCTGAAGGACGGGCGCGAAACTGCCGCCGTCCACGACCTCGAGCGTGATGTCCTGATCGTTCGTCGTGATGCCGGCATCGAAGACCAGTTCGTGCAGGAATTCGGGCACGAGTCCGCTCGACGTGGCACTCGACGGGATCGGGCGGGCGTCGGCCGGGCTCGTCGGGTCGGGAGACGTCGCATCACCCAGATCCGGAAAGTTCAGGCCGCCGTCCTGCCAGTCGTCGAACAGTGCCCGGAAGACCCCGCGCAGACGCGCACTCTCCCAGAGCGGGTGGTTGCCGCCTCCGGTGTGGTACTTGAGGTCCACCCACGCGGCACCGGTCTCGGAGTACCGGCCCGCCAGGATCGCGCCCGTGGTCGCGTCGCGCTCGATCGTCACCGTGTCCGTGGCGCCGCCGACGAGCGGCACGATGCGCACGGGCCCGGCGATCACGTTGCCATCGGCGCCCGCGTTGTCGAGTTCGATCCGGATCGTGCCGCTCTGGATCAGGAAGTCGCCGAGAGTCGAGTAGGCGACCGGACCGTCCTGGTCGTCGGTCGGGAACAGTCGCTGGTTGCGCACGACGGTGCCGATCTTCGTATTGCCGTCGAAGATCGAATAGGTCGCATTCGTCGCGGGCAGGATCGGGCGATCCGGCTGGACGGAGCTGTCGAGGTTGTCGACGAGCTGCGTCACGTTCGAGAGCCAGGAGGCCTCGACGCGATAGGTGCGCCCCGGCGTGACCTGGACGGTCCAGATCGCCTTCGACGCACCGTCGTCGGCCGTGTTCACGCGATAGAGGCCGGACGTGGTCGTGAGGCTGTCCGTGCGCCACATGTGGTCGCCGTCGATGGACGAGAGCCAGGGCTGACCGTCCGCCACACCGGGCAGCGTCATCGTGAGGATGTTGCCGCCGTGTGCGCCGTTCAGGTTGAGCAGCGAGGCGTCGTAGGTCTGCTGCACGCCGCCGTTCAGGGCCGTCAGCTGGTCCGAGAAGAGCCTGCTCAGCTGACCTGCACTCGTGGTCTCCCCGTCGACGGGCCGCTCCATGAGCAGCAGCATCTTCGAGAGCGTCACGCTGTTGCGGTAGGCGTAGAAGGTGTCCTTGTCGAAGCTCACGCCATCGGCGAGGGCGCCGGTCACGTCGGGATAGAACGTGTAGAGATTCGTGTCGCCGAGATCGGCCGGGGCGGCGGTGTGGTCCGTCGGCAGGATGCCCATCAGTGCGTCGAGACGTTCGCGGTCGCCGGGCTGGAAGATGGGCACGATCGCGTTCCCGATCCGGATCGACGCGAGATCCATCTTCGAGCCCGTGTCCGTCAGGAACTCGAAGATGTCGAGGTCGATGTTGAAACCGCGCCGGATCTCGTCCTTCATGAAATCCTTCACCGCGTCTTCCATCTCGGCGATCGCGCTGCGGATCGGATTGACGAGTGCGTTCAGCGGTTCGAGCGCCTCGTCGATGCGCGTGGCGAGCGTCTGCAGGGCGGTGCGTACCTGCGCGAGCTGCTTCGGCACGCCCACCATCGGCAGCAGGTAGTTGTTGATGAACGAGTCGTCCGTGAACCCGTCGTTGTTCGGGTCGTCCAGTTCGTCGAACACCGCATCGAAGGCGCCGACGCCGTTCTCGGCGTTGATGCGGGCCTGACTCGTCTCGTCACCGTAGCTTTCGCCGACCTTGTTCTGGAGGTCCCGCTTCGACTGGGGATCGAAGAGGCCCTTCGTGATCGCGAGCCCCACGGTCGGCCACTGCGCGAGCCCCGCGTCGAGGCTGTCGAGCCACTGCGTCAGATAGGCGGTGTAGACGTCCTCGAGGAAGAGGTCGGAAAGCGGCTGTCCCGTTGCGGCCTGGACGATGATGTCCTCGACGAGCGTGCCCCAGTCCTTGGCGGGCACGCGCCCCTCGAGCTTGCCCGCGAGCCACTCGCGCAGCTGGAAGAACTTGTTGAGCAGCGGTCCGCGCTCGCCCTGCACGTAGAGCTGCTCGTCGCCACTGCCGTGCGAGTCGCCGGAGAGGAGCGTTTCCTGAACCTTGATCGCGTGGTCGCTGACCTCGACGACCGTGAAGTCGGCGTTGTTCGTGACGAAGCCCGACGCGGCGAAGCGATGACCGACCGAGAACCCGTCCTCGACGAAGCTGCCGGACGTGCGCACGAACGAGTTCGTGGCGAGGTCGACGGCCACGGTGATCTGCCCCGTCTCGGGCACCTTCTCGACGATGCGCTCGTCGCCGGTCGCGGCCTCGCTTACGAGCGAGGTCGTGTCGACGACGATGCGGGTCGCCGTGACCGAGATCACCCGGAAACGCCCGTTGTTCGCGTCGTTCGCGAAACCGGAAGTCTGGATCCAGAGGTTCCGCCCGGTGGTCAGTTCGAAGCCGTCCTTCAGGAAGTCGCCGCCTTCGTCCTCGCGCACGAACGTGTTGCCACCCTCGGTGTGGATCGAGACGTACGGAGAAGGCGCGAACAGCGACAGGAAGGCCGACTGCGCGACACCCGTGCTGTGCAGCACCGTGGGATCGTTCGGGATCGGGCGGATGAACGATTCGTAGATGAAGCGCACCGGCGCGGCGTACTCGATGCCCGGCGTGCTGTCGTTGCTCACGTCGCCGTCGGGCAGCGTCGTGCGGTCGGGGTTGTTGTCGAAGCCGGGCGTGGCGTCACCGAGGTAGCCCTCGACGAGGTAGTGCCGCAGGAAGTTGGCGAGTTCGCGCTGCTCGGTGGTCACGCTGCCGACGATGTCGCCGACGGCGGGGAAGATGCCGTCCGCGAATTCGTTCACGAGCGTGTGCGCCCAGTGGTCGGAAGCAGCGTGCGTCGCGAAGCCGTAGGCCCATGCGAGGATCTGGCTCTTCTCGACGTCCGAGTAGCTCCAGTCGTCCTGGGCCTTCCAGGCCATGTCGAGGATGCGCGCGACCCACGTCCCCGTCATCTCCGGGTGGATGACCGCCTGCCCCATGAGCAGGTCCGGAAACCCGTCCGGTCCGACCGTGCCGCCGAAGTAGTAGGGCGCGTAGTCGCGGATCGCGGCGACGACCTTGGGATGGACCGTGTACTCGATGCCGTCGATCGTGATGTCGGCCACGCTCCCGTCGGGGCCGTCCGCGGCGAGGAGATCGTCCCGGACGTCCTTCGCGATCTCGACGTGCGTGTAGGGTTTCCACGCCACCGCGGCGAGCGGATCCGTGTCGGCGCCGACCGTGTGCGCGTGCTCGTACCCGAGCAGGTGCCCCGCCTCGTGCCCCACGTGGCGCGCGAGGAGCTGGCCGAACGCCGTCGCGTCGAGACCGGTCGGGTCGAGGTTCGCGCTGAACACGAACGCCCGGTCCGCGGCATCGGCATTGTCGGCGTCGACCTGCTCCGCCAGACCGAGATAGACGCCGTAGTCTGCGAATGCATCGCCTGTCCCGCCGACGTAGATCGTCGAGAAGGCGCCACCGTCGACAGGCGGGGCCAGCGTGAACGAGACCCCCATCCCCGGAAAGAACCCCGACAGGGCGTCGAGCATCGCGGCGACGACTCGGTCTTCCTGCCCCGCGAGCGCATCCGGTGCACGGAATGCCGGGACGTCGATGTCCGACACCTCGACGGGCCCGTGGTAATCCACGCCCAGGGCCCCGTCCAGATCGAGCAAAAAGACCTGACCCTGCATGTCACCCGATGGTCCGGTGTCGGCCGAGACGGTCTGGCCGGACGCGCCGCTTTCGGCCAGATAGCCGGGAATCAGCGCGGTGGGCTCGAGCGGAGTGGCGGAGAGAAGGAGCCGGGGTTCCAGTTCTTCCAGGAACGCCTTGCGGCGAAGGGCAGGCGCAGGCGAAGACGCACTGCGGAACTCGCGCACGCGCAGGCGGCGCAGGACATCGCGGACGAGCATGGGTGGCCTCTTCTAATCGTCGTCAAGGCACACCACCTCTGTCGCGCGACGGGCAGCAACGACCGGGCACCGAACGAACTCGGCCGCACGCTCGCCACCGTTCGCATCCGCACACGACGGACGGCCGGGCGAAAAAACCCGCGACGTCAGCGTGTGTGAACCACGAAACGGCCTACTGCCCGGTCTTGACCTCCAGTCACCTCCGCACCGCGATTGGAATCGCTTGTTCTCGTGGCGGACGGTGAACGCTCAGGGGCGCACCAGAGGCCGGTCTCCTTGCTGTCGGCAACATACGCCGGCCACGGTGTTTTGTCCACGGAGTGAAGGCAAGACCCGCCACGCCCCGGAATCGCCGGCACAACGACGGCCTCGATGTCGCGAAGGACGCGGGCCGTCGACGGATATGCCGGCGGGACGGCCGACGGCTCCCGGGCGCTACAGCCCCAGATCACTCAGCCCCGGATGATCGTCGGGGCGTCGCCCCTGGGGCCAGTGGTACTTCCGGTCGGCCTCCCGGATCGGGAGGTCGTTGATGCTCGCGAACCGTCGGGCCATGAGCCCGTGCGCATCGAACTCCCAGTTCTCGTTGCCGTAGGACCGGAACCAGTTGCCTGCGTCGTCGTGCCACTCATAGGCGAAGCGCACTGCGATCCGGTTGCCCTCGAACGCCCAGAGTTCCTTGATGAGCCGGTAGTCGAGCTCGCGCGCCCACTTGCGTTCGAGGAACTCGACGATCTGCTGACGGCCCTTCGGGAACTCGGCGCGGTTGCGCCACTGGCTGTCGACCGTGTAGGCGAGCGACACGCGCCGGGGATCCCGCGTGTTCCAGGCGTCCTCGGCCATGCGGACCTTCTGCATTGCAGTCTCCCGCGTGAACGGGGGCAGCGGCGGACGGGCTTCCGGGGTGTCTGACATGGCGGGCTTCCTCCTCTTACGGTACGGACGGCGGGGTCGGTGCATCCGATGGCCCACGATGGTACGACAGTGCCGGCCCCGTGCCGGGAACACATTCCGGCGGTGGCGATCACACGTGTGGCGAGCGGGGGTTTGATGCCTGTGCCGGTGCGCGGTGCGCACCCTTGTATTGTGATCGGGACCGATCTACGGTTGGCTTGTAGGCATACAAGTCGGCGATCCGGATGCCGTGCCCACCCTTGGGTAGAACCCGTAGCGTAGATTGGTGCCGGATCGCCCATTCCATGGTCGCAAGATCGA
>WGLR01000013.1 GCA_016125475.1 Betaproteobacteria bacterium
CTACGGCTACGAGATCCGCAACGGAAGATGGCGAGCGCAGTTCACGGGCGCGAAGGCCGGCAGCCCGCTGCAGGTCGACGTGGACATTCGCAACATCAGTGGCGCGACGCTCTCCTGCAAACACATCACCGAAGGGATCCGACGCCTGCTTGCGACCTTCGACGCTGCCCTGCGGTGACGGACCCTGGGGGGAGAGGGAGAGTGTGCCCATGACACCGCCGCGGTCCGTACCCGTGATTGCGCTCACCGTCCTGCATCGCCGGACGCTCTTCGTCGTCGGAGGGCTTCTCGTGCTCACCGGGATCGGGTGGCTCGTGTGTCACTTCCTGTTACCGGGAGATCCGGATTTTCCGGAGATGCCACATCCTTTCGAGCCCTTCTGGATGAAACTGCACGGCGCCTGTGCGATGGCGGCTCTCGTCGGGGTGGGGTCCGTGATTCCGTGGCACGCATGGCGAGCGTGGCAGATGAGGCGAAACCGGACGAGCGGACTCTGGATGGCGGTGATCCTCGGCGTGCTCGTTCTTACGGGCTGGGCGCTGTACTACGTCGGATCCGAGTTCTGGCGCCCCTACTACAGTGCCGTCCACTGGGTGGTCGGGCTTCTGGTGGTGCCGGTCATGTGGCTGCACGTGATTCTCGGGAAGCGGGCGCGCGTCGCCGGACGCGCCCGGACGTGACGTGCCTTTCGAAGCGCGCGCGCCCGGGGCTGCAGTCACTCGCAGGTCGCGTCGTGTCGCACGGGCGCTTGCTCCATTCTTTCTCGTGGCGGGCAGTGCGGCGGCAGTCGCGGGCGACTTCTACGCGAATCCCGACGATTATCTCGGCAGGGTGCAGGCACTGCAGCCCGGGGACACGCTCCACCTGGGGCCCGGCGATTACCGGGACGGTCTGAGGCTCCACGACCTCGTCGGTCGGCCGGATGCGCCGATTCGGATCGTCGCGCTGTCCGCAACAGATCGGCCGAGATTCATCGCCCAGCGCGGCCGCAACACCGTGAGCCTCTCCAACGTGGCCTACATCCTGATCCGGGATCTCGATCTCGAGGGGCGACGCGTGCCTGTCGATGCCGTCAAGGCCGAGGGAACCTCCCGCTTCGCACACCACGTCACGCTCGAGGGCCTCCGCATACGAGGGTACGACGCAGACCAGCAGAACGTCGCCATTTCCACGAAGTGCCCGGCATGGGGCTGGGTCATCCGCGACAACGACATCGCGGGCGCCGGAACCGGCCTCTACCTCGGCAATTCGGACGGGACGGCGCCTTTCTGGAACGGCGTCGTGGAACGCAACTCGGTGCGCGACACGATCGGCTACAACCTGCAGGTCAAGCATCAGTCCGCGCGGCCGGACATCGGCGGGCCTGCGGTGACGATCATCCGGTACAACGTGTTCAGCAAGGCGAGCGGCGGATCGCGAGGCAGCGCGGCGCGCCCCAACGTTCTCGTGGATGCGCAGCCTCCGGCGGGGCCCGGCTCGACGGACCGATTCCTCGTGTACGGCAACTTCTTCTACCGCAATCCGACGGAGGCGCTCTTCCAGGGAGAGGGCAATCTCGCCCTCTACAACAACATCCTCGTGAACCCTGACGGCGATGCCGTGATCATCCAGCCGCATCACGGCAGACCCGCAGACGTGGAGGTCGTCGGCAATTCAGTCGTCGCGCGGGACGTGGGCATCCTGCTGCACGGAGGGGATCCGCGGCGTGACCAGCGTATCGCCGGCAACGCCGTGTTCGCGGGCAGCCCGATGAAGACCGGGCTGGATACCCGAAACAACGTGGTCGGCCCGGAGCGAGACGCGACGGAATACTTCGTACGGCCGTTCGGGGAACCCGACGGTCTCGATCTTTCGCCCACCGCATCGCTCGTGAGCAAGTCGCGGACGATCGAGTGGCGGGATCCTCCGTTCGCGGACGGGCGTGTCGACATCGCCCGTCACCCGCGCAGCGACCGGGTGGCCGGCGCGCTCGCACATCCGTCGCGAGACGTCCTGCAACGCCTCGGTGTCGAGTCGCGCTGAACACGACGGTCGTGCGGGCCCGCGGGATGCCTACGCGGGCTGGAATGTCTCCCCGGCGACGACCGAGGGAAGATCTTCCCGGTGTGCCTCGGTCAGCATCCCCTGCAGCATGAGTTCGTGCATGAAGATCGCGCGTTCCCGGACCGGGCGCCATTCGACCGTTTCTTCCTTGCCCAGTGCGATGTGCAGGGCAATGACCCCGTGCAGGCCGGCCCAGAGCGTCTGTGCGATCCATTCGGCGTCATTCAGGGCAGGCTTGAACACGGCGTCGTCGATGCACTGCTGGACCACGGTCAGGAACAGGCCGTAGGAATCGGTCTGAGGGTCCGCACGTTTCTGGCGGTACAGCGGATCGTCGTTCGGGAGCAGGGGCGTCATGAACATCAGCCGGTAGTGGTTCGGCTGCATCAGTCCCATGTCGATGTAGCTGCGTCCGAAACTGCGCAGCCGGTCGAGCGGTGTCTGCTTGTCCATGCTGGGACGGAACCGCTCCATGAGCGCCCCGATATCCTGCTCGACGAGCGCGCGCACCATTTCTTCCTTGTCCCGGAAGTATTTGTAGATCGTTGCAGGGCAGTATTCGATCGCATCCGCGACCTTTCGCAGCGTGACTGCCTCGTATCCCTCCGATGCGAACAGATCCCGAGCTGCCTCGAGAATCATGTTTCGCATCTCCTCCCGTTCGCGCGCACGGCGTTCCGTTGTCCCCATGGCCAAGACTCATGAAATTGTTGACGAAGTAAACGACGTTTACTATAGTAAACACCGTTCACATTGTGACCAGGAATTTCACCCCTGATTCAGTCTAGTCCGAAAGGGGTGTATTGGCAACATACTGAGCGAAAAAGGATTTCGGGTCTTCCGGCTGGTGAGTGGGCGCTCGCGCCGCACAAACTTCGTGGACCCGACTCGGAGGTCGTGGTCTTGCCCGGACCTTTCACGCCGGAGCGTGCTCCGGAGTTGGGGAACGGGTGTTTTCGAGGAGTAACGATGATGAAAGTTCGCTATGCGTGCGCCATGCTGGCTGCCGGGCTTGCATGGGTTTCGGCCACCGCGGTGGCCGCGGATGACGGCGTCGTCAGGACACGCGCATTCCAGGAACGGCCCGTCGGGTTCCGGGATGGCGTGCCCGTCCAGGCCCCGGACGCCGGGTTCCGGAACAGTCTGCGTTCGACCGGCCGTGCGGAGCCTTATGGCCGAGGCACTGCGCAGGCCGTTCCAGCCGTTCCCGTCCGGTACCAGTCGTCATTGTCTTCGTCGAAGGCCGGTCGTGATGCGCCGGGCGGTGTGGCCCTGCGTTCGAGCGCGCCGACCCATTCGATCCTGATCCGCAGCTGGGCCGACTCGCGTCGCGCCTGATTCGCCCCAATTTCCCGTTGTCGTCAATCCAAGGAGTCAGTCATGAAACTCAGTCTTCTCGCCACGTCCACTGTCGCCGCCCTGCTCGCGTCGAGCGCAGCCTTCGCCACCCCGACCGCTCAGCCCGCTGAATTCGGTCGCGACGGCGTTCCGCACGTCGTTTCGGTCGCCGGTACCGGTTTCGTGAGTGCGAACTCGCAGGCCTTCGGTCGCGAGGCACCGATGACCCGCGGTGCGAGCACGCTGAACACGGTGCGTGGCTACGCCCGCCTCGACTACGTCGACGCGCCCTTCGGACGTTCCTGATGGTCTAGCGACGGACTGCCGGAAGCCCCAGGGCGACCGGCAGGCACACGATGTTCCCCTTGGCCCCACCCGAGCCCCCTCCCCTCGACGCTCGGTGGGGCCTGTTTTTTTGCCCGGGCCGAGCCGTCCGGGTGCGAAGGACCGGCCGTGATCCCGGCCGGTCGAGATACCTGCAGAGAACGGGACCCGGCGATCGGGGCCTTCGTCGCCGGTTCAGTGCATCTGGGAGGGTCCTGCGCGGACAACCCAGTCCTGACGCGTCGGACGATGCAGCATGGGTTCGAGCGTCTCCGCATCCAGCGCCGGACTGAACCGGAACCCCTGCATCCTCGGGCATCCCTGGGCGAGCAGGAATGCGGCCTGTGCGTCGGATTCGACGCCTTCCCCGACCAGGTCGAGTCCCAGACTGCGACACAGACCGGTGACGGTGCCCGCGATGATTCCGTTCTTGCTGTCTCCGGGGAGGCCGCTCACCAGGCTGCGGTCGAGCTTGAGTCCGTGAATGGGCAGTTGCCCGAGTTGCGCCAGCGAGCTGTGCCCGGTGCCGAAATCGTCGAGCGACACACGAATTCCGAGCTGGGCCATCTCGCGCAGGACCCGCACCGACTGTTCGGGGTCGTGCATGGCCGCGCTCTCCGTGATCTCGAACTCGAGCGTGCCGAACATCAGTTCCTGGTGACCGAGCGCGGTCCGCACGTCGTCCATGAGATTCGGCTGCCGGAACTGCAACGGCGACAGATTGACCTTCATCGCGAGTGACTCGATGCCTCGCGACTGCCACTCGGCCAGTTGCCGGCAGGCTTCCACGAGCACCCAGCGGCCGATCGCGTCGATCACCCCCGTGTCCTCGGCGACCTGAATGAACTCTCCCGGCAGCAGCAGGCCGCGTTCCGGATGCTGCCAGCGCAACAGCGCCTCCAGACCGAAGATCCGACCGTCCCGGACATCCACCGCGGGCTGATAGTGAAGGCGGAATTCACCCCGTTCGAGCGCAGCCTTGAGGGCGCTCGCCGTCGCGAGACGATTCATGACTCGTGCCGTGACGGCCGAGGAGAAGAAACGGCATCGGTTTCGCCCGTCCTGCTTGGCCACGTACATCGCGGCATCGGCCTCTCGAAGCAGTTCGTCGGTGCGGTCGGCGTCATCCGGAAAGCAGCTGATGCCGATGCTCGCGGACACACGCAGTTCGTTATTGTCGAGTCTGATCGGTCGCGCCAGCGCCTCGAGCAGCTTGGTGGCGACCGTGCCCGCGTCGGTGGCCTCGTCGATCTCTTCGAGAAGGACTGCGAATTCGTCGCCCCCGAGTCTCGCGACGAGATCGAGATCGCGCAGTTCCTCGTGCAGACGTCTCGCGACCTCCACGAGCAGGGCGTCCCCGGCGTGGTGGCCGAGCGAGTCGTTCACCGACTTGAAGTGGTCGAGATCGATGAAGAGCACCGCGAGACGCCTGCCGTGGCGGCGCGCGCGGCGGATGATCTCCTCGCATCGCTCGAAGAACATCGCGCGGTTCGCGAGGCCGGTGAGCCCGTCGTGGAACGCGAGGTAGCGCATGCGCTCGGCGTCTCGTTCCTGCCTCGTCTGATCACTGAACACGAGCACGAAATGCGAGATCTCGCCACCGTTGTCCCGGATCGCCGATGCACTGAGCCAGGCGGGATACGTCGTTCCGTCCTTCCTTCGATCGACGAAGCGCCCCTCCCAGTGACCTCCTTTCGCGAGTTCAAGGATGATCGTGCTGGGATGCGCACTTTCGCGGAGGCTGTCCCGCCAGAGGCGGCTCACCTTGCCCACGGCCTCGTCGGCCGCGTAGCCGGTGATGCGCGTGAATGCCTGGTTCACCGTCTGCACGTGCCACCGCGCATCGAGGATCACGAGACCCTCGGCCATGCTCTCGAGCGCGCGTCCCGCGAGCCGCAGGCTTCGCTCCACCTCGCGGCGGGCCGTGATGTCGACGTTGGTTCCGAGCAGACGCGTCGCATGGCCTTGTGCGTTGCGGTCCACGACCTTCGCGCGCGAGAGGATCCAGCGAAGTTCGCCGTCGTCGCGGCGGATCCGGTGCTCCATGACGTAATCGGGTTCGACACCCTTCAGGGTCCGGATGTAGCGATCCCGTATCGCGGGGTGCTCCTCGTCGGGAACCAGCGGCAGCAGTTCCGCGAATGTCGAGGTCGACTCGCGCGGAGGGCGCCCGAGGAATGCGGCCCAGGACTCGTCCAGGAACACGCGTTGCCGGATGCAGTCGACGTCGAAGAGCATCTGCCCGGTAGCCTCGATCGCGAGCGCCAGTCGCTCCTTGGCCTCCCTCACGATCGCCTCCTCCTGTCGCCGCTTCGTCTCGTCGCGCGCAACGATCACGACCTTGTCGGGGCGCCCCGACGCATCCCTGACGGGCTCGATCGCACAGTCGATGATCCGTGCGTCCTCCGCGGATTCTCCCAGCCGCAATTCCACCCGCATGCCCTCGGACAGGTCCAGCGTCCTTCGCAACGCCGCGCGCAGCCGGTCCAGATCGGCAGGAAGGACGTTCCGGGGTTCGAGTGATGGTGTTTCGGGGCGGTCTCTGCCCAGCGCCTCCGTGAGGGAGCGGTTGCCGTAGAGCTGCCGCCCTTCGCTGTCCCAGACCGCGATCATGTCCGACACGTTGTCCGTCAGGAGATGAAACATTTCCTCGTTGCCGCGCAATGCTGCCTGGGCCTGCTTGCGTTGCGCCAGTTCGGCTTCGAGGTCCGCGGTACGCGCTGCGACGCGACGTTCCAGCTCGGTCGCGACATCGCGCAGCCGGTCGTTGGCGTGTGTCAGGGAGCGAACGAGCGCGGCGTTCTCGAAGCGGACTTCCAGGCTCCGGTTGACGACGCGATCGAAGCGATGAGCACTCCGGAGAACGCCCGCCAGATACGTCACGCTCAGCGCCGCGCAGATCGCATGGAGGACGGTACCCTGCAGGGCGAAGTGCAGGATGGTCGGGAGCATGGCCGCGAGAACGTAGTTGCGGTAGACGGAGAACACCGCCGCGAGATGCGAGATCGCGGCCGCGAGCATTCCCGAGAGGACGACCCCGATCAGCAGTTCGTGGGAAAGCGGAGACCCGGCATCGAGCACGAGCCAGGACGCGCCCCAGCAGGCTCCGGTCGCCGTGGCGCCCACGGACGCACGCCGCAGCCAGAAGGAGGCGTCGTGGTCGGCCGCCGACAGCCGGAAGCGCATCTTGTCGTAGAAGCGCAGTGCGACGACGGCGTAGAGCGTGAAGACCCAGATTCCGGCCGCCAACGCGCTGGCCGCGGGCCATAGACCAAGGACCAGGAGCGGGCCCGCCACGAGGTTGACGAACAGGCCGAAGCTCGCGTTGCCGTAGAGGAGATCGACCTTCTGGAACAGAATCCCCGCCGGCGGGTATGTCGCACCGCCCGGTGTCATGGCCGCCAGGTCCGGTGCGCGTTTCGCATCCCTGTTGGCCGACGACGCTGGGATCGAATGTTCCATGTCTGGCGGGAACGGACTTGGAATAGAGTTGGCCGCAGTATATCTTCGACGTTTGTACCGGCGCGGCGCACCTCCCGGCCCCCCGGCCGCAGATGCTCGCGCGTTCGTCCGCGTCGACCGCCGTGCCGGTCGACGCCCTGGCAGGTCGAGCATGCGCCGCAGGCAGAGGGAACGCAATCCGTGCGTCCTGCGCGGTACCGTGAATCGAGTCAGGCGGCCGAGCGGTGGCACGGAGCCTGGCCCGCCGAAAGTCGTCGGGTCGCCGGACGCGCACGTGCCGCGGCCCGGTGGCGACGGGCGACGGGGAGGCCGGGAATCTCCCGATACGCCACGGACGGTCTCGGGCATGGCGGTCGTTTCCCGGCCGCGCACACAAGGAGGTGATTCGATGATTGGTGATCCCGTGGCGCTGACGATCCGGCGTGATTTCCCTCGTCCGGACGCGGCGGTACTCGAGCGGTTCCGTGACACGCCCAGCGGGTTCGTGACCGATGCGATGAACGGTCGGGGAAGCATGCATCACGGCATCAAACCCGTGCGCACGGACATGACCTTCTGCGGAACGGCCGTGACAGCCCTGTGCGGACCCTCCGACAACCTCGCGGCAATGGCCGTGCTCGATTTCGTGAAATCCGGAGACGTGATCGTGATCGCGGCGGGCGGCAACGAGGACGCCGCGGTGATCGGCGATCTGTGGGCGATGTGGGCCAGGCGCATCGGTGTCGCCGCCATCGTGGTCGACGGTCTCGTGCGTGATGTGCCCGGTATCCTCGAAGCCGGGATCCCGGTCTTCGCGCGCGGGCATTGTCCCAACAGCGGGTACAAGAACGGTCCCGGAGAGGTGAATCTCGGGGTCAACTGCGGTGGTGTGCACGTGATGCCCGGCGACATTCTCGTCGGCGACGTCGACGGCGTCGTCGTCGTGCCTGCCGCCGATGCGGAGGCGACGGCCCGGCGACTGGACCTCGTTCGCGAGAAGGAAGCGAGCGCGCTGCAGAGAGTCCGGGCGGGCGAGAAACTACAGTTCTGGAGCCAGGACGCAGTCGATGCGCGCGGCGGCATTCGCTACGTGGACTGACGGCCGGCGTGGTGAGCCGGGGGCGACGGCGCCCCGAACGAGTGACCGGGATGCGACAACGGGAGGACGAAGACGCATGAGCACCATCCTGAATGCTGAACAGAGGGCAGACTACGAGCGCGACGGGTTCGTGCTGGTGCGTGGTCTGTTCGACGGTGACGAACTCGCACTGCTGCGCGAGGCAATCGAGAAGGATCCGGGAATCCGGGACCATTTCTACAACCGCAAGGATGCGTCGGGACTCGCGACCAAGATGGCCCTCTGGAACCACCCGGGGGACAGCGTGTACGGTCTGGCCGCCCGGTCCCACAGGGTGGTCGACACGATGGAGGACCTGCTGGGTGGCGAGGTCTACCACTACCACTCCAAACTGACCGCAAAGGAACCGTTCGAAGGCGGTGCGTGGGAGTGGCACCAGGACTACGGATACTGGTATCACAACGGCTGTGTGTTCCCGTACATGGCGAGCGTCATGGTCGCCCTGGACCGGACCGACCGGAACAACGGCTGCCTGCAGGTCGTGCGCGGCTCGCACCACTGCGGCAGGATCGAGCACGGCGTGCTTCCCGGTGAACAGGTCGGGGCGGATCCGGTGCGCGTGGCGGAGATCGTCAAGCGCATGGAGGTGGTTCACGCGGAGATGGAGCCCGGGGACGGCCTGTTCTTCCACTGCAACACGCTGCACCGCTCCGATCAGAACCGCTCTCCCAACCGCCGCTGGACCGTCCTGTTCTGCTACAACGCCGCGCGGAACAATCCGTACCTGGAACACCACCATCCGTTCTACACACCGCTCGAGAAAGTGCCCGACGACGCGGTCCGGAATGCGGGTCTGCGGTTCGCAAGCGGCGATAGGGAAGGGTTCCGGTCCGTTTCCGCGAATCCGCCGGAATTGCGCAAGACCGTGGACGGCGAACCGGTGGCCTGAGGATTTCTCGCGCCGCCGCGGCGTCCTTCGCGCGGGAGCGGGCTGCTGCGTGTTCGGGGGACGCGCCGCGGGCGCGTTCCCGTCCCGTCGTTCGTCGGAGGACTCTCCCTGATCCGATGATTCATCCGGGCTAGAATGACGTCGTCACCGCAACGCCAACTCTGGAGCACCGACTGACTTGTCCCTCGTCACGATCATCCTGACCCTGTTGCTCGAACAGTTGCGTCCCGTGTCTGCCAAGGTTCAGGTGCGTGAGGGGTTCGCGCGCTATGCCGATGTGCTCGTCCGCAATTTCAACGCGGGGGGTCGTCGTCATGGTGTGCTGGCGTGGGTGGCTGCGGTCGTGCCCTGGGTGCTGGTGGCCCAGGTGGGCTACGCCCTGCTCGACGAGATGAGCACCATCGCGGGCCTGCTCTGGAGCATTGCGGTGCTCTACGCGACGCTCGGCCTGGCGCAATTCAATCGTGCGTTCGGCGACGTGCACGAGGCACTCCGGGCCGGGCGGGTCGAGGAGGCCCGTGCACTGCTGCACGAATGGACGAGCGAGGATACGGCCGACCTCTCGGTGCAGGACCTGACGAAGATCGCGATCGAGCACGGGCTGCTCGGTGCGCACCGGAGCGTGTTCGGCGTGATCGCCTGGTACGTATTCCTCCCCGCCATCCTCGGAACATTGCTTCCCTCCGGCCTCGGTTGGCTGCTGGCTGGGCCCGGTGGTGCCGTGCTCTACGTGCTGGGCGCCACGCTGAATGACCGGTGGGGCAGCCGTGACGAGGAAGCCTTCCTGCAATTCGGCCGGTTCTCCAGGGATGCCTTCAGGTTTCTGGACTGGCTGCCGTCACGGGTCAGTGCGCTGTCGTTCGCGATCGTCGGTGATTTCGAGGATGCGCTCTATTGCTGGCGGTCACAGGCCGCCACATGGCTCGATCCCGCCCAGGGTGTCGTGCTGGCCAGCGGTGCGGGCGCTCTCGGCGTACGTCTGGGAGACTCCCTGAACCGCGGTGGCACATTGTCCTTCCGCCCCCCGCTCGGCGTCGGTGACGACGCGGACCTGGAGCACATGAACGGCACGGTCGGGCTCGTGTGGCGCGCGCTGGTGCTCTGGATGCTCGTCATCGCACTCATGACCGTTGCGAGCTGGGTCAGCTGACGCGCGGGAGATCCCTCACGATCGAGCGGTAGGCGGCCAGCCGCCGTCGCGCGACGTGGCCCGATGCCGTCGCAGCGTCGATGGCGCAGTCGGGCTCCTGCAGGTGTCGACAATTCGCGAACCGGCACCGTCCGATGAACGGTCGAAACTCCGGGAAGGCCGCGTCGACGTCCGTCTGACGCAGGTGATGCAGTCCGAATTCCTGCATGCCGGGTGAGTCGATCACGCTCGTGTCGGGGGCAAGTCGGTGGAGGGTCGCGTGAGTGGTGGTGTGCCGGCCTGAATCCAGTGCGCTCGACACCTCGGCCGTGGGAACCCTGGCCTCGGGAAGCAGCATGTTGATGATCGTGGACTTCCCCATGCCCGACTGTCCGACGAGCACGCTCGTCTGCCCCGCGAGCCAGGGGACGAGTTCGTTGACGTGCTCGCGGGCCCGCAGCGGGACGACAGGGTATCCGAGAGCGGCGTAGACGCCGAGATCGTCGAGAGCCTGCGACGCGGTCGGGAGATCGCACTTGTTCAGAACGATCACGGCGCGCGCTCCGCCACATTCCGCGGCCACGAGGCAGCGGTTCAGGAGTTCTTCGTAGAACGTGGGACTCGTGGCGAGTACGACGACGACCTGGCTCACGTTCGCAGCCACGATCTTCTGCCTGAAGGCATCGGACCGGTAGAACAGGGATGACCTCGGGGCAAGGGTCTCGATGACACCCTGGTTCGCGGCGGTGCGACGGATACCGACCCGGTCGCCGCACGCAACCTCGCTGCGCTTTCCCCGGGGGACGCAATCCAGGCGCTCGCCGCCTGCCACTTCGATCACGTATCGCCTGCCGTGAGCGGCGACGATCGTGCCCGGCTCAGACGCGCCGCGTGCCGTGGCCATCTACGTGGTCAGGGAACGGGTCTCCAGGTGTCATGCGCCAGTCACGCGGGATCGCCCGCGGCCGCCGTCTTCCGTCGTTCCCGGACGGACGATGCGAGCGCGTCCAGCAGACGAGACGTGTCGTCCCAGCCCAGGCACGCATCCGTGATGCTCTGTCCGTAGGTCAGCGACTGTCCGGGTACCAGGTCCTGTCGCCCGGCAACCAGATGGCTTTCCACCATCACACCGACGATCCGCACTTCGCCCCCCGAGATCTGGCGTCCGATGTCCTCGCAGACCGACATCTGGTTCGACGGGTTCTTTGCGCTGTTGGCGTGGCTTGCGTCGACCATCACGCGCGGGGCAAGGCCGGCCTGAGCAAGTACCTGACACGCCGAATCGACGCTGGTCGCGTCGTAGTTGGGAGCCTTTCCCCCGCGCAGAATCACGTGGCAGTCCTCGTTCCCGCTCGTCGCGACGATCGCGGAGTGCCCGCCCTTCGTCACGGACAGGAAATGGTGTGACTGCTGGGCCGCCTTGATCGCATCGACCGCGATCCTGATGTTGCCGTCGGTGCCGTTCTTGAAACCCACGGGACACGAGAGTCCGGAAGCGAGTTCGCGGTGAACCTGGCTCTCCGTGGTGCGGGCACCGATCGCGCCCCACGAAACGAGATCCGCGATGTACTGCGGCGTGATCATGTCCAGGAATTCGCAGCCCGCCGGCATTCCGCTTTCGGCAATGTCGAGCAGGAGTTCGCGCGCGAGCCGGAGCCCCTTGTTGATCTGGAAGCTGCCGTCGAGATCCGGGTCGTTGATGAGCCCTTTCCACCCGACTGTCGTCCGCGGCTTCTCGAAGTAGACCCGCATCACGATCTCCAGCTCGCGAACCAGCGACCTGCGTTTCGCGAGGAGCTGTCCCGCGTATTCGCGCGCGGCGGCCGGATCGTGGATGGAGCAGGGCCCGACGACGACGACCAGCCGGTCGTCCATGCCGTGAAGGCACCTGTGGATCGCCGTACGGGCCTCGCTCACCGTTTCGGCTGCGTGGTCGCTGCATGGGAACTCCCTCAGCAGATGCGAGGGAGGGGCGAGTTCCTTGATCTCGCGAATGCGGAGGTCATCGGTACGGGCGTGCATGTCTGGAAGCGTCTTGCAGGGCGATTGGCTGACCGGGAATGAGGCCACGAAAACCTGCGTGGTGCAAGGGCGGTTCGTCCGGCGGGCGCGGTCCCTGGTCCGTGAGTCAGGCGGCTTCCGCGCCCTTGCGCAGGATGTTCACGAGATTCCCGAACGCGCGGTCGAACAGCGGCGTGTCCTCGAGCATCGTGAGGCGACCGTTCCGGAGGTAGCTCGTCACCTGGTAAGAGGAGTATTCCGCAACCTTCTGTCCCTTGCGGTTGCTGAACACGAACGTGCTCCGGTAGGGGCTCACGTACGACAGGCGGGCCTGCACGACATCACGACCCTCCTGGTGGATTTCCACCCAGTCGCCTTCCTTGAGCCGGGCCGCCGTCTGCGAGAACTCGTCGCCTTCCGCGGGCGGGGGGGCCGTTCCGGCCAGGCCGCTGGAACTGAAACCGGGAAGGTCGTTGAACGACACTTCCTCCACCTCGATCTCGCCGTCTCCGAAGGGATTCTTCACCTTCACGGACGGGAAGACTTCGGGAGGTGGCTCTGCGGAAAGCTCTTCGTGAATCGGCAGCGACTCGCTCGCGGCCGGCGCCGGAGGTTCCGACTCCTGCCGGGCGGGGAAAGCAGGTTCGATCAGGCCGGACTGTTCTTCCGGGAGCGGCTCGGTGATGTCGTGGACCAGTCCGGGCTCGCCCGGCTGCTCGAAGGACACTTCCTCGACCGTCATGCCAGCCGATCCGGGGGCCTGCGCGTGGCGATCTTCCGGCTGCGTCTCTTCTGCAGGGGCCCTCTCTTCGGGCGGTATCGCTCCGGGCGGACGCTGCGACAGTCCCGAGAGACTGAGTTCCGGCGATACCTGCCAGGGTGTTTCCGCGGCTTCCGGAACGTCTGCCGGGGGTGCGACCGGTACGGCAGGGCGGGCATCCGATGGCTCCCTCACGGGCGGATTCGCCACCGATGCGCCGGCCTTCGCGGTCGTTGCCGGCAGCGATGGCGCCTTCTGGAACAGGGAGGTCGCGGTGCCGCCCGCGATCGTCCTCGCGTGGCAGCGCATCAGCACGGCGTTGAAGCGTTCCCGCATGAGCTTGTCGGTGCCGATCACGTCCATGCCCTTGGCGAGCCGCTTGAGCAGCCCGGGAAGGATCGACACCAGCCGTTTGCGTTCGTCGACGGTGTGTTTGGGGACCAGGCTCCAGACCAGGATGTCCAGTGTTTCCACGAGGCTCGCCCATGCACGGCTCTCGCGGCCGCCCTTCGCATACGCCAGTATCAGGAGCTTCATCCACTCGGTCGAAAGGAACCGCAGAACGGCACGCGGCAGCTCGTGGCCCTCGATGCGAGCCTTCAGCTCGTTCTGCGCGAACAGGCGTGCGACTTCCAGCCTTTCCTTGTCCTGTATGCGCTTCGACTCCCGCTTGCCGGCGGCATCGGCAGTCTGGTTCAGCTCGCCGATGATCGCCTCGAACTGCTCGGTGATCCGGTCGAAGACGCCGAAGTCCTCCTCGAACTGCTCGATGAGCTGGGTCAGGGTCGATTCGATGCGGTGATAGAGCGGCGTACCCAGTGCGAAGCCGTCCCCCAGGCCCATGGACAGTTCGCCGAGGGTGTCCAGCATGCGCCGTGCAGGATGGGTCTTTCGCGAGAAGAAGGTCTTGTCGAGCATCGCGACCTTCAGCATGGGTATCTGCAGGCGCCCGATCAGGGCCTTCATCGCGGGCGGGATCCGGCCGTCACCGAAAATCTGGTCGAACAGCATGGCCACGATATCCAGCGTGACCGTGTCCATCTGCCCCATCTGCTGTCCGAAGCTCGTGGACTTCAGCGCACGCAGCACGTTCGGCGCCGGCGCTATCAGATCGTCGGTCGGCAGGCTCGCCTGTCTGGCGGAGAGCCAGTCCCCGATATCGGCGGGGACGTCCGGAAAGGCCCCGAGGTCGCCCTGCTGCAGCCGCGTGAGCGAACCGATCAGGCCGGTGTGCATGCGGCCACCGGGTCCGCCGATGCCCCCGGTGGGCATTCGATGGGAGCCCGTCGCGCCTGAGGGCAGCAGGCCCGCGAGCGTACCGAAAGTGTTCGTCACCTCGCCGGTGGGCTGGCCAGGAACACCTGGCATGCCGGTACCGTCGGTCGGGGGAGCCGGAAATCCGGTCGGGGTCACGACGCCCGGCGGAGCGGACCCCCCGTGCGCGCCCGCTCCTCCGCTGCCTGGAATACCTGCAGGCCCGGCCGCGCCGGTCGGATATCCTCCGCCGCCCGGATATCCGGCCGGACCCCCCCCCGGTGAGGATCCCGGCTGTGCGCCCGGTCCGCCGGACCCTGCCCACGCCGGCCCGCCGGAGGTTCCGGGGCCGTCCGTCCGGCCATCCGGGAAAGTGCCGGTCGTCGTGGGCGTGCCACTTCCTGGAACGCCGGTTCCCGTGTGGCCTGGTCCACCAGGCCCTCCAGCGCGACCAACCGGCGTCCAGGCACCCGTCGAGTCCGGACTTCCGGATGGACCTGCGCCTGAGCCTGAGCCAGGCCCCGCACCGGGCTGAACCGGGCCGCCAGCGTAGCCACCGGCAGGCCCCGATCCTCCGGTCCCGGATCCACTGCCGCCGGCCTGACCCCCACCGTCGCCAGTCCCGTACGAGGCGCCGTCCGCGGGCGCGCCGCCTCGGAAGGGGCCAGGCTGTCCGGCAGTCCCATGAGGCGCCGGCCAGCCCGCTCCGCCAGCGGACCCTTGTGCTGCTCCGGCAGACCCGCCGAATCCTCCGCCCATCGGACCTGAACCCTGAAAGGCGTCTCCACCCTGTGCCGGACCCGCTCCACCCGCGGGCGCACCGCCGCCGGGCGCGAACGCCGCCGGGAATGCGGCCGGGGGCTGGGCCGAGCCGCCGGTGCCCCAGGCCCCGCCTGGTGCCGACGACTGGGGGCTACCCTGCGGCGTGCCGGGTGCGCCCCCCGCAGGTACCCCGGGCGGACCCGCGTCCGCCGGAGCGCCCGTGCCGCCTGGAGCGCCCGGAAGGCGCCCGGCCGCCATGTTCATCATCAGGAGCTGCTGAAGCATCGCGAAGGGATCGCCACCCGCGTCGAGGGCTCCGCCCGCACCGGCACTGGCCGTTCCGCCCGTCGCGGTCGCGCCCGGCGCTCCCGGAATCGTTGCGGCACCGGGCACCGGACCGGCGGCGCCCGCGGCCGAAGGCGCGGCTACCCCTGCGATACCCACCGGAATCCCGGCACCCATCGTCACACCCGCCGATCCGGAAGGCCCGCCGGATACGAGCGGCAGGGTGACGCTTCCCACGACCTGAGGCCCGCCGGCCTCGGCCTTGGGGCCCGACATCGGTCCGGTCCCCGTCTGGGGTTTCTTGGTGCTTCCGTATCGGACCGTGGGCAGGACGCCGCTGTCCTTGAGGAGCTTGTTGACGTCCTTGTAGAGCTTGACGATGGCGGGGCGCGCTGCTTCGTCGAAGGCGCGGATCACGATCAGCTTGACCTTGAGGTCGAGCTCGTTTGCACCGAGTGCGCTGCGGAATGCGGCCGAGAGCCCGGCCGGTGACAGCGGGCTTTCCGCAGGCTCGAGGTCGGGCTGGTCCAGCAGCACGGCCATCCGCTGGTCGAGCGCGGCGAGTTCCTCGTCCGCGCCGTTGCGGATCTTCGCGGCGATTTCCGTGAAGCGCATGTCTTCTTCGAGAACGCCGTCGTCGACGAGCGAGAGTTCGTTCCACGAAGACTGGAGCTGCGAGAACTCGGCCGTGCTCTTGGCCGATTTTGCGGTGTCGACCGAGAAGCGGTTCCCCAGTTCCTCCTTGAGCGCGGTCTCGATGGCGGCACGCTGGGCGGGCCACTTTTCCTTTGCCTGCAGGTAGAAGTCCCGGGTGTCGCGCTCCAGTGCGTGCTCTGCCAGGTCGTACAGCTCGTCGACGATCTTGTCGAAACCCGTCGCTGCCGCGGCCGAGATCCGATCGACCGCGAGCGTGCGGATCTCGGCGATCAGTGCCTTCGAATCGACGCCTGAGGCGCCGCTCTCCGACTTTTCGTTCGCCGGAAAGCTGAAGACGTTCGAGCCGGACGAACTCATCCGTGATCCTCCGGACCCCGTGTGTCCGTCCGTCCGAGAGTGTCCGCCGAAGCTGGTTTGCCGGTGATCAAGCCACTATGTCCGTCTGGATTCGAACGTCGCGCCCCGTGGACTGGTGCGATGGGGCGGAAAGACTTTCCCGTATGTTGTGAACGATAGCATGAGACGCGCCAGCCCTTCCGGGTTTTGCATGGCCCGTGGTGCGCCCGCAGGGGGCATTCGCCCGGGCGGGCACGGAGCGGACGCATTTCTCGAGCGTTCTGCCAATATTCCGATATCGCACTACGTCTGTTATCTGCGGTCGGGCCGGAAACTTTAGCCGTCTTTCGGGGAGGACGAACGGCCCGCGAAGTTTCGTCCGGCGCCTCCGGCCCCACGAGGCGCGCCTTGCGAGGAGAGTCATGAGCATGTCCGAACTGTCGATCAGGCCGGCAATTCCGGCGGATGTTCCGGTCATCTTTCATTTCGTGCGCGCCCTGGCCGAGTACGAACGTCTCGGGCATCTCGTCACGGCATCCGAGGAGTCGCTGCGCGACGCGCTGTTCGGCGTCCGTCCCGCTGCAGAGGTTCTGCTCGCGCATCTGGGAGATGAACCTGCGGGATTCGCGGTGTACTTTCATACGTTCTCGACCTTTCTGGGGCGTCGCGGGCTCTGGCTCGAGGATCTCTTCGTACTGCCGGAGCGGAGGGGGCGAGGCGTCGGGAAGGCCCTGCTCCTCGCCTGTGCCCGGACCGCGCACGCGCGGGGTTGTGGCCGTTTCGAGTGGACGGCACTCGACTGGAACCGCTCGGCGAGAGACTTCTACGAGAGGCTCGGCGCACGGCTGATGGACGAGTGGAAGCTGTACCGTGTCACCGGCGAGGCGCTGGAGCGGCTTGCGTCTCGCGCCGCGCCCGTCGCGAATGATTGAGTCTCTCAGAGCGCGAACAGGGCCTCGAGCTTGGCGGCGCAGACGAAGTCGTTCCGGGAGAGGCCGCCGATCGAATGCGTGACGTAGGAGACCCGGGTCTCGTTGTATCCGACCCGCAATTCGGGATGATGATCTTCCCGGTGGGAGATCCAGGCGGTCGCGTTCACGAACGCCAGCGTCTCGTGATAGTTCGCGAACCGGAACGTCTTCGTGAGGAGGCCTTCCTCGATTGCCCAGCCCGGCAGTTCCTGCAGGAACGCGCCGGCCGACGTTGCATCCAGGGGAGGCGTGCCGCTCCTGCACGGCGCGCATTTCATGTGCGCGAGGTCCTGTGGTTCCTTGGTCATCGTTCATCCTCCATGAGACGTGAGAGTCCTCATGCGGGCGACAGTTGCCTCAGGCGCGCGATCCGTGCAGAGGCGGGCGGGTGGGAATCGTAGAACGCGGAGTGAAGCGGATCGGGCGTGAGTGTCGATGCGTTGTCCTTGTAGAGCTTGACCAGCGCCTCGGCCAGTTCCGACGCCGAGGCATTCCTCGCGGCATAGGCGTCGGCCTCGAACTCGTGTTTCCGGGAATACATGGCCATCACGGGTCTCAGGAAGAACGTGAACACCGGTACCACCATGAAGAACACCACCAGTGCCATGGCGTCCGAGGCGGGCGCGGGCACGTTGAGGCCCGAGAAGAACCAGCCGGCGTCACGCAGTTGCCCGAGCGCCCAGAGAAACCCGAGGCTCAATGCGAAGGTCCACGCCATGCGGCGGAAGACGTGGTGGAGCTTGTAGTGGCCGAGTTCGTGCGCGAGCACGGCTTCTATCTGGGCCGGTTCCAGCCGCGAGAGCAGGGTGTCGAAGAACACGATGCGCTTCGCCTTGCCGAAGCCCGTGAAGTACGCGTTGCCATGGGCCGACCTGCGTGACCCGTCCATCACGAAAAGCCCCTGCGACTTGAAACCGCACTTCCCGAGCAGTGCCTCGATGCGTCGCCTGAGGTCGCCGTCCTCCATGGGGGAGAACTTGTTGAACAGAGGGGCCACGAACGTCGGATAGATCGCGAGCACTGCAAGGTTGAACGCGCTCCAGACGCACCACACCCAGAGCCACCAGAGGCTGCCCGCCTTCGCCATGAGCCAGAGCACGGCGAGAACGAGCGGAAGCCCCATGATCGCCGCGACGAGCGACTGCTTCGCGAGATCGCCGAGGAACATGCCGAGCGTCATCTTGTTGAAGCCGAACCGGGCCTCGATGCCGAACACCCGATAGAGATTGAACGGCAACTCGACGGCGGCGCTCACGATACCGGTGAGTGCGATGAACGTGACGCCGCGCGCGAGCCCGTCACCGAACCAGGCCTGAGCGGTGTGCTCGAGGGCAGCGAACAGGCCGCCGAAGGTGAGAGCCAGCAGCAGCAGCGCGTCGACGACGATGCCCATCGCGTTCAGGCGCGTCTTCGCGCTCGAGTAATCCGCGGCCTTCTGGTGGGCAGCCAGCTCGATGCGCGAGGCGAAGGGCTCCGGAACGCGGTCGCGATTGGCCTGCATGTGCCGGACGTGGCGCCAGGACAGCCAGAGGCGAATCCCGGTCGCGAGGGAGAGAAATGTCAGGAAAATGATCGAAAAGGTGTTCATCAGCGACGTCAGGGTGGCGGTGCATCACGCCTTGTGACACACTTATTTGCTGGAAATTCCGAAACTTATTATGGCACACGACGCAACACGATTGATCTGGATCGACATGGAGATGAGCGGCCTCAGTCCCGAGCGGGACCGCGTTCTCGAACTTGCAGCGGTGATCACGACGTCCCACCTGGAGCTCGTCGCGGAAGGACCGGTCCTCGCCGTGCACCAGAGCGATGCCGTTCTCGACGGAATGGACTCGTGGAACAAGGCGACACACGGGCGCTCGGGGCTCGTCGAGCGCGTTCGCCAGTCGACCGTGTCCGAAGAACACGCCGAGGAGACGATGGTCGCGTTCCTCTCGACGCACCTTCCGCCCGGGGTGTCGCCCATGTGCGGCAACTCCATCTGTCAGGACCGGCGTTTCCTCGCGCGGTACATGCCCCGTCTCGAGGCATATTTCCACTACCGCAATCTCGACGTGAGCACTCTCAAGGAACTGGTCAAGCGCTGGCGGCCGCAGATCTCCGGCGGGTTCTCGAAGCGGGGGCGGCACGAGGCGCTCGCGGACATCTACGAATCGATCGAGGAGCTGAAGTACTACCGGGAGCACTTCATCCGCCTCTGAGTGCGGCAGGCGGGGCGCGTTGCGTGCGCCCCGTGCAGGGATGTCGCTACATCAACCGCGGAGGTAGGCGTCGAGTTCCTCGACGAGACCTTTCGCGACGGGCTCGAGTGTCTCGAACGCGTTCCTCGCGACTGCAAGGTCACCGCCTTTTGCCGCGAGCTCGATGGCAAGCGCGCGGTCCCGCACGACGTGTGCCCCGAGCGTCGCAGCCGTGCCCTTTAGGGTGTGGGCGTGCCGGTGGGCGCTGGAAATGTCGCCGGTCGTGAGGGTGCTCCTCAGTTCGTCGAGCTGCAGGGGGATGTGTTCGTGAGCAACGGCGACCACCTCGCGGAGGAGATCGTGGTCGTCGCCGATCATCTGCAGGGCTTCTTCCTGGCCGAAGAGCGGGGCGTCATTCGAGACGAGAGGCTGGTTCATGGGCTGGCCGACAGTCAGGTCTTATCCTGCGGCTTAACGGCTCGCGCGGGCTCAGCTTGAACGCAGCGTGCGGATTCGCGCGAGCAGGCCGGCAGTCGAGCAGTCCTCCGGCGTCCTCGCGTCGGCTCCGGACAGCATCGGAAGCAGGCGCGACGCGAGCTGCTTGCCCAGTTCGACACCCCACTGATCGAAGGGATTTATGCCCCAGATGACTGCCTGCACGTAGACCTTGTGCTCGTAGGCGGCGACGAGTGCGCCGAGCGTGTCCGGCGCGAGGCGCTCCAGCACGATCGTGTTCGTCGGCCGATTGCCGGAGAACGACCGGAACGGCGCGAGCCGCCGGGCTTCGGTCGCGTCCGTGCCTGCCGCGACCATTTCCTGTTCCACGGACTCCGCGCTCCGGCCGAGCGCAAGCGCCTGTGTCTGGGCGAGACAGTTCGCGAGCAGCATGTCGTGGTGCGGACCCATGCCATGGAGCCCTCGGGCAGCCACGATGAAATCCGCCTGCACGACGTGCGTACCCTGATGCAGGAGCTGGAAGAACGCGTGCTGGCCATTCGTTCCCGGTTCGCCCCAGACGATCGGTCCCGTCGCATAGTCCGTGGGCTGTCCCTCGAGGTCCACGCTCTTGCCGTTGCTTTCCATGTGCAGCTGCTGGAGGTACGCGGGCAGGCGGTGAAGGTACTGGTCGTAGGGCAGCACGGCGTGCGTTTCGTAGCCGAAGAAGTCCGCGTACCACACGCCCAGGAGTCCCAGGATCACGGGCAGATTCCGGTCGAACGGGGCATCCCGGAAGTGCTCGTCCATCGTTCGGGCGCCACGCAGGAGCGCCTCGAAATTGTCCATGCCGACCGCGATGGCGATGGGCAGGCCGATCGCGGACCAGAGCGAATAGCGGCCTCCCACCCAGTCCCAGAACCGGAACACACGCTCGGGCGCGATGCCGAAATCGGCCGTCGCCTCGAGATTGGTGCTCACCGCGGCGAAATGATTCCCGACCGCGGATTCGCCGAGTGCGTCGATCAGCCAGCGCCGCGCCGATGCCGCGTTGGTCATCGTTTCCTGGGTCGTGAACGTCTTCGACGACACGATGAACAGGGTGGTTGCCGGCTGGAGGTGTCGAATGGTCTCCAGCAGGTGCGTGTCGTCGACGTTGGACACGAAATGGACGGCCGGTCCGCCGTCGCGGTATGCGCCGAGAGCCTCCGTGACCATGAGCGGCCCGAGATCGGACCCCCCGATGCCAATGTTCACGACATCCGTGAAGGGCTGGTCTCCCTGCCCGCGCAACTGACCGTTGCGGACGGCATCGCTGAACGCACGGACCTTCGCGAGGACGTCTCTCACGTCCGGCATGACATCGCGACCGTCGACCATTACCTCCGCGTCGGGACCGGCGCGAAGCGCGGTGTGCATGGCGGCACGATCCTCGGTCGCGTTCACGTGTTCGCCCGCGAACATGCGTCTTATGGCGTCGGCAAGCCCCTGCTGTTCGGCCAGATCACGGAGCAGCGGCAGCGTGTCGTCCGTGATCAGGTTCTTCGAATAATCGAGAAAGAGCGGGCCCGCCTCCACCGAGAAACGCGCGAACCGGTCCGGATCGGTCGCGAACAGTCCGTGCAGATGGAGATGGGAAACGTTCTGGAAGTGGGCGCCGAGTGCCCGCCACGCGGGCGACGCTGTGAGGTCGGTCACGCTGTTCCTTCGTCGGTGGACGTTCCGATGTTAACGCTTCAGGAGCAATCCCGCGGACGCGGAGTCGGGGCCGCGGGGCTTTTCGGCAGAAACAAAAAAGCCCCCGAGAAGAGGGCTTTCGGACCCGGTGACGCCCTCAGGCGGCCTTTTTCCTGGCACCGGTCGGGGTGGTGGCCCCGAGCGTCGCTTCCGCGACTTCCGACATCTGCTTGCCGGCCTTGCTGGCGGCGTCGTACGCCTGGTTGGCGGCCGACAGCGCCGACTTCATCGCCGCCACCGCCACATCGGCACCGGCGGGCGCGTTCTGGGACATCTGTTCCATGAGGGAACTGATGTTCTTGTTCACTTCGGCAACGTGGCCGTCGAAGAACTTCGAGAAATCCTTCTGGACGTCTGCGAGCATCGCCTGGACGTGCTGCGCGTAGGCGACCGTCCGGTCGGGCGCCGGCTGTGTCGCGCCCGTCACGAGCCGGACCCACTCCTGAGCGTCCTTCGCGCCGGACAGGGCGCGCGCGGTTTCCATGAGTTCGGCCATCGCGGCACGCGACGTCCTGAACTGGAAGTCCACGAAACGCTCGGTGCTCTCGGCCGTGAGGTGGGCGTAATCGAGCCAAGCCTGGACGGCTCCCTTGTTCATGTTCACGAGTTGCTCCGGAACGGCATTCATGCGGTGTTCTCCATGTAGGGTGAGGTGCAGAGCCATCGGCATCCTGGCTCGTGAGAAGAGGGGTGTTGTTGCATTGCAATAATTGCCGATTTTAGGCTTCGAGAAAGTCATGTCAAGCCCGGATGTCGTGGCAGGGACGGGTTGATGTTGTGTTGCAACAAGGTGACTGGGCGGCTCATGCGGTCGTCGCGTTACCGGTAGAATCCGTGGCCGATCTCCGAGGACGCCATGACCGATTCCCACCGCTCCGATTCCGGGGCCCCGCTCGCCGGAAACGACTTCCTCGGACCGAATGCGCTGCTGCAGGCTTTCATGGAGGACGTCGGTCAGCCCATGGCCGCGCTGGGCGTGGACGCGGAGGTCGTTGCCTGCAATGCCGCGTTCCGCAATGCGTGCTCTCGGCTGTTCGGCCGCGAACCGGCTTCCGGGGAGCGAATCGAGACCGCCCTGGCGGACATCCCGGAGGAGGCGGACAAGCTGAGCGGACTGCTCGGCCGGGCCCTGGCCGGGGAGTCCTTCGGCGTGGAGATGGAACTCGGGAATCCGGCGCTGGCGCGCAGCCTCTACACGATGCTGTTCGCGCCGCTCCGGGACGCGGACGGCGCAGTCGTGGGAGTGACCTTCACCGCCCAGGACATCACCGAGGCCAAGCGCGAGCACACACTCCTCATGGAAAGCGAAAGACGCTTCCGTGACCTGGCGGCAAACGTCCCCGGGGTGATCTACCAGTGGGTGGAGCGTACTGACGGTACGAGCGGCTTCCTGTGGGTGAGTCCCAGGCTGGAGGAAATCTTCCGCATCGACAGGAATGCTCCCGGCACACTCGTTCAGTACATTCACCCTGACGACCTGGCGCGATGGCGCGCGTCCATCGAGGATGCCAAGCGGCGGTCCGGGGTCTGGAACTTCGAGGGCCGGCTGCTCTATCCCGATGGCTCCGTCAGGTGGTGGCAGGGCATCTCGCGCCCGTCGCGGGTGACTGCCGAGGAAGTGGTCTTCAATGGCGTCATGCTGGACATCACGGACAGGAAGCTCGCCGAGCAGGAACTCGTGCTCGCTGCCAAGGTGTTCGAGAGCAGCCGCGAGGGGATCATGATCGTCGACGAGCGTGCCCGTGTGCTGTCCGTGAACCGCGCGTTCACCGCCATCACGGGACTTCGTGTGGACGAGGTTCGCGGGCTGCCGCACGGGATGTTCGACCCCGGCCGCTACGAGGAGAACCATCTCGGCACACTGTGTTCGGCGGCCGCGAACGATGCCGGATGGGAGGGTGAAATCTGGCTCGTGCGGCGCGATGAGGTCACGTTCCCCTCGCGATTGCGCGTGAGCGCGGTGCGATCCGGGCGGGACGGCTCCGGACCGGTCACGCACTTCGTGCTGATCTTCGAGGACATCTCGGAGCGAAAGGCCCAGGAGGACCGCATCCGGCATCTCGCACAGCACGACTTCCTGACAGGGCTGCCGAATCGCGGGCTGCTCGAGGACCGGCTGCGTCAGGCGCTGCCGCTCGCGCAGCGCAAGGGCACGCGGCTCGCGGTCATGTTTCTCGACCTCGATCGCTTCAAGATGATCAACGACTCTCTGGGGCACGAGATGGGCGACGCCCTGCTGAAGCAGGTGGCGCGTCGCCTGATCGGGTGCGTCCGCGCCGCGGACACGGTGAGCCGCCAGGGCGGTGACGAGTTCGTCGTCCTTCTGCAGGATCTGGACTCCCCGGACCGGACGGCCGCGGTTGCGCGGAAGGTCGTCGAGGTCATCTCCGAACCTTTCACTGCCGGCGGCATGACACTCAACGTGACGCCATCGATGGGCATCGCCGTGTTTCCGGAGGACGGCAGCGACTTCCAGACGCTCATGAAGAACGCCGACGCGGCGATGTACCACGCCAAGTCGCTCGGCAGGAACAACTTCCAGTTCTTCACCCGCGAGATCAACGAGCGTGTGCTGGAACGCGTGACGATCGAGTCGAGGCTTCGCAGTGCGATACGGGCGGGCGAACTCGGAGTGTGGTACCAGCCGAAGTTCGATCTTCGAACCATGGAGGTGTCCGGACTCGAGGCGCTCCTGCGGTGGCCCGACGGAAGCGGCGGGTACGTGCCTCCCGATCGCTTCATCCCGGTCGCGGAGGACTCGGGGCTGATCTTCGCGATGGGCGACTGGGTCATGGCGGAGATCTGTCGCCATCTGTGCGCGTGGCGGGATGCGCGCGTGCCCGGGGTGCCGGTGTCATCGAACCTCTCGGCTGCACAGTTCCGGCAGCGCGGACTGGCCGAGCGAATGCGTGCCATCATCGAGCACCACGCGCTCGACACGCGCTGGCTGGAACTCGACGTGACCGAAAGCACCATCATGCGCGATGCGGACGCGGCAAGGATGACGCTCTCGGAACTGAAGGCGCTCGGGATCCGGCTCGCCGTGGACGATTTCGGAACCGGATACTCGTCACTCGGACACCTGAAGCGGCTTCCGCTCGACTATCTCAAGATCGACCGCAGCATCGTGCAGGGCGTGATCGACGATTCGGAAAGCGCCGCCACCACCCGGGCAATCATCGGTCTGGCGCGGTCACTGGGGCTGCGCACGCTTGCCGAAGGCGTGGAGACCGAGGGCCAGCTCGAATTCCTGAAGAGGCACGGATGCGACGAAGGCCAGGGCTTTCTTCTCGCGGAGCCCATGCCCGCGGACCGTGTTTCCGACTGGCTCGTCGGCCGGCCCGCATCCGTGCCGCTGGTGCCGACCTGAGCCGTGAGGCGTCGAGCGCGTCGCGGACCCTCCGTGCCGCGCGCGACACGGAGAGCTCGGCGTGTATCAGTCGAGGCGCTCGAAGATGCCTGCGATGCCCTGACCGCCTCCGATGCACATCGTCACGAGTGCATAGCGGCCCTGGATGCGTGCGAGTTCGTAGAGTGCCTTGACCGTCAGAATGCAGCCGGTTGCGCCGATCGGGTGCCCGAGCGCGATCGCGCCGCCATTCGGATTCGTCTTCGCAGGGTCGAATCCGAGTTCCCGAGCCACGGCACAGGCCTGCGCAGCGAAGGCCTCGTTGGATTCGATCACGTCCATCTGCGCGACGGACAGGCCCGAGCGGTTCATTGCATTCGTCACGGCGGGGATCGGACCGATGCCCATGAACTTCGGATCGACGCCGGCATGACCGTATGCGACCAGGCGCGCGAGCGGCTTCAGCCCCTTCTTCTCGGCCATCCCGCGCTCCATCAGCACGACGGCCGCGGCGGCGTCGTTGAGGCCCGAGGCGTTGCCTGCCGTGACCGTGCCGTCCTTCTGGAACACGGCGCGCAGCTTCGCCATGTCGGCGATCGTGGCGTCGGTTCTCACGTGCTCGTCCGTGTCGAAGGTGAAAGTGCCCTTCCGGCTCTTGATCTCCACGGGGAGGATCTGGTCGCGGAAGCGCCCCTCGGCGATCGCTCTGGCGGCACGCTTGTGACTCTCCACCGCGAACTCGTCCTGCAGCTCCCGCGACAGACTCCATTTCTCCGCGACCCGCTCCGCGGTGACGCCCATGTGCATCTTGTCGAACGGGTCCGACAGCGCACCGACCATCCAGTCCACCAGGGGCTCGTCACCCATGCGCTGACCCCAGCGTGCCGCAGGCATCACGTAGCTCGAACGGCTCATGCTTTCCGCGCCGCCCGCCACGGCGACGTCGGCATCGCCGAGCATGATCGTCTGTGCTGCGGTCACGATCGCCTGCAGACCGCTGCCGCAGAGGCGGTTGAGCGTGAGTGCGGGCGTTTCCTGGGGAATGCCGCCCTGGATCGCGCACACGCGGGAAAGGTACATGTCCCTGGGCTCGGTCTGGATCACGTTGCCGAATACGACGTGACCCACTTCTCCGGCCGCCACGCCGGCGCGCGCGAGCACGTCGCGCACCACCATCGCGCCGAGTTCCGTCGGCGCCATTTCCCTGAGAGCCCCTCCGAAGTCCCCGATGGCGGTGCGCACACCGCTCACGACCACCACTTCACGTACCTGATTGCTCATCACCGAACCCTCCTGGTCACCTCGGTACCGCGACCGATGGCGACGTAATCAAAGTCGTCTCGCGCGGACGGTCGACCCGTCGCCGAGAACGCCGATGTTCCCGCGCGCCGAGGCGAGTGCCCGGCCGTATCGCCGGCCCCGCTCAACGCTCGACGGCCAGCGCAACACCCATTCCGCCGCCGATGCAGAGGCTCGCGAGACCCGTTTTCGCGTCGCGCCGAGCCATTTCGTGCAGCAGCGTCACGAGAATCCGGCAGCCGCTCGCCCCGATGGGGTGGCCGATCGCGATCGCGCCGCCATTCACGTTGACGCGTGAGGTGTCCCAGCCCATGTCCCGGTTCACCGCGATCGCCTGCGCGGCGAAGGCCTCGTTGATCTCCATGAGATCGATGCCGGTCGGCGCCCATCCGGCCTTCGACAGACAGAGCTTGCTTGCCGGCACGGGGCCCATGCCCATGATCTTCGGGTCCACACCGGCGGAGGCGTAGGCCCGCACCTTCGCAAGAGGTTGCAGACCGAGGGACTTCGCCTTGGCCGCGGACATCATCATGACGGCGGCGGCGCCATCGTTGATCCCCGACGCATTGCCCGCCGTGACGGTACCTTCCTTGTCGAAGGCGGGCCGCAGTGCCGCGAGCGCCTCCACGGTCGTGCCCGGCTTGGGGTATTCGTCCGTGTCGAACACGAGCGCGGGGCCCTTGCGCTGGGGAATCTCCACGCCGACGATCTCGTCCCGGAATCGCCCCGCCTTCTGGGCTGCCTCGGCCTTCTGCTGGGAGGTCGCCGCGAACTCGTCCTGCTCCTGGCGGCTCACGCCCCACTGCCGCGCGACGTTCTCGGCGGTGACGCCCATGTGATACTGGTTGTAGGCATCCCAGAGGCCGTCGACGATCATGGAGTCGACGAGCTTCGTGTCGCCCATCCGGAATCCGTCACGGGAATTCTGCAGGACGTGCGGGGCCATGCTCATGTTCTCCTGCCCCCCCGCGATGACGATCTCCGCGTCGCCGGCCTTGATGGCCTGCGCGGCGAGATGGGTTGCCTTGAGCCCCGATCCACACACCTTGTTGATCGTCATGGCGGGCACCATGTCGGGGAGCCCGGCATGGATCGCCGCCTGACGTGCGGGGTTCTGTCCCGCTCCTGCTGCCAGCACCTGTCCCATCAGGACCTCGCTCACTGCCTCCGGCTTCACGCCGGTCCGTTCGAGCAGGGCCTTGATGACGACCGATCCCAGCAGAGCAGCCGGAGTCTTCGCGAGACTTCCGCCGAATTTCCCCACGGCCGTGCGCACGGCACCTACGATAACGACCTCATCCATGACCGGATTCTCCTTTGCGTCCTCGAGCACCCGGTGCGAACGACTCGTGCCGGGTGTCTGCGTGTTGCACTGCAAGATGCCTTGGCAAGTCTACGCTTCCGGTCCGTTTCCTGTCGAGCGCGGGACAGCCCTGGAGGCGGTGCAGCATTCGGGAAAACGTTCTGGAAAATCAATCGTCCACGTCTTGCAGGCGGTCGAGCTCCCGACGTGCCTTCTTGGTAGGGCGGCCGCGGTGGAGCGGATTCGCCGGTCGCTCGGCGCGGATCCGGGCTGCCAGCGTCTCCCGCGCGACCCGGCTCTCCTCGCTCTCGACATAGAGCTTGCGTGCCTCGGGCGCGGGCCCGCGACGGTCGGACAGCGCGCACACGGTGATCGACCACTGGTACGGCCCGATCCGGACGGAAAGCTGGTCTCCGACTTTCAGCGCGCGGGCCGGCTTGACGCGCTCGCCGCCGACCTGCACCTTCCCGCCCTCGACCGCAGTGGAGGCCAGCGAACGGGTCTTGAAGAACCGTGCCGCCCAGAGCCACTTGTCGATCCGCACGCGCGCTTCGTCTGCGGGTGTCACCGATACGCCTCCGACCATCTGCCTGCCGTTGCGCAGCCGCCCGACACCATCGTTCGCGTGGGGCGGCTCGCCCGGTCCCGTCAATGTCTGGTGCTGCCTGCCTGTGTCTGGAGATCGGAGGCGAACACCTGCTCCGCGTCCACCGTGTCGAACACGTATCGCTTGTGGCAGAACTCGCATGTCACCTCGACCTTGCCGCGTTCGTCCAGGATCGAGCGGACTTCGTCACGGCCGAGCGTGCGCAGCATGCCGGTCACGCGTTCGCGCGAGCACGAGCACCTGAACGCGAGGGGAGAAGCCTCGAACACACGGACGTCCTCCTCGTGGAAGAGGCGCCGGATGAGCTCGCGCGCGGGCAGGCGCAGCAACTCGTTTTCGGACACGGTCGCGCCGAGATGCGTGACCCGGTTCCAGGCGTCTTCGTCGGCGCCTTCCATCGAGGGCATCTTCTGCAGGAGCATGCCTGCCGCCTGCCGATCGTCGCAGGCGAGCCAGAGCCTCGTTTCGAGCTGTTCGGATTTCTGCATGTAGTGCTCCAGGACGGCGGCGACCGTGTCGCCTTCCAGCTCGACCACTCCCTGGTAGGGCTGCCCGCCGTCTCCCGGGACGAGGGAAATCACGAAGCGCCCCGTGCCGAGCAGTCCGTGCAGGGTGGATTCCTCGAGGTCGCCCTGCCATTTCGCGGTCGCGCGAAGCGTGCCCTCGCTGTTCACCTCTACGACGACCAGGGTGACGGGGCCGCTTCCCTGCATCTGCATCACGAGTGCGCCGTCGAACTTCAGGGTGGACGACAGCAGGGCTCCCGCCGCCATGAGCTCTCCGAGCAGTGCCCTGAGCGCCGGGGGGTAGTCGTGACGTTCGAGCACGGCACGCCACGTGGCATCGAGATGAACCAGATGCCCTCTCACCGGGGTCATCTCGAAGACGAATCGCTGCAATGAGTCATTCACCAGACTTTCTCCATCTGCCAGGACGGCGTGGACAGGGCGGCCGATCGGCCCTGCGACATTCCCGTCCGGCTGCTCTCCGATGATTCTGCCGGCACCGGCCCGCCAGCTCGCACAGGGCGGTCAGCGCCGCGCCTCCTCGTGACGGTAGAGACGATACCGCTCGCGGTCGTCTCCGGCCCGATGTCCCGTCCAGACCAGCTTCCAGGGGCCGGTCATCACCCCCTCGCTCTGCGTTCCTTCGACCAGCAGGAAGTCGCAATCGTCCGCGCGGTGCCCGCTTTCCACGCGGGCGGTTTCTATCCCCGCGAAATACTGCAGCAGCGCGCGTTGCGACTCCCCGAGCGACAGGCTCGCGATGCAACCGTGGTTCCGCGGCAGCGCTGTCTCCAGCGATTCGACGACAGGTCGATAGGACTTGGCGTTGTCGATCCAGCCGACCATCAGGAACATGAGGGTCGCCCAGAACGCCGTCGCGCCGGCGGCCCATGTCACGAAAGGACGCTCCGGCGAGCGTCGGACGTTGAACAGCGCGAGGATCCAGCACGCAACGACGATCACGGACGCGATGATCAGCAGCGGGTGCACGGAGGGGGCATACCCCGGTTCCATGTCGGCCATGTGTCGGGATACGCGCTCGGGCACGCCGAATTCGACTGCCGAGAAGTAGAACCAGACGACCGCGATGAAGAACAGGAAGAATGCGATGCCGAACCAGAAATACGCGTTGATGGCTCCACGGCGGAGGTCCGGGATGCCGGAGACCGTGAGCAGCACCAGCGGTACCAGCAGCGGCAGCGCGAACAACTCGCGCTTGTCGTGCGCGATCGACAGGACGAGCAGCGTCGTCACGAACATGACGACGGGAATCGCGAGGCCGCGGTCGGTGCGCAGCCTGTCACGCCCTGCCCAGAGCGCCCAGAGCGCGAACGGCAGCACGGGCCACGCGAACCACGGCAGCACGTCGAGGTAATAGGCGAACGTTCCCTGGCCAGCACCCGGAAGGTAGGACCAGAAGCTGCCCACCTGGTGTATCCAGAACCATTCCCGGAACAGCGACGCGTCGTGGACGTACAGCGCGACCGGCCAGATCAGGAGCCACGGAAGGGACACCAGTGCCGACAGAGCGGCGAACCGGAGATACCGCCTGTCGCGGAACGACGGCGAGAGCCAAGGCAGAAGCGGCACGGAGAGGACCAGGGGCAATGCGCTGAAGATGCCGCGGGACAGAAACGCGATGCCCACCCCGCATCCGAGGGAAAGTACCGCCAGCGGGCGCGCTGTCCCCCACGCGGCGAAACCGTACGCTGCCAGTGCGTAGCCCGCGAGCAGCGCGTTGTCGGGAATGAGCTGGTGTGCCGGCTGCACGATGCCCACGCACCCCAGCAGGAGGAGGGGAGCGAGCCAGCCGCGCCCGCGGTAGAGGCGGTTCGTGGTGGCGGCGATCACGGCAAAAGTGAGTGCCCCGTAGGCCACGTTCACGAGGCGGGCAGCGTCGGGGATGGTGAGCGGGGGGGAGAACGCACGTGCCGCCATGGCGGCGGTCCAGTGATAGAACGGCGGATGGCGCAGGAACACTTCGCCGGCGAGATGCGGGACCAGCCAGTTTCCCGACACGAGCATCTCGTACACGACACCGAAGACGTAGGCCTCCTCGGGCTTCCAGGGATCGCGCCCGAGCAGACCGGGAAGCATCCATAGGAGGCACACCGCGCAGACGACCAGCGCACGCCGCTGCTCCAGCATCGACGCAACTTCTTCGAAGCGTAGCTTTTGGGCTCCGAGGATCATCGGGGGACGATAAACGAAAAAGGCAGCCTCTGGCTGCCTTCTTTCCGGGTGGAAACGGGGCCTTGTCGCTACTTCGCGACTTTCGGGCTGCGACTGTAGCGCTGGCGGAACTTCTCGACGCGACCCGCGGTGTCCACGATCTTCTGCTTGCCCGTGTAGAACGGGTGCGAAGCGGAAGAGATCTCGATGCGGATCACCGGATACTCCTTGCCGTCTTCCCACTTCATCGTCTCGCGATTCCTGGTTTCGATCGTCGAGCGGGTGAGAAACGAGAAATTCGCACCGGCGTCGTGGAAGATGACTTCCCTGTACTGGGGGTGAATGCCTTCCTTCATGGCAGTTTTCCTAATCAGTGGGGGCGATTTCCGACCGCCCTGGCGAGACGAAATTGTGTACGGGGTTCCCGGTGCGGCGGTTGCATCGCTGCAGACGGCCGACCAAAGAACCGGCGATTATCCTCAGAACAGGCACTTGCGGCAAGAGCGACGTGACGAACGACGCGGGATCGTGACCGTCACGGCGTGGCGTGACCGGATCCCTCCGGTCCGCCATGGCCGGCGGCAACCGTCCCGCTGCCGGGGGGGCTAGCCCCTGCGCATCGAGTCAAAGAAGTCGGAGTTGTTCTTCGTGGCGCGCAACTTGTCGGCGAGAAATTCCGTGGCCTCGAGCTCGTCCATCGGATACAGGAGTTTCCGCAGCACCCAGACCTTCTGCAGGATCTCCTGCCTGATGAGCAGTTCCTCGCGGCGGGTGCCGGACCTGTTCACGTTGATCGCGGGGTAGATCCGTTTCTCGGCCATGCGTCGGTCGAGGTGGATCTCCATGTTGCCGGTGCCCTTGAACTCTTCGTAGATGACGTCGTCCATGCGCGAACCGGTATCGATGAGCGCCGTCGCGATGATCGTGAGCGAACCGCCTTCCTCCACGTTGCGCGCAGCCCCGAAGAACCGCTTCGGGCGTTGCAGCGCGTTCGAGTCGACACCACCGGTAAGCACCTTGCCCGACGCGGGCACGACGGTGTTGTAGGCGCGTGCGAGTCGCGTGATCGAATCCAGCAGGATCACGACGTCCTTCTTGTGTTCGACGGGGCGCTTCGCCTTCTCGAGCACCATCTCGGCGACCTGCACGTGGCGCGTGGCCGGCTCGTCGAAGGTCGACGACACGACCTCGCCCCGGACCGACCGCTGCATCTCCGTGACTTCCTCGGGACGCTCGTCGATCAGCAGGACGATCAGGTAGACGTCCGGGTAGTTCGACATGATCGAGTGCGCGATGTGCTGCAGCATGACCGTCTTGCCGCTCTTGGGGCTCGCCACGAGCAGGCCGCGCTGTCCCTTGCCGATCGGCGCGATGATGTCGATGATGCGGCCGGTCAGGTTCTCCTCGGACTTGATGTCGCGCTCGAGGCAGAACTGCTCCGTGGGGAACAGCGGCGTGAGGTTCTCGAAGAGGATCTTGTGCTTCGAGTTCTCGGGCGCCTCGCCGTTGACCTTGTCGACCTTCACGAGAGCGAAGTAGCGCTCGCCGTCCTTCGGTGTCCTGATCTCTCCCTGGATCGAGTCGCCGGTGTGCAGGTTGAACCGGCGAATCTGCGACGGACTCACGTAGATGTCGTCGGGGCCTGCGAGATAGGAGGTGTCCGGCGACCGGAGGAAACCGAAACCGTCCGGCAGGACTTCGAGGGTGCCTTCGCCATAGATGCTGTCCCCGCGCTTTGCCGTGTTCTTCAGCAGCGCGAAGATCAGGTCCTGCTTCCGCATCCGGTTGGCGTTCTCGACCTCGTTGGTCTGTGCCATCTCGACGAGTTCGGTCACGTGCATCTGCTTCAGATCGGACAGATGCATGGACACGCCTGACGGGTTGCGGGGAGGCTGGGCCTGGGAGGCCTTGTGGTGCTTCGAGGACTGCCGGTGACCGCCGCCCTTGTTGTGCTGAGGCGGGGCGGTCTGTTCCTTCGTCGTAACTTGTTCGGCAGATGTATCCGGGAGACCACTCGTGACGCTTACGGACTCAGATGACACTGTCAATGAAAGCCTTCAGTTGGGATTTGGGGATTGCGCCGACTTTCTGGGCTTCGAGATTCCCGTTCTTGAAGATCTGCAGCGTGGGAATGCCCTTGATGCCGAACTTGCGGGGGGTGGCCTGATTGTCGTCGATGTTCAGCTTGGCGATCTTGAGCTTGCCGGCATACTCTGCTGCCAGCTCGTCCAGGGCGGGTGCGATCATCTTGCAGGGGCCGCACCATTCCGCCCAGAAATCGACCAGAACCGGGGTATCCGCCTGCAGCACTTCGCTCTCGAAGCTGTCGTCGGTCACATGATGGATGTGTTCACTACTCATCGGCTGGAGTCTCGGGAACTTTATGGAAACCGGCGCTCCGGACGGAGCGATCGGGAGAGGTAGGCGAATGCTAGCCCAAATTAGAAGCCGTTGAAAAGGCGCATCGTTTACAATCGCGCCCCTCGTGCCTGATTTTTTCGGCACGTAGTGCAAGAAACAGACCCGCCCCAGAAAGGAACCGGACGCTAGAAGACTATGGCCTATGTCGTGACCGAGAGCTGTATCAAGTGCAAATATACCGATTGCGTGGACGTCTGCCCCGTCGACTGCTTCAGGGAAGGGCCGAACTTCCTGGTCATCGATCCCGACGAATGCATCGATTGTACGCTCTGCGTGGCAGAGTGTCCGGTCGAGGCAATCTTCGCAGAAGACGACGTCCCGGTGGACCAGCGCGAATTCATCGCCCTGAACAAGGAACTCGCTGCGGACTGGCAGCCCATCATCGAGAAGAAGGATGCACTTCCCGATGCGGACGACTGGAAGGACAAGAAGGACAAGCTCAAGTACCTGGAGCGATGAATGACCGGGCCCGAGGGCCCGGTGCATCACGGTGTTCCCGGCCGCATCGAGCCCTCGGGCGTTCCGGAACACGTGTCGGTCGGAATCGCGAATCCGCTGCAGGCGATGGCGGACCGGATCGTCGGGCGACACCGGCAGGAATGTCCCGACCTGTCGCGGCTGACCCTCGTCGTGCCGTCGGTTCTCCTCGCGACCGATCTGGCGAGATGCCTGAGCCGGGCCGCACGACAGGACACCCTGCTCCTGCCGCGGATCACGACGTTCGCGTCGCTCGCGCGGGAGGCTCCAGTCGCCGGCGAACCGGTTCCGGATTCGCGACGTGAACTCGTCCTGTACGACGTGCTGCGACGGCAGGGGCTCGTCGACCGCGTCAATCTCTGGTCTGCCGCACGCGAACTGCGTCGCCTGATCGACGAACTGACTTCCTTCGAAGTTCCGCTGGCCACCTCGGTGGAAGAATTCTCGACACTCGTCGAGCGCGCCTACGGCGCGCGGACGCGCGCGGCCATTCGTTTCGAGGCGCGCGTCGTCTACGAAGCGTGGCGACATCTCACTGGCGAGCAGGACGCTGCCTACCGCTACCAGGCCGGTCTCGCGCACGCCGCCGCCCGTGCATCCGGACCGCTCTACGTCCTCGACGCCGGTGACATGCGTCCCGTGGAGGCGGCATTCGCGCGAGCCTGGGCCGCACGCGGCCCGGTGTGCCTCGTGAATGCCTCGTCCCGTCCGGATGCCGGTCAGGCGGGTGTGCCCGGGATTCTCTCGGCGGCCTGGCCAGAGACGCCGGATCCGTCCGCGCCGCTCCGGACCCGCGCGGCCGCGCTGCGGGCGACGCTCCCGTCCTCGGCGCTCGCGGAGCGCCTCGCACTGTTCGGGGCGCCGACACTCGAGGCACACGCCGCGGCAGCCGAGCTCAGGATCCGCGCCTGGCTCGCGGAAGGCGTTGGCCGCATCGCGGTCGTCGCCGTGGACCGGGTGGCCGCCCGCCGCCTTCGCGCGCTGCTCGAGCGCGCAGGAATCCTCGTGCAGGACGAGACCGGATGGGCACTCTCGACCGTGGCCGCCGCGACCGTCGTCGCGCGCTGGCTCGACTGCACCGGTGACCGGTTCCACCATCGGGATCTGCTGGATCTGCTCAAGTCTCCCTACGTGCTCTCCGACATGGGGGCGGAAGGGCGAAAGCACTTCGTGTGGCGCGTCGAGACCCTGCTGAGGAAGGCCAATCTCGTGCGCGGACTCGATGCCCTGGCGGCGATCGCGTCGGATGAACCGGATGCGCGCGAGCTCCTGGCCGGCATCGACCGGCTTCGCGGTGCCGCGGCGGCAATGCCGCGAGGCGACGAGTCGCCCGGGCGGTGGGTCGGCGATCTCACGGACGCCCTCGAGACCCTGGGGATCGTCGCCGGCCTCGGGGAGGATGCGGCCGGCCAGCAGGTCCTCGAACATCTCCAGCGACTCCGTGACGAGGTGGCAGGCAGTCACGTACGTCTCGATTTCGGTGAATTCCGGCGCTGGCTCGACGGGGAACTCGAATCGGCCCTCTTCCGTGACCGGGACATCCGGAGTCCCGTCGTGTTCACGCATCTCCACGCCACACGCCTGCGGACGTTCGATGCCGTCCTCGTCCTGGGTGCGGACATGCGCAGCCTCCCCGGCAAGGGCTTGCCCGGGGCCTTTCTGAACGACGCCGTCCGGCGCGAACTCGGCCTGCCCGGGCGCGCCGAGCAGGTCGCGCGGGAGCGCGAGACGCTCGCGATGCTCATCGCGTCGGCAGGGCGGGCATTCGTGACCTGGCAGAACCGGCAGGACTCCGAGCCCGTGGCGGCAAGTCCCTGGCTGGACGTTCTCGACACCCTTCACAGGGAAGCCTACGGGGCCGGGCTCCGCACGGACGACTGGGGCCGTCTGGTCGGTGCCGCCGCGTTGCGTCCCGCGAACCCCGCACCGCTGCCGTCACCGGCCGGACCCCCCGCCCCGTCGGCCCCGATGCTGATCCCCGAAGACGTGTCCGTGTCTGCGTACGGCACGATGATCGGCTGTCCGTACCGGTTCTACGCGAGCCACGCACTGCGTCTCGACGACCTGGACGAAATCCGGGACGAGATCGAGAAGCGCGACTACGGGGATCTCCTGCATCGCGTGCTGCATGCCTTTCATCGGGAGGTTCCGCGCGTTTCCGATCTCGATCGTGACGCGGCGGAGGCGAGGCTCGTGCGGATCACGGACGACGTGTTCGGTCGGGCCGCGACACGCAATCATCTCGCCCATGCCTGGGCACAACGCTGGCGCAAGTGCATCGGTGCCTACCTCGACTTCCAGTGTGCACGGGAGGCGCAGGGCTGGGCGTGGCTCGACGGCGAGGTACGCAGCGAGGTCGCCATCGATCTCCCCGGAAGCCGGGTCGTCCGGCTGCGCGGAAGACTGGACCGTGTCGATGCCAGGCCGGAGGCCTCCGGACGCTCGCTTGCCGTGCTGGACTACAAGACGTCGGACAAGCGGAAGCTGCGCGCACGTCTCGACGACGGCGACGACGTGCAGCTGCGCTCCTATCTGCTGCTGCGCGGCGATGCGGAACACGCTGCGTACGTGACCATCGACAACACGGCCGTGGATTGCGTCGACGTGCCCGGGGACGCGGTCGGGGAGGCCGCACGCGAAGTCGGGCGCCTGCGCGCGGTGTTCACCGCGGCACTGGACGGCGCGGGGCTCCCCGCGAACGGGAGCGAGGAGACCTGCCGCTGGTGCGCGATGCGGGCGCTGTGCCGGCGGGACTACTGGAGTGACGCATGAACGCGGCTGCCGACATCGGTGCGGTGGCACTGGATCCCCGGCGGAACGTCGTCGTCGAGGCCTGCGCGGGTTCTGGCAAGACCTGGCTCCTCGTGTCCAGGATCCTGCGGATTCTCCTCGACGGCGTGCCGCCGGACGCGATCCTCGCGATCACGTTCACGCGCAAGGCCGCGCTCGAGATGCACTCGCGGCTCCAGGAGTGGCTGCGTATCCTCGCGGTGGCGGACGATGCGGAGGTGGACCGGTTTCTGCGCGAGCGGCACGTTGCGGTGCAGGACGTCCCGGCTGCGCGGGAACTCGCGCGCTCGCTGCTCGAGACGGTACTCGACGCCCGGCCGGGCGTCACGATGACGACGTTCCACGGCTGGTTCCTCGACCTCCTGCGGCGCGCGCCGATCGAGGAATCTCCCGGGGAGGCTGCCCTGGTCGAGCAGACCGCGGCGCTCATGGAAGAGGCGTGGCGCGATTTCGTCGATTCGCTCGCGCGTCGACCCGACGGGGACGAGGCACGGGCGTTCGAGATGCTCGTGGAGCGATTCGATCTCACCAACGCGCGGGCGCTGCTGTTCGCGTTCGCGAGGCACCGCGCCGACTGGTGGGCCTTCACGGACCGTGCCCGGGACGGACTCACCCACGCGCTGGACGCCCTGCGTGCGCGCGTCGCGTTCGATCCGGAGCCGGATCCGCGCGGGGCACTCATGGAAGATGCCGAACTGCCCGCGCTGCTCGTGGAGTATGCGGGACTGCTCGAGCGTCTCGGCACGAAGACGGGGCGCGAGCGGGCAGGGCGCGCGCGGGAGGCCGCATGCTGCCCGGACGCCGCGTCGGCGTTCGCACGGCTTCTGGAAACGGTCTTCACGAAGGCCGACGGCCGCGTGCCGTACGCGATGTCCGTCACGAAGACCATGCTCGCGCACATCGGGCCCGAGGGAGCAGACCGGCTGCTCGCGCTGCACGAGGAACTCTCCGGGCGTGCCGAAACGGTGGCCGCGATGTACGACGAGCATCGGGCGTTCACGAGCAGTCGCGCCGTGTACGTGTGCGGCGACGCGTTCGTGAGACGGTTCCAGAAGCTCAAGGAGGCGCGCGGTCTCATCGACTTCACCGACGTCGAGTGGCGCGCGCGCCGGCTCGTCACGCATCCGGAACACGCGGACTACGTGCTGCACAAGCTCGATGCGCGCTACCGCCACATTCTCGTCGACGAGTTCCAGGACACGAATCCGTTGCAGTGGCAGGCGCTTCTCGCGTGGATCACCGCTTCGGCCGAGGCGGACCGGGCACCCGGACTGTTCGTGGTCGGCGACCCGAAGCAGTCCGTCTATCGGTTCCGTCGGGCGGACGCCCGCCTGTTCACCCTCGCGCGACGGCATCTGGAAGCGCGGCATGAGGCGATCACGCTCGTCCAGCACGACTCCCGGCGCTGTGCGCCGCCCGTGATCGAGATCGTCAATCGCGTGTTCGGGGGCCTCCCGGAATTCGAGGGGTTCGAACCGCACGGATCCCACGACGGGACGCTCCCGGGCCGTGTCGAGGTCCTGGCGCTCGCGTCCGCGAGCGAACCGGACGATGGGGACGCGCCGGAGGAGTCGAACGGGCTGCGGAATCCGCTGCTGCACGGGCCGCCGGACGCGGACGAGCGTGTCCGGGAACTCGAGGGCCACGCAGTGGCGCGGCGAATTCTCGAGATCGTCGGTCGCTGGCAGATCCGTGACGGTGTCGGGAAGCGGTCGGCGCGCTTCGACGACATCATGCTGCTCGTTCGCAACCGCACGCACCTGCTCGCCTTCGAGCACGCGCTGCGCGCTGCGGGCGTCCCGTACGTCACGTCCCGTCGGGGCGGGCTGCTGGACCGCCTCGAGATCACGGACATCCAGTCACTTCTCAGATTCCTCATCACGCCGTTCTCGGATCTCGACCTCGCGCGCGCGCTCCGGAGTCCGCTGTTCTCGTGCACCGACGACGACCTGATGCTGCTCGCGAGCCGCGCACCGGGCACGTGGTGGGAAAGGCTGCGCCGGTGTGCGGAAGACGGCACGGCCAGTGCCCGGCTCGTCCGGGCAGGTGAACTGCTCGTCGACTGGCTCGCGCGTGCGGACAGACTGCCCGTTCACGACCTGCTCGACCGCATCTACTTCGACGGCGACGTGGAGCGGCGGTATCGCGCGGCGGTCCCGCACGCGATGCGGGAGGCGGTCGCCGCGAATCTTCGTACCTTCCTGGAACTCGCACTCGCTCTCGACGCCGGCCGCTATCCGAGCCTGCCCCGGTTCCTGGACGCGCTCGACGAGTATGGGCGCGCGCCCGACGACGAAGCCCCGGACGAGGGGGCGGTCGACGACGGCGAGGATGCCATCCGGATTCTCACGGTGCACGGTGCGAAGGGGCTCGAGGCGCCGGTCGTGTTTCTCGCGGACGCGCACTGGTGGCCGCGGCCACGCGCCTACGAGATCCTCGTCGACTGGCCGCCGGATGATCCGGAACCGGCCCGCATGGCGGTGCGTACGGTCCGGTCGGAAAATGCGCGATCCTGTGCGGATCTCGTCGCGGACGAACGCAGGCAGGAAGAGCGCGAGGAGTTGAACGCGCTCTACGTCGCGATGACGCGCGCGAGGCAGGTTCTCGTCGTGAGCGGGAGCGAGTCCGGCCGGTCCCGCCCGGATCCGACGTGGTACCGGCGCATCGCCGAAGCCGTCGCGTCAGTGTCGGGGGGCGCGTGTCACGGAGCGGAGTTCGACGTCGAGCCGGTCGGGGTCCCCCCGCGCGAGGATCACGAGGGCCTCGTGCAGGTGGACCCGTCCTGGCGCGAACCGGGAACCGTCGGCACACGCGGCAACGCGGACGCCACCGCGCAGACCGATCGCGGCGAGCGGATCCACTGGCTGCTCGAGCAGCTCGCGTCCCCCGGGGCGATGCCCGAAGCGGGCTGGCTGCGGCGCATGCTGGGCGTCACGGACGCGCAGTTCGACGACGCGATGCGTGTGGCACGGGCGATTCTCGAAGCCCCGGAACTCGCCAGGTTCTTCGATCCTTCGCGCCACGTGTGGGCGCGCAACGAGGTGCCCTACGTCACCGCTGCCGGCGAGCTGCGACGGATGGACCGGGTCGTGCGCTTCGACGAGGAGCTCTGGGTGCTCGACTACAAGACCGGCGACTTGCCGTACGATCGGGACCCTGGCGTCGCCGCGCGTGCGTACGAAGCGCAGATGAACGAGTATCGTCGCGCGTCATCGGCGCTCTGGCCCGGTGTCCGGGTCCGGTGTGCGCTCGTCTTCGCGGATGGAAGGATGCATGAGATCGAAGAGTCGACGTAAGGAAGCCGGGACCGGGATCCCTCCGGCGTGCGGTCCGTCGCCGGACGCCGCCGTGCCGCGGGGGGCACCATGAGCGCGCGGACGTTTCCCGCAGCGCGCAGCGTGTCGGTGGGCAGACCCCTCGCGTGGCTGGCCCTCGGCTGGCAGGACTTCCTCGCTTCGGGCTTTCCGAGTTTCGTGCACGGGCTCATCGTCACGTTCGGCGGGCTCATGATCATCGCGATGACGATGCTGTTCTGGCCGCTCATGCCGGGCGCGATATCCGGATTCGTGCTGGTCGGGCCGATCCTCGCGACAGGCCTCTACGAGCTGAGCAGGCAGCGGGCCGCGGGGCGCGCGACCGACATCACGGATGTGCTCGTCGCGTGGCGGCGCGGCACGCGCCCGCTTGTGCAGCTGGGCGTCCTGCTGCTCGTCGCGGCCACCGCCTGGGTCGTGGTCTCGGCGCTGCTGTTCGGCCACTTCGTGCACGTCCGCATCGACGGCCCCGTCGCCTTTCTGCGCTACGCGGCCGTCTCGCAGGGCAACGCGATGTTCTTTCTGTGGCTGCTGCTCGGAGGGTTGGGATCCGCGGTGATCTTCGCGTCGACCGCGGTTGCGCCCCCGCTGCTGCTCGAGCGCTCGATCGATCTGCGCGCCGCGCTGCTCGCGAGCGTACGCGCGGTCGGCGACAACCCGGTGCCGATGGCGCTGTGGGCGGCGATCATCATGGGTGCGACCGCGCTGTCGCTCGTGACCTTCCTGCTCGGATTCATCATCGTGATCCCGGTGATCGGGCATGCCACGTGGCACGCCTACCGGGATCTCGTCGATGCGGACGCATGGCCGCTGCGCGCGCACTGAAGTGCTGCGCGACCCGCGTGGCCGCTCGTTGCGGGGACGTCGGTGATGTCAGCGCGCGGATCACGCGACGCTGCGTGCCCGTTCCCCCGAAACTCAGGGAGCCGGCGACGTGTTCGGTCTGACCGAGGAGCGCGTGTCGGAATTCGGCCTCACCTTCGGGCTGGCCGGATTCATCCTGTTCATGCTCTTCATCATCTGGAACCTGGCCCGCGAATCGAAGGCCGGCAAGCTCGGGACGTTCGTGCTCTTCTTCGTTCTCGCGTTCGGGATGCTCGGCTTCATCGCGAAGGAGATCCTGACCTGGCTGCTCGGGCCCTGAGGGCGAACGCGGGGCCGCATGCGGTTCGTGGGCCTTGCGGAGCGTCGTGGGGCACGACGCGCCGCGAGGCCGGAGTGTCACGGCATCTGGAGCTTCCCGCCGCGTCCCGGGCCGCCGAGTCCGCCGGGTCCGAAGCCGCCCCCGCCGCCCATCGCCCCAGGTCCCTGGGGCACGACGATCGACGACGCGGCCTGTCGGCGCATTTCCTGCAGCTCGCGCATCGCGCGCTCGACGGCATCCTTCGCAGCGGCTCCGTACGCGTCGACTGCCGCCGCGAGCGAATCGCCGGGGAGCTCGAAATTGAGGGGCAGTGCTCCCACGGAGGTCATGATCTGCGCCTCTCCGATGTACTGGGCGGACCGCGACGGGTCCGGGGAGCCGTCCTTCGTGATGGGTTGAAGCACGCGGATCGTCCCGACGCGGCGGTCGGTGACGGTTTCTTCGCGATAGAGATCGGATGCGTTCATTTCCACATCCATCTGCTCTTCTGGTCGTTCGGCCATGGCGTTCACACGCTTCGAGTGCTGGAAAATTCCGAAGGGTAGCAGCGAATCGGTCCGGCGTCGCGGGCAGCGCGATGTCGCGGTGGCCAACCTGTCGCCCCGTTCAGGACGTCACTGCACGGCCTTCACCGATTCGACCACGATGGAGAAATGCGCGAGCTCGTTCGGATCGGTGGACGAGGCCTTGCCCATCGGGATCATCGCGGTCTTCCCCGCCGGGATTGGAGACGGCAGCGTGTAGGAGGGGGATTTCTCGACGACTTCCCCGCCCTCGCTGCGCTCCAGACGGATGCGCACGTCGTAGAGCGAGGACGGGGACGTGTTCTCGAGCAGCGCGTAGAGGGTGCCGTCGGTGGCGGCCTGGACCTTCGCGGTCAGATACAGGTCCGGATGTCGCGTGACGTCCAGCCTGGCGTAGCGCGTCTTCGCGAGGCGTCCGACCTCGGAATCCGAGTCCGAAGCCGCCTGGTACCGTTTCAGTGCCTCGTCGGTCCGGCCCTCGAGCTCCGCGAATGTTCCGAGGAGGTAGTAGGCGGACGCGGTGGGCATCAGCGCGAGGCTGCGCTCGAGCAGCGGGCGGGCCTCGTCGCGACGGCCGAGGTCGACGAGCACCACGCCGGCCTGCACGTAGGGGCGGAAGTAGTCGTTCTGCAGGCGGATGGCATCCTGATACTGGGAGAGGGCGCTTTCCTTCCTGTCGAGCGTGAGATCCACGTCCGCCTGGAATTCGTGAAACCGGGGTTCGTCCGGTTCGATGGCCAGCGCGCGTGCCGCAGCGGTCTGTGCGGCGGGGATCTCGCCTTTCGCGAGCGCCGTGATGCCTTCGTCGCGGGCGTCATAAGCGGGCTTCGCGCGGAGGAGTCTCGCGGTCCTGTCCCGATAGCGCTTCACGCCCGCGTCGCCGCCGCTGCCGAGTCGGCCCGCGAGTTCACGCGCGCGTGCGATCCGTTCGTCGGAGATCGGGTCGGTGACCGTCCACGCGTCGAGGTCGTCCGCGGACGACTGCCGGCCGAGTCGCGCGAGCTTCTCCTCCAGCGTGACGATACCCCGTGGATCGTAGCCCGCACGCGCGAGAATGCGCATCGCATCCTGATCCGTGTCGATCTCCGCCGCGGAACTGTAGCGCTTCGTGACGAGCGCCCGGACCGGACGAATGTCCGGCAGGTACAGCCGGGCATAGGGAACGGGCGGCCGAACGGGGCCGAGCGCGATCGCGCCGCCCTCGAGCAGGCGGGACGCCGGAGCGTCGTCGGAGCTGCGGCGCACGGTGGCGTGTGCGATCTCGTGGGCCAGCACGGCGGCGAGTTCCGCCTCGGAGTCCAGCGCGTAGAGCATGCCGCGGCTGATGGCGATCTTGCCGCCGGGAAGCGCCCACGCGATGGGCGTGGAATTGTTCAGGATCGCGAATTCGTAGGGCAGTCTGCGTTCCGCTGCGCTGGCGAGCCGCGTTCCGACCTCGCGGACGTAGGCCACGAGGGCAGGGTCGGTTTCGTAGTCGCCGCCGAGCGCCTGCCGCGCAGGCCCGTAGTACTTCTCGCCCATGGCGAGCTCGCGAGGATCCGCGTCATAGCGGGGCCGTTGCTCCTGCGGGACAGGCTGGTGGCCACAGGCGGCCACAAGCGCCGTCAGCATGGCCAGGCAAACCGGCCGGAAGATTCGCACAAACGTGTTCATGGCGGTTTCGTCTCGCACGTGCCGAATGAGGATGATAACCCCGGGGTCCGGTCGGCCGCACGGTCACGCGTGGCCGTCAGCCGGCGTGCCCGTCCGGGTGTCGGACGTGTCTCTACGAGAGCGTAATCGGCACGACGCATCCTTTCTTGAGGCAGATGAGGCAGGATCCGGCGACGCTCCGGTGGGCGGACGCGGAGGCTCCTGCTACCCGCCCTCCGGCAGCGCCTGCGGGGCGGGCAGCACCTGTGGCAGGGTTCCGGCGAGCCTCGTGCACCGCTCGACGAAACCCAGTGTCTCGTTCCACGTGTCGCCCGCGTTGTCGTAGAGGATGCCGTGGTGCCTGGAGGGCAGGATCCGCAGCCACTTGTCCGGACTGCCTATGGCCCGGTAGATGAGCGTGGCGCTCTCCGGATCCACGACAGGGTCCTGGTCGCCCTGGAGGATCAGCGCCGGGCAGGCCACCTGTGACAGTCTCTTCCGGACGCTTTCCACGAGACGCCCCAGTTCGTACAGGGCCTTGATGGGCATGTGCACGTAGTTGAGGTGCGGGTGTTCGGACGGGTTGGGCCGGAACGCGAGGAGTCCGTGCTCGCGCACGACCTTCACGAGGCGGTTGGTCCCGTGAACGAGCGGGACGAACACCATGTTCCTGTTCCGGAAACGCATGGGGGCTGCGAGCGCTGCGACGCCCGCCAGCTTCTCCGGCCGGTCGGAGGCCAGGTGCAGGCACAGCGACCCGCCCGTGGAGAACCCGACGAGGCACACGTGATCCACCAGCGGCGACAGGATCTCGTAGCCGCGTCGCACCGAGGCCAGCCAGTCCTGCCACGTGCGTTCCCGCAGGTCCCAGGGCGAGGTGCCGTGGCCCTTGAGACGCACGCCGAGTGTCGTGAAGCCGCGCTGGCTCAGCGTTTCGCCGAATGCACGCATTTCGGCCGGTGACGCGAGGAATCCGTGTGCGAGGAGCACCCCGACGGAACGCGCCTGCGCCGGCCGGAAGAGGAAGGGCTCCGGATCCTCGTTCTGGGTCTGGAGCATGTTCAGCCCGCGGTGGCGGGGTTTGTCGAAGGCCTTCCGGTCCCATGCGTGCGCGCGGCGCTCGTCGTCGAACCGCAGTTCGGCAAGGCGCGTCGGCGAGACGTGGCCCGCGTCGCGGATGGCGTCCACGACGGCCGTCAGGGCGGGCTGGATCGGTGCGACCTCGTTCGCGTAGACCTCCACGGGATTCTCCAGCCGGACCAGGTCGAATTCGTGGTCCTCGAGCAGCTTCGGGAGGAAACGGTAGTAGCCCTCCGAGCGTTCGATCAGCTTCAGGTGAGTCGTGGTTCGCAGGAACTGTTCGAGCCCTTCGCAGCGGCCGCGGGGGAGATCCTCGTAGCTTTCCGGATTCCGGAGGCTCCGGTGCAGGTGCACGGCGCCCTGGCTCTGCAGGTATTTCACCGCGAGGTAGAGGATCCGGTGGAACTCCTGTTCGGGGACCTCCGTGCGCCCGGCGTTGAGCAGCTCGTAGATGCCCAGCGCAGCGAGATGGCTCAGGTTCACGGTCACGAGCTGATACATCGCGTGCATGTAGGCATCGCGCACGCGCTCGGCCTGAAGGTGCGAGGCGTTGGCCTGGATGCGTCGGTCCGCACGGTCGGCGTGGGTCGTGAACGCGTCCTGCAACCCGCCGAGCCTGACCGCGCGCTCGTTCACGAGGCGCCGCTCGCGTTCGTTCCAGAAGTTGGCGGCGCGGACCGGATTGCCGAGGCGGATGTCCATGTCCGTGTCCTTGAGCAGGATGTTGCCCTCGATCAGCAGTTCCTCCCGGAGCCTCGGGCTGATTCCGCGGTTGAAGAGCTCCACGCCGTGCAGGAGGGGATTGCCGCGTACCCGCATCGGATAGAACGTGATGTTCGCAGGCACGATCAGCGTGGGGCGTTCCGCGCGCGCGAGCAGTGTCGCCCGGTCGGGGAGCCCCAGGATCCGTCGCCAGCTCTCGAGACGGTTTTCGTCCCCCGCGGACGCCGCGTTGAGCACCGCCTGCTTGAAGACCTCGAGCGCGAGTGCGATCACTGCCGCGCCGCTGTGCTGCTTGCGCCGGTGTGCCGCGCTGCGCGAATAGATGCTGTACTGCCCGCTGCCGTCGAGGACCTGGCGGTCCTTCACCATGCCTCCCTCCGGAAACACGATGACCTTGCGTCCGCGGAGGATTTCGGCGGCGAGCAGCGCGAGAAGGTGCGGGTGGTCGTTCGGGACGGCCCCGACGCCCTTCAGGTAGCTGCCGAAGCGGTCGCCCGGACGGAACAGTGCGTGATCCGCGATTGACCTGCAGTAGGCGCCGCAGTGCTCCCAGAACAGATACTGCGGAATGAAGGTTTCGAAGCGTGCGAAGTGGTTGAAGACGAAGATGTCGCCCGACTCGATCTGCCCTTCGTCGTGGTGCAGCTTGATGTTGACGCGCAACACCCGGCGCAGGAATCGCATGAAGCGCCCGGTCCACTGGTAGGCGGCCGGGTTGATCGGATAGTCGAGCGCGTCCTTCATTCCTCGTCACTCCACACGCGGGGACCCCATCCGGAAGCGAAATCCGGACCGAGGGCGGTCGCGCGCCGCCCGCGGCCTGCCGCCGGGACGCCTTTCTGGCGGGTCCTCACGGTACAATTGAGACATGGATCACGCCCTTTCGTTTGCGCCGCATCCGGCGCGTGCGCCGGCGCCGGCCTCGCGCCGCCCGGTCGCCTTCTGGTTGTTCGTCTGCTGTGCCCTCGTGTTCGTGATGGTCGTGGTCGGCGGTGTGACGCGCCTCACTCGGTCGGGGCTCTCCATCGTCGAATGGCAACCGGTCGTCGGCACCCTGCCGCCGCTCTCGCATGCGGAATGGGAGGACATGTTCGCGAAATACCGCCAGACACCCGAATACCTCAAGGTGAACGAGGGCATGACGCTCTCCGATTTCAAGGGCATCTTCTGGTGGGAATACATCCACCGCCTGCTCGGGCGCACGATCGGCATCGTGTTCTTCGTGCCGCTGCTGTGGTTCGCGCTGAAGCGACGCATCGAACGCGCCATGATTCCCCGGCTCGTCGGCATCTTCTGCCTCGGAGGCATCCAGGGAGCGATCGGGTGGTGGATGGTGAAGAGCGGCCTCGTGGACACGCCGCGCGTGAGTCACGTGCGTCTGGCCGTCCACCTCGGCACCGCGTTCCTGATCTTCGCTGCGATGTTCTGGACGGCGCTCGGACTGCTCGCACCGACCGGACCGTCCCGGCTCCCGCCCGACCGGCGGCGGCTGGCGCGACTGGCCTCGGCGCTGTGCGTGCTGATCTTCGTGATGGTGCTCTCCGGGGCGCTCGTCGCGGGGACGCGGGCCGGCCTCGCCTACAACACGTTCCCGCTCATGGACGGGCACTGGATCCCGCCCGGGCTCGGCGCGCTGCAGCCGTGGTGGGACAACGTGTTCCACAACATCACGACGGTGCAGTTCGATCACCGGCTGATCGCCTGGACGCTGTTCTTCCTGATCCCGGGCTTCTGGCTGCTGTCGCGCCGGGTCGAACTCCCGCCGGCCGCACGACTGCCGGTCAACCTGCTCCTCGTGATGCTCGCCGTGCAGATCACGCTCGGCATCTCCACGCTGCTGCTGCACGTGCCCGTCGCGCTCGGTGCCGCTCACCAGGGCGGTGCACTCGTGCTGTTCGCGCTCGCGCTCTGGACGGCGCACGCCCTGCGACACCGCTGAGGCGGCGCACGGCATGGCCGGGGTCGCAGCGGAGACGATCCGACGTACCCGCCTTCCGGTCAGGTCCTGACGTCCGCCCCCCGTGCGACCAGCAGTTCGCGCAGGATGAACCGGTGGCACCGGTTCTCGTTCGCGCAGTAGCAGCCGACCGCGAAGTCCGTCTGGCGGGACAGCGCCGCGAGGGTGTCCAGCAGGTGCGCAGCGTCGGGTGACTTCATCTCGGCCCGGTAACGCCGCGCGAACGCGGCCCATGCGCGGTCGTCGTCGTCGGACGGTACGGTCTTGAGCAGCGCCTCGCTCGGCGCGAGGTTGGGCAGCCAGACGTCGTAGAGGTCGCGGGCCGCGTATTCCGTCCTGGGCACGCCGCGTGGCGGACGACGCACCGTGCCGATGCGCAGGCCTTCGTCCGGGGCGCGGGGCGAGCCGAGCCTGACGATCGATATCGACATGTCCGTTTCCTCCCTGTCCGGATCGATTGCCGGTGAATCGTACGCCTCGGTAGCCTGCGGCGGCAGTCCGCGACGTCTCACCGATCCTCGGGCCGGATCACGAAGATCGTCGACGTGCCGTGCGCGAGCAGCTTGCCGTCGGGGCCGGTCAGTCGCCCTTCCGACGTCATGATCCGCCGGCCGTGCGAGACGACGCGGCCCTCCGCCCGCACCGTCCCGGTGTCGACCGAGATCGGCCGGCAGAGGTTCGCCTTCAGTTCGATGGTCGTGTGGCCGAGCCCCGCCTTCAGCGCCGAGAAGCAGGCTGCGCCGCAGGCGCTGTCGAGCAGCGTGAGCGCCCAGCCGCCATGCACCGAACCGATGATGTTGAGCAGATGCGGCCCCGGGTCGCCTTCGAACGCGACGAAACCGTCGCCCACCTCGACGAGCCGGAAGGAGTTCGTCGCGCCCATGCCGGCCTGAGGGAGTTCGCCGGACACGATGGCCTCGAGAATCTCGCGACCGGAGCGGCGGGCGGTGTCGGGCGTCACCGCGAAGTCCGGTGCGAGGGCATCGGGTGGCCTGGTCATCGGCCGGTACCACTCGCGGGCGCGGCAGCGGTCCGCCTCGTGGCAGTCACGCCCGGGTAGCGGCAGTCGCGCGCGTGCCGGGCCTTCGGCGGGTGAATCGAGGAATGTTTCGAGAGGTCCTTCAGGGTCATCGGGGGCTCCACGTGCGTCGGGCGTCTCACCGGACGGCAGCGGTCGCGCCGCATCGGCGTGCGGGGTCGGGGGTTGCAGTCGTCCGCGCAGGCGACGGCCGGGTCCTGACGGACAGGCGCGGCATCGAAGTCACCACGACACACGCAGACAGCCTCCGCCCGGTCGTTGCGTCGCGTCCCACGTCCGGCTGGTGTTCGGGAAGAGTCTACAGGCGCATCCCGGTGTCGTTAAGCCGCGTTCGCGGCACACGATCCACGACGGTACGCACACCTTTGTACCACCCCCTGCGTCCCGGCGACCACGCCATGAAAGGACTGCCCCGGGTCCTGTTTCCGGCCGCGCGCGGCCCTGCCTTCGGCACCCGTGACCCCCGACGGCAGCGGGATCGATCTTCCGGCGCGCGATGTGACCGGATGTGCCCGTGGCTCATCTGGTGAGCCAGCGGCCTGCGCAGAATGCGGTCGTCACAGGAGGGACGAGCGCATGGATCTTTCCGTTGCCGGGGGCGGCGACCTGTTTTGCGAACTGGCGGGCGATGCCGATTTCCATCCGCGCCGGCGCGACGCCGACGCGCTCGCGGACGGCCTGAAGCGCCGCTATCGCGACCGGATCGTTGCCGAGCTGGTGGTACCCGCCCGCGCGGCGCGGCACGCGGACTTTCCCCCGGGTCTCGATCCCTGTCTCGTGGGCGCCCTGCGCGAGCGCGGCGTGACCCGGCCCTACAGTCACCAGCGCGAGTGCTGGGACCACGTTGCCGCGGGCCGGCACGTGGTGGTCGTGACGCCCACGGCCTCGGGCAAGACCCTCTGCTACAACGTTCCGGTGATGCAGGCTGCCCTGAGCCGACAGGGCAAGGCCCTGTACCTGTTCCCGACCAAGGCGCTCTCGCAGGACCAGGTCGCCGAGATCCTCGAACTGAATGCCGCCGGCAATCTCGGCATCCGTGCGATGACCTTCGACGGCGATACGCCCGGGGATGCCCGCCGCGCCGTCCGGACGCACGGGGACATCGTCGTGTCCAACCCGGACATGCTGCACCAGGGCATCCTGCCGCATCACACGAAGTGGGCGCAGTTCTTCGAGAACCTGCGGTTCGTGGTCATCGACGAGATGCACACGTACCGTGGCGTGTTCGGCTCGCACATGGCCAACCTCGTGCGCCGCTTTCGCCGCATCGCGAAGTTCTACGGCGCCTCGCCCCGTTTCATTCTCTGTTCGGCGACCATCGCCAATCCGCAGGAACTCGCGGAGCGCCTGCTGGGCGAACCCGTGGCGGCGGTCACGGAATCCGGTGCGCCGCAGGGGCGCAGGCAGCTTCTCGTCTGGAATCCTCCCGTGGTCAATCCGGATCTCGGGTTGCGCGCCTCGGCACGCTCGCAGTCGACACGGATCGCGCGCGCCGCGGTGGAGACGGGGCTCAAGACGATCGTGTTCGCGAACTCTCGGCTCGAGGTCGAGGTGCTCACGAAGTACCTGAAGGACACGTTCGATCACGACCCGCGCCAGCCCTCGAGGGTCGCCTCGTACCGGGGCGGGTACCTGCCGACGGAACGACGCGACAAGGAGCGCCGGCTCCGGGCCGGCCGGATCGACTGCGTGGTGTCCACGTCTGCGCTCGAACTCGGCGTGGACATCGGGGCACTCGACGTCTGCGTGCTGAACGGCTACCCGGGCACCATCGCCGCGGCCCTGCAGCGCATCGGCCGGGCCGGCCGGCGGCAGCGGACGGCGCTCGGAGTGCTCGTCTGCACGAGCGACCTGCTCGATCAGTATCTCGCCCACAATCCGGAATTCTTCCTCGGCGCGAGCCCGGAGCACGCGCGGATCGACCCCGACCAGCTCCTGATCCTCATGGACCACGTGCGGTGCGCCGCCTTCGAGCTGCCGTTCGACGAGGGTGAGACCTTCGGCAGTCTCGATGTCGGGGAGGCCCTGGACTACCTCCGCGAGCAGGGTGTGCTCCATCGCGAGGGCGCACGCTGGCACTGGATCGCGGACAGCTACCCCGCGAACGCCGTGAGTCTGCGGTCCATCGCGGAGGGCAACTTCCTCGTCGTCGACGTGACCGGCGGGGGCAAGAACGTCATCGCCGAGGTCGACTACTCGTCGGCGGCCGTCACGCTGTACGAGGGCGCGATCTACCTGATCCAGGCGTCGCCGTGGCAGGTGGAGAAGCTCGACTGGGTTGGGCGCAAGGCCTATGTGCGCCGGGTCTCGGCGGACTATTACACCGACGCCATCGATTACACGAAGCTCAAGGTGCTCGACGAATTCGAGCAGGACGCTCACGGGAACGGGTTCTGTGGCCAGGGCGAGGTCCACGTCGTGCGCCGGGTCGCGGGCTACAAGAAGATCCGCTACTACACCCACGAGAACGTGGGCTACGGCAACGTCAATCTGCCGGATCAGGAAATGCACACGACCGCCGTGTGGTGGGAGCTCCATCCCGAGGCCCTGGCGCGGGCATTCGGCAGCCGTTTCGAGGCGCTCGACGGCTTCCTCGGCGCTGCGTACGCGCTGCATCACGTGGCGGCGCTGCTGAGTCTCGCGGAGCTGCGGGACATCGGACGGTCGGTCGGTGACGGCGAGGCAGGCTGGTCGGCCGTGCTGGACGCGAACGGGCGGCCGGCCGCGAGAACGATCGACGGCCGGACCGTCGACGTCGCTGCGGCGCATCTGCCCTTCAGGCCCGCCGTGCACCTCTACGACAACTACCCGGGCGGCATCGGCATCAGTGCACCACTCTTCGAGCTGCGGACGCAGGTGGTCGCGCACGCGACCGCACTCGTCGACCGGTGTGCGTGCGCGCACGGGTGCCCGGCCTGCATCGGACCGGTCCTGCCGCCCGATGCGCGCGCCCCCCATTCGCCGAAAGTGGCGGCGCTGCGCGTGCTGGGGCTCATGGACCGGGCCGGCGCGCACGAGTCGTCCGTGCCCGTACAGTGACACCGTGATGCTGCGAGCGCGACTGGATGCATTGCGCCGCGATGCCGGCGCGAGAGACGTCGCTCGTCTGGCTGTCGCCGTCACGGCGCCGGACGGCGACGGGACAGAAACCGGTGTCTCCGATGCCCCGGATGTCCGGGCACCCCTGCCGCAGGGACGGCTCGCGCAGCGCCTCGACCGAATGACGCGGGCCCGCACGTCGTCGCGGTCCCGTGGCCTGGACGAACTGATTCGCCTGACCGGGGCCGTCGCCCGCGGCGACGGCCTGCTGACCGTGGAGACGCGCATCACGCTGCCGTTCCGGCATGGCCGTGTCGTGATCGGGGCCGAATTCGCGCGCGACGTCTGTCTGCCGCTCCGGTGCGGCGACCACGTGCGCATGCCAGCCGGGGATCTGCTCTTTCTCGACACCGAGACGTCGGGGCTCGCGGGCGGCACGGGCACGTTCGTGTTCCTGCTCGGGCTCGCGCGTTTTCGGGCCGGAGCGGAACTCGTCGTGCAGCAGTTCCTCGTGACACGATTCGGCGCCGAGACCGGGATGCTCGGCGCCCTGCGCGATGCGCTCGGCGAGACGCGCTGTGTCGTGACGTTCAACGGGAAGTCGTTCGACGTGCCGCTGCTGCGTACGCGTTGCGCGCTCCTGCGCGAGCCGGACCCGTTCACGGCCCACATGCATTGCGACCTGCTGCACGCCACGCGGCGATTGCTCCGGGACGGCTGGCCCGACTGCAGGTTGCGCACGACCGAGATCCACGCCCTCGGATTCGACCGCATCGACGACCTGCCGGGGGCGGAAGTGCCCGCCGCCTGGCACCGGTGGCTCACGCACGCGGACGTGGGATCCGTGCCCCGCATTCTCGAGCACAACCGTGACGACCTCGTCTCGCTCGCGGCGCTGACCGCACTGCTCAATTCCTGCGAAGCCGGTACACCGCTGTTCAGGCTGCCGGCCTGAGCCGGCGGTGCTCGTTCGGGGCTCCTCGTTCCCGATGCCGCCGGCATGGTCCGTTGCTCGAGGCTCCTGGTTCCGGATGCCGCCGGGATGGTCCGTTCGGACTGCAAATTCGTTCCGTCGAACGCATCCGTGCTTAACCGGCGCAGCGCATCCTCGGCAACTGCTCCGGGTGCCAGGTGTGACGTTGCCGGTCCAGGCGCTCGACCACTCCAACCAGACATACAAGAGACGGGACAACCATGCGCAAATCCATCCTGGCAATCGCGTCGTTCGCCTTCGCGGCGACCGTGTTCCACGCTGCGGCCGACGACGACCATCACCGGCACTCCGCTCCCCGCGGCGACGGACTCTCGTTCGCACTGATCGGCGACGTACCCTACGGCCTCGCGGAAGAGGTTCAGTTCGACAACGTCATCGCGGACGTGAACCGCTCGCGGGCCGTGCGTGTCGTGGTGCACACCGGGGACGTGAAGAAGGGCTCCGAGCGGTGCGACGACGCCGTCTTCCTGCGGCGGTTCGAGCAGTTCCAGAAGTTCGACGATGCGTTCATCGTGACGCCCGGCGACAACGACTGGACCGACTGTCATCGCAGCAACAACGGCGGTTACGTGCCGACCGAGCGCCTCGCCAGGTTCCGCGAGATCTTCTATCCCGATCCGCGGCGCACGACGGGCGGGCGGCCGATCCGCGTCGTGCCGCAGTCGACGATGCCCGGGTTCGAGCCATACGTCGAGAACGTGATGTGGCGTTTTGGCGGCACCACGATGGCGACCCTACACGTCGTCGGCAGCAACAACGACCTGGCGCCCTGGAACCAGATCGACCCCACCGACACCTACGAAACGCCCCGCGCGGACCGCATCGCCGAGTACGAGGGGCGCAAGGCTGCGGCGCTCGTGTGGATCGATCGCGTGTTCGACACGGCGGTCGCGACCCACAGTGCCGGCGTCATGATCGCGATGCAGGCCGATCCGAATCTCGACCTCCCGTCGACCGACCTGCAGCGTCGGGGCTTCAACGACGTCCTGGACCGGCTCGTGGTCCGTACCATCGCGTTCGGGAAGCCGGTGCTGCTCGCGCACGGCGACAGCCACTACTACCGCGTGGACAAGCCCCTCGCCGGTCCCGTGCAGGGCGGTGGTTCGGCGATGCTCGAGAACTTCACGCGCGTGGAGAACTTCGGAACGCCGAACGTGCACTGGGTGGAGGTGAAGGTGGATCGCCGTGATCCGAACGTGTTCACGATCGTTCCCCACATCATCGACGCGAACAGGTTCGCACGCTGAGTCTCCCCGGCGGCACGCGCTCCCGCGAGGCGCGTGCCGCTTCTCCGCTGGCCGGCGCCGGCGATGTCATGGGGTATAGTGATCTACCCGTCATCGGCCCCGATCTCGCGCTATGAAATCCATTCTCGTCACCGGCGCCGCCGGCCTCGTCGGCAACGTGCTGCGCGCGCAGCTCCGTGGCCAGTACCGCCTCGTCCTGCTGGATCGCGAGCCGGTCTCCGACGTCGGGGAGGGCGAGCGTGCCGTGCAGTGCGACATCCGCGACACGCCGGCCGTGATCTCCGCGATGGACGGCGTGGACGCCGTCGTGCATCTCGCGGGACAGCCGACCGAGGCCGACTGGGAGACGATTCGCGACGCCAACATCGAAGGGTGCTATCAGGTCGTCGAGGCGGCCCGCCGGGTCGGCGTGCGTCGTTTCGTGTTCGCGTCGACGAATCACGTGATCGGCTACTACCCTCGCAGCCAGACCATCGACGAGACGTGCATGCCGCGCCCCGACACGCGCTATGGCGTGTCCAAGGCGTTCGGCGAGGCACTGCTGCGTTACTACGCGGACAAGTTCGGCCTCACGGCGGTGTGTCTGCGCATCGGGACGGTTCGGTCTCCGGACGCTCCCGCGGAGTACCGGCACCTGTCCACGTGGCTCAGCCACGGGGATCTCGGCCGGCTCGTGCACTGCGCGATCGAGGCGGACGTGCACTACGAGATCGTCTACGGCGTTTCCCGCAACACGCGGCGGTGGTGGGAGGACGCCAGCGCTGCCCGAATCGGCTATGCGCCGGTGGACGACGCCGAGACCTGGGCGGGCGAGTTCCCGGACGACGACCTCCGGGACGATCCCGTCGCCTCACGTTTCCAGGGCGGCGTCTTCTGCAGCTGGGATCGCGACTGAATCTCCGGCCCTGTGGGACCCCGGGCCGGTACCGGGGCCTCGCGTCACCGCGCGAGCCACTCGAGCAACGACGCCCAGTGCTCGTACAGGATGAAGTGTCCCTCCCCCTCGAAGTAACGGACTTCCGCATGGCGGATCCCGGTCGCAATCGCGCGCGTCGCCACGGGCGGAATGAGCCTATCGTCCAGGCCGTGCCACAACAGGACGGGTGACCGGATCTGTCGCAGGTTCAACTGCCAGGGTCGCGTTTCGAGACGGAGGTCGCGCACGAGCGCGGCAGGCCCCTGGCGGAGGCTTTCCAGCATGTCGCGCGCGAGCATCGCGCGCATCGCAGGGCGTGCGAGGACGGCACGGTCCAAGGGCGAGAGGCCGCGCGCCATGAAATCGATCAGCCGTTCGGGCCGCGCGCGCACCACTGGCAGGAACGCGTTCATGCCGGCCAGGAGCAGCGCGGGGCAGGCTCGTGCCGTCGCGAACACGAAGCGCGTGAACGCGTCCGGTTTGCCGGCGCGCATCGCTTCACGCGGCCCCACGCTGCTGACGACGGCGGCGCGGCGGATGCGTGTGCCGAGTTCACACGCGCAGGCGAGCGCGAACGGACCGCCTCCGGAGACGCCCACGACGGAGAACGTCGCGATGTCGAACTGATCCGCGACTTCCGCGACGTCCCGGGCCCACGTGGCGAGCGTGCGCGCGGGCGCCGGCGTGGATCGTCCGAATCCCGGGCGGTCGAGGTGGAGCATCCGCAGGTGCCGCGCGTTCGCGAGCCCCGGGTCGGGGTGCTGCTGGAGTCTCGAACCCGGGAGACCGTGGAACAGGAACACCGGCGCTCCCGCGAGGTCGCCCGTCTGGTCACACGCGATCCGTCTGCCGTCGCGCAGCTCCAGGATCCGGGTCACCGGTGACCCGGTAGTCACGGCATCGCGGGACACGCCCCGGTTCGATTCCGGCGGACCCCCGCGTCGGCCTCACGCGGCATCGGCGCTGTCCGCACGGGACCGTTCACGCTCGACGAGCTCACGGCGCAGGATCTTGCCGGAGGGCGATTTCGGGATCGATTCGACCACCTCGATCAGCCGGATCTTCTTGTAAGGCGCCACGTGTCCCGCGACGAAGTCGAGGATCGCGGACGGCTCGACCGGCGACTTGAGCACGACGAAGGCCTTGGGCACTTCGCCGGTTTCCTCGTCGGGGCTGGGAATCACGGCGGCGTCGGCGATCGCGGGATGCCGCAGCAGCACCGCCTCGAGCTCCGCGGGCGCCACCTGGTAGCCGTTGTGCTTGATGAGCTCCTTCACGCGGTCGACGATGTAGAAGTTCCCGTCCTCGTCCACGCGCGCGACGTCCCCCGTGCGGAGCCAGCCGTCTGGCAGCAGCATTTCGCGCGTCGCGTCCGGGCGCTTGAAATACCCCTTCATCACGTTCGGACCGCGCATCCAGAGCTCGCCGCGTTCGTTCACGCCGACGTCCCCGCCGGTCGCGGGGTCCACGAGGCGGGCCTCCATGTTGGGCCAGCACTGCCCGACCGAACCGGTCCGGACGGAATCGGTGCCCTCGCGGTTGGTGATCGAGGCGCCCGCGAACTCGGTCATTCCGTAGCCCTGCATCACGCTGCAGCCAAGGCGCTCCGAACAGGCACGTTCCACCTCGGCGCCGAGCGGGGCCGCCCCGCAGCCGATCTGGCGCAGGCTGGACAGGTCGTAGTCGTCCACGGCCGGATGCTTCGCGAGACCGAGCACGATGGGCGGCACGAGGGGCGCGTTGTTCACCCGGTACTTCTGCACGCACTCGAGGAACTGCACGAAGTCGAATCGCGGCATCGAGACGAGCGTGGCGCCATTGCGCAGGCCGTGCAGCAGGATGAGCACCATGCCGTAGATGTGATAGAACGGCAGCACCGCGATCGCGACATCCTCCTCGCTGCGCGCGAGCACGGCGTTCGCCTGGCACAGCTGGGCAACGAGGTTGCCGTGCGTCAGCATCACGCCCTTGGGAAGACCGCTCGTGCCGCTCGAGTAGGGAAGTGCGGCGAGGTCCTCGCGCGGGCGGAAGGCGATCGCGGGCGCGGGGCCGGCCTCGGCCAGCAATGTGTCGAACGACGTCGTTCCCGTCGCGTCGCCGATCGTGAAGATCTCGCGCACCGACGTTCCGCGCGCGGCTTCCACGCAGCGCTCCGCGAGGGCGGGCACGGTGAGTAGGAAACCCGCTCCGGTCTCCTCGAGCTGGTGCGCGATCTCCTCGACCGTGTAGAGGGGGTTCATCGTCGTGACCGTACCCCCGGCCCGTGTGACGCCCAGGAACGCCGTCGCGTATTCGGGGACGTTCGGGCTGCACACCGCGAAGACGTCGCCCTTGCGCAGGCCCCGGGTGGTGAGCGCACCGGCCAGCCGCGTGACGTCGTCGCGCAGGCGCGCGTAGGTGAGCGTGCGGCCCGACGGGGCGTCGACGATCGCGGGGCGCTCCCCGAACGCGTCGAAGCGTGCGAGCACCAGCTCGTGCAGCGGGATGTCCGGAATGGTCACGTCGGCGAACGGGCTGCGGTGAAGCATCTTCTCCTCCCTTTCCTGGTCGCCGGTCGGGGCGCCGGCGCTGTCAGTCGTGTTCGACGTGCGAGGTGGCGCGCCCCATCGGTTCTATCGTGCCCATGTGGAACCGGTAGAGCCCCCGCGCGCGGTCCGCGAAGTAGTGGTGCAGCGTGTTCCTCACCGTCATGAACGCGAGCTCGTCCCAGGGGATCTCCGCTTCGGTCACGAGCCGGGTCTCGAGGGTTTCGGTGCCCGGCGAGAAGTCCAGGTCCACGAGGCGCGCGCGGAACAGCATGTAGACCTGGTTGATGTGGGGGATGTTGTAGACGGCGTAGAGCCCCGAGATGTCGACGCGCGCGTTGGCTTCCTCGAGCGTTTCGCGCGCGGCACCCTGCGCGGTGGTTTCGCCGTTCTCCATGAAGCCGGCGGGCACGGTCCAGTAACCGAGACGCGGTTCGATCGCGCGCTTGCACAGCAGGATGCGGTCTTCCCACTCCGCGATGCAGCCCACGACGAGTTTCGGGTTCTCGTAGTGGATGGTCCCGCACGAGTCGCACACCCAGCGGGGCAGATTGTCGCCGTCGGGAATCCGTCTCGACACGGTGGCGCCGCATTGGCTGCAGAAATTCATGGTTCCGGACAGGTCTCGCGTTCCGTTCGAAGTGCTGCCTGGCATGGCCGCGGGTCCCGGTTCGTGCGCGGGACCATGGCCGGCTCATTCAGGATTATCTCCGAAAGACTCGCCCGCGACATCGTCGCGCGAGCGGGCCCGGCTGGCAGCGCAACACGGGCACCGCCCCCGGCAGTCGCAGCGGGAAGGCTTAGAATCGGCATCTCCCTGACGCCACGCTTCCATGAGACCCGCACACGTCGCAGCCGTTCTCGCGCGCGAGTTCGAGACCGCTTCCGAAGGATTGCACACGCCCGTGATGCTGTGGGGGCCGCCGGGCGTCGGCAAGAGCGATATCGTCCGCGACCTGGCTGCCGCCGCCGGGGTCGGGCTCGTCGACCTGCGACTCTCGCAGCTGGAGCCCACGGATCTCCGCGGCATCCCGTTCCGCGAAGGTCGCGTGGTCGAGTGGTCGGTGCCGACGATGCTTCCCGAAGCAACCCGCCACGGCGAACGGGGCATCCTGTTCCTCGACGAGATCAATGCGGCCGCTCCCACCGTCGCGGCGGCGGCCTACCAGCTGATCCTCGATCGCCGGCTCGGCGACTACGCCGTGCCGCCTGCGTGGGTGATCTTCGCGGCCGGGAACCGTCAGGGCGATCGTGGCGTGACCTACGCGATGCCCGCCCCGCTCGCGAACCGGTTCACGCACTACGAACTCGAGCCCGACATCGACGACTGGGTGGCGTGGGCCCATTCCGCCGGTGTCGACGCGCGGGTCATCGCGTTCCTGAGGTTTCGCCCGGAACGGCTGTTCGATTTCGATCCGTCGCGCACGCCGATCGCGTTCCCGTCCCCGCGGACGTGGGAATACGCTCACCGTGCCATTGCCAAGTTCGGCGAGCGGCCCGACCTGCTGCTCGAAGGCCTGCAGGCCTGCGTGGGGCAGGTTGCCGGCGCGGAACTGAAGGCGTTCATGGATCACATGGCGCGGCTTCCGGACGTCGACGCGATCCTTCGCGGCGAGGCGCAGCCGATGCCCGAGACCGTCGATCTCCAGTACGGCGTCGCGTCGGCGCTCGTGCGCCGCATCACGCGGGCGCTTCGGCCCCACGAACAGCGTGACGCGTGCGTGAGGGTGCTGGACTACGCGCGCCGGTTCCCGCAGCGCGAGATGGGGGTGATGCTGGTCGCGGACCTGCAACGCGCGATCGGCCGGCCGCTCATCGACGTGCCGCAGTTCGGTGAGTGGGCGGAGAGCCTCGGGGAACTCGTCGTGCCGGAACGGGGGAGGACGTGACCGCCTGTCCGGACGAGTCCGGCCGGCCGCAGGCGGAACAGCCCCGGGCGTGCCTGTTCGCCAGAATTGCTGCCGCACGCGCGCGCCTCGTGCTCGAACGCCCGTTCGTCGGCACGCTCGCGCTGCACCTCGAGCCCGCCGCGGCCGATCCGGCGTGGTGCGACACGGTGGCGACCGACGGGCGCCGATTCTGGTTCAACCCGTCCTTCGTCGCCGCACTTCCGGCCGACGCACTCGGCTTCTGGCTCGCGCACGTCACGATGCACTGTGCGCTCGGCCACTTCACCCGGCGTGGCCACCGGCTCGTCCGGCGCTGGGACATCGCGTGCGATCACGCGGTCAATCTTCTGCTGCGCGCCGACGGGTTCACGCTTCCGGCCGGCGCGCTCGCAGATCCGGCGTTCGACGGACTCCCGGCGGAGGCGATCTATCCGCTGATTCCCGAAGACACGGCCGATCGACCGGGGGATCGCCATGCGGGCGGAGGTGGCGGGCTGTCGGGCTATCTCGGCGAGGCGTCCCGCCCACCGTCACGCGGCGAGGTCGTCGTGGGGGAACCGCGGCCCGGCACGCCGGACGACGGTGCCGGGCACGAAGCGGATCCGGACGCGTGGGACGATGCCGGCCACGAACGCAGGCGCTCGTCACCGACCGAACCACGCGACACGCTGGTCGGGGCGGCGGCGGATCTGCGGGCGAACGAGGAAGCGTGGCGCGCGCGCCTGGCCGCGGCGGCGCAGGCAGCACGGGAGGCAGGGCGTCTCGGCCGCTCGTGGGACAGGGTGCTCGAATCGCTCATCGCACCTTCGCTGCCGTGGCGCGCGCTGCTCGCGCGATTCATCGCTTCCGCGGCACGCGAGGACTACACGTTCCAGCGTCCGCCGCGCCGGGACGCTGCAGCGATCCTGCCCCGGCTCGCGCGCGGCAGCATGCGGATCGTCGCGGCGCTCGACACGAGTGGTTCCATCACGCCCGCCGAACTCGGCGAGTTCGCAGCGGAACTCGACGCACTGAAGGCGCAGGTACGCGCGGAACTTACCATTCACGCGTGCGACGAGCGACTCGACGATTCAGGGCCGTGGCACTTCGGGCCGTGGGACCCGGTGGTGCTGCCCGGCCATCTGTCCGGTGGCGGCGGGACCCGCTTCACGCCGCTGTTCGAATGGGTCGAGACCGAACACGTCGTGCCGGACGTGCTGGTCTATTTCACGGACGCGTTCGGCGAGTTTCCGCCCGAGCCGCCGCCCTATCCCGTCCTCTGGCTCGTCAAGGGCCGCGGCGAGGTGCCGTTCGGGGAACGCATCCAGCTCAACTGAGCGCCGGCACACGCCGGGTCCGGCCGGGGGCCGACTGTCGTACCATCGTCACGCGTCGGAAGTACCTGCCGGAATGCACTCACCGGCGGGCACGCGTCGCGAGCAACTTCGCGCCCCGCGCACGATGGGAGGAGGGGCATCATGAAGCGTGCACTGCTGATCGTCCTTGCGCTGCTGTCGGGGGTCGCCTCGGGAGGCGAGACCGGGCATTTCGAAGGCCGTGTCGTCGTGGAGTGGCTGGACGACGACCCCTTCGTGCCGATGATGCGGCTCGTGGAGGATTTCTCGTTCGTCGAGGTCGCGGGCCGCACGTGGCGCGTCCCGCGCGGGGCGCTGCTCGACGAGCGGGCGATGCCCCCGCTGTTCCGGGACCTCGTCGGATCGCCGTTGGAGGGCGGCTTCCGGAAGTCGGCGCTCGTGTACGGTTACGCGACGCAGACGATGCACGAACCCTGGCAGGACGCCCAGCGCATGTTCTTCGACGCGGCACTCGCCGAGGGCGTGGACGCCCCCGACGCGAAGGCCATGTACCTCGTGCTCCACGCACAGGGATCGCGCTGGGAGGTCGCCGGGTCACGCTGCTACGGCACCTGCCACGGCAGGACGCGGCCGCTCGTCTGGCGTCCCGTCGTGGACGAAGCGAAGCTCCGGGATCTCCTGCTCTGGGTGCGCGCCGGCAACCCCGGCCTCGGCGAGATCGAAGACCGGGCCCGGCCCGTGATCCTGGAGCGCGGGCCGCACATCTTTCCGCGCGCGCCGTGCTTCGACGATTCCGGCGGCCGACACGTCCGCGTCCACTGCTGAAGGCGACCCGCACCCCACCCGGGAAAGGGGTCAGGCCTGCGTTGTTGTATTGCGGGTGACTTCCGTCCGGGTCAGGCTTGCGTTCCTGTATTTTCGCGACGACCAGCCGCGGCGCGGCATGCGCCCGTGGGCGGGTCGCCTCGTCGACGGGCGTCCGAAAACGCAATTCCGCAAGCCTGACCCCGATGTGGGTTTTTGCAGGTCAGTCGATGCGGAACTCGATGAGCATCGGACCGCGGCGGGCGCACGCGGACGCGAAGACATCCGCGAAGCCTTCGAGCGTGTCCACGTGCGTGGCTTCCACACCCATGCTCTGCGCGAGCTTCACCCAGTCGAGCGTGGGGCGCGCGAGATCGAACAGTTCGTTCGAGGCGTGTCCGGGCTGTGCCCCGACCGCGAGCAGTTCGCCGTGAAGGATCTTGTAGATGCGGTTCGCGAACACGACGTTGATCACGTCGAGTTTCTCGCGAGCCTGGGTCCAGAGTGCCTGGGGGCTGTACATGCCGGCGCCGTCGGCCTGCAGGCAGACGACCTTCCTGTCCGGTGCGGCGATCGCCGCACCCGTCGCGCACGGGAAGCCGTGGCCGATCGCGCCTCCCGTGATCTGCAGCCAGTCGTGGGGCGCCGCGCCGAAGGTGGGCGGGAAGAGGGCCCGACCGGACGTGACGCCGTCCTCCGCGACGATGCAGTGCTCGGGGAGGAGCGCGGCGATCGTGCTCGCGAACGCTTCCGGTGCGAAGGGTCCGCGAACGATCTCCGGTTTCACGGGTGCGTCGGGCATCGGCACTTCGGCGGGCGCGCCGAGCTCGTCGGCCAGCCATTCGAGCGCCGCCACGGCGTCCTGTTCCGGCCGCGCGAGCACGTGTACCGACGCGTCGGGCGGGTACAGCAGGCTGGGCTTGCCCGGGTAGGCGAAGAACGCCGTGGGCGGCTTCGCGCCCACGAGCACGACGTGTCGCGTGCCCTCGAGCACCTTGCGCGCGCTGTCGACCACGTAGGGGATCCTGTCCACGGCGGGGCGGCCCCGTCCGCGCGCCATGCGCGGGATCTGCGTGGGCGTGCGCAGCTGTGCGCCCGTCGCGTGGCGGATGCGGTGGGCCGCGCGCAGGCCGGCCTCGCCGAGGGCCTGGCCGGACAGCACGATCAGCGTCTGCTCGCCGCTGCGCAGCACGCGCTCGACGTTCCGCAGCGTTTCGGGTGCGACGGCGTTGCGCGGCGGCACGCTCAGGGCTTCGGTCACTCGCCCGCCGTCGCCCCAGGCGGTGTCCGCCGGCAGGATCAGCGTCGCGATCTGCCCGGGCGGGGTCATCGCGGCCTGCACGGCCGCGGCGCCGTCGTCGCCGATGCCGGTCGACGTCGTCCCGGTGCGGACCCAGTGCGAGACCGCCCGAGCGAGACCCTCGGTGTCCGCCGTGAGCGGGGCGTCGTAGGGCCGGTGATACGTCGCGTGGTCGCCCACGATGTTGACCATCGGAGAGTGGGCCCGTCGCGCGTTGTGCACGTTCGCGATGCCGTTCGCGAATCCCGGTCCGCAGTGCAGCAGGGTCGCGGCCGGCTTTCCCGCCATGCGCGCGTAACCGTCGGCGCACCCCGTCACGATGGTCTCGGCAAGGCCCAGGACGCACCGCATCCCCTCGACCCGGTCGAGGGCCGCGACGAAGTGCATCTCGGACGTGCCGGGATTTGCAAAACAGGTGTCGACCCCGCTCGCGAGCAACGTGCGGACGAGACTTTCGGCTCCGTTCATGGCCTGTTTCCCGATGCAGATGAATCGTGAAGGCTAGCATGCGCCGCCCCCTCGGGGCACACGACGCGCAACCCCGCGACGAGATCGATGCCGGCACGGGACACGTCCGCGCCCATCGCGTAGACCTCGACGCCGGCCGCGAGCGCGTCTCGCAGCGTCCGTCCGTAGACCGGATCGATGGTGTCCGCAGGCCTGACCTCGACCACGTCCGCGCGCTGCACGCAGAACACGAGGGCGGCACGATCGCCACGTGCGACGCGGGCCACGAGTTCGCGCAGGTGCTTCGTGCCCCGGGTGCTGACCGCGTCGGGAAAGAGCGCGATTCCGTTCTCGACCGCCGCCGTCACGTTCTTCACTTCCACGTAGCAGTCCGGCCGCCCGGGACCCTGCAGCAACAGGTCGATGCGGCTCCGTTCCTCGCCGTAGGGGACCTCCGCGCGTGTCTGAGCATGGCCCGCGAGCGCGGGAATCCTCCCGGCCCGGATGGCCTCGCACACGAGCGTGTTCGCGCGGTGCGTGTTGATGCCGACCAGCGTTCCGTCCCGCAGCTCCGTCAGTTCCCATCGGTACGCGCACTTGCGCGCGGGTGACGGGTCGTGCGCGAGCCAGACTTCGGAGCCGGACCCGGCGACTCCCAGCATGGATCCCGTGTTCGGGCAGTGGGCGGTGACGGTCTCGCCGGAATCGAGCAGGACATCCGCGAGGAATCGCCTGTAACGCGCGAGCAGTCGCCCCCGGACGAGCGGCTTCTCAAACCTCAAGACCGTCGTCCTTGAACGGCGCGTGTTCCTCGAGCTCGTTCACGTAAGCGGCCACGCCCCGGGACTCGCGCTGCACGTAGTCCCGCACGGCCCGGTCGAACCGCGGATCGGCGACCCAGTGTGCCGAGTAGGTCGTCACCGGCATGAGGCCGCGCGCGAGCTTGTGCTCGCCCTGGGCGCCCCCTTCGAACCGCGCGATGCCGCGCGCGATGCAGAATTCGATCGCCTGGTAATAGCACGCCTCGAAGTGGAGGCCCGGGACGTACGTGGTGGTCCCCCAGTAGCGTCCGTAGAGCGCGTCGGCCGAGAACACGTCGAGCGCGGCACAGACCGGCTCACCCTCGCGCAGTCCCAGCGCGAGCAGCAGGTTCGGCGACATCGAGCGGCCGATGCGGCGGAAGAAGTCGAGATTGAGGTAGGGCGTCGAATGATGTCGCCGGTAGGTGTCCTGGTAGCAGCGTGCGAAGAAGCGCCAGTCCTCGTCCGTGATCTCGTCGCCCACCTTCCACACGAACTCCACGCCGGCCTCACGGACCCGGCGGCGTTCCTGCCGGATCTTCTTGCGCTTCTCGTGGTTCATGCGCGCGAGGAAGTCCTCGAACGACCGGAAGCCTTCGTTGTGCCAGTGGAACTGGACCGTCCGCCGCAGCATGAGGCCCGCCTGTTCACACTCGAGGGCCTGTGCTTCGGTCGGGAACAGGCAGTGGAAGCTCGACACCTCGAGCTCCTGCGCGAGCCGGATCGCTCCCTGCAGCAGGGCCGACCGGTCGCGGGCCTCCGTCGCGAGCAGTCGCGGACCCGCGACCGGGGTGAACGGAATCGCGCACAGCAGTTTGGGGTAGTACGTCCCGCCCGCCCGGTGCCAGGCATCCGCCCAGGCCCAGTCGAAGACGTACTCCCCGTACGAGTGGTCCTTGAGATAGAGGGGCAGGGCGCCCGCGAGATGGCCTCCACGCCGGAGCAGCAGAAAGCGCGGCGTCCAGCCCGAGTCCGGGGCGGCCGAGCCGCTCTCGTGCAGCGCGTGCAGGAACGCGTGCGACAGGAGCGGATGCCCGGACGCGAGGCGGTCCCACTCCCCGGCCGGCACGTCTGCCAGGGTGTCGACGACTTCGAGCAAGATTTGGTCGGACATGGATCTGACGGCTATATTACCCGGCCCGCAACCCGTGGATACGGCCGGCCCTACCGGCCCGAGAATCGATGAAGATTGCCCTCGCCCAGATCGACTGCACCCTAGGCGACCTCGCCGGGAACTCCGCACGCATCGCGGATGCCGCCCAGCGCGCGCGCACGCTCGGTGCCGACGTGCTCCTCACGCCCGAACTGTCGATCTGCGGCTACCCCCCGGAGGATCTCCTGTTCCGGGACGACTTCGTGCGGGCCTGCGAGAACGCCGTCCAGGAACTCGCGGCGCGCACGCACGGCATCACCGTGATCGTCGGTCATCCGTCAGGGACACGCGGCCACCTGCACAACGCGGCTTCCGTGCTCGCGAACGGACGGGTGGTCGCCACCTACGCGAAACACGACCTGCCGAACTATACCGTCTTCGACGAGGAACGCTATTTCGACCCCGGCAACGAACCCTGCGTGGTCGAGATCGCCGGGATGCGGGTCGGCATCAACATCTGCGAGGACGTCTGGGGCACTTCCGGGGCGCGGGCAGCCCGCCCCGCGGCAGCCCAGGCGTTCTCGGCGGCCACCTGGGACGCCGAAGCCCCGCGCGCGGCACGCGCGGCCGGTGCGCAGGTGCTGCTCGTCCTGAATGCCTCGCCGTATCACCTCAACAAGATCGCCACGCGCTACGAGGTCGTCCGCGCACGCGCGCGGGAGACCGGCCTGCCGATCGTGTTCTGCAACCTCGTGGGCGGCCAGGACGAGCTCGTGTTCGACGGCGCGTCGTTCGTGATGGACGGCCGGGGCCAGGTGACCCACCAGTACGCGAGCTTCGAGGAGGCGCTGGCCGTCGTGGAGATCGGCCCGGAGGGGCCCGTGGGGACCGATCTCGCGCCCGAGCCCTCCCTCGAGGCCATGGCCTACCGCGCGCTCTGCGTGGGGGTTCGCGACTACGTGCGGAAGAACGGCTTTCCGGGCGTGCTGATCGGCTTGTCCGGGGGCATCGATTCCGCGATCACGCTGTGTGTCGCCGCCGATGCGCTCGGGCCCGATCAGGTGCGCGCGGTCATGATGCCGTCCCGGTACACGGCGCAGATGAGTCTCGACGATGCAGCGGCCCTCGCCGCGAATCTCGGGGTGCCGTACTCCGTCCTGCCGATCAGCGGCGTGTACGACGCGTTCGAAGGCACGCTCGCGACCGAGTTCTCGGGCCTCGCCGTGGACACGACCGAGGAGAACCTGCAGTCCCGGATCCGCGGCACGCTGCTGATGGCCCTCTCGAACAAGTTCGGGTCGATCGTGCTCACGACCGGTAACAAGAGCGAGATGGCCATGGGGTACGCAACGCTCTACGGCGACATGGCGGGCGGCTTCGGTGTGCTGAAGGACATCAGCAAGACACTCGTGTACCGGCTTTCGCACTATCGCAATTCGGTCGGCCCCGTGATCCCCGAGCGCATCATCACGCGCCCGCCGTCCGCGGAACTGAAGCCCGACCAGACCGATCAGGACAGCCTGCCGCCCTACGAGGTCCTCGACGCGATCATGGAAATGTACGTGGAGCAGGACATGGCGCCGAGCGCGATCATCGGCAAGGGGTTCGCGCGCGCGGACGTCGAGAGGGTCGTGCGACTGCTCACCGTGAGCGAGTACAAGCGTCGCCAGGCACCCGTGGGCGTGCGCATCACGCCGCGCGGTTTCGGCAAGGACTGGCGCTACCCGATCACCAACCGGTACCGCGACAAGTTCTGAGCGCCGCCTCCGGCGGACCGTCGCCGGACGGCACGAATTTCCGGGGGGCGGGGCATCCGCGTGCCGGCCGGCGCGGTACGACGTGTCCGGCTACGCGTCGCGGAAGGCGCTGATCGCGAGTGCGGTGGCGGCGGCCCGGTTCTCGACGCCGAGCTTCACGAAGATGCGTTCGAGGTGCTTGTCCACGGTCCTCGGGCTGAGTCCCAGAATTTCCCCGACATCGCGGCTGCTCTTGCCGCGCGCGATCCAGATGAGCACTTCGGCCTCGCGGTCGGTCAGCTGGAACCTCCCCGCGAGGAGCCGCCGCTGCTCCGCGTCGTCGGACTCCGACACCGCCACCAGATACTCGTCGTCGCCCACGCTGCCGAGCGTCGCCAGCGTGAAGCGCGGTTCGCCCGACGGCCAGGCGAGCGGCCTGGAGGAGGGGCCGGTTCGCGTCTGCGCCAGCCACGTCACGATCTCGGGCGGCATCCGCAGCGTCTGCGCACGATCGGCCGTGTTCCCGAGCGCCGCGACGAAACGGTCCGCCCGGGGCGTGTGCCAGCGGACCTCCCCCGACGAGGCGAGTGCGACGAGTGCGCGACCCGCCGCGTCGAGCGCGGCGCGCGCGCTGGACATGCGCCGGGCCGTCGCCACGTGCGTGCGGATGCGGGCGATGAGCGCGTCGGGGTCGATCGGCTTCGTCACGTAGTCCACGCCGCCGGCCTCGAAGCCCCGGACGACGTGCTCGGTATCGGCGAGGCCTGTCATGAAGATGATCGGCACCTGCGACATGGCGGGCTGCAGCCGCATCGACGCACAGGTCTCGAAGCCGTCCATGCCGGGCATCACGGCGTCGAGCAGCACGACGTCCGGCGTGATCCGTCCGACCCGTTCGATCGCGGACAGACCGTCCGTCGCGACGAGTACGGTCATGTCGGCGGCCTCGAGCGCATCGGTGAGCAGCGAGAGCGTGTCCGGTGCGTCGTCCACGACGAGCACGATGTCCCGGCGGGCGTGATCAGACGGCATGGTCACCGAGCGCCTCGACGGCCCTGAGGAACTGCTTGAGCTGGAAGTCGCGCACGAGCGGTCGGAGGCGCGTCGCCACCGCACGGGCCTGGTCGTCGCCGGACTCCAGCTCGTCGAGCTTGCGCTGGATGCCCCGCACGTAGCCGATCTCGCCGAGCGCGCGCAGCGAGTCCACGACGGCGCGCGGCACCACGATCGCGGGCGAAGCGGGAACCGCGTCGGCGGCTGCGGCGGCAGGTTCGTTGTCGTGGCGCCACTCGATGTGCAGGGCGCTCTGCAGCTTCTCGAAAAGCCGCGAGAAATCCACGGGCTTGACCAGAAAGCCGTCGTGCACGGAACCGTCGGCCGGATCCTTCCGACTTTCGAACGCGTTCGCGGACACCATCACGATCGGCGTCGCCTCGTGCGTGCCGTCCCGCAGCCTGCGCGCGAGCGTCCAGCCGTCGATGCCGGGCATGGAGATGTCGAGCAGGAACAGGTGAACCGTCTCGGTCGCGGCCTTCGCGAGACACGCCGTCGCGTCCTCGGCCGTCAGGACCCGGAAGCCCAGCGGTTCGAGAAGCTGCACCATGAACTCCCGGTGCGTCGCGTCGTCGTCGGTGACGAGCACGGCCCGGCGCGGGCCGTGGTACCCCGTCACGAGCCGCAGCGGCAGCGGTGCGGTCGACGGCACCGCGACCGGCGAGAGCATGACCTTCACCCGGAAGGAGCTGCCCGCACCCGGGGCGCTTTCGAGAGAGAGGCTCCCGCCCATGATCTCCGTGAGCAGCTTGCTGATCGTGAGTCCGAGCCCGGTGCCGGGCACGGCATTGCCGGGACCGGACCGGCCGCGTTCGAACGGCTGGAACACCCGGTCTTGATCGTCGGGCGCGATGCCGATGCCGGTGTCCCGCACTTCGAACTCGACGAGCTGGCGCCGATAGCCGACGCGCAGGGTGACGCTCCCCGACTCGGTGAACTTGATCGCGTTCGAGAGCAGGTTGATCAGGATCTGACGCAGCCGCTTCTCGTCGCCGCTCACGACATCGGGCAGGACGGAGGCCCGCTCGAAGCGGAACTCGAGCCCCCTGTTGGCCGCCTGCACGCGAAACATCCCGACGAGCTGCGCGAGGAAGTCGTTGAGACGGATCTCGCCGCGATGCAGGTGCAGCTTGCCGGCCTCGATGCGCGCGATGTCGAGCAGGCCGTCGATGAGGCTCGCGAGATGATCGCCGCTGCGGCGGATGATGCCCAGTGCCTCGCAGAGCTTCTCGCCGACGCCAGGCTCGCGCTGCATGAGCTGGGCGTAGCCGAGGATCGTGTTGAGCGGCGTCCGGAGCTCGTGGCTGATCCCCGTCACGTAGCGGCTCTTCGCGAGGTTCGCGGACTCGGCCGCCTCCTTCGCGCGCTGCAGTTGCGCGTCGGTCCGCTTGTGCGCGCGGATCTCGCGCATCAGCAGGCGGGTCTGCCGCTGCGACTCCGACTCCGCGACGCGCCGGCTCTCCTGGGCCAGCACGAATAGCCACGCGGCGACGCCCGCCACGAGCATCAGGAACAGGAACACCTTCCAGAGCGACGCGCTCACGAGCGCGGCTTCCGGGCCCGCATTGAGCATGACCTGGTAGTCCACGAGCGCGAAGATGATCGCGATCAGCCCGCCGAGCATCCCGAGCACCGCGAAATAGTGACCCAGTCGGGAATCCAGGGCCCGCGCGAGGCCCGGCGCGAGCAGGGCCTCGAGCGTGCGCGTGACCTGTTGTGACAGACGAGCGTGCGGCTTGCAGGCGTCGTGGCATCGCGCGTCGAGCGAGCAGCAGAGCGAACAGATGGCCCCGGCGTAGGCCGGGCATCGCGCCATGTCCTCGGGCTCGAACGCGTTCTCGCAGATGACGCAGCGGACCGTGTCGCCGGCAGCCGAGTAGTCCCGCGGCGTGCGCGCCACGTAGTACCGGCCCCGCGTCGCGAGCGCGATCGCGGGCGCCGTCGCGAACGCGACACCGAGCGCGACGAACGGCGACATCGCCTGGAGCCACTCGCCGAACACGCCGGAGAAACAGAGGATCGCCGCGACCGACGCGATCAGCATCGCGCCGACGCCGACGGGATTGATGTCGTAGAGATGCGCGCGTCGGAACTCGATGTACCGCGGACTCAGGCCCAGCGGCTTGTTCACGACGAGGTCCGCCACGAGCGCGCCCACCCACGCGATCGCGACGTTCGAATAGAGGCCGAGCACCTGTTCGAGTGCGCGGAACACGCCGAGCTCCATCAGGAGCAGCGCGATGAACACGTTGAACACGAGCCAGACGACCCGCCCCGGGTGGATGTGCGTGAGGCGTGCGAAGAAGTTCGACCACGCGATGGAGCCCGCGTAGGCGTTCGTGACGTTGATCTTGAGCTGCGACAGGATCACGAACAGCGCCGTCACCGCGAGTGCGAGACCGGAGTTCGAGAACACGTAGTGGAAGCCGGTCAGGTACATCTGTGTCGGCTCGGCGGCGCGTCCGGGCGTCAGTTCGTGCTGGAGCGCGAGGAACGCGAGAAAGGAGCCGGCGAGCAGCTTGAGCGTGCCGAGCACGATCCACCCCGGGCCCGCGCTGAGCATCGCGGCCCACCATCGGGCCCGGCCGGTGCTGGCCTGCGCGGGCAGGAATCGCAGGAAGTCCACCTGCTCCCCGATCTGCGCGATCAGCGAGAAGACGACCGCCGAGGCGGTACCGAACAGCATGAGGTCGAAGCGGCCGCCGCCATCGCCGTGGTGGCCCGCGAAAGTCGTCCAGTCCGAGAAGGCACCGGGGTTCTTCACGGCGATGTACGCGAAGGGCACGAGGTGCAGCAGCAGCCAGAGCGGCTGGGTCCACATCTGGAACTGGCTGATGAACGTGATGCCGTGCGTGACGAGCGGCACGATCACGACGGAGCAGACGATATAGCCGAGCCAGAGCGGGATGCCGAACGCGAGCTCGAGCGCGAGCGACATGATCGCGGCCTCGATCGCGAAGAAGATGAACGTGAACGACGCGTAGATCAGTGACGTGATCGTCGAGCCGATGTAGCCGAAGCCCGCTCCGCGCGTGAGCAGGTCCATGTCGATGCCGTAGCGGGCCGCGTAGTAGCTGATCGGCAGCCCGGTCAGGAAGATGATCGCGCCGACGACGACGATCGCCCACGTCGAGTTGACGAATCCGTAGTTGAGCGCGATCGCGCCGCCGATCGCTTCCAGCGCGAGGAAGGAGATCGCCCCGAGTGCGGTGTTCGCGACACGGAACGACGACCAGCGCCGCGCGGACTTCGCGGTGAAGCGCAGCGAGTAGTCCTCGAGGGTCTCGTTGGCGACCCACTGGTTGTATTCCCGTCGGATGCGGACGATGCGTTGCGTGGCGGCCATGATGGTGCGTGTGAACGATGCGCCGCACCCAATTGGGGCGGCGTGCAAGCCATGGTCGCGACCTGCGACTCGGTCGTCTGCACTTTCGCCTCTGCGTCCGTGCACGATCCCGATCCTGCGAACGACACAGGTGCAACTTCCGCACCAGTACACGAGCCTGCGCCGCACGCGCGAGGCGTCCCGGTTCTCGAGTGATCGGGTGGGGTCGGACCGTGTCCGTTACGTGAATCTACGTATTGTTGCAGCGCAACCTCACACCTAATCTGGCGCCGTGTTTCGCGGCGTGATGGCCACATGCCGCATCTCGCCAACACCACTCACAGGAGATGCCAATGTCCTCTCAAGACGATCGCGACGACCTGCAGTCCACCTCGCGCAGAAATTTTTCGAAGGGCCTCGCCACGCTGCCCCTGATCGGCATGCCGGGTCTTTCCCTCGCGGCCAAGTACCCGACCGCCAAGGTGAACACGACGAAGCTCGCCGTCACCGACACCGAGGTGACCGTCGGTCAGCTGCACTCGGCGACGGGCACGATGGCCATCAGCGAGACCGGGTCGATCCAGGCCGAACGTCTCGCGATCGAGCAGATCAACGCGGCCGGCGGCGTGCTCGGACGGCAGATCAAGATCATCCAGGAGGACGGCGCGAGCGACTGGCCGACCTTCGCCGAGAAATCCAAGAAGCTGCTCGTGAACGACCGCGTCGCGGCGGTGTTCGGCTGCTGGACGTCGGCATCGCGCAAGGCCGTGCTCCCGATCTTCGAGAAGGAGAACGGGATGCTCTACTACCCCACCTTCTACGAGGGACTGGAGCAGTCCAAGAACGTGATCTACACGGGCCAGGAGGCGACGCAGCAGATCCTCTGGGGCCTCGACTGGGTCATGAAGGAGAAGGGCGCGAAGTCGTTCTTCCTGATCGGCTCCGACTACATCTGGCCGCGCACGTCGAACAAGATCGCGCGCAAGCACATCGAGAACTTTCGTCACCTGAAGGTCGTGGGCGAGGAGTACTACCCGCTCGGCCACACGAACTTCAACTCGCTGATCAACAAGATCAAGATCGTGAAGCCCGACTGCATCTACGCGATCGTCGTCGGCGGCAGCAACGTCGCGTTCTACAAGCAGATGAAGGCGGCCGGCGTCACGTCGAAGAAGCAGCTCCTGCTCACGATCTCGGTGACCGAGGACGAACTGCTCGGCATCGGCGGCGAGAACTGCGACGGGTTCTATGCGTGCATGAAGTACTTCCAGAGCCTCGACAACTCGAACAACCACAAGTTCGTGGAGGCGTTCAAGGCGAAGTACGGACCCAAGGCCGTGATCGGTGACGTGACGCAGGCCGCGTACCTCGGCCCCTGGCTCTGGAAGTTCGCGGTCGAAAAGGCCGGCAGCTTCGACATCGACAAGATCGCGAAGGCGTCGCCGGGAATCGAGTTCAAGGGGGCGCCGGAGGGCTACGTGAAGATCCATCCGAACCACCACCTCTGGAGCAAGGCCCGTATCGGCGAGATCCAGTCCGACGGCCAGTTCAAGGTCGTGGCCGAATCGCCGGAGCTCATCGAGCCCAACCCCTTCCCGAAGGGCTATCAGTAACGAGTGACGACGAAGCCACCGCGGTGCCCCGTTCCCCAGGGGCCCGCGGCTGGCGGGACCACACGCGGCGACGCTCCGGGGAATCCGTCACGGACATCCCCGGGCGTCGCCACAACGAAGAAGGAATGACGACATGGGCTTGAGCGCGTCGGATCTTTGGAACATCGTGGTGATGCAGGGCTTCGCGGGCCTGAGCCTGTTCAGTGTCCTGCTGCTCATGGGGCTCGGGCTCGCGATCATCTTCGGTCAGATGGGCGTGATCAACATGGCCCACGGCGAATTCATGACGGTCGGGGCATACACGATCTTCATGCTGTCGAGTCTCACGGAGACCTACGCCCCCTCCCTGATGCCGTACTACTTCCTCGTGGCCATCGCGGTCGCGTTCGTGCTCGCGTTCGCGGCAGGGTGGCTCGCGGAGTGGGCGCTCATACGTCACCTGTACCGACGGCCGCTCGACACGCTGCTCGCGACCTGGGGCCTGAGCCTCGGCATGCAGCAGATCTTCCGCTCGACGTTCGGCGCGAAGGAGGTGAGTCCGACGCTGCCCGAGTGGCTGCTGGGCTCCTGGTCGCCGACCGAAGGACTCGACATCCCGATCAACGGCATGTTCGTGATGGGCCTGACGCTGCTCGTGACGGGCGGTGTGTTCCTCATGCTGTACCGCTCGCGCTGGGGCCTTCGCGTGCGTGCGACCGTCTCGAATCGCGGCATGGCGAACGCGATCGGCATCAACACGCGCAACACGGACCGCATGACGTTCGCGATCGGCTGCGGCATCGCGGGTGTGGCCGGCGCCGCGTTCACGACGATCGGCTCGACCGGACCGACGAGCGGCTCGCTCTACATCGTCGACGCGTTCCTCGTGGTGACGTTCGGTGGCGCGGCGAGTCTCCTGGGTACCGTGGCCTCGGCGTTCGGCATCGCGCAGACGCAGTCGATCACCGAATTCTTCCTCACCGGTTCCATGGCCAAGGTCCTCACGCTGCTCGCGATCATCACCATCCTGATGATCCGTCCGCAGGGACTGTTCGCCCTCAAGATGCGCCGGTAGACGGTCACGCACGGATTGCAAAGGAGACTCTCATGGACAAGTTCCGCAGATGGATCGCCTCGTCGGACATGGCAAGCATCGTCGTGCTGGCGATCGTCGTGTTCGCGGTGCTGCCGGCGACCACCGACATCTTCCGCCTGAACCTGATCGGCAAGTACCTCACCTACGCGTTCGTGGCGGTCGGTCTCGTGATGCTCTGGGGGTATGGAGGGATCCTGAGCCTCGGGCAGGGCGTCTTCTTCGGCCTGGGCGGCTACTGCATGGCGATGTTCCTGAAGCTCGAGGCGTCGGACCCCGTGAGCACGAAGATCCAGTCGACCCCGGGCATTCCGGACTTCATGGACTGGAACCAGCTCACGGCGCTGCCGTTCTGGTGGGAGCCGTTCCGGCATCTCCCGGTGGCGCTGATCGGGATGCTGGTCGTACCGATGGTGCTCGCGGCCGTGATCGGATTCGCGATGTTCAAGCGGCGGGTGGGCGGCGTGTACTTCGCGATCATCACGCAGGCCGTCGCGATGATCATCACGGTCCTGATCATCGGCCAGCAGGGCTACACCGGAGGCGTCAACGGCATCACGGACCTGAAGACCATGCTCGGGTGGGACATCCGGACGGACTCGGCCAAGTACATCCTCTACTTCGCCAACGCGATCCTGCTCTTCGTGGCGATCTTCGCGTGTCGCGCCGTCCAGCGGACCAAGCTCGGAACCCTGCTGCTCGCGATGCGCGACAAGGAGGACCGGGTGCGCTTCTCCGGTTACGACGTCGCGAACTTCAAGGTGTTCGTGTTCTGTCTCGCCGCGACGCTCTGCGGAGTCGGGGGCGCCATGTTCACGCTGCAGGTCGGCTTCATGTCGCCGTCCTTCGTGGGGATCGTGCCGTCGATCGAGATGGTGATCTTCGCGGCGGTCGGCGGACGGATGTCGCTCGTCGGCGCGGTCTACGGCACGCTGCTCGTCAACTTCGGCAAGACCTACTTCTCCGAGAGCTTCCCGGAGATGTGGCTCTTCCTGATGGCGGCCCTGTTCATCGGCGTGGTCATGGCGTTCCCGAACGGCCTGGCCGGACTCTGGGAGAGCTACGTGAAGCCCTGGCTGCTGCGCGAGCGGCAGGCCGTGCCGGTACCCGCGCCGGAGAAGACGCCTGCGGTGGCCGAGGATCCGTCGGAAGCGGAGGCCGCGAGCACACGCCCCGTCGCACGCTCGCCCGAGCACGCGCCCGCGTCGAAGAACCGGTCCGACGGCGTCGACCCGGCCGTCGCGTGACCTCACCCAGATACGCACCGGAGAACACAGCATGAGCAATTCCGACTACGTGCTCGCGATCGAGGACCTCACGGTGTCCTTCGACGGGTTCAAGGCGATCGACACGCTCAACCTCTACGTGGACAAGGGCGAGCTGCGCGTGATCATCGGGCCCAACGGCGCCGGCAAGACGACGCTGCTGGACCTCATCTGCGGCAAGACGCGCGCGAGCGCCGGGAGCATCAAGTTCAAGAACGCCGAGATGACGAAGCTCGCCGAGCACGAGATCGTGCGGTCGGGCATCGGGCGGAAGTTCCAGACCCCGTCGATCTACGAGAACCTCACCGTGTTCAAGAACCTCGAGGTCTCGTTCCCGCGCGGGCGCGGCGTGTTCGGCGCGCTGAAGTTCCGATGCACCGACGACGTGAAGGAACGCATCGCCGAGGTGGCGGGCGAGATCGGTCTCGAGGAGCAGCTCTCGATGGAAGCCGGGCTGCTGAGCCACGGCCAGAAGCAGTGGCTGGAGATCGGGATGCTGCTCATGCAGGACCCGGAACTGCTCATGCTCGACGAGCCCATCGCGGGCATGAGCGTGCGCGAGCGCGAACTGACCGCTGAACTGCTCGACCGCATCTGCCGCAACCGTTCGATGATCGTGATCGAGCACGACATGGATTTCGTGAAGAAGATCGCGCACAAGGTCACGGTCATGCACCAGGGGAAGATCCTCGCGGAAGGCCCGATGGAGCGCGTGCAGAGCGATCCGAAGGTGATCGACGTGTACCTCGGACACTGACCCAGGCAAGGAGCCGCCATGTTGAATGTCAACGATGTATTCGTGAGCTACGGTCAGAGCCAGGCCATCCACGGCATCTCGTTCTCCGCCGTCAGGAACGAGACCGTCGCGGTGATGGGACGCAACGGCATGGGCAAGACCACGCTCTTCAAGGCGCTCGTCGGACTCCTGCCGCTGCGCAGCGGCGGCGTCGAGGTGGACGGTGTCGACGTGTCGAAGGAGGAACCCTACCGGCGCGTCGCGAAGGGTGTCGGCTACGTGCCCCAGGGCCGCATGATCTTCCCGACCCTCACGGTCGAGGAGAACCTGCGCACCGGCCTCGAGAACGCGAAGGTGAAGGAGATTCCCGAGGAGATCTACTCGCTCTTTCCGGTGCTCTTCGAGATGCGCAAGCGCAAGGGCGGCAACCTCTCCGGCGGCCAGCAGCAGCAGCTCGCGATCGGGCGCGCACTCGTCACGAATCCGAAGGTGCTGCTGCTCGACGAACCCACCGAAGGCATCCAGCCCTCGATCATCAAGGACATCGCGCGCGCGCTGAACGAGATCCGCAAGCTGCGCGAGATCACGATCATCGTTTCCGAACAGGTGCTGTCGTTCGCGCTCGACGTCGCGGACCGGCTGTTCGTGATCGAGGGCGGCCGGCTCGTGCACGAGGCCGCACGCGAGAACATCGACGCGGATCGCGTCAAGCAGTACCTGTCCGTGTAGGGAACGTTCCGGACACAGTGTTCGCAGTCATTGCTGGTACCACGAAAGGAGAAAGGAGAGCGCCATGCCCGAGACCATCATCAAGATAGACCTGAAGCAGTCCCCGTACGAGAACGAGATGATCCACAACCGGTGGCATCCCGACATTCCGATGGTGGCGTGGGTCAAGCCGGGCGACGACTTCGTCGTCGAGACCTACGACTGGACGGGAGGCTTCATCCAGAACAACGATTCGGCCGACGACGTGCGTGACATCGACCTGTCGATCGTGCACTTCCTGAGCGGGCCGATCGGTGTCGAGGGTGCCGAGCCGGGCGACCTGCTCGTCGTCGACCTGCTGGACATCGGTGCACTGCCCGAGAGCCTCTGGGGTTTCAACGGCTTCTTCTCCAAGAAGAACGGCGGCGGCTTCCTGACCGATCACTTCCCGCTCGCACAGAAGTCGATCTGGGACATCAGCGGCCTCTACACGCACTCGCGTCACGTGCCGGGCGTGAGCTTCGCGGGCCTCATCCACCCCGGCCTGATCGGATGCCTGCCGGACCAGTCGATGCTCGACACCTGGAACAAGCGGGAGGTCGACTTCATCGCGACGAATCCGGATCGCGTGCCCCCGCTCGCGAACGCGCCCTATCCGTCGACCGCCCACGCCGGCAAGGCGAAGGGGGACGCCAAGGCCAAGGTCGCGGCGGAAGGTGCGCGCACCGTGCCACCCCGGGAACACGGCGGCAACTGCGACATCAAGGATCTGTCGCGCGGCTCCAAGATCTTCTTCCCCGTCTACGTGAAGGGAGGGGGCCTGTCTATGGGCGACCTGCACTTCAGCCAGGGCGATGGCGAGATCACGTTCTGCGGCGCGATCGAGATGGCGGGCTGGGTGCACCTGCGCGTGAACGTGATCAAGGGCGGCATGGCCAAGTACGGGATCAGGAATCCCATCTTCAAGCCGAGCCCGATCACGCCGACGTACAACGACTACCTCATCTTCGAGGGCATCTCCGTCGACGAGTGGGGCAAGCAGCACTACCTCGACGTGCACGTCGCGTACCGGCAGGCGTGCCTGAACGCGATCGAATACCTCACCAAGTTCGGCTACTCGCGCGCGCAGGCCTATTCCATCCTCGGGACCGCTCCGGTGCAGGGACACATCAGCGGCGTGGTGGACATCCCCAACGCGTGCGCGACGCTGTGGCTGCCCACGCAGATCTTCGACTTCGACATCAATCCGACGAGCGCAGGGCCGACGAAGCAGCTGACCGGTGCCGTCGACATGCCGATCTCGCCGGACAAGTGACACGGACGGGGACGACGAGATGCCGACCTACGAATACCTGTGCGGACACTGCGAACGGGACTTCACGGCCGTGCGTCGCATGGCCGAGGCGTCCCTGCCGCAACCGTGTCCGGAGTGCGGAGCACCGGCGCCGCGGGCCATGATGACCGCACCGGCGTACGCGGGCATGCCCGCGGCGACGAGGCAGGCGCACGCGGTCAACGAGCGCAGCCGCCACGAACCCAGGTCCTCCGCGCAAGCCGGACACCGTCACGGTCCGGGGTGCGGATGCGGCTCGGGGCCGAGCCGGACGACCGTCACGACACCGGACGGTCGCAAGACCTTCCCGACCAAGCGCCCCTGGATGATCAGCCATTGAGGTTGGGGGGACTCCGGAGGGAGGGCGTTGCCGGATCCGCTCCCGGCGCCCTCCCGACCGGGCATCGACGGGGGTGACCCCGCGCAGGACTACTCCACGACCTTCGCGAGCACGCTGCCGCGAGGCAGGATCTCGATGCCCGGGTAGAGATTCATGCCGAGCAGGTTCGCGGGGTTCACGAGCACGGCGCCGCCGCCCGGCAGCTCGAACGCGAGCACGGGCTGGCTGAAGACCTGCTGCAGCGTCGTGAACACGTTGGCCATGTTGCTGAGCATGGCTTCCATCTGGCAGTAGAGCATGTGGCCGCCGACCATCTCGTAGGAGATCACGCCGGAGAACGTCGAGCCGACCTGGACGGCCTGGACGCCCTGTTCCGCGATCGCATTGCGACGTTCGCGGAATTCCGACTCGCCGGACAGCACGGTGACGCTCCCGCCGTTCGCCCCCGGGGGAATCGGCAGCCGGTCCTCGGTCCGGAAATCGATGCGGGAGATCTGCTTGGTCGCGAGCACGGTCGTGGACATGCCGCTTCCCACGATCAGCGTCGGTGAAGCGTAGACCCGCAGGGGCATGAAGGTCGCGAGGGTCGCGGCCGCCTCGGTCTCCGACTGCACGAAGCGGCGCGTCGTGCCGTCGGCCAGATAGACGATCATGTCCATGGATGCGGTGTCCGGATCTCGAATGGCGGCAATGCTGCACGCAAGGTCGGGCGAGAGCAAGTGCCGCGCGCGCCCGCGTCGCCGGAAGCCGGCCTAAAGCCGGTCGCGACACGGACGTTAACGGGCCCATGGCACGTGCTCCCCGGCAGGCGGCACGTGGAAGCTGCTCCCGAATCGAGGAACAACGTCTTGGAATCCACATCACCCGTCGACCGTGCGTCCGCACCCGCCCTCGCCTCCGCTTCCATGGAGGCCGAGGAGTACGCCGCCCTGGAGCGGCTGTTCTCGAGCTGGCCCCGCCTCGCCCAGGTCGATCATCTCGTCACGCCGATCTCGCCGCTCGCGTTGCGACTCATCGCGTTCAACCCCGAAAGCAACAACGCGGCGGGCGAACTGGTGAAGATCGTGGAAAGCGATCCGCTCCTCACTGCGCGCGTGCTCGGGCTCGCGAACGCGGCGGCCTTCGGCAATGCCGGCAAGCTCATCTTCGACGTGAAGAACGCCGTGACGCGGCTGGGCCTCAACACGACGACGAGAGTCGCGCTCGCGCAGCTCGCGGCCGTCTGGATGCGCAAGTCCTCCCAGCTTCCGGATCGTGGCGTGCTGCGTTCGCTCTGGTTCGAATACCTCGTCACGGCGTTCTGTGCCCACGAGATCGCGAACGCACTCGGTGACGAGGCCGTGAGTCCGAACGTGGTCTACGCGGGCGGACTGCTCCACGACATCGGCACGCTCGCGTTGTGCGGTGCGGCACCGAATCTGATGACGCGATTCATCCTGACCGGCTACGGCAAGGGTACCCCGCTGCACGAGGAGTTCGTGGATGCCCACACGCACCTCGGCGAGTCGATCCTCGCGCGCTGTGGCGCACCCGCCACGCTCTGCGAGATCGCGTCGCGTCATCACGCAGGCTTCTCGGTCGACGAATCGGCGAACGCGATCGTCGTGTTCCTGGCCGACCACCTCCACGGCGGCGTGCTCGAGCGCGTGCCCGGCCGGTTCGGCATTCCGGACGCGCACACGATCGGCTGTTTCGACGCCGGCACGGAGGCCGCCGTGCAGGACACGGTGGAAGCCCTGGGGCTCGTCGTGGGCCTCGAGGAGATCATGGAAACCGTGGCGGCCGACAGCGGCCGCATCGAGGCGCTCGCGGGCGATTTCGGCTGACCTTTCCCCGTCCCGCCCGGACGCCGGGCGGGACGCCGGCCATTCCCCTCCGTACGCGAGCCGTCCGTCTTTCCGGATCCGGAACCGCCGGGGGCGGCACGCGCCCCGATGGGAGAAATGCGCGTTAAGTTCTATACTTGGGACTTTGGAGCAACGCCGCATCGAGGCCAACCATGAAAAAGATCGAAGCTGTGATCAAGCCTTTCAAGCTCGACGAGGTTCGCGAATCGCTTTCCGAGATCGGCGTGACCGGACTCACCGTCACCGAGGTCAAGGGTTTCGGCCGGCAGAAGGGCCACACGGAACTCTATCGGGGCTCCGAATACGTGGTCGACTTCCTTCCCAAGGTGAAGATCGAGGTCGTCGTGACCGACACGCTCGTCGATTCCGCGGTCGATGCGATCGTAAAGTCCGCGCGGACGGGCAAGATCGGCGACGGCAAGATATTCGTCGTGCCGGTCGAGCAGGTCATCCGCATCCGCACCGGCGAAACCGACGAAGCGGCCGTCTGAGGCGGCGGGGCAGAGGCAACACATGGTCGAAAGCGTTTCCCCGTTCACCGCGCTGCGCCGCATCGGGCAGAGCATCTGGCTGGACAATCTCTCGCGCGACATGATCGCGGGCGGCGAACTCGCCCGGCTCGTCGCTGCCGGCGAGGCGACCGGCATCACGACCAATCCCGCGATCTTCAGGAAGGCGATCACGAGCGGCAACGCCTACGCACGGAGCCTCGCCGAACTGAAGCGCGCGGAGTCCGATCCCGAACGCCGGTACGAGCGCATGGCGGTCGCCGACGTCCAGGCCGCCTGCGACGTCCTGAAGCCCGTTCACGACTCGACGTCCGGCGACGACGGGTACGTGAGCCTCGAGGTTTCGCCTCGGCTCGCCTACGATGTCTCCGGCACGGTGGCGGCCGCACGACGGCTGCACGCGGAGGTCTCGCGCGACAACGTGCTCATCAAGATTCCCGGCACGCCGGAGGGCGCCGTCGCATTCGAGCAGTGCATCGCCGAGGGGATCAGCGTGAACGTCACGCTGCTGTTCTCGCTCTCCCAGATGGAACGCATCTTCGACGCCTATCTCTCCGGTCTCGAGAAGCTTCGTGCCTCGGGCGGTGACGTCAGCCGCGTGAAGTCCGTCGCGAGCTTCTTCATGAGCCGCATCGACACGCTCGTGGACAGGCGTCTCGACGAGATCGGGTCTGCCGATGCCGCGGCGCTCAAGGGCCGGATGGCCGTCGCCGTGGGCAAGCTCGCCTACGTGCGTTACGGCGAGATCTTCGGCGGACCGCGCTTCGGCGCACTGAAGGCCTCGGGCGCACGCGCGCAGTACCTGCTCTGGGCGAGCACGAGCACGAAGAACCCCGCGTACGACGATCTGCTCTACGTCGAGCCGCTCGTCGGACCCGAGACCGTCAACACCCTGCCCGACGCGACGCTCGTGGCCCTGCGCGACCACGGCAAGCCGCGCCTGCGCATCGGCGAGGGCATCGACGAGGCGCGTGACACGCTCGATCGTCTGCAGCGTCTTGGCATCGATCCCGACGCGGTCGGGCTGCAGCTCCAGCGCGAGGGCGTGAAGCTCTTCGAGGACGCCTACGACGGCCTGCTCGAAGCGGTGTCCTGAAACGGTCCGGTTCCGCCCTGTCCGACGGACCACCGTCGCCGCGATTCCCGTTCAGGAGCCGTCGCCGGCGGTCGGTCCTCCCGGCCAGACCCAGTCCCGGATCTCCGGCATGTCCTGTCCCTGCTCCTCGATGTAGCGCCGGTGCTCGACGAGGCGCGCGCCCAGCCGTTCCTTGAGGCGGGCGCCCTCGTCACCCGTGCTCGGCAGCCTGTCGATCGCGTCCATCACGAGGTGGAAGCGGTCCATGTCGTTCAGGACGGTCATGTCGAAGGGCGTCGTGATCGTGCCTTCCTCCTTGTAGCCCCGCACGTGGATGTTGGCGTGGTTCGTGCGCCGGTAGGTGAGCCGGTGGATGAGCCACGGGTACGCGTGGAACGCGAAGATCACGGGTCTGTCCCGCGTGAACAGCTCGTCGAATTCCCTGTCGCCGAGACCGTGCGGGTGTTCGGTCGCCGGCTGCAGCTTCATGAGGTCGACGACGTTGACGACACGGATCTTCAGGCGCGGGAGGTGCGCGCGCATGATCGAGACCGCGGCGAGCGTCTCCAGCGTCGGCACGTCGCCGCAGCAGGCCATGACCACGTCGGGCGTCTCGCCTGCATCGTTGCCCGCCCACTCCCACACGCCGATGCCGCGGGTGCAGTGCTCCACGGCGGCTTCCATGTCCAGCCACTGCGGTGCCGGGTGCTTGCCGGCCACGACCACGTTGACGTAGTGCCGGCTGCGCAGGCAGTGGTCCGTCACGGACAGCAGGCAGTTCGCATCCGGGGGAAAGTAGACCCTCACGACGCCTGCCTTCTTGTTCACGACGTGGTCGATGAATCCCGGGTCCTGGTGCGTGAAGCCGTTGTGGTCCTGGCGCCACACGTGCGACGTGAGCAGGTAGTTCAGCGAGGCGATCCTGCGCCGCCAGGGCAGTTCCGCGGTCACCTTCAGCCACTTGGCGTGCTGGTTGAACATGGAATCCACGATGTGGATGAAAGCCTCGTAGCAGTCGAAGAGCCCGTGCCGCCCGGTGAGGAGGTAGCCTTCGAGCCAGCCCTCGCACTGATGTTCGCTCAGCATCGAGTCGAGCACGCGGCCGTCGGGTGACAGAAACTCGTCGTCGGGCAGTGTCGTGGCGTTCCACTGCCTCGCAGTGGCCTCGAACAGGGCGCCGAGGCCGTTCGAGAGCGTTTCGTCCGGGCTGAAGATCCGGAAGTTGCGGGGCTCGCGATTGAGCATCGCGACGTCGCGCAGAAAGGGCCCGAGCACACGCGTGTCGCCCGGCCCCGATGCGCCCGGCCGCGGCACGTCCTGTGCGTAGGTCCGGAAATCCGGCATGTGCAGGTCGCGCAGCAGCAGGCCGCCGTTCGCGTGCGGGTTCGCGCCCATGCGCCGTTCCCCGGCGGGCGCGAGCGCAGCGAGTCCGGGGTCGAGGCGCCCCGTGGCATCGAACAGTTCCTCGGGGCGGTAGCTCCTGAGCCACGACTCGAGAAGCGCCAGGTGTTCGGGGTGCGTGTTCGGGTTGAGCGGCACCTGGTGTGCGCGGAACGAACCTTCGACCCGGTGTCCGTCGACGGTCGCGGGCCCCGTCCATCCCTTGGGCGACTCGAGCACGATCATGGGCCAGCGCGGACGTGCGGTGTCGCCGTGCACGCGCGCATCGTGCTGGATATCCAGGATGCGCGCCACGGCGCCGTCGAGCGTGACGGCCATCGCCTCGTGCATCGCCATGGGTTCGTCGCCGCTCACGAAGTACGGCATCCAGCCGTAGCCGCGAAGCAGGTTCTCGAGCTCGTCGCGATCGATGCGGGCGAGCAGGGTCGGATTCGCGATCTTGTTGCCGTTCAGGTGCAGGATCGGCAGCACTGCGCCGTCGGTGACGGGGTTCAGGAACTTGTTCGAGTGCCAGGCCGTGGCGAGCGGGCCGGTTTCCGCCTCGCCGTCGCCCACGACGCACGCGACCACGAGATCGGGATTGTCGAACACGGCCCCGAACGAATGGCTCAGCGAGTAGCCGAGCTCGCCGCCTTCGTGGATGGAACCCGGACACTCGGGTGACGCGTGACTCGGGATCCCGCCGGGAAACGAGAACTGCAGGAAGAGTTTCCGCAGTCCGGCCTTGTCCTGCCCGATCTCCGGATAGATCTCGCTGTACGTGCCCTCGAGGTAGGTGTTGGCCACGACGGCCGGGCCGCCGTGGCCCGGACCGGACACGTAGATCATGTTCAGGTCGAACTTCGTGATGACGCGGTTCAGGTGCGCGTAGACGAAGTTCTGTCCCGGGGTCGTGCCCCAGTGGCCCAGCAGCATGCGCTTGATGTCGGTGTGCGCGAGGGGGCGTTCGAGCAGGGGATTGTCGAAGAGATAGATCTGACCGACCGACAGATAGTTGGCGGCGCGCCAGTAACCGTCGATCCTTCGCAGCAGGTCCGTCGAGGGGGCTTCCGAGTGCATGGTTGCATTCTCCTTTCCGGTGCGGGCGCGCGGGCGCCGGGGCGTGAGGGTCCGGCAGCGGGCAGGGCCGCACGCAGGCCGGCTCCGACCGTCTGCGCCGGTTTCCTGCCCTGCACCGCCCTCGTGTGCGCGCCCGCTAGCGCGCCAAGGGCGGTGCGGAGTCGTCCTCGCCGAGCGTGCCCTGCGCGGCGATCGAGCCGGACAGCGTCGGTCTGCCCTTCAGGATCCATTCGAACGCGACGCCCACGAGCGCTCCGACAACCGGTCCGGCCAGATAGATCCACGTGGTGCCGAAGTCGCCGCGGACGAGGTCCGGTGCGAGTGACCTGACCGGGTTCATGGATGCGCCGCTGATCGGCGCGGCCCAGAGCCCGGACAGGACGATGTAACCGCCCACCGCGATCGCGCCGTTCGGCCCGATGTTGCGCGCGCCGGCGGCCGTGCCGAGGATCGTGTTCACGAGCCCGGCGGTGAGCACGACCTCCATCGCGAACGCGGAGGCGTTGCCGACGCCGTGTCCCGGCATCGTCGCGCCCAGCGCACCGACGACGCCGAACGTCGTCCGCAGGAAGAGCGCGGCCGCGATGCCGCCGACGAGCTGGGCCAGGACGTAGCCCGGCACACGGCGCCACGGGAAGTTCCGTCGCACCGCGAACGCGAGCGTGACGGCCGGATTCAGGTGTGCGCCGCTCACGGTGCCCATGAAATAGATGATCGCCATGACCATGAGCCCCGGTGCGACCACGGCCATGCCCAGCGTGACGGCGCCGTCGCTCCAGGCGGAGACGACACCGCCTCCGGCTGCGACGAGCACGAGCAGGAACGTGCCCCAGGCCTCCGCGAAGAGGCGGCGCCACTCGTGCGCGATGTCGAGAAAGTCGGGGGCGGCCTGCTTCCTCAGCATCCGCCACTGCTGGGGCGTGCGGGTCCGGATTGCTCGTGACGTGTTCATTCGGTTACTGGCTCCTGCGTGCGATGACCGGTGTCCGGCGGCTGTCCCCGTCGGACAGGGGGTCGGGACCGTCAGTATCGTGGGAATCGCGCACGGCCGCGCGTCGCGCTCACCGAAGCGGGGGCCGGAGCCCGGGTAGATCCTTCGCCACGAGATCGCCGATGCGTTCCACCGTGACGTCCGCCGGTGGATACGCGGCGTCGTTCGCGGGGTCCAGCGCGTAGTGGCCCTGACGTGGCTGGACCGTCGTGAGCCGTTCTCCCCAGTGGTGTTTCATCGCGGTCAGGATGCGCAGCTTGTCGTCGACCATCACGTAGTGCCGGGCGGGGTAGCGCTGCGCCACCATGTCGAGCATGCGTTCCTTGTGCAGGCAGATCAGGACGCGACCCCCGACCGCGTCCCACAGCCCCGAACGCTGGGTCTTCCGCGGCTGGAACACGACGTCGCCGTCCGAGAGGACGACCGTGAGTCCCATACCGTCGAAGTCGCGAATCAGCGCCAGTGCGCCGGGATAGAGGCGGTCCGCGAACGGGTAGTCGACGAGGTACGACGACATCAGCAGCAGCCGGGGATCGTTCTCCGTCTCGAGCCGGTAGCGCTGCAGGGCGCCGAGATAGTCGGCGTAGCCGAGTTCCCGGCGACACGACTCGAAGATCGCCCAGTAGCGGTCGCGGTTCGCCGTTCCGAACTCGCTGCGCAGGTGCTCGTCGAGATCCGCCACGACGTGGTCGTTGTCCAGGAGCGTGTTGTCCACGTCGAGCAGAAACACGATGTCCGCGTGACGTGTCATCTGTCGCGCGGTTCCGGCGTCGGGTTGTGCCACGCGCCGTCCGGAGCGATCAGCGCGTCCGCGGCCCTGGGCCCCCAGCTGCCCCGCCGGTACGGATGCACGGGCGGAGGCGACGCGAGGATCGGGTCGACCGCGGCCCAGGCAGCCTCCACGGCATCCTCGCGCGTGAACAGCGCACCGTCACCGTCCAGCGCGTCCGAGAGCAGGCGCGCGTAGGGGGGTTCCGCGCCCGTCTGCTCCTCGCTCAGATAGAGCTCCCGCTGATCGCCCGTGAATTCCTTGCCGGCGCGCTTGACGCGAGCGGCCAGCGCGACGGCCGAACTCGGCGAGAGGCGGAAGCGGAGGTAGTTGGATCGCCCGTCCGCGGGCGCGGCGTCGTCGAAGAGCTTCTGCGGTGGCGCCTTCAGCTGCACGAGGACTTCCGCCGCCTTCTCCGCGAGGCACTTGCCCGAGCGGATGTACCAGGGCACGCCGCCCCAGCGCCACGAATCGACGAAGAGCCTGAGGGCACAGAACGTCTCGACATCGGAGCGTCTCGCGACGCCGGGCTCGCGGCGGTAGCCCGAGTACTGCCCCCGCACCACGTCCTCCGCCCGCAGGGGACGCATCGCCTGGAACACCTTCGCCTTCTCGGCGTGCACGGCGCCGTAGCCCTGGTAGCCCGGGGGCTCCATCGCGAGCAGCGCGACGATCTGGAAGAGGTGATTCTGCACGACGTCGCGCAGGCAACCCGCGCTGTCGTAGAACCCGCCGCGGCTCCCCACCCCGAAGTCCTCGGCGAGCGTGATCTGCACGGATGCGATGCAGTTGCGGTTCCAGATCGGCTCCAGGAACGAATTCGCGAAGCGGAAGTAGAGGATGTTCATGATCGCTTCCTTCCCCAGGTAGTGATCGATCCGGAAGATCGATTCCTCGGGGAACACCGACTGCGCGATGCGGTTGAGCTTCTGCGCGGAGGCGAGGTCGCGGCCGAACGGCTTCTCGACGATCACGCGCGCGTCCTCGGTCAGTCCGGCCGCCCCGAGTCCCTCCATGACCGTCCCGAACAGCGAAGGCGGGATGGCGAGGTAATGCGCGGGACGTCGTGCGGCGCCGAGCGCGGTCTTCAGTGCCGAGAAGGTGTCGGAGTCGTTGTAGTCGCCCTCGACGTAACGAAGCCGGGAGAGCAGATGCCTGTGCGCCTCCCGGTCGTCGACCTTGCCGGCCGCCCGGATGCTTTCCGTGGCGTGGCGGCGCAGGTCCGCCGTGGTCCACTTCGACGACGCGACGCCCACGACGGGAACATCGAGGGCGCCGCGCTTCGTCATCTCGTACAGCGCCGGAAAGATCATCTTGTGCGCGAGATCGCCCGTCACGCCGAAGAGCACGAGCGCATCCGAGCGTCCGGTGCGGTCAGCCGTGCGTTTCATGTCAGGAGTTCCCTTCGTCGGCCGGCTTCTCGTCGTGACCGCCGAACTGCTTGCGCATCGCCGAGAGCGACCGGTCCGCGAAGCCGGCCCTGCCGCGCGAGCTGAAGCGCTCGTACAGGGCGGCGCTCAGCACGGGAACCGGCACGGACTCGTCGATCGCGGCCGCGATGGTCCAGCGGCCCTCGCCGGAATCGGACACGCGCCCCGCGAAGTTCTCGAGATCGGGGTTCTCGAACAGCGAGGCGGCCGTGAGATCGAGCAGCCAGGATCTGATCACGCTGCCGCGTCGCCACACTTCCGAGATCCCGCTCAGGTCCAGGTCGTACTGGTAGTACTTCGCATCCCGCTGCGGGGCCGTCTCCGCGTCCGCCTCCGTGCTGCGCTTCCCCGCATTCGCGTGTCGCAGGACGTTGAGTCCTTCGGCGTACGCGGCCATGACCCCGTACTCGATCCCGTTGTGCACCATCTTCACGAAGTGCCCGGCACCCGTCGGCCCGCAGTGCAGGTAACCGTGTTCCGCCGGTGCCGGCTCGCCCGTGCGGCCGGGCGTGCGGGCCGCCGCTTCCACGCCCGGTGCGATGCTCCGGAAGATCGGGTCGAGGTGCGCGACGACTTCTTCGTCGCCGCCGATCATGAGGCAGAAGCCGCGCTCCAGGCCGAAGACGCCGCCGCTCGTGCCGCAGTCGACGTAGCGGATGCCGGATCCGGCGAGCGTCGCGGCGCGCTCGATGTCGTCACGGTAGTAGCTGTTGCCGCCGTCGATGACGATGTCGCCCGCCGTCAGGTGCCTGGCGAGTTCCGCCACGGTGTCACCCGTTACGCCGGCGGGCACCATCACCCAGACGGCGCGCGGCCTCGACAGTCCTTCGACCAGTTCCCCGATCGATGTGCAGCCCTGCACGCCGTCGCGCGCCACGGCCTTCACCGCGTCGGGATTCACGTCGTACACGACGCACTCGTGTCCGTCGTTCGCGAGCCGGCGCACGAGATTCGCGCCCATGCGGCCCAGTCCGATCATGCCGAGTTGCATTCGAGGATCTCCTTTCGTGTGCGGGGCGCGACAGGGCACGCTTCGCCGCCGGGGAGTTTCCGTCACGGCCGAACGTGTCCAAGTGCATGCGGAGGCGTCCGGCGAGGTCGTGACGTGAGCCGGAAACGGGGCCGGCGCGGGGATGGGCAGCGGTGCGCCGTCCGTCGCGCGGGCGCACGAAATTTCGACAGCCGCCGGCAACCGAAGTTGCTGCGTCGCCGCCCGGCATCCGACAGTGCGACCGCGCACCCGGTGCAGAGGTTCGCGGCGCCAGCGAGGCCGGTCAGCGATCGTCGAGGCGTCGGGATGCCAGATGGATGGCCAGGACGGCGGGCAGGAGCGCCAGGAATGGAACGACCATGAACAGGGGCGCCCACGCGCTGGTCGGCGGCGGCGCGGCGTCCTGCGCATACCAGCCGAAGAGGGCGAGGAAGAGACCGAACGCGAACAGCACCTTGCCGCCGAACGCATTGATCTCGTACCAGTTGCGGCGGGACGCGAACGACCGTCGGGTGCGGATGCCGTAGAAGCGGTTCATCGGCACCTTCCGCGCGATGAGCGGAACGCACAGCAGCATCGTGAGGGCGCCCACCCCGATGTGCACGTATGGTATCGGCACTGCCATGCGCGGCTGCCTTCCGGCGAAGGGCGCCCGGCGTCGACTAGAGCCGGGACACCCGGTAGCCGACGCGCGGGAAGTGCACGCACACCGTGCCCACGCGGTCGTCCTCCCGCAGCAGCGCGATCCGGTCCCGTTCGACGAGGCGCACGGTACCCGCCACGGGCGTCTCGCCACTGTCCGCGTCGTAGACCACGGACACCGCCATGCCGGGCTCGAGTCCCTGCGCATCGTGCGGGTCGGCGGTCTCGGGCGTCGCCGGTTCGCTCGTGCGGGCGACCTCGAGCGCGGCCTCGGGCGTCATGTCGGAGGGTCGGCCGTGCCCGATCGCCTTCACGCGCTCCTCCCAGGCTTCGAGCGCCGGAAACTCGGCGAGCATGTCCGGGCCGCCCTGCCAACGGCTGCGCACGAACCAGACGACGTAGTAGCACATCGCATCGGACAGACCCGGTGCGTCACCGGGCAGGAAGCGCCGTCCCGCGCGGAGGTGTTCGTCGATCCAGCCGAGCTGTGCGCGAATCTGCGCGACGACGTGCGGCAGCTCCGCCTGCACTTTCGCGAGATCCCCCTTCGGTCCCAGGAACAGTCGTGCACGGTCACGCGCGAAGTCCGGCGGGAGCTGCGCCGCGTTGGCGGCGAGCGAGAGGCGCACGGCCGTGTTGAACAGGCTGTCGGTCCAGCGCCCGATGCCCCACGACGGTCCGTCCGCGCCACCGGGCGGGTGGCCGGGGTCGGGATGGCGGCGCTCGATCTCGCGCAGCACGCACTGGCTGTCGCAGTAGATGTCGGCTCCGATCTGCATGAACGGCGTTCGCCGGTAACCGCCCGTGAGCGGCATGACGAACGGCTTCGGCGGCAGCCGCGGGATCTCCACGGAACGCCACGGGAGCCCCTTGATTCCGAGTGCGATCCGGACCTTCTCGGACACGGGGGAAGCGGGGTAGTGGTGCAGGATCAGTTCGTCCATCGCTGGTTTCTCCGGTCAGGATTCGTGTCAAACGCGTAGGCCCGCTGCGCGGTGCACGCGCGCGCCGCGATCGGTGCGAGAATGCCCGCGGTGAACGAGCAGGATGCACCCTCATGAAACTCATCATCGCCCGCCCGAGTCCCTTCGCGCGCAAGACCCGTGTCTTCGTGATCGAGAAGGACATCGCCTGCGACATCGTCGTCGAGAACCCCTGGCAGCCGGACACCACGGTTTCCCGCGCGAATCCGCTCGGCAAGGTGCCGACGCTCCTGCTCGACGACGGCACGGCCGTGCACGATTCCCGCGTCATCGTGGAGTATCTCGAAACGCTCGACCGTCCGCCACGGCTGATCCCCGACGAACCGTCCCTGCGGATCGCGCACCGGCAGATCGAAGCGGTCGCGGACGGGATCTGCGACGCCGTCGTGCTCACCGTGCTCGAGGGTACGCGGCCGGAGGGAAAGCGAAGCGACGACTGGCTCGCACGGCAGCAGCAGAAGATCGCTGCCGGCACGGCCGAACTCGAGCGGCTGCTGGGCGACCGCGAAACCTTCACGACGCACGGGTTCGGGCTCGCGGAGATCGCGGCCGGATGCGCGCTCGGCTACCTCGACCTGCGCCATCCGGCGTTCGACTGGCGCCGTGCCGCGCCCGGACTCGTACCGTTCTTCGAGCGCGTCTCGTCCCGCCCCTCGTTCGAGCTCACGAAGCCCGCGCTCCAGGCCGTTCCCGCCACGCTCTAGCCCGCGCCTCGCGTGGCTTGCCGCCACGCGGCTGCGGGCCTATCGTTCGGCGCTGTGCGTGCCGCGTCGACACGCGGCCCCTTCGACCTGCCTCCGGAGCCGTCATGCAGCCAGTCAACGAATCCGCCGCGCGTTTCGACACGAACGCCGCGAACTACGCGACCAGCGAGATCCACCGGGACAGCCCGTCGATCGCGCTGCTGCACGACATCCTCGCGGACCGTGCCACCGGTTCGGCATGCGACGTCGCGTGCGGGGCCGGACACCTCGCGCTGTCGTTCGCGGGGCGCGCGGCGCGCATCGCCGGCGTGGACCTGTCGCCGCGGATGCTCGCGGCGTTTCGCGATCTCGCGACCACACGCGGGATCGAGGTCGAGACCCATTGCGCGGCGGCGGAGGCGCTGCCGTTTCCCGACGGCACGTTCGACGTCGTCGCGAGTCGCCTCGCCCCGCATCACTTCGTGGGAATCGAACGGGCGGTCGCCGAGATGGCGCGTGTCGCGCGCCCGGGTGGCACTGTCGCGGTCATCGACCTCGAGGGAGACAGCGATCCGGAGGTCGATGCGCTCAATCACGCGCTGGAGATGCTGCACGACCCCACGCACGTCCGGAGCTACACGGCGGCACGCTGGCACGAACTCTTCCGCGAGGCGGGTCTCCGGGACATCCGGCAGCACGTGGCGCTCTCCGAATACCCGGCGGGCATTCCGGTGGCGAGGTGGTGCGAGATCACCGCGTCGGGCATCGACGCGGAACGCGCGATTCGCGAACGTCTCGGGGAATGCCCGCCGGACCGGCTGGCAGCGCTGGGCATCGCGCGACGGGGGGCGGAGTTCTTCCTGTCGATCCGGACGGTGCTCACCGTCGGTTCCCGGCCGTCGTGACGCGGGCGGCGTGTCCGACGGGCGAAGCCGCGGGGTTCCTTTGACACTCGTCAAGCCGCTTCGCGTGGCTGCGCGATTGAATGGCAGGGTCATTCTCCACGTGACCGTCGAGGACCGTTCCCATGCCTGCCAAGCGCCTGATCTTCCATGAGGATGCCCGCCTGAAGATCCTGGCCGGCGTGAACACGCTGGCCGATGCCGTGAAGGTCACGCTCGGTCCGAAGGGACGCAACGTGATCCTGCAGCAGTCCTTCGGGGTGCCGCTCGTCGCGAACTCGGGGGTCGTCGTCGCGCGCGGCATCGAGCTCGAGGATCCTTTCGAGGACATGGGGGCCAGGATGGTCCGCGAGGTCGCCGCGAAGACCTCGGAGGTCGCGGGCGACGGGACCACGACCGCGACCGTGCTCGCCCAGGCGATCGTGAAGGAGGGCATGAAGTTCGTCGCGGCGGGCATGAACCCGATGGACATCCGGCGCGGAATCGATCAGGCCGTGACCGCGGTGGTCGGGGAGCTGAAGCGCCTCTCGCGTCCCTGCGACACCGCCGCGGCCATCGCGCACGTGGGGGCCATCTCCGCGAACAACGATCAGTCCGTGGGCAGCGTGATCGCCGAGGCCATGGAGAAGGTGGGTCGCGAGGGCGTCATCAGCGTCGAGGACGGGTCCGGGCTCGCGAACGAGCTGGAAATCGTCGAGGGCCTGCAGTTCGACCGCGGCTATCTCTCGCCCTACTTCATCAACACCCGCGAGAAGCACCGCTGCGTGCTGGAGAACCCGTACGTCCTCGTGTGCGACCGGAAGATCTCGGGCATCCAGGACCTGTTGCCGATCCTCGAGGAGATGACGCGGGCGGCCCGGCCGCTGCTCGTGATCGCCGAGGACGTCGAGGGCGAGGCGCTCGCGACGCTGGTCGTGAATGCCGTCCGGGGCGTGCTGAAGACGTGTGCGGTCAAGGCCCCGGGTTTCGGTGACCGGCGCAAGGCCATGCTCGAGGACATCGCGGTGCTGACCGGCGGACGTCTCGTGTCGGAGGAACTGGGCCTCCGGCTCGACAAGGTGACCCTGGCAGAGCTCGGCCAGGCGAAGCGGGTCGAGATCGACAAGGACACCACCACCCTCATCGACGGTGCGGGCGATCGCGCGGACATCGACGAGCGCGTCGCCCGGATCCGTGCAGAGATCGCGGAGAGCAAGAGCGACTACGACCGGGAGAAACTGCAGGAGCGCGTCGCGAAGCTCGCGGGCGGCGTGGCCGTCGTGAAGGTCGGCGGCGCGACCGAGACCGAGATGAAGGAGCGCAAGGTACGCGTCGAGGATGCCCTGCACGCGACGCGCGCTGCCGTGGAGGAAGGGATCGTCCCGGGCGGCGGCGTCGCGCCGCTGCGGGCGGCTTCGGTGCTTGCGACCCTGCACGGCGCCAACGAGGACCAGGAGGCCGGCATCCGGATCGTCGCGCGCGCACTCGAGGAACCGCTGCGTCAGATCGTCGCGAACAGCGGCGACGAACCTTCGGTGGTGATCGACCGGGTGCGAGCGGGCAGCGGAGCGTTCGGCTGGAACGCCGCGACCGCGCAGTACGGGGATCTCATCGAGATGGGGGTCATCGATCCGACCAAGGTCACCCGGCACGGCCTGCAGAATGCCGCGTCGGTCGCGGGACTCATCCTCACGACCGACTGCATGATCGCGGAGATACCGGGTCGGCAGGACGGCGCGGCGGCACCGGCCATGGAAGGGTTCTGAGGCGCCCCAGACGTCAGCGGCGCTTCAGCCGTTCGCGCAGTTCGCCGAGCGTGCACGCGTTCAGCACGTCCGCCGGTTCCAGCCAGCCCCGTCGCGCCTGACCGATGCCGAAGCGCAGGTTGTCGAAGTCGTCCGCGTCATGCGCATCCGAGTCGATCGCGACCCGCGCCCCCTCCGCCTTCGCCATCCGGCAGTGGAGGTCCGTCAGGTCGAGACGCTTCGGGCTCGCGTTGACTTCGAGCGCGACACCGCACGCCGCCGCCGCGCGGATCACGCGCTGCATGTCCAGATCGCACGGATCCCGCTCGTCGATGAGTCGACAGGTCGGGTGCCCGAGCACGTGCACGGCCGGGTGTTCCAGCGCCCTGAGGATGCGCCGGGTCTGGCGCGCGCGAGAGAGATCGAAGTGACCGTGCACGGATGCGACGACGACGTCCAGGCGTTCGAGCAGCGACCGCGGAAGGTCGAGTGATCCGTCCTCCAGGATGTCGACCTCGGTGCCCGCGAGCACCGTGATGTCCCTGAGGCGCTCGTTCAGCCGCGCGATCTCGTCGATCTGCTTCGCGAGCCGTGACGGATCCAGCCCCCCGGCTATGGTCAGCCGCTGCGAGTGGTCCGTGATGGCGATGTAGTCGAGCCCCCGCGCGGCGGCGGCCTTCGCCATGGCCTCCACGGAGTCGTGACCGTCGCTCGCCTTCGTGTGCACGTGCAGGTCGCCGCGCAGATCCTCGTGGGTCACGAGGCGCGGGAGCCTGCCCGTGCGTGCGGCCTCGATCTCGCCGCGGTCCTCGCGCAGTTCCGGCGGGATCCAGGCGAGCCCGAGCGCGGCATACACGGATTCCTCCGTGTCGCCGGCGACCGGCCGGTCACCCGCGAACACGCCGTACTCGTTCAGCTTCAGGCCCTTCGACTGCGCGAGGCGGCGCAACGCGACGCCGTGGGCCCGGGAGCCCGTGAAGTACTGCATCGCCGCGCCGCGGCTCGCGGGGGGGACGACGCGCAGGTCGACCTGCAGGCCGCCGCGCAGGCGCACCGTTCCGCGCGTCGGGCCCGCGGACACGACGTCCGCGACCTCCCCGTACTGCGTGAGATGCCGGATCGCGCGCGCACCGTCCTCGGCCGTGGCGAGGATGTCGAGATCCCCGACGGTGTCCCGCCGTCGCCGGAACGAACCCGCGGGCTCGACCCGGTCGAGGCCGTCGAGCCCGGACAGGTACTCGACGAGCGGCGTCACGAACTGTTCGGCGACGTCGAGGCGGAAGCGGCGTTCGCGCTTCAGGTGTGCGTGTGTCGCCTCGAGGATTCTGCGTTCCGTCTTCTCGCCGAAGCCGTGGACGCTGCGCACCCGCCCTTCGCGCGCGGCCTGGTGCAGGGCCTCGACGGTGTCGACGCCGAGGTCGTGCCAGAGCGTCTTCACGCGTTTCGGTCCGAGTCCCGGCACGTGGAGGAGTTCGCTCAGGGCCGCCGGCATGTCCGCCCGCAGCCGCTCGAGCTGCGGGCACGTTCCGGTCCGTGCGATCGTCGCGATCTTGCGTGCCAGATCGTCGCCGATACCCGGAAGATCGGTGAGGTCCTTGCCGTGCGCCAGCAGCGTGCCGACGGCGGTCCCGAGGTTGCCGATCGTGCGCGCCGCATTGCGGTAAGCGCGCACGCGGAACGCGTTCGCGCCCTGGATGTCCAGCAGATTCGCGATCTCGTCGAGGACCGCGGCGATGGTTGCATTCACGACGGGCATGCAAGGCTCCGCGGTGCAGGTGTCGGGCCTGCACGGCACCGCGTCGGGGCGCGCGTGCAGCGTCAGCGCGACCAGTGTACGCGGATGCGGTACTCGTCCGGCGCGTACTGCGTGTCGAGCGCGCCCTGATATGCGTGGTGGATCGCGTCGCCGAGGCGTCGCGCGAGGTGGATGCCGGTCGTCGTGATCGTGGTGGTGCCGTCCGAGTCGGCGACGTCCATGATCCGCTCGAGCGGGTGCTCCGCCCGTACGCGGTCGGCCTCGTTGTGGACCAGGTGGAGAATCTCCTCGCGATGCGCCGGCAGGAAAGAGCCGGCGAGTGTCACCCACCCGGCGGGCATGCGGTCGCGAATCCTGTGACAGGCGGGGCAGAGGTGCTCGCCCGCGCCGTCGGCAGGTCCGCTCCAGGCCCAGCGTCCGTGCGTGAACACGGCTCCGCAGTCCGGGCACGCGGCCGGTTCGCGCGGTTTGCTGCGTTCCGCGTACGGGTCGTGCACCACCTCCTCGATCCGGCGGTCGAGGCGCCGGTACGGATGGCCGTGGTTTTCGCCGGAATCCTTCATGGCTGCCTCCCGAGCTGGCGTGTCGAGACTCGGGTGATCGTAGCGGCGGTGGGATTCCCGCGATTGACCGATGTCAACCGCGGGACGTCGGGATGTCAGCTGGCGGCCTGCGCATTCGCGTCGACGGTGCACAGGGCCGTCATGTTCACGAGCCTGCGGACGGTCGCGCTGGGGGTCAGGATGTGGACCGGCTTCGCGGTGCCGAGGAGGATCGGCCCCACCGTGATGCCCTCGCCGCCGATCATCTTGAGCAGGTTGAACGAGATGTTCGCCGCGTCGAGGTTCGGCATGATGAGCAGGTTGGCCTCGCCCGTCAGCCGGCTGTCCGGGTGCACGCGCGTGCGCAGGGACTCGGAGATCGCTGCGTCGCCGTGCATCTCGCCGTCGATCTCGAGATCGGGTGCCATCTTCTCGATCAGGTCCAGCGCCCGGCTCATCTTGAGCGCGGAGGGCGAGTCGTCCGTGCCGAAGTTGGAGTGCGACAGCAGCGCGACCTTCGGCGCCACGCCGAAACGCCGGACCTCCTCGGCGGCCATCACGGTGATCTCCGCGATCTGTTCCACCGTCGGATCCTCGTTCACGTAGGTGTCGCTGATGAAGACCGTGCGCTTCGGCATGAGCAGCACGTTCATCGCCGCGAACGTCGAGGCGCCGGGCTTCAGGCCGATCACGTTCGCGACGTGGCGCAGGTGGTCCTTGTGGCGGCCGAACGTGCCGCAGAGCATCGCGTCCGCGTCCCCGCGATGAACGAGCATCGCGCCGATCAGCGTCGTGGACTGGCGCACGTGCACCTTCGCGTCTTCCGGCGACACGCCCCGCCGGCGCATGAGGCGGTAGTACTCGTTCCAGGTTTCCTTGTAGCGGGGGTCCGACTCGGGGTTCACGAGGTCGAAGTCCCGACCCGGAACGATGCGCAGTCCGAAGCGCTTGATGCGTGACTCGACGACCTCGGGGCGCCCGATCAGGACCGGTTGCGCGATGCGCTCGTCCGCGACCACCTGCACGGCCCGCAGCACGCGCTCGTCCTCGCCCTCGGCATACACGACGCGGCGCGGGGCGTTCTTCGCGGCCGCGAACACCGGCTTCATGATGAAGCCCGAGTGGTAGACGAAGCTCGTGAGCTGCGCGCGATACGCGTCGAAATCCGTGATGGGCCGGGTCGCCACGCCGCTTTCCATCGCCGCCTTCGCGACGGCCGGGGCGATGGAGGTGATGAGGCGCGGGTCGAACGGCTTCGGGATGATGTAGTCGGGACCGAACGAGAGGTCCTGGCCCTCGTAGGCCAAGGCCACGACGTCGGACTGTTCGGCCTGCGCGAGTTCCGCGATCGCGTGCACGCACGCGAGCTTCATCTCCTCGGTGATTCCCGTCGCGCCGACGTCGAGGGCCCCGCGGAAGATGAACGGAAAGCACAGCACGTTGTTCACCTGGTTCGGGTAGTCCGACCGGCCCGTCGCGATGACGGCGTCGGGACGCACCGCCTTGACCTCCTCCGGCGGGATCTCCGGCGTGGGATTCGCGAGCGCGAACACGAGCGGGCTGCGTGCCATCTTCGCGACCCACTCCTGCTTCATCGCGCCGGGACCGGAGAGACCGAGGTAGATGTCGGCGTCACCGATCACGTCCGCGAGCTCGCGCGCCTCCGTGCGCCGCGCGTAGCGGGCCTTGTTGGGCTCCATGGACGCGTCCCGCCCCTCCCGGATCACGCCCTTCGAGTCGCACACGAACACGTTCGAGCGCTTCAGGCCGAGGTTGCAGAGCAGGTCGAGACACGCGATGGCCGAGGCACCCGCACCCGAACAGACCAGCCTCGCGTCGGCGATTTCCTTGCCGACGAGGCGCAGACCGTTCAGCACGGCCGCGCCGACGATGATCGCGGTGCCGTGCTGGTCGTCGTGAAAGACCGGGATCTGCATGCGCTCGCGCAGCTTGCGTTCGATGTAGAAGCACTCCGGAGCCTTGATGTCCTCGAGGTTGATGCCGCCCAGCGTGGGTTCGAGCGCCGCGATCATGTCGACGAGCTTGTCGGGGTCGTTTTCGGCGAGCTCGATGTCGAAGACGTCGATGCCCGCGAACTTCTTGAAGAGGCAGCCCTTGCCTTCCATCACGGGCTTGCCCGCGAGCGGGCCGATGTTGCCGAGCCCGAGCACGGCGGTGCCGTTCGTCACGACGCCGACGAGGTTCGCGCGCGAGGTGAGCTGGGCGGCGCGGGACGGGTCGGCCTGGATGGCCTTGCAGGCATAGGCGACGCCGGGCGAATAGGCGAGGGCGAGATCACGCTGGTTGGTGAGCCCCTTCGTGGGCGTCACCGAGATCTTCCCCGGTGTCGGGTGCTCGTGGTACTCAATGGCTGACTTTTCGAGTTGATCGTCCATCGCGTTTCGCTCCTCTCCGTGTTGTTTCCGCCACGCACCCATAATACTCATCCGGCCCGCATTTGTCGCAATTCGGGTGCACGTCTCACGATGCGGGAAATGCGGCGAGGGCCGTATCCGGCGTCGGGCGCAGGACGACGGTGGCGGCATCGAGATCACTTCGACCCGGAAACGAAATCCGGGTTCTGGATGCGGGGGCAGGTGCGGCGGACCGGTGCGCAGGGTGCGCACGGCGCACCGGGCGACGCCTGAACCCTCGCGGAGGGTCTGATGGGGAACAGCGTGTTGCTTCGTCCGCGTGCGCGGTGCGCACCCTACGGGCCTGCCCCCCACCCCAACCCTCCCTCGCAAGCAAGGGAGGGGACTCGATCCATTCCTTGCGCACTCCCACCCCCGCGAGGGTTATAGCCCGGACACATGGTGGACACGTGCGTAGGGTGCGCACGGCGCACCGGACGACATCTCATCCCTCGCGAAGTGTCTGGTGGCGAACAACGCGTTGCCTCGTCCGCGTGCGCGGTGCGCACCCTGCGGGCCTGCCCCCCGCCCCAACCCTCCTCCACAAGCGAGGGAGGGCGCTCGATCCCGTTCCCTGCACACGCCTCCCTCGGAGAGAGAGCGGGGAGAGGGTGGGGCCCGCCGGGGGAACGAACGCCCGATCGTCAGGGCGCGGAGAGCGTCTCCCAGCTGTGCGCACCGGAGGCCGAATAGCAGCGCTCGACGACCTCGAGGCCGCGCGCGGCCATCGCGAAGTCCCAGGGGAACGGCGCGTCCTCGAGCACGTGCCGCAGGAAGAGTGCCCACTGCGTCCGGAACGCATTGCCGGTCGTGCCCGCGTCGGGGACGGGCAGCCACGCGGCGCGGTGATCGACGTCCGGGCGATCCTCCGCGTTCCAGAGGAGCACCGGTGTCTGGTCGCGATGCTGGGTGTAGCAGTCGAACACGCCCACCACTGCCGAGCCGTGGGTGCCGTCCACCTGCATCACCATGAGGTCGTCGCGGTACACGCGCACGCACCACGACAGGCAGACCTGCGCCATCGCGCCGCTCTCGAGTTCGCAGAGCACGAAGGCGGCGTCCTCGGCCGTCGCGTCGTAGGGGGTGGCCTTCTCGTCGAGGCGATCCGGAACGAACGTGCGGGCGGCACAGGTCACGCGGGCGAGCCGCCCGAAGAGGCTCTCGAGCATGTAGTGCCAGTGACACATCATGTCGAGGACGATGCCGCCGCCGTCCTCGCGGCGGTAGTTCCACGCCGGGCGCTGGGCGGGGCGCGCGTGACCGTCGAAGATCCAGTATCCGTGCTCGCCGCGGATCGAGAGCACGCGGCCGAAGAAGCCGGAGTCGACGAGCGCGCGCAGCTTCCGCAGCCCCGGCAGCCACAGGTTCGCCATCACGACACCATTGCGGCGGTCGAGACGTTCCGCGAGCTGCGCGAGGGCCGAAGCCTCCGCGTAGGTCGTGCCAAGGGGCTTGTCGCAGAACACGTGCTTGCCCGCCTCGAGCGCACGCTTCACGTTCGCGTGGCGCACGCCGGTCGCGGCACAGTCGAAGAAGACGGTGTCCTCGCCGTTCTCGAGGCAGGCGTCCAGGTCCGTCGACCAGCGCTCGATGCCGAAGCGCTGCGCAGTCCGCTGGAGGCGACCGGCGTCACGACCGGTGAGGACCGGATCGATCGCGACCCGTTCGCCGCTCGCGAGCGTGAGCCCCTCGTCGCGCAGCGGCACGAGTGCACGGGCGAGGTGCTGACCGGTGCCGATGCGCCCGGTAGCACCGTTCAGGATGATTCCGAGTCTGCGCATGACGGGGTCGCCGATGAATGAGTGGACGCAGGCCGGTCGCGCATTGCGGCACGGCACGTTCGAACCGCCGGATTCTCCCACAGGGCCGGCAGCGCGCGTCCAATGAGGGCATACTCTCGGCCTTCGCTGACCGGTCCGGCGAGACACGCTCGGGCGGACCACGGATCCACGCATCATGAACACGAATTCGAACATCGTCGAGCGGCTCGCGACCCTCGTGGGGGCCGCCGATCTCCTCACCGACCCCTCCGACATGGAACCCTTTCTCGTCGACTGGCGGCAGCGACTGCGCGGAAACGCGCGCTGTGTCGTGCTGCCACGGTCGACGGAGCAGGTCTCGGCCGTCGTCGCGGCGTGCGCGGAGGCGGGCGTGCCGATCGTGCCGCAGGGCGGCAACACGGGTCTGTGCGGCGGCGCGACGCCCGGCGCGGGCGATCTGCCGGTCGTCGTCGGCCTCCGGCGCATGAACCGCATCCGCGCGATCGACCGCGAGAACAACACCATCACGGTCGAGGCCGGTTGCATCCTGAAGCAGGTGCAGGACGCCGCCGCGGAAGCGGACCGGCTGTTCCCGCTGAGCCTCGGCGCGGAGGGCAGCTGCCAGATCGGCGGCAACCTCTCGACGAACGCGGGCGGCGTGCACGTCCTGCGCTACGGCAACACGCGCGAACTGACACTCGGCCTCGAGGTGGTCCTGCCGGACGGACGCATCTGGAACGGACTGAGGGGGCTGCGCAAGGACAACACGGGCTACGACCTCAAGCAGCTGTTCGTCGGCGCGGAGGGCACGCTGGGCATCATCACCGCGGCGGTGCTCAAGCTCTTCCCCGTTCCGCAGGCGACCGTCACGGGATGGGTCGGCGTGGAATCCCCCGCGGCCGCCGTGCGGCTGCTGGACTCGATGCAGGCGTCGCTCGGGCCGCGGCTCGTCGCGTTCGAGCTCATGGCGGACCTTCCGCTCCAGATGGCGCTCGCCCATTCGGACGGCGCGCAGCCTCCTCTCGCGAGTGCACATCCGTGGCACGTGCTCGTCGAACTCGCGGACTCGGGTGACGAGGACGATCTGCAGGAACTCGTGCTCGACGTGCTCGAGGCCGCGAGCGAGGCGGGCGGGGTCGCTGATGCCGCGCTCGCCCAGAACATCGAGCAGTCGCGCGAGTTCTGGCACCTGCGCGAGACGATCCCCGAAGGACAGACCCGCACGGGCTACAGCATCAAGCACGACATCTCGGTGCCCATCTCGCGCATTCCGGAGTTCCTCGATCGTGGCGCGCAGGCACTCGCGAAAGCCATTCCCGGCATCCGCATCGTGCCGTTCGGACACCTCGGAGACGGGAATCTCCACTACAACGTGACACGCCCCGTCGAAATGACCGACGGCGACTTCGCCGCGAAGACGCCGGACGTGAACCGCATCGTTCACGAACTCGTCCACGAGTTCCACGGCAGCATCAGCGCGGAGCACGGGCTCGGGCAGGTGAAGCGCGACGAGGCCGCGCGCTACAAGAGCCAGGTGGAACTGGATCTCATGCGCGCCGTGAAGCGCGCCTTCGACCCGGCCGGCATCATGAATCCGGGGAAGATCCTCGCAGGAACGTGACGCCGGTGCGTTCCGTACCGACGGTCGCCCGGCGCGCCGGATCGCCCCTCACGGGAGTCACTGAATGACAGGAACACTGCGCATCTTCGGCGCACCGGGACGCTACATACAGGGGGCCGGCGCACTCGCGGCCATGGGCGAAACCCTGCGCGGCGTCGGCAGCCGCACCGTCCTCGTGGCCGACAGGGCCGTGCTCGGGCTCTTCGGCGAGGCCATCGTCTCGGCCTGTTCCGGCGCGGGCATCCGGTGCGAACCCCTCGAGTTCTCGGGCGAGATCACGCCGGAAGAGGTCGCGCGCCTCGCGACGCTGGCGCGGCATGCGTCGCCCGACTTCGTGATCGGTTGCGGCGGAGGACGGGGGGTCGATGCGGGCAAGGCCGTCGCGGACGCCCTGAAGTGCCGGGTCGCGACGATTCCCACGGCCGCCTCGAACGATGCACCCACGAGCAAGATCTACGTGCTCTACGACAGCTCGCACCGGCTGCTGCGTGTGGGCCACATGTCGTCCAGCCCGGAGGTGGTGGTGGTGGACACGGAGATCGTCGTGACGGCTCCCGAGTCCCTGTTCACGGCAGGCATCGGCGACGCCGTCGTGAAGAAGTTCGAGGTCGCGCAGTGCGTGGCCTCGGGCGGACGCAACATCTTCGGCGCGAGCGCCTGCCGGGCCGCCGTCGCGCTCACGGAGCTCTGTTACGAAACGCTCCGGAAGGACGCCGTGGCGGCGCTCGCGGCGGTTCGACAGCGCCGCGTGACCGACGAGGTCGAACGCGTGGTCGAGGCGACCGTGCTGCACAGCGGCCTCGGCTTCGAGAGCGGCGGCCTGTCGATCTCGCACGCGATGACGCGGGGTCTGAGCGCCGTGCGTGGCACGCGCGACGCGCTGCACGGCCACCAGGTTGCCTATGCGCTGCTCGTCCAGCTCGCACTCGAGCGACGGTCGCGCGCGTTCGTCGACGACGTGCTCGCGTTCTACGCGCAGGTCGGACTGCCCGCTTCCCTGGGCGACATCGGTCTGCCCGACGCGACCGCCGGGGAAGTCGACGCCATCGCGGCAGGCACCATGACGGCACCGCACGCGCGGCACTTCGAACGCGAACTCGAGGCCCGGGACATCGCCGATGCGATGCGGGCGGTCGAGGCGCACGGAGCGCGATGACGGTCGCGGCGCGGTCCGCCGGGCCCTGGGATCGCCGCCGTCGTGCGGGGTAAGATCGTCGGCCGGTGAGGCCTTCCCGGGAAGGGAGGGCGCACGTGCGGGGATGAACGCCGGGCCGATTGCGTCCCGGGAACAGGACACTGACTGGACACGGAAGGATTTCATGAACGAGAGCAGGGTGGCCGTCGTGATCGGCGGCGGGACCGGAATCGGGCGCGCGTGCGCCGAAGTGCTGGTGGAGCGGGGCTGGAGCGTCTGCTGCTTCGGGCGCGATCGCGACACCGACTGGCCGGAGGTGATTCCCTTCGCGCAGCTGGATGTCACCGACGATGCCGCGCTCGCGGCCGTGGCAGCGAAGTTCCCGAGACTCGACGCACTCGTGAATTCCGCGGGCATCATCCTCCACGAGGGGCAGGAGTTCGAGGGAGACGGCTTCCGCCGCGTGATCGACGTGAACCTGATCGGCACGGAGCGGGCGTCCGTGCTGTTCCGCGACGCGCTCGCGACGCACGGCGGGGCCATCGTGAACGTCGCGTCGGTCTGGAGTTCGTTCGGATCCGCACGCAACCCGGCCTATTCGGCGAGCAAGGGGGCGGTCGTCTCGCTCACGCGCTCGCACGCCGTCGCGTTCGCGCCTCTCGGGGTGCGCGTGAATGCCGTGGCGCCCGGCTGGATCGAGACCCGGCTGTCGGAGCGTGCGCGCACGGACCCCGCGCGGAGCAGCGCGATCACGCAGCGCATTCCGATGGGGCGCTGGGGCGAGCCGCGCGACGTCGGTGACGTCGTGGCGTTCCTCGTCTCGGAGGAGTCGCGATACGTGACCGGTGCCGTGATCCCGGTGGACGGGGGCTACTGCATCGCGTAGACGGGCCGGACGCGTGGGGCCACGCGTGCCGGCGCGGGATCAACGACGTTTCGGGGAGGGAAGCGATGAAGGTCTTCATCACGGGTGTCACCGGTTACATCGGCGGATCGCTCGCTGCCCGGCTGGTCGAGTCCGGCATGACGGTGAGCGGGCTCGTGCGCGACGAGGCGCGCGCAGCGGAACTCGCGAGGCGGGGCGTCGTGCCGGTCGTCGGTGATCTCGCCGACACCACGCGCGTCGCGCACGCGGCCCTGGCTGCGGACGCCACGATCAATGCCGCGAATTCGGACGATCGTGGTGTCGTCGACGCGATGCTGTCGGCCCTGCGGGGCACCGGCAAGACATTCGTCCAGTCGAGCGGCACGAGCATCGTCGCGGACCTCGCGGACGGCGAGCACGAAGGGCCGGTCTACGACGAGACGACACCGGTCCAGCCGCTGCCGCTGCGTGCGGGCCGCGTGCAGCTGAACGACGCCGTGCTGGCGGCATCGTCGGACGGTGTGCGCAGCCTCGTGATCTGTCCGAGTCTCATCTACGGACGGGGGCGGGGCATGAACCCGCACAGCATCCAGGTGCCGTGGATGATCGCCGAAGCGAGGAAGCACCGGGTCGGCCGCCACATCGGACCCGGCCTGAACGTCTGGTCCAACGTGCACATCGACGATCTGGTCGATCTCTACGTCGCTGCTCTCGCGAAGGCGCCGGCCGGTGCGTTCTATTTCGCGGAGAACGGCGAGAGTTCCATGCGCGACCTGGCGGCCGCCGTGAGCCGCATGCTCGGCTTCGAAGGACGCACCGAGCCGATGACCGTGGCAGAGGCCGTCGAGATCTGGGGCGAGGGCGGCGCGCGGTACACCATGGGCTCCAACAGCCGGGTTCGCGCGAAACGTGCGCGCGAGGAACTGGGCTGGTCGCCGACGGGACCGTCGCTGCAGCAGGAAGTGGAAGAGGGGGAGTACAGGGTCTAGGAGCGAGGTACGAGGTTCGGGGTACCAGGTACCAGGTTCGGCTCCCTCCTCCGCATCGCGCGCGAGGGTTGGGGTGGGGGGCAGTCTGAACGTGCCCCGTGTGAGTGCATAGCCCGGACACATGGTGGACACGTGCGCAGGGTGCGCACGGCGCACCGGGCGACGTCTCATCCCTCGCGGAGCGTCTGGTGGCGAACAACGCGTTGCCTCGTCCGCGTGCGCGGTGCGCACCCTACGGGCTTGCCACCCATCCCAACCCTCCCCCGCAAGCGGGGGAGGGGGCTTTGTGCGCTGACGCAGGGGCAGCGTGCCCCGAACCCCGAACCCCGAACCCCCAACCCCGAACCCCGTACCTGCTTCTATACGAACGCGAGCGTGTCGATCCCCCACTTCTCCGGGAGTTCGTGCCCGACGATCTTGTCCGTCCCCTGCCGCGCGGCGCGCGCGAGATCGATGATCTCCGGCACGACGTAGGTGTTGGATCGTGTGCTGAAACAGGTCTTGACCTTGGGCTGCAGGGGATTGCCCTCGGACTGCTCGACCACCACGCCGAGGCGGCCGCTCTCGAGCCGCACGAGCGTGCCGACCGGATAGATCCCGATCGCGCGCATGAACTGGTGGACGAGGCTCTCGTCCAGGTGGAATTTCGCCCATTCGAACATCTTCCCGAGTGCCGCCGTGGGCGCGATGCCCTTGTGGTAGCACCGGTCCGACGTGATCGCGTCGTACACGTCGACGATCGCGGCCATCTTCGCGAGCAGGCTGATCCTGTCGCCCGGCAGTGCGTCCGGATAGCCCGAACCGTCCACCCGTTCGTGATGATGCAGCGTGATGTCGAGCGGGTGCGGCCCGACGGTGCCCGTCTCGACGAGCACGGCGTGGCCGTCGACCGGATGTCGCTTGATGAGCTCGAATTCTTCCGGCGTGAGTCGGCCCGGCTTGTTCAGGATGCTGTCGGCGATCTTCATCTTGCCGACGTCGTGCAGCAGTCCGCCGATGCCCGCCTGGCGTGTCGTCTCGGCATCGAGGCCGAGCGCGTGCGCGAAGGTGATCATGAGCGTTCCCACCGACACGCAGTGCAGGAACGTGTAGTCGTCCGCGTCCTTCAGGCGCAGCAGGCTCACGAGCGCGCCGCTGTTGCGCGTGACGGACGCCGTGATGTCCTCGACGACCGCCTCGACGTTGCTGATCTCGATGGCCTTGCCCAGGCGCACGTCCTGCATGAGACCGCGCACGACCTGGCTCGTGCGCTCGTGGATCTTCTTCGCGCGGTCCTTCTCCTCGGCGACGGTCGTCCTTGGCCGGGGCGCGTTCTGCGTGTTCGCGACCTGCACCATCGCTGCCTGGACCGCTTCGGCCTCCTTTCGGGCCGGCCGGGCGGACGGCACGTCGTCCACGCGGGCGGTATCGATGAACAGCTCCCGTACGCCGAGGCCGCGAATCGTCGCGAGGTCCTCGTCACTGTCGAGCAGGAACTGCTTCCTGAGGAACGGGTGGACCATCCAGCCACAGTTCAGGTCGTGGATGAACATGCCCCTGTTCAGCTGATTTATGTCGATCTTCTTGATCATCGGTGAAATCTGGGCGCGCCGGTCGCGCGGAATGCCGGAAAACTCTCGATCCGGTAACGGCCACCGGACGACGATCTTGAGCGAAGGCGCATCCCGGTCCGCCCGGGAAGCGGAGCGCACTCACCAGGTGTCGATCCACCCCCTCTTCTTGCCGGCTCGCGGCGCGCACGGCGGCAGCGCGCGCAGCCCGGCCGCGATGCGCGCCCGCGTGTCGGCCGGGTCGATCACATCGTCGATCTCGAAAAGCGTCGCCGTCGAGAGTGCGGTGCCCCGGTCGTACGCGCCGGCCACCAGTTCCTCGAACTTCTTCCGGCGCTCGTCGGGATCGGCGATGGACTCGAGTTCCTTGCGGAACCCGAGGCGCACCGCACCCTCGAGATTCATCGGGCCGAATTCGCCCGTCGGCCACGCGACGGAGAACAGCGGCACGTGGAAGCTGCCGCCGACCATGCCCTGCGCGCCGAGGCCGTAGGCCTTCCGGAGCACCACCGAGAATATCGGCACCGTCAGGTTCGCGCCGACGACGTAGAGCCGGCAGCAGTGACGCACGAGCGCCGTGCGTTCCGCGTCGGGGCCGACCATGTTGCCCGGCGTGTCGCAGAGCGACAGCACCGGGATGTCGAAGCCGTCGCAGAGCTGGAGGAATCGGGCCGCCTTGTCGGCGGCCGGCGCGTCGATCGCGCCGCCGAGCACCATCGGATTGTTCGCGATGACCCCCAGCGGGCGTCCCTCGATGCGGATGAACGCGGTGATCATGTTGCGCGCGAAGTCACGCCTCAGCTCGAGAACCGAGTCGTCGTCCGCGAGGATGTCCAGCACGCGACGGACGTCGTAGACGCGCACGCGGTTTTCGGGGACAACCTGCCGCAGCGGGCGCTGGTCGGGGCAGGTCCAGGACGTCACGGGCCCCTGGAAGTAGGAGAGGTACTTCTTCGCCAGCCGCGTGGCGTCGGCCTCGTCGCGCGCCACGATGTCGACCACGCCGTTCGCGCGCTGGACGTCCGTCGGACCGATCTCGTCGGGCTGGTAGCTGCCGAGCCCGCCTCCCTCGATCATCGCGGGGCCGCCCATCCCGAGCGCCGATCGCTCCGTCGCGATGATCACGTCGCAGCACCCCGCCACGACTGCGTTCCCCGCGAAGCAGCGGCCGGACACGATGCCGACGAGCGTTACGAGGCCGCTCAGCTGCGCAAGCAGCGTGAACGCCCTGATGTGGAGGCTGCCCGCGGTGATCGTGTCGGTGTCTCCGGGGCGCCCGCCACCTCCCTCCGCGAAGACGACCACCGGCAGGCGCCAGCGCGCGGCCAGTTCGAACATGCGGTCCTTCTTCTCGTGGTTCTTCGATCCCTGCGTGCCGGCGAGGACGGTGTAGTCGTAGGCCAGCACGACCGCGCGGGCATCCCGGTCCGGGAACAGCTCGCCGTTCACGCGCCCGATCCCCGCGACCAGTCCGTCGGCCGGCGTGCGCCGCGCCAGGTCGTCGAACGTCCGCCGGCTCCGCTGGGCGGCGACGACGAACGCGCCATATTCCTGGAAGCTGTCCGCGTCGCAGAGGTCGGCGATGTTCTCGCGGGCCGTGCGCCTTCCACCCTCGTGTCGCCGTGCGACCGCGTCCGGCCGGGCTTCGTCGAGAGTGAGCCCTCGCCGCTCGAGCACGACGGCGAGATCCTCGCGAATCGTGTCGGGATCGACGGTTTCGTCGACGGACACGTCCTCGATCGCATCCGCAGTCCGCACGGCGACGATCAGGCGGGTGCCTTCGCCCAGCGTGTCCCCGGGGCGCGCGCCGACCGAGTGGACGGTTCCCGTGAAGGGCGCGGTGACCACGTGCTCCATCTTCATGGCCTCGACGATCGCGAGCGGCTGTCCCGCCGTCATCGTGTCGCCCGGCGCGACGGCGACACTCACGAGCGTGCCCGGCACCGGGGCGGCGATCGCCTGCATGCCCTCGGGCACCGCGGCCTCGTCGGGGGCTGGCGGGCCGCCATCGGGAGCGTCCGCATCCTCCCGGGCGCGGTCACGCCTTTCGGGGAACAGGCGGGGATGCGCCGTGGCGGCGGTGAGCGGGGCGAGGTGCTCCGTCACGAACTCCGTGTGCCACGGTTCCGCGACGAACGCGGGCAGCGAAACCAGATTGAGCAGAAAGTCGCGGTTGCTGTCGATGCCCGCGATGCGGAACTCGGACAGCGCGCGGCGCGCCTTCACGGCGAGCGTGGCGACATTGCCCGGAACGACCTGCACGATGACCTTCGCGAGCAGGGAATCGAAACGCGGACTGACCCGGCTGCCGGCGTGCATCGCGGTGTCCACGCGCACGCCGGGTCCGGAAGGCGGGTCGAACGCGTCGAGCGTGCCCGACGCGGGGCGCAGCGTTCCGTCGGGCAGGACGGTCTCCGCGTTCACGCGCAGTTCCATCGCCATGCCGCGGGGACCGGCCTGCGAGGTTTCCGACAGCCCCATCGACGCGAGCGTGCGTCCGCCGCTGATCGAGAGCTGCAGGGCCACGAGGTCGAGGCCGGTCGTCGCCTCGGTCACGGTGTGCTCGACCTGAAGGCGCGGATTCGCCTCGATGAAAGCGAACTCCGGCGTCCGGCCGTCGTGGTTGTCCGTCGCGACGAGAAATTCGAACGTGATCAGGCTCGTCGCACCGGCGGAGCGCGCCATGGCGAGCGCGGCGTCCAGCAGCCGGCGTCTCAGGTACTCGGCCAGTCCGGGCGCCGGTGCGATCTCGACGAGTTTCTGGTGATTGCGCTGGATGCTGCACTCGCGCTCGCCGAGGTGGATGAGGCGTCCGGTGCCGTCGCCGATCACCTGCACCTCGACGTGACGCGCACGCGGCAGGAACCGCTCGACGTACACGTCGGCGCGACCGAACGCTGTGCGGGCTTCGGACCGGCAGCGCTCGAAGGCGTGCTCGAGTTCGTCCGCGGTGTGCACCGGCCTCATGCCGCGGCCGCCGCCACCCGCGACCGCCTTGATCATGACGGCACCGTTCGGGCCGAGGCCGTGCAGGAAGTCGCGGGCCTCGTCGAGCGACACCGCGTGGTCGAGACCCGCGAGCACGGGCACGCCGCACTGCCGTGCGAGCGCGCGCGCACGGGCCTTGTCGCCGAACAGCGCGAGAACTTCCGGCGCCGGGCCCACGAAACGGACGCCCGCGTCGGCGCAGCGCGTCGCGAACGCGGAGTCCTCGCTCAGGAATCCGTATCCCGGGTGGATCGCGTCGCAGTGGGCGGCGAGAGCGGCCTCGACGATCCGGTCCGCGTCGAGGTACGCGGCGGGTCCGCTCAGTGCCAGCGGCCGGACTTCGTCGGCCGCGAATACGTGGTCCGCGGTGCGGTCGTCCTCGGAATGGACCGCCACCGTGCGGATGCCGAGGTCGTGTGCGCTGCGGGCGATGCGCACTGCGATCTCGCCACGGTTCGCGATCAGGAGTCGCTTCAGGGTCATGTTGCTCGCCGGCTCGGGATGTCGCCGGATGATAGCGCCGGCGATGGCGTGCGCGCCGCCCACTCACCCAGCCCCCCCTCGCGGCGGTGCGTAGATACCGTTATGGAAATCAAGTGAGATGTCGGGTGAGATCGAAGGGTCGTCCGGACTTGAGGATCGCGTGAGCGATGGCGACGAGCTTGCGCATCAGGGCAACGATGATGACCTTGGGCGGTTTGCCAGCGGCCTTCA
>WGLR01000009.1 GCA_016125475.1 Betaproteobacteria bacterium
GGTCTCGCTGATCGCCATGGCCGGGTGCAGCCACCCGGCGCCCCGGCTTCCGGTGTCGAGCGCGCATCTGCACGAGAATGCCCAGGCCGCCGGCCTTGCAGAGGGCATTCCTGCCCCGGTCTCGGCACCTGTCGTACCGATGCCCACGGCGCAACCGCGACTGCCGACCTACAGTGTCGTCGTCAACGAAGTCCCCGTGAAGGAACTCCTGTTCGCACTGGCTCGCGACACCAAGCAGAACATCGACATCCACCCGGCCCTCACCGGTCTCGTGAGCCTCAACGCCATCGACGAGACGTTGCCCGCGATCCTGGACCGGATCACCCGCCAGGTGAACGTGAGGTGGAAGCAGGAAGGTCACACGATCTTCGTCGTGCCGGACACGCCCTACGCCAGGACCTATCGCGTCGACTACGTGAACGTGACACGCGAGACGGATTCGACGGTGGCAGTGTCGGGACAGATCGGAACGGTGACCACCGGCACCGGAGGTACAGGCTCGCAAGGGGGAGCGGCGGCCAGCAACAATTCGTCGTCGGCAACGGTGACCACGAAGTCGCGGAATGATTTCTGGGAGACGATGGAGAAAAACATCCGCGGCATCCTGGCAGGCACACGCGCCCAGGCCATGTCCGCGGACGAGCGGGCCGCCCGTGCCGAAGCGGAGAAGGCCCGGCGGGAGGAACGTATCGCTCAGGCCGAAGCCGTTGCACGTGCCGGGCAGAACGCAAAGGATCTGTTCGCGAGCGCGTTCGAGCACCAGGAATCCACGCCTCTGCCCGGCGACATCACGAACGACGTCATCGTCAACTCGGTGGCAGGAACGGTCACCGTACTCGCCACCGAGCGACAGCATCGCCTCGTCCAGGAATACCTCGAGAACGTGACGGCCGCATCCCAGCGTCAGGTGCTGATCGAGGCGACGATCGTCGAGGTCCAGCTTTCGCACGATTACCAGGCCGGCGTCGACTGGGGAAGGATCGCGTCGACGCCCGGGTCGGGCATCGAGTACAACCAGCAACTGCTGGGAACGACACGACTGAACGACACGCCGTTCACTGCCCTCACGTTCGGCGCTCGCGCGTCGGCCGGAATCTTCGGCGCGATTCGCCTGCTCGAGCAGTTCGGAACGACGCGCGTGCTCTCGAGCCCGAAAGTGATGGCCATCAACAACCAGACGGCACTGCTGAAGGTCGTGCGCAACGAGGTCTACTTCCAGGTCCAGCAGCAGACATCCCAGGCGGCAAATACCGGAACCCTCCAATCCACGACGACCATCGCCAGGACCGTGCCGATCGGACTGGTGATGGCCCTGACACCGCAGATCAACGAGTCCGGCGTCGTCACCCTGACGGTGCGACCGACCGTGACGAGCGAGGTGGGGCGCGCCATCGACCCGAATCCGGCTCTCCAGATAGAGAACTCCGTCCCGATCGTGGAGATCCGCGAGATCGAGTCGGTGCTCCAGCTGGCCAGTGGACAGACGGCGATTCTCGGTGGCCTGATCAAGGACCAGATCCAGCGCAATCGCGATCAGGTGCCCGGCGTCGGAAATACTCGGGCAGGCGATCTGTTCGCCTACCGGAACGACCAGTCCTCCAAGACCGAGCTCGTAATCTTCCTCCGGCCCACGGTCGTGAAGAACCCGTCCATCGACTTCGGGGATCTGCGTTTCCTCAGGACTCAGCTGCCCAGGGCCGAGGAGTTCGGTTCGTCGGATACCTCGACGTCACGATGAGCCTCCTGCTCAAGGCCCTTCAGCGAGCCTCCACGTCGCGTGACGCGGCGACCGCGGCGTCCCCGGGAAACGGCCTCGGCGATACGGACGCGGGAACGAAGGGACACCGTTCGCCTGTCACCCAGCGAGCACGCATCGCCTCCGCGCCCGCACGCGGGCCCCGCCAGGACGATCTGTCCGACGTGCTGACGCAGCGCGATGGAAGCGGCCGCGTACCCCGCGATGCCCGCTTCAGCGTCACCGAGTGGATACGGGACAACCCCGTTCACGCATTTGCTCTTGCAGGGTTGAGCTTCCTCGCTCTGTATTTCGTCTACGTGTTCCTGATCATCAACTACCCGGGACTTTTCACGCGTACTCGCGCGGTCGGCGCCCCCCCCTCGCCCAGTCCGGCAGCGTGTCATCCCGTCGCGCCGACACCCGCGCCACGACCCTGGCGACAAGGCAGCCCGCTGACGCACCGTCCGCGCCCATGCCGAGTCTCACCCCTGACCCCGCGACGGATACCGGAGCATCGGAACCGGAAAACACCGCTTCCGAGACGGAAAATCCGCCGGCTGTGCCAGAGGAAGTCACAAGAAACGACCCTGCGCGCCCTGTCACCCCTCCGTCCCCGGACGCGAACCGCGCACGTCGGGTCGCCCCCTCCCCGGCATCGCCCGCGCACAAGACAGCCGGAGTCCGTCGACCTGCCGGTGCGTCCGCCTCCACACCACGCAGGACAGGACCGGAGCGGATCCCAGCCCGGACACCGACGGCAGTTGCCGACGCGCACGAGCGTGTCCGCTTCCGGCGCACGGAAGCGGGCGACGTCACTGCCCGCCAGCTCGACGACGCATATGCGTCTCTCCGGAAGGGCCGGATCGGCGACGCGAAGGACACCTACGAGCGCGTCCTCGCGAAGGACCCACGAAACATCGACGCGCTTCTCGGCGATGCGGCCGTGCAATGGCACGAGGGCCAATCGAAACTGGCAGCGGAGACCTACTACAAGGTCCTGGAACTCGACCCCGAGAATGCCGCAGCCCAGGCGGGTCTCATCGGACTGGTGGGACAGGTCGACCCCATCGCGAGTGAATCGCGTCTGAAGCAGCTGATCGCGAGGAATCCGTCGGGGTTCCTCTACACGGCTCTCGGCAATGCCTACGCGGAACAGGGGCGATGGCCGGTGGCCCAGCAAGCCTACTTCCAGGCCTTCCAGCTGGATCCGGCGAACCCCGACTGCGCGTTCAACCTGGCCGTCGGGCTGGACCGGATCGGCCAGTCGAAGATCGCCCTTTCCTACTATCGCCAGGCCCTCGACCTCGCCCGTGCAAAAGGCTATGCGGGTTTCGACACGCACCAGGCCGCCGCACGGATCGAGCGGATCGAGCGCGCCGTAGAATGACCGTCATGGCCGTCACTCCCCTGAAACCCAATGCCAAGACTCCGGAACCGAGGCGTCGCGATCGCCTCGGCGAGGTACTCGTGCAGCAGGGCCTGATCACTCGCGACCAGCTCCGCATCGCGCTGACGGAACAGCGCACCCAGAAGGTTCCGCTCGGCCGGCTGCTGGTGCGCCTGGGGTTCGTGACCGAAGGGGTCATTCGCGACATCATGGCCCGGTCGATCGGCCAGGAAGCGATAGATCTGGCCCAGGTCGTCGTGGATGCCGAAGCCCTCAAGCTCGTCCCGCAGGAGTTCGCCCGCCGTCACCACGTGCTGCCGATCGCGTTCGACTCCCAGACCCGGACGCTCGTCGTCGCGATCACGGAGATGTTCAACGTGGTCGTCACGGACCAGCTGCGCGCCTCACTTCCCCCCGACATCCAGCTGCGCACCCTGCTCGCCGGGGAGGCGCAGCTCGAAGAGTACATCGATCACTTCTACGGATTCGAACTGTCCGTGGACGGGATCCTCAGGGAAATCGAAACGGGCGAACTCGACTGGCAGAGCCTGCAGGTCGGCGGGGACGAGTACACCCAGCCGATCGTCCGTCTCGTGGGTGCCCTGCTCGTCGATGCCGTGAAGCGTGGCGCGTCCGACATTCACTTCGAACCCGAGGCGTCGTTCCTGAGGATCCGCTACCGGATAGATGGTGTTCTGGAGCAGGTTCGCAGTCTGCACAAGAACTACTGGCCGGGGATAGCCGTGCGCCTGAAAGTGGTCAGCGGCATGAACATCGCCGAACTGCGGGCGCCCCAGGACGGACGATTCTCGCTGACGCTGAACGGGCGGCCGGTGGACTTTCGTGCCTCGAGTCACCCGACCATCTATGGCGAGAACATCGTCCTGCGGGTGCTCGATCGCGAAAAGTCGATCATCGGCCTCGAACAGATGCGGCTGCCCGCCCCCACGGTCAACCGGCTGAACGTGATGCTGGCCCGACCGGAGGGCATCCTCATCATCACCGGCCCCACGGGCAGCGGCAAGACCACGACACTCTATTCGCTGCTGTCCCAGGTCAACGTCGAGGGCGTCAATATCATGACGCTCGAGGATCCGGTCGAATATCCGGTGGCGCTGATGCGCCAGACATCCGTGAGCGAAGCTGCGAAACTGGATTTCGCCAATGGCATCCGCTCGATCATGCGGCAGGATCCGGACATCATCCTCGTGGGTGAGATCAGGGACAGGGATACGGCGGACATGGCATTCAGAGCCGCCATGACCGGCCACCAGGTTTTCACGACGCTGCACACGAACTCGGCGCTGGGTACCTTTCCGCGCCTGCTCGACATCGGCATTCTTCCCGACATCATCGCGGGCAACGTCATCGGGGTGATCGCGCAACGGCTTGCACGCGTGCTCTGTCCGCACTGCAAGAGCGAGTACCGCCCCTCTCTGGAGGAAAAGCACATTCTGGGACTGCCTCCCGAGAGCACGGCCACCCTCTTCCGCCAGCACGAAGGCGGGTGCCGACAGTGCAACCACCGGGGATACAAGGGACGAATCGCCGTGATGGAGATACTCCCGATGGATGCCGACCTCGACGAACTCGTGGCACGGCGTGCGACCGCCCGGGAGATGAGACGGGTCGCCATGGAAAAAGGTTTCAGGCCCCTCGCGGAAGTCGGGATCGAGCGCGTGCTGGAAGGGACGACCAGCCTTGCGGAACTGTCGCGCGCCGTGGACCTCACGGGGCGCCTGCTCTAGCGGTCACGGCATCTGCTGTCCTCCCGGCGACCCAAGCAACCGGCTAGTCACGAGAACCACGAGTCGACATGCCAGTATTTCGCTACAAGGCCATGGATCCTCAGGGCAACCTGGCACGCGGGAAGCTCGACGCGATCAACGACGTCGACCTGGAACTGCGACTTCGCCGCATGGGGCTCGATCTCATCACCTTTCGCGAGCTGCGCAGCGGCGACAGTGCACGCGGCGGAGGCGTCGATCGCAAGGAACTGATCAACTTCTGCTTCGACATGGAACACATCAATCGCGCCGGCATTCCGCTGCTCGAGGGTCTCCGGGACCTGCGCGACAGTATCGAGCGGTCCCGTTTCAAGCAGATCATTTCCGCGCTCATGGAAGACATCCAGGGCGAAAAGATGCTGTCGCAGGCGATGGCCCAGTTCCCGAAGGTTTTCGACCCGGTCTTCGTGAGCCTGGTCGCAGCCGGCGAACAGACCGGCCGGCTCCCGGACGTGTTCGAGAACCTTTCGAAGTCGCTCAGGTGGCAGGACGAACTCGCAGCCGAAACGAAGAAGCTGCTGATCTATCCGACCATGCTCCTGATACTCACGATCGGAGTGTCGCTGTTCCTTCTGATGTACCTCGTGCCGCAACTGGTCGGCGTGCTCAGGACGATGCGCATCGAACTGCCCGTGCAGACGAGGATCCTCATCGCCACCTCGGATTTCGCGATGGAATACTGGTGGGTGATCATCGGCTTGCCCGTAATCGTGGTGTCGACACTCGCGATCCTGGTCCGCACGGACCCCCGCGCGCGCTACCTCGCAGATCTCGCGAAGCTGCGGTTGCCCGTCATCGGACCACTCCTGCAGAAGATCATTCTCGCCCGCTTCGCCAACTTTTTCGGACTCATGTACCAGTCCGGCATCTCCATCCTGGACGCCCTCCGCACGAGTGAGGGCATCGTCGGGAACGCGGTGATCGCGGAGGGACTGAGAAGCGCGTGGCAGCAGATCAATTCCGGCGAACCCATGTCGGACAGCTTCCAGCGTCTCGGCCTGTTTCCGCCCCTCGTGATTCGCATGCTGAGGGTCGGCGAAAGCACCGGCGCACTCGACACGGCACTGTTCAACGTGAACTACTTCTATGGCCGTGACGTACGGGAGGGTGTCGAGCGCGCGCTCAAGGTGATGGGCCCGGCGCTCAACCTCATACTCGGCGTGCTCATGGCACTCATCCTGTTCTCGATTCTCACGCCGATCTACGAAATGATCGGCAAGCTCAAGTTCTGACATGATGACGGGATCGAGACTCCTCGTTTGCGTGTCTTCGGCGGGCGTGTCGGCAGCCCTCTGGCGTGGACGGATCACCAATTACTGGGAGTACGCCGCCGATCAGGACGGCGAGGAAGACTTCGCCGAGATGCTGGCGGCGATCGGCACAGCGCCGGTTTATCTCATCGTCGATTCTGTCGAGGAAGACTACCGCTTCGAAACCCTCCCGCACGCCCTCGGGGCGGACCGCCGGGCAATGGTCGCCCGCAAGCTTCGTCAGCTATACCGGTCCACACCGTTCATGGCCGCGCGCCTTCTCGGCAGGGAGGCCGGGAACCGGCGCGACGACCGCTATCTGTTCACCGCCCTGACCGACGTCGAGATCATCGAACCATGGATCGCTGCCGTCGAGAGCAGAGGACTCCCCATTGCGGGCGTGTTCGCCGTCCCGACGGTCACGCCGGCAGTCCTGAAACCGCTCAGGCTTCGAGCGGGGAAATTGCTGGCAGTCTCGAAGCATTCGGCCGGACTCCGCCAGACGTTCCTCGAGAACGGTCACTTCCGCTTTTCCCGACTGACACCGTTTCGCGGCGTCCACACGGAGGCACACGATTCCACGTTCGCGTCGGAAATCGCGAACACGAGGCTGTACCTGAATGCCCTGCAGGCCACGAGCACCGACGAGATCGTCGACGTCGTCCTGCTCGATCACGACGACTCGCTCGAAGGTCTCTATCGCGCCGTGCTCGCGAATCCGGAAGGAATCAGGGTCCGACGCATTGCACGGGACGACATCGTCGACCAGTTGAAGCTCGCACCGGAACTCCTCGCGAGCAAGGACGCCCTGCACCTTCACCTCCTGTCGCGGTTCATACCCGTCGAGAACCTGGCACCTGCCTCCCTGCGTCAAAGATTCCGGATCCATCAGGCCAGCCGGGTCGTCTACGTCGCCGCCGCCGCTGCGGCACTCGTCGCAGGAGCCTGGCTCCTGCTCGACATGCATCGTTCGGCCAGCATCGAACGGGAAGCCTCCGAAGCAGCTCTGGAAACGTCTCGCTACCAGACCATGTACGCGGAACTCACGCGTGAATTCCCCGCCTCTCCCGTGAGTGCCACCGTTCTCAAGCAGACCGTGGACGCGTTCGATCGCCTGCGCGAGACTGCACGCACACCCGAGACCCTGTTCCGTGATGTCAGCCAGGCTCTCGCGTCGCAGCCAGCGCTTCGCCTCAACGGGATCGAGTGGCGATTCGCGCGATTCACCGACATCGGGAATGCCTTCAACGGTACGGGGGGGCAGTTCGTGCCGCGCGGAACGCCCCGGCGACAGGCAGGACGGATCCTGGGAGAAGTTCACCCGTTTTCCGGGGACTATCGTCAGGCGATCGGCACGATCCGGGAATTCGCGGACGAGCTGCGCCGGGTGCCAGGCGTCACGGAAACCAGAATCGTCAAGCTTCCACTGGATGACAGTTCAAAGCAGAGCCTGTCGGGAACCACCTCGACGCAGACGAGAGCCGCCGTGGGCGCCCAGTTCGAGATCATCGTCGGCTTTCGCGAGGTCGGGGCGCGATGAAGAACGGACGGCTCGCGCCGCTCTACCTGCCGGGGGCTCTGCTCCTTCTGAGTCTGCTCGTCGGGTCGATCTCCGTGTACTACGCGGAATCGCGCGTTTCACTCGCTGACCGAACCCTCCAGACCAGGCAGCGCGACCTGTCCGCGGCCATGCGCAAGCACGCCAACGCCGGCCTCGAGAAGGACATCCTGAAGCGATTCATGGGCACCTACGCATCCCTCGAGAAGGTCGGTTTCGTCGGCGCGGAGCAGCGCATCAACTGGATCGACAGCCTGCGGGTCGCCAATCAGGAAGCCGGGCTGTTCGGCGTCGAATACCAGATAGGCCAGCAGGAACCTTTCATCTGGGGTGCGGAACTGGGGCTCGACAATCTGCACATGCGGCAGTCCCTGATGACGGTGAAAGTGCCGCTCCTGCACGAAGGGGATCTGATGAGATTCTTTCGTCTGCTGGCGGCTCAGCGCGCGGGTGTTTTCCTGATGCATTCGTGCACCCTTTCCAGACTCGGTCAGGACGGCATGCACGGAGCGCACGCCAATATTCTTGCGGAATGCGATCTCTTCTGGATCACCGTGCCGGAAACGGAGTCCGAAGGGAGGACGCAATGAGAGGCGCACCCGCTCGCCGGCGCGGTTCGGGACCGGCACGTCTCCGGCAGATCCGGACGTTCTGGGTGTTGCTGCTGCTGGGTATGGGCGCAGGCGCAGCCAGCGCCGACGAACCTCTCGGGCGCCTCTTCTTCACGCCGGCCGAGCGCGCGCAACTGGATGCAGCTAGGGAACGAGCCATTGCGAACGCCCGTCACCCCGAGAAGCAGCCCGTGAACGAACGTCCGAAGACACCTTCACCACGGACGATGACGCTAGACGGAGTCGTACGTCGCAGCGACGGCGAGACAACCGTGTGGGTGAACGGCGCACCCGTCGAAAGCGGGACCGGCAGAAGCGACGTCACCGTCCATCGGGTGGAACGGAATTCCGTCGGGATCCGACTTCCCGACACTGGCCGGAGCGTACGCATCAAGGTGGGCCAGACCGTGGAAGCGACGTCCGGACGCGTCGAGGATAGCTTCAACCGGACACCGCCCGACCCTCGTGGTTCTGCGGATGGAAGCGACGCTCCCGCCAGGGAAGGTGCGCGTGCTGACGCGCCGCCTCGTGGTGCCGGCGACGACGCGACCGGTTCGGAGACCGACGCAGAGGTCGAGGATGAACGTCCGTGACGCGGCGAAGACCCGCGGTTTGGCCCGGCAACGGGGCCTCGCACTGCTGCTGCTCCTTGTCCTCAGCGGGCTCGCCGCGGTCATCATGATCTACAACCTGCTGCCCTCCCCGCCCGCCGACGAGGAGCGTGAACTCGTCACCCAGCGAGCGCTCGCCCGGGCGAAAGACGCCCTGATCGCGTATGTCGTCGCCAACATCGACCGGGACACCACTAATCAGACCCCCGGGTTCCTGCCTTGCCCCGCGCGCGTGCCCGACACCGCCAACAACGAAGGGTACGAGGCGTTCGGGGACTGTGGCGGTCAGAACGTGAGCCAGATCGGCCGACTGCCCTGGAAGACGCTCGGCGTGGCGCCCATCCGGGACGCGTCCGGCGAGTGTCTCTGGTATGCCGTGTCGGGCAACTTCAAGGAAGGCGTCAATTACGGCGCGAAGCTCCTCAACTGGGACACTCCTGGCCAGTTCGAGGTCCTGGCCGCCGATGGTGTCTCCCGGGTGGCCGGAACGACACCGGAGAACCGGGCTGCCGCCGTCATCATCGCGCCTGGCGCGCCGATGGGTGGCCAGGACCGGGTCCCGCTCGCGAACACGAACGTGTGCCCGGGCAACTACGCCCCGGGGAATTATCTCGAGGCGGACCAGGGCACGGGCGCGGACAACTCGTCCGCGAGCGCCACGCTCGTGACCCCGCCGGACATCGTGGGCGGCGGTTATTCCCGACTGATTTCCGGACGGGTCGATCCGGATACCGGGATCGAGAAGGTCAACGACCGGATGGTCGTCGTCACACCCGATGAGATTTTCGCGGCCATCGAACGGCGACGGAGCCTCGTGGGCACCGTGGCCGCGCCCGGAATCCTTCGAACGCTCACGGAACGCGTCGGCGAGTGCATGGCCGAATTTCCGTCCGACTTCTGGCCGGCCCCGAGTACGGACCGCCACATGCTGAGCGCGGGCAACCTCGTCCCCGGGAATTTCGCGCTCAATTCCAACTACAACGAACAACCCGGGGAGCGGGAAGGAAGGGTTCCTGCCTACACGTACGATGCCGACAAGGTATCGGTGCTCGGCGACGAGAAGTTCATCGAGAGCCACTGTTCGCACTGGCCACAGATCAGGAACTGGTTTCAGCATTGGAAGGACCACCTGTTCTACGCGGTCGCGAACGAGTTCGAGTACACGGGGACGACGGAGGCGTCGAACACGATCTGCACGGGCACGTGTCTCTCCGTAAACGGCTCGGGCGCGTACCCTGCCGTCGTGATCTTCGCCGGGAAGCGGCTGACAGCCGGGAACCAGGTTCGCCGCACCAGGACGGATCGTGGTGACCCGAAGAACTATCTGGAGGGAATGAATCTGCTCCGGTTCACCCCCCGGAAGTCCGGGGTCGACTACGCGAACGGACCGGCGAGCGACGCATTCGACGACCTCGTCTACTGCGTGCAATTCAAGACCGTCGGAGCCGACACGAGAGTACCCGAGGTGGGACCGTGCTAGATCGCGCGCGCCTCGCACCGAAAGCGACACTCGGCCGGAACGTACGCCGCCACGTGTTCCCACACACATACGCATGCACCGCAGGTACGCAGTGTCAGCGGGGGTTCTCCCTGCTGGAGCTGAGCATCGGCCTGCTGATCGTCGCCACGCTGCTGTCCGCACTGCTCGTTCCGATCGCGACCCAGATCGATCAGAGGCGGGCATCCCAGACGGAGGCCATCCTCGAACGGGCGCGTGAAGCCCTGTACGGATTCGTCATCGCGCGGGGACGCTTTCCCTGCCCGGCGACCGATGCGAGCAACGGATCTGAAGAGTTTGCATCAGCCAGTCCGACACCGGGTAATGCATCGAACGGTCTATGTGCTCAGTACCGTGGATACTTACCGGCCGCCGACCTCACGCTTTCACCACTGGACCGCGGTGGCTTTCTTGTCGATGGTTATGGAGGGGACGCAAATCGCGTTCGGTACGCCATTGCTAACGTTCCATACAACGGCGACGGTACGCTTCAGGTCTACACGGCAACGAACATGATGATGACGCTTGGGATGCTCTCCATATCTAGCGAGACGAATCGCTATCTGATCTGTACCGGTGCTCTCAAGGCAGATTCCACTGCATGCGACCTATCGTTCGTGACATTGGCCAAAGGAACCGCAATCGCGGTGATCTGGTCTGTCGGCAAGAACGGATCGGACCGCGTCCGGACGCCGTCGACGGACGAAACCCGCAACCTCGATGACGCCGCAACCAACCGGATCTTCATATCCCGGACCCGAAGCGACGTGGCCGGCAACGAATTCGACGACCTGCTGATCTGGATCTCCCCGAATGTCCTCATCAGTCGCCTGGCCGCAGCGGGTGTCCTGCCGCCGTACCCTCCTCCGCCAACCCCCTAACAGGCTCCAGGACGAAGCTCACCCTCCCCGGTTCGTTGGATGCCAGCACGAGTCGGTAGCCTTGTTCGGACGCCTGTCTGCTCCCCTGATACAGCCCGACGCCGAGGCCGTACTCCGAGCGCACGGGGGAGACGAACAGGGTCTTCGCGAGTCTCTCGGGAATCGGGTTGCCCGTATCCGACACCGCGAGCCTGCAACGCCCGTGACCCGCGTCTTCCAGCAGGACGGAAATGCTTCCCGCGTCGCCGCGTCGCCGTTTCTCGACGGCGTTCTGGACGAGATTATTGCCGACGCTGTCGAACAGGTCGGACGGCACGCGGTGAGCGGCACCCACGCCTTGCAGGACGAATTCGACCCGCTCGTGGCCGTAGCGCTGGTTGAGCCCACGCCACCACTCGACCGCGCCTTCACTGTCTCCCGAAGCAGCCTTTCCGGCTTCGAGCTTGCCCAACGTGATCTGGAGGCGATACGCGATCTGGGGGAGCTGCCGCTTGATGAGCCCGCGCAGTGCCTCGGCATTTTCGCTGTCCCCGCCCTGCTCGGCGGCGGCACAGAGCGACCTCAGGGACTGGAGGAGATTCTTGACGTCGTGCGTGACACGCGACCCTGTCTCGTAGATCGCCTGGAGATAGGCCGTGTCCCGCTGCGCCTGCTCGCGCACCTTCGCGTCGTGATAGTCACCGAGGAGGCGCGCGAGAAGGCGCATGTGGACTACCATGCCCGGGCCCGGACGCCACTTGCTGTGCAGCCTGAGATCGAGACCGCCGAACTCGAACCGGGTGACGTGCGTCGTCGGGACGCCGACGCTGCCCTCCCGGCCCCGCGCCCGCCATTCCACCGCGGAGATCCACGTCAGCGAGAGAATTTCACGGCAGGCCTTCTCGACGAAGTCGTCGGGGTCGACTTCGCTGTCGGCGAGATTGGCCAGACTGTACATCCACCGCTCGAACGGCATCCCGAGGCTCAGGAAATACCGCGAGAGGAGCTGGCCGATTCCGTCGAACCCCCCTCTCGGATCCCATAGCCATGACAGGATGAACATCAGGATCGCGATGCCGATCACGGTCTGGACGAGCGCGATCGCGTAGTCGCTGCGCGTGACACGCTGGATGAAGAGCGCACCCAGAACCAGAACGACGACCAGGAGAAACAGCATGACGCTGTAAACGAGGTCGACCGCCTGACGCGGCGCCTCGCTTCCCGCGTCGCCCGGCATGACGAGAATGACGATCAGGGGAATGGCCAGGAGATATCGAACCGCGAGGGCAATGGCCGGCTGTCCGTCGAACGATTCGATCAGATGCGGAACGACCCAGACGAGAAGGATGGAGAGGAGATAGAGGGCGGCGAGCAGCGGAGCAAGCCTCGGCCTCAGTTCCCGCATGCCAGGCACGTTGCCGCCGATCAGTGAAAAGAGGACCGCTATCCAGAGTGCCACGAGCCACCAGTTGCTCCACCACGCGAGCAACGCGCCGCCCGTCACGATGAGCAGCGCCCGGCCGGCATGCAGCTTGTGCGCACCCTGCCACAGGGGCTGCCAGAGCAGGAACAGTCCGAAGTGTGCAAGCAGGAATGCCCGCGACGGCGCGGACTCGACGCCGACGATGAGCCCGATGTGGAGCACCAGCAGCATCAGGCCCAGCGCCAGGTTGGGCCCAGGCCAGCGGAATCTTCGTCTTTCCGCAGCCGCGGTTCTCGTCCGTTCGGCGATCGACTCCGGCATCCCGCCTCGCTATTGAGCAGTGTGCGACAAAGCCGGTACGCTACCATCGCCATGGAAACAAGCCCAAACGCCGCGCGACTGAGACACGTGGCCGCCATCGCGGCATTCGCGTGGACGGAGGCCCGTCGAACGCGCCTGCCCTGGGTCGCGCTGGGTACGTGCGGCCTGCTCGTGGCCGTGTCGGCCTTCTTCCGCTCGCTCGCGGTGATCGAGGGCGCAAGGCTGCAGCTGAGCTTTCTCGCGCCGGCGATCCGGATATCCGCGATCGTCCTGGTGTGCCTGCACACGATCGGGAGCCTGCTGCGTGAGCAGCAGGACAAGGGCACGGAGCTGCTGCTTTCCCTCGATCTTGCGAGAGCCGAATATCTTCTCGGCAAGCTCGCAGGCTACATGCTCGTGGCCGCCGGCGTATGCGTCGTCCTGTGGCTGCCGCTTCCGTTCCACGCTTCCGTCGTGCCGAGCCTCTGCTGGCTCCTGTCACTGATCCTCGAAGCCTGGATAGTCGTGGCAGCGGCAGTGTTCTGTGCGATCACGTTCAACCAGATGCTGCTGGGGGTGGCGTTCGTGCTCGCGTTCTACGTGCTGTCACGCGCGATGCCGGCGATCGTGCTCATCGCCACCGCGAGCCCGTTCGTAGAACCCACCTGGACGCACGCGATCCTCGCGGCGTCCGTGCGGGCGGCGGCACTCGGTCTGCCCCCGCTGGACCGCTTCACGAGCACGCAGTGGCTCATCGGTCAGGGTCCGCCCCTCACGGTTCTCGTCTCGCTGGCCGCGTCGGCTTTCGTATACGCTGCGCTCCTGTCGACGGCAGCTCTGGTCGACCTTTACCGGAGGAATTTCTGAGATGCGGCCACGATCGGGAAAGGAGCGTTCCTTCCGCGCCGTACCCTCGTGGCTCTTGTTCGCGTTCGGCGTGACACTGGTCCTGCAGGTAGCGCTGCGGGGAACGGCTCCGGCGCCGCATGCGGCTGCGCAGGATCTCCCCGATCCGCCTTCCTTGAATGCGCTGGAGATACTCGCACTCGGCGAACCGGTCGGTCTCGCCTATGCACTCGGACTGCGTCTGCAGACATTCGACAACCAGCCCGGCGTCAGCATCCCGTTCGCGCGCCTCGACTACCCGAAGGTCGAGAAATGGCTGGACGCCATGCTCGCTCTCGACCCGCGCGGGCAGTACGCGATGATGATGGCGACCTACCTGTATGCCCAGGTGTTCACGCGACCGGACAAGCAACGCGAGATGTCCGCGTTCGTCTATCGCCATTTCGTCGAGGCACCGGACCAGCGGTGGCAGTGGCTCGCACACATGACGATCATGGCGAAGCACCGCCTGCACGACCTTCCGCTGGCGATCCGTTACGCCGATGCGATCCACGCACTCGCGACAGGACCGGAAGTACCTGCCTGGGCCCGGCAGATGCGGATCTTTCTGCGCGAGGACGTGGGCGAAGTGGAGAGCGCCCGCGCACTCCTGGGCGGCCTCCTCGCGAGCGGCACCGTCAAGGATCCCCGGGAGTTCCGCTTTCTGTCGGAACGTCTGAAGTCCATGGGAAGCGCCGAGAATTCGACAGGAGTGACGAAACGGTGACAGTGTCTAGTCCTGACCCCCTCCGAAACACGCAACTGGACTTTACGTAGCACGACCAAAAACCACATACAAACAATAGCTTGACCGGTAATGCGCTGGCGCTGGCCGTACCGCTGCGGCGACGAACGCGACAAAATCTCCCGCTCGTGAGGTTTCGCTCGCTGGCACGGAAATCGCGCCGATGAAGGCGCCGCATCGCCGACAGGAGACCCATTCAAAATGAACACCGCGCAGCCGCAGAAAGGCTTCACTCTCATCGAGATTGCAATCGTCCTCGTGATCATCGGCCTGCTGCTCGGCGGGATCCTCAAGGGCCAGGAACTGATCACGAGCGCCCGCGTCCGGAATCTGATCTCGCAGCAGGACGGCATCAAGGCAGCCTTCTACGGCTTCCAGGACCGCTATCGTGCTCTTCCGGGTGACTACCAGCTCGCGAGCGAGAATCTCGGGGGCACCGGCACCATCACGAACGGGAACGGCGACGGCCGTATCCGTGATGCGTCGACCGGAGGCGGCACGGTGGACGAACAGAACCTGGTCTGGGATCACCTCACGCGAGCCGGTTTTCTGAACGGCAACTTCGTCTACGCGGCGGGGCTTCCCACGGACGCCAGCACACCCAAGAATCCCTATGGCCAGTTCATTCAGCTCATCTACGACGACAAGTATTACTCGATCGCATCGACGACGCCGCCGGCCCGCCACAACCTGAAGACAGGTCCGCAGATCCCGGTGGAAATCGCGGCCGAGGTCGATCGCAAGACCGACGACGGCAACGCAGGCTCGGGGTCCTTCGTCTTCTCCGATTTCGCCGGAACCGGCACGGGACCGACGCGGGCCTCCTGCGCCTCCGACACGGGCGTATGGGTGCTGCAGGGTTCGACCGACGTGAACTGCGGCGGGACCACGCTGCTCTGACCGTCCAGCCGTCACGGCATTCCGACGCAACACGGACGGGGCCCGGCGGGCCCCGTTCCGCTTTCCAGGCACCCTCGACTAGACAGGTGAGCCGTCCCGCGTGAAGCGGGGGCTTCCAGGCACAGACCACGCGCTCACCCGCGCCTGACACGGTGGAAGTGCGACGTGAAGTCCGTCAGAAAATCTCTCGTTTTGGCATGTTCGGTGCTTTTCGAGCGGCCGGGAAACGAGAGACGCAGCATCGATGCAAGCGCGGGACGGCAGACAGACGGGAATGGCGATCGTCGAGGTGGCACTTGCGATCGTGGTGTTCGTGCTGCTCGCGAGCGCCGTGCTGGCCGCAAGCGAAATGATCATGTCCGCGCGAGCGAAGGCCGTCGCGACGGAGATCGATACATATCGCAGTGCCTATCTCGGATTTCGCGACCGCTACTCGGAAGCGCCGGGCGATTACTCGAAGGCCACGCGATCGATCCCGGGCGCATCCGTCGACGGCGACGGCAACGGGCGTATCGAGGACCACCCCATGGGGCGGGGTATCGATGAAACGACCGCCGCATGGGAACACCTTGCACGCGCCGGCTTCATTCGAGGCGATTTCGTCTACCGCGAAGGCCCGCCTTCCGCATCGTCCGCCCCCGTGACGACGTTCGGCGCATACCCACGAATGGAATTCGGGCGGCGCTTCGCTGGCGCCGGCCGCGGCCGGGAGAACCTCAACACCGGCAACCTGATACCGGCCACGGTCCTCGCGGAGGTCGACCGCAAGCTCGACGACGGTCTCGCCGCCCACGGGGAGCTTCGCTATTCCTGGGTCGACACGACCGACTTTCCGCCGGTAGCCGAGACGTGCTTCGACACGCTGGGTACAAGGGGGGGCGTGTGGCGCGTGTCAGGCAGAGGGGAGCCGAACTGTGGCGCGACATGGCTGCTTCCGCCTTGACCGAAGGCGGAACGCGGTCAGCCGCGACTCACGAGCGCCCCTGAAGCAGGATCATCTCGGCGGCGGCCAGATCCTCCTCGCGACCGCGCATGACCACCACGTCGCCTGCAAGCAACTGCGTGTCAGGCGTCGGGGCGGGACTGCGAATGTTGCGACGCCGAATGGCGGTCACCTCGACGCTCGCGCTGTCGAGATGCAGTTCCGACAGGGTGCGACCGATGGCCCTTGCCCCCTCGGGCAGGAGCACCGAGTGCAACCGGACTGGCTCGGAATCGTCCTCGTCCGTGATGCCCCGGAAGAACCCCCGGAAAAGGCTGTAGCGCTGCTCGCGGGCGAGCCGGATCCGCTTCAGGACACGGTGCAGGGGCACACCGAGCAGCATCAGCGCATGCGACGCGAGCATGAGGCTGCCCTCCATGACCTCTGCGACGACCTCCACTGCGCCCGCCGCCTGCAGACGCTCGATATCGGCGTCATCGACCGTCCGGACCACGACGGGAAGATCCGGGCGAACTTCCTTCACGTGATCGAGGATTCGCAGGGCGGACGCGGTGTCGGCGTAGGTCACCACGAGTGCCGATGCGCGCATGAGACCGGCAGCCATGAGAACTTCACGGCGTCCGGCATCACCGAACACGACCGATTCCCCGGCGATAGCGGCCTCGCGGATTCGCTGCGGATCCAGGTCGAGCGCGATGAACTGGAGGGCCTCCTGTTCGAGAACCCGCGCGAGATTCTGACCCGTCCGCCCATAGCCGCAGATGATCACGTGACCCTGAACGCCCATCGACCGGACTGCGATCTCGTGGAGCGCCATCGCTCGACGCATCCATTCCGACCGCACCCACTTCTGCACGACCAGATCGCTGCTCTGCACGATGAAGGGCGACGCAAGCATCGACAGGAGCATGGCAGCGAGCACGATCTGCAGTGACTCCGCGGACACGACACCGAGCTGCCCCGTGCGCGACAGGAGCACGAAACCGAACTCCCCCGCCCCGGCCAGTGCGAGGCCGACCCTGAGCGCCACGCCCGTGTCCGCACCGAACAGCCTCGCGAGGCCCGTGGCGATGGCCGCCTTCGCCACGAGCAGCCCGGCGACGAGAACCAGCACCGCCACGGCATGTTCCCACACGGTGAAGAGGTTCAGCATGGCCCCGACGGTCACGAAGAACAGGCCGAGCAGCACGTCGCGAAAGGGCTTGATGTCCTCCTCGACCTGGATCCGGAACTCGGTCTCCGAGATCAGCATCCCCGCGATGAACGCACCGAGCGCCAGGGAGAGGCCGGCCGTTTCCGTGAGCCACGCGAGGAGCAGTGTGAACAGCAGAACGTTGAGCACGAACAGCTCGGGCGACTTCTGCGCCGCGACGACGTGGAACCACGGCCGCACGAGCCGCTGGCCGACCCCGAGGAGAAGAAGGAGTGCCGCGAGAATCTTGACGGAAGCCAGGCCCAGTTCGGTCCAGAGATGGGACGACTCCGCCGAGAAAGTTGGCAGAACGATCAACAGGGGTACGACCGCGAGGTCCTGAAAGAGGAGGACACCCATGATCTGGCGCCCATGGACCGTGCCCAGTTCCACGCGTTCGGAGAGAATCTTGCCGAGGATCGCGGTCGACGACATGGCCGCCGCCCCGCCGAGCGCGACGCCGGCCTTCCATCCCATGCCGAGCGCCATGGCGGTCCCGGCAATCGCGGCCAGCGTGAGCAGGACCTGCGCGCCGCCCAGGCCGAACACCAGGGTCTTCATCGTCACAAGCTTGGGCAGGCTGAACTCGAGCCCGATCGAGAACATCAGGAAGACGACACCGAACTCGGCGAGGTGCGTGGTGCTGTCGTCGTCCGGGAGCCACCCCAGGGCGTGCGGACCGATCGCCACGCCCGCCAGAAGGTAACCGATGAGCGGCGGGAGCCTGAACTGACGGCACAACACGACGACCGCAACAGCGGCTGCCAGGAGGATGAGAGTCGTGCCGAGCCCGTTGTCCATGGATGGTTCCGCACTCGAATCTAGCACAGGCCGCGTCGGGGCCCGGGGTATACTTTCGCCATGCAGTCGCGCCTCGAAAAACTATCCTTCGACGAAGCGATCAGAATCGGCAAACGCGTCCTCGACATCGAGTCCAGGGCGGTAGCATTGCTTTCCGGTCGCCTCGATCAAAGTTTCGCGCATGCGATCGGGATCATTCTGTCATGCGACGGGCGCGTCGTCGTGAGCGGAATCGGCAAGTCGGGTCATATCGCACGCAAGATCGCCTCCACGCTCGCGAGCACCGGCACGCCTGCCTTCTTCGTTCACCCGGCCGAGGCCAGCCACGGGGATCTCGGAATGATCACCGAAGAAGACGTCATGATCGCCCTGTCGAATTCCGGCGAAAGTGCCGAGCTCCTCACCATCGTGCCGCTCATCAAGAGACGAGGGGCCCGGCTCGTGGCGATTACCGGGAACGCCACCTCGACGCTGGCGAGGGAGGCGCACGTGCACCTGAACGCCGCCGTGGACGAGGAAGCCTGCCCGCTCGGTCTTGCGCCCACTGCCAGCACGACCGCGGCACTCGCCCTCGGTGACGCACTGGCGGTGGCGCTGCTCGAAGCCCGGGGCTTCGGGGAGAGCGACTTCGCGCAGTCCCATCCAGGGGGCGCGCTCGGACGCAAGCTGCTCACGCGCGTCCGCGACGTCATGAGGACGGGGGCCGCCGTCCCGAGCGTCAGTACCGGTGCCACGCTCTCCGAAGCGCTGTTCGAAATGACAGGCAAGGGCCTCGGCATGACCGCCGTCGTGGACGAGAACGGAGCAATCCGCGGCATCCTAACGGACGGGGACCTGCGCCGCGCGCTCGCACGGGGCGTCGACCTGGCACGAGCGATGGTCGAGGAAGTCATGACACCGTCTCCGCGGACGATCAGCGAGGATCGGCTCGCCGTCGAAGCGGTCGAAGACATGGAGAGACACCGCATCAATGGACTGCTCGTGGTAAATGACGATGCAACACTGGTCGGCGCACTGAACATGCACGACATGTTCAAGGCGAGGGTGGTCTGACGCCATGGCCGACCCGCGCATCGACAAGGCCGCCAACATCCGACTCGCCGTCTTCGATGTGGATGGGGTGCTTACCGACGGGACGCTGTTCATTTCTGATCGCGGTGAGGAAACGAAGGGGTTCAACATTCGTGACGGCCTGGGCCTGAGACTCCTCAAGAGCAGCGGTGTCGATCTCGCGATCCTCACGAGCCGCAGGAGCGGCTGCGTGGAGCGGCGCTGCGTCGAACTGGGGATCGAACTCGTGATGCAGGGTGTGACCGACAAGCGAGTCGGCTTCAACCAGTTGCTCGAGTCTTGCCACCTTCGCGCCGACCAGGTCTCCTACATGGGAGATGACCTCGTCGATCTTCCGGTGCTCAAGTGCTGTGGTTTTTCCGCAACCGTGCCGGACGCGCCGAACGAGCTCCGGGCGCTGGTCGACTATACGACCCGCTCGGCAGCGGGTAACGGTGCGGTGCGCGAGTTCTGTGAACTCGTCATGCGCGCGCAGGGCACGTACGAACGGATGGTCGCTCCATACCTCGCCTGAAACGCGCATGAGCAACTGGAACGACCGTTTGTTTCGCTGGTATCCCGCAGTGCTTCTGCTCGCACTCGCGGCAGTTACTTTCTGGCTCGATCAGAAAGTTCAGCCGCTGCCGATCCCCAGGGACGGCAGCACGCGGCATGACCCGGATTTCCTGATCGACGACTTCTCCGCGATGCGCATGAATCCGGACGGAAGCCAGCGCTACGCGCTTCGGGGTACCAAGATGACCCACTATCCGGACGACAACAGCACCGTCATCGAGCAGCCGCGCTTCATCCACTACGATCCCAAGACGGCTCCGGTCCGAATCCGCTCGGACGAGGCGCTGATTTCCCAGAACGGCGACGACGTCTACTTTTCCGGGAATGTCCACATCGTGCGCGAGGCATACGCAGATCAGAAGCCGATGTCGCTGGTGACCGAATACCTCCATCTCATGCCGGACCAGGACCTCGCAGAGACTGACAAGGCCGTACGTATGACTCAGGGAAAGACCGTGGTCGAATCCGTCGGCATGCGCTTTGACAACAAGGCGCGCATACTGAATCTTTTATCCAACGTAAGGGTGGACTATGCGTCGCCCCTCAATTTGTCGGCATTCGGCCGTAAATAAGACAGTGATCTGCATCGCGCTCGGAGCCTGGCTTCAGGCCACGCAACTGGCATGGGCGGAGAAGAGTGATCGGGAAAAACCGGTCCACATCGACGCGGACAAGATGATGCTCGACGATGCCAAGAAGGAGTCGGTCTTCGAGGGCAACGTCGTCCTCACGCAGGGCACGCTCGAGATAAAGGGCGACCGCGTGATCGTCCGACAGGATGCTCAGGGGTTCCAGTACGGGATCGCCTACGGGAACCCTGCGACGTTCCGACAGAAGCGCGAAGGTCACGACGAATACATCGAAGGGTTCGCGGATCGGCTCGAATATGACGGCAAAAAGGATCTCCTGCAGATGTTCAACGCGGCCAGACTGACGAAAGGCCATGACGAAGTCGTGGGCGACTACATTTCCTACAACGCGAAGACGGAATTCTTCAAGGTTACGGGTGGCGGCAAGACCGCGCCGTCCGGCAGCCCGGAGAACGGGCGGGTACACGCTGTCATACAGCCTCGCGGCCGCGACGACACGGGCACGAAGCAACGCCCGGCTGGCACCTCCCTCAAACCGTCCACGTCGCTGGAACGCTAGCGCATGAACGCCCCGCTCGCCGATCTGAACAGCGCCGGTACTGCAGCAGCATCGGGGCGGGAGCTGCAGGCGACAGGTCTGAAGAAGCGCTACAAGGCCCGGACCGTCGTGAAGGACGTTTCGCTGGACGTGAAGAGTGGCGAGGTCGTCGGTCTGCTCGGCCCCAACGGCGCCGGCAAGACAACCTGTTTCTACATGATCGTGGGTCTGGTACCCGTCGACGGCGGTGAAATCATGCTGGACGGACGGGACATTTCCCGCCTCCCCATCCATCGCCGCGCGCACCTGGGGCTCTCGTATCTGCCGCAGGAACCCTCGATCTTCCGCAAGCTGACGGTCGCGCAGAACATTCGCGCCGTCCTTGAACTCCAGGATATCCGTCGTGCAGACATCGACGAACGCCTCGACGAACTGCTGCACGACCTTCACGTGAGCCACCTGAAGAACAGTCCGGCGGTCAGCCTCTCCGGGGGCGAGCGGCGCCGGGTGGAGATCGCTCGCGCACTCGCGAGCGAACCCAGGTTCATCCTCCTGGACGAGCCCTTCGCCGGCGTCGACCCGATTGCCGTGATCGACATCCAGCGGATCATTCGTTACCTGAAGGACCGCGAGATCGGGGTCCTGATTACCGACCATAACGTCCGGGAAACACTCGGAATCTGCGACCGCGCGTACATCATCAATGATGGATCGGTGCTTGCTTGCGGGCACCCGGAGGAGATCGTCTATAATGACGCGGTGCGAAAAGTGTACCTGGGCGAGAACTTCCGTCTCTAACGTCACCCCCCCTCCCGCCAGCACGAAGTACTCCGCCTCCCAGACCCCACATGAAACCGTCCCTGCAGCTCAAGCTGTCGCAGCACTTAACTCTCACGCCCCAGCTGCAGCAGTCCATTCGTCTGCTTCAACTCTCGACGCTCGAACTCAACCAGGAACTGGAACGGTTCCTCCAGGAGAATCCGCTGCTAGAGAGGGAGGAGGAAGGCGACGAGCACGGTGGCGCGGAGAATCCCGACCAGCAAGGTGCGCCCGCCAGCGACGAGGCCCCTCGCGGCGAGGGCGAGAGGGAGGGAGACGGTGCGGGCAATGAAGCGCCCGAGTACGACACGGCTTCGAGTTCCGCGACCACTTCCAGCAATCAGGAAGAGTTCGACGAAGCCTCGAGCCCCGAGATGCCGGAAGTGCCGGACGTGGGCAGCGAACCCGCTCGGGAAGCCCTGGATGACGCCGACTGGGTGGACGAGGGCTCATATTCCGGGAGCGGCGGCAGCGCGGAGAGCGACGACAACGACTTTCCCCAGGTTGCCTCGGGCGGTCCCTCGTTGCGCGAACACCTCCTCTGGCAGCTCAACATCACGCCATTGTCGGTGCGCGACAAGCAGCTCGCCGCCATCGTGATCGACTCGCTCGATGACGACGGCTATTTCAAGCAGGACGTGAACGAACTCGTTGGCCTCATGCCGCCGGAAGCAGAGGTCGACGTCGATGACATTCAGATCGCGTTGCGTCACGTGCAGCAGATGGAGCCGACCGGGGTTGGTGCCCGTACTCTGAGCGAATGCCTGCAGTTGCAGATCGAATCGCTTCCGCCCGACGTCCCGCACCGCGAAGAAGCCCTGACCATCGTCAAGAACCACCTGGACGCACTGGCTGCGAGAGACTACGCGAAGCTCAAGAAGGTGCTTCGCTGTGAAGACGACACCTTGCGCGCGGTTCAGAAGCTGATCACCGGGCTGAACCCCCGTCCCGGCCTGAGTTTCTCGAAGGACGACGCGCGCTACGTCGTCGCCGATGTCATAGTCAAGAAGATCAAGGGTGCCTGGGTTGCATCGCTCAACCCGGACGCGATGCCCAAGCTCAAGATAAACAGGATGTATGCGGACATCCTGTCCCGCAATCGTGACGCGAGCTTTCAGCAGCTGTCCGGACAGCTCCAGGAAGCAAAGTGGCTCATCAAGAACGTCCAGCAGCGTTTCGACACGATTCTCAGGGTGTCGCAATGCATCGTGGATCGACAGCGCCATTTCTTCGAACACGGCGAAGTGGCCATGCGCCCGCTCGTGCTCCGGGAGATCGCCGAACTCCTCGGATTGCACGAGTCAACGGTGTCACGGGTGACGACGCAGAAGTACATGCTCACACCGAGAGGCATCTTCGAACTCAAGTACTTCTTCGGCAGTCATGTGGCAACGGAAACCGGTGGCGCGTGTTCGGCCACGGCCATCCGAGCACTGATCAAGCAACTCGTCGGCGAAGAAGACTCGAAGCGACCGCTTTCGGACAGCCAGATCTCCGAAATTCTCGGGAAACAGGGAATCGTCGTCGCTCGTCGCACGATCGCCAAGTATCGCGAATCGCTGCAGATTCTTCCCGTCAATCTCCGCAAGACCCTGTAACCATGGACGCCCGCGACCGCCTAGGGCACATCCGTGGGAGCATCTGGCTCTGAAGCACGGGACAGGCAAGATGGACAAGTTGGCACGGTCCGCCGACACTTCGGCATCATGACCCTGATCGCGAAGCTCCTGCCGATATCGCGTGTGCTCGTGGACCTGGACGTCGCGAGCAAGAAGCGAGTGTTCGAGCACGTCGGTCTGGTTTTCGAGAACGAGCTCGGCATCGGTGCCGGAACTGTCTATGACAGTCTGTTCGCGCGGGAACGCCTCGGGTCGACCGGGCTCGGTCACGGCATTGCGGTTCCGCACGGGCGCATCAAGGGTCTGCGGGACGCGGCGGGCGCTTTCGTCCGCCTGAAACAACCCGTACCGTTCGAGGCTCCGGACGGCAATCCGGTCGGCCTCGTGTTCGTCCTTCTCGTGCCTGACAAGGCTACCGACGTTCACCTTCAGATTCTGTCCGAACTCGCGGAAATGTTCAGCGACCGCGCCGTTCGCGAGCAGCTCGAGAAGGCGCCCGACGCCGTCACCCTCCAACGGATCATTGTCACCTGGGAGCCACATGCCCCAGCTCAGCATCGCGCGGCTGTTTGACGACAACAGGGCAGAGCTCAAGCTCACCTGGCTGCAGGGTGATCGCGACAGCGGCCCGACCCTGGAATCGCAGCGCATCCGCAGCTCCAGCAAAGGCCTGATCGGGCACCTGAATTTCATCCACCCCAACTGGATACAGATCTTCAGCCATACGGAAGCAGAGTACTTTGCGGGGTTGAGCGATTATGCGCATGACGAGATCGTATCCAACCTCGCCGACAGTGGTACGGCATGCTTCATCCTGAGCGACGGCGAGCGCGCTCCGGACGTCCTGAAGGAACTGACGGCCCACATGGGGATACCGGTCCTGGCCTCGCCACTGCCGAGCCTGCAGATCATCTGGTTCATACGGACGTATCTGGGGCGGGAACTCGCCGACTTCGTGACGCGGCATGGCGTGCTGCTGGACGTCCTGGGGATGGGAGTCCTCCTGACAGGGGACAGCGGTGTGGGCAAGAGCGAACTCGCGCTCGAACTCATCACGCGCGGAAGCGGCCTCGTCGCGGATGACGTGGTCGAGCTCTATCATGTGGCGCCGCAGACGCTCGAGGGGCGCAGCCCGGAGATGCTGAAGGACTTCCTCGAGGTACGAGGCCTCGGTATGCTCAACATTCGCACGATATTCGGCGAAACGGCAGTGCGGATCCGGAAGAACCTCAAACTGATCGCGCAACTCGAACGTCCTGTCGGCGGGAGCGTTCCCGGACTGGAACGATTGCCGCTGCACGCCAGCACCGAAGAGATCATGGGCGTCGCCGTCCGCAAGGTCCAGCTCCCCGTTGCGGCCGGACGCAATCTCGCGGTGCTGGTGGAAGCCGCCGTGCGGAATTACGTCCTGCAGTTGCGCGGCATCGACAGCACGCACGAATTCATACGTCGCCAGGAACAGCACCTCGGCGACATGGACACCTGATTCGTCATGATGCGCCTCGTCATCATCAGCGGCCTGTCGGGCTCGGGCAAGAGCATCGCCCTGAACGTACTCGAGGACAGCGGGTACTTCGTGGTGGACAATCTTCCGGCAAAACTGCTCATGGCGCTGGTCGACTACCTGGAGGCGTCCGGTTACGAACGTGCTGCGATCAGTGTCGACGTGCGAAGTGGCCAGGGGCTCGGCGACCTGCCCGGGCTCGTCCGGGAAATCCAGGCGAGGTCGATGGACTGCAAGGTTCTTTACCTCGAGGCCAAGACGGACACGCTCGTGAAGCGGTTTTCCGAGACGCGGCGGCGGCACCCGCTGTCGGACAGCCTGTCGACCCTCACCGAGTGCATCGAGCGCGAGCGCGGCATGCTCGAGCCACTCAAGGCCGTCGCACACCGAATCGACACGAGTGACCTTTCGGCGAACGCCTTGCGAGCATGGGTAAAGGAATTCGTGAGTGCGAATACCCACTCGGGCATCACTCTGCTGATCGAGTCATTCGGCTTCAAGCACGGGATTCCCCTGGATGCCGACTATGTGTTCGATGTCAGATGCCTGCCAAATCCGCACTATGATGAGCGACTGCGTCTGCTGACGGGCCGGGATACCGCCGTCATCAATTTCCTGCGCGAGTCCGAGGTCGTGGACGCCATGCTCGAGGACATCCAGTCGTTCGTCGCCAGATGGCTGCCCTGTTTCGAGCGAGACAATCGCAGTTATCTCACGATCGCAATTGGATGTACCGGCGGAAGGCACCGATCCGTCTACATCGCCGAATCGCTCGCGAACACGTTTCGCGGCGACCACACTGTCCTGCTGCGCCATCGGGAACTTTCCAGCGCCGAACTGTTGCCGCTCAAATGAAGTTTGCCGTCACGCTGATGCTCCTGAGCTGCGCATTGATATCTCAGCGCGGATTCTGTGCCGACTGGGTGCGTGTCCCGGCCGCCGGCGCAGACGAGCACTATTACGACCGGTCGAAGATCGTGATCCAGGGCGACGAGATCACATACTGGCGCAAGGTCGTGTTTGCCAACTCGGTACGCGTGGCGAACGGGGTCGCCCGGCAGGCGATCTATCAGGAACGCATCGACTGTCACGACCACACCCTGCAGAGCCTCGCCTGGCAGCTCTACGCTGCCAGCGGCGTCCTGCTGGAGAGTTCCACCACCCCCGACGCGGACGCGAAGGCAATAGTGCCGGAGACGATCGGTGACAGATTCCAGACCGCCATGTGCAAGCAGGTGGAGGACCGGCAGCGCCGCATCGAGGAACTCCGGCAGGACGAAGCCCTGGTCAAGGCGAAGCGCAAGGAACTCGAGACCCTCAAGGCCGAAATCGAACGTCTCGAATCGACGGTCAGACGAATCAGGGCGCTGGACCCGGCGCTCGCCGAACCCCCTGCAAAGACCGACGAGCAAGGGGGGTCGCCGCCTTGACGGGAGGTACCCGCACGGTCGCGCTAGCCTGGACCGGCGCCTCGGGCATGCGCTACGGGCTTCGATTGCTCGAATGCCTGATCCGCTCGGACGCCACGGTCTGGCTTCTCTACTCGCAGGTTGCCCAGATCGTTGCGCACCAGGAGCTGGACCTGAAACTCCCGGTGCAGCCGCGACAGGCCCAGCGCCACTTCGCGGAACTCTATGGTGCCCGGCCGGGGCAGCTCCGGGTCTTCGGCCGCGACGACTGGTATGCGCCCCCGGCCTCCGGCTCCAGCGCGCCCGATGCGCTGGTCGTCTGCCCATGCTCCATGGGCACCCTCGCAGCGATCGCTGGCGGACTTTCCGACAATCTGATCGAGCGCGCGGCGGACGTCGTGCTGAAAGAGCGCCGGACGCTCGTGCTGGTGCCCCGGGAGACGCCATTTTCCACACTCCATCTCGAGAACATGCTCAGGCTCTCGCGCAACGGCGCCGTGATCCTGCCTGCAAACCCGGGGTTCTATCACCGCCCGGAATCGATCGAAGGGCTCGTCGACTTCGTCGTCGCGAGAATTCTCGACCAGATCGGAATCGAGCAGGATCTGGTCGGACGATGGGGCGAGCCTGGCAGTGGGTCCGATGCCTGAACGCAGCCGTCCCGCGGAACGATCCGAGATTCCGATATTTCCGCTTCAGACCGTGCTCTTCCCCGGTGGCGTGCTGCCGCTGCGTATCTTCGAACAGCGCTATCTGGAGATGACGAAGGCCTGCCTCCGGGACAATTCGGCGTTCGGGGTGTGCCTGATAAGCGAGGGATCGGAAGTCGGGGAACCGGCGCTGCCGGTGGACGTCGGGTGCCTTGCGCGTATCAGCGAGTGGGAGATGCCCCAGCTCGGGATCTTCAACCTCGTCACGCGGGGCGAGGAACGGTTTCGCCTCCTTTCCACGCAGACGCGTCCGGATGGGCTCCTGACCGGAGAGATCATTCCTCTCGAGCCCGAACCGCATGCCGGAGTCGGACCACAGCACGCCACCTGCGTGGAAGTGCTGGAGCAACTCGTCGACAAACTCGGCGAATCCTATTTCCCTCAGCCTCATCCGTTCGACGATGCGACCTGGGTGGGCTACCGGCTCGCCGAACTGCTGCCGCTCGATCTGCTCGAGAAACAGCGGATGCTGGTTTCGAACGATGCCCTGGCCCGTCTGGACCGGGTTCTTCAACTGCTACGACGGGGCTGACGGCGCCGTCGTAGCGAGAGACTCGAGCAGCCGCCGCACGGGGGCCGGGACCTCCGACTTCGTTGCCTCGTCGAGCGGCAGCCAGACGCCAGCGACTTCCGCTGCGCCAGCCTCGACAACAGATGCGTGAATCACGAACGGCAGGATTTCCAGCGAGAAGTGCGTGAAGCCGTGTTCTACCGGGCGCAGCGGGATGACTCGCTGCACGCACACGCCATGTCGTTCGCGACAGACTGCCTCGATTCCGTCGACGTCATCCGTCTCGTGTTCGGGCAGGGACAACAGCCCTCCCCATATCCCGACCGGCGGTCTGCGCACCAGCAACACCCGGGCGTCGTGGATGATCACCAGGAATGCCCGTCGACGCCGAGGCCGTGCCGTCCTCGGCCGAGGTCCCGGATATCTGCCTACCGCGTCGAGCGCCCTCGCCCTGCACATGGACGCGATCGGGCAGACTTCACAACGGGGCTCGCTCCGGACGCATATCAACGTACCCAGATCCATCAACCCCTGCGTATAGGGCTCGATCCCGGAAACCGGCAGCAACGACTCCGCGAGGCGCCACAGCTCGTTCTCCACGCGCCGATCTCCCGGCCATCCTGCGACGGCATGCGCGCGGGCGAGAATCCTCTTCACGTTTCCGTCCAGAATGGCCGCTTTCGCCCCGAACGCGAAGACGGCGATGGCTGCCGCCGTCGATCGGCCGATTCCCGGGAGTTTCGCCAGCGCCTCCGCAGTGTCAGGAAATCGTCCGGCGCATTCGTCCATGACGATTTGCGCAGTGCGATGCAGGTTTCGAGCGCGCGCGTAATAGCCGAGCCCGCTCCAGAGACGCAGGACTTCGCCGACATCCGCGCGAGCGAGCGTGGCGACATCCGGAAAGGCAGTGATGAAACGCTCGTAATAGGGGATGACGGTCCCGACCTGCGTCTGCTGCAGCATGATCTCGGACAGCCATACGTGATACGGATCCCGCGTGCGTTGCCATGGCAGACCGTGGCGACCGTGAGTGGCCTGCCAGGACACGATCATTGCCGCAAAGGACGACATCAGCCGGCGCTAGCTGGAGAGGATGTCGCCCACCGCGCTCAGGCGCATTGGTCGCGGCCAGCGTTCAGACAGGGAACCGCCCGCCGCAAGATGAGGGGCACGCACCGGAAACCGGGCCACGTCGGCGCAGGCACGGGCCCGGTGTCTCGTGCAGTCGGTATCCCCCGCCCTCAACCCCGTGTCCTTCTCCGCCTCGAGCGCACGGCGAACCATCCGGCCACCCCGATCAACGGGACCGTGATCGTCATCACGGGCGGCTCCGGCAGCGCGGAACGGAAACCGGCCGCCAGCAGCGCGTGTGCAGCGGTGGTCGGGTGGACTTCGTCCACGAAGAGATATCCGGCACAGTTGCTGGCCACTGCGGCAGGGTCGTCGATACACCGACCGGTCGTGTTCGTGAATCCGAACGCGGCAGGGTCGGCAAGCACCTGCGAGAAAAAGTTCATCGTGTCGAAGACGACGATGTCCGCACCCGTGCTCTGCCTGACCTGCCCCATGGCGACGTTCAGTGCATCGTTGAAACCCCTCGAGAGTTCCGAAAGCAGCTGAGAGGTCCCGCTTCCGAGGCTCAGCCCGAGGGGTGTCTGACCAAGGTCCACCAGCCCAGGCACCAGGATCTTTCGAGCACCCGTGCTCGCCAGACCTCCGACCATCGTGGCCAGATTGGTCACGGCATTGGATGCGACCACGCCGGGATCCTGACCGGTGGCGCCGCCGAGGAAGAAGTCGTTCGGCCCCCCCCATACCATGAACAGCGTCGTCGTCGGATCGAAGACCGGTGTACCACCGATGAATGCGGCGACCTGCGTACTCATGCCCGTATTGGCGAACGTCGACGGGAGGGCCGCCGGAAAACTGGCCTCGTAGTTGAAATTCGCGGTCCCGGTGGTGGCGCCACCCACGGCATAGTCGGTCCCGCCCAGCCCGAATGCCCCGAAACCGGAAATTCCGTAATAGTCCGCCATGTACTGAGCAGCGACCGGGCCATTCGAGAAGGTGCCTGTCGGCGTTCCCGGAAACGCGCCCCCGGACAACAGGGAAGCATTGCCGACATCGGACAGGCTGTCTCCGAACACGTAGAAGGCATCGTATCCCGCGAACGCGGGCCGCACGATCGCCAGGGCGGCAACGAGCAAGATCTGTCGCAGATTCATCTTTTTTGGTCTCCGGTCGAGCATCGAGGTTTTTCTCGGCCCCGTGCGGTGGTCGCAGTTCTCGGGGAGACCAATCTTACGCACGCGCGGGCAGGTCTGGCCAGAAACTTGTGCGTGCCGCCCGACCCCGGATGTCCGGGAACGGCTCTTCCGCTAGAGCGCCCCGATCAGACTCGAGATCTCCCGGGCCAGGGGTCCGTCCGTCGCAACCCTGGATGCAGCCTCGAGCTGGACTTTCGCGTCCTGCTTCCGGTCGACCTGCATGAGCAGCCGTGCAAGATGGACCCTTGTCGCCGCAGCGTTCGGATCGACCGCGACAGCCTGCTCGAAATATGAAATCGCACGCGCGAGGTCTCCCGACTGCGCACTCAGCACTCCGAGCGTATCCAGCACGACGCCGTTTCGCGGAGCGATGACCAGCGCGCGCTTCGCGATGCTCATCGCCGCAGGATCACGCGCCTGGCCCAGAGCGCGCGCCAGATTGCTCATCGCCACCGGGTCGTTCGGACGGCTGTCCAGCACCCTCCGGTACCAGCGCACCGCTCTGTCGTGCTCACCATGCGCGGACCGAAGCTGGGCGATGAAGGTCATGGGCGCCGTAGAGGCGGGATGGGCCTTGGTCCACCGCTCGACCTCGAGTTCCGCCGCGTCCAGCTGGTTCTGCACGGCCAGCAAGGCGACCAGCCGGTTGAAGAGGCCGTCGTCCGGCACACGCGCGAGCGCAGCGCGCAACACCTGCTGCGCCGCTGCGTAATCGCCCATCGCCGCGTGCACCTGGGCCTCCGCAGCGTATCCTCCCGCCAGTCCCGGCCAGCGCTTCTGCACGTCTCTCGCGTCGGCCAGCGCCCGGTCGTATGCCTTCGCTCTCACATCGACATCCACCAGTGCCACATACAGTGCCGGTTTGCGCGGCTGGACGCGGATCGCCTGCTCGATCGAAGAGCGTGCAAGCGCATACTCACCCCGTTGAGCGTGGATTTCGGCTGCCCCCAGGTACGGGATTTCGGAATCCGGCATCAGGGGAGGCAATTTCCCGTAGCTGGCGAGTGCCTGACCCAGATCACCGCCCAGTTGCTGACTCCGGGCAAGCGACAGAAGGACTGCCGGTTCCGCCGGCAAGGCCGCCTGCGCTGTTTGGGCAGCCTCGATGGCCTCGCGTTTGCGCCCTGTACGGGACAGGTAATTTATCTTCGCGATGCGCAGACTCACGGACTCGGCGTTGGCGAGGATCGCACGGTCGAGCACACCGACAACTTCCTCGTGAGCGGCGTTCGTGCGTTCGAGCAGCCCTGCCAGAAGCAAGGCTGCCTCTTCGTTTCGGGGCTGCGACGCGAGCGCGCGCGTGTATCGCGTCTTGGCGCTTCCGATTTCGCCGTCGTCGACGTCCAGACGTGCGAGATCCCGGATGGCCGGGAAGTATCCAGGGGTCACGGACAGCGCCGCCTCGAGGGCGTTGCGTGCGCCAGTCCGGTCCGAGCGCGCGAGCATCACGATCGCCGACAAACGATGGAATTCCGGCTTCTTCGGGAACGCCGCGATCAGGTGGTCGATCCGTTTCTGCGCCTCGTCCGGCCGGCGCAACCTCAGAAGTTCCCTGACGAGGGCTTCCGCGGCCGACGCGTTACCGGGCGCGAGTTCGACCCCGCGCTCCAGGTGTGAGAGTCCCTCGCCTGCCTTGCCGGCGGACGCGAGCAATTGCCCAAGCCTCGTCTCGGCACGAGAATTTGCCGGGTCCAGCGCGACCGCCTTTCGCAAGCTGTCGATCGCGTTCGCCGTGTTGCCCGATGCGGCCAGGGCGTCGGCCGCAACCACCAGGGTCGACGCATCGACGGAAGCCCCTGACAGAAGTGGTTCGATGACCGTCATCGCCCGATCGGGACGCCCCAACCGGAGGTGCGCCGTGGCCAGGAGCCGTCGCGGTTCGGCCTCGCTTCGCGCAAGCGTCACCAATCGCGACAGGTGCTTTTCGGCCAGTTCTGGTCGACCCTCCTCGAGTTCGATGGTCCCCGCCAGCAACAGGGCGCGAAGATCGTCCGGCACGGCCTTGAGCACGAGCCGGATCAACTCCCGTGCCTGACTTACGTCACCTGTATGAAGCGCGACGAGTGCCGCGAGATAGTAGGTGGCCGGCGTCGCTGGCGCGAGTCGCCTCAGTTGTGCCACGCGTTCCGAGGCGGCCTTGGTGTCGTCGAGGGCGAGGAGGATGGGTACAAGGGCTGTATAGGCACGCAACTCGCCCGGGCGCGCCGTGATCGCCTTCCCGTAGGCGTCGGCCGCCTCCGCCAGCTTCCCGGCACCAGTGAGGATGTTCGCCCTCACGAACGAGGCATTCGGCGCATCCGGCGCGGCGCGCAGGATGTCGTCCAGCATTTCCAGCGCGCGGTGGCTGTCGCCCTCCGCGAGGACCACCCGAGCCAGGCCGACACGGGCGGCCGCGTTGTCACGATCGCGGGAGAGAACCCGGCCGAACACGGCACGCGCGTCCGCCGTCCGATCAGTCGCCAGGAAGGCGTTTCCTTTCAGTACGGCCATCGCGGCAGACGTCGTGTCCAGCCGGTCGATGAGCTGGAGCGCCTCTTCCGCCTTCCCCGATTCAACCAGCACATCACCCAGTTCGGGCACGACGCGTTCGGCATCCATGCCGAGCTTCATCGCCCTCCGGAACTCGATTTCGGCCTCGGCGGTCGCCACGGACTGACGAAGGGCAAGACCCAGAAAGAAATGGGGCTCCGCGGCCTCGGGCGCGCGCTTGACAGCGTTCTTGAACTGGATGACCGCGCCCGCATAGTCGTGGCGCTGAAGAGCCTGCTGGCCAAGCTCGAAGTACGGTTCGTCTTTTTCACTCGAACAGCCTGCCAGGACGACGAAAGCGCTCATCGCCAGGAAGGTCTGCATCCGTGAAACGCAACGCGTGTTCATTCATGTCTTTCCGTGGACCCCTGATGCGACACGGAAAACTCCGGGCCGGTCTCGGGTCTGCCCGACGAGGTCGTCCGACCAGCAGGACGCGTTTCGCCAGCGCCTCCCGTCGCAAAAAGTATCCGTGCGAGCATTCCGAGGGGTCAAGTGGCGACCGCTCCGCCGAGAAGAAGGATTGATTTTGCTCAAGAGCACGGTGCTTCACGAGAACCGATACTCTTCTTCAGCGGCATTGATGGGCTCTTGCTTGCCATCACTGCCGCGAGACATGACTTCGGGATCCTTGACGGCCCTGCAGCACCCGGCAGCGGACTAGATTTTTTATCATTTAATTAGAATCCTGGCGCAAACGATGCGCGGCGCAGGGACACCCGATTCCAGACCAGGAAACAAGCCCACTTTGCGTGAGAGGAGGGACCAAGAATGACTAGAAGAAAACTGCAGGCCTGGTGCATCGGGGCATCCGCCCTTGCATCACTGAGCGGCCAGGCACTGGCCATCAATCTGACCGGGATCGGATACACGACATTCGGTGACGCGAATTCGTATTCGATGCCCTTCGCGAACTTCCAGGCGACGGGCGATTCCACCCCGCAGCCGGGCGACCCGTACTACATCGCGAGTTCCCCGGGGCAGATCAGCATGCTCGCCGTCATCGGTACTGGGGCGAGCGGGCAACCGGTCAACACCAACTTCGCCGGCATGGACGACGCGTATCCGACACCGAGCGGCGTGAGCGGATCGAACTTCTTCTCGACCGGAACCATCGCCGATCCCGTGCCGGCGACACCGTTCGCCGGTGACGACCCCGACACATGGGATGCCACCCTGGAGGCACTGAGCACCTTCCTGCAGGGCAACCAGATGGTGTTCTTCTTCAACAACAACCAGTTGAACAGCCTCGGGACATACGGACAATCCCTTGGTGTCTGGGCTCAGGCCTGGATCTCGGACACCGCGGGCAACGTGATCGATCCGGACGGCGCCGGGCCACAGACTGGCTACTACGAACTCACGAACCAGATGAAGCCATTCCAGCTCCAGACCGAGGGCGGCGGTGGCACCTATCTCGGGGACCCCACGGCGTTCACTTCGTCAGGGCGAACAAACCCGGGAGGAAACGCCAACGGAACGGATTACGTCCTCTCGGGTGGACAGCTCTGTGCCGCCACTTCGCTTGGCGGAGCACCCGTGAGCTGCTCGAGCCCGCTGGCGGACATCGGCCCGGTCAATCACAACCTGGGCGCCAACAACGCTACCTACGCAGTGGTCGTCCCGGAACTCAATGCACTGATGGACTCCCTCATCAGCAGCGCCGCCGGCACGCTGTCGAACTACGTGCTTCACCTGGACGTGCGGATGGGCTGTGACCCGACCCTGTTCGGAACGGATCCGACGGCGGCGATCTGCGACGGCGACGGTGTGACATGGAACAAGAACCTCAACAACGGCTACGAGCAGATCTTCATCGGTCAGCTCGAGCGGCCGGGCGTGGCGGAGCCCGGCGCACTCGCGCTACTCGGGATGGCCTGCCTCGCCGCATTCGCAGGCAAGCGTCGAGCGCCGAAAGAGGTTCTTGCGCTGGCGTAGGATCGATCGCCGGGCGACGATCCCGGCACACGGCGAAGGAAGGCGCCGGCTTGCCCGGCGCCTTTTTTCTTTCCTTTCCCGAGGTCGCGAACTGCACGCCGATCCCGGACATCGCAGTCCTCCCGTAAAGGAGACACCGGCGCCAGGCCAGCGTGACAGCCGTGCCTCGGGTCGTCCCCCTACGCTGATGACGCTGCAGCGGCGCACGCGGACGCACCGGCGAGGGCCGGGATCAAACCGGGGACGTCGTCGGTCACTGGGGGAGCGTTCGGCAACCGCCGTCAAACTACGGGATTGGAGCGGGTGATGGGAATCGAACCCACGTCTAAAGCTTGGGAAGCTTTCGTTCTACCATTGAACTACACCCGCACCGCGCGGATTCTACGACGAATCCCGCGCGTTGCGTGACCGGAAGTCGAGCGGCTCGGCCGGCCTCGTGCCTGCGGGGAACGATGACCGCGCGCCCGCTCACGCCTCCGGCAGGGTCTTGGGCCGTTTGGAGTGATGCCGGCGCCGCCTCATGTGCGTTCGCCGCCAGAAGACCGCGAGATTGAAAGACACCATCGCGACGAGAATGAGTGCGTAGCCGAACCAGCCGATGAACGCGCCGTGCTCCGAGAATTCGTCATAGATGGCCATGAACAGGAATTTGAGCCACAGAACGGCAAAGACGGTAAGAAGGATCGACCAGACGAAACCCTTGGAGAGCCAGCGCGTGGAACGAGACGAACGCTTTCTCCAGAGATAGACCCACAGATTCACGTCCGACGAAATGGCCATCGCGAAGATGCACAGGACCATGGCGTGGAAGACGGTTTCAGCCGTCTGCGACGCCGGGCTCGGCTGGTACGTGAGTATCCACAGGACGCCCGCGCAAAGCGGGATCGTCCAGACCAGAGCCAGAAACACCCAGATCATCCACCAGCCGTGAGTTCGCATAGGCGTAACAAATGTCGACATGTCCCTGCACCATTCCCTGCGCGGTCGTGCGCGCCATAACGTGTTGTCCGGAAGGACTGTTTTCGCGCTCACCCGCCACGACAGCGACGCCGCGTATACTTTAATCCTCCTTCAGGGCGACTGTCAGCAACAAGGGTTCCAGGAAACATGATTTCAGTCTCGGTCAATGGCCAGACCCTCCAGTTCGACACCCCGGTCACGATCCGCGCGCTCCTGGAGCGCATGAGCCTCGGCGACCGGCGCGTGGCCCTGGAGCGCAATGGCGAAATCGTTCCCCGCGGACAACACGGGGAGGAACTCATCCATGATGGCGACACGATCGAGATCGTCGCCGCCGTCGGAGGCGGTTAATCAGGGTATCCCCATGCATCAGCAACTGACCATCGGAACACGCACCTTCACCTCAAGATTGCTCGTGGGAACGGGCAAGTACCGGGATTTCGAGGAGACCCGCGCCGCGATCGTCGCGAGCGGTGCCGAGATCGTCACGGTCGCGATCCGCCGCACGAACATCGGGCAGACCCCCGGCGAGCCGAGTCTTCTCGAGTACATCCCTCCTTCCGAGTTCACCATCCTTCCCAACACGGCCGGCTGCTACTCGGCCGCGGAGGCGGTAAGAACCCTTCGGCTCGCTCGCGAGCTGCTCGACGGACACAACCTCGTGAAGCTCGAGGTGCTCGGAGACCCCAAGACCCTGTACCCGAACGTCATGGAGACGCTCGCGGCGGCCAAGACGCTCGTTTCGGACGGTTTCGACGTCATGGTCTACACGTCCGACGATCCCATCGTGGCACGACAGCTCGAGGACCTCGGCTGCGTGGCTGTCATGCCTCTGGCGTCGTTGATCGGTTCCGGAATGGGCATCCTGAATCCGTGGAATCTGCAGATCATCATCGATCAGGCAAAGGTGCCGGTCCTCGTCGACGCGGGTGTCGGTACGGCCTCGGACGCCGCGATCGCCATGGAACTCGGCTGTGACGGGATCCTCATGAACACTGCCATCGCGGCAGCGAAGGACCCGGTACTGATGGCCTCCGCCATGCGCAAGGCCGTGGAGGCCGGTCGTGAAGCGTTCCTTGCCGGCCGGATGCCGAAGAAGGCGTATCAGGCAACGGCCAGTTCGCCCGAGAGCGGCGTCATGGCTCCCCGCGCGGCCTGATCCCCGAACGCCGGATGTCGAACGAGCTCGCCACGAGGCCGGTTCGCAGCTTCGTGCTGCGACAGAGCCGCACGTCGACCGCTCAGCGCCGGGCCGTCGATACACTGCTGCCCAGGTACGGAATCCCGTACGCGACAGCGCTGCTGGACCTGCCGCGAGTCTTCGGCAGGGATGCCCCACGCGTGATCGAGATCGGATTCGGGATGGGAGAGACGACCGCTGCCATCGCGACCAATCATCCGGAGATGGACTTCATCGGGGTGGAGGTCCACACGCCCGGCGTCGGCAACCTGCTCAAGCTCGTGGCAGCGGGCGGCCTGTCGAACGTGCGGGTGATCCAGCACGACGCGGTCGAGGTCTTCACGCACATGATTCCGGAGGGTTCCCTCGACGGGATCCACGTCTACTTCCCGGACCCCTGGCCCAAGAAGCGCCACCACAAGCGCCGCCTCGTCCAGCCTGCGTTCGTCCTACTGGCAGCGTCCAGACTGAAGCCCGGCGGTTACATCCACCTCGCGACGGACTGGGTCGAATACGCGGAACAGATGCTCGAAGTACTCGAGGCCGAACCGCGCCTCGAGAACACGACGGGCGGGTTTGCGCAGAAGCCCGCGTGGCGCCCAGAGACGAAGTTCGAGCAGCGCGGCATCCGGCTCGGACACGAAGTCCGCGATCTGGTGTTCCGGCGACGCGCTTCGGACTAGCGATTCGCCGGGAAGATCAGGGCAGGAATACCTGCAGGAGATCGTTCAGGAACCGTCGGCCGCGCAGGGTCGGCCGCACGGACGCGTGGTCGCGCTCGATGAATCCCTCGGCTTCGGCGCGCCCGAGACCATCCAGCACGTGCTGCAGCGCCAGTCCCGTGCGAGCCTCGAACAGGCCGAGCGGGAACCCGCCTCCGAGCCGCAACGCGTTCATCATGAACTCGAACGGCAGATCACTCGGCGGGACGTCGGTCTCCGAGAGGATCGCCCCGTCCTGTCCGGCTCTCGCCATGTACTCCCGGGGGTGCCGGCATCGTACCTGGCGCACCACGCGATCCCGGAACGACAGCTTGCCGTGGGCGCCGGCGCCGATGCCGAGGTAGTCACCGAACGTCCAGTAGTTGAGGTTGTGCACACACTCTCGTCCAGGGCGCGCGAACGCGGACGTCTCGTAGTTCTCGAACCCCTCCTGCGCCAGGTGCGCTTCGATCGCCTCCTGCATGCGGGCACTTTCGTCGTCGTCGGGAAGTGACGGTGGATAGCGGTGGAAATAGGTGTTGGGCTCGATCGTGAGGTGATAGGCCGACACGTGCGTGGCACCGCTCCTGACCGCCTGCGAGACGTCTTCGAGCGCCCCGTCCAGGCTCTGGCCCGGAAGCGCATACATGAGATCCAGATTGAAGTTGTCGAAACAGGCCGCTGCGATCTCGACGGCCTTCCGGGCTTCCCGGTCATCGTGAACGCGGCCGATGGCCTTCAGGCGCGGAGCCGAGAAACTCTGGATGCCCACCGAGAGCCGGTTGATTCCCGCGGCGCGAAACTCGGCAAACCGCGACTGCTCGAACGTTCCGGGATTTGCCTCCAGGGTGATCTCCGCGTCGACCGCGACCGGAACGAGCGCGCGCACACGCGACAGCAGGCTCGCGAGAGCCTCGGGCGAGAACAGGCTGGGCGTACCGCCCCCGAAGAATATCGTGTGGACGGTACGCCCCCAGATGGCTGGGACGCTGCGTTCGAGATCCGCGACGAGCGCCTCGACGTAACGGGTCTCCGGAATCTCGCCGCGCATCTCGTGCGAGTTGAAATCGCAGTACGGGCACTTCCGGATGCACCACGGTATGTGCACGTACAGCGACAGCGGCGGCAGCACGTCGAACTTCACGACGGGGTCGCCCGTCGGCATGGCGACCCGGATGGCCATCCCGCGCCCGCAGTGCCCGGTCAGCCGCGACCGACGAACGGCATCTTGGTCGCCATGATCGTCATGAACTGCACGTTCGTCTCGAGCGGAAGGTTCGCCATGTGCAGGACTGCATCACCGACGTGCTGCACATCCATGAGGGGTTCGACCGCGACCTCCCCGTTCGCCTGGGGCACGCCCTTGGCCATGCGCGCGGCCATCTCGGTGGCCGCGTTGCCGATGTCGATCTGACCGCAGGCGATGTTGTACCGGCGCCCGTCGAGCGACGTGGACTTCGTGAGCCCCGTGATCGCGTGCTTCGTGGACGTGTAGGGTGCCGAATTCGGTCGCGGTGCGCGCGCGGAGATCGATCCGTTGTTGATGATGCGTCCACCCTGCGGATCCTGATCCTTCATGATCCTGATCGCCTCCTGGGTGCACAGGAAGGCGCCCGTGAGGTTGATGTCGACCACGCTCTTCCATTGCTCGAAGGTGAGTTCTTCCATCGGCACGGCCGGTGCGCCGACACCCGCGTTGTTGAAGAGCACGTCGAGGCGCCCCCAGGTCTCCTTCACTCTGGCGAACAGTGCCTTCACCGAATCGGGACTGGCGACATCGGTAGGCACGGCCAGCGCACGGTCCGCGTTGATGCCGGACTCCGCGATCGCCTGATCGAGCGGCTCGCGCCGGCGACCGGCGAAAGCAACCCTGTACCCATCCTTCAGCAGCGTGACGGCGGCCGCCTTGCCGATACCCGTTCCCGCACCCGTCACGATCGCCACTCTGTTGTGCATGCTCACGACTCATCCCCTCTCGTCTCGACTGGGTCCCGCACCGTGGATCGGTGCCCGTAGACGGCGGATTGTACGGCGCGTGACGGGAATCGACAGGCTTGCGTCGCCGTACCCCGCGCGGACCCGGAGATTCAGTCCGATGCCTCGTCCGCAATGCGTATGCGCAATTCCCGCTTGAGGATCTTGCCGCTCGCATTCTTCGGCAACGCTTCGACGAACATCACGCGCTTGGGAGCCTTGAAGTGCGCGAGCCGCTCGCGGCAGTGCTCGATGAGACTCGCCTCGTCGACGTCGTGTCCGGCCCGCCTGACCACCGCGGCCGTCACCGCCTCGATCCACTGCGGATGCGGCAGGCCGAAGACCGCCGCTTCGGCGACGGAGGCGTGCTGATACAGCACTTCCTCCACCTCGCGGCTCGCGACGTTCTCGCCACCGGTCTTGATCATGTCCTTCTTCCGGTCGACGACCCGCAGATATCCGTCCGCGTCCATCACCCCCAGGTCGCCGCTGTGGAACCAGCCGTTGCGAAAGGCTTCCGCCGTCTTGTCTGGGTCGTGCCAGTAACCGAGCATGACGTGCGGACCGCGATGCACGATCTCTCCCGTCGCACCCGGTGGCAGAGGCCTGTCGTCGTCGTCGACCACGCGCGTTTCGACGTTGATGCATGCGCGCCCTGCCGAGCCGAGCTTCCGCACCTGGTCTTCGGGCTTGAGCACGGTCGCGAGCGGCGACATCTCGGTCTGGCCGTAGAAGTTGAAGAGTCTCATCCGCGGGAGTCGCTCTCCGAGTTCGCGAACGACCTCCATCGGCATGATCGACGCGCCGTAGTAACCCTTCCGCAGCGAAGACAGGTCCCGTCGGTCGAAATCCGCGTGCCTCAGGAGACTGATCCAGACCGTCGGGGGGCAGAAGAGCTTGGTCGCCCGTTCCGCCTCGATCGTCGCCAGCATCGTGGCCGCATCCGCACCCGGCAGCAGGATGTTCGTCGCTCCGAGGTACAGACCCGGCATCAGGAAGCAGTGCAGCTGGGCGCAGTGGAACAGGGGCAGTGCGTGGACCTCGACGTCGTCCTCGCTCATTTCGCCGTCGACGATGCAGCTCACGTACTGGGCGATGAAGTTCCGCGCGGACAGCGTGGCCCCCTTGGGTCTCGATTCCGTGCCGCTCGTGTAGAGGATCTGGGCCGGCTCGTCGTCCGCGACGTCGACGTCGCCGGGGGAGAAATCCGGCCCCTCGACGGTAACCCAGTCGTCGGTAGTCTCCCATCCGGCAGGCACGCGCAGTCCGCGCTCGGGGATGACCACCTTCACGCGCACGACTGGCGGTACGAGCGAAAGCGCCTCGTCGGCCACCGTGTGCAGTGCGTCCTCCACGACGAGTCCGATCGCCCCCGAGTGCTCGAGTATGTAGGCGACCTCCGGACCCTTCAGCATGAAGTTGATCGGCACGAGGATCGCACCGAGGCGCGCGACGGCGAAGTGCACGAGGACGAAGGCGTCGTTGTTGTGCGAGAGCAGGGCGACGCGATCCCCCTTGGCGACGCCTCGCGCGAGCAGGCTCTGCGCGACCCGGTTCACGGCAGCGTCGAGCTGCTCGTACGTCCACCGCCGGTCCCGGTAGGCCAGGGCGCGCTTGTGCGGAGTGCGCCTGGCGCTGCGCCACAGGAGTTCGCCGAGGCCGTGACGGCGGGTACGGGATACGGTCTGCGAAAGCTTGTCGTGGTTCATGGCAGTGCGTGACGGTGAGCGCAGGTACTGACAGGAGACGGGATCCACCTGCAGGTCTGACATTCCCGGCACATCGCGCGTTCGCGGCTACGGCCGGACTCATCACCCGGCGATCGGACATTCGCTTCATGCTCCGAAGCAGCCTGGCCGTCCGCCGAGGCATTACACGCCGCAGTCGCCCGATCGCTTCCGGCGCCCGGGACCTTCGTCCGGCATTCTCGCAGACATCGGCCTTGTCCGTTTCCCCGGGACGCCCGACCGGCACGCAGTCCGCTGCCCCCCTCCCTCGGTGCCCGCACAACACGGCCGGCGGATGGTAGGCTACGTCGCCATGCGAATCGAGATCATCTGCACGGGCGACGAAGTTCTCACGGGCGCCACCGTCAACACCAACTTCAGCCATATCAGCCAGACCCTGGGCGATCTGGGGCTCGATGTCCGCTGGGGCACCACGGTCGGAGACGACCGCGAGACCCTCCTCGAGGCATTCCGCCTCGCGGCGGGTCGCGCCGACGCAGTCGTCGTGAACGGAGGGCTCGGCCCCACGGTCGACGATCTGTCCCAGGAGATGGCCGCGCGTGCGGCGGGAGTCGAACTCGCCTTCAGCGAGGAATGGTTCGTGCGGATGGAATCCTACTTCCGAAAGCGCGCGCGCGTGATGCCGGCGAGCAACCGGAAACAGGCGATGCTGCCGGCCGGTGCCGAGCTTCTCGACAACCCGATCGGCACGGCGTGCGGTTTCGCGATCGACATCGGCCGGGCGCGCTTCTTCTTCACGCCCGGCGTGCCCCGCGAACTCCACCGCATGCTTGCGGAGCAGGTCGTGCCCCGACTGCTCGAACGTGCGGGCGAGCCCGCGACGACACGCCTCAAGCGTTTCCATTCTTTCGGGCTCGGGGAGTCCCACGTCGACAGCATGCTCGCCGGCCTCGAATCGCTCGTAGCCGACGGAAGCCTCAAGCTCGGATTCCGGGCGCACTACCCCCAGCTCGAGACGAAGCTGCATGTCCGCGGCACGAGCATGGACGACGTGCGAAACAAGCTCGCCCCTGCCGAACGCGAGGTTCGGGCGCGGCTCGGCAACTTCATCCTCGCCGAGGACGACCAGAAGCTCGAGGGCGTGGTGCTGGAGGCACTGACGCAGTCCGGTGCGACGCTCGCGATCGTGGAAATGTTCACGGGCGGGGCGATCGCCTCGCGCCTTGCCCCGCTCCCGGGGGCCGAGACGGTGTTCCGGCGTGGTGTGGTCGCACGCGAACTCGGCGAGATCGGCGCCGCCGTCGGCCTCGACATCGACCCGGGCACGGAACTCACGCCGGACGTCGCAGGAGCCGTGGCGGAAGCCGCCCGGCGTGCGTCCGGCGCCACGCACGCGCTCGTGGTGCTGGTCGCGCTGGACGACGGTGACGACCGCGTCGAATTCGGCGGCACGATCTGCCTCGCGATCGCCGCAGGGGAGCACGTGGCAACCCGTCGAAGCCGCCTGCTCGGCGGTCGCGAGTGGATCCGTCTCGGCGCTACCGAGATGGGACTCGACTGCCTGAGGCGCGAACTCCGGGGATTGCCCGTCGACGAGCGGATCGACTTCGAGCAGTCATAGCACCGGTTCTGCCGCACTGCGCTCGGCGTAGATGCGCTGCCACGTCTCCCGGAACGACCGCACTTCTGCACCGTCGAGCATGCCACGACTCGCAAGCTCGCCATGCAGCGCCGGCAGCCTGTAATGGGGCACTGCGGGATACAGATGGTGCTCGACGTGGTAGTTCACGTGGTGCGGAAACAGAAAGAACGCCGTGAACGGGCCCGGCAGGTTCGTCCGGGCGGCGCGCAGCGGGGAATCCAGACTCGCGGGAGCGCCGTGCTCGGCGATCGCCCGTAGTCGCAGGATCGCCTGGAGAACCGTGGCGAGTGGCAGCAGCCACAGCACCGCATAGCGGACGAGCCCTTCCGGCCCACCCGCCACGAGGAACACGACTGGCAGCAGTGCCTGGGTGATGAGCACGCCCCGACGGTCCCGCAGGGCGGCCTGACGCAGAGCCGGTGCAGTGTCGTCGAGCGGGCGCTGGCGCGTGCTCGTCGCGGCATTGACGGCCGGAGCCCCGAAGAAATACCGATAGGTCTTCCAGGCCGTCAGCCCCGTGAGATCTGCCGCCAGCTTCCGCAGCAGATAGGCCCGGCCGCGCGGGTAGCCACCGTGCAGGGCGATGTCGGGGTCCTGCTGCCCGTACAGGTGGTTGTGGTGCAACCGGTGGATCACGCGATACGCGCACATCGAGATGCCCGCGATCGATCCCATGACGCGGCCGGCGAAATCGTTGAGACGTCGATTCGCGAACAGGCGATAGTGGGCCGCGTCGTGTGCGAGCACGAACATCGCGTGCTGCTGCGCGGCGATCACGAAGATGGCCGGGATGACGATCCACGGCTCCCAGACACGTGCCGCGACGACGATGGCACAGGCCGCGATACCGGCCGTCTTCGCGAGCGCCGCCAGTGAACGCCTGTCGTCCAGCGCCGTGAATCGCGCCAGGACGTCCCTCGGCAGCGAACGAGCCCCGACCGTGCGCGTGTCGTCGCGGAACTCTTCGCCGGTACCACCGCGAGACGAACGATGCGGTCGGGCCGCCGTCATGTCCCGCCGCGCAGCGCGTGGAAGGCCTCGTCGACGATGTCGAGCGTGCGATCCACGTCCGCGTCCGTGTGCTGGATCGAGATGTAGAACTTCTCGTTCGGGTTCACGAGCAGCCCCCGTTTCATGAGCTCGATCGCCCAGCGCCAGCCGAGGTCCTTGTCCGCGGTGGTCAGGTCCATCCACGTACGCAGAGGCTTGCGGGACGTGAACCTGATGCCGAACACGGCGTCCTCGCCGGGTGCCTGCACGTCGAACCCGTGGCGCGTCCCGGCCTCGACGATGCCTGCGCGCAGGCGGGACCCGACACGTCCGAGATGATCGTATACGCCAGGTGCCGAGAGGGCATCGAGCGCCGCGAGGCCCGCCGCCGCACACACCGGATTGCCATTGAGCGTGTTCGTCGCCCAGACGACGTCGGACTTCGGACGATTGCGCGCATCGAGCACCGACATGATCTCGGCATCTCCCGCCATGACGGCGAGCGGAAATCCGCCGCTCACGGCCTTGCCGTAGCACGCGATGTCCGGCCGGACACCGTAGCGCTCCTGAGCGCCGCCCCACGCGATGCGGAATCCCGTCACGATCTCGTCGAACACGAGCACGATCCCGTGCCTGCGCGTGACCTCGCGCAGGGCTTCGAGAAACCCCGGCTCGGGCTGGAGCACACGCTGCAGAGGCTCGACGATCACGGCGGCGAGCTCGTGCGCATGCCGCTCGATCATCGCCACCGCCTGCTCGGTCTCGTTGAACGGCGTGACCAGCACGGTGTCGCCGGTCTGCGCGGGCACGCCGACCGAGTCCGGCGCCGCCCGCGGGTAGTCCGAAGCGCGCGCGGGCACGGTCCCCCAGAGGTTGTAGTCGTGCATCCCGTGCCAGGCGCCCTCGAACTTCAGCACCTTGTCGCGCCGCGTCCACGCACGCGCGACGCGCAGCGCGTAGAAGGTCGCTTCCGTGCCGGATCCGGTGTAGTGAACCACGTCGGCACACGGAATCGCCTCGACGAGCCGCTGCCCGAGCAGGATCTCCGGTTCATTCAGGAAGAAGTAGGTCGTCCCCTTGGAAAGCTGCTCTTCCACGGCGCGCGTGACGGCGGGGTGGGCGTGGCCGAGCAGTATCGGTCCCGAACTCAGGTGGTAGTCGAGGTATTCCCGGCCGGCAACGTCCCAGATCCTGCTGCCTTCGCCACGTGCGACGACCAGGTTGAGCTCCGGTGGCAGCAGGAAGAGCCCGGTCCCGCCTCCCGCCAGATAACGACCGGCCAGCGCGAGCAGTTCGGCCTGACGTGCAGCATCCATTTTCTCGTCTCCCTGGTCCGCGATGGTGCAAGTCTACGACGTCGGCGCACCGCCGTGGACGGCCCTCTTGCGAAGACCGGCCCATTCGTCGCAGCATGAAGGCGTCGCGTCGGGTCGTGGCGCGCCACGTGCAGTGACAGCCCGTACACTCCGTTCGACGCAGGAGGATCCACCCGTGACCACCTCTCAGATCCGCGGCCCCGCATCCCCGATCGCCGACGCGGGAATCGTGATGCACGAGCTGCAGCACGCGAAGCGCAAGCGAGCCGCAGCGGAAGAGCGCGCGTGGCGGCTGCAGCAGGCCAATGTCCTGCTCGAACAGGAGGTCACCCAGCGCCGGCTCGCCGAGGAACTCGCGCGCGGCCAGTCGGAAATGCTGATCCACTCCCTCGAGATGCTTGCCGTGGGAGCGAACCTCGACGTCTTCCTCGGCCACGTGCTGAAGGCTACGGTCGACCAGATGGGTGCCGTGGGCGGAACCCTCTGGTTTCCCGAGGACGACGGCGGCGCGGCACGACTGCACCTCGAGTACATCGACGGCGCGATCGTGGACGGCACCGTGTCCCGGCACCCGGCCGCCCGGCGGAAACTCCCGGCCGGGGGCGGCCCCCGCTCGACGTTCCCGGACGAACGCGCCGAAACCTACACGCTCCTCCACGAAGTCGCGGGCATGCCGGAGGAAAACCGTGCCTACATCGCGTCGCTCGGCGTGCATGCCCTGCTCACCGTCCCGATGAAGTTCGGCGGCGAACTCGTCGGCTGGATCTGCCTCCGGTCGAATCGGCCCGATCCCAAGGAAATGCACCGGAAGCTGCGGATCGCGGAGGCGCTCGCCGGGCAGGCGACGCTGGCGATCCAGATGGCACGGTTGAACGAGAGGATCCGGCAGGCCGCCCTCCACGAGGAGCGCAACCGCATCGCCCGCGACATCCACGACACGATCGCGCAGGCCCTGACGGGCGTCGTGGTGAACCTGGAGGCCGCGACGCGCGCGCTGCGCAAGGACGGCACCGACTCCGCGCTGACACACATCGACCACGCACGCGAGCTCGCCCAGACCGGTCTGCAGGAGGCACGCACGTCGGTGCGCGCGTTGCGCCCGGACACGCAAGAGCCCGTCGAACTGGCTCCGCTCATCGAGGGCCTGGTCCGGCGCACGGGTACGACCGGCACCCTCAACGCGCGCTTCGCCGTGACCGGTGAGCCCCGCCTGCTTCCCCCGCACGTGACCGTCGAGCTCTGGCGCATTGCGCAGGAGGCCATCACGAACGTGATGAGACACGCGCACGCGGGCGAAGTCACGCTGCGACTCGTCTACGACCCGGCGGGCGTGGCACTCACGATAGCGGACGACGGCGTCGGATTCGATGCGGAAGCCCGGCACGAGGGGTTCGGCCTGCTCGGAATGCGCGAGCGGGCGCGCAGCGCGGAGGCCGTGCTGACGATTCGGAGCGAGCGCGGTCGGGGCACGGTCGTTCACGCTTTCGTGAGCGCTCCCGCCGAGGGCAGAACCTGATGGCACTCACGACCCGCGACGTCCGGCCGGCCGGCGCCACCCACGACGCCGGTTCGGGATCGATCCGGCTGCTCATCGCGGACGATCAGGCGCTCGTTCGCAAGGGACTCGTCACGATCATCAATCTCGAGGAACGGATGACGGTCGTGGGGGAGGCGGGCAATGGCGTGGAAGCCGTGGCCAAGTGGCGTACCGAACGTCCCGACGTCGTGCTCATGGACCTGCGCATGCCGGAAATGGGCGGCGTGGAAGCGATCCGCGAGATCCGCGCGGAGGACCCGAAGGCCGCGATCATCGTGCTCACGACGTTCGACCACGACGAAGACGTCTACGCGGGTCTGCGGGCGGGAGCGATGGCCTTCGTGCTCAAGGACGTGCAGCCGGAGGAACTGTTCGAGTGCATTCGTGCCGTGCACCACGGCGAGGTATACCTGCCGCCGAAGATCGCCTCGAAGATCGCGCTGCGCGTGCAGGAAGACCCGCTGACGCCCCGGGAGATCGAGATCCTGGACCTGCTCGCGCAGGGCAAGAGCAACAAGGGCATCGCGCAGGCGCTCGCGATCGGCGAAAGTACCGTGAAGAGCCATCTCAAGAGCCTCTTCACGAAGCTCGACGTGACCAGCCGCGCCGAGGCGGTCGCCCTTGCCGCACGCCGCGGTCTCGTCAGGTTCTGACGCGCATACCGGGCGCGGAGAGACGGCATGACGGCCACCTCCGCGCCCGCAACGAGGTCAGAACATGTAACCCACGCCCACGTTGACCCGATCCTTCTTGTCGTCCGTCCTGAAGTTCTGGTAGTCCACCTTGAAGACGACCTGCGGATGTACCTTGAAGCTCAGACCGACTGTCGTGACCTTCTCGTTGTTGAGCGGGTCGATCGTGAAGCCCGGCGCCACGCTCTCCTGCGTGTCGTAGCGCGCGTAGCGCACGAACGGCGCGACATCGAGGTCCCCTTTCTTGTAAGCGTGGTAGGCGGCTTCGACGTACCAGCCGTAGAACGACTCGGGCGCCGCGCTGTTCGATCCCGCCGCGAGACCGGCCGCGCTGTTGATCGCCGCCGTGTCTCCCAGCGATCCCTTCGCATAGAGCGCGCGCAGGTCGAAGCCACCCGCGGAGAATCGCGTGTGCGCCTCCCAGAGCGTCAGACGAGCGCTCACTCCGGCGAGGGCGACTGCGTTCGCACCCGTCCCCTGGCCGTCGTGGGCGGTGTTCCCGGTGTAGACGCTGCCGCCGACGAGCAGACCCGGTACGCCGCGGTAGTTGAGCGCGAGGTAGTAGGCGAAGTCGTTGGCAGTCGCCTGCCCGCCTGCCGTGCGCATGCTCCGGAATCCCGCCGACGCGTTCGTGAAGTGGCTCGCGTCGGGAGAGGTCACGAGCCCCGTGTTGTACTCCAGCCCGTCGAGGACGTGCCCCTGGAGCGCGAACCCGAGTTCGCGCCACGTGGACGGGATGATCCGGGTCTCGACTTCGTTGCGCTCGACGCCGTAGAAGGTGGGCGGTTCGTGGTACTCGTTGAGGATGCCGGACGGGATCAGCATGAGACCGGCACGAAGGTTCGCCCACTCCGCCAGCTGGTACTGAAGGAACGCCTGCTCCATCGCCACCTCGCCGCTGGCCTCGTTGCCCTCGACGAACGCGTGCTCGACTTCGAGCTCCGAATACAGGCGGAGCCTCTCGCTGAACTTGTGACCGAAGAACAGCACGAACCGGCGGAGATCCGCCCGATCGCGGACCGTCCCGTCGCGATAGTTGTTGTAGTTGAACTCGCCGTAGCCCCCGATCGCGGTCTGCTCGGTCTCGGCACGCTCGGCCGCACTCTGGAACTCCCCGTACGAGCCGGATTTCCCGGAATCCTCGCGGGCCCCCTGCGATTTGCCGACCTGAGCCTTGAGTTGCTCGATCTCCTTCGTGAGTGTCTCGAGCCGACTCTCGACGGATTCATCGGCGCTCGCGCAGGTGGCGGCGAGAACACTTGCGGCGGCGATTGCGGCAGCCAGTCTTTTCACGGCGTTGTTCCCCTCTTGTGGTGCAGGCCCCGAAGCGGCCGGCGGCGTGATGGTTCGACAGGGACGGTCTGCGCGGCTGCCGCCAGACCTCCCAAGAACGCAAATGATAACGATTCGTATTAATGGAAGCAATCGCTACGGCGTCAGACCGGTGCGCGGACTTTCTCCCCCTTTTGGGGGGGATGGAACTCCCCCTTGGTGGCGACGCCCGAGCCCCCCCTCTGCCCGATGCCGGACAGGGCACCACCCATCCATACTGCCCGGGCGGAAATTCACCGTCGTCGCCCCTCTCCATGAATGTCCGGACGCAACGACGACCTGCTTATGCGAAGTGCCTATCCAAGAAGGAGAGATGCAGCCATGGCAGAACTGACCATCAACGGCCAGAGTTACTTCACCGACTCCCCGCCCGACACCCCGCTCCTGTGGGTGATCCGGGAAGACCTGCGCCTCACCGGAACCAAGTACGGGTGCGGTGTCGGACTGTGTGGCTCCTGCACGGTTCACATCAATGGCGAAGCCGTGCGCTCGTGCCGGATGCCGCTCGGCGACGTTTCGGGCGATGCGCTCATCACGACGATCGAAGGTCTGCATCCCGCGAATGCCCATCCCGTGCAGAAGGCCTGGATCGAGCATCAGGTCCCGCAGTGCGGATACTGTCAGTCGGGCCAGATCATGCAGGCCGCCGCGTTCCTCGCACGCAATCCGACCCCCTCGCACGAGCAGATCGTCGATGCCATGAACGGGAACCTCTGCCGGTGCGCCACCTACGGTCGCATCCCCGACGCGGTCGCACGGGCTGCCGAACTCATGAAGGAGGATTCCTCAAATGTCTAAGCGTCCCGCCCGCAGCACGGACAGCGCGGCCCCGGCCAGACCCGGCCGTCGCGAATTCTTCGTCCGGTCGTCGATGCTCGCGGCCGGCGGGTTCCTGAGCATCGGCGTACCGGGTCTACTGCGCAGCACGGACGCGGAAGCAGCGATGGGCACCCCCGCGTTCACGCCGTCCATATGGTTCACGATCACGCCCGACGGCCGCACGACGATGCACATCGTGAAGGCGGAAATGGGGCAGCACATCGGCACGGGACTCGCGCAGGTCATCGCCGACGAACTCGAGGTGAACTGGGACGACGTGCGCCTGGATTCACCGCTCGAATCCGTCGACAACTTCGCGATCTACGGGCTCGCGTACACGGTGAACAGCGGAAGCGTCACGACGGAGTTCGACAGGATCTCGCGCGCCGGTGCGGCCGGCCGCATCGCGCTGATCGAAGCCGGCTCCGGCCTTCTCGGCGCGCGCGCATCGGACTGCCATGCGGCGAACAGCCACGTGATCCACCCGGCCTCCGGACGCTCCATCTCCTATGGCGAAATCCTGCAGAAGGTCCGTATCGACCGGAAGTTCTCCTATCCCGACGACTTCCGGAAGATCCCGGTCAAGCCTCGCAGCGCCTACAAGATCATCGGCAAGTCGATTCCGGCGCTGGACATCCCGGCCAAGACCTGCGGACAGGCCAAGTACGGCATCGACATGTTCCTGCCGAACATGCTCTACGGCGCGCTCGTGATTCCGCGTTCGCGCTACGGATCGAAGGTCCTCAGCGTCGACGACAGCGAGGCACGCAAGATTCCGGGTTTCGTGAAGGCCGTGACGATCAACGATGCCATGGGCAAGTGCACGGGATGGGTGGTGGCCCTCGCCGAAAAATTCCCCGCGGCGATGAAGGCGGCCTCCGCGCTCAAGGTGAGTTACGACCCAGGTCCCTACGGCAGCCTCAGCACCTCCGACATGATGGAAGAGTTCAGCGAACTCGTGAAGAACGTCGACGCCGGCGCGAACTGGGTGCTCGAGGGTGACGTGGATCAGGCGCTCGCGGAAGCGGACAAGGTCCTCGAGATGGAATACACGACGGACAGCGTCGTGCACGCCACGATGGAACCGCTCAACGCCACGGTGCAGTACGCGAACGACGAGTGGCACGTGTACGTCGGCACGCAGAGCACGTCCTTCGCGCGCATGACCCTGAGCGCGTACCTCTCCAAGGTGCTGAACAAGAAGCCCGAGGATCTGAAGATCTTCGTGCACCAGTACCTCGTGGGCGGTGGCTTCGGTGGCAAGCAGGACTACGACGAGATCCTCGCGGCAGCCTACTGCGTGCACGAGTCCGGGCGACCCGTGAAACTCATCCAGACGCGTGAATCCAATTTCGCGACGAGCTTCCCGCGCACGCCGACACTGCACCGGCTCAAGGCCGCGGTCAAGGACGGTGAACTGGTCGGCATGAATCACGACCTCGCGTGCGGCTGGATGGGCCCGCGGTTCTACGTCGGCAAGAAGTACGGCACCGACTGGCTGCAGCTCGACTCCTGGGACAAGAAGAAGGTCGACATCGACCAGTGGTCGATCGGCGGGAGCGACCACTGGTACGACATCCCGAACCATCGGGTCCGCGCGTGGGACAGCGACCGGACGACGTGGGCGATCCAGGCGAGCGCGCTGCGTACCGTATCGAACTCGTACAACATGTTCGTCGTCGAGTCGTTCATGGACGAGGTCGCACACTCCCTCGGACGCGATCCGGTCGATTTCCGGCTGGACATCCTGAACGGAAAGGGCGGCAACCGCGGGATTCCGAACACGGGCTACTCACCCGGCACGGGGTCCGACTACTACATGGACCACCTCTGGATTTCCCTGCCCTGGGGCAAGGACGGAACGTGGATCCCCTACGAATCCGCGACGGTCGGTGGCGCGCTGCGACTCGCGAACTGCCTGCGGGTCGCCGCCGGCAAGGCCGGCTGGGGCAAGCGCATGGCGCCGAACACGGGCATGGGCGTGGCCGTATCGTCCGCCGAGGAACGCCAGAGTCCCACCTGGGTCGCGGGTGTCGCCGAAGTCGAGGTGGATCCGGGTTCGGGCCAGGTCCGCGTGAAACGCCTGACCATCGCGATGGACATGGGAACGGCGGTGAATCCCGGAAACATCAAGGCCCAGATTCAGGGTTCCGCACTCTGGGGAACGAGTCAGTTCCTGCACGAGAAGCTCACCACGAGAAACGGTTCGTTCGAACAGCACAACTTCGACACGTACCGGACGATCCGTCTTCACGAGGTGCCGGAGATAAACGTGGAACTCATCGAATCGGGCCATCACCCGAGCGGCGTGGGCGAGCCCGCCTCGACGGTCGCGGCGCCCGCGATCGCGAATGCGATCTTCAATGCCGTCGGCGTCCGCGTGCGGTCGATGCCGATGCGGCCGGAAGACATCCTCGCGGGCATGAGGAAGACCTGACGGCATCACCCGACGGCCGCCCCCGGGCGTACCGTGCGTGTTCCCGATCATTCGCATCACGGGGGTGACAGATGACCGAGGACGTGAGCGCGTTCTCTGCGACGAAACTCGTCGCCCACTACAGAAACCGGCAGATCTCTCCGGTGGAGGCCACGCTGGCCGCCATCACGCGCTACGAGGCGCTCAACCCGACCTTCAACGCGTTCGTCCGCTTCGATCCGGACGGCGCGATGCTCGCCGCGCGCGAATCCGAAGCGCGCTGGTTCCGGGGCGAACCGCTGGGTCCCGTCGACGGCCTGCCCGTGACGGTGAAGGACCTCATCCTCGTCAGGGGATGGCCCACGCTCCGGGGCTCCCGGACGATCGATCCGAACCAGCCGTGGACCGAAGACGGCCCTCCGCCCGCACGGCTGCGCGAGAGCGGAGCCGTCTTCCTGGGCAAGACGACGACACCGGAATTCGGCTGGAAGGGCGTCACGGACAGTCCGCTCACCGGGATCACCGGCAATCCCTGGAACCCGGCCCTCACGCCCGGCGGCAGCAGTGGGGGCGCGGCCGTGGCGGCAGCGCTCGGGATCGGCTCCCTGCACCTCGCCACGGACGGCGGCGGGTCGATCCGCATCCCTGCCGGATTCTGCGGGCTGTTCGGATTCAAGCCCACATTCGGCATCGTGCCGGTGCATCCCCACTCGCCGGCGCTCACGCTCTGGCACCAGGGCCCCATATCCCGAACCGTCGAGGACGCGGCGCTCATGATGTCCGTGATCGCGGCCCCGGACGCGCGGGACTGGTACGCGGCACCCTTCCCCCGCACGAACTTCCTCGACGGGCTGGATGCGGGGATCGCCGGCGCGAGGATCGCGTACAGCCGGACACTCGGCTACGCGAAGGTCGATCCCGACGTGGCCACCCTGGTCGATGATGCAGTGCGCCGGTTCGAGTCGCTCGGCGCGCACGTGGAGGAAATCGACCTGTCGCTGACGGATCCGATCGAGATCATGCAGCCGCTCTGGGCGACGGCGCTCGCACTCGCCGTGGAGCCCATGACTGCTCAGCAGCGCGCTGCCGTCGACCCGCCCCTGCTCGCCCTGGCGGAACCCGGCACGAGGCTGAGCGCGCTCGATTACCGCAAGCTCGAGCGCGCGCGCGAGCAGTTCGGACGTCGCATGAACGACCTGCATGCCGAGTGGGATTTCCTGGTGACGCCGCAGCTCGCGACGACCGCATTTGCGACGGGACACGAAGTCCCGCCGGGCACCCACATGCGACGCTGGTGGGAATGGTCTCCGTTCACGTATCCGTTCAACCTCTCGCAGCAGCCTGCGGCCACGGTACCCTGCGGTTTCGCCCCGAACGGCCTGCCGGTCGCGATGCAGATCGTCGCCAGGAAGTTCGAGGACCGGCGGCTCATGCAGGCCGCGCGGGCCTTCGAGTCACTCCAGCCGTTCCGGATGCCTGACCCGAGGACCACGGAGTCCACGCGAGCGTCCCGGGCAAAGCCGGAACCCGTCCGGAGCTGAGAAGACAGCCGAGAACCGGACCCCCCGTCCACACGGGGCGGTTCCGGTTCACAATGCGGGATCATCCTTCCAGGAACGATCGTGTCCGTCTCGCATCCGTTTCACCTCGCCTTCCCCGTCACCTCTCTCGAGAAAGCTCGCGGGTTCTATGGAACGCTGCTCCGCTGTCCGGAGGGCCGCTCTTCCGACGACTGGGTGGACTTCGATCTTTACGGTCACCAGATCGTCGCGCATCTCGCACCGGCGGAAGCCGGGCAAGCCCGCACGAACAGCGTGGACGGTGACGACGTCCCGGTCCGGCACTTCGGTGTCGTCCTCCCGATGGCGGAATGGCAGGAACTGGCCGACCGCCTTCGGGCCGCGGGCGTCAGATTCCTGATCGAGCCGCACGTCCGGTTCGCGGGCGAAGTGGGGGAGCAGGCGACCATGTTCTTCCTGGACCCGTGTGGCAACGCGCTCGAATTCAAGGCGTTCGCCGACCCGTCGCGCCTGTTCGCGAGGTGACGGGAGCTTCGGGCGTCCAGCTCGACCTCACTCCGACGCGACGCTCGCCGCCGGCGCCGGCCGGACCGCATCGATCAGTCGCACGAGGCGTTCGAGGTGGCGATCCGGAAGGCCTTCGCGTGCCAGACTCTCCGCGGTCATCGTGAGGTAGTCCGCGCAGGGCCCGTAATGGCCGCGGGCACGCAGCATCACCGAGACGATCTGCTCGTCGGTCAGCTTTCCCGCGTACGTGGGCTTGTCCCGGTTGATCACGAATGCGATCGCCCGGACGGGGCCGCCAGCCGTCGACACGGAGACCCATCTCGGTGTGTACGTCGACATGATCATCTCCCGCCGCCAGATGAGGGCGAGTTCGTCGCGGAGCACGGATTCGTCCAGACGGTATGCCACCCCCGTGCAGGAACCGCCTCGGTCGAGTGCGAGCACGAGACCGGGCGATTCGGGGGATCCTCGATTGATGAACGACCAGAGATAGAAGCCGCGGTGATAGCCGTGAACGCGGGCGACACGTCGCTCGACGGAATGGAACAGAGGGCTCCAGATGAGCGAGCCGTACCCGAAGATCCAGACGGGGTCCCGGCCCTGGCGCTGCGCCAGCGCGAGTTCGAGTGACCGCTCGAGGTCCTCGTCGGACACGAGAAGGTGCCCGTGCCCCGAGGCGCGGACGGCTGCGCGGATCCGGTCTTCCTCGAGGTGAATCCTCTCGATTCGCGTCACGTCGTGCCAGGGCCGGCCGGTTTCAATGCAGACGGGGCTTCTTCAGGAAATCCGCTCGGTCGGCCGACCGGATCCTGGCATGCCTCAGCGAGCCGTCGCGCGCGAACGCGAGCGGAATCTCCGTCCCTGCGGGTCCCGTCGCCCAGACCTTTCGGAACAGGTCCGCCAGAGTCGTGACACGCTCGCCCCCGACCTCGAGCACGAGGTCGCCCACCCGCATTCCCGCGCGCTCGGCCGGTCCGCCCGGAGCCATGCCGGCCACGATGAGCTGACCTTCTGCCTCGGTCGTATACATGCCGAGCCACGGGCGGGTGGGGCGCGAAACGCGCCCGAGATGCAGGAGATCGTCACGGATGGGACCGAAGAGGTCCGTCGGCACGAACATGTTTCCCTGCACCTTCCGCCCGTCGACGCTTTCCTCGAGGAGCAGCGAGCCGATTCCCACGAGCCGGCCCTCGTGATCCACGAGCGCGGCCCCTCCCCACTGCGGATGGGCGGGAGTCACGAAGAGCGCCTCGTCCAGAACGTACTCCCAGTAACCTGCGAACTCCCGCTTCGCGAATATCTCTGCCTTCAACGCGTGCTCGGCACCGCCATGACCGATGACGAAGACCTGATCACCCACGCTGCAGTTCGCAGACGAACCAATGGGCATGGCCGGAAGCTCGAGTCGCCCGAGCGGCTGGACGAGCCCGAAACCGGTTGCGAAGTCGAAGGCGAGCGGATGCCCCACGACGACCTGTCCGTCGTTCGTGGACAACCAGAGAGTCTCGGCTTCGGTGATGAGGTATCCGATCGTCAGGATGAGCCCGTCGTCGGCGATCACAACGCCGTTGCCGGCTCGCTCGGTTCCGAGGATCGATGCGGTGAAGGCGTCGTCGGGCACTTCCGACCGCACGGTGACGACCGCATCGAGCGCGGCCTCCAGATCGAACGCCACTTCAGCCTGACGTGGTCGCAGCTCCTTGGGGAATGCCCATTCTCTGTCGTCTGCCATGCCATCCGGAAGTCGGTTTTCGCCAGCGGTCGCCGACGATTGTCGTGCGCCCGATCATAACCCACGATCGCGCGCGTGCACCCGCCATGAGACACTTGCCCGCTTCAAGGAACACCCTTCTTCCGTGATCATGAACGGCTCGGCCACGCAATCCGTTGCGGGCATCGACTCGGGCTACGCGTGGATGCGCCTGGTTTCCGCGGTTGCACTCTCGACGACGGGTGGCGTGGGCATGTGGGCGGTCGTCGTCGCGCTTCCCACGATCCAGGCCGCGTTCGGCGTTGCACGCGCGGGCGCGTCACTACCCTACACGCTGACGATGGTGTGCTTCGGACTCGGCGGAATCGCGATGGGACGACTCACGGACCGGTTCGGCATCGTGATTCCCGTCGCGCTTGGTTCGGTCACCCTCTGCACCGGGTTCGTGACGGCGAGCCACGCCGAATCGCTGACGGCCTTTGCGCTCGCCCAGGGCATTCTCGTCGGATTCGGTGCCTCGGCGACCTTCGCACCGCTGCTCGCCGACACGTCGCACTGGTTCGTGCGTCGCCGCGGCATCGCGGTCGCCGTGGTCGCGAGCGGAAACTACCTCGCCGGGACGCTCTGGCCACCCGTCGTGCAGCACTTCATCGGCACCGCGGGCTGGCGCGCGACCTACCTCGGCATAGGGGTCTTCTGCGTGCTCGTCATGGCGCCGCTTGCCTGGACACTCCGCCGCCGTCCGCCCCCGCACGACGAATCCGACCCGAACCGACCCTCGCAGTCGCAGCCGGCGAGGATCGCGGTCCGGCCGGTCGTTCTGCAGGGAGCCCTCATCGTGGCGGGCGTCGGCTGCTGTGTCGCGATGTCCATGCCGCAGGTGCACATCGTCGCGTACTGCGGAGACCTCGGCTACGGCCCCGCTCGAGGCGCCCAGATGCTCTCCCTGATGCTGGGTCTCGGAATCGTGAGCCGCCTAACGTTCGGCTGGATCTCGGACCGCATCGGCGGGCTGCGCACGCTGCTGCTCGGTTCGAGCCTGCAGGCGCTCGCCCTGCTCATGTTCGTGCCGTTCCGCGGACTCGTGTCGCTCTACCTGATCTCGGCGATGTTCGGCCTCTTCCAGGGCGGGATCGTCCCGTCCTACGCCATCATCATCCGCGAGTACTTCTCTCCGCGTGAAGCGGGCGCCCGCGTCGGGGCCGTGATTACCGCGACGCTGTTCGGCATGGCTCTCGGCGGGTGGATGTCCGGGGCGATATTCGACCTCACGGGCTCGTACCGCGCGGCGTTCGTGAACGGCGTCGCCTGGAACCTTCTGAACCTCGCGATCGTCGTCTGGCTGCTTCGACGCCGCGTTGCACCCGTGCCTGTGCCGGCAGTGACCTGACCTGTCGCGCCGGTCACGCGCTGCGGCGTTCTCCCGCGGGCGCGACGAGCACGCACGCGCGGCCGACGTGACGTTCCAGCATCTTCCGGAGATCGTCCGCGCGAAACGGCTTCGACACGTAGTCGTCCATGCCGCCTGCGAGAAACTTCTCCCGATCCCCCTCCATCGCGCTCGCGGTGAGTGCGACGATCGGCAACCGCGGCGAGCCGGGCTGCTCCGCCGCCCGCCAGCGTCGTGTCGCTTCGATGCCATCCATGCCGGGCATCTGCCCGTCCATGAACACGATGTCGAACCGCCGGGTGGAGAGCACCTCGAGCGCGTCCTGTCCGGACGATGCCGTTTCGACCGTGCACCCGAGCGATGCGAGCATCCGCGACGCGAGCATGAGGTTGACGGGGTTGTCGTCCACCACCAGCGCGCGCACGCCGGGCGTATCCGCCCTTTCGGGTTCGCCGCAATCCGTCATGGCCGGACCCGCCTCACCCTGACGCACGCGTGCGAGCGGAACGGCCCTTGCACGAATCGTGAACCAGAAGACCGACCCGGCACCGGGCGTGCTCGTGACACCGATCTCCCCGCCGAGCAGATGGACGAGCTGCCGGCTGATATTGAGGCCGAGGCCGGTCCCGCCGTACTGCCTCGCGGCATCGTCGTGTACCTGACTGAAGGGCTGGAACAGACGATCGCGCACGGCGTCGGCGATCCCGATTCCCGTGTCCCGAACTTCGAAACGGAGCACGACGTCGTCGCCGGACACACGCACGACCGAAGCGCTCAGGCAGACCTCGCCGGACGCCGTGAACTTGATCGCGTTGCCGACGAGATTGACGATGATCTGTCTCAGCCGACCGGGGTCGGTCTCGAGTCGTCGCGGGGCATCGCTCCCGACGCTCGTCGTGAATGCCAGCCCCTTGGCTCGCGCCACGGGCCGGAAGAGCTCGTCGATGCCGGCGGTCATCTCCGTGAGGTCGAACGCCTCGTGGCGCAGTTCGAGCCTGCCGGCCTCGATCTGACTCAGGTCGAGGACGTCGTTGATGATCTCGAGGAGGTTCTGCCCGGATCGCTGGATCGTGGCTGCACGCGCCGCGATCTCCGGATCCTTCGCGTCGTGTGCGAGCAGGTCGCTCATGCCGATCACGGCGGTGAGCGGCGTGCGCAGCTCGTGGCTCATGTTCGCGAGGAAGACGGACTTGGCGCGGCTCGCCGTCTCCGCGGCGTCCCGCGCTTCCGCGAGAGACTGGGACAGACGCTCCACTTCGACGCGCTGCGCGATGTTCCGCTGGATCGTCGCGGACGTCACCCAGCCCTCGCGAAGGATGAAGACTGCGAACGTCGTCGCAGCGAGTCCCGCGAGGGTCATGTGCATCTCACCGGCGAGGAACAGGGACAGCGCGAACGGGCCCACGGACGCGAGCACGTAGCCCGCATAGGCCGGAAACCAGGCCGCGAAGCTGCTCAGCGCTCCGGCGGGCATGCCGATCAGCAGGAAACCCACTGCGAGGATCCGGTCCGAATGCGCGATCGGGAACAGCGCGGTTGCCGCATACCCCCAGCACGCGCCCGCGAACGTGCTTCCGGTCAGCACGAGCGCCGGCCAGTACCGGCCCGATCCGTTCCGGCGCCGGCGACGCGCCCAGGTCCGGTGCAGGATGATCCGGAAGACGCCGGACACCGCCATCACGCCGAGCCACGCGAGCACCGTGTCCGGCGCCGAGACGTCCCAGATCGCCGCTGAATAGATCGCGCCGACGACCATGGCTGCCAGCACTCCCGCGGTCCCGTGGCGCAGCACCATGCCGAGACGCTCCGCCAGGACGCGTCCGTCCGGATCCGTTCCGGAAGTGGAGGCTCGGTCCGTCGGCACGACGGCGGGACGCAGGGGAAGTAACCGTTTCACACCGGACTTATCGTCGGGTGCAGTCGTTACTTGAGCCGACGTACTCTCTGGTGGCCAGGCGCTCCCGGCGGGTCGCGCCGCGCGTCCGACACCCTGCTGCGCCGTTCAGCCGACGACGCCGAGGTTCCAGGGTACGAACTCGTGGTCACCGAGACCGAGGAGTTCGCTCTTCGTGCGGGTGCCGGAAGCAACCGCGAGAATGTGCTCGAAGATCTTCTGTCCCATCGTGCGGATCGAGGCCGTGCCGTCCAGCACCTCGCCGCAGTTGACGTCCATGTCCTCCTCGAGGCGCCGGTACATCGGCGTGTTGGTCGCGAGCTTGATCGACGGGACCGGCTTCGCCCCGAACATGGACCCGCGCCCCGTCGTGAATGCGATCACGTTCGCGCCGCCGGCGATCTGGCCGGTCGCCGAACACGGATCGAAGCCCGGCGTGTCCATGAAGACGAGTCCCTTCCGGGTCACGGGTTCCGCGTACCGGTAGACCGCCATGAGCGGGCCGGTGCCCCCCTTCATCGAGGACCCGAGGGATTTCTCGATGATGTTCGCGAGGCCGCCCCGCTGGTTGCCGGGGCTCACGCGCCCGTTGATCTGCGTGTCACGGCCGACGGTGTATTCGTCCTTCCACCAGCGGATGCGCTCGATGAGTCTTTCCCCCACCTCGCGGCTGCTGGCCCGACGCGTGAGCGTGTGCTCGACACCGTAGATCTCGGGCGTCTCCGAAAGTATCGCCGTACCGCCGTGACGGACGAGAATATCCATCGCCGCACCGAGCGCGGGATTCGCCGTGATCGACGAAAAACCGTCGGACCCGCCGCACTGGAGCCCCACGGTGATGTGACTCGCGGGCACACGCGTGCGCGTCACGCGGTTCGCGTCGGGCAGCATCTCCTTCACGGCCGCGATGCCGGCCTCGATCGTGCGGCGGGTCCCGCCCGACTCCTGCATCACGAACGTGCGCAGCCGACCACTCTCCTCCAGGGACTGTTCCTGCACGAGACCGGCGATCTGGTTCCGTTCGCAGCCGAGCCCCACCACGAGGCAGCCGGCGAGGTTCGCGTGCCGGGCATATCCGCCCAGGGTCCGGCGCAGCAGATCCATCGGCTCGCCGGTCTGCTCCATGCCGCAGCCCGTATCGTGCGCGAACGCCACGACACCGTCGACGTCGGGATAGTCCGCGAGTCTCTCCGGCGTGAACCACTCCGCGATCCGGTGCACGACGGTCGCGGAGCAGTTCACCGTCGAGAGGATGCCGATGAAGTTGCGCGTCCCGACCTGGCCGTTGTCGCGGACGATGCCCATGAACGAGGCACGCTCGGCGTCGGGGACGAACTCGACCGCTCGAAAGTCGGCGCCGTAGGCGTAGTCGCGGTCGAACTCGCGGAACTCCATGTTGTGCGCGTGCACCCACGTTCCCGCGGGAATGTCGGCCGCGGCGAACCCGATCACCACGTTGTACTTGAGGATCGGCTGCCCCGCCGCGATGGTCACGGCGGCGAACTTGTGTCCGGCCGGAGCCTGGCTGCGCGACCGGAGGCCGTCCGGCGTCAGCGGCGTGCCGATCCCGACGTCGGTACGGGCCACGACGACGTTGTCGGCAGGATGGAGCCGGATGGTCGCGCCGGTTTCCGGCCGGTCGTGAATCTCTATCATTGGCATGGCGTCGGTGGGAAGTGTGTGGAAGAGAGCATTCGAAGGGCAACCGTCACCGGCCGATCCGCGAACGAAGAAAGCCCGTGAGCGCCGCGATGTAGCGGTCGAACGCCTCGAACTGCGGGACGTGGCCGACGCCGTCCAGTTCGACGAGCCTCGCACCGGGGATCGCACGTGCCGCCGCGCGTCCGAGCTCCGGATAGTGGCCAATGGTCTCCGCCACCTCACGCGGCACGAGATTCCGGCCGGGCGCCGTGCGGTCCCGCTGCCCGATGATGAGCAGCGTCGGCACGCGAATGTCCGGGAACTCGTAGACGACGGGCTGCGTGAACAGCATGTCGTACGTGAGCGCGGAGTCCCAGGCGATGGCGGGGTAATCCGGCCCGCGCAGCCAGCCGACCGCGATGTCGAGCAGGGGGTCGTAATCGGGTTTCCACGACCCCCCGAAGTAGACCTTCTGCATGTAGGCCTTCACGCTCTCCGGCGTCTTCGCGAGCTCGTGCTGGTAGAGCACGTCGACCGACGTGTAGGGGACCTTGACCTTCCAGTCCTCGAGCCCGATGGGGTTCACGAGCGAGAGGCTCCTCGTTATCTCGGGATACATGAGCGCGAAACGGGTCGCGAGCATGCCCCCCATCGAGTGGCCCACCACGTGCACGGAATGCACGCCCCGCGCGTCCAGGAGCAGCCGCGTCTGGCGCGCAAGTTCCTGGAACGTGAACTGGAACGCCGCGGGCTTCGAGGACTTTCCGAATCCGATCTGGTCCGGAACGACGACGCGGTACCCGAGCGCAACGAGCGCCGCGATCGTGCTGCCCCAGTAGGCGCCCGAGAAGTTCTTGCCATGCAGCAGGAGGACGGTCTCGCCATTGGGCTTCTCCGGGGCCACGTCCATGTAGGCCATCTCCAGATGCTGACGCTGGGAGTCGAATGCGAAGATGGATACGGGGTAGGGATAGGCATACTCGCTGAGCCTTCGGTCGAAACCTTCGGCCGCGTGCGAGGTACCGGTGACCAGGCACAGCGAGACGAGCAGGAACCGCAATGCATCGAGCCGAGCGAGTCTTCGCAGCATGAAATCTCCTCGTGTATGTGCGTGACCGTCTGCGACCCTCGCACGCGGGGGGACCGACGCACGTGCACCACTGCGGCGTGGAACGGTCGTGCAGGCTGCCACCCGCCCGAAGGGAGCGTCGGCCCGATCGGATGCGAAGGGCCAGACCGTGTTCTAGCGTGTCTAGAACTCCGCGTCCAGTTCCTGGACTTCGTCGGGCTCGCTCCGGGCAGCCTCCGTCCACTCCGCGAGTGGCGCCCAGCCGAGGATGGTGTCGCGATAGCGCGCGCAGACCGCGTCCAGTTGCACGTCGTACGTACGGAAGCGCGTGCACACGGGAGCGTACATCGCGTCGGCCATGGTGGGTGCGCCGAAGAGAAAGGGGCCGCGATACGTCGCCAGGCAGTCGCGCCAGATCTCGGTGACACGATCGATGTCCGCCTGCGCGCCGGTCCAGAGCCGGAAGCCGGGGTACTGCGCCTTCAGGTTCATCGGCAGGGCCGAACGCAGGTTGCCGAAGCCTGAGTGCATCTCGCCGGATATCGCCCGGCAGTGCGCTCGCGCGGCGCGGTCGGCCGGCAACAGCCCGGCCGCGGGCCGGATCTCGTGCAGGTACTCGCCGATCGCGAGCGTGTCCCAGACATGGACACCCTCGTGCTCCAGTCGCGGCACGAGGAAGGACGGCGACAGCAGGAGGAGCTCCGCGCGCGTCGACGGATCGTCGCTCGGCATGACCTGCTCGTCGAACTCGAGACCCGCCATGCGGCACAGGAGCCAGCCACGCAGCGACCAGGAAGAGTAATTCTTGCTGCTGATGATGAGGGTTGCCTTCGCCATGACGCCGGTCCGGTAGGAGTTGGTGCGATTCGTGCGGAGACCGGAGCACAGACCAGACCAAGCGCGCGCCCGCGCCGCGCGTGACGCCACGATGCAAAGCACCGAGACAAGGGCCAGTGCGCCATGATCTATTCCGCCTACCAGTCGGCGGCTGACGCGATGCTGCCCCTCCGGGCGGCTGCGGGCGCCGTCGTGGCAGCACTGCGACATCCGCTGCATGCGATGTGGCTTCCCGGCCCGCTTCAGAGCGTGGCAGCCGCGTGCGAGATGCTCGCACGCGCAGGCCTCACGCATCACCGGCCCGCATTCGGCCTCGACACGACCGTCGTCCACGGCAGGGACGTGGCGGTGACGGAGGAATCCGCGTTCTCGACGGCCTTCGGGACCCTGCTGCACTTTCGCAAGGACACCTCCGCGGAGCAGCCCCGCGTACTGGTCGTTGCACCACTTTCGGGCCATTTCGCGACCCTGCTGCGCGGAACGGTGCACGGCCTGCTGCCGGATCACGACGTCTACCTCACCGACTGGCACAACGCCCGGGACGTCGCGCTCGAACACGGACGGTTCGGCCTCGACGAGTACACGGAGCACCTCGTGCAGTTCCTCGAGTTCCTCGGGCCGGGCGCTCACGTCGTCGCGGTGTGCCAGCCCTGCGTGGCGACGCTCGCCGCCGCCGCGATCATGGCCGAGGCGAATCACGTCGCCCAGCCGCGCAGCATGACGCTGATGGCCGGACCGATCGACGCGCGCGTGAATCCCACGCGCGTCAACGAACTGGCGACGAGTCGCCCGATCGACTGGTTCGAGCGCAACCTCGTCGCAACCGTACCGAACCGGTTCGCGGGCAGGGGCCGTCGTGTCTATCCGGGATTCGTGCAGCTCTTCGCGTTCATGGCGATGAACCCCGACCGCCACCTCCATGCCCACGGCGAGCTGTTTCTCGAACTGGCCCGGGGCGAGGTCGAGGCAGCCGAGACGCGCAAGAAGTTCTACGACGAGTACTTTGCCGTACTCGATCTCGCGGCCGAGTTCTACCTCGAGACGGTGCGCACGATCTTCCAGGAGTTCGCGCTCGCCCGGGGCCGTCTCACGTTCCGCGGACGCCCGGTCGATCCGAGGGCCATCCGCCGGACGGCGCTGCTCACCGTGGAGGGCGAGAAGGACGACATCTGCTCGATCGGGCAGACGCTCGCGGCACAGGATCTGTGCAGCAGCCTGAAACCGTACATGAAGCGGCATCACATGCAGGCCGGTGTCGGGCACTACGGCGTCTTCAGCGGCAGGAGGTGGGAACAGCAGATCTGTCCGATCGTGAGAAACACGATCCTCGCCGCGAGTTAGGCCCGTAAATCTGCCGCATAATCCGGACGGTTCAACGCATCGTCCCGAACGTCGCGACTCCTGCCACAGGAGGCGCAGGCGCCGGCCACCGGTCCCGCACAGATGTTCAGCTACCGCCACGGGTTCCACGCAGGCAACCACGCCGACGTCCTCAAGCACGTCGTGCTCGTGCAGCTGCTCGAGCACCTCCTCCGGAAGGAAAAGCCCTTCTGGGTCGTCGACACGCACGCCGGCGGCGGGGAGTACCCGCTCGAGGGCGGCTATGCGGGGAAGAGTCGCGAGTTCGAAGGCGGCATCGCCCGTCTGTGGGACGCCGGAGAATTGCCTGCCGCACTGGCGTCCTACGTGCGCGAGGTCCGCCGCGTGAATCCCGACGGCGCACTGCGCCGGTACCCGGGCTCCCCGCGCATCGCGCTGCAGATGATGCGCGCCGAGGACCGTCTGCGACTCTTCGAACTGCACCCGACGGAGATCCGCCTGCTCGAGGCCGGATTGCAGGACGCGGGGCGCAGGGTCGTGATTCGCGAAGCGGACGGTTTCGCGGCGCTCAGATCGGTGTTGCCTCCACCACCGCGACGCGGACTCGTGCTGATCGACCCGTCCTACGAGGACAAGAACGACTACCGCGCCGTGCTCACGGCCCTGCGCGACGGCCTCGCGCGCTTCGCGACCGGAATCTACGCGATCTGGTATCCACGCGTGCAGCGGCGCGAGGCCGAGCGGTTGCCCGTGAACCTTCGGGAACTCGCGCCCGGCGGCTGGCTCGATGTGAACCTCGACGTCGACCTCCCGGCCGAGGACGGACTGGGCCTCCACGGCAGCGGCGTCTTCGTGATCAATCCGCCGTGGACACTGGAAGCATCGTTGCGGGAAGCCCTGCCGGTGCTCGAGGCACGCCTCGGACGCGACGCTGCGGCGCGCGCGAGGGTCGACACGCACCACGTGTGACCGGAGCGGTGCGACGCGTCGGCCAGCCAGGCCGGCGTGGTCGTCGCGCGGCCGGCCTGCATCCCGCTGTGCGACGTCGACCGCGATTGCGAGTGGCACCCCGCCGCGCGCATCGTATTCTGTATACAATGACGCCCCGTTCCGACGGAACCCATGCCATGACCTCGATCAGCCGGATACAGGCCGTCCCGGACCTGACGGAGCAGGTGCACCAGCGGCTGCTCGACGCGATCTGCGACGGCGAGCTCGCACCACGGGCGCGTCTCACGCAGGAGGAACTCGCGGAACTGCTGAACGTCTCGCGCCAGCCCGTCCTCCAGGCCCTGCGCCTGCTCAAGCGCGACGGATTCGTGATCGACGCGGGCCGCCGCGGACTCATGGTCGCCCCCCTCGACGCAGCACTGATCGGTCACGTCTACGAGATCCGCTCCGTCCTCGACGGGCTTGCCGCACGCGAGGCCGCCCAGCGCCGTGCCGTCGTGCCGGATGCGGTCATCGCCGAGGGTCGTGTCGCCGCAGCCGGGCATCGACTGGGCGCGATCATCGATGCCGACATGAAGTTTCACAACCTGCTGTACGAAGCATCGGGCAATCCCCTCGTCGCCGAGACCGCGAATCATCACTGGCGGCACATCCGCCGGGCGATGGGCGCGGTGCTGCAGCAGGCCGGGCTGCGTGCCGCCGTCTGGGACGAGCACGAGGCGATCCTCGGCGCGGTTCGCGCGGGCGACGCCGCACGCGCGGAGAGACTCGCCCGCGCCCACGGCGAGAACGCGGGCCGCGACCTCGCCGCCGAACTGTGTCGACACGAACGGGAAGCATCCTGAAAACCGCAATTCCACGGAGGAAACGACCATGAAACTCACCCCCGAACAACTCGCCCGGTTCGACCGCGACGGCTACCTCTTCTTCCCCAGCCTGTTCTCCGAGGAGGAGATGCGCCCCCTCATCGAGGAAGTGCCGCGGCTTTACGCCCAGCACCGCCCCGAGAACGTTCGGGAGAAGGGCAGCGACGCCGTCCGCACGAACTTCGCGGCCCACCTGTACAGCAATCCCTACGCAAGGCTCGCGCGGCATCCCCGCATGGTCGAGCCCGTGGAACAGCTCTTCGGCGAGAAGCTGTACATGCACCAGTTCAAGATCAACGGGAAGATGGCTTTCGACGGCGACGTGTGGCAGTGGCACCAGGACTACGGCACGTGGCTCAACGACGACCAGATGCCGGAACCGCGTGCCATGAACGTGGCAATCTTCCTGAACGAGGTGAACGAGTTCAACGGCCCCCTCATGTTCATTCCCGGCAGTCACAAGCTGGGCGTGCTGGATGCCCAGCACGATCTCGCCACGACGAGCTATCCGCTCTGGACGATCAACAACGACACGATCCGAAGGCTGGTAGAGCGCGGGGGCATCGTCGCACCGAAGGGTCCGGCAGGCTCGCTCATCATGTTCCACTCCTGTCTCGTCCACGCCTCCACGTCGAACCTCTCGCCCTTCGACCGCGTCAACGTCTACCTGAGTCTCTGCGCCGTGTCGAACCACATCCGCAGGTTCAAGCGCCCGGAGTACATCGCGCACCGGGATTTCACGCCGATCGAGTGTCTGCCGGACGACTGTCTGCTGAAGGACTACGACGTGCCGCTGCCGTGGAAGGACGGCACGCCCGAGACCGCCCTCAAACCGCTCGCCGCATGAAAACAGGAAGAACAGGAGAAGCACGTGAATCTCTATGCAAAGCTCTGTCAGCGTGAAGCCGACGGCAAGCCGCTTCGCGCCGGACTGATCGGCGCGGGCAAGTTCGGCGCGATGTACCTCGCCCAGGTCCCGAAGACCCCGGGACTGCACCTCGCGGGAATCGCGGATCTGTCGCCCGCCAACGCACGCGTGAATCTCGAGCGCGTCGGCTGGAGCCCCGAGCGTCACGCGGCGAAGTCACTCGACGACGCATTCAGGTCCCGCCTCACGCACGTGGGGGAGGACTGGCGCGCGCTCGTCTCCGACCCGCGGATCGACATCGTGGTCGAGGCGACGGGCAACCCGATCGCTGCGGTCGAGCACGCGCTCGAAGCGTTCCGGCACGGCAAGCACGTCGTGATGGTGACGGTCGAGGCCGACGCGATGTGCGGCCCGCTGCTCGCACGCCGCGCCCAGGAGGCAGGTGTGGTCTACAGCCTCGCCTACGGTGACCAGCCCGCCCTGATCTGCGATCTCGTCGACTGGGCGCGCGCCGCCGGTTTCAGCGTCGTCGCTGCCGGCCGCGGCCACAAGTGGCTGCCGCACTTCGCGCAGTCGACACCCGAAACCGTCTGGGGCTACTACGGGCTCACCCCCGAACAGGCGCGTATCGGGGGCCTCAATCCGAAGATGTTCAACTCCTTCCTGGACGGCTCCAAGCCCGCGATAGAGAGCACGGCCGTCTGCAACGCGACGGGTCTCACACCCGCGCCCGAGGGACTGCTGTTCCCGCCGGCCAGCGTCGACGACATCCCGTTCGTGATGCGTCCGCGTGACGAGGGCGGACACCTGCATCACAAGGGGCAGGTCGAGGTGATCTCCTCGCTCGAAACGGATGGCCGCGCGATTCCGTACGACATCCGCTTCGGGGTGTTCGTCGTGTTCGAGGGTGACACCGAGTACATCCGGCGCTGCTTCACCGAGTACGGCGTGCGCACGGATCCGTCCGGGCGTTACGCGTGCCTGTACAAGCGCTGGCACCTGATCGGCCTGGAGGTCGGCATCTCCGTCGCATCGGTCGGGGTGCGGGGCGAGTCCACCGGCGCGGCGACGGGCTTCCGCGCCGACGTCGTCGCCACCGCCAAGCGGGATCTGAAGCCCGGCGAGATTCTGGACGGCGAGGGCGGCTACACGGTGATGGGCAGGCTCATGCGCGCGGAAGACTCGCTCGCCGCCGGTGCGCTTTCGCTCGGCCTCGCGCACGACGTGAAGCTCGTCAGGCCGGTCCGGGCCGGAGAACCCGTCCGGTGGACCGACGTGGCCGCCGACGAAACGTCGCTTGCCGTCCGGCTTCGCCGCGAAATGGAAGAACTGTTCCGCAGGGAAGGTTCCCTCGTGTCGGCCGCGTGACCCCCCGGTGCTGGCTGCGCTCAGTACGCAGCCAGCACCACCGCGAGCGGCGTCGTCAGCGCGGAAACCACGGTCGAGAAGACCATGCTCGACGCGACCGGTGCCTGCAATGCGTCGAACTGTCTCGCCATCATGTAGACGTTCACCCCGACCGCGAGAGAGCCCAGCAGCACGATGGCCTGCGTCTCCAGCGGCGAGAGCCCGAACATCCTGGCCATCACGTAGACCACTAAGGGCTGCAGGACGAGTTTCACGGCCGTGATGCCGACACCCTGCCGCCAGCCGTCGCGCACGCCATATTCCGCGAGCCCCATGCCGACGACGATCAGTGCGAGCGGCGCAGCGGCGTGTCCGATCATGCGCAGGGGCTCGCCGATCAGGAACGGCACACCCAGCCCGAGCTTCCGAACGGCGGATCCGGCGAGGATCGCGGCGATGACGGGCGTCGTGACGACCTTTCGCGCGGTCTTCAGGAATCCCCTCGCGGACAGTTCACCGTGGCGGGCCCACTCGACCGAGACCGTCGCGAGCGTCCAGAGCGCGAGGGTGTTGAACACGAGCACGAGCGCGATGGGGCCCAGAGCGGACTCGCCGAGCAGCGCCTTCGCGAACGGAATCCCGAGCAGCACGTTGTTGGAGAAGATGCCGCCGAGCCCGAACACAGTCTGCTGCACGCCGTCCAGCCGGTAGAGTCGCCCCGAAACGAGCCTCGCGACGAGGAACGTGATCACGCACGCACCGAAGAACGCGAGCACGACACGCGCGTCGCCGGCGAGTACACGCGCCGGATCGCTCATCAGCCCGAACAGGAATGCCGGGATCGCGACACCGAAGACGAATGCGGCAAGGGCGTCGCTCACCGCCCTGGGCCAGCTCCCCGACACGGCGAGCACATAACCGATCAGCACGAGCACGAAATAGGGCGCAAGTGCGCCGAACGGCTGCAGGACGGCGGACATGGAAAGGGGTAGGACGTGAAGAAACCGGGGATTCTGGCACCAGGCAGCGTCCCGCGCGATCGCGGACGCGCCCGCGCCGCGTGCTACCCTCGTCCGCTCCGGTTCACGCCACCAGGGAAGCACACGTGACACGCCTTCGTCTGCTCTGCGCGGTTCTCACGCTCGCGTCGGTGTCCGCGTTCGCGACGCCACCTTACGAACGGCCCGCCGGCATCGCCGGCGATCGGGAGCCACTCATCGTCGCGGGCTACCGGGCCCTTTTCACGTGCTCCGCGCACTTCTTCGCGGGGCGGCCGCTCGACGACATCCGTCGCGTGGAACTCGTCGACGTCGAAGGGCTCGGCTACCCGCCGCCCGCGATCGACGAGCGCACGCGGACCGTCACGGCCACGGACACATCCGGACAGATCGTCCGGATCGCGGCATTCCGGGACACGATGGGCTGCACGCTGCTGCCGCCCCAGTGGAGCCGTCGCGACATCCCGAAGCTGCCGTACGTTGCGTATCCGCCGGCTCCTGACCTGTCCGGACGCCCCTTTCCCGAAGGCGAGCGGGTGGACCTGCCTCCCGACGGCATCGCGAACGGATTCGAAGCGCTGGGCCCGGTGCTCGACCGAGCGTTCGACGGCCGAAGCGACGCGAATCCGGACGGCGCCGTCACCACGGCGGTCATCGTCGCCGTCGACGGCAGGATCGTGGCGGAACGCTACCGGCCCGGGTTCGGGGTGTATTCGGGATACCGCACCTGGTCCACGTCGAAGAGTCTCGTCGGCGCCCTGATCGGCATCGCCGCCGGTCACGGCATCCTCGATCCCGACGCCAGCGCTGACATCCCGGAGTGGGACTATCCCGGGGATCCGCGTCAGGCGATCACCTACCGACACCTGCTCCGGATGTCGAGCGGCCTGCAGAGCGGCGGCCCGAACACCAACGCGATCTACTTCGGCGGGCAGGACGTGGTGAGTGCGGCCACCACGACGCCGCTCGAGGTGGCGCCGGGCACGCGCTGGAAGTACGCCAACAACGACACGCTGCTGCTCCTGCGCGCGCTGCGCCATCGTCTCGACGACGACCTGCGGTACCTGCGCTTCCCCTACGACGAACTGCTCCATCCGATCGGGATGTACCACACGCGCATGGAGATCGACCACCTCGGCAACTTCGTGGGATCCAGCCAGACCTACACGACCGCACGCGACCTCACGCGGTTCGGCCTGCTGATCGCGAACGACGGCGTATGGAACAGGCGCCGGCTGCTGCCGGAAGGTTGGGTGGAATTCCTGCGCACGCCCGCTCCCACGCGCCCTCCCGCGAAGGGAGAATGGGGGTACGGCGCGCAGTTCTGGCTGCTCGACCAGATGCCCGGCATTCCTCCCGGGACATTCACGACCGCGGGGAACAAGGGCCAGTTCGTGACGATCGTGCCCGGAAGAGGCCTCGTCGTCGTGCGCACCGGCGTGGACCCGGACGGCACGCGCTTCGAACAGCATCGCCTCGTCGCGGAAGTCGTCTCGGCACTCGGCCGCTGATCCGTCGCCTCTGCAGCGCCGGGCATCGGCGATTCGCCCGAGGCCCCGGCCGGGGAGGTAGACTCGCCGGCATTCGCCACCGCGCCGCCCATCAGCCCGGCCCCGCTCCCATGCCCCGTTCTCCCGTCGCGCCAATCGTGGTAGCGCAGCTGCTCGGCACGTCTCTGTGGTTCAGCACGAACAGCGCGGGGGCGGATCTCGCCCGTGCATGGGGCATCACGCCCGCGGAGCTGGGCATGCTCACGAGCGCCGTGCAGGCCGGATTCATCACGGGAACCCTCCTGTTCGCGATGAGCGGACTCGCCGATCGCTACCCGGCGAGTCGCATCTTCTTCGTGAGCGCAGTCCTCGGCGCACTCGCGAACGCCGGGTTCGCCGCATTCGCTACCAGTGTTCCGGAGGGTCTCGTCTATCGCTTCGCAGTCGGGCTCTGTCTCGCGGGCATCTACCCGCTCGGGATGAAGCTGATCGTCTCGTGGGTGCCCGACCGGGCAGGTGCCGCACTCGGACTTCTCGTGGGCATGCTCACGCTCGGCACGGCGCTGCCTCACGGGCTGCGGGCCGCAGGCGCGGGTGTCGGCTGGCGCTACATCGTCGGCGCATCCTCGCTGCTCGCTCTCGTGGGCGCCGTCATGATCCTGCGACTCGGGGACGGCCCGCATCTGAAGCCCTCCGGCGCGGGGCACGTCCCGGGCTGGGGCAGGGTTCTCGCGGTGTTCGCGATCCCCAGATTCCGGGCCTCGGCGTTAGGATACTTCGGTCACATGTGGGAGCTCTACGCGTTCTGGACGATGGTACCGCTCTTCGTGGTGGCAGCCTCGCGGCACGCCCACGAGCCGCTCGCGCCCGCTGCCGTCGCCGGCCTGTCGTTCGCGATCATCGGCATCGGAGCGTTGGGCTGCATGGCTGGCGGACGGCTCTCGCGACGTGTCGGGAGCGCCCCGGTGGCGGCGGTCGCCCTCGCGACATCCGGCTTCGTGTGCGCGATCTACCCTTTTGCGGTCGAAGGGCCGCTCTGGCTCGTCATGACGACGCTGTTCGTCTGGGGTGTGGCGGTCGTTGCGGACTCCCCGCAGTTTTCCGCCCTTTCGGCCCGCAACTGTCCACCCGAACTCGTGGGCAGCGCGCTCGCGATCCAGAACTCTGCGGGCTTCATGATTTCCGTGTTCGCCATTTCCATCGCGACCACGTCGATCGGCACGATCGGCGCGAAGGTTTCGTGGCTGCTGCTGCCGGGTCCGCTGCTCGGCCTGCTGGGCATGCGTGCCCTGCGACACGGCGAGGGGGCGCCTCGCGGCGGCACCCCCTGACCCCGCACGGCCGCCCGGACCTACATGCTGCGCCGGTACTGCCCGCCGACCTCGAACAGCGCCTGCGTGATCTGACCCAGGGAACAGACGCGAACGGCGTCCATCAGCACCGCAAACACGTTCTGGTCGTCGATGACGGCCTGCTGCAGCCGTTTCAGCATCGGCCCGCTCTCGGTGGCATGGGTCTGGTGGAATTCACCGAGACGACGAAGCTGGCTGCGCTTCTCCTCGTCGGTGGATCTCGCGAGCTCAAGCGTTTCGGGAACCGCATCGCCGTGTGGATTGCGGAACGTGTTCACACCGATGATCGGATACGAACCGTCGTGCTTGCGATGCTCGTAGTAGAGGGATTCCTCCTGGATCTTGCCGCGCTGATAACCCGTCTCCATCGCACCGAGCACCCCGCCACGTTCCGAGATGCGCTCGAATTCCCGCAGCACCGCCTCCTCGACGAGATCCGTGAGCTCCTCGATGATGAAGCTGCCCTGGTTGGGATTCTCGTTCTTCGCGAGCCCCCATTCCCGGTTGATGACGAGCTGGATGGCCATCGCACGCCGCACCGACTCCTCGGTCGGGGTCGTGATTGCTTCGTCGTAGGCGTTCGTGTGCAGACTGTTGGCGTTGTCGTACGTCGCGATCAGGGCCTGCAGCGTCGTGCGAATGTCGTTGAACGCGATTTCCTGGGCATGGAGGCTGCGGCCCGACGTCTGGCAGTGATACTTGAGTTTCTGGCTGCGTTCGTTCGCCCCGTACCGGTTCTTCATCGCCGTGGCCCAGATGCGGCGCGCGACACGACCGATCACCGTGTACTCCGGATCCATCCCGTTCGAGAAGAAGAAGCTCAGATTCGGCGCGAAGTCGTCGATGTGCATGCCGCGCGCGAGATAGGCCTCCACGAAAGTGAACCCGTTGGAGAGCGTGAACGCGAGCTGACTGATCGGATTCGCGCCGGCCTCGGCGATGTGATAGCCGGAGATGGATACCGAGTAGAAGTTCTTCACGCCGTGATGGATGAAGTACTCCTGGATGTCCCCCATCACCTTCAGGCTGAACTCGGTCGAGAAGATGCAGGTGTTCTGGCCCTGGTCCTCCTTGAGGATGTCTGCCTGGACGGTGCCGCGCACCGTCTGCAGCGTCCACGCGCGAATCTTGTCGGCCTCGTCCTCCGTGGGTTCGCGGCCGTTGTCCTTGCGGAACTTCTCGATCTGCTGGTCGATCGCGGTGTTCATGAACATCGCGAGGATCGTCGGCGCGGGTCCGTTGATCGTCATCGAGACCGACGTGTTCGGTGCGCAGAGGTCGAAGCCCGAATAGAGGACCTTCATGTCGTCCAGCGAGGCGATGCTCACGCCGGAGTTCCCGACCTTGCCGTAGATGTCGGGGCGCTCGTCGGGATCGAAGCCGTAGAGCGTGACCGAGTCGAACGCCGTCGACAGCCGTTTCGCGGGCATCTCGTCGGCGAGCATGCGGAACCGCCGGTTCGTGCGGAACGCGTCTCCCTCGCCCGCGAACATGCGCGTGGGGTCCTCGTTCTCCCGCTTGAAGGCGAACACGCCCGCGGTGAACGGGAAGGAACCGGGAACGTTCTCGAGCATGAGCCACTTCAGCTGCTCGCCGTGATCGTCGAACTTCGGCAGGGCGACCTTGCGGATCTTCGTGCCGGACAGCGACGTCGTCGTGAGCGCCGTTCGGATCTCCTTGTCACGGATCCGGACGACGTATTCCTCGCCCGAATAGGCGGCCTGGAGATCGGACCACATCTCGAGCAGCTTCATGGCCTTGGGATCGATCGCGGCTTCGCGCTTCGCGACCAGGGCGTCGATGTCGCCGGGTGCCCCGCCGCATTCCGCCGACAGCATCCGCCTCGTCTCGACGAGCTGCTGGCGTTCACGCGCGATCCGGGCCTGTTCGAGTGCGTGACGCTTGTACCCGCGCACCGCGTCCGCGATCTCCGCGAGATAGCGCACGCGCGACGCCGGCACGACCGCATGGACGGCCGACGACGCGCGGATCCCGAGCCGCGGCAGGACTCCGCTCTCGAGCTTCAGTCCCTGCTCGGCGAGGTGCTGCGCCAGCGCGCCATAGAGGGCCGTGATGCCGTCGTCGTTGAAACGCGAGGCGATGGTGCCGAAGACCGGCATCTGGTCGACCGGCGTGCCGAACGCCTCGCGGTTGCGCTGCATCTGCTTCCGGACGTCGCGCAACGCATCCTGCGCGCCCCGCCGGTCGAACTTGTTGATCGCGACGTAATCCGCGAAATCGAGCATGTCGATCTTTTCGAGCTGGCTCGCGGCACCGAACTCGGGGGTCATGACGTACAGGGTCGTGTCGACGTGAGGCACGATCGCCGCGTCCCCCTGCCCGATGCCCGAGGTCTCCACCACGATCAGGTCGAATCCGGCCACCTTGCAGGCGTCCACGACCTGCGGCAGCGACGACGTGATCTCGCTTCCCGCCTCGCGCGTGGCGAGCGAACGGAAGTAGACGTTGGGGTGATCGATGGCGTTCATGCGGATGCGGTCGCCGAGCAGCGCGCCGCCGGACTTCCGCCTGGACGGGTCCACCGCGATGATCGCGATCTTGAGCCGTTCCGCCTGGTCGAGCCGGAAGCGACGGATGAGTTCGTCGGTCAGCGACGACTTGCCTGCGCCCCCCGTTCCCGTGATGCCGAGCACCGGGATCGCGCGCGCGGCGGTAGCGCGTTTCGCGAGATCCTTGCCGAGCCCCTCGGGCAGCGTTTCGTTCTCGAGAGCCGTGATGACGCGTGCGAGCGCCGTGCGATCTCCCGACGCGAGCGTCTCGAGCGAGTCGGGAAGGCTTGCCGCGAGGTCCTGGTCGCTCCGTCGAAGCATGTCGCGGATCATGCCCACGAGCCCCATCTTCGCGCCGTCCTCCGGCGAATAGATGCGTTCCACCCCGTAGGCCTGCAACTCGGCGATCTCGCCGTGCACGATCACGCCGCCGCCGCCCCCGAAGACCTTCACGTGCCCGCCACCGCGCTCACGGAGCAGGTCGATCATGTAGCGGAAATACTCCACGTGGCCACCCTGATAGGACGACACGGCGATGCCGTGCACATCCTCGTCGATGGCCGCGGTCACGATCTCGTGCACGGATCGGTTGTGCCCGAGATGGATCACCTCCGCGCCGTTGGCCTGGAGCAGGCGTCGGATGATGTTTATCGATGCATCGTGGCCATCGAACAGGCTGGCCGCGGTCACGAACCGCAGCTTGTGGGTAGTCTGGAATTCGGCGTTCGCGGTCGGCTGGGAAAGGTCGGTCATCGGAAATTACTCGGCTATTCAAAGGGGTCCGGGCAGTAACCTCATGATTTGCCCGCCAGGGGCGGTCGGATTATGGCAGCGTCGGCAGTTTACGTAAACGTCAATTGCGCCTCCCCGCACCGGTCTGGCCGCAGGGCCGGCACGACCCGTGCCGACACCGTTCCGGCCGGGACCGCAGCCATGACCGACACCATGATCCGCGGGCAAGCGACACCTCCGACGAGGCGGGCTAGAATCGCGGAATCGCAAGGCGGGTACAGATTAGCCCGCTCCAGTATCGAGGGGAAGGGGGATGTCCGATCGAGTCGCCGACACACATCTCACCGACGCCGCCGGCACCGTTCACGAGCCGGCGACCGGCGTGGTGCGAATCGTTTCGCTGGTCCCGAGCATCACGGAGCTCCTTTTCAGCCTGGGCCTCGAGGACAAGATCGTCGGACGCACAGGCTTCTGCATCCATCCGAAGGGCGCGGTCCGGCGCGTCCCGAAGGTGGGCGGCACGAAGACCGTGGACCTGGCCAAGATCCGAAAGCTCGGCCCGACGCACCTGATCGTCAACGTGGACGAGAATCCGCGCGCGATGGTGGAAGAGCTCTCCGCGTTCGTGCCCCGCATCGTGGTGACGCACCCGATCGAACCGGAGGACAATCTGAAGCTCTACCGCCTCGTGGGAGGCATCTTCGGGCGCGAGGCCCGATCCGAGGAACTCTGCGATGCGTTCAACGCGGAGCTCGAGACCACGCGCTCGCTCGCGAGGTCATGGGTACGCGAACGGGTGCTGTACCTGATCTGGAAATCGCCCTGGATGACGGTCTCGCGGGATACCTACATCTCGCGCATGCTCGCGCTCGTGGGATGGGACACCGTGCCCGCCAGCGCTCATTCGCGGTACCCGTCGGTCGACCTCACGCCTCACCTGCTGGAAGGGGTCCGGCACGTGCTGCTTTCGTCCGAGCCGTACAGTTTTCGCGACCGGCACATCGCCGAGATCCGCCAGGACCTGCCGCCGGGCGTGACGCCCGAGATTTCGCTCATCGACGGCGGCATGACTTCCTGGTACGGGAACCGTGCCATCGAGGGCCTGCGCTATCTCCGGGAGATGCGGGCCACGCTCTCGGAGTGACGGACATGTCGAGGACGCCGGCTGGCACCCCGACCTCGCGCCCCGGCTCGCTCACTCAGGCCTCTTCCTCCTGCGGCACGAAGCGCGCCTCCAGCTCCGCAAGGTAGGTCGCCGTCTCCGGGGATCCCTCCTCGGGAGCCCACGATGCCGTCTCCGCATCGGCAAGCGGTCGGTACGGTCCGGCCTTGGACTCGAAGAAGACCGAGCCCTGCTCGAATGCGATCAGCGTGTGGAACGTGCCGTGCGGAACGGTCGCACCGATCGAGTCACCGTCCGCGCGCAGGAACGCCGTGCGGGTCACGTTGCCCTCGTCGTCGAAGAGAACCAGCCCGAAGCTCCCGCGCAGCACCACGAAAGTCTCGTCCTTGTCCGGATCGAGGTGACGATGCGGACGCACGTAGGAGCCCGGCTCCACCGCGTTCAGCAACCGGTGGCAGACAGCCTCGTCGGAGTCGTGAAAGTTGTGATTCCTGCGCAACCGCGGACTGCGGCGCGCCTCCGTGGACGCGCGGTCGAGCAGTTCGCCGTCGATCAGCTGAATGTTGTCGTTGTTCATTCTGGCTCCTGGGCTGGTCCCGCCGGCAGCGCCACCCGCAGGACACCGGCATGAGGCACAACTCTACCGCAGCTCGTGCCCGTGTGCCGCCCTGCAACACGCCGTCGTCGATCAGTAGACGAACCGGACGTTGTCCGCGCGCAGCCAGTCCCGGAGTTCGCGCACGAGCCGCTCGTCCGGGTTCACGCGCCACTGCTCCCCGAGCCAGAGTTCACAACGCGCGCGCCGGTTGCGGTACTCGATCGCCACCGGACACGCTCCGCTCCTGTACGGAAGCAACAGCTTCCGCAGCTTCTCGGCGTTCGCCTCGCCGTTCATGGACAGCTTCAGCCCGCGCGCGAAACGCGCACGGGCCGAAGCGATGTCGTAGACACGTTCGGCCGTGATGCGCATCGTGACGCCGCCGTCACCATCGTCTCCCGCCCGCCGGAACGCACGGACGCGTGCCTCGACCAGCACGATCGCATCCTCGCGGATCATGTCCCGGTACTGGTCGAAGACCTCGCTGTACACCGTGATCTCCTGGCCGCCCGTACCGTCGGAGAGCATGAGCACGACCATGCGACCGGTCTGGGTCTTCTGGAAACGCACGGATTCCACGACGCCGCCGAGCAGGATCAGGCGGCTCGGTTCGTCGGGGGGAGCAACCCGGGACAGAGGGGTGCGCAGCACCGACGCGAACTCCTTCCGGTAGACAGTGAACGGATGACCGCTCAGATAGAAGCCGAGCGCTGACTTCTCGTGCTGCAGCAACTCGTCCTCGGCCCAACGACCGGGCACGAGTGATACGGGCGGGCTGTCGGCCGCTCCGAGGGCACCGAAAAGACTGCTCTGGTTCGCGCTCCGGTTCGCCTGTTCGGCTGCGCCGAGCGCGATGCCCACGGACGCGAAGAGCGTCGCCCGGTCGGGGTCGACGCCGTCGAACGCACCGGCCCTCACGAGGGATTCCACGACGCGGCGGTTCACGACGCGGCTGTCGATGCGATAGCAGAAATCGAACAGGTCACGGAAGGGGCCACCTTCGCGACGGGCAGCCACGATGCATTCGATCGCGTTCTCGCCCGTGCCCTTGATCGCCCCGAGGCCGTAGCGCACCTGCTGCCGATCGACGGGCACGAACCGGTACTCCCCGGAGTTGACGTCGGGCCGGAGGATGTCGATGCCGTTCGCGCGCGCATCCTCGTGGAAGAGCTGAACCTTGTCGGTGTCGTCCATCACGGCGGACAGGTTGGCTGCCATGAAAGCCGCCGTGTGGTGGGCTTTCATGTAGGCGGTCTGGTAGGCGACGAGCGCGTACGCGGCGGCGTGCGACTTGTTGAAGCCGTAGCCCGCGAACTTCTCCATGTAGTCGAAGATCTCGTTGGCCTTGGGGCCCTCGATGCCCTTGGCGGCCGCACCGTCCACGAAGATCGCGCGCTGCTTGGCCATCTCCTCGGGCTTCTTCTTGCCCATCGCGCGGCGCAGCAGGTCGGCGCCCCCGAGGGAGTACCCGGCGCACTCCTGCGCGGCCTGCATGACCTGTTCCTGATAGACCATGATCCCGTAAGTGGGCCGGAGGATCGGTTCGAGCGACTCGTGCAGGTACTCGAAGCTCTTGCCGTGCTTGCGTTCGATGAAGTCCGGGATCAGGTCCATCGGGCCCGGTCGGTAGAGCGCGACGAGGGCGATGATGTCCTCGAAACGGTCGGGGCGGGCGCGCGTGAGCAGCTCGCGCATGCCCCGCGATTCGAACTGGAACACCGCGGTCGTGTTGCCCGTCGCGAAGATCCGGTAGGCCGCGGCGTCGTCGAGCGGCAGCGCCTCGAGACGAACGTCCGAGGCGGCGTCGAGCAGGCGCACGAACCGGAGCGTCCAGTCGAGAATCGTGAGCGTGGTCAGCCCGAGAAAGTCGAACTTCACGAGCCCCGCGGCCTCGACGTCGTCCTTGTCGAACTGCGACACGACGCTGTCGGATCCCTGGGCGCAGTAGAGCGGACAGAAGTCGGTCAGCTTCCCCGGCGCGATGAGGACCCCTCCTGCGTGCATGCCGACATTCCGTGTCATGCCCTCGAGCTGCTCGGCGAGCGCGAGCAGCTCGCGCGTCTCCTCCTCGGTTTCCTCGCGTTCCTTGAGGCGCGGCTCCATCTCGCGCGCCATCTCGAGCGTGATCAGCTTGCCGGGCTGGAACGGAATCAGTTTCGCGAGCTCGTCCGTCCGGTTGTAGTTCCACTCCATCACGCGGCCGACGTCGCGCACGACCGCCTTGGCCGCCATGGTGCCGAACGTGGCGATCTGCGAGACCGATTCGGCGCCGTACTTCTTGCGCACGTAGTCGATCACCCGGTCCCGGCCGTCCTGGCAGAAGTCGACGTCGAAGTCCGGCATGGAAACCCGCTCGGGATTCAGGAAGCGCTCGAACAGGAGGTCGTAGCGGAGCGGGTCGAGGTCCGTGATGCCGAGCGCGAACGCGACCAGTGAACCGGCCCCCGAACCCCGCCCGGGACCAACGGGAACGCCGTTCCCCTTGGCCCAGTTGATGAAGTCGGCGACGATCAGGAAGTATCCGGGGAAGCCCATCTGCACGATGGTGCGCAGCTCGAAGTCGAGTCGTTCGAGGTAGGCGGGCATGCGCGCCTCGCGCTCGGCGGCATCGGGGTAGAGAAGCGCCATGCGGCCCTGGAGCCCCGCCAGGGACTGCGCCCGCAGGAACTCGTCGAGGCTCTCGCCCGACGGCGTCGGGAACAGGGGCAGCTTGCTCTTGCCGAGTTCGAGCGTGAGGCTGCAGCGTTTCGCGATCTCGACGGCGTTCTGCAGGGCCACGGGGAGGTCGGAAAACAACTCCGCCATCTCGTCCTGAGACTTGAAATACTGCTCCTCGGTGAAGCGCCGCGGGCGACGGCGGTCCGAGAGCACGTTGCCCTCCGCGATGCACACGCGCGCCTCGTGCGCCTGGAAGGCATCGCGTTCCAGAAACTGGACGGGGTGGGTAGCGACGGGCGGGAGCCCCAGCCGCGCCGCCAGCTGCAGCAACACCTCTTCCACGTGCGCCGACTCGTGGTGGCCGGCGCGCTGGAGCTCGATGTAATAGCGGGACGGGAAGCGGCCGGCCCACGACCTTGCGAGCGCCTCCGCACGGGCCTCGTTGCCGGCCATCAGCGCCTGCGAAACGTCGCCGCCAGGCCCGCCCGACAGCGCGATGAGGCCCTCCGTTCCGGCCTCGTCGAACCAGCCGGGATCCAGCTCCGCGCGTCCGCGGTGCTGGTTCTCGCGAAATGCTCTCGTGAGAAGACGACACAGCCTGAGATAGCCGTCGCGATTCTGCACGAGGAGCAGCAGTCGCGAGGGCTTGTCGCGGTCGGCATCGTTCGCGACCCAGCAGTCCGCTCCGAGGATCGCCTTGAGCCCTTTTGCGCGTGCGGCCTGGTAGAACTTGACCGCACCGAAGAGATTCGAGAGATCCGTGAGAGCGAGCGCAGGCATGCCGTCGTCGCGCGCCCGCGCCACCGCCTCGTCGAGACGGACTGTGCCATCGACGATCGAGTATTCACTGTGGAGCCGGAGGTGGACGAATCGGGGATTGCTCATGTCGGCAACGGGCCACGGGTGTCGCAGCGGTCCGCAGGGACCGTCGACCGCGAGGCATGCTCGGGAGCCGATTCTATACCGGTGCGCGACCGCTCCGCCGCGCGTCCGGGCCGGAACGGGTCGCCGGAGATCCTGTCTATTGTTGTAGAGTGCGGAAGGTTCTCGCGCAAATTCCCGTCACAACGAGACTGCCCATGCGTCTGCGATCGATTGTCCGGAAGTTCCTGTTGCTGCTGGCCGGTGCGTGCCTTGCCGCCCCGGCCGTGGCTCAGCTCTACAAGAACGTGATGCCCGACGGGCGGGTGATCTACACGGACCAGCCGATGAAGGGCGCCAAGGAGACGCACGCGATCGAGATGCCGCCGCCGCCGTCTCCGGCAGAACGCGCGGCCGCCGAAAAACGCGCGGAGAAGGAGCGCCTCGAACGGAGCGCGCTGGAACAGCGTATCGCGGACCGCCAGAAGGCGCTCGATACCGCGGATGCCCGCGTGGCGAAGGCGCGCAAGGCGCTCGCGGATGCGAAGGCCGCGCTCGCGGCGGGCCGCGCGCCGGAAGCCGGCGAGATGCGCGCGAACGTCGGCGGAGGGGCACGGCCGGGGCCGGATTACTTCAAGCGCGTCGACGAACTCAAGCGCAACGTGGACGCCGCGCAGAAGGAGCTCGACGCCGCCCTGCGGGCGCGGAACGAGGCACGCTGAACGATCGGCCGTTTACGGGATAATCACGGGCGAGATGACGCCCGCCTACTCCTGCCGGAACCCGCAGACCACCACAACGCCATCGTCGCCGGGCGACCCCGCCCCATCCTGTCCGGCGCGTGACACGCGCAGCCTGCCCTGCGCATGACGGCCAGGGTCGAGCAGCGACGCGCTGCCGTGGTGATGGCGGCACTCTCCCTGGTATGGGGTTACGCGTGGATCACCGCGAAGATCGGCCTCGCCTACTGCGGACCTTTCGACTTCGCGATGCTTCGCGTGCTCGTGGGGGTGGTGTCGCTCGGCGCGATCCTGATCGCCACGGGCCGGCCGCTGCGGCCACGCCACCTGGGCGCTGCCGCGCTCGTGGGGTGCGCCCAGACGAGCGCCTTCCTGATCTTCAACACGTGGGCACTGGCCGACGGCGGCCCCGGCAAGACGTCGATCATCACGTTCACGATGCCTTTCTGGGTCCTGCTGTTCGCGTGGCCCGCGCTCGGGGAACGCCTTCGCGGGGTGCAGTGGGCTGCCGTCGGGGTGGCGGTGGCGGGTCTGATCGCGATCCTGGAGCCATGGCGGCTGCAGACCTCGCTCCTTTCGAAACTCACGGCGGTGGCCGCGGGGATCTCCTGGGCGGTCGGCGTGATCCTTTCGAAGCGGCTCCACAACCGTGAACGCTACGACGCGCTCGAGTTCACCTTCTGGCAGATGCTGGTGGGACTGGGGCCGATGTGCATCGCGGCGTGGGCGATTCCGCAGCGCGAGATCGCGTGGGGCGGACCCCTCGTCCTGTCGCTCGCGTTCACCGGCATCGTCGCGACGGGGCTCGGCTGGTTCATGTGGATCTACGTGCTGAACCGGCTGCCCGCGGGCACGACCGGTCTGGCCTCGCTCGCGGTCCCCGTCATCGCAGCCGCGACCTCGGCCGTCCAGCTCGGGGAACGCTTGCGGCCCGCCGAACTGACGGGCATGGTCCTGATCGGCTCCGCGCTCGCGGTGATGGCCTGGGATTCCGCGCGTCGTCACGAACGACCCGACCCGATGATGGGCCAGGAGTAGCGGGCGACGGCGCGAGGCAGCCACTCGAACAGGAGCAACGTGCGATGCGCGAAGCGCGCTCGACATTCATACCGATCAACGGGTTGCGCTACCACGTACGAACGTGGGGCACACCCGGCCAGGAAGTACTCGTGCTGCTCCACGGCTGGATGGACGTCTCGGCGTCCTTTCAGTTCGTCGCGGACGCACTGGAAAGAGACTGGTACGTGGTCGCACCGGACTGGCGCGGGTTCGGACTCACGCAGTGGGCGCCCGACGGCTACTGGTTTCCCGACTATTTCGCGGACCTCGATGCACTCCTGGAGACGTTCAGCCCTGGCCAGCCCGCCATCGTGTTCGGTCACAGCATGGGCGGCAACATCGCCGGAATGTACGCGGGCATCCGCCCCGACCGTATTCACCGGCTCCTCCTTGCCGAGGGGTTCGGCCTCGGGTCGACGAAACCGGAGGAAGCACCCGCACGCTACGCGCGCTGGCTCTCGGAGCGCCGCACCGACAGGGGGTTCCGGTCTTACGACGGGATCGACGGCGTCGTGGAACGGCTGCGGGTGCTGCATCCGCGCCTGACGCCGGAACGAGCACGGTTTCTCGCGCCCCACTGGTCGACACCGGCGAACGACGGCAGGCGCGTCCCGGCGGCCGACCCCGCGCACCGGCGGGTAAACGCCGTACTGTATCGTCAGGAAGAGGCACTGGCCTGCTGGGCTGCCGTCACCGCCCCGGTTCTGTGGATCTGGGGCGGTGACCCGGAATGGATGCGGCGCCTCGCGGGCGACGACACGACGGACTGGGCACGCCGGCGCAACGCTTTCCGCCACCTGACCGAGTGTACAATCGCCGACAGTGCCCACATGATGCATCTCGACCAGCCCGAAGCCCTCGCCGCCGCGATCGAACGCTTTGTCGATCAGTGCGACGCATCCCAGACGGCCGGTCGTCGCCCTGGAATCCGAGAATGAATGCCATCAAACGCTCGCTCGTCCCCTTGCTGTCAGGTCTCTCGCTGTCTCTGGCTTTCGCGATCCCGTCCAGCGCCGCCGATACGGCATCGCCGGACTCCGGCAAGGCGACACAGAGCGCCGCGCAGGAACGGGATCAATTCAGTCTCCGCGCGTCCCGGGACGTCGTCCTCGCATTGCCGGAGGTCAAGGCCTGGCATGACAAGCGGCAGGCCGAGGCCTCGAACGCCCCACACGGCCCGCCGACCGGGGGAATCGTGACCGCCTTGCGGCGCGTCGACGGCGTGAAGCACTGGGCCGTGACGCTCTACGAGAATCCGCGCACGGATGCCAGGAAGTGGGCCGTGTTTCTGGTCCGTGCCCGGGACGGCGCGATATTCGTCGAGGGAGAAGACGGGCGTCTTCTCACCCTCGAGGCGTGGCGCCGTACACGACCGTCCGTCTGAGCCCCACGGGCCGGCGACGGCAGCCCGGCAGACCGGGCTTGCCCGCTCGCCGCCATCAGGCCTGCGCGCGGATGTGCTTGCCGGGCGTGCTCAGCAGGATTCGACGCCACGTGGCGCCTGGAGAAGCACTTTCTCCGTGGCGGGCTTCGACGTCCCGGCGCGCCTGATCCGAGGTCGGGTCTTTCGGGTCGGTCACTCGCACGTCTGCACCGCGCCCCGAGCCCAGCCTCGCCACTCCGGACAACGGTACGGCGTTCTGGATGCTGGTCGTTTCCTTCATGTTTCCCCCTCGACGCGGCGCCGGCCGCGTCAGCCACTCGACTGTCTCCAAGGTCCCACAGCTCGGAACCTCTCGAGTTGATCAAAATCATCAGTGTCGGCATCCGATGTTACGGGGGTGTGTCCGCACGGCGACACCCGTACGGGTGAAGCCCGGCAGCCGAAGTTCGGTCGCGAGGGGTGTAGACCCACAAGCAGCGACGCGATTCGATCCATGGTCCTGCTCTGGGCTGCGGGAACGACCACGAGCGTCGTCGATGGACGAGCCACATCGGCATCCAATCGGGTCCGGCGCCATCCGACGGACCCGTCGTACACACACCCCGCGCGGCCCGCCCCGAGAGGTAGTCAGCGAGGCCCCACATGCACTGAATCTCGCGGTCGACGCGCCGCAAGGAGGACCCCTGTCTCGTGGCCGTCGGACCTGCCAGGTCTCCGTCTCGCGCCCGTCCGTGCAACGACTATCCGCGGAGTGCCGCAGCGCGGCCTGCGTCGCCACAACCGAACACCACCTTGCGCGTCGGGGACCGCACCACGACTCCGAATCCTGCCCCCGCCCAGTCGCTCCGGCAGGCCTTCGAACACGGAGTCCACGGCATGCCGGGAGACGACCGTCGCGTGGCGAACCGGACCGTCATCGGGAAGAAGACGCCCAGAGGGCGTCACTCAGGATCGGAAGCTTCCACGCCCTCGTGCCGGCAATTACACGGCACCGCGTGACGGCACCCGACGACGAGGGGGACCCGACCGGCGACATTTCCACGCAATGCCTGCAAGCCCCGCCGAAATCACCCAGGCGCTGGAAGACTCGGGGACGGGACTGGCCGACAGCCGCACGTTGTTCAGGTTCGCCTTCAGGGTATCGGTGGTCGAACCGGTCATGCTCATGAGGATGCCGAGACTGCCACCGACACTCGCATCGGCGACAGGCTGCGTCACGAAAGAAACGTCGAAGTCCGTGAAGGTCCCGTCCGGCACGGCCCCGGGCACGACGACATTCGACACGACCACACTGCCGTTCACCGTAAGCGCGAGCGTGACTGCCCCGGGCGCCGCGTCCAGACGATTGCCGACGGCGACGACGAGCCGGTACCGGGTCCCCGATTCGACCGTCGCAAGGCCCGTGACCGAGAGGTAGCCGACACCCGGAGTCTGCGAAGGACCGATCAGGATGAAGGTGTCCTGAAAGCCGTCCGCACTCCCCGGCAGCGCCGACGTGTTCCGGTCGCGCCTGCGTACTGGGCGTTCAACTGGTCGTGCACGCCGACACCCGAAGTGAATGTCCATCCTGGCACGGCCAGCGATGCATCGCCGTCGCCGACGTCGGGTGTCTCGAACGAAGCGTTCGGAACGAAGACAGGGATGGCCGAAGCCGGCTGCGCGAACGCAACGAAGCTGCAGGTGAGCAAGAGTCCGAGCGCATGGCGGAACATCGCGGGCTCGACGGGGAATATACCGTTGTCAAGCGTACCCGTACTGCGTGGCGCGGTTGCGTTGCCCCGAGCGTCCGTCGAAAGGAAAGGGGGACGCCTCGGGGTGCCACCGACACCGGGATCACGTCATCGCGACGCGCACCGGTCCGGGTCCGCAGGCGAGACCCCCATCGGGTGCGCCACCCACACGTGCGTCGCACGCGCCAGCAGTTCACCGCACCCACCGGGGAATCGTCATCGCCGCGGAACCGGTTCGCCCGGTGCGCGACGACTCGGACGCGACGCAGACAGTGCCGGTGCAGCAAGGCGGGGCGTGTCTGTTCGCGGAACGAGGACTCGCGAGATGGCGCGCGCCGGAAGCGTCACACCGGTTTCGGGAGACACGCGCCAACACTCCCGCCGCTACGACTTCGGGGCGTCAGGATCGGCCTCGCGGCGGGTGCCGGCCGTTCGCAGCGTCGACAGACGCCCCGTCGCGCAGCACCGAAAGAAGATCATCCTGCCCTGCACGGGTATCCTGACACCCGAACAGGTCGAGCATGATCAGTGGTGAGGACAGCGTACGACGATCGCGCACCGGGGCTGCGCACGGACCTGACGAGCCCCGTCGATGACAGAGCCTGGATACGTGATTGGCGCGACCGGCGGGATTCGAACCCACGACCCCTGGCTTCGGAGGCCAGTACTCTATCCAGCTGAGCTACGGCCGCGCGGAGAGAAGAGGACGGGAGTATAGCCTCAGGAACCCGCTTGCCGCCATGTTCGTCGCGTTTTGACCAGGCCCGAGGTTCCGGCCATTCACGGTGTCTCCTATAATCTCCGATTTACCGAACCTCCAGAGGTAGCCATGGCCGACGAGCCGCACGCCGAAGAACACGAGTCATTCATCAAGTCGCCGAAACAGCTTGTCGTGGTGGTCTTTCTGGCGTTCGCCGTGCCCATCTCGATCATCGTGCTGCTCTCGCAGTACGTCACGAACAGCCTGGATGTCGATTCGAGCAACCCCAACATGTCCGAAGAGGCGGTTGCGAGGCGCATCCAGCCGGTCGGCGAGATCGTCGTCGCAAAGGCGGGCGGCGCCCCTGCAGCGGCCGAGGCACCGGCCCCGACCGCATCCCCGGCGCCGGCAGCCGGAGGCGCTTCGGCTCCCGCCGGAAAACCGGACGGCAAGGCCGTGTTCGACAAGGTCTGCTCCGTGTGTCACGGCGCGGGAATCGCGGGAGCACCGAAGGCCGGCGACAAGGCAGCCTGGGGTCCGCGAATCGCCCAGGGCAAGGACACGCTCTACGAGCACGCGCTGAAAGGCATCCGGGCGATGCCCGCGAAAGGCGGCAATCCGTCCCTCTCGGACGCCGAGGTCAAGGCCGCCGTAGACTACATGGTCGGCATGGTGAAATAGGCCGCTGCCGCAGGAAAGACCGAGGGGCGCGGCGAAGCGCCCCTTTTCATTTGTGCGGCCGGGACGCCCCGGACGCACCGGGCTTCCGGCCGTGAGAGTGCGTTCCGGATGGTGACGGGAGTCGGATGGCGACATACGTGATCGGTGACCTGCAAGGGTGTCTCGACCCGCTGCAGCGCCTGCTCGACAAGGTGAACTTCGACTCCTCCGAGGACCGGCTCTGGTTCGTGGGCGACCTCGTGAACCGGGGGCCGGACTCGCTCGGCGTACTGCGCTTCGTGCGCGATCTCGGCACGCGCGCCGTATGCGTGCTCGGCAATCACGATCTGCACCTCGTCGTCGCCGCGGCCGGGTTCGGCCGCATGCACCGCGAAGACACGTTTCAGGACGTCCTGGAGGCACCGGACCGGGATGCGCTCGTCGAGTGGCTCAGGCATCGTCCGCTGTTTCACGTGGAGGGGCCGTGGGCCCTCGTCCACGCGGGCGTCCTGCCCCAGTGGACGATCGAGCAGGCCGCCGCTCTCGCGAGGGAGACCGAGGCGCTCCTGCAGTCGGACCGGAGCGACGAGTTCCTGCGAACCATGTACGGGAATCATCCCGACCACTGGGACGATACCCTGACCGGCTGGGACCGGGCGCGCGTCGTCGTGAACGCGATGACGCGACTGAGAGTCTGCACCTCCGCGGGCACGATGGAATTCCGTCACAAGGGCCCTGTCTCGAAGACGCCATCGGGCTTCATGCCCTGGTTCGACGTTCCGGACCGCCTTTCACGCACCCACACGATTCTCTTCGGGCACTGGTCCGCGCTCGGCTTCAGTCGCTCACGGGATTACGTGGCCCTCGACAGCGGCTGTCTCTGGGGACGGCAGCTCACCGCATGGCGTCTGGAAGACGAGACGGCGTTCCAGATTGCCTGCCCGGCACGGGCAGACTGAGCGCCTCGGCCACCACGCGAGTGCAGTGCTGGGCGAGGTCGCGGCGGTGCCTGCCGACCGCCTGCACGGGCTCGAGAAACGTGAGCTCGACGCGCGTCTCCCGCTGGCTCGTGAGCAGCATCGTCGATTCCCAGAGCGAGCGGTCGCCAGCGTAGGCGGCCTTGTCATCGGGCCTTCCGTCTTCGGTCACGTACCGCAGTGCGACGGGAAGCGCAAACCCTCTCACGTGAATCAGGGGCTGGAGCAGCGAGCCGTGAAAGGGCCGCAGTTCCGTCCCGTCGGTGGTGGTTCCTTCGGGAAAGACGACCATGCATTCGCCTCTCTCCAGCACCCGTTCCAGCGTCGCGTTCACACGTGACGTGTCGTGCCTGCGGGCACGATGCACGAACACGGTTCCCTGGCGTGCGACGAGCCAGCCCACGAGCGGCCACGACCGGATCTCCGATTTGGCGACGAAGCGGCACTCGACGAAAGAGCGGATCACGAAGATGTCGAGCCAGGACACGTGATTCGACACGACCAGCGTGGGGAGCGCTGCCCGCGTCGCGCCGGCGTCGCCCGCAGCGGTCACCCGCACGCGGATGATCCGGAGCAGGCGCCGCGACCACCATCGGAAGCACGCGGAACGGAAACCCTCGCTCACGAGGGGATAGACCACCGCACTCAGCGCGAGGCCCGTGGCCACGTGCGCGGCGAGCAGGGAGATTCTGACGGTCTGCGTGAGCCTGCTATTCGAATTCGACATGCTTCATGAAGTGCCGCGCGTACCGGCTATCCAGCCGGGACAGGGGCATCAGCATGAGCAGATCGGCCGTGTTGAAATCGGGGTCCCAGGCGGGTTCTCCGCAGACGTATGCGCCGCAACGGGTGTAGCCCTTGATGAGCGGCGGCACCGGCGTCGCGAGTCCGCCGTTCAGCCGCTCCAGCGGCAGGGGGCAACGCGGAAACGCGCGGTATTCGATCGGGCTCAGGCTGTTGTGCCTGAGGCGATTGTAGATGCTTGCGGCGCCGTGTCCACCATCGGCCATGCTGATCGATGCGCAGCCGATGAGGTACTCGTAGCCGTGCGTCGTCATGTACTGCGCGATCCCCGACCAGAGGAGCGCGATGATGGTGCCGTTGCGATAGCCCGGGTGAACACAGGATCGACCCACTTCGACCATCCGGTCGCGAAGGTACTGCAGGCGAGTCAGATCGAACTCCTCGTCCGAGTAGAACCCGCCGAGACGGCGCGCCTGCTCTCCGGACAGGATCCGGTAGGTCCCGACGACGGCCCCGGAGTCCTCGTCGCGGACGACGAGATGCTCGCAGAACGAGTCGTACATGTCGCAGTCGACACCGGGTTCCGGGGTGGACAGTCTGGCACCGAGTTCCTCCGCGAAGATCTGCCATCGCAGCTTCTGCGCCTCGCGGATCTCGCCGTCGGTCCTCGCCAGCCCCACGCTGAGACCCGACGGGTCCCGGCGGGAGCGACTGAATTCGGTCTGAAGCATTGCGCCCTCGAACTTGTTTCGATGGCGCGAGAATTTAGGAAGCAGCGGTGACGGCCCGGTTAAATCCCGATGAACTTTCGGTTAACACGGGCCGCCCGACCGGGTCGCCGCCCGGTCGGCTGAACACGTCAGAGCCGCATGTCGAACGCTTCCTTGAAGCGCGTATCGATCTCGTCCCGCGTGAAGGTGTGGTTCTGCCCGCCGCGCTTCGCGATCTTGATCGACCCGATGAGCGACGCGAGGCGGCCGGTCAGCGCCCAGTCGAGCCCGTTCGTGATGCCGTAGAGCAGACCGCTGCGATAGGCGTCTCCGCAGCCCGTCGGGTCGACGACCACTTCCGGCGTCACGGTCGGAATCTCGAGCATCTCGCCGCCGGACCAGATGCTCGAGCCGGCGCTGCCCCGGGTGACGATGAACGCCTTCACGCGCTTCGCGAGCGCTTCGACGCTCTCGCCGGTGCGCTCCTCGACCAGCTTGGCCTCGTAGTCGTTGACGGTCACGTAGGTCGCCATGTCGATGAAGGCCCGCAGTTCCTCGCCGCCGAACATCGGCAGTCCCTGGCCGGGATCGAATACGAACGGGATGCCCGCCTCGCGGAACTCCCGCGCGTGCTGCAGCATGCCGTCACGCCCGTCCGGCGCGACGATGCCGAGCGTGACGCCCTTCGCATCCGCCACGTGATTCCGGTGGGACTCCATCATCGCTCCCGGATGAAACGCGGTGATCTGGTTGTCGTCGAGGTCGGTCGTGATGAAGGCCTGGGCCGTGAACGCGTCCGGCACTTCCGTGACGTGCGAACGATCCAGCCGGAGCGTCTCGAACCGCTCGGCATAGGGCTGGAAGTCCTTCCCCACGGTGGCCATCACGAGCGGCTCGCCGCCGAGCAGCTTCAGCGAGTAGGCAATGTTGCCCGCGCAGCCGCCGAACTCGCGACGCATGTCGGGCACGAGGAAGGAGACATTGAGGATGTGCAGCTGCTCGGGGAGGATGTGGTTCTTGAACCGGTCGCTGAACACCATGATCGTGTCGAACGCGACGGATCCGCAAATGAGAGTTTTCATGGGTTTCGTCTGCTGTCTGAAGGGATGAGTCGGAAGTGGATCAGCGCTCGAGCACGAACGGCCGCGCCCCGAGACGGGCGCCGACACGATCGGCTTCGCGTTGCGCTGAATCACGGTCCGCGAACGGTCCGGCCTGCACGCGGTACAGGCCGCTCATCGCAAACACGCTGACGGGCCGTGCGAGATCCGGCAGTTCCGCCCGCATCTTGCGGACGAAGTCGCTGGCGTACGCCACGTCAGAGAATGCAGCGAACTGCAGGAACACCCCACTCGTCGGCGGCATCGTCGCGAGCGGAGAATCGTCCGTGCCGTCACCGCTGCCGGAATAGCCCGTCGCCATCGTCCGGCCGGACTCTCCGGGAAGGATCAGTTCCACATCCACGAGACCACTGCCGTCCTTCAGCAGGCCGAGCCGGTAGGCCGCGGCGTAGGAAAGATCGATCAGCCTGTCACTGCGGAAGGGACCGCGATCGTTGACGCGCACGACGACCGAACGACCCGTCCTGATCGACGTGACGCGCGCGTAGCAGGGCAGCGGCAACGTCGTGTGGGCGGCGGTCATCGCGTACATGTCATAGATCTCACCTGTCGAGGTGCGCTTTCCGTGATACCGCCGACCATACCACGTGGCGATCCCGCGTGCCCGGTAGGGCCGGAGTTCGGTCATCGGCACATACGTGACGCCCAGCACCGTATAGGGTTTCATCGCCCCCGTGTTGAGAGGGTCCGGGCGCGGCACGGCATCGGGCACGTCCGCGAGATCCGCCGGCGGGTTGTCGCCGGGCCCGTCGTCCAGGTAATAGCCTCCCTTGCCGGACGTGCCCGATGGCGTACTGGCCACCGGCTGTTCCTGCGGAACCCGCGCCGTCGAGCAGCCCCCGAGGGTCGCGATCACCGCCATCACTCCCAGGATCCACGTGCCCGCCGACCGGCCGACGCCGGTCCGGACCGATTCGCTTCGTCGCATCCCGTTATCCTTTCACGAGGCGTTTGTGCGTATGAATGCTCATCAGAATCCCGATGCCGAAAAGCAGCGTGACGAGCGACGTGCCGCCGTAGCTGATCAATGGCAACGGCACACCCACGACGGGCAGCACGCCGCTCACCATGCCCATGTTCACGAAGGCATAGGTGAAGAAGATCAGCGTGACGGCCCCCGCGAGCAGCCGCGAGAACAGGACGGACGCGTTCGCGGCGATGTAGAGGCCCCGCCCGATGATGAGCACGAACAGCACGAGCAGGATCAGGTTGCCGAACAGTCCGAACTCCTCCGAGTAGACCGCGAACACGAAGTCCGTGGTGCGTTCCGGCAGAAATTCGAGGCGGGCCTGCGTCCCGTTCAGCCAGCCTTTCCCGAACAGCCCGCCGGATCCCATCGCGATCATCGACTGGATCGTGTGGTAGCCGCTACCCAGAGGGTCCTGCGACGGATCGAGCATGGTGAGCACTCGCTGACGCTGATAGTCGTGCATCATGCCCCACACCACCGGCAGCGACGCCGCGCCGAGCACGATCATGCTCGCAATGATCTTCCAGGACAGTCCGGCGAGGAACAGCACGTAGCAGCCGGCCGCCGCGACGAGGAGCGAGGTGCCGAGGTCGGGCTGCCGCACGATGAGGCCTACGGGCACCGCCAGCACGATCGCCCCGATCACGAAATCCCGCAGCTTGAGGATCGCCTCGTGGCGATCGAAATACCATGCGAGCATGAGCGGGACACCGATCTTCATGATCTCGGATGGCTGTATGCGTGTGACACCGATGTCCAGCCACCGCCGCGCGCCGTTGCTGACCTCGCCGAAGAGGGCCACGGCGATCAGAAGGCCGAGTCCGAGCAGATAGACGGGCAGCGCCAGACGGGCGAGATGCTGGGGCGGAATGTTGGCGGCCACCCACATCACGACGACGGCGACACCCATGTTCAGCAGCTGCCCGCCGACCCGCGAGAAGTTCTGCCCGGACGCACTGTAGAGGACGACCATGCCGACCGACAGCAGGACGCCCACCACGGTGATCAGGAACGGGTCCAGGTGCCTGACGAAGAAGGTGAACAGTTTGTTAATCACTCTCGTCGTCCTCGCCCGGCGGCGTCTGGTCAGGTGAAGCGCCAGCCGCGGGGGCCGCTCCGGCTCCGGCATGATCGTCCGGGGCCTTCGGCGACTTGGGCAGCTTGCCCAACAGGTAGTAGTCGAAGACCGCGCGCGCGATCGGCGCCGCCGCCGACCCGCCGTGTCCGCCGTTTTCGACGAGGATCGCGAGCGCGATCTTCGGCGCTTCGGCCGGCGCGAACGCGATGTAGAGCGCATGATCCCGGTGGCGCTCGTCCACCTTGGACTCGTCGTACTTCTCGTTCTGCTTGATGGCGATCACCTGCGCGGTGCCGGTCTTGCCCGCGACGGAGTACTCGGCGCCCGCAAAAGCCGAAGCTGCCGTGCCACCCGGCTTGTTCACGTCGATCATCGCGTCCCGGACGATCTCGAAGTTCTTCTCGCTGATCGGAAACGTGTTGTAGGGATCGGGCTCGATCGTGCGGCGCTCCCCGGATTGCGCGTCCTCGACCTCGCGCACGATGTGGGGGCGATAGACGACGCCCTTGTTGGCGAGAATGGCCGTGGCGAAGGCGAGCTGGAGCGGCGTCGCGAGGTTGTACCCCTGTCCGATCCCTACCGAGATGGTGTCACCGACGAACCACCGCTGCTTGAACCGGCGCATCTTCCATTCCTGCGAGGGCAGCAGCCCGCCGGCCTCCCCGTCGATGTCGATCCCGGTCGGCGTGCCCAGCCCGAACTGGCTGATGAAACGGTGGATGTTGTCGATGCCGAGTTCCTGCGCCAGACCGTAATAGTAAGTGTCGCAGGAGATCACGATCGACTTGTGCATGTCGACGAGACCATGTCCGCCGGCCTTCCAGTCGCGGTAACGGTGCGTCGAGCCGCTCAGCATGAAATACCCGGGATCGTAGATCGTGTAGTCCGGACTCCGAGTGCCGAGCTCGAGGGCTGCGAGAGCCATGAAAGGCTTGAACGTCGAGCCCGGCGGATACATCCCCCGCAACGCGCGATTGTTGAGGGGCTTGTCGGGCGAATTGTTCAGCGCGTCCCAGTTCTGCGAGTCGATACCCTCCACGAAGAGGTTCGGATCGAAACCGGGCTCGGACACCAGTGCGAGCACACCACCCGTCGAAGGATCGATTGCCACGAGCGCACCTCGACGGCCCGCGAACGCCTTCTCGGCCACCTCCTGCAACCGGAGATCCACGGCCAGGTGCAGGTTGTTCCCCGACTCGGCCGGCGTCGTCCGGAGCGTCCGGACGGCGCGCCCGCCCGCATCGGTCTCCACCTCCTCCATGCCGGCCGTACCGTGCAGTTCCTCCTCGTAGCTCCCTTCGAGGCCGATCTTGCCGATGTAGTCCGCCCCGCGATAATTCGCCGCCTCCCCGCTGCGTTCGAGGCGCTTCATCTCGCGTTCGTTGATCCGGCCGATGTAACCGATGATGTGCGAGGCGACCGAACCGTTCGGATAGTGACGGAACAGACGTGCGTTCAGGTAGACCCCCGGGAACCGGTAGCGGTTGACCGAGAAGCGAGCCACTTCCTCGTCGCTGAGTCGAGTCCGGATCGGATAGTGGTCGAGTTCCCGGTGTTCCTCCAGCAGTTTCCGGAAGCGCTTCCGGTCACGGGGCGTGATGTCGACGATTTCCGAGAGGTGATCGAGCACCTTGTCGACCGGACCGGACTCCTTCGGGGCAATTTCGAGCGTATAGGCCAGGTAGTTGTGCGCGAGCACCACGCCGTTGCGGTCGACGATGAGCCCGCGGTTCGGCACCACCGGCAGTATGGAGATCCTGTTGTTCTCCGCCAGCGTCAGGTAGTAATCGTGCTGCAGGACCTGCAGGTAGAAGAAGCGCAGCAACAGGAGGAAGAACAGGAGCAGCACGCCGGCCGCGCAGACGGCGAGACGCCAGTGGAACCGTTCGAGTTCGCGTCCGAGATCCCGCATCTGGACGCCCCGCGCCTGGGGACGAAATCCCGAGCGCGGCCGGCCCGTCGCCATGCGGGTGAGCCATGCCTTGACGTGCGAGTCCTCCCCCCGGAGTTCCACGCCGCGCGCGCGCGGGCGGAAGCCCGCTCGGGACCGGTCGAATTTCAGCTTGGAAGGCAGCCGCAGCAGCATGACAGGGTAGGGAGCGGGCGGTTCGGTACGCTCACACCTCCTCGGCTTTCGGGCGGGCGCGCATGGGCAGCATCAGGATCGCGACGATCGCGGGCCAGAGCGCAGCCCCGGTCAGACTTGACACGAAATACAGCATGTCGGGGGGTTCGGCGCTCGAAACGAGCCTGATCAACAGCTGGATCGCCTGCTGTCCGAGCAGGATCGCGAGGACGTGCGCGATCTGGTAGCTCATCGGGAACATCCGGATGCGCCGATGCAGGAAGATACCCGCGTACGCGATTCCGCAGTAGGCCAGGGCGTGCTGGCCGAACAGGCTCGCGTTGGCGACATCCATCAGCAGGCCGAGCGCCCAGGCGGGCCACAGCCCGACGCGGTGCGGCTGGAAAACGCTCCAGTAGAGGATCACGAGCGCAACGAAATCGGGCGCCGCACTCGCAAGCCACCTGGGAACGGGGATGAGATTCAGCAACAGGGCACATGCCATCGTCACGACGATATAGACGCCACGCACCGGCAAGAGGATTTCGTCGCCGTGGATGTTGTCACCCAGACTGCTGCGATTCACGGGCGTTACTCCTTCTTGGAGACAGCCGGCGTCGGTGATGGTTTCCCGAGCGGATTCTCGGGGCGTGGCGGCGGATCGGACAGCACCGCGACGCGCGTGTAGTGTCCGACCGCGGCCGACGGCACGCAGATGATCTTCGCGAACGCGGCCGTGCTGCGCTCGATGTTCGTGACGACGGCCACCGGTATCCCGGGCGGATAGGTGCCGTCGATCCCCGAGGTCACGAACAGGTCGCCGTTCTGGATGTCGGCGTTCACCGGCATGTAGCGCAGTTCGACCGCACCGTCGTGGCCGACCCCGAACGTGACGGAACGCAGGCCGCTGCGGGCGTTCTGGACCGGCACGGACTGCGACTTGTCCGTCAGGAGCGTCACCTCGGACACGAACGGGTACGCGCGCGTGACCTGGCCGATCACGCCGAGATAGTCCACGACGGCCTGTCCTGCCTTGACCCCCTGCATCGTGCCCCGGTCGATCACGATCTTGCGCGAGAAGGGATCCCGGCTCTCGTAGATGATATCCGCGACAGTGCGCTCCCGGTCCGGGATCTTCGGCATGTTGAGCAGACGGCGCAGCTGCTGATTCTCCGACTCGAGCATGCGCAGTCGTTGCGAATCCGGCTCGCTCAGCAGCCGCTCCCGCTTCAGGCGTTCGTTCTCGCGGTACAGGGACGCCTGCGTCACGAAGAAGTCGCTCGTGCGCCGGAGCATCGTGGCAGGCATGGCGGCGGCCTCCTGCAGCGGGAACAGCACCACGGACAGGGCGGAGCGGATCTCTTCCAGATAGTGAAAGCGCGCATCCGCCACGAGGAGCACGACCGAGAGAATCGAGAAGAAGGTCAGCCGGACGACGAGGCTGGGACCGCGCTTGAAGATAGGCGGTGCACTCGCTTGCATCGGGAAGCCTGCTCAGCGGGGTTGCAGGGAGGAGGGCGCCACGAGCGCCGTCGTGCGGGCAGGACCGGAGGATACCCGCACGGTACCCGGGAACCGGGTCGGAGAGAACACGACCGTCAGTCGTTGGTGAATATGCTCGTCCACTTGTCCATGTGCTCGAGCGCCTTGCCCGAACCGCGGACCACGCAGGTAAGAGGGTCTTCGGCCACGATGACCGGAAGCCCCGTCTCCTCCATCAGGAGACGATCGATCTCGCGCAACAGCGCTCCCCCGCCCGTGAGCACCATGCCGCGGTCGGCGATGTCCGCGCCGAGTTCGGGCGGGGTCTGCTCCAGTGCGGACTTGACCGCGCTCACGATCGAATTGAGGGGATCCGTGAGCGCTTCGAGAATCTCGTTCGACGAAATCGTGAACGACCGGGGTATGCCCTCGGCGAGGTTGCGGCCCTTCACCTCCTTCTCGCGGACTTCGGACCCCGGGAACGCCGAACCGATCTCCTTCTTGATCTCCTCGGCCGTGGTCTCCCCGATCAGCATCCCGTAGTTGCGGCGGATGTAGTTGATGATGGCCTCGTCGAACTTGTCGCCGCCGACCCGGACGGACGCGGAATACACGATGCCGCCCAGCGAGATGACGCCCACCTCCGTCGTACCGCCACCGATGTCGACGACCATGGAACCGGTGGCCTCGTTGACGGGCAGCCCCGCTCCGATCGCGGCCGCCATGGGCTCCTCGATGAGTTCGACCTTGCGCGCACCGGCACCGAATGCCGATTCCTTGATGGCACGGCGCTCGACCTGCGTCGACCCGCAGGGGACGCAGATCACGATGCGTGGCTGCGGACTGAACAGGCGCGCGTCGTGCACCTTCTTGATGAACTGCTTCAGCATCTGCTCGGTGACCGTGAAATCCGCGATGACGCCGTCCTTCATGGGGCGGATCGCCGTGATGTTCCCGGGCGTGCGTCCGAGCATCTGCTTCGCCGCAAGACCGACCTGCTCGATCACCTTCTTGCCGTTGGGACCGTCCTGTCGAATGGCGACGACCGAGGGTTCGTCGAGCACGATGCCCTGGCCACGCACGTAGATGAGCGTGTTGGCAGTGCCGAGGTCGATCGCCAAATCATTGGAAAAGTAACCACTTAGAAAGCCGAACATTCGAGAGTGCCCCGCGGCAGGACGAGATTTGTCGGGAGAAGCGGCAGGTGGTGCCGAAATGGGGCGCTATGGTACCTTACGCTGCTTCATTGGACAAAGACGTTTAGCAAGGGATTAAGCCCGTGGCATTGACGCTCGAAGATGTCGGTCGCATCGCGCATCTTGCGCGCCTTCACATCTCGGCCGAGGAGGCCGACCGCACCCTGGTCCAGCTCAACGACATCTTCGCGCTGATCGAGCAGATGCAGGCCGTGGACACGGCAGGCATCGAACCCATGGCGCACCCGCTGGGCGGGGCACAGCGCCTGCGGGAAGACGTGGTCACCGAACGGATCGATCGGGAAGCCAACATGGGCAACGCCCCGGCCCGCGAGGACGGGCTGTTCCTCGTGCCCCGCGTGATCGAATGAAGCCGGCAAGCGTGATGGCCCCCAGATCCACCCGATCCTGAAGGAAGTCTCGTGAACGAACTGCATCTTGCCTCGGCCGCCGAGTTGAGCCGGCTGCTCGCCCGCGGCGAGGTCTCCTCGGAAGATCTCGCGAGGGCGTGTCTCGATCGCATCGAGCGGCACCGGGCGCTCAACGCGTTCCTGGACGTCCGTCCCGAGGCGACCCTTGCCCAGGCCCGGGCGGCCGATCGCCGGCGCGCCGCCGGTGACCAGGGGCGGCTGCTCGGGGTCCCCATGGCTCACAAGGACATCTTCGTCACGCGCGACTGGGCGAGCACGGCGGCGAGCCGGATGCTCGAAGGTTACCGGAGTCCGTTCGACGCGACCGTCGTCGAGCGGCTCGACCAGGCCGGCATGGTCTGTCTGGGGAAGCTGAACTGCGACGAGTTCGCGATGGGATCGTCGAACGAGAACAGTGCCTTCGGCCCCGTACTGAATCCGTGGGACACCCGCGCGGTTCCGGGGGGCAGTTCGGGCGGGTCTGCGGCTGCCGTGGCGGCACGCCTGACCCCCGTCGCCACCGCGACCGACACCGGCGGGTCCATCCGCGAACCGGCCGCCTTCACGGGTGTGACCGGCGCGAAGCCCACCTACGGACGGCCGTCGCGATGGGGCATGATCGCCTTCGCGTCCAGCCTCGACACGGCCGGCGTGATGACCCGGACCGCCGAGGATGCCGCCCACGTGCTGTCGGGCATGCTCGGCTTCGATCCGCGCGACTCGACGAGCGTCGACCGCCCCCCGGAGGATTGCGCGAGGGACCTCGAAAGGTCCGTCCGGGGACTGCGCATCGGCGTTCCGAAAGAATTCTTCGGTGACGGACTGAGCCCTGACGTCGAGCAGGCGGTCCGGCAGGCACTCGCCGTGTACGAAGGCCTCGGCGCGGAACTCGTCGACATCTCGCTGCCGAACGTCCGCCTGGGCATCCCGGTCTACTACGTGGTCGCACCGGCCGAGGCGTCGAGCAACCTGAGCCGGTACGACGGCGTTCGCTACGGCCACCGCGCGACCGACTACGGCGATCTGGTCGACATGATCAAGCGTTCCCGGGCCGAGGGTCTCGGCGCCGAGCCGAAACGCAGGATCCTCGTCGGAACGTACGTGCTTTCGCACGGTTACTACGACGCCTACTACATCAAGGCGCAGAAGGTGAGGCGCCTCATCGCGGACGAGTTCCAGCGCGGTTTCGCGTCGTGCGACATCATCGCGGGGCCCGTCACGACGAGCGTCGCGTTCGACATCGGCGAGAATGCCTCCGACCCCGTGTCCATGTATCTCGCCGACCTCTACACGGTCCCGGGGAGTCTCGCGGGCATCCCGTCGATGAGCGTCCCGTGCGGATTCGGGAAAGCCCAGCGCCCCGTGGGCCTCCAGCTCATCGCGAACTATTTCGAGGAAGCGACGATGCTGCGGGCCGCTCACCAGTTCCAGCTCGCGACGGACTGGCACCGGCGCGTGCCGGACGGCTTCGCCTGACGCCACCGAGACGAGCACGAGATGAACAACGGCCACTGCAAGCTCCTTCCTCCCCGCCTCGCCCCTGCCCGCGAACGCGCACGAGTCGCCGACCACTCGACGGAGGCCGCATGAGCTGGGAAGTCGTCATCGGGCTCGAGACGCACGCCCAGCTCTCGACCACCTCCAAGATCTTCTCGGGTGCCCCGACAGCGTTCGGCGCACCCGCGAATGCCCAGGCCTGCGGCATCGACCTTGCCCTGCCGGGCGTGCTCCCCGTGTTGAACCGCGGAGCCGTCGAACGCGCGATACGCTTCGGTGTCGCGGTCGGTGCAACGCTGAACCGCCGCTCGGTGTTCGCCCGCAAGAACTACTTCTACCCGGATCTTCCGAAGGGCTATCAGATCAGCCAGTACGAGATCCCGGTGGTCGTGGGCGGGACGCTCGACATCGTCCTGGGCACGTCGCGGAAGACCGTGCGGCTCACGCGTGCCCATCTCGAGGAGGACGCAGGCAAGTCCCTCCACGAGGACTTCCACGGCATGACGGGCATCGACCTGAACCGTGCGGGCACGCCCCTGCTCGAGATCGTGTCGGAGCCCGACATGCGCTCGGCCGAGGAAGCGGTGGCCTACGCGAAGGCGCTGCACGCTCTCGTGCGCTGGATCGACATCTGCGACGGCAACATGCAGGAAGGGTCGTTCCGGTGCGATGCGAACGTTTCGGTCCGCCGGCATGGAGACGAAAGATTCGGCACGCGCTGCGAGATCAAGAACCTGAACTCCTTCCGGTTCCTCGAACGCGCGATCGAGTTCGAGATGCGCCGCCAGATCGACGTGCTCGAGGACGGCGGCAGCATCGTCCAGGAAACCCGTCTCTACGACCCCGACCGGGACGAGACGCGCTCCATGCGCTCCAAGGAAGACGCGCACGACTACCGGTATTTCCCCGACCCGGACCTGCTCCCGCTCGAGATCTCCGAGGAGTGGATCGCGGCCGTCCGGACCACCATGCCGGAACTTCCGGCGGCGCGCCGGGAACGCTTCGTCGAAGCCCTCCGACTCCCCGAGTACGATGCGGTCTCGCTCACGGGCAGCCGCGAAATGGCAGACTACTTCGAGGCGCTCGTCGCAGCCCTGCCGGACCAGCCCAAGCTTTGCGCGAACTGGCTCATGGGCGAGGTATCTGCCCGACTGAACCGCGACCAGATCGACCTCGCACAGGCGCCCGTCAGCGCGGTGCGGCTGGCGGGGCTCCTGAAGCGCATCGCCGACGGCACGTTGTCCGGGAAGCTCGCACGCGAGGTCTTCGATGCGCTCTGGAACGGTGAGGGCGAGGCGGACGAGATCATCGAGCGGCGCGGACTGAAACAGATTTCGGATTCCGGCGAGCTCCAGACCATCATCGAACAGGTCATCGCCGCGAACCCGAAATCGGTGGAAGAGTTCCGGGCCGGCAAGGAAAAGGCTTTCAATGCCCTGGTCGGTCAGGTGATGAAGGCGACCCGGGGCAAGGCCAATCCGCAGCAGGTGAACGACCTCTTACGGCAGACGCTGTGAACGCGCCCGCCGCCCCGTCCACGGGCGGTCGTCCCGGAACCGGATCCGCGTCCCCACGCGCCGTAGACCCCGGAGAGCCCCGTCGACGGGCCGTACGCGTCTTCCATCTCGGTCTCTCGCTCGTCGCGGCCACCGCCACCGTCGCCGTCTGTTTCCTCGAGCCTTACGGTCCCACCCTGCCGCTCGCCGCGTGCGCGCTGCTGGCCCTGCTGGCCTTCGCGGTTCCGGATGCGGCCGTCGGCATCGTCGTCGCCCTGCTGCCCGTGGCCGACCTCACGGCGTGGACCGGCATGCTGTACCTGCCCGAGTCGGACCTCGTCGTCGGTGCCGTCGTGTCCGGCGCACTGCTCCGATTCGCGACCCTCACCGGACCAGGGACCGGCTCCGCTTCCCTGCCGCGCTCGGGCGCGCTCTGGCTTCTCTTCGGGCTCGTCATCGCGAGCTACGCGATGTCGTGCGCGCGGCTCCTGACCCCGTTTCCGGCGCTCGACTTCCATGCGATGTCGGGCTATGCGAGCCCGTTCAACTGCCTGCGCCTCGTGACGAGCGTCCTGACCGGCCTCGCGCTGGTCGTGGTGCTGCGTGCCTCCGTCATGCATCATGGGGAAAGAGCCCTCGCGCGATTTCAGGCGGGCGTCGTGACGAGCGTCGCCTTCGTCTGTCTCGTGGCTCTCTGGGAGCGCCTGGCCTTCACGGGATTCAGCGATTTCGCCACCGATTACCGGACGACGTCGTCGTTCTGGGAGATGCATCTCGGTGGCGCACAGTTCGACGGCTGGCTCGCGATGACCATACCGTTCGTGCTCTGGTCGCTGGTTCGTCAGCGCACGGTGGCCGGTGGCATTGCTCTCGGTGCTGTCGCGCTGCTCGCCGCTTACGGCGTGGCGACGACGTTCTCGAGGGGGCTGTACGGAGCCATGCTGGTGGAGATCGCGATGCTCGTCGTGTTCGCGATGCGTCGCGGAAACCGGGCGGGCACCGCCGGGACGCTCGAACCGAAGACCGTCGTGATCACCCTCGTCCTGGTGGCCCTGATCGTGCCATCCGCATTTTCCGTCTTCGCGGGCAGCGGGTAGCGCGGGCTCGCCGCGCTGCTCGGCGTGTCCGGTCTGGCCCTTGCTGCGGCGCCCGCGACGACGTCGCTGCACCGGGGGGCCTTCCTCGGAGCGCTGGCGGCAGGACTCTTCTCCGGATGGGTGGCGGGTTCGCTCGCGCCCCTCGTGCCCAAGGGACCTTACGTCGCTTACGGGCTTGCCGCCGCGGTGTCGGCCGGCCTTCTCGTCCTGATTCTCCGTCGACCCGCGTCGTCCGTCGCGCGAGGCGCGCTGGTCGCCATGGTGGCCGCGACGGCGATGCTCGCCGCGAGCGTGTCGGGTTACTGGGGAGGGGACGGCGCGGTCCTCGCCGCCCGCGTCGGCGCAGGCCTGGCCATGGCTCCACTGTTCGCCGGCCGGCTGAAGAGCCCGTCTCTCTACCGGAACGACGTGCCCACGCTGGCGTTCGGCGGCCTCGTGATCGGTCTGCTCGGCGTGGTCGTCATATTCGGCCACAGCTACTTCGTGGACGAGCGCATGGCGACGGTGACGCGCGACTCGGAAGGCCGTATCCGGCACTGGTCCGACAGTCTCGCACTGCTGTCTTCGGATCTCGACTGGGCGATGGGGATCGGCCCCGGGCGCTTCGCCGTCGACTATTTCTGGAAGATTCCCGCACGCCTGAAGCCGGGCGATTTCCGGATCGTCTCCGGCGGTGCCGGCAAGGCTCTGCGACTGAGCGGTCCGAGCGCCCCGGTCGGCTGGGGGGAGATCTTCCGCGTTTCCCAGCAGGTCGATCCGGCTCTGCAACTGCCGGTGGCCGTGCAGGTCCGGGCAGCGGTACCGGCCGGAGAGGGTGCGCGATCCGTTGCCCTGCACCTGGAGATCTGCCGGAAGATGCTGCTCTACAACGGGGCCTGCGCGGTGAGGAACATCGAGCTGACTCCGGGCGAGCGCGATTACGTCACGGTACTCGATGCGAAGGGTCTGGGGCCGCGGAGCGTGCTCGGCATCCCGGTGCCGACGGCGTTCGCGCTGGGGCTCGACAGTACGGGAGGCCTGGCAGACATCCTGTCGATACAGGCCACGGACGGGCGGGGACACGCGCTGCTCCGGAACGGGGAGTTCTCGGAGAACGGTGCGTGGTGGTTCTTCTCGAGCGACCGGTTCCACCTGCCGTACCACGCGAAGAACCTCTGGCTGCAGTTTCTCGTGGAGCAGGGCATACCGGGTGTCACCGCGATCACTCTGCTCGGCGGTTTCGCGATTCTCTGGCTCGCGGTCGGGCCCGGACGGGGGCATCCGGCAGCGGCGCCCTGGCTCGCGGGTCTGATCGGCTTCGGCATCGTCGGCCTCACGGACACGATCGTGGACGCTCCGCGGCTCGCGACACTCATGTACCTGATGTGTGGCGGGGCGTTGTCTCTGCGTGCGCCACCACCTCGGGCGGCCTGACGACGCCGCGCTTCCACCGTCAGGACTTGCCTTCCTTCAGTTCGATGAACCGCTGTCTGTCGTTGTCGTATTTCTTCCTGAGGCCGTCGATCTGGGCGTCCTTCATCTTCAGTTCGCCGGCGACCTTGTCGACCTTGCGCGACGCACCGTCCATCTCTTCCTGCAGGCCTTCGGGCACGGGCTTGCCACGTTTCTCGTACGCGGCCGCCTGGCCCTGGTAATGCGCCACCTTGTCGCGCGCCGACTTGAGCCGTGCCTCGATCGCCTGCCTGGCCTGCAGCGCCCCCGCGAGCGCGCGCTCGCGCGCGTCGTCGATTTCCGATGCCGTGGTGTAGGTATTGAGGAGCGCGTTGTCGCGTCGACGCTGCTTCTCGAGCTCCTTCGACTGGGCCTTGCGCTCCTCGCGTTCCTTCTCGATGGCCTCGATCTGCTCCGACGTGAGTCCCGCCGAGTTCTTCTTCACCACGCGTCCCTGCTCGTCGAGCACCGTGGAACTGTTGTCCTTGTATTTCGGCGGCATGCGCTCCGAATAGTGGGTCACCCCGTGTTCGTCGACCCATTTGTACAGCCGGCCGGCGGCTGCGCCTGACGTAGCCAGGGCGAGCACTGCCGCCAGGGCCCATGTCGTTCGTCGAAGGTTGCTCATTGCCGTGTTACTCCATATCGTTCCCGGTACGCCCGCACGGCGTCCAGGTGCCTTCCCAGTTCAGGATGACCCTCGAGGTAGGCCACGATGTCGTCCAGCGCACAGATGCTGAGAACCGGCAGCCCGTAGAGCTCGCCGACCTCCTGCACGGCCGACCGGATCCCGGTCCCGCGTTCCTGACGGTCCAGCGCGATGAGGACCCCCGCCGCCTCGGCCCCGTGCGCGCGAATGATCTCGACGGACTCCCTGACGGAAGTGCCGGCCGAGATCACATCATCGACAATGACCACCCGCCCCTTTAGCGGGGCACCGATCACGACGCCGCCTTCGCCGTGGTCCTTCGCCTCCTTCCGGTTGAATGCGAACGGGACGTTGCGTCCGGCCTCGGCCAGCGAGGCGGCCGTCGCGGAAACCAGCGGAATGCCCTTGTAGGCCGGCCCGAAGAGCAGGTCGTACCGCAGGCCGGATTCCTGCAGCGTCATCGCGTAGAATCGGCCGAGCTGCCGGAGGCTCTCGCCATCATTGAAGAGCCCCGCGTTGAAGAAGTACGGCGACAGCCGCCCGGCTTTCGTCCGGTATTCACCGAACAGGAGGACGCCCTTCGCGATCGCGAAGCGGACGAAATCTTCCCTGCTTGATTTTTCAGTAGTCATGAGGTGATGTTGCGAGTAGTCACGCTGAATCTTAACGGCATCCGGTCCGCGGCGAGAAAGGGGTTTCTCGACTGGCTGCCGGCCCAGGATGCCGATGTCGTGTGCGTCCAGGAGCTGAAGGCGCACGCGAGCGATCTCGACGAGTCGATGCTGTCCCCGCAGGGGTTCGTCGGGACGTTCCATCACGCCGAACGCAAGGGCTACAGCGGCGTTGCCGTCTACAGCCGGCGGCCGCCCGACCGCGTGGTGGAGGGTCTCGGGATCGCCGACATCGACGCCGAGGGGCGTTACCTGCAGGCAGACTTCGACGACCTGTCGGTCGTGTCGCTCTACCTTCCCTCCGGCTCGAGTTCCGAAGAACGTCAGGCCGCGAAGTTCAGCTTCATGGAGCGGTTCATCCCGCGACTGCACGAACTGGCGCAGTCGGGTCGCGACGTGATCATCTGTGGTGACTGGAACATCGCCCACAAGGAAATCGACCTCAGGAACTGGCGGTCGAACCAGAAGAACTCCGGTTTCCTGCCGGAGGAGCGTTCCTGGCTGAGCGGGGTGATCGACATCCTGGGCTACGTGGATGCGTTCCGGGTGGTCGACCCGCGTCCGGATCGGTACACGTGGTGGTCGAACCGCGGCCAGGCCTGGGCCAGGAACGTCGGTTGGCGCCTGGACTACCAGCTCGTCACGCCCGGCCTCGCACCACGCGTGCGGGCGGCGTCCATCTACACGGAAGCGCGGTTCTCCGATCACGCACCCCTCACGATCGACTACGATCGTCCCCGGCTCGCCGAAGGGGAATGATCACGCCGTCCGCCGCGACGCTCGCACCGACACGCCGCGACCGAACGACGAAAGAAGCGGGTCGGCCCGGGCCACCTTCTCTATAATTTCGGGATTTTTCCGCTCACGAGACACGAAGCCGGAGTTTCAGCGCATGGATTCACAATACCGCCCCGCCGAGGTGGAAAGCAGCGCCCAGCAGGCGTGGGCCGCCTCGAACGCCTTTCGCGCCGTCGAAGCTCCCGACCAGCCCAAGTACTACTGCCTGTCCATGTTCCCGTATCCGTCGGGCAAGCTGCACATGGGCCACGTCCGCAACTACACGATCGGCGACGTCCTCACGCGATACCACAGGATGCGCGGCTACAACGTGATGCAGCCCATGGGCTGGGACGCGTTCGGCCTGCCCGCCGAGAACGCCGCGATGGCCAACGGCGTGCCTCCCGCCAGGTGGACGTACGACAACATCGCGTACATGAAGAAGCAGCTCCAGTCGCTGGGCTTCGCGATCGACTGGGAGCGGGAGATCGCCACGTGCCGGCCGGATTACTACCGCTGGAACCAGTGGCTCTTCCTGCGGATGCTCGAGAAGGGAATCGTCTACCAGAAGACGGGAGTCGTGAACTGGGATCCCGTCGACCAGACCGTGCTCGCGAACGAACAGGTGATCGACGGGCGGGGATGGCGCACCGGAGCGGTGGTCGAGAAGCGCGAGATCCCCATGTACTACATGCGGATCACCGGTCTCGCCGAGGAACTGCTCGGCGCGCTGGACGCCATGGACGGCTGGCCGGAACGCGTGAAGCTCATGCAGGCCAACTGGATCGGCAGGAGCGAAGGCGTGCGATTCGCGTTCCCCTACGAACTCGACGGTCAGGCCGGGCAGCTCTGGGTCTTCACCACCCGTGCCGACACGATCATGGGCGTGACCTTCTGCGCGGTGGCAGCCGAGCATCCGCTCGCCACGCGGGCCGCGCGTGACAATCCCGCACTCGCCGCCTTCGTGGAGGAATGCAAGCAGGGTTCGGTGATGGAAGCCGATCTCGCGACGATGGAAAAGAAGGGCATGCCGACGGGCATCTTCGTCACGCACCCCCTGTCCGGACGTCGGGTCGAGGTCTGGGTCGGAAACTACGTGCTCATGGGCTACGGGGAGGGCGCCGTGATGGGCGTCCCCGCCCACGACGAGCGCGACTTCCATTTCGCGAAGAAGTACGGCCTCCCCATCGAGCAGGTCGTGGCCGTCGACGGCGAGTCGTTCTCGACCGACGCCTGGCAGGAGTGGTACGCGGACAAGGCGGCGGGCCGGTGCGTGAATTCGGGCAATTTCGACGGACTTGCCTTCCGCGAGGCGGTCGACGCGATCGCGGCCGAACTCGCCGCGAAAGGGCTCGGAGAGAAGCGGACGACCTGGCGGCTGCGGGACTGGGGCATTTCCCGTCAGCGCTACTGGGGCACACCGATTCCGCTGATCCACTGCGACGCGTGCGGCACCGTGCCGGTGCCGGACGAGGACCTTCCCGTCGTGCTGCCGGAGGACTGCGTGCCGGACGGCTCCGGCAACCCGCTCAACAAGCGCGAGGACTTCCTCCGCGTCGACTGTCCGCAGTGCGGCAAGCCCGCGCGTCGCGAGACCGACACGATGGACACCTTCGTGGATTCGTCGTGGTACTACCTGCGCTATGCGTGTCCGGACAACGACCGAGCGATGGTCGACGCGCGCGTGGACTACTGGCTGCCCGTCGACCAGTACATCGGCGGGATCGAACACGCGATCCTGCACCTGCTCTACTCGCGTTTCTGGACCAAGGTCATGCGCGACCTTGGCCTCGTCAGGATCGACGAACCGTTCGCGAACCTGCTCACGCAGGGCATGGTGCTGAACGAGATCTTCTTCCGCAAGAGCGGCGCGGGCCGGATCCAGTACTTCAATCCCGCGGACGTCGAGATCCGCACGGACGACAAGGGTGCGCGAACGGCCACGATACTGCGCGGCGACGGCGAACCCGTCGAATCCGGCGGCATCGGCACGATGTCCAAGTCCAAGAACAACGGCGTCGATCCCCAGGCGCTCATCGAGCAGTACGGAGCGGACACCGCACGCTTCTTCATGATGTTCACGAGCCCCCCCGAGCAGACCCTCGAGTGGTCCGACTCCGGGGTGGATGGCTCCTTCCGGTTCATGAAGCGCGTCTGGAGCTTTGCGCACCGCTTCGCCGAGACGATCTCCCCGCACCTGCCAGCGGTGCGGAAGCTGCCGTCCGCCAGCCTCCCGCGTGACCTCGCCGATGCGCGACGGGAGATCCACGCGAATCTGCGCCAGGCCAACTTCGACATCCAGCGGCAACAGTTCAACACGGTCGCTTCGGCCTGCATGAAGATCCTGAACGCGCTCGAGCGAGCCCCGGCGGACGACCCCGCGCTGCACGCCGAGGTGGCCGAGGAGGGCCTGTCCATCCTGCTGCGCGTGCAGGCCCCGATCACCCCGCATCTCTGCCATTACCTCTGGTCCTCGCTGTCGTTCGGCCCGGACGTGATCGCGGCCGGCTGGCCGGAACCGCTCGAGGCGGCACTCGCTCGGGACGAGATCGAGCTCGTGCTGCAGGTGAACGGGAAGCTCCGGGGCAACATGCGCGTCGCGCACGACGCCGCGCGCGAGACGATCGAACGTCTCGCGCTCGAGAACCCGGCAGTCCTCAAGTTCACGGAAGGGCGCCCGCCGAAGAAGGTCATCGTGGTGCCGGGACGCCTCGTGAACATCGTGGCCTGACCCGCGCATGCATCCCTGCGTCCGACGCCGCACGTTCCTGACCGCGCTCGGCCCGCTCGCGCTCGGCGCGTGCGGTTTCCAGCTGCGGGGGCAGGTGAGCCTGCCGTTCCAGAGCGTTTTCGTCGCGGGGCTCCCGTACTCGCCGTTCACCAGCCAGCTCAAGCGGGGCATCGCCGCGATCGGGGGCACGAAGCTCGCCGACCGGCCCGCAGACGCGCAGGCCGTGATCACGCTCCTCAACGAAAACCAGGACCGTGCGATCCTGACCGTATCGGCGGGCGGACGTGTCCGCGAGCAGCAGCTGCGCTACCGCGTGCAGTTCCGCGTCGATGGCCCGAAGGGCCACTCGTGGCTCGCCCCCTCGGAAGTCACCATCCTGCGCGACATGACCTACGACGACACGCAGGTGCTCGCGAAGGAAGGCGAGGCCCAGACACTCTTCCGCGAGATGCAGTCCGATGCCGTGCGGCAGGTGCTGCGCAGGATCCAGGCCATCCAGGCATTCAGCGTGGAGCCCGATCGATGAGCGCCGCGACGAAGTCGCGCGGTTTCGTCGGCGTCGTCACGCCGCAGGACATGACGTTCGACGTTCCGCTCGAACTGCGCAGCGGAGCCGTCATGCCCGCCTACACCCTGCGCTACGAGACCTACGGCACGCTCAACGAGACCCGGACCAATGCCGTGCTCGTGTGTCACGCACTGAACGCGTCGCATCACGTCGCGGGCATGTACGCGGACGATCCCAAGAACATCGGCTGGTGGGACAATCTCATCGGCCCCGGCAAGCCCGTAGACACCGATCGATTCTTCGTGATCGGCGTGAACAATCTCGGCGGCTGTCACGGTTCGACGGGGCCCGCGAGCCGCAACCCGGCGACAGGCCGTCCCTGGGGCGCGGACTTTCCGCTGGTCACGGTCGAGGACTGGGTAGAGGCCCAGCGACGGCTGGCGGACCGGCTCGGCATCGAGCGCTTCGCCGCGGTCGTCGGCGGCAGTCTCGGCGCCATGCAGGCCCTGCAGTGGAGCATCAGCTTCCCGGATCGCGTCCGCAACGCGCTCGTGATCGCGGCCGCCCCCAGGCTGTCGGCGCAGAACATCGCGTTCAACGAGGTCGCGCGACAGGCGATCATGACCGACCCCGACTATCACGGCGGCGACTACTACGCTCACGACGTCGTCCCGAGACGCGGACTGCGCCTCGCGAGGATGCTCGGTCACATCACGTACCTCTCGGATGACTCCATGGCCGAGAAGTTCGGGCGCGACCTGCGCGAAGGCAAGCTCAACTTCGGCTTCGACGTCGAGTTCGAGATCGAGTCCTATCTGCGCTATCAGGGCGACAAGTTCTCCACGTATTTCGATGCCAACACCTACCTGCGCATCACGAAGGCACTCGACTACTTCGACCCCGCGATGGCGCACGGCGGTGACCTGGCCGCCGCACTCGCCCCCGCGACGGCGGGTTTCCTCGTGATCTCGTTCACGTCGGACTGGCGCTTCCCGCCTTCGCGCTCGCGCGAGATCGTGAAGGCCCTGCTCGACAACAGTCACGACGTGAGCTACGCCGAGATCGACGCCCCGCACGGGCACGACGCATTCCTGATGGACGACCCCCGCTATCACGGCGTGATCGCGGCCTACATGGGAAACATCGCGACATGAGCGCGCCTCTCACGGGTTCGCGGCCGGACTTCGCGACGATCGCACAATGGGTGGCGGAAGGGGCGAGGGTGCTCGACCTCGGCTGCGGCGACGGCACGCTCCTCAGGTTCCTCAGGGACACGCGGAACGCGACCGGATACGGCGTGGACATCTCGGACGAGAACGTGCTCGCGAGCGTCGGCAACGGCGTCAACGTGATCCAGAGCGACCTGGAGGCCGGTCTGTCCGGCTTCGAGTCCGGTTCGTTCGACTACGTGATCCTGTCGCAGACGCTCCAGGCGATGAAGCACACCGAACGACTGCTGAACGAGATCCTGCGCGTCGGCCGGGAGGGAATCGTCACGTTCCCGAACTTCGGTTACTGGCGTGTCCGGGCGCAGCTCGTCGCGGGACGCATGCCCGTCTCGCGGGAGCTGCCCTACCAGTGGTACGACACGCCCAACATCCACCTCTTCACGATCAGGGACTTCGAGACGTTCTGTCGCGGTCACGCCCTGCGGATCCTCGACCGCGTGGTGCTGACGGACGGACAGCCGGTTTCGGTCGCGCCGAATCTCTTCGGCTCGCTCGCGTTCTATCGCCTCGACCACGCCCCCGGGGCGAACCCGATCCAGCCGTGAGCCCGTCCGGCGTGGCAGCCCGGATCCCGGGGCAGCCCGCTAGTCGGCGGCTCCGATGAACGACCGCAGGACCCCGCTGTCCGCGCTGCTCACGCGGCGCATGCTCATCTGCGTCTTTACGGGCTTCAGCTCCGGCCTCCCCCTCTATCTGCTGCTGAACCTCGTCCCCGCCTGGCTGCGCACGGAAGGCGTGAGCCTCGCGACCATCGGCGCGCTCTCCCTGATCCACTTCCCGTACACGTGGAAGTTTCTCTGGGCGCCACTGCTGGACCGCTACGTCGTGCCCACGCTCGGTCGCCGGCGCGGCTGGATGCTGATCACCCAGACGGGTCTGCTCGCGCTGGTCGCGTGGGCCGGCACGCTCTCCCCGGCCGAGCACCTGGACTGGGTGGTGATCGCCATCACCGGGGTCGCGTTCCTGAGCGCCACGCAGGACATCGCGCTCGACGCGTACCGCCGCGAGCTGCTTCCGAACCCGGAACTCGGGCTCGGCAACGCCGTGCACGTGAACGCATATCGCGTCGCCGGCCTCGTCCCCGGATCGCTGTCCCTGATCCTTGCCGATCACCTCCCGTGGCCCACGGTCTTCGCGATCACGGCAGCCTTCATGCTGCCGGGCATCGCGATGACCCTTTCGGTGCGCGAGCCCGCCGTGACGGCCGCGGCACCGAAGACGCTGCGGGAAGCCGTCATCGAACCGTTCCACGAGTTCTGGCACCGCGCGGGCGGGCAGGGCGCCGCGCTCGTCCTGGGCTTCATCTTTCTGTACAAGCTCGGCGACAGCATGTGCACCGCACTCGCGACGCCGTTCTACCTGGACATGGGCTTCACGAAGTCGGACATCGGTCTCATCGCCAAGAACGCGGGGCTCTGGCCGAGCGTGATCGGCGGACTGCTCGGCGGCCTCTGGATGGTGAGGCTGGGCATCAACCGCGCCCTCTGGCTCTTCGGTCTCGTGCAGCTCGTCACGATCCTCGGTTTCGCGTGGCTCGCCCACGCCGGCCCCTTCCCGGTGATCGGTGCGACCCAGCGCGCGTCCCTGGCTCTCGTGATCGGCGGCGAGGCACTGGGCGTCGGCCTCGGCACCGCGGCCTTCGTGGCCTACATCGCGCGCACCACGCATCCCGCTTACACCGCGACGCAGTTCGCGCTGTTCACGAGTCTCGCCGCGTTCCCGAGAACGTTCGCGAACGCGATCACGGGCTGGCTCGTCGAGTCCATGGGCTGGTCCGGCTTCTTCCTGCTGTGCTTCGGTCTCGCGCTCCCGGGCATGTTCATGCTGCTCAGGGTCGCGCCCTGGAACCACGGACCGGACGACGAACTCGGGCAGGAAGACCCGCGCTAGAGCGGGGTCGCGCCGGAACTTTTCCGGATGCCGGCTCTTCCAATCCGGCGTTGGGGGTGCACGCCGTACCGGTCACACCGCGCGTCACGAGGCCACCATTCCCGGGGGGTTCTCGAATGTCTCGCCGGGCGCGGGTCAGCCACGTGCCGGCAGGCTGCGTTGAACCTCCGGGGTCCGGACGACACGACGATATCGCCCCGACCCATCCCCGGACGAGAAGGAATCACGAATGGATGTCCCGACCGCCGTCGTGCCCGAAGCAGGCCGCACGACCCGCCCCGCGTTTCACGCGCTTCGCACCTATCTGACATCGGAAATCCTCGGGCAGGAAACGCTCGTGAAGCGGCTGCTCGTCGCACTGCTCGGCGACGGACATCTGCTCGTCGAGGGACCGCCGGGGCTCGCGAAGACCCGGGCGATCAAGGCCCTGGCCAACGCGATGGAGGGCTCGTTCCAGAGAATCCAGTTCACGCCGGACATGCTGCCGGCGGACCTCACGGGTTCGGACATCTACCGACCCGAGGAGGCCGGCTTTCATTTCCAGCGCGGACCGCTCTTCCACAACCTGATCCTCGCGGACGAGATCAACCGCGCGCCTGCGAAGGTGCAGTCGGCCCTGCTCGAAGCGATGGCGGAACGCCAGATCAGCGTCGGGCTCGCGAGCTACCCGCTGCCGCGCCTGTTCCTCGTGATGGCCACGCAGAATCCGATCGAGCAGGAGGGCACGTATCCGCTGCCCGAGGCACAGCTCGACCGCTTCATGCTCCACTGCCGGATCGACTATCCCGACCGCACGACGACACTCAGGATCATGGATCTCGCGCGACGCGAAGCCATCGAGGCGCGCGAGTTCGTGCCACCTCCGCGCCGTCTCACGGAGGAGACCGTGCTGCACGCGCGCGCGGAGATCCTCTCGCTCACGCTCGCCGAATCGGTCGCCGAATACATCGCCGCACTCGTGGATGCCACGCGCTGCCCGCAGCCCTACAGCGCGCGGCTCGCGGAGTGGCTGCGCTGGGGCGCGAGCCCGCGTGCAGCCATCGCGATCGAGCGCGGTGCACGTGCGCTCGCCTGGCTCGACGAGCGCGACTTCGTGAGCCCGGAGGACGTGCAGGCCATCGCGCCCGACGCGCTGCGCCACCGTCTGCTGCTCGACTATTCGGCCCAGGCACGCGGCGTGACGGCGGAAGCGTGCGTCGAGGAACTCCTGCGCCATGTCCCGGCACCATGATCGTCCCGGATCTCCCGGAACTGATCGCACTGAGAGGCGCCGCGCAGGGCCTTGCGCTGCAGGCGCGACGTCCCGTGCTGACGCGTCTGCACGGCAGCCATCGCACCCCGCTGCGCGGCCGCGGGCTCGAGTTCGAGGAAGTCCGTCCCTACGCCGCCGGTGATGACGCGCGCTACATCGACTGGCGGGTGACGGCACGACGCGGTCGACCTCACACCAAGCTCTTCCGCGAGGAACGCGAGCGGCCGGTCTGGATGATCGCGGACATGCATCCGGGGCTGTTCTTCGGTAGCCGCCGGCAGCTGAAATCGGCGCTGCTCGTACGTGCCGCCGCGCTGCTCGGATGGGTCGCGATCCTCGGCGGGGACCGACTCGGAGCCGTGTTGCCTGCGGGCCCCGAGGGAGCCGGCGTCCTTCCGCCTCGTGGCAGGGAGGCCGGGCTGCTGCCCATCCTCGAATCGCTGGTCGCCGCGCAGCCGCGCGCCCCCGGTCCGCCCGAAACCGGCCTGCTCGACGCCCTGCTCGCACGCGTCCGGCCACTGGTCCAGCCGGGCAGCACGATCCTCGTCGCGAGCGACTTCGCGGGACTGGACGCCTCGAGCGAGAACCGCCTGTCGGCGCTCGCCGTGCACAACGACTGCCGGCTGGTCCGGATCGCGGATCCCCTCGAACAGAACGGGCTGCCCGCCGGCACCTACCGGGCCGGCGTCCCGGGCCGACTGCGCTGGCTCGACGGAGATCGCACACGATCGGCGTGGCGGCAGACGTGGAACGATCGCGAGGCCCGACTCGACGCGCTCTCGGTGCGGGGCGGCATGCCCGTCGTCCGCCTCTCTACCGCCGACGCCGTCACCGACGTCCTGCCCACGCTCTTCGGCGTGCACGGGAGGGCCGCATGAAGGACGGTACGTGGCTCGCGCAGCTCGCGCCTGCCCACGCACCTCCCCCGCCAGGCTGGTGGCCACCGGCGCCCGGCTGGTGGGGGCTGCTCGCCCTCGTCGTGCTCCTCGTGACGGCTCTCGCGTGGTGGCTGCGGCATCCCCGGCGCCGACTGCGGCGCGCGGCGATACGGGAGCTCCGCCAGCTGGAGCGGGGAGGGGTCGACGACGCGGCACTCGCACGCGGCGTCGAATACCTCCTCCGCCGCTACGCGGTGTCGCGATACGGGCGGGAGACGGTGGCGGCGCTCACCGGCGAGGACTGGCTGGCGTTCGTGATCGCGCACGGCGGGCACGCGTGGGCAGGCGACCCCGGCCGCAACCTGCTCCGGGCAGCCTACGGTGCGCGGAGCGTCGCCGACCGGCAGTCGTGGGTCCGCGGGGCGCGCGGCTTCCTGAGTCGCCGCTGATGCTGCACTTCGCGTGGCCCTGGATGCTGGCCTGTCTGCCGCTGCCGTGGATCCTCGCCCGCTGGCTCCCTGCCGCGAAGCCGGCCAGTGCGGCATTGTTCATTCCGTTCGCCGACGGTGTCGCCGAGGCCCGCGACCTGCCTGCCGCGAGACCCTGGTCCCGGCCGCGTCTGCTGCTCCTGCTCGCCACGTGGCTCGCGCTCGTGGGTGCCGCGACGCGCCCGCAGTGGCTGGGCGACCCGCAGCCGGTACCGACGACGGGCCGCCGGCTCCTGCTCGCAGTGGACGTCTCGGGGTCGATGGCCACGCGCGACATGGCAGGAAACGAGACCCGCCTTCAGGTCGTGCAGCAGGTCGCCGGGGACTTCATCCGACGCCGTCACGGCGACCAGGTCGGCCTGATCCTGTTCGGAACCGCGCCTTACGTGCAGGCCCCTCTCACCGCCGATCTCGCGACCGTCCGGGAGTTTCTCGACGAGGCCGTCATCGGCGTGGCCGGCCGGCAGACGGCACTGGGTGACGCCATCGGTCTCGCGATCAAGCGGCTGCGCGAGGCCCCGGCGCGCAACCGGAAGAAGGGAGACACGGTTCTCGTGCTGCTGACCGACGGAAGCAACACGGCGGGCGTGATGCCGCCGCTCGAAGCCGCGAAACTGGCGGCATCCGCGGGACTGAAGATCTACACGATCGGTGTCGGTGCCCCGGCAGATTCCGGCTTCTTCGGGCTCGGCGGCTCGCGCAGCGACCTGGACGAGGACACGCTCGAGGCGATCGCGCGCCTCACGGGCGGTGCCTATTTCCGGGCTACGGACGAAGAGGCCCTGCAGCAGGTCTACGCGCGGATCGATCGCCTCGAGCCCAGTGCAGGACGCGACCAGTGGTACCGGCCGAGCGCGGAATGGTTCATGTGGCCCCTCGGCTGCGCACTCGTGCTGAGCATCCCTGCCGTCTGGATGGAGCGCCGGCAGTGGACCTGATGGCGGCGCTCCACGACTTTCATTTCCTGCGCCCCGCCTGGCTCGCGGCGCTGCCCGTTCTCTGGGGTCTCGCGTTCTGGCTCGCGCGCCGTCGCGCACGCGCGGGGAACTGGGTGCACGTGATCGATCCCGACCTGCTCGCGAGCCTCAGGCTCGAGGCTGCAGGGGCCGGTCGCACACACGGGCCCTGGCCCCTGCTCGCGCTCGCGTGGACGGGTGCCGTCATCGCGCTCGCGGGGCCGGCCTGGGAGCGCGACCCGGCCCCGGCGTTCCGGACCCCCGGCGCGTGGGTGGTCGTGCTCGACCTCTCGCCCTCGATGGCGTCCACCGACGTGTCCCCCGACCGTGTGACACGTGCGCGCTACGCGATCGACGATCTGCTGTCGGCGGCGAGGGACGCACGCGTGGCCCTGGTGGTGTTCGGCGCGGAGCCCTACACCGTGACGCCTCTCACGAACGACGTGGCGACCGTGCGGACGCTGCTGCAGCCACTCGCCCCCGGCATCCTGCCCGTCCAGGGCGACGAACTGGCGCCCGCCCTGAAGGAAGCGGGTCGACTGCTCGAGAGAACCGCCGCGAGGAATGCGCACGTGATCGTCCTCACGGACGGCTTCGAAGACCCCGCGGCAGCCTTCGGAGCGGCGCACGACCTGAGGTCCCGCGGCGCCTCGGTCGACGTGATCGGCATCGGCACGCGCCAGGGCGCACCGGTTCGCGGCACCGACGGCGGATTCGACGAGAATGCGCAGGGCAGGCCGGTGCTCGCGCGACTCGACGTCGACCGTCTCAAGCGTCTTGCATCGACCGGCGGCGGCGAGTACGTCGGCCTGGACGGTCTCCGGCGTCTCGCGGGCGACCTCCGCACGCGGCCCGACGCGACGGATGCGGCGGCAGCCGTGTCCGGCGTGCACGTGCAGACGTGGCACGATGCGGGGGCGTGGCTCCCCCCGGTCGTCGTGCTGCTCGCCGCGGCGCTCGCGCGCCGGGGGTGGCTCTGATGCGCCGTGCCGTGGCCGGATCTCTTTGCGCGCTGGCACTGCTCGCGCCCCCCGCGCACGCGGCCGACTGGTGGTCACGCCTCTGGCAGAACGCCGACCAGCGCGGCGAGCGCCTGCTGCGGGACGGCGACGCGGCGGCTGCCGCACAGACCTTCGCAGACCCGCGCCGACGCGCCTATGCCGACCTGCGTGCGGGACATTTCGCGGCGGCCGCGAGCGGTTTCGGCAGGTTCGACGATTCGGATGCCCACTACAACCGTGGCAATGCGCTCGCGCGGGCAGGTCGCCTGAAGGACGCGCTCGCGGCGTACGACGCCGCACTCGCGCGCGATCCGGGCAACCGCGACGCACGGCACAACCGCGAACTCGTGAAGCGGGCCCTTCAACGGCAGCAGCCACCGGACTCCAGACACTCGCCGCCCGGAGCGGACGGCCAGTCCGACGGATCTCGACACGACCGCCCCGGACAGAATCGGGACCGCGGCGGGAACACCTCCGGAAAGCCCGGTCAGTCGGCCCCATCCGGCGGGAATGCCCGCGCGGGCAAGGAACCGCCGAAGGCCGGGGAAGGCGGTGCCAACGGGATCGGCAGCGAGTCGACGCCGACACCACCCGCGAGGACGGCTGCCGGGTCGGCGGGAGATTCCGGCCACGCGCGGAACGATGCCCGGGCGCAGGCGGGCAAGCCTGCCGCCGACACGCTGGAAGCACCACGAGGTCAGCCGGGCGCCGGATCGCCGGCAACGCCCCCGACCGAGAAGCAGCTTGCCGAGGACCAGTGGCTTCGGCGGATTCCGGACGATCCCGGCGGCCTCCTGCGTCGAAAGTTCATGATCGAGCACCTCATGAGAGAGCAGGGAGACACCCCATGAAGTTCCTGCGCCGTATCGCCGTCACGCTGTTGCTGCTGTCGTCGAGCGCGCCCGTGCTCGCCACCGTGCAGGCCTGGCTGGATCGCAACCAGGTCGATCCGGGCGAGTCCGTCCGGCTCACGCTGCAGCAGGACGGGGGCGGCGGCGGGCAGCCCGACCTCGCCCCGCTTCGCAAGGACTTCGACGTGCTCGGCACGAGCACCGGCACCAGCGTGCAGATCGTGAACGGTCACATGTCCACCCGGCATCAGGTGACGGTCACGCTTTCGCCGACACACGGCGGGCTCGTCAGGATTCCCGCCATCGCGTGGGGCGGGGAAAGCTCGCCCCCTCTGGAACTGACCGTCGGCGGCGCGCCGTCCGCCGGGACCGGTGGAACGGGTGAGTCGGCGACCCATCACGACGCGCACGTCTTCCTGACGTCCTCGCTCGAATCGCCGCACCCCTACGTCCAGGCGGGGGACACGCTCACGGTCCGCCTGTACGCGGATCGACCGATCTACCAGGCGAGCCTCGACTTTCCGGGCAACGGCGACGTTCTCGTGCAGAGACTCGGCAAGGACCGACAGACGCAGGAAACACGCGACGGCCACGCCTACGACGTCGTGGAGCGCCGGTACGTGCTGTTCCCGCAGCGCAGCGGCGCGATCGACCTGCCCGGGCCGGTGCTCGACGCACAGGTGCCCGACACGCGCACCCCGTCCGGATCGGACCCCTTCTTCGACGACTTCTTCAGCCACAGTCCCTTCCGCGGCATGCTGAACGACACGCGGCCGCTGCGGCTGCACGGCACGCCGGTCCGGCTCGACGTGCGGCCCCGTCCCGCCGCCGCCACGGGGCCCGCCTGGCTGCCCGCGCGCGACGTGACGCTCGAAGCCTCCTGGCAGCCCGAGGACACCCGCGTCCACGCGGGCGAACCCGTCACGCTGCATCTCGTGCTCAGGGCCACGGGGCTCGGCAGCGCCCAGCTCCCCGACTTCAGTGCGCTGCTGTCCCTTCCCGACGGGGTGAAGGCCTACCCGGACCAGGCAAAGCTCACCGACGAACCCGCCGGGGACACGATCGCGGGGCAGCGCGAACAGGACATCGCGCTCATCGCGACCCGGGGCGGGCGGTTCGAGCTGCCCGCGATCCGGCTGTCGTGGTGGGACACGGTCCACGACGCGGCCCGCGAGGTCGTGGTGCCGGCGCACACGCTCGACATCCTGCCCGGCACGAGCGATTCGACGCCACCTGCGCCGGTGACCGCGCAGCCCGCTCCGCCGGCGGCCTCGCCGGCACCGGGCCCGAAGAGCGCGATCCACTTCGCGCCGGATCACACGTCGGGGGCGCCCGCGACGACCCGCGGCGTGCCCTGGCGCTGGGTCAGTGCCGGTCTTGCCGTGCTCTGGATCGCGACCGTCGCCGCCTGGTGGTTCACGCGCCGGACCGCGCACAAGGCTGGACGGGTCGTCTCGTCCGTCGACCCTTCCCGGGAGAACCCGCCCCGCGCACGCGACGCACGAAAGCGCTTTCAGGAAGCCGCCCGGGCACGCAACGCGTCCGCGGCAAGGTCTGCGCTCATGGACTGGGCAGGCGCCGAGTGGCCTCACGATCCGCCACGCGGCCTCAACGATCTCGCGGCCCGCCTCGGGGACGAGCAGACGAAAGTCCTCGTCCGACAGCTCGACCGTGCGTGCTACGCCGGCGGAAACTGGGACGGCGACGCACTGGCCGCGGCACTGGCGGCGCAACTGCGCGCCGGCCATACGGAACCGACACCTTCCCGCAGCACGCACCAGCTCGCCGACCTCTATCCCTGAGGCGCGCCGCACGCGTGGCGCGTTGCGCAGGGTGTACGCTCACCCGCCTGCAGACGAAAGGAACGGAGGAGGACGAACGATGGATCTGAACGGAAAGGTCGCGATCGTGACGGGAGGCAACGGCGGACTCGGACAGCGCATCTGCCTCGCGCTGGCGCGCGCGGGGTGCGACGTCGCGGTGGTCTACGCGCAGAGCGCCGGGCCGGCGGAACGGATCGCGGAGTCAGTCCGGGAACTCGGCGTCCGGGCGGCGGCATTCGCGTGCGACGTGACCCACCCCGCGCAGGTCGACGCGCTCGTCGGGGCAGTGCGCGGAGAATTCGGCCGGGTCGACGTGCTGGTCAACGACGCCGCCTTCAACAAGTGGATCCCCTTCCAGGATCTGGACGCCCTGACGTTCGACGTGTGGCAGAAGATCCTCTCGGTGAATCTCACGGGGCCGATGCTCTGCATCAAGGCCGCGGCCGCGGCGATGAAGCCGTATGGCGGGCGCATCGTGAACATCTCGTCGATCGCCGGCCTCGCACCCTCTGGATCGTCGATCCCCTACGCGGTCTCGAAGGCGGGGCTCATCCACCTCACGCGCTGCATGGCCGTCGCGCTCGCGCCCGACGTTCTCGTGAACTGCGTCGCACCTGGATATCTCGAGGACACGCGCGCCACGGCCAATCTCGATCCCGCGTACAAGGAGCGCTCGCGCAACGGCGCGCTGCTGAAGCGCGCCGCCGACAAGGACGACGTGGCCGCGCAGGTCGTGTCGCTCTGCGAAACGGACAGCATCACCGGCCAGACGATCGTCGTCGACGCGGGGCGGTTCTTTCACTGAGGCAAGGCCGGAGGAGGCGCTCTCCGAACGCACTCCGCCGGGCGTCGATCGTCCTGCCCGGCCCACACCCGCGAGCGGCGAGAACGCGGGCAGTGCCTGCACGTCCGAACGGCTTCCGTTTGCCGAGGATCATGGGGCCGGTTGCACGAACGTGTTATCCATGTACCGACGGCCGGTCGTCACGACTTCCGGGATGCCCGCGCGACACACGCAGCGGGCTCCCTGACGAGACCGGACATCTTCCGACAACAAGAGGAGTGTGCGGACCATGAACTCGTGCGACGAACCAGTACGCGACGCATTCCAGCGCGTCGCGCAGCTGCTTGCCCTGCTTGCGATCATCCTTGCCGGTGCGGGAACCCACGCAGCACATGCCGAGGTGGAAGGCTGGTCCCGGGAGCATCTGGGGGCGGTGATCCGGCAGGCGCAGCAATCGGACGGCACGTACGTTCGCATGCGCGAGGAACTCGTGAAGGCCCGCCAGGCCCCGGGGCTGCTGCTCCGTACCGAGGCCGGTGGCTACGTCTACATCAGTGACACCGAGGCAGAGCGCCTCTCGGCGGCCGTCGCGCTCCGCGCGATGCTCTACGGCACGGAGGACGACAAGCCGTATCGACCCGTCGCGCCGGGCCGCTCGGAACTGGAGATCGCCATCGACGCCGTGGAAGTGAGTGTCCTCGACAGCATCGGTGGTCCGAGCCGCGCCGTCACGTCGGAACAGGCGCGAGCGAACATCGCTGCCCGTACGGGGGAACTCGCGCGGGATGCGCTCCTGAAGATCCTCCGCACGTTCGACGCGGAGAATCGTGCCCGGATTGCGCAGGAGATCGCGCGCATCGACCGCGCCCGCGAATGGCTTGCCGCCGTCGTTGCGCGTGCCGACACGCTCCGGGAAGAAGCCTTGTCCGACGGCACGGCGAACGGCTTTCTCAACCACGCGGGTTACTACGTGGCCAGGTTTGCCGGCAGTGGCTGGCGGAAGCGTTATTCGGGCTACGCGCACCACATCGAAGGATTCCAGGCGTTCGTCCTGAAGGTCGAGGACCGCACGGGCGACCCGAAGTGGGAAGGCTCGTACTGGAGTTTCCCGACCGGAGTCGACATCTGGTCGGTGTTCACGCGGTGGAAAAGTGACGTCCGGGAAAAGAGCCTGAAGCGCTGCCAGGCGCCCCCGCCGAACTGCCCGTGCGGTGCCGAGCCCGACATCTGGACGAGCGGTCCGGACTACCGGGTCGTCGGGGGGCCGTTCCGCACCGTGAGCGAGGCGCGCTCACGGGCGGGTGATCCTTACCTGGAAAACGGCAAGCCGGGCGCGAACAAGCACTGGACCTACGACACCGAGCGCCGGATCGCGGAAGTGGAGAGTGCCTGCCGGACGCTGCAGACGACGCCCTAGGCAGCACGCTCCCCGCGGCATCGCGAAGGTCGACCGCGCGACACTCTCGCGCTGACTGCCGGCTCGGGTCGCGGTTTCGGGGGTGTTGCTTCCTCTCCCCTCCGCAACGCGCTATGTTTGCGCTCCTTCGGTCCCGCGCGGGAAGCGGGCCACGCACAGGAAGCACGAATGATCGACAAGACAGTCGCCGGAATCGAGGAAGCGGTCGCCGGCATCCACGACGGCGCGACGGTGCTCATGGGCGGGTTCGGGGGAGCAGGCCAGCCCGCGGAGCTCATCGAGGGTCTCATCGCGCAGGGTGCGAAGAACCTGACCATCGTGAACAACAATGCGGGCAACGGTGACGTCGGGCTCGCGGCGCTGCTGAAGGCGCGGCGGGTCCGGAAGGTCATCTGCTCGTTTCCGCGACAGGCGGACTCGTACGTGTTCGACGCGCTCTACCGCGCGGGCGAGGTCGAGCTCGAACTCGTTCCGCAGGGAAATCTCGCGGAGCGCATTCGCGCCGCGGGGGCCGGCATCGGTGCGTTCTTCACGCCGACCGCGTACGGCACGCCCCTCGCGGAAGGCAAGGAAACGCGGGAGATCGACGGGCGACACTACGTGCTCGAGTATCCGATCCGTGCCGACTTCGCGCTCATCAAGGCCTTTCGCGGCGACCGCTGGGGCAACCTCGTGTTCAGGAAGGCGGCGCGCAACTTCGGCCCGGTCATGGCCATGGCCGCCCGCTGCACGATCGCACAGGTGGACGAGATCGTGCCGCTCGGCGCGCTCGACCCCGAGATCGTGGTGACGCCGGGCATCTTCGTACACCGGGTCGTACGCGTCGCGTCCACGCGCGCGGCAGACGTGGCCGCCTGAGGAGGACAGAGCTTGAATCGTCGCAACCGCAACGAGATCGCGGCCCGGGTCGCCCGGGACATCCCGGAAGGGTCGTACGTGAACCTCGGCATCGGCCTGCCCACGCTCGTGGGCAACCACCTGCCGCCCGGACTCGAGATTTTCCTGCACAGCGAGAACGGCATTCTCGGCATGGGCCCGGCCCCTGCGTCCGGTGCAGAGGATCCGGACCTCATCAACGCGGGCAAGCAGCCCGTCACGCTGCTCACGGGCGGGTGCTACTTCCACCACGCGGACTCGTTCGCGATGATGCGTGGCGGACACCTGGACATCTGTGTGCTCGGCGCGTACCAGGTGTCTGCGACCGGCGACCTCGCGAACTGGAGCACCGGCGAAGCCGGCGCGATTCCGGCAGTCGGGGGCGCGATGGACCTCGCGGCCGGCGCGAAGAAGGTCTTCGTGATGATGGAACACCTCACGAAGGCGGGGGAGAGCAAGATCGTCGAGCGCTGCACCTATCCGCTCACGGGCATCGGCTGCGTGAAACGCATCTACACGGACCTCGCGGTGATCGATGTGACCGCACGCGGTCTCGAGGTGATCGAGCGCGTGGACGGGCTTTCCTTCGAGGAACTGCAGCGCCTGACGGGCGCGAGACTGATCCCGGCGCCTGAAGCCGCGGCGGCGTGAACGTCGCGCGCCGGCCTTCCCGCCGGCGCGCGTCCCGGCACCTTTCGGAGAACTGGACATCGACATGAACGAAGCCTTCATCTGCGCAGCCGTGCGCACCCCCATCGGCCGGTACGGCGGCGCGCTGTCCGCGGTGCGCGCGGACGATCTCGCGGCGATCCCGCTCCGGGCGCTCGTCGCACGTCACGCCGGCGTGGACTGGGAAGCTGTCGACGACGTCGTGCTCGGCTGCGCGAACCAGGCCGGCGAGGACAACCGCAACGTCGCGCGCATGGCACTGCTCCTCGCGGGTCTGCCGAAGGAGATTCCGGCCGCCACGGTGAACCGGCTCTGCGGGTCCGGCATGGATGCGGTGGGCACGATCGCCCGGGCGATTCGCGCGGGCGAAATCGAACTCGGTATCGCGGGCGGCGTCGAGAGCATGTCGCGTGCTCCGTTCGTGATGCCCAAGGCCGAGACGGCGTTCTCGCGCACCAGTGCCGTCCACGACACGACGATCGGCTGGCGGTTCGTGAACCCGCGCATGCAGCAGACCTACGGGACCGACTCGATGCCGGAAACGGCGGAGAACGTCGCGGCGGAGTACCACATCTCGCGCGAGGATCAGGATGCGTTCGCGCTCCGGTCACAGGCGCGGGCCGCAGCCGCCCAGAAGAACGGTCGACTCGCGAAGGAGATCGAGCCCGTCACGATTCCCGTGCGCAAGGGTGACCCCGTTGTCGTCGCCCAGGACGAACATCCGCGCGCGACGAGTCTCGAGGCCCTCGCCAGGCTGAAGCCGATCGTGAAGCCGGACGGCTCGGTCACGGCCGGCAACGCCTCGGGCGTGAACGACGGCGCGTGCGCGCTGATCCTCGCGTCGGAGGCTGCCGCGAAGCGCCACGGGCTGCAACCGATCGCGCGCGTGGTCGGGGCCGCGACGGCCGGATGCGCGCCGCGCATCATGGGCATCGGCCCGGTACCCGCGACACGCAAGCTGCTCGACCGCCTCGGCATGGACGTCGACCAGGTGGACGTGATCGAACTGAACGAGGCGTTCGCCGCACAGGGTCTCGCCGTGCTGCGCGAACTGCGTGTCTCCGACGACGATCCACGCGTGAATCCGAACGGCGGTGCGATCGCGCTCGGACATCCGCTCGGCATGAGCGGCGCGAGACTCGTCGCGACCGCAGCCCTGGAACTCGCCGAACGCCGGGAACGCTTCGCACTCGCGACCATGTGCATCGGCGTGGGTCAGGGGATCGCCACCCTCATCGAGCGCGTGTGACGCCGCACGTGCGGGCCGACGTCATGCGTCACCGCGGGAGGCGGGACGGACGGATGCGCGGTCCCGCCGCCAGGCAGGGAGCACGACTCGCACCTATGAGTTTGTGCATACCGTAGGCCCGTACACGCGCGTCGCCGCGCGCGAGAGTCCGATGCGACTCGGACCCGGCACGACTGCGACAGTTGCGGTTTTCGTTCACGAAACACGACGTTGCACGACGGCGTGACCGCCGGCGCGGTCGCGATCCCGCGCGCTGCACCCGGGCCATGCCTACGGCATCCCGCGGCCGTCCGGAGACAGGTCTGCACGGATCTCGCTTTGACCCATTGCATCACCGACCACCCGTTCGTCATGATGCGAGCGAGGCACGGGAGGCGGGGCCGAACCCGGGAGGCGAATCATGGCAGGCATCTTCGTAAGCTACCGCCGCAGTGACAGCGCCGGCTTTGCCGGTCGCCTCGTCGACGATCTCGAGCGGCAGTTCCCCGGCCACCAGCTGTTCCGCGACATCGAGTCGATCGAGGCAGGCGCGGACTTCGTCGACGCCATCGAGCGCGCATTGCGTGCTTCGTCGGTGCTGCTCGTCGTGATCGGCCCGCGCTGGCTCGACGTCCGGGACGCGGACGACCGGCGGCGGCTCGACGACCCGCGGGACTTCGTGCGACTGGAGATCGCGGCCGCGCTCAAGCTTGGGCTGCGCGTGATCCCGGTGCTCGTCGACGGCGCCCAGGTTCCGCCGGCGGGAGAGCTCCCCCCGGACATCCAGGCGCTGGCACGCCGTCAGGGCCACGAACTGTCGGACAGGCGCTGGGACTACGACGTGGACCAGCTCTTCTCGCAGCTCGCCCGGGTGAGAGGCCTGCGCCGGAAGAAGGCGAATGCGGACGGAAACGAGCCGGGTCGCAGGAAGTCGCGGTGGCTGCCCAGGCTCGGCCTCGGCGCGGCAGCGGGCGTGATCGCGCTGGCACTCGCCGGCGTGTTCTCCGAGGACCCTCCCTCGGTCGCCCCCGGAGTACCCGTACGCAGCGTCCTTCCCGAATCGCCGGCAACGGCGGCCCCGGCGGCGGAGGCCGCCACCACGCCCGCGGCACGCACGGTCGCACGCGCACAGACCGTCGCATCCGCGAGCGAGCGCGTGCGCGAGTCCGAACCGCCCCGGACCTCGCCCGTCGTGCACACGAATCTCACCGGCCTCTGGCGCACGCCGGAAGGGGACAGCCTGTACTTCCGGCACGAGCACGATCAGCTGGCGGTCGTCGCGGGCGACGCCACCGCCACACAGGGCTTCGTCGGATCGGGACGGCTGCAGGGACGGCAGGTGACCCTCGCGCTCACGCACCTGCAGAGCGGTGTGCCCGTCACGATGGACCTTCGGGTGTCGCCGGACGGTACGCGGATGAGCGGTGTCGGACGCGTCGCCGGCATGACCGACGGCGAGAGGATCGTGCTCGTGAGGCAGTGAACACCGTGCAATCGGGTCACGCCCGCGGCAGGGGCCGCGGGTGATCCGGCAACGAAGAGGAGACGCGACATGGCAAGGAAGGCGGTACTGATCGGCATCAACCGCTACCGGATTCCCGGAGCGGACCTGCGCGGCTGCGTGAACGACGTCGTGAACATGCAGGACGTGCTCGTGCAGTTCTACGGCTTCGACAAGTCGGACATCGTCACGCTCACCGACTACGACGCGACGAAGAAGGCCATGCAGAAGTCCATCGCGGATCTCGTCCGGGGCGGTCGCAAGGGCGACGTGCTGCTCCTGCACTACTCCGGGCACGGGTCGAACGTTCCTGACGCGAACGGGGACGAAGCCGACGGCCGGGACGAGATCCTGTGCCCGACCGATCTCGACTGGAAGGATCCGCTGACCGACGACTGGCTGCGCGCCACGTTCGACCGGCTGCGCGCCGGCGTGAGCCTCACGATCGTGATGGACTGCTGCCACTCCGGCTCGAACACGCGCGCGATCCTTCCGCCGGACGCACCGTCGATCCCCCGCTACCTGCCGAATCCCTGGGACATGATGGCGGAAGAATCCGGCCGGAAGCTCCGCGGCCAGGTACGGGTGGGAATGCGCTCGGCGAGCCGCGCCGCACGCCGCCGGTCCGACGTCGTGAACGTGGACATCCCCGAAGTCCTGATCGCCGGCTGCCGGGACACGCAGACCTCGGCGGATGCGCGGATCGGGGGCTCCTTCAACGGCGCACTCACCTACAACCTCGATGCAACCATCCGGAGCAAGAAGGGCAGGATCACCTGCCGGGATCTGCACGCGCTCACGAAGGGCCGTCTCGCCAAGGGCGGCTACTCGCAGGTACCGCAGCTCGAGGGCCGCAAACCACGCCTGGACGCAGCGTTCCTGTCACCGCTGGAGTAGATCCCGCCCCGGGAATCGCCGGTTACGGGATTAGAATCGGCGGTTCCCGAGATCACCTACCCCTGAGAGACACACATGCAGATCGGCAACATCGGCGTCGTCGGCGCCGGCACCATGGGCAACGGCATCGCGCAGGTCTTCGCCGTCGCCGGGCACTCCGTCGTCCTGACCGACGTCGCGCAGAGCCAGCTCGACCGCGCGCTCAAGACCGTGAGCGGCAGCCTCGACCGGCTCGTGAAGAAGGAGAAGATGACCGCGGAAGCGAAGGACGCCGCGCTGGGACGCATCCAGACGTCGACCGATCTCGGTGCACTAGGCGGCGCCGACCTCGTGGTCGAGGCCGCAACGGAGAACCTGACCCTCAAGCTCGAGATCTTCCGCAAGCTCGACGCTGCCGCGAAGGCCGGGGCCATCATCGCTTCGAACACTTCCTCCATATCGATCACGAAGCTCGCGGCGGCCACGCAGCGGCCCGCACACGTGATCGGCATGCACTTCTTCAATCCCGTGCCGGTCATGCAGCTGGTCGAGCTGATCCGCGGCCTCCAGACGTCTGACGAAACCTACGCGGCCGTCGAGGCAGTGTCGAAGGCAGTCGGCAAGGCGCCGGTGGAGGTCCGCAACTCGCCGGGTTTCGTGGTGAACCGGATGCTCTGCCCGATGATCAACGAGGCGATCTTCACGCTCGGCGAGGGCCTCGCGAGTGCCCAGGCCATCGACGACGCCATGCGGCTCGGGTGCAACCACCCCATCGGACCACTCGCACTGTGTGACCTGATCGGGCTGGACGTGCAACTTGCAGTGATGCAGGTCCTGTTCGAAGGCTTCAAGGACCCGAAGTACCGGCCCGCGCCGCTGCTCGTCGAGATGGTCGAGGCCGGCTACCTCGGACGCAAGACCGGCCGCGGTTTCTACACCTACGAGTGACGCCCGGGGTGCGGCCGGGAAACGCCCGTCCGCATCCCGGCCGCGCCGCCGCCTTCCGCCCGCACCGTCGAGTCCCGCGCGCGTGCGGGACTGTCGGCCCGGCTGTCAATCCGGCCCGATGCACCAGACAAGGCATTGATTGGCAATTGTTCCTTGTTCGGCTTGGCACTTGCTTCGGCGCATTTGCGGACTTTTCCGCATCATCCGTCGAAGGAGATACAAAATGAAGAAATTCCTGCCGCTGATCCTGCCTGTCACCGGGCTCATGCTGCTCGCCGACTGGGCGGCTGCCCAGACCGCGCCGCCCTCGCGAGTGCCCGAACCCGACTCGCTGTGGCTGATCGGCATCGCCGCCGCCGCGGCCGTCGGCATCGCGCTGCACAAGCGCCGCAAGTAGACGAGGCGCGGGCAGTCCGTCCGCACCCCGCACGAGAACGCCGGCTGCCCGGCCGGCCGTGCTCGACCCGAATGCTCGCAGGCGGATCCGCCACCGAACGCGGACCGCCTCTTTTTTTGTGACGGCGAAAGCATTTCGTCCATGCCTTTTTCTTGTTACCGCGTGCAACAGTATGTTACGGTTTCGAGAGAGCAGCAGAGACTGTGCAAGGCAGGAGCCCCTTCCCGCGTAGCATCTTCTCGACAGCATCCCATGCTGTTAGCAAGTTCAAGGATTTGATGAAATGTTTCCGGCCTGGTTTCGGCGCAGGCTCGACCCCAGCCTGGCGCCCGGGGCCCATGAGACTCGTCGCGTGTGGCGACGGTCTCGCGCATTGTGGCTGACGGGGCGCCACTGGCGTGCGCGCTTCATCGTCTGGCTCGGAGGACTCGGTGTGGCGGGCGCCGCGATGGTGTTCGCGGTGGGCGCCGAATACATGCACGAGCTCTTCAAGGGCATCGTCCACATCTCCCCTTACCTGCCGCTGATCATCTCCCCCCTCGGCCTGGCGTCGATCGTCCTGATCACGCGCCGGTTCTTCTACGGGAGCGAAGGCAGCGGCATCCCGCAGACGATCGCGGCCCTCGGCATCGAGGACCAGAAGATCGTCAAGCAGGCTCTCGGCCTCAAGATCGCGCTCGGCAAGATCTTCCTCACGCTGCTTGCGATGTTGAGCGGCGCATCCGTCGGCCGTGAGGGCCCGACGGTGCAGGTCGGGGCGGCAATCATGTACAACCTCGGTCGCCTCAGCCGCAATCGCAGCCGCCGCATGCAGCGCGGCCTGATCCTCGCGGGCGGGGCCGCGGGCGTCGCGGCTGCCTTCAATACGCCGCTGGCGGGCGTCGTGTTCGCGATCGAGGAGATGAACCGCTCCTTCGAGGCACGCGCGAACGGCGTGATCCTGACCGCGGTGATCCTGTCCGGTATCGTTTCCGTCGGCCTGCTCGGCAACTACACCTACTTCGGCAAGACGTCCGTGGCGCTGACCTCGGACGAAAGCTGGATACCCGTGCTGCTCTGCGGTGTCTCGGGCGGCCTGCTGGGTGGCCTGTTCGCGCAGACGCTCATTCTCTTCTCGCAGGGCATCGGCGGCCCGATCGGCCGGTTCGTCAAGGAGCGCCCGGTGGCGCTCGCGGCGGTCTGCGGGCTGCTCCTCGCCCTGCTGGGCATCGCCTCGGGCGGCACCACGTTCGGAACGGGCTACGAGGAAGCCAAGGCCATCCTCGACAATCCCGATGCGCTGCCCGCCGTGTACGGACCGATCAAGATCCTCGCGACGATCATCTCCTACGTGAGCGGCGTGCCGGGAGGCATCTTCGCGCCCTCCCTCGCGGCCGGTGCAGGTATCGGGTCGATCATCTCGTCCATGGCGCCCTACGCGCCGCCCGCGTCGGTCGTCCTGCTCGGCATGGTCGGCTACCTGGCCGGTGCCATCCAGGCCCCGATCACCGCGTTCGTGATCGTCATGGAGATGACGGACAACCACGAGATGGTGGTCCCGCTCATGGCGGCCGCACTGGTCGCCCACGGCAGTTCGCGACTCGTGTGCCGACGTGCGCTGTACCACACGATGGCAGAGAACTTCCTCGAGGCGTCGAAACCCAGGAAGTCCAGGGCCGACTGACGCCGGTACCCCGTCCCCCCGTGCCGCGCGTGCGGCCAGGTGCCGGGACGGGACCCGGAATCCGTCCGGGTGCCGTTTTCGGCCCGACCTCGTCACCCTGCCCCTTCCTCCTCGCAGGGCACGATCCCGCCGTGCGCGTCGTGCGCAAACGTACGGAGGGTGATCATGAAATCCTTTCTGGCAAAGGCGGCTTTCGCGGTGGCCGCGACCGGCCTGGCAGGCGCGGTCGCGCGTGCCACCGGGGACACCTATCGGGTCGGTGCCGACGACCGTGTCACCGTCGGGGATTACGCGTGGGCGGTAGGCCGCGTGTGCTACGACATCGAGAAGGATGACGGCTCACCGGGCACGGTGAAGATGTGGACCCCGGGATTGAGTGAACTCGACGAGCGGGTGTATCGTGGCTCGGCCTGTTTCCCCGTGGTGGGCTTCGCGCGCATCCGTGCGGGATACGCACCGGACGGCCCGGTCACCATCCGTGTCGCCCACGACAGCGTCACGGGTCTGCCGTTCGTGGGTCGCGTGCGATGAGTGCCCTGCCCGGAAAGTGCCCGGCGGTGCCGGGACGGTCAGCCGCATCACCCGGAACTTTTCCGGGTGGCGTTTCCCCGGTCCGGGTTAGTGTTCGATCCGGAGGACGTGACACCGGCGTCGGGCAGGGCCGGGGGCTCTCACGATCCTCCCCGTTTGCAGCAAACCTTTCTTCGGTCGTCGCCGGAGTCGTGTCCCGAGCTGGGGCGCCGGCGCGGACGGTTTAGGAGGCAAGACATGCCGGACACCTTGTACCTCGCCATTGCCGAGCGGACATCCGCCCAGGCGGCGGCCCAACTGTCACTGCCGACGTACGACCCGGACTACGTCCTGAAGCTCGCGAAGGGCGACAAGCCCATGCCGCCCGACCTTCGGGACCGGATCCGCAACGTCGTACAGCTCCACATCTTCTCGCGAAAGCGGCTCCGCGGACTCGACGAGACGGTCGCACTCCGGCGCGAAGGGATACTTTTCCTGCCGGACGGCCAGCAGCTCCTCGACCGTACGCGCGAGGTCGAGGCCCTCGGGCGCGACACCTCCACGTCGCCCGCGCTGCGCGTGCAGTACCTCTGGGTCGCGATGACCGGATGCTTCCGGCTCGCGCGGCCCCGAGCCGGAGGTGCCGGCAGCCACGCCCACTTCCTGGAGAGCATCTGCACGCTCGGTGACGAGATGCGCACGCTCGCGGAGCAGGTCTACGGCGCGGACAGTGTCTGGTACCACCTGGCACGCGTGAACGTGTCGAGCGCGAGGTTCCAGCTCCTCGCGATGCGCAACCAGCTCTCCGAGTCGTTCCTTGCCGAAGGTCACGAGATCTGTCGCGCGGCCGCCCGCGACTGCCCCTGGTGGGTGGAGGTCCACCGCGATGCCCTCGAATACGCGGCCCTGCTTGGCCGCGACGACGCACGGGACGAAGCCCTGCTGCGGCTGTGCGAAGCGACCCGAAGCCGGCCGGCCGGCTGGGTCCTGAGCATCGCCCAGCACGGCATGGAGCGAGCGGCGCTCGATCACATCCGGCGGAGCGCGCTCTACCGCCAACTGGAGGATGCCGTGACGGAGGACCGCACGCGGCTGCGGGCCGTGACGCGTGTCGACCGGCGAGTGCTCGAGACGTTGCGGGCCCTCGTGAACCCGCTCCAGGGAGGGAAAGCGGAATGAAAGCGATACTGAAAGTGCTGACGCTCGCCGCAGTCCTGCTCGGCGTGACCCCGCCCTGCCACGCGAATGACGGATCCGCACTCGCGGCGGCCACTCAGGCGCAGGCGGTGTGCAACCAGGGAATCACGCAGGCGCCCGGGTTCTACGGCTGACGACGGGAACGCGGCCGGCAGGCCCGTTCCGACCACCCGACAGGTCCGACGACGCCCGTCACCCGCGTGCGTCGTCGGGCAGTTCCGCCCCGACGGGTTCCCGGACGATCCCCGCCCGGCCCGCCTCCCCGAAACTCCTCAGTCCCGGAAGATCGTGCACGGTGATGCAGCCGTAGGCGACCGTGAGGAGTCCCGCGCGCTCGAGCGAACTGAGCGACCGGTTCGCGCGCTGACGCGACACGCCGACCAGCAGGGCCAGTTCTGCCTGCGAGATCTCGAGCCGGGGACCGCTCCGAGGGTATAACGCGGGATTGAACAGATCCGCGATGCAGCGCGCCATCTTCGCGTCGGGGTCGTGCAGCCTTTCGTATTCGACCAGGCCGATGAACTGCGCGAGCCGCTCGTTCAGCTGCACGAGGAGGTGACGGTTGAACGCGATGTTCGAATCGAGGAGCCACTCGAACGTGGACCTCGGCAGTCGCGCGATCGTGCACGCCGACAGTGCCACTCCCTCGTAGCGGCGGGGTTCGTGCTTGAGAAGTGACCCCTCGCCGAACCAGCCACCGCGCGGAACGCCCGCGAACGTGGTGGCCCGACCATCCGGCGCGCTGCTGGAAAGCTTCACGAGCCCCCCCAGCACACCGATCCAGTGATCGACCGGCTCTCCCTTGCGCACGACCAGGCCGCCGAGGGACACGTGTTGCACCGCAATATCCTGCTCCACCCGCCGAACCTGTTCCGGCGTGAGCGTATCCATCCAGCGTGCGCAGTCGCGCAGATGTGCGGTGAGTTCCACTGAGAATGTCGCCTCGTTGACAACCTAAGTCTGCCCGACTTTGCTACGCTCCGGCGCAATCGAGGGATCTCGCGAACACTTCGCCCGGAGCGGTACGTGTGCGGACGGGACCCCGACGCCGAACAGAGCGACGAAGGTGGGAGGAATCGACACCGTGCACCGGGAGACCGCGCCGCCCGCAGCAACGGACGCCGCGGACACGTTTCCGCGGCTGCTGCTCGGCCACGCACGAGACCGCGCCGGACGCACCGCGATCCGCGAGAAGGACCTCGGCATCTGGCTGTCGTGGACCTGGCGCGAGGTCGCGGAAGAAGTGCGTGCGATCGCGTGCGGCCTCGCCGCGATCGGCTTCGGTCGCGGCCGGACGCTCGCGGTGATCGGCGACAATCGCCCGCGCCTGTACTGGACGATGATGGCGGCCCAGGCGCTCGGGGGCATTGCGGTTCCGCTCTACCAGGACGCGGTCGCCGACGAGATGCTGTTCGTTCTCGAGAACGCCGGGATCACGCTGGCGGTCGTCGAGGACCAGGAGCAGGTCGACAAGCTGCTCGAACTGCGTCCGCGCTTTCCGGGGCTCGAACACATCGTCTACGACGACCCACGCGGTCTGCGCAACTATCCCGACGCACCCCTGCTCTCGTTCGAGGATCTGCTACGCCGGGGGCACGACCACGACCGGGATCACCCCGGATTCTTCGAGGCGGAGGTCGCGAAGGGTCACGCGGACGACATCGCGGTCATGCTCTACACGTCCGGCACGACCGGCAACCCCAAGGGCGTGTGCCACACCCACGCGTCGCTGATCGCGGCGGCGCGCGGCGACGTCGAGTTCGACGGCTTCGGCCCCTCGGACGAAGTGCTCTCGTACCTGCCGATGGCCTGGGTGGGCGATCACCTGTTCTCGTACGCGCAGGCGCTCGTGGCCGGATTCTGCGTGAACTGTCCCGAGTCGAGCGAGACCGTCATGACCGACATGCGGGAGATCGGGCCGACGTACTATTTCGCGCCCCCCCGCGTGTTCGAGAACCTGCTCACGCAGGTGATGATCCGCATGGACGACGCCGCCCCGCTGAAGCGACGGATGTTCCACTACTTCATGGCCGTCGCGCGGCGTTGCGGCGCGACCCTTCTGGACGGCAGGCGCGCCGAGGTCCCGCTCCACGACCGGATCCTCTACGCGATCGGACGCTTCCTCGTGTACGGGCCACTGTGCAACGTGCTCGGCATGTCCCGGATCCGCGTGGCCTACACCGGGGGCGCCGCGATCGGCCCCGACCTGTTCGACTTCTACCGCTCGATCGGGATCAACCTCAAGCAGCTGTACGGTCAGACCGAGACGGCCGTCTACGTCTGCAAGCAGCCGAACGGCGAAGTGAAGCTCGACACGGTCGGCAAGCCCCTGCCTGGCGTGCAGGTGCGCATCGCCGACAGTGGCGAGGTGCAGGTGCGCACCCCCGGCATGCTCAAGGAGTACTACCGGCGTCCGGACGCGACGGCCGAGTCCATTTCCCCCGACGGCTGGTTCCTGACCGGCGACGCAGGCTTCTTCGACGACGACGGCCACCTGCGCATCATCGACCGCGCGAAGGACGTCGGCAGGCTCGAGGACGGAACACTGTTCGCGCCCCAGTACATCGAGAACAAGCTCAAGTTCTTTCCCCACGTGAAGGAGGCGGTCGCCTTCGGGGACCACCGGGCCGCGTGCTGCGCGTTCGTCAACATCGACCTCGGTTCCGTCGGAAACTGGGCGGAGCGGCAGGGCATCGCGTACTCGGGCTACACGGACCTCGCGCAGAAGGACGCCGTCTACGCGCTGATCCAGGAATGCGTCGAGAAGGTCAACGAGGACCTCGCGCGCGAACCGCACCTGGCCGGTTCGCAGATCCGGCGGTTCCTGATCCTGCACAAGGAGCTCGACGCCGACGACGGCGAACTCACCCGCACGCGGAAGCTCCGGCGCGGCTTCATCGCCGAGCGCTACCGCCAGCTCGTGGACGCACTCTACTCGGATGCGACGCACTGCGAAGTGGAGGCACACGTGAAATTCGAGGACGGCCGCTCGGGCGTGGTCCGCGCGGACGTGAAGATCCGCGACGCGCGCTGCCTGCCGGCGGGCCCCGTCCACCGGCAGGCAGCCTAGGGAACGGGCGGGTGACGCACGATCACAACCCCGGCCGCCGGATCGGCGAGACCCTGCTCGCGGTCGAGAACATCTCGCTCGCTTTCGGCGGGGTCAGGGCGCTCACGGACATCTCGTTCGACGTGCGCGAACACGAGATCCGCGCGATCATCGGTCCGAACGGTGCGGGCAAGAGCTCCATGCTGAACTGCGTGAATGGCGTCTACCGGCCGCAGCAGGGCACGATCCGTTTCGCGGGACAGACGTTCCGCCACATGCACCCGCACAAGGCCGCGCTCATGGGCATCGCGCGGACCTTCCAGAACATCGCGCTGTTCCGCGGCATGAGCGTGCTCGACAACATCATGACCGGTCGCAACCTGAAGATGCGCTGCGGCCTGTTCCTGCAGGCCCTGTACGTCGGCCCGAACCGCCGCGAGGAACTCGCCCACCGGGAGAAGGTGGAGCACATCATCGACTTCCTGCAGATCGAGTCGGTGCGCAAGACGCCCGTCGGACGGCTGCCCTACGGCATCCAGAAACGCGTCGAGCTCGGACGTGCCCTCGCCGCGGAACCGAGGCTGCTGCTGCTGGACGAGCCGATGGCCGGCATGAACATCGAGGAGAAGCAGGACATGTGTCGCTTCATCCTCGACGTGAACGACGAGTTCGGCACGACGATCGTGCTCATCGAGCACGACATGGGCGTCGTGATGGACATCTCGGACCGCGTCGTCGTGCTCGACTACGGCCGCAAGATCGGCGACGGCTCGCCGGACGAGGTGCGTGCGAACCAGGACGTGATCGATGCGTATCTCGGTGTCGCGCACTGAGAGGCCCGGACGGAACGGAACCATGATCCCGTGCGACGACAGCAGCCGGAGCCCCGGCCCGGCATTCATCCGCGACTGAGGCGAGACGGCGATGCAGTTCTTCTTCGAGGTACTGATCGGTGGCCTGCTCGCGGGCGTGATGTATTCGCTCGTCGCGCTCGGCTTCGTGCTGATCTACAAGGCCTCCGGCGTGTTCAACTTCGCGCAGGGCAGCATGGTCTTCTTCGCGGCGCTCACATACGTGGGCCTGCAGGAGAAGTTCGGCCTGCCCGGCTGGGCCGTATTCGGACTCACGCTCGCGGTGATGGTCGTGCTCGGCATCGCGATCGAGCGCGTGGTGCTGCGCCCGCTCGTGAACCAGCCCCAGATCACGCTGTTCATGGCCACCATCGGCCTTGCGTTCTTCATCGAGGGCCTGGCGCAGGTGATCTGGGGAACGCAGGTGCGCCGCCTGGACCTCGGCCTCCAGGACGAGCCGATCGCGATGCTCATGGACCGCTTCAACATGCTCGTGAGCAAGTTCGACGTCGTGGCCGCGGTCGTGGCCGGTCTGCTCGTGGCGGTGCTCGCGGTGTTCTTCAACCGCACGCGGATCGGGCGGGCGCTGCGCGCGGTGGCCGACGATCACCAGGCCGCGCTCGCCGTGGGCATCCCGCTCAAGCAGATCTGGGCCATCGTCTGGTCCGTCGCCGGTTTCGTGGCGCTCGTCGCAGGGCTCATGTGGGGCGCGCGCAACGGCGTGCAGTTCGCACTCACGTTCGTCGCGCTGAAGGCTCTGCCCGTGCTGATCCTGGGCGGGTTCGAGTCGGTGCTCGGCGCAATCGTGGGGGGCCTCATCATCGGGGCGTCGGAGAAGCTCGCCGAGGTCTATCTCGGGCCGCACCTCGGCGGCGGCATCGAGGGGTGGTTCGCCTACGTGATGGCACTTCTTTTCCTGCTCGTTCGTCCGGAGGGTCTGTTCGGTGAGAAACACATCGACCGTGTCTGAGAACCGCTGCGGCCAGGCCGCCGGACTCGTCCCGGTCCCCCCGGCTTCCGGCGGGCCCGGGTCCGCTTCCCGGACAGGACACTGAGCCATGCTCTACAGGGAAGCCGGGCAGTTCAAGACCAGCTATCGCGCAGACCAGCAGATCTTCCCGATCCTGCAGGACCGCATCGGCATGCTCGTGCTCGGGTTCGTGGCGCTCGTCGGCGTGCCGCTCGTCGCGTCCGAGTACTGGCTGACCGCGATCCTCATTCCCCTGCTCGTGTTCTCGCTCGCCGCGATCGGCCTGAACATTCTCACGGGCTACGCGGGTCAGCTCTCCCTCGGCACGGCCGCGTTCATGGCAGTGGGTGCCGTCGCAACCTACAACTTCCAGCTCCGCGTTCCCGGGATCCCGATCCTCGTCTCGTTCCTGCTCGGCGGCGGGACCGCGGCGGCCGTCGGCGCCGTCTTCGGCCTCCCGAGCCTCAGGATCAAGGGCTTCTACCTGGCCGTCGCGACACTCGCGGCACAGTTCTTCATTCCGTGGCTGCTCGTGAAGGTGAGCTGGTTCTCCAACGACAGTGCATCGGGCGTGATCACGACACAGCCCGTCGAGATCCTCGGGTTCACGTTCGACACGCCACTCAGGAAGTACCTGTTCGCGCTCGTGGTCGTCTCCGTGCTCGCGCTCGTGGCGAAGAATCTCGTGCGCAGCCACATCGGCCGTGCCTGGATGGCCGTGCGCGACATGGACGTGGCCGCGGAAGTGATCGGCATCCGGATCGTGCGCACCAAGCTCGTCGCGTTCGCGGTGAGTTCCTTCTACTGCGGCATCGCGGGTGCGCTGTACGCGTTCGCGTACCTGGGCAGCGTCGAGACCGACGGCTTCAACCTGGACCTCTCGTTCCGGATCCTGTTCATGATCATCATCGGTGGCGTGGGCAGCATCCTCGGCTCGTTCCTGGGCGCGGCCTTCATCACGCTGCTGCCCATCCTGCTGGACGTCGCGCTCACGGAAGGCGCGACCGCACTGGGCCTGCAGCTTCCTTCGGGCATGACGTCGATGGTGCAGCTCGTCGTGTTCGGCGCGCTGATCATCTTCTTCCTGATCGTCGAGCCGCTGGGTCTCGCGCGGCTCTGGCAGATCGCCAAGGAGAAACTGCGTTTGTGGCCGTTCCCGCATTGAGCGGAGAATGCATCGTCGAGGGCCGGGTACCGCCCGACCGTCGAGTGGAGTGACCGCACCCGGATCGGACCCGGTACCGGACGGAATCTGAGAGGAGGAGGACATCATGGCTTGGAAGAAAACCGCGCTGGCATGGATTGCCGGCCTGACACTCGCGGCAGGCTCGCTGACTGCCGTTGCGCAGCAGGCAGGCACGCAGTTCGTCGGGATCACGGGTTATCGCGTCGGGCCCTACGGCGCGAACGGCGCCGCGTTCTTCGGCGGCTTCACCGACTACCTCCAGCTCGTGAACGCACGCGACGGCGGCATCAACGGCGTGAAGCTCTCCTGGGAGGAATGCGAGACCGAGTACAACACGGCGAAGGGCGTGGAGTGCTACGAGCGCCTCAAGGCCCGCGCGGACACCGGCCCCACGGCGATCCATCCCATGTCGACCGGCATCACGTACGCGCTGCTCGACAAGGCGCCCGCCGACCAGGTGCCGCTCATCACTTTCGGTTATGGCCGCACGGACGCGACCGACGGACGCGTGTTCCCGTGGGTCTTCCCGCTGATGTCCAACTACTGGGACGCCGCGACCGCGATCATCAAGTTCATCGCCGACAAGGAAGGCGGCGAAGGCGGGCTGAAGGGCAAGAAGATCGTGCTGCTCTACCACGACTCCGCATACGGCAAGGAGCCGCACGCCGTGCTGGAAGCCGAGGCGAAGCGCCGCGGATTCGACCTCGAGATGATCCCCGTGCCGCATCCGGGCAACGAGCAGCAGTCGCAGTGGCTGCAGATCCGCAGGATCCGCCCGGACTGGGTGATCCTCTGGGGCTGGGGTGTCATGAACGCGACCGCCATCCAGACCGCGCAGAAGGTCGGTTTCCCGCGTGACCGCATGGTCGGCAACTGGTGGGCGGGATCCGAGATCGACACGGAGGCAGCAGGGCCGGCCGCGAAGGGCTACTACGCGGCGAGCCTCAACCTGGCGGGCAAGAAGTTCCCGGTGGTGCAGGACATCGAGAAGATCGTCTACGGCAAGCTCAACGTGGGCGGCGATCCGAAGCTCATCGGGACCGTGCTCTGGAACCGCGGCGTCGCGGCGGCCATGTTCACGCTCGAGGCGGTACGCACCGCGCAGGCGAAGTACGGCAAGAAGCCGATGAACGGCGCGCAGGTCCGCTGGGGCCTCGAGCATCTCGACCTCTCCGCCAAACGCCTGCAGAAGCTCGGGTTCGGCGCGATGCTGCCGCCGATCAAGGTCTCGTGCGAGAACCACGGCGGTTCGGGCGAAGTCCGTTTCCAGCAGTGGGATGGCTCCGCGTGGCAGGCCGCGTCCGACTGGATGAAGGGTGACAGCGCACTCGTGCACCGCATGATCGAGGAGTCCGCAGCGAAGTACGCGGCGGAGAAGGGCATCAAGCCTGCCTGCCTCGGCGGCTGACACCGGTACCGGTCCGGACGCCACGGCGTCCGGACCCCGTCACCCATCGCCCAGCGCCTATCGCCCAGCGCGCATCGCCCATCGCCTATTGCCTATTGCCTGCCTCTCCAATGCTCTCGGTCAACAACATCGAAGTCATCTACGACCACGTGATCCTCGTGCTCAAGGGCGTCTCGCTGCTCGTGCCCGAGGGCCGGATCGTCGCCTTGCTCGGGGGCAACGGCGCAGGCAAGACCACGACGCTCAAGGCAATCTCGAACCTGCTGCGCTCGGAACGCGGTGAAGTCACCAAGGGCTCCGTCGAGTATCACGGGGACCGCATCGACCAGCTGAGTCCGTCCGACCTCGTGAAGCGCGGGGTCGTGCAGGTCATGGAAGGTCGCCACTGCTTCGAGCACCTCACGGTGGAGGAGAACCTGCTCACGGGCGCGTTCACGCGATCGGGCGCGCGCGCCGAGATCGCGTCCGACCTCGAGAAGGTCTACGCGTATTTCCCGCGGCTCAAGGAACGTCGCCGCAGTCTCGCGGGATACACGTCCGGGGGAGAGCAGCAGATGACCGCCATCGGCCGTGCGCTCATGGCCCGCCCCAGGACGATCCTGCTCGACGAACCGTCGATGGGTCTCGCCCCCCAGGTGGTCGAGGAAATCTTCGGCATCGTGCAGGACCTCAACAGCCGCGAACGCGTGAGCTTCCTGCTCGCCGAGCAGAACACGATGGTCGCGCTGCGCTACGCGAACTACGGGTACATCCTCGAGAACGGCCGGATCGTGATGGAAGGCGAGGCGGAGGGCCTGCGCACCAACGAGGACGTGAAGGAGTTCTACCTCGGACTCTCGTCGAGCGGACGCAAGAGCTTTCGCGAGGCCAAGCACTACCGGCGACGCAAGCGCTGGCTCGCCTGAGGCGACGACGCCGCCGCGACCCGTCGCCTGCACCTTTTCGCAGCACCCGGATGTCCCCGGAGCACACGATGAACGCACATCTCGACAATCTCGAAACACGCCCGCCGGAACACCGCGAACGCGACCTGCTGCGCCGACTGCGCGAACAGATCGCCCTCGCGAAACGGCACTCGCCCTTCTTCGGTCGCGTGCTCGCCGAGGTGGCGGAAGAGGACGTGACGAGCCGGCGCGCGCTCGCCGGACTTCCCGTCACGCGCAAGTCCGACCTCGTGGGCCTGCAGCGCGAGGATCCGCCTTTCGGTGGCATGCTCGGGGGACCGGCTTCCGGCCTCGCACGCGTATTCGCATCGCCCGGGCCGATCTACGACCCCCAGGGCGACCAGGGCGACTTCTGGCGCTTCGCGCGCGCGCTGCACGCTGCGGGCTTTCGTGCGGGCGAACTCGTGCACAACACCTTCTCGTACCACTTCACGCCGGCCGGCTTCATGATGGATCTCGCTGCGCGTGCGCTCGGCTGCCCCGTCTTCCCGGCAGGCACCGGACAGACCGAACAGCAGGTGCAGGCGATGGCGGACCTGCATCCCGTCTGCTACGCCGGTACGCCGTCGTTCCTCAGGATCCTGCTGGAGAAGGCCGACGAGTCCGGCGTCGACGTCTCGAGCCTGCGACGGGCCGCCGTGAGCGGTGAAGCCTTTCTGCCGCCGGTCCGCCGGATGCTCGCGGATCGCGGCATCGAGGCGTTCCAGTCCTACGGAACCGCCGATCTCGGTCTCGTCGCGTACGAGACCGTCGCGCGGGACGGACTCGTGGTGGAGGAATCGGTGATCGTCGAGATCGTGCGCCCCGGCACGGGGGACCCCGTGCCGGACGGCGAGGTCGGAGAAGTGGTCGTGACGCTGCTCTGCGCGGACTACCCGCTCGTGCGCTTCGCGACCGGCGATCTCTCCGCGGTGCTGCCCGGCACGAGCCCGTGCGGCCGGACGAACATGCGCATCCGCGGCTGGCTGGGTCGCGCCGACCAGACGACGAAGGTGAAGGGCATGTTCGTTCACCCCTCCCAGGTCGCCGAGGTCGTGCGACGCCATCGCGAGATCGGCAGGGCCAGGCTCGTCGTGACACACGACACGGAGCGCAACGACGTGATGACCCTGTCGTGCGAGCTGCCGGACGGCTCGGCGGAACTCGCGAACGCGATCGCACGGTCGATCCGCGATGTCTGCAAGCTCCGTGGCGACGTGGATTTCGTCAGCCCCGGCTCCCTTCCGAACGACGGCAAGGTGATCGAGGACCGGCGCCGCTACGACTGAGAGCGACACACCGGCGACGTCAGCCGCCGAGTTCCTTCCGCACGATCGCTGCGCCCGCACCGAGCGCGCGCAGCTTGGCCGCGGCCACGTCGCGCGTGAGCGGCACCATGCCGCAGTTCGTGCACGCGACGAGATGCTCGGGCGAGACGTGATCGAGCGCCTTGCGCAGCGTGCCGGCCACCTCCTCGGGCGTCTCGACGCGATCGGTCGCGACGTCGATCGCGCCGACGAGGACGTCCTTGCCGCGCAGCAGCGCGATGAGCTCGATCGGGACGTTCGAGTTGTGGCACTCGAGGGAGACCTGGTCGATCTTCGAGGCCTGCAGCAGCGGAAAGGTCTGCTCGTACTGCCGCCATTCGGACCCGAGCGTCTTCTTCCAGTCGATGTTCGCCTTGATGCCGTAGCCGTAGCAGATGTGGACGCACGTCGTGCATCCCAGACCCTCGGCCGCACGCTCGAGCGTGCGGATCCCCCAGTCGCGGACCTCGTCGAAATACACGTTGAACGCCGGCTCGTCGAACTGCACGACGTTCACGCCCGCGGCGACGAGCTCGCGCGCTTCCTCGTTCAGCACGCGCGCGAATTCCCAGGCGAGTTTCTCCCGGCTGCCGTAGTGGGCGTCGTAGAGCGTGTCGACCATCGTCATGGGGCCCGGCAGGGTGGCCTTGATCGGCCCCGCAGTCTCCGCGCGCATGAAGCGGAAGTCCTCCACGTAGACCGGATGGCGTCGTGCGATCGGGCCCGTCACCACGGGCACGTCGGCGTCGTAGCGGTTGCGGATCCGGACGGTCTTCCTGTGTTCGAAATCCACGCCTTCGAGATTCTCGATGAAGGTCGTGACGAAGTGCTGCCGGGTCTGCTCACCGTCGCTCAGGATCTGGATGCCGGCCTTCTCCTGTTCCCTCAGCACGAGGCGGACGGCATCGCGCTTGCCCTCCGTGAGGCCTGCACCTTCGAGTTTCCAGGGTGCCCACAGACGGGCGGGCTCCGCGAGCCATCCGGGCTTCGGCAGGCTGCCCGTGATGGTCGTCGGGAGAAGTGGTCTGGTCATGTTCTGTCCTCCGGGAGCGAGACGCGCATGGTCGGCCCGACCGGCGCACGCCACGGATCATAGTGCGTTCCCGCCGCCGCGGCACGGGATCGGACACTGCACGGTCACCCGTGAAATTATCTGCTCAATACGCGGTTGCGCGTGCCGATTACACAGAGGATGATGACCCCGCAACCTGAACCTATTCGAAGATGTGCGCGCAGACCGGAACCGGGCCGACCGGCCCCCTGAGGGATGGCCGCCGGGCAGGCGCCGCACGCCACGAGTCGAATCATGCCTGACGCGTCTCCCTCCGTTCTCGCCGAACCTGCCGCGACCGCGGACGGACGCGCGACCCTGCTGATCGTCGACGACGCCCCCGAGAACCTCGCAGTACTCGGCGAGCTGCTGCAGCCGGACTACCGGATCCGCGCGACGACCTCCGGGCGTCGCGCGCTCACGATCGCGGCGTCCGATCCCCGGCCCGACCTCATCCTGCTCGATCTCATGATGCCGGAGATGGACGGGTACGAGGTCCTCGAGCATCTGCGCGAGCAGCCCGGCACCGCGGACATCCCGGTGATCTTCGTGACGGCGATGGATAACACCGAGGACGAACTCTGGGGGCTCGGGCTCGGCGCCGTGGACTACATCACGAAGCCGATCCGGCCCTCGATCGTCCGGGCACGCGTGCGCACCCAGCTTGAACTCAAGCAGGCCCGGGACTGGCTGCGGGACCGGAACGCGGTGCTGGAAGCCGAGGTCGCGCGCCGTATGAGGGAGAACCAGCTCATCCAGGAGGTGAGCATCCATGCCCTTGCGAGACTCGCGGAAACCCGGGACCCCGAGACCGGGAATCACATCCGGCGGACCCAGGAATACGTCCGCACGCTCGCGCGGCGACTGCAGGCCCATCCGCGGTTCTCGGCCCACCTGGCGGGGCCGATGATCGACGTGCTCGCGCGCTCCGCACCGCTTCACGACATCGGCAAGGTCGGCATCCCGGACCATATCCTGCTCAAGCCCGGGAAGCTCACGGCCGATGAGTGGGAGGTGATGAAGACTCACGCGGCACTCGGGAGCGATGCCATCGCACGGGCCGAGAAGGACGCGGCGCGACCCGTCGCGTTCCTCACGATCGCGAAGGAGATCGCACGGCACCACCACGAACGCTGGGACGGTCTGGGGTATCCCGACGGGCTCGCCGGAGAAGCGATCCCCGTGTCCGCGCGGCTCATGGCCCTTGCGGACGTGTTCGATGCCCTCATCAGCCGCCGGGTCTACAAGCCACCCATTCCGATCGAGGAGGCCAGGGACATGATTGCCGCACAGAAGGACAAGCACTTCGACCCGGACGTCGTCGCCGCGTTTCTCGAGGACTTCGAGACTTTCCGCGCCATCGCGGAACGGTTTTCCGACGCCGACGAGTAGCGGCTCGCCAGGAGGCCGGCAGCATGGCACGCACGCAACGAACTGCCGTCCTGCTCGCAGTCGGTGCCGCAGTCACGGCGTGGCTCGCGTGGCTCGCGATTCCGGGCTTCACCGACGATTCCCTGACCCGGATCGAACGCAGGGGCGTGATCCGGATCGGCTACGCGGTCGAGGCACCTTTTGCATACCGGTCCGACAGCGGCGAGATCACGGGTGAGGCGCCGGAACTCGCACGCTACGTCGTGTCGCGCCTGGGCATCCCGCGCACGGAGTGGATCCAGGCCGACTTCGGCGAACTGATCGATGGCCTCGCGGCGAACCGGTTCGACGTCGTGGCGGCCGGCATGTTCGTGACGCCGGCACGCGCGAAGCGGGTGCTGTTCTCCGAACCGACCTGCCGCGTGCTGCCGGCACTGCTCGTGCGCCGAGGCAATCCGAGAGGACTCCATGCGTACGAGGACTTCCTGCGGGGCCCGGAACTGCGGGTAGCCGCCCTCTCGGGCGCCGTGGAGGAACGGGTGCTCCGGGAGATCGGTGTTCCGGAGACCCGGATCCTCCTCGTGCCCGACGCGAAGACCGGGCTCGCGGCCGTAGAGACCGGAGCTTCCGACGGGCTCGCGCTGAGTGCGCCGACGATCCACTGGATGGCCGCGCGCGACAGGCTCGGGCAGACCGAGATCGCCACGCCGTTCCACGCCTCGCCGAAGCAACGGGACACGTACGCGGCAGTCGCCTTCCGGAACGATGACCCGGCGTTGCGCGACGCCTGGAATGCCGTGCTCGCGCCATATGTCGGCTCCCCCGCGCACCTTGCACTGGTCGCCCGTTTCGGGTTCGGACGCGGCGAGATGCCCGGCAACGTCCGCACCGAGAGTCTCGTCGCACCATGACCTCCCCTGCACCCCCCGACCATGGACAGGCATCGACACCGAACTGGCACCGGTGGTCCGCCTGGGGCGTGGTCCTCGCATCGGTCCTGATCTGCACGATCATCGGCTGGCTGCACTTCGAGCAGCAGCGCGCGCTGGACCGCACGACCCGGACGCTCGACCGCCTGCTCGAGGCACGCCTGGACCTGTCGCGCGGATTTCTGCACCTGATGAACGACGACGACGCCGTCACGCCGTTCGACCGCCAGAAAGGCATCGCGCTGCTGCACCAGGCCCTCGTCTCGTTCGAGCACCTCGTCAATGGCCGCGACATCGCCCCGGAATCCCGCCGCGAGCTGCTTGCTGCCATGGGGAATTTCGGCACCGAGATGAAGAACTGGCTCGCGGTTCCCGAGCCATCGCCCGTCGACACGGCGAAGTTCGAGATCACGTTCAGGCTGCTCGAACAGGAGGTGGACCAGTTCGACCTGCGGCAGCGCGCGGCGTTGCGTGCCTTCGGACACGATCTGGACATCGTCTTCAGCGGGACGCTGCTGCTCGCAGCCGTGCTGCTCGCAGCCGTGTCGGCCGCGGTCGTCGTCGCTTCCCGGGCACGCAGGAACCAGGAGGAAGCCCTGCGCGCGAGCGAACGGCGCTGGCGCGAACTCGCCGAAGCCATGCCGATGTTCGTGTGGGTCTGCAATGCGGACGGCGGGAACGAATTCACGTCCAGGCAGTGGCTGGAATACACGGGCACCACCGGTGACGATCCGCAGGGCTACGGGTGGCTGGATCAGGTCCATCCCGACGATCGGGACACCCTGGTCACCCTGTGGCGCACGTGCCTCGCGTCCGGCGAGCCGTTCGATACCGAATTCCGGATCCGGGGCCGCGACGGCCAGTACCGGTGGTTCAAGACCCGCGCAGTGCCCATCCGGGACGAGTCCGGCACGATCGTGCGCTGGTACGGTTCGAACGCGGACATCCAGGACGTCAAGGAAGCCTCCGAGGCGCTGCGCGAGAGCGAATACCGCTGGATCATGGCGCTCGACGGCGCGGGACACGGCGTCTGGGACTGGAACGTCACCACGGGCAGACTGTTCCTGTCGCACCAGTGGAAGGCCATGCTCGGCTACGAGGAGTGGGACATCGGCGACGAGCAGTCCGAGTGGTCCACGCGCGTGCACCCGGACGATCTTCCCGAGGTCATGGCCGCGCTCGAGCGACACCTCACGGGTGACCATCCCGTCTACCGGAGTGAACACCGGATGCGCTGCAGGGACGGCGCGTACAAGTGGGTGCTGGACCAGGGCACGGTCGTGACGCGCGACGCGCAGGGTCGCCCGCAGCGCGTGATCGGCACGATCACCGACATCTCCGAGACACGCCGCATCGGCGCAGAACTCGAGGAGCACCGCGCGCATCTCGAGGACATCGTCGCGAGCCGCACGGCCGAACTCCAGGAAACCAACCAGGTGCTCGCAGAGCGCTCGGCCGAGGTCGCGGACCTCTACAACAAGGCGCCCTGCGGCTATCACTCGGTCAACGCGAACGGCGACATCGTGGCGATCAACGACACCGAACTGACGTGGCTCGGGTACTCGCGCGACGAGGTCGTGGGCAAGATCGGACTGCGCGACCTGATCGCTCCACACAGTCTGCCGAAATTCGAACGACAGTTCGTCGAGTTCGTGGAAACGGGCACGCTCATGGGATCCGAACTCGATTTCATCCGCAAGGACGGGGCCATCCTGCCGGTGGTCGTGAGCGCCAGCGCAGTCTTCGACGAGTCGGGCCGTTTCCTGCACAGCCGGTCCACCGTGTTCGACGACAGCGACCGCCGGGTACGGGACCATCAGATAATGGCGCTCCACGAAGAGCTGGAGCGGCGCGCCGCGGAAGCCGAGGCCGCGAACCGCGCGAAGAGCGCGTTCCTCGCGAACATGAGCCACGAGATCCGCACGCCCATGAACGCGATCATCGGGCTCACGCACCTCATGAGTCGCGCGGCGCGCGATCCCGGGCAGAAGGACAAGCTCGCGAAGATCGCAGACGCCGCGAAACACCTCCTATCCATCATCAACGACATCCTCGACATCTCCAAGATCGAGGCCGGCAAGCTCGAACTCGAGCACACCGACGTCGACGTCGAGAGCGTGATGAACGGCATCTGCACCCTCGTCGCGGAGCGCGCGGAGTCCAAGGGCCTCGAACTGGTGGTGGATACCGACCCCGCGCTCCTGCGACCGCTGCGCGGCGATCCGACCCGTCTGCGCCAGGTCCTGCTGAACTACGCCTCCAACGCCGTCAAGTTCACCAACGAGGGCAGCGTCGTCATCCGCTCCCGCGTCACGTCCGCGTCCGACACGGCGCTCACCGTGCGCTTCGAGGTCGAGGACACCGGCATCGGTGTGCCGTCCGAGGCGCGCCAGCGCCTGTTCGGGGCATTCGAGCAGGCCGACAACTCCACCACGCGCAGGTACGGCGGCACCGGCCTCGGGCTCGCCATCAACCGTCGCCTCGCGCAGCTCATGGGCGGGGACGTCGGGGTCGACAGCACGGCGGGCCAGGGCAGCACCTTCTGGTTCACCGCCCGCCTCGACATCGACGGGGTCGAGCCCCTCCCGGATCTGTCACGAGCGCTCGCCGGTGAACGCGCCCTCGTCGTGGCGCGCGCCGCGGCCGTCCGCGAGGCGTTCGCCTCGATGCTCGGTCGCCTCGGCGCGGAGGTCGAGACCTCGCCCTCCGCCGACACGGCGATGACCTCGCGGGACGCAGGCTTCGACATCATCCTGGTCGACCAGCGCGAGGCGGAACCCTGTGCCGATGCCTGCCGCAACTGCCTGGCGGAACAGCGCGAAGGACGTCGCGTGCGTGCCTTCGTGCTCAGCCGCTTCTCCGGGCGGGGTAACGCCGATTTCGCCCGCTCGCTCGGGTTCGACGGCGTGCTCACCAGGCCCGTGGGCCTGTCGGTGCTGCTCGACAGGCTTGCCGGGCAGCCCGTCACGGGCGCGCGGTTCGGCGCAGGGGCCGCGACGTCCGGTGTCGAAGAGTCCCTGCGGCTCCGCGCGGCCGGTGCGCGCGTGCTGCTGGCCGAGGACAACCCCATCAACCAGGAAGTGGCCGTGCACCTGCTCCAGGGCGTCGGGCTCGCCGTCGACGTGGTCGAGAACGGCGCGCAGGCCGTCGACCTCGCCCGCACCGGCCGCCACGCGCTCGTGCTCATGGACATGCAGATGCCCGTCATGGACGGACTGGCTGCCACGCGTGCGATCCGCGCATTCGCGTCCGGGGCGCAGCTGCCCATCATTGCGATGACCGCCAACGCCTTCGACGAGGACCGCAACGAGTGCATCGCGGCCGGCATGGACGATCACCTCGGCAAACCCGTCGACCCCGAAACCTTCTACACGCTGCTGCTCAAGTGGCTGCCCGGCTCTCCGGATGCCGGTGCCGTGTCACCGGATGCCGGCAATCTGGCCGCGCCCGCCGAGCCGCATCCGGCCGGCTCGGCTCCGTCCGCGACACTGCCGGACCTGCCGGGCATCGACGTCGCACTGGGTCTCAAGTACGCGCGCGGCGCGCACGACACGTTCGTGCGGCGGCTGCTGAAGTTTGCCGGGAGCGAGATGACGGACATCGCGCGCTTCGCGACGCTTCGTGCCGCGGGCCAGAGCGAGGATGCCCGCCGCTGGGCGCACTCCCTGAAAGGATCCGCGGGCTTCGTCGGCGCGACACGCATCCAGCAGCTCGCCGCCGATCTCGAGCGTGCGGTAGCCGATGCCGACGCCCCCGGCACCGAGGTCGACGCCGCCGTCACGGCCCTGACGCTCGAACTCGACGCGCTGATCGGCGCGGCACGGACGCTGCGTGACACTACGCCCCCACCGTCCGCGGCGGCCACGGTGGTGGACGAGACTCTTCGCGACCTCGAGCGCCTTCTGGGCCAGGACGACATGCGTGCCAACGAGCTCGTGCGCGACTCCCGCGACATCCTGCGCGCCGCGCTCGGCGAACAGGCCCTCGCCCTCGAGCGACAGGTCGCGAGCTTCGAGTACATGGCAGCCCTCGGGACACTGCGAGCGATCCTCGCCTCGCGTCCGCATTCAGCCGGTGGGTCCCGGCGCGTCGCCTGACCCCGCTCCGGACGCCCACCCCGCTGCGGCCTCGCCGGCCAGCCGTCCCGTCGCGAGACAGCCCGTGAGCAGGTACCCGCCCGTCGGCGCCTCCCAGTCCAGCATCTCACCCGCAACGAACACGCCCGGACGTTTCCGCAGCATCAGGTGCCCGTCGAGTTCATCGAACGCGACGCCCCCGGCCGTGCTGATCGCCTCGGCGATCGGACGGGACGCGACCAGCCGGAGGGGCAGCGCCTTGATCGTCCGCGCGACCCGGGACACATCGTTCAGCGCATCCGCCGGCAGGCACTCGCGCAGCAGACCGGCGCGCACACCCTCCAGGCCCGCGACGGCCTGCCAGTGCCGCGCCAGCGAGCGCCGCCCGCGTGGCCGCCCGAGGTCCGCGGCGAGCCGCTCCTCCGTACGATCGGGAGCGAGATCCAGCTCGAGGGTGGCCGCGCCTGTGTCCGCGATCGCGTCCCGGAGCCACCCGGACAGCGCGTAGACGACGCCACCTTCGACCCCGGTGCCGGTCACGACGAGTTCGCCCCGGCGCCCGTGCACGTGGCCATCGCGATCGCACGTCGACGCGATCACCGACTTCAGCGGCGCGCCGGCATGGCGCGACGAGAAGTGGGCGCTCCACCGGACGTCGAACCCGCAGTTCGCGGGTCGGAGCGGTACGACGCGGACACCGGCCCCGCTCAGCACCGGGACCCACGCGGCATCCGAGCCCAGATGCGGCCAGCTCGCGCCACCGAGCGCGAGCACGGTCGCGTCCGCCGGAACGGCGCGGACCCCGTCCGGTGTGTCGAACCGCGGGCTGCCGTCGTCGGCGAAGCCCGTCCACCGGTGCCGCACGTGCAGCGCCAGGCCCGCGGCACGCAGACGGTGCACCCACGCCCGGAGCAGCGGGGCCGCCTTGAAATCCGAGGGAAACACCCGACCGGAGGTGCCGACGAACGTCTCGATTCCGAGCGATCGTGCCCAGCGGACGATCTCGGGCGCCGTGAAGGCGGCGATCGCGTCGCGCAGGACTTCCGGCACGTTCGGGTAGCGCGCGATGAACCGGTCGAACGGCTCCGAATGCGTGAGGTTGAGGCCGCCTCGACCCGCGATCAGGAACTTGCGTCCGACGCTGGGTTTCGCGTCACAGAGCGCGACCCGGGCACCACGGGCGAGCGCCGCCTCGGCGGCCATCAGGCCAGCCGGCCCCCCGCCCACGACCAGGACCCGGGACATGCGAGACCGGCTAGTCCGGGTTCTGCTCGCCCTCCGGTGGTGCGGGCGGGGATTCTCCCCCCTCCTCCGGCACGTCGTCCGCCGCCGGTTCCGTCGAGGCCTCGGCCTTTCGTTTGAGCTTTTCCTCCTTCTTGCGCTTCTTCGCGAGCTCCCGCTGGCGCTTCTCCCAGGCAAAATTCGTCTTGGCCATCCTGTTTCCTTTCGTTACGACAATCGTGCCGCCTCGCCGGCGGCACGGTCAGAGTATGCCCGTTCCCCCGCTGCGTGCAGCGGCGCGGGACGTGTGGAACGGCGCGGAACTGCACGCCGCGAGAAATTGCAGGATACTCGCGGCTCTTCCTTCCCATCCAACCCGGAATCCTGATCGATGAATGCTCCAAGTCGTCTCTCCCCGTCCCGGTCCTCCCGGCTCCTCGCCGTGGCGGCCCTGCTCGCGTGTGTCGCACCGCTGCACGCCACGGCCGCCGACGCGTTTCCGAAGCTGCGTGCGGGCAAGTGGGAATTCACGCGTCTTTCCGTCGATGCCCCGGCGGGCACCCAGCCCGTTGCGGTGACGGAATGTCTCGATCCGGCGCAGGCCATGCGCGACCAGAACGCGATGCTCGAGAAGGTCGGATGCAAGTTCTCGGAACCCAAGGTCTCGGGCAACGTGTACACGTACGAGGCGATCTGCAACATTCCCAATGTCGGCCCGAGCCGCTCGCGCAGCGTGCTCACGCGGAAGAGCGACAGCGCCTATACCGTCGCCGTGGAATCCGAAGCCATCAAGGACGGCAAGCCGATGCGCACGCGCGAGCGCCTCACGGCGAAGCGCATCGGCGACTGCACGAAGCAGGACGAGAAGAACTGACGCCCGCACCGCGTCAGGCGGTGCGCGCCGGCAATGGTCCGGCAGTGGCGGAAGCCTCCGCCGCGCGGACCACGCGATGCTCCGTGAGCGCACCGGCCTCGGCCGGCGCGCCGTTGCGGGTGGGCCGGATGCCGTGCGCGGCGAGTGCCGATTCCAGCTCCGCGAGCACGGCGTCACGCTCGAGGATGTAACGGGTCGCGAAACAGCGCCTGAACTCCCAGCCCGCGCGTTCCAGCACCCGCTGCCGCCGGATGTCGTCGATCCAGTGCGCGGCCCCGACACGCCGGTCGCCGTCACACTCCACGGCCATGCGCGTGTCGCCCGCGCCCTCGATCACGAGGTCGATCTGGTAGGTGCCGACCTGCACGCGGGGCAGTACGCGATAGCCGCGTTCCGCGAGTTCGTCGTAAAGCGCGCGTTCGAGCACCGTCTCGCAGCGGTCCCGGAGCGGTACGTCCTCGGGCGCGACCTCGCCGAAAGGCGCCCGGAAGTGCCCCATGAGCCCGTGCCGGAGCCAGTCGGCCTCGGAAAGCTGCTCGGGCCCCACGGACCGCACGAGCACCATGCGGTCGCGCGCACGTGAGGCCGCGACGTTGAAGCGCTGCGCGAACGTCTCCCGCGAGAGAGGGGCCCCGATCGCATTCGGTGCGACGACCATGGAAAGGTAGATCACGTCGCGCTCGCGACCCTGGAACGCCTTCGCATCACCGCACTCGATCGCGTACGCCTGCATCGTGGCCGGTCCGAGCCGGTCCGCGAGCTGCTCGCGGATGCGGGCCGCCTGATCCTCGCCGAGCAGCGATACGACGCCGATCGTGCGGCCCTGCATCCTCGGGTCCGCCGTGGCCCGCGCGATTTCCCCGACGATGTAATCGGCTTCGGCCGCATTGATGTCACCGACGCGCGTCGCGCCCTCGAGGCGCACGTCCACGAGCGGCGGGTCCAGCCGCCGTGACCGCAGCGGCAGCCGCAGCGGCCGCAGCTCGTCTCCGTAGAACTCCCGCTTCGAGTACTCGATGATCGGGGCCACGCAGCGGAAGTGTTCCTTCAGCATGACGCCGTTCGACGCGAAGACTACGCGCGCGAGGTCGTAGATGGACCGCTCGGGCGACATCTGCATGCGGTAGATGGGCACCTGGGATCCGAGGCAGCGCTGCATGAGGGTGCGAATCCGCTCTTCGTCGACACCCACGGGATCCGGAGAGACCTGCTTGTCGTCACCCACCACCAGCATCTTCGTGCCGCGCAGAAGCGCCGGCAGCGCGGAGAGGTCCGACTGGGAGGCTTCGTCGATCACGACGAGGTCGAACGCCCCGAACTGCGACGGCAGGGACTCCGAGATGCGGTGGTGCGGCATGATCCAGCAGGGCACGGCCGCCTGCGCGAGCGCCGCCGAGTCTCGCGCGTCCTGACGGTAGCGCGCCGCCCGCTTGCCGGTGCCCTTGCCCATGCGCTGCAACGCGCTCAGGTAGGCCTGCAGCGCCGAACGCACGCCGGGCGTCGCCTTTTCCGCGAGGCGCAGCCACGCGCGATGCACCACGAGCGCACGGTACGCGCGCGCCAGATCCTGCTCGATCTCGCTTCGCTGGGCCGACAGTTCGAGGATGCGCACGCCCGCATCGACCTGCCGGAGATGCGTGGCGAGCCGGCGCACGCGCCACCCGTGACGCCAGTCGGCCGGCACGAGCGATTCGCGCGCGACGCCCGCACTGGTCCTGAGCTTCTCGGCGAGGCGCGGCGCGCCCGACGCCTCGACGGCCGCCGCGACGCGGGCAACCGTGGCGAGAGGCTGGGCCAGATCCTGGACGCGCTTCAGTTCCGACAGCAGGGCGAACCATTCGGCGACGAGCGTATCGTCCGGGACATCGGGGTGACCGAGGCGATCCCGGGCGAACGTCGCGAGCGCGTCGAACACGCCCCCGCGACCGGTGCCGACCGCATCACGCAGCTGGCTGCGCACCTGCCAGACGTCGGCGAGCTGCTGTGCGTTCAGATAGTGATCGAGTGCGCGCTCGAGACCGCGGATCGCGGCGGGCTCCTCCGCGAGCCGTCGCGCGAGGCTCCAGCCGGGGAACAGCGCGCGCGCCGCCTCGGAGAGATCGGTCTCGGCCGTGCGCAGGGCCCGCGCCTTCCGGACGAGAGCGAGACACGCAACCGCCTCGCCGATTCCGCGGGCGTCGTCCGTCGACACCTTCGGCAGATCGAGCTCGGGCGCGAGCGCGTTCCAGCGCGACGACAGCGCCCGCCAGCGCGCGCGGAGTGCCAGCGCGTCCGCCACGTGCTTCCAGTCCGCCGGGCTGCCCGGCAGGTGTTCGTCGATGTGGATGGAGGCGAGACGGCTCCGCGCCTCCGGACGGAACAGCGTCGTGAGGCCAAAGGCGCGCTTGCCGGACGCGAGATTGCGTACCGCCTGCGCGAGGTCGGTGTCGAACTCCGCCCCCGGGGGCAGCGACACCGGGCGTGTCGCGATGCCTGCATTCGCGGCCGCCGTCTCGTCGATCTCGCTCCCGAGTTCCTCGAGCGTCGTCCACGACTGGGTCACCCCGCCCACGAGACGCGCGGCCACTGCCGGCCACCACGAGGCCGTCTCGCCGGCGAGTTCGCCACGCAGCTCGCGCACGCGTGCGACGATGCGCGCGGCTCCCTGCAGCAGCGCGTGGGTCTCGGGGCTCGCCGCTGCGAGCACGGGTGTGTCGGAGGACCGGCCGTCGCGCGCGAGCTGCGCGAGGCGGACGAGACGGCGGTGCGCGTCGAGCAGCGCCTCCGGCCCCGGCAGCTGGTCGGTATCGGGGAGGGACTGGCGCGCATACACGACGTCGTCACCGAGACGCTCGCGCGCGCTGAAGAGCTGGGAGAGGTCGGTGTCGTCGAAACGCGGGTCGAAGCGCGAGGCGGTCCCGAGGGCGTCCGGCAGCCAGTCGGTCCCGTGCAGTTCGGCCGCCACGGTGGTCGCGGCATCGAGCGGATCGATCGACTCACCGTCGAGCAGGATCGGCGCGAGCTGCCGGTGGGCATCGGCCGTGATCGCGTCGTCGATGCGCGCGAGCCGCGCCTGCATCGCGTCGATCTCCTCCTCGAGACGCGCGATGTCCTGCCCCGTCGCGACGGTGTCGAGGCTCTGCACGCGCGCCGCGATGTCCTCGACGGCGTGCTCGAGGGACTGCATGCCTCCCTGGTCGCCCGTCAGCAGCGACAGCACGAGCGGCTGGAGTTCCTCCGGCAGCTTCTCGCGCAGCACCGCGAGCGCCGGCTCCTTCATGGACGTCACGAGCACCCGCCGGCCGTGACAGAGCCAGTGGCAGATGATGTTCGCGATCGTGTGCGTCTTGCCCGTGCCCGGAGGCCCCTGGACGATCACCCCCTCGCGCGATTCGAGCAGCTGCACGATGCGCATCTGCTCGTCGTTGAACGGCAGCGGGAAATACAGATCCCGCGTGGTTCCGGATTCCTCGCGAAGCGAGAAGGTGCTGATGCCGCGGTAGCGCGGCAGGGCGCCGTCCGGCACCTCGGCGGCAGGATCGGCCACGAGCATGGACACGGCCGCGGGCAGTTCCACCGGGGAGTCGCCGTTTCGCAGCTGCCCCGCGAAGCGCTCGAGATCCTGCAGCAGCGGCGTCGTGTTGCGTGGCCGCGCGAAGAGCACCCACCCCGGCTCCACCGTGTACACCTGGCCTTCCGGTGACGCGGCCGTCTCGAACGCCTGCCGCGCGAGTTCCACGACGGGCTCGAACGTCGCGGGTTCGAAGGGCGAGAAGGGCAGGTCCGCGGCTGCGTGGAACTCGCCGGCCGCGCGCTCGATGCGCGCGGCGGTCGCCTTGTCCAGACGCGCGTGCGCGTCGAGCTCCAGGCGCACGTCGGCATTGCGCGGTCGCACGGTCACGAGTCCGGTGCCGGCGTCGACGCTGATGTCCACGGGCTGCACGAGCAGCGGGTAGCTCGAGCCCGGACCGGTCACGACGGCCGTGCCCCAGACCAGTTCCATGAGGCCGTCCGACGCGATGCCGGTGAGCTCCTGGTGGAGCGTGACGAGCTGCATGTAGAGACGCGAGCTCCGCCGGCGCGCGCGGTCGGCCTCCGCCCAGGGGGTCCAGTGATCCTGCAGATAGGCGGCGAACTGTCGCTCCACTTCGTCCCGGAACGCGTAGTCCGCGAGCGAGACCTGTTCGTCGCCGCGCACGGCGGGCATCGTGATTTCGCTCAGATTCGCACCGGCGGCAGCCGCGTCACGGTGCGTGCCCGCGGCAATGAGCGTGTCGCCCGACACGGTGTCGGCCAGCCTCGGGGCGGCAAGCGACGCGTGCCCGATCTCGAGCCAGGGCGCGAGCCAGGGACTGTCGGCCTTGGGCGGCAGCTGCGGATTGCCGGGTCGCGCGAGACAGAGCCAGACAGCCTCGTCCGGTTCCGCTGCGGGCACGTTCGTGCGCAGGCCCTCGATGCCGGCGAGCTGCTGCTCGTGAAGCACGAAGCTCGCGTGATCCCTGACGTTCGCGACGACGCGCTGGCGCTGGAGCGTGGACTGTACGACGTACTCGACGAGTTCGAGCAGGCGGGTGTGGTGGAGGCTCACGGCATGGTCCGGCGGCAAGCCCTCGACCGAAGACTCGCTGCAGGTACGAATCCGTGTTGTCGTCGCGCGGGCAATGGCAGCCATGCGCACGTTGCCGTTCGGCGATCGTCTGCGCAGGACGCCCGCCTCGCGCGAGCTCGCTCTTTCTTCATGGGTTGACAGGACGAACGGAATGGTCCCGCTCGTTCGCGAGCGGCACCCTCGGTGCGAATGCTACCGAATTCGCGCCCCGCGGGCTGAACAAATTTGCGCGGGGAGCGCGATCGTCACGCCGCGACCGCGCTCGGCGCCGCCACGCGCGGGAACCACACGCGCGCCGTCGTGCCTCGCCCCGGTTCGCTTTCGAGCACCACGTCGCCGCCGTGCAGGAGCAGGATCTCGCGCACGATCGAGAGGCCGAGCCCCGTCCCCGGGATCTGTCCCGTGGTCTCCGCGCGATAGAAACGCTCGAATGCGCGTCGCAGGGTCTCCGCGGTCATGCCGATGCCCTCGTCCGTGACGCGGATCTCGATGCCACCGGCCCCGTCCCGCGCGCACGATGCGACGCTGACCGTCACGTTCCCGCCGTCGGGCGAGTACTTGATGGCATTGTTCACGAGATTGCCCATCACCTGGGCGATCCGTGCGCGGTCGCCGAGCACGAGACTCTCCTGGCCGGCGGACTCGACGTAGATCCGGTGCTGCTTCGACGATCCGGCCGCGTCGGTCGCGACCTCCGCGACGAGCGCGGTGATGTCGAACTGCTCGAGCCTGAGGTCGACGGCGCCGCGCGAGTCGAGACGCGAAAGATCGAGCAACTCGTTCAGCAGTTCCCGCAGCAGCGTCGCCTGCCGGTGAATGATTCCGAGCGCGTTGGCGCGCTGTTCGTCGCCGACGCGCCGGCTCAGCAGCAGCTCCGAGAATCCCATGATGCTCGCGAGCGGCGTGCGCAGTTCGTGCGCGGCCGTGGCCATGAACCGGTTGCGCAGTTCGTCGAGCTCCGTCTCGCGCGTGACGTCTCTCAGGAACAGCAGGCGTGCCGCGATGTCGGTCCCGGTCGCACGCGTCGTCGCAGCGAACACACGCGGCTCGGGTCGGGCGAGCCGCAGGAGCGTGGACTCGCGCCGGGCCGCCGCGCCCGGTTGCGCGTCCGCCGCCACGGCGTCGCTGCCCGACAGCGCACGACCGAGCGCGTCGAGCCACGGCGGGTTCCCGTCGTCCGCGAGCGCCGCGAGCCGGGCGAGCACGGTGTCCGCCCGCGCGACCCCGACCTGCGACGCCATGCCGCGACAGACACGCTCGAACGCGCCGTTGGACGCCGAGAGCACGCCGTTCCCGTCGAACGCCGCGAGCGCGTCGGGGCTCAGCTGGAAGAGCGTCTGCAGAAGTTCCGTGTACTCGGCGAGCGTCGCCTCCGCGCGGCGTCGCTGCGTGAGATCCACCAGCGAGGTGAGCAGCAGGCGCCGACCGTCCGGCAGGATGGTCGCGCGGTCAGAACGCACGCCCCAGCGGTCCTGCCCGTCGATGCCGGTCACGGGACCCTCGCAGGCCCGGGCTCCCTCCCTTTCGAGGGCCTCGTGGTCCTCGCGCGCGATCCGCTCGGCCTCGTCGGGTGGATAGACCTGGTCGGCCGTGCGCCCGAGGAAGTCGGCGGGCGAGCCTCCCAGAAACTGCGCACCGGCCTCGTTCATCGAGATCCAGTGTCCCTGGTCGTCCTTCATGAACATCGGGTTGGGCGCGGCCCTGACGACGGCGTCGAGGAGGGCGTGATGCGACGTCGCCGCGAGTGCCGCGCGACGCTCCGCGGTCACGTCCGTGTAGTGGACCGCCACCCACTGCGCCCCGTCGGGCCCGGTGAACGCATGCTTGCACTTGGAGACCTGGCGAGCGCAACCGGCTTCGTCCGCGAGGCACTCCTCGACGACGAGGGGCTCGTCACGCGTCAGCACGCACTGGTCCTCCAGCGCGTAGCGCGATGCGCGCTCCGGAGGAAAGAGATCCCGGTCCGTACGTCCCGCCAGGTCCGCCACCGGCCGACCGTGGAGCCGCGCCGCCATCTCGTTCACGTGGACCCATCGCCCGTCGGCGGACTTGAGCACCATCGCGGACGGCAGCGTCTCGACGAGCCCCGCGAGCAGGGACCGCGCGACGACTCCGTCGCGCGCGACCGCCCTGCGCCGCGTGACGTCGGTCCAGGTGCCTTCGATCCGGGGTCCGGGCGCCCTGCGGGTGGCCAGCACCCGCGCCCGGTCCCGGATCCACCGGACCTGTCCGGATGCCCCGAGCACGCGGTACTCCGTGTCCATCGCCCCGAGGGCTGCGAGTCCGGCCAGAGCGGCCTGGACGCCCTCCCGATCGTCCGGATGGATCGTGACCGGCTGCGGGCCCGCCTCCGTCACGGTCAGTGGATGGGCGGTTCCGGTGCAGCGGTAGGCGAGCGAGGCTTCTTCCTCGAGTGCGTCGAGGCGGGCGAGCAGGCGCGAGAGCGCCGGGGACGGGGCGGGAGCGGAATCGGGACTTTGCATGGAGCGATGATTTCCTGTCCGACGCGCGGGTGCGGGCGTCGACGGGCGTTGCCTTCGACGTTAATCGGACCGCGGACGGCCTTCTTGAGGCTCCGTCCGGCGTTGCGGGCCCGGTCGGCGTCCGGCCATACTTGGGCATGAACGACCTCGCGCACCCCCCGCCCCCCCTGTCGAACGCACCCGCCTCGCCCGCCGGCGACCCGGCGACGGCGCTGCTGCGGCGGGTCTTCGGGCACGATTCCTTTCGCGGACAGCAGGCCGAGATCGTCACGCACGTGAGCGGCGGGGGCGACGCACTCGTGCTCATGCCCACGGGCGGCGGCAAGTCCCTCTGCTACCAGATCCCGTCCCTGCTCAGACCCGGCGTCGGGGTCGTCGTGTCCCCGCTCATCGCGCTCATGGCGGATCAGGTCGCCGCGATGCGACAGGCCGGCGTGCGTGCCGCCTACCTGAACTCGTCCCTGGACGCGACGCAGGCGAGGCAGGTCGAACAGGCGGTCACGCGTGGCGAGCTGGACCTGCTCTACGTCGCGCCCGAACGGCTCGCCACGTCCCGCTGCCTCGATCTGCTCGACCGCACGCGCGTCGCGCTGTTCGCGATCGACGAGGCCCACTGCGTCTCGCAGTGGGGGCACGATTTCCGGCCGGAGTACCTGCAGCTCTCCGTGCTGCACGAACGGTTCCCGGACGTGCCGCGCGTCGCGCTGACGGCCACCGCGGACCCCCAGACCCGTCTCGAGATCGTCGAGCGCCTCGCTCTGGAAGGCGCACGCACGTTCGTGTCGAGCTTCGACCGGCCGAACATCCGGTACGCGATCGTCGACAAGGCCGACGCCCGGGGCCAGCTGCTGCGATTCATCCGTGGCGAACATGCCGGGGAGTCCGGGATCGTCTACTGCCTGTCGCGCCGGAAGGTCGACGAGACCGCGCAGTGGCTCCTGGGTCAGGGCGTGCGGGCGCTGCCCTACCACGCAGGGCTCGACGCGACCACCCGCACCGGGCACCAGGAGCGGTTCCAGCGCGAGGACGGCATCGTCGTCGTGGCGACCATCGCGTTCGGCATGGGCATCGACAAGCCGGACGTGCGTTTCGTCGCCCACCTCGATCTGCCCAAGAGCATCGAAGGCTACTATCAGGAGACGGGCCGCGCGGGGCGCGACGGACTGCCGGCGGACGCCTGGATGGCGTACGGCCTGTCGGACGTCGTGCAGCAGCGCCGCATGATCGACGAGTCGGAGGCCTCCGACACGTTCAAGCGTGTCTCCCGCGCGAAGCTGGACGCACTGCTGGGCCTCTGCGAGACGGCGGGCTGCCGGCGGGTGCGACTGCTCGCCTACTTCGGCGAGCAGGGCGAGGCGTGCGGCAACTGCGACAACTGCCTGGAACCCCCGGAGACGTGGGACGCCACCGAGCCCGTCCGCAAGGCCCTCTCTGCCATCTACCGGACGGGCCAGCGTTTCGGCACGGCGTACCTCATCAACGTGCTGCGCGGCAAGACCGACGAGCGCACGACGCGGTGGGGACACGACCGGCTCGGGGTGTTCGGAATCGGCGCGGACATCGACGACACGACGTGGCGCGGAGTGTTCCGCCAGGTGGTGGCCCTCGGATTCGCCGACGTGGACCACGAGTCGCACGGTGCGCTGCGGCTCACGGAAGCGAGCCGCCCCGTGCTGCGCGGCGAGACGCGTGTCGAGCTGCGACGCCAGGTCCGGGCGACGCGGCACGGATCGTCCTCCGCGCACGCGGTCTCGCCGGACCTCTCGCCGGAGGACAACGAGCGTTTCGAGCGTCTGAAGGCGTGGCGCCTCGCCGAGGCCCGACGCCAGGGCGTGCCGCCCTACGTGATCTTCCACGACCGCACGCTCGCCGCGATCGCGGCCGCGGCACCGGGTTCGCTGGCCGGGCTCGCCGGGATTCCCGGCATCGGCGAGCGCAAGCTCGAGCGCTACGGTCTCGACCTGCTGGACGTGATCGGTCACGAAACCTGAAAGCCGGGGAGGGCCGGACCACTTGCAGGATAATGGGCGCCTCTTCGAACCCGGACCCCCAGGGAAAGACATGACGAGTACCGCGATCAGCTGCTACCCCGTACCCGAACTGAACGACCTGCCGGAGGACATCCGCGAGACGATGCTCAAGGTGCAGGAGAAGGCCGGCTTCATTCCGAACGTCTTCCTCACGCTCGCCCACCGCCCGGACGAGTTCCGCGCGTTCTTCGCATACCACGACGCCCTGATGCTGCGCGAGTCGGGCCTCACCAAGGCCGAGCGCGAAATGATCGTCGTGGCGACGAGCGCCCGGAACCAGTGCCTCTACTGCGTCGTCGCGCACGGCGCGATCCTGCGCATCTACGCGAAGGATCCCCTCGTGGCCGACCAGGTCGCGGTGGACCACCGCAAGGCGGCGATCACTCCCCGCCAGAAGGCGATGCTCGATTTCGCGGTCAAGCTCGCACGCACGCCCGAGACCGTCACCGCCGACGACCGCCGGAGCCTGCGCGACGCCGGGTTCTCCGACGAGGACATCTGGGACATCGGCGGCATCACGGCCTTCTTCGCCCTGTCGAACCGCATGGCCCACCTCATCGAGATGCAGCCGAACGAGCAGTTCTATCTGATGGGCCGCGTGCCGCCGAAGAAATGAGCACCGCAACCGCGGGGTCCCGCAGGCAAAGGGATTCCGGATCGCTCGCTGCAGGACGCGCGGCATATAATCGGGCCTCCGCTGCGGAGCCCCGCCAGAAGCGGGCGCGGCCCTGTTTACGTCCATCCAAAAGGTGTTGATCCATGGCAGCCCTGCCTGACTACGACCCGCAAGAAACCGACGAGTGGCTGGATGCCCTCGATGGCGTGCTCCGGACCGAGGGCGTCGAACGCGCCCACTATCTGCTCGAGCGCCTGATCGAGCGCGCGCGCCGTTCCGGGGCCTACCTGCCCTACAGCGCAAACACGGCGTACCTGAACACGATTCCGCCGGAGCAGGAAGAGAAGTCCCCGGGCGACCACGAGATCGAGCACAGGATCCGCTCCTACGTGCGCTGGAACGCCGCCGCGATGGTCCTGCGCGCCAACAAGAACACCAACGTCGGCGGCCACATCGCGAGCTTCGCGTCGGCCGCGACTCTCTACGACGTCGGCTACAACCACTTCTGGCACGCGCCGTCGGAGAACCACGGCGGCGACCTCGTCTTCGTGCAGGGGCACTCGGCGACGGGCGTCTATGCACGCGCGTTCATGCTCGGGCGTCTCACGGAAGAGCAGATGGACAACTTCCGCCAGGAGGTCGGGGGAAAGGGTCTGTCGTCGTATCCGCACCCCTGGCTCATGCCCGACTTCTGGCAGTTCCCGACGGTCTCGATGGGTCTCGGCCCGCTGATGGCCATCTATCAGGCGCGGTTCATGAAGTACCTGCAGGACCGGGGCATCGCGAACACCGAGGGACGCAAGGTGTGGTGCTTCCTCGGCGACGGCGAGTGCGACGAGCCGGAATCCATGGGGGCGATCGGGGTTGCCGCGCGCGAGAAGCTCGACAACCTCGTCTTCGTGGTGAACTGCAACCTGCAGCGGCTGGACGGCCCCGTTCGCGGCAACGGCAAGATCATCCAGGAACTCGAGGCGGACTTCCGCGGCGCCGGCTGGAACGTGATCAAGGTGATCTGGGGGTCGTACTGGGATCCCCTGCTCGCGCGCGACGTGAACGGCTCGCTCCGCAAGCTCATGGAGGAAACCCTGGACGGCGAGTACCAGACGATCAAGTCGAGGGACGGGGCCTACGTGCGCAAGCACTTCTTCGGCAAGTACCCCGACCTCCTCGAGATGGTCTCGAACATGACCGACGACGACATCTGGCGCCTGAACCGGGGCGGGCACGATCCGCACAAGGTCTACGCCGCGTACGCGTCCGCGATGAAGCACGCCGGCCAGCCGACCGTCATCCTCGCCAAGACGATCAAGGGCTACGGCATGGGCGAGGCCGGCGAGGCCCAGAACATCACCCACCAGCAGAAGAAGATGGGCACCACGTCGCTGAAGGCGTTCCGCGACCGCTTCGAGCTGCCGATACCCGACGACAAGCTCGAGGAGATTCCCCTCCTGCGCTTCCCCGAGGGTTCGCCCGAGCTCGACTACATGCGCAAGCGGCGCGAGGCCCTCGGCGGCTACCTGCCCGCGCGCCGCCTGAAGGGCGATCCGCTCCAGACGCCTCCGCTCTCGGCGTTCGAGGGGCTGCTCAAGAGCTCGGACGAGCGCGAGTTCTCCACGACGATGGCGTTCGTCCGGATCCTCGGCACCCTCGTGAAGGACAAGAACATCGGCAAGCGGGTCGTGCCGATCGTGCCCGACGAATCCCGCACGTTCGGGATGGAGGGCATGTTCCGCCAGCTCGGCATCTGGTCCTCGGTCGGCCAGCTCTACACCCCGCAGGACGCCGACCAGCTCATGTTCTACAAGGAGGACAAGCACGGCCAGATCCTGCAGGAGGGGATCAACGAGCCGGGCGCGATGTCCTCGTGGATCGCCGCCGCGACGTCGTACGCGACGCACGGCGTGCAGATGATCCCGTTCTACGTCTACTACTCGATGTTCGGCTTCCAGCGCATCGGCGATCTCGCCTGGGCGGCCGGCGACCAGCGCGCGCGCGGGTTCCTGCTCGGCGGCACCGCGGGCCGCACGACGCTGAACGGCGAGGGACTCCAGCACGAGGACGGACACAGCCACCTGCTGTCGTCCACGATCCCGAACTGCGTCTCCTACGATCCGACCTTCGCATACGAAGTCGCCGTGATCATCCAGGACGGCCTGCGGCGCATGTGCCAGGAGCAGGAAGACGTCTTCTACTACCTCACCGTGATGAACGAGAACTACCCGCACCCCGCGATGCCGGCGGGCGCCGAGGCGGGCATCCTGAAGGGGATGTACCTGTTCTCGCAGTCGGGCGGCGGCAGGAAGCAGAACAAGTCGCCCCGCGTGCAGCTTCTCGGCAGCGGCACGATCCTGCGCGAGGTGATCGCGGCGGCGGCGATGCTCGCCGAGGACTTCGGCGTGGCCGCTGACGTCTGGAGCTGCCCAAGCTTCACGGAGCTGCGGCGCGACGGCATGGAGGTGGAACGCTGGAACATGCTCCACCCCGAAAAGAAGCAGCGTGTGCCGTTCGTGACGCAGTGCCTGGAAAAACACGCGGGCCCCGTCGTCGCGTCGACCGACTACATGCGTGCCGTGGCCGACCAGATCCGCCCCTACGTGGACCGGCGCTACGTCGTGCTCGGTACCGACGGCTTCGGCCGGTCCGACACGCGCGAGCAGCTGCGCGGATTCTTCGAGGTCGACCGTCGCTATGTCGTCGTCGCGGCGCTGAAGGCCCTGGCCGACGAAGGCAGCGTGGCCGCAGACACGGTGACCGCCGCGATCCGGAAGTACGGGCTCGACCCCGAGAAGCCCTGCCCCTGGAAATCGTGAGTACCGTGCGTACGTGACACGCGCGCGGCAGATCGCCGTCGAACGGGCCGGACGGCCACGAGGGCGACAGCGCGCCACGGGCGCGCACCCGGAAGGAATCGAGCCGCACGAGGCCGCTCAGGCAGCCGGTGCGAATTGCAACCCCGCCCTCGCACCGCCGGCCATTCACGGGAACCGGCCTCGCAGGCGGCCAAACTGGTAGAGCTATGGGAGCAATCAAGGAAGTACTCGTACCCGATATCGGCGACTTCAAGGACGTCCCGGTCATCGAGATCCTCGTGAACCCCGGCGACAGCATCGAAGCCGAGACGTCGGTCGTGACGCTCGAGTCCGACAAGGCCACGATGGAGGTGCCCAGCCCCATCGCCGGTGTCGTGAAGGATCTGAAGGTGAAGGTGGGTGACAAGGTGTCCCAGGGCTCCCTGATCCTCACGGTGGAGGCCGCCGAAGCGGCCGGCGCTCCGGCTGCCACGCCGGAGCCCGCCACCCCCGCACCGGCACCCGCACCAGCGCCGACCTCCGCGCCTGCCGCCTCCGCGGGCACTTCTCCCGCCGTGCTCGACGTAGCGCCGAGCCCGTCCTCCGCTCCCGCCGCGCCCCCGACCCAGCCCGTCGAGATCGACGAGGCCGGGTTCGCGAAGGCCCACGCAAGCCCTTCCATCCGCCGTTTCGCGCGCGAACTCGGCGTCGATCTCGGCAAGGTGAACGGCACCGGTCCCAAGGGACGGATCCTCCGGGAAGACATCCAGAATTTCGTGAAACAGGCCCTCTCCGGGGCTTCTGCGGGCGCCTCGCAGGGTGCCGGCGGTCCTGGACTTGCACTGGGACTGCCCGCCTGGCCCACGGTCGACTTCGCGAAGTTCGGGCCGGTCGAGACGCAACCGATGTCCCGGATCAAGAAGATCTCCGGGCCAGCCCTGCACCGCAACTGGATCCACATCCCGCACATCACGCAGCAGGACGAGGCCGACATCACGGAACTCGAGGCCTTCCGCAAGTCGATGGGCGACGAGGCGAAAAAGCAGGGCGTGAAGCTCACGCCGCTCGCGTTCATCATGAAGGCGGTCGTAGCCGCGCTGAAGCGGCACCCCGAATTCAACAGTTCCCTCGCGCCGTCCGGCGACGCGCTGATCCTCAAGCGCTACTACCACATCGGCGTGGCCGTCGACACGCCCGGCGGGCTCGTCGTCCCGGTGGTCCGGGATGTCGACAAGAAGGGCATCTTCGACCTCGCGCGCGAACTCGGCGAGGTGAGCGCCCGCGCCCGGGACGGCAAGCTCGGTCCGACGGACATGCAGGGCGGCACGTTCTCGATTTCCAGCCTCGGCGGCATCGGCGGCACCCACTTCACGCCGATCATCAACGCGCCCGAAGTCGCGATCCTCGGTGTGTCCCGCTCGTCGCTGAAGCCGGTCTGGAAGGACGGGGCGTTCGAACCACGCCTGATCCTGCCGCTGTCGCTGTCGTACGACCACCGTGCGATCGACGGCGCGGAAGGTGCACGGTTCATCACGTACCTGAACGGCGTGCTGTCCGACATCCGGCGCGTGCTGCTCTAGTGTTCCGGGCGCGCAACCCTGCCGCGTCCCCGTCGTTCGCACGGACGTCGCGCGGTTTCGCGCTCCCGCCCGGGGTGCCGGTTCGTTGAAGCCGGTCGGCATCCTGGGCGGCACCTTCGACCCGGTGCACTTCGCGCATCTGCGGCTCGCCCACGAGGCCTTCGTGGCCGCCGACCTGTCGCAGGTGCACTTCATCCCGGCCGCCCGACCGCCCCACCGGGAGACCCCGGCGGTGACTGCGGCGCATCGCCTGCGCATGGTGGAGCTCGCGGTGGCGGGCGACGACCGCTTCGTGGCGGACGACCGCGAACTGCGACGCACGACGCCGAGCTATACGATCGATACCGTCGGGTCGCTCCGGCACGAACTGGGACCGGACGCCCCCTTGTGCCTCATCCTCGGGGCCGACGCATTCGTGCTGTTCGACACGTGGCGGCAGTGGGAACGACTGCTCGAATCCGTCCACGTGATGGTCGCCACACGCCCGGGGTTCGCGATCGATCCGGAGGGGGCGGCGCTGCGCGCCGAACTGCTGGCCCGGCGCACCCAGCGCATCGCGGACCTTGCATCCACGGCAGGCGGCCGCATATTTCCTTTCGTGATCACGCCCATGGACATCTCCGGGAGCCGCATCCGCGAGGATCTCGCGGCCGGGAGCAGTCCCCGCTATTTGCTTCCCGATTCCGTCCTCGGCTATATTGAATCCAATCGTCTCTACAGGAGTCCGGATGCAGCCTGACACACTGGCACACGCAGTCACCGGCGCGCTCGAAGACATCAAGGCGCGCGACATTTCCGTGCTGGATGTCCGTCAGCTGACCTCCCTCTTCGACATCGTGATCGTCGCGAGCGCGGATTCCGCGCGGCAGACGAAAGCCCTGTCGCGCCACGTCCAGGACTGCGCGAAGGACGCCGGCGGGCGTGTCTACGGCGTCGAGGGCGAGGATTCCGGCGAATGGGTTCTCGTGGATCTCGGCGACGTCGTCGTCCACATCATGCAGCCCGCGATCCGGGACTACTACAACCTCGAGGAGCTCTGGGGCGGGCAGCGCCAGCGCCCGACACGCGCGGATGGCTCCGACACCGACGACGGCGGCCGCGCCCCGGCGACCGCAACGGCCGACACGAGCCAGAGCCGCTAGCACCGACGTCCCGTCCCTCGCGCGCCAGGGGATGCGTGTTCACCTCGTCACGGTCGGCCACCGACAGCCCGCCTGGGTCGACGCGGCATTCGCCGACTATGCGAGGCGTCTGTCGCAGGAAGTCCGTCTCGAACTCGTCTCGCTGAAGCCGGAGACCCGTCCGGCGACCGCCGGCGAAGCCGCGATCGCGAAGCTGCTCGCGCGCGAGGCACAGAGGATCACCGCGGCGATTCCCGCGGGTGCGCTGATCGTCGCGCTCGACGAGCGCGGGAAGGCCGTGACGACACGGGATCTCGCAACACAGCTGGAGCGCTGGCTGGCAGGCGGACGCGACGTTGCGCTCGTCGTCGGCAGCGCGGACGGGCTCGACGCGGGCCTCAAGTCCCGGGCGGACATGACGTTGTCACTGTCTGCACTGACCCTGCCCCATGGACTCGTTCGCGTGCTGATCGCCGAACAGCTCTACCGGGCACTGTCGCTGTTGAAGGGTCACCCGTATCATCGCGACTGACATCAGAACGCATAAGACTCCGGTGAGCGTAACGTTTCGTCACATCTATCTCGCTTCGCGCAGCCCGCGACGGCGCGAAATCCTGTCGCAGATCGGCGTGCGATTCGAAATGCTCCTGCTGCGGGACAGTACGGGACGCACACCGGATGTGGACGAGAGCCCGGTGCCGGGCGAATCGCCCGCCGACTACGTCACCCGGCTCGCCCGCGAGAAGGCACAGGTCGGCTGGTCCCGCATGCTCCAGCGCCACCTGCCGCTCGCTCCCGTCCTCGCGGCCGACACGACCGTCTCGATCGACGGCGAGATCGTCGGCAAGCCGACGGATCGCGAGCAGGCCACCGAGATCCTCCGGCGCCTGTCGGGCCGCACGCACGAGGTCCACACGGCCGTCGCGCTGCAGTTCGAGCGCCTCCTCGACTCCGCCCTGAGCTCCACGTCGGTCACGTTCGGCGCCCTGTCGGACGATGCGATCCGGCACTACGTCACCACCGGGGACCCGATGGACAAGGCCGGCGCCTATGGCATCCAGGGCAGGGCCGCGATCTTCGTGGAAGGCATCGCGGGCAGCTACACGGGCGTGATGGGACTGCCCGCGTTCGAGACGGCGCGACTGCTCGAGAAGGTCGGCATCGCGCTGCCACCATGAAGGAAGAGATTCTCGTCAACGTCACGCCCCAGGAAACACGCGTGGCGCTGATGCAGCAGGGCTCTGCCCAGGAACTGCACGTCGAGCGCGCGGGATCGCGCGGCCTCGTCGGCAACATCTACGTGGGCGTGGTGAGCCGGGTGCTGCCCGGCATGCAGTCGGCGTTCGTGCAGATCGGGCTGGACCGTGCGGCCTTCCTGCACGTCGCCGACCTCTGGGGCAGCCGCAACGGCTACGAAGCCAAGCCGATCGAGAAGATCCTGCACGACGGCGACCGTCTGCTCGTGCAGGTGATCAAGGACCCGATCGGCACGAAGGGGGCGCGCCTGTCGACCCAGGTCAGCATCGCGGGGCGTTTCCTCGTTTTCCTGCCCCAGGAATCCCACATCGGCATCTCGCAGCGCATCGAGGACGAGAGCGAGCGCACGCAGCTCCGCGAAAAGCTCCAGCAGCTACTCGGCGACGAGCCGGCCGGCGGCTACATCATCCGGACCATGGCGGAAACCGCGACGGACGACGAACTGCGCGCCGATCTCGACTACCTTCGCCGGCTCTGGACGGGCATCCAGGAGAAGTCACGCCTCACGGCGGCTCCGGCGCTCCTGTACCAGGACCTGAACCTGAGCCTGCGCGTGCTGCGGGACCTCGCGACCGAGCAGACCCAGGTCGTGCTCGTCGACTCGCGGGAGACGTTCGAGGACGTGCGTGCGTTCGCGCGCGAGTACGCGCTGCCCTTCGCAGACCGCATCGAGCACTATACGGGCGACCGGCCGCTGTTCGACCTCTACAACGTGGAGGACGAGATCGAGCGTGCGCTGGCCCGGCGCGTGACGCTCAAGTCGGGCGGCTACCTCATCATCGACCAGACCGAAGCCCTCACGACCGTCGACGTGAACACCGGCGGCTTCGTGAGCGGCCGCAGCTTCGACGAGACCATCTTCAAGACCAATCTCGAAGCCGCGCAGGTGATCGCGCGACAGCTCCGGCTGCGCAACCTCGGCGGGATCATCATCATCGACTTCATCGACATGGACAACGACACGCACCGCGACGCGGTGCTGGCGGAGTTCCGGAAGGCGCTCGCGACCGATCGCACGCGCATGACGATCAACGGCTTCACGCAGCTCGGTCTCGTCGAGATGACCCGGAAGCGCACGCGCGAAAGTCTCGCGCACGTGCTCTGCGAACCGTGCCCGACCTGCCACGGCCGCGGCGAACTCAAGACGGCGCAGACGGTGTGCTACGAGATCCTGCGCGAACTCGTCCGCGAGGCGCGGCAGTTCGATGCGCGGGAATTCCGGATCCTCGCGTCGCAGAAGGTCATCGACACGTTTCTTGACGAGGAGTCGCAGGGTCTCGCGATGCTCGAGGAATTCATCGGCAAGCCCATCCGCCTGCAGGTCGAGACGATCTATTCCCAGGAGCAGTACGACATCGTGCTGTCGTGACGCAAGGGCGGGCCGTCCCGCATGAGCGGCGACTCCGCATGACGAACCCGACATCCTGCCGGGAGGGTCCTCTTCCGTGTGAACCGGGGACGCTCGGGCCATCCGTCGGACGCACCCTGCACCATCCCCGGCTCCAATGCCCGGGACGCCCTCCCCGGACGCCCCCATGGCTCCACTCGCAAGTCAATCGTGCACCATGTCACTGCGACAACGTGCAGGTGCCCCCGGCGCCATCCCGAACGTAATTATCGGTCCCCGACGCATTCGCGGCGCTGATCACATTCAGTCCCGCGCCGAGAAAGACCGGCGTATGAGTCCGGGTCGTGCCGTTCAGCTGCGTCAGCGCAACGTTGTTCACGGACACGTTCAGCAAGTAGCTCCCGTTGTCGAACAGATTGATGAACGGCTGCGCGCGCCCGGTAAGCGGGTTCACGGCACATCCCGGTGTGACCGTTGCATAGGACCGGCCGCTCGCGGACGTTTCCGTCTCGCCGCTCACCGTGTTGGTCCGGGTGTCCGGGATGCAGACGTTCGGCTGCCCGGGGTAAGTGACCGTCGCGTCGAACACGTATCGGTCCGCGGTCCTCCTGTTCAATGCGACGCGCACCGAATTCGTACCGTTTGCCAGCCAGACCGTGGCGTCCGGACTGACGAACGTCACGTTCGCGACAGGTGCGTCATTCAGCCAGACGGTACCGCCGGCATTCTTCCTGGGGTTGTAGAGGCCGGCCTGAATCATGGGTGCCATCCCCGAAACGGGATTGACTGCGCAGAGCAACCCGGCCGAAGCGTAGGTGGTGCCGCTCGGCCCGACGATGATCCCTGTCGCCGCCGACGTCGCGGTGGCGATCCAGGCCATGCCGATCATCGCGAGCACCTCGAGCGATTTCATGAACGTACTCCTCGTGAGATGAAACAACTGGTACGTTGACACATCCGTCACCGTGCCGACGGTGACGATTGTCAACGTCGTTGCCTGCATTTCGTGAAATATCGAGCCCCCGCAGGGGATTCCGTCGATCCTGCGCCCGACGTCGATGCAACGGGCATCCTGGCAGGACCCGCTCCGCGCAACGCAGCCGGGGCGGGCGCTCAGACGGGACGTGGTGACGAACCCGACTGACGCGTCACTCTCGCGACGGAGTCAGCGTCAGGACATTCAAGTCCGCACCGACGCGTTCCCGCGCCACCTCGACGAGATGTTCGTGGTGGGTGAGGAAGATCACCTGCGTCCTGCGGGAAAGCTCGCCGAGGACCGCGAGACCCGCGCGTGACCGGCTGTCGTGGAAGTTCACGAACAGGTCGTCGGCGATGAACGGCAGCGGACGGTCGGCCTCGATGTGGAGTTCGAGTGCGGCCAGTCGCAGGGCGAGGAAGAGCTGGTCTCGCGTGCCTTCGCTGAGCCCTTCGACCGTGACGCGTTCGCCACCCGGGCGCACCGCGATGAGCCTGGGCGGCGTCGCTTCGAAGTCGGGGACGAGGCGTTCGAAGCTGCCCAGCGTGAGATGGGCGAACAGGGTGCCTGCGCGCTGCAGCAGGGGGCCCTGCCTGCGTTCGCGATAGCGGTCGATCGCCCAGCGGAGCAGGCGCGCAGCCGTGGCGACCTTCATGTAGCGCTCCGCCGCATCGCCCATCCGGGCCAGAGCCTCGCGGCGCCGGGATTCCGCGACGGCGGCATCCGCGCTGCCCCGGATCCGGTCCACTGTCGCCTCGGCCTCGGTCAGTTCGCGCGCGAGCTGCGTCTTGCGGTCTACCGCGGACTTCAGCCGCTCGTCCAGTTCGTCGAGTCGCACCTTCACCGTTTCGGGGGGAAGCTCGTCGGACTCCGCGAGCAGCACCTCGAACGTCAGTCCGTCTCCCGCGTCGACGATTTCCTCTCGATGCCGGTGCAGTGCCTCTTCCAGCGTGCGCCGGCGTTCGGCCTGGGCGATGCGCGAACGCAGCAGGCCGTGATCATCCGTGTCTGCCAGCGTGTAGAGGGACTCCAGCGAGGCTCGCGTCGCGGCGAGCGAGGTCTCGACGTCGCGGACCCTGGTCCCGGTCGCCTGCCGCTCGGCCTCCAGACGATCACGCTCCCTGCTCGCGTCCCGCGCACGCTGGAGTCGCTCGACCAGCGTGCCGGCCAGATCGAACGGGTCCGCGCCGTCGTCCGGCAGACCGAGCGAATCGAACACGGTGCGGGCATCGTTCGCGAAGCCTGCGAGTTCGTTCTCCATCAGGCGAATGCGATGCGCGCGGATCTCCTCGATCCGGGTCATCCGGTCGAGAACGTCCTCCGCGAGCCCGATCGCACCGATCGCGGCGTCGTGACTGATCCGGTCGGGATCGAGCGCCGCCGCCCGAAGCGCACCCGTCCATCGCGCCGTCCATTCCTCCACGGATGCCGAAGCAGCCGCGAGTCGCCGCTCCAGGCTGGCGAGGTCGGCTTCGGCCTCCGAGGTCTGCCTCACCAGCATCTCGGCCCCCGCCCTGGCGGCCTGATGGTCTCCGATCAGCTTCTCGGCGACATCGCAGGCCCGCGCGAGGTCGGCGTCCTCGTCGACGCCCGCTTCCGAGGCCCGCAGCGCAGAGCGCAGGCGACTCGCGGCCGCGGCTTCCGCTTCCTGCTCGCTCGCGAGTTCGCGCGCCTTCCTCTCCAGGTCTGCCCGGGCGTCGAGCGCCGCCTTCCGGTTCGCGAGCCACGCGGAAATGTCGTCCAGCGCCATGCCGGGCAGGCCGTACGACCGCGCGTTCTCGTCCCACGCCGCGTCGAACTCGTCGAGCGCGCGGCGCGCCGCGTCGAAGTCGTGCGCCCGGGCCTCGACGGCGGCAGCGTCGCGTTCACTTTCCTGTTGCAGGCCCGTGAGTCGCGCCGAGTCGGCCGCACGATCACGCTGGCTGTCCACGAGCCTATCCGCCTGCTCGATCGCCGCGTCCAGACGCGGCGCGCCGGTCTCGAGCGTTTCCTCGTGCGCCTTGATGCGACGCCACAGCGCGTCGCGCGCCGAGCGTACCTGCAGGACCTCGTCGAGCGTGACCACGGCGTGTCCGGCCGCGAACTGCTCGAGCGCGAGCGCGGCACGGCGGGCCTGCTCCCTGGCCTGTTCGTGCTGCTGTCGCGCGAGCTCGACGGCCGAAGTCAGCTTCGCACGGTCGCGTTTCAGCGCCGACAGGCGTTCCTCGCCCGGGACCGCCAGCGCGGAAAGCGCCTGAGGATCCATGCGCCAGGGCACGAGGGTGTTCAGCGCACCGTCCAGGACCGATCGGGCGATGTCGATGGCAGACCGCAGCGCCCGCTGTCGCGGGCCACTCTGCCGGAAGGGCCGGGCTGCCTCCAGCGCGGTCGCGAGGTCGGGCGATGGCGCCGGCACGGACGGACTCGCGAGTGCGGACTCGAGCCGTGTCAGTGCGGCACGCGCCCTGTCCCGGTTTTCGCGGGCGGACGCCAGTGCCTGCACCCTTTCACCACGCTCGCGCGCGATCGACGCGAGCGTCTTCAGGGCGAGTGAGGACGGCAGCATGGCTCTGAGCGCGTCCTCGTCCGACGGCCAGCCGATCTGAGTCGCGTTCGCACCCATCTCCCGAAGCAACGCGTGGACTTCCTCCAGACCGCGTGCGATGTCGCGGGGATGATTGCGGCAGGCTCCCGCCTGCTCCGCGAGGCGTTCCACCTTCGGGGCGATCGCCAGGATGTCGTGGTCGAGAACGAGCGCGTCGAGCTTCTCGCGCAGCGAGGCAACGTTGTCGCGGAGCAGCTTGAGGGCGGCGGTCTGCTCGGTGAGGACCCTTTCGCCTTCGCCGAGCCGCTTCGCGGCATCCGCGGGAAATTCGACGGCGGCCGGCAGGGCCTGCAGTTCCGCCTGCGTCTCGCGCCATTGCGCGACGCGTGGTGCGACGCGACGCATGCGCTCCAGCTTCTGACGCGTGACGAACAGTCCCTCGTAGTGCGTAGCGGCTTCCCGGGCTGCTTCCCGGATCGACGCCACCCTGCCTGTCGCGGCAGACCAGCTTTCGGTCTCGACCGTGGCGTCGCGCAGGGCTTCCCTGGCGGCCTCGTACTGATCGAGGGCCTGGTAGAAGGCCCGGTCGCCGGACTTGCGCGGGGCGTAGAGCCCGTCGGCCTCGGCGGCCAGTTCGTCGCAGACGGCCCCGAGACTCGAGATGCCGGACGCGGACTGGAACAGAAGCCGGCCCACGTCGTCGGACGCGTCGAGAATCGTGCGACCCCCTTCGAGCAGTCCGGCCAGGTCCAGGCAGAACATGCGATCGAAGAGCTCGCCACCCACTGTGCCAAGGTGTCCGGCGAGCGCGGTCTCGGCGAGGACGTCGTCGTCGGGGCTTCTCAACGGCTTGCGTCCCCGTGCCCGGTGGAACGCGAACGTGCCCGCCTCCCATTCGATCACCGCACCCAGGCGCAACTCGGAGAGCGGGTGCACGAAATCCATCTCGCTGCGATGCGGCATGCCGAACAGGAGTTCGGAGATCGCGCGACGGATGGTCGACTTGCCCGCTTCGTTCGGACCCACGATCACGTGGAAGTCCCTGTCCGTGCGCGGAAAGGACAGCACCTGGTCCGTGAAGCGTCCGTAGCGGATGAGCTCGAGCCTGCGCAGGCGCACCGACCTCACTCCCGCGTCGCGAGGCGGGACAGGAGACCCGGCACCACGATGTCGATCAGTCCCGCGAGATCGCCGTCACGTGCGCGACGCAGCGCCGGCACCTCCTCGTTCAGGTCCGGTGCCCTGCCCGCCATCCGGCTGAACTCGTCCCGGAGATCCTTCAACAGCGCCTCGTCGTGTCGCCCCTCGGCGAGCAGGCCCTCGAGCTCCGCGAGCGCGTCGGCGCCCAGCGTGCCTTCTGGCGTCCGCGAGCCCGGTCGGGTCGCGAGACGGACCTTCTCGAGCCAGAGACGCTCGGGGCCGATCGCCGCGATTTCCGCGAGCACGTGGGCGCGGAGTTCGGTTTCCCGCGCGAACAGTTCGCCGTGGATCGGGGAATCCCCCGCGAGCGTGACGCGAACGGCGCGCGGCACGTGTCCGTCGGTGTCGAGCAGCGCGGAAAGCGCCCGGCTCGCGGCGACGCTCACGTCCTCGATGCTCCCGCAACCGGACACGTCGATCTCGACGTGTTCCCATCGCAGCACGTCGACGAAGAGGCGCTCCACCGCTGGCGCCCGTCCCTCGTCCACCGTGACCAGGACCGCACCCCTTCGGCCCGTCTCCCGGATGCTGCGCCCCTGCAGGTTGCCCGGGAAGCAGATGGTCGACCGCCCTGTCCAGATCCTGTGCTCGTGCACGTGGCCGAGCGCCCAGTAGTCGTAACCCTTCGCGTGGAGTTCGTCCAGCGTGCACGGCGCGTAGCTGGCGTGATCGCCGTGGCCTTCGAGCGCCGTGTGGAGCACGCCGATGTTAAAGTATCCCCGCAGCGGCGGCCCGTACCCCGTCACCAGATTCTCCGTGGTGTCCCGCACGCGGAAACTGCGGCCGTGCAGCGCGACCCGGCGTTCCTCCAGCGTGTGCACCTCGCACTCGCCGGCGGAGAACCGTCGCACGTTGTCCGGCAGGCGCAGTGCACGCGTCATGTGACTCTCGGCATCGTGATTGCCGAAGACCACGAACGCCGGGATCCCGGCGCGGTGCAAGCGGCCCATCTCGGCGCAGAAGAACAGACCGGTGTTGAAGTCCGGCCAGTCGCCGTCGTAGAGGTCACCGGCAATCACGACGAAGTCCACATGCTCGTCGATGGCCGTGGAGATCAGCTGCCCGAACGCCTCGCGCGTCGCGCCGCGCAGGCGCGCGGCGGGTGCGTCCTGATAGGCACTCAGGCCACGCAGCGGGCTGTCCAGATGAATGTCGGCGGTGTGGATGAAGCGGACCGGAGGCATCTCTCGTCGTCGTCGGGTCGGGCGAACAGGCCCCTCATGATGCATCACGTCGGGACGGGGCGGATCCGTGTCGGCACGAACGGCATCCGCCGTTCGTCGCACCCCACCCGCGTCGCGGCACAGTCTCGAGCATCGCGAAAATTCGAGATGACAGGAGATTATCGGCAGGACTAGAATCTCTGCAAACGTGAGATTCGGCGATCGTGCCGGCGAAATCCTCGCGATCAGAACGGCCGCCCCAGGCCGTCCGGTGTTTCGGGGGAAGAGACGAGGAAATGGCCACAGTCCTCGACCCTGTCACCACTGGAGACCCGACCATGCAATCGACCACCCTGGTGCGTTCCGCGCTCGCGTGCGCGCTCGCCTGCAGCTTCCCTGCCGCCCATGCCGACGTCTCGACGAAGATCGAGTTCTTCGAGGACATCGGTTCGATCGTCACCTACGACCAGCAGGCGGCACGCGTCGTGAGTGACGCGCAGTCGATCGACAACAGTTCCGTATTTGCCACCGGCGAGGCCTCGGCCGACCTCGGCACCGGCGAGCTCAAGGCCAGGGCGACCGGCTATCGGCGACTGGACAGCGAGCTGAGCCTGGCCGCGCGGGCAACCGGCAAGGCCATGGACGTCCTGACCATCGACGGACCAGGTACCGACGCGATCCCCGTGACCTTCGAGATGGCCGTGACCGGCGACCTGATCCCGCCCGATTCGGCGGCGGGCGCAGCCAATGCGTTCGCGCTGGTACGCGCGGTCGTCGACGTGAACGGTTCGCCGGAGTCCGCCACCGTGCAGTGGCTCCGGGGCTACGACGCCGCCGGTGCAGTGTCGAGAGACGTGATCACCGGTCTCGGCGACTGGACCGGCGCCGCACCCGCGGCCGGCACGAATCATTTCGACCTGCTGCTTTCGTACACCGCCGACATCGTGCCGGGCACGCCGTTCGACTTCTCGTCGGAACTGCAGGCCTACGTCGGATCCACCGGAACACTGGGTTCCGAGATCGTCTCGGACTTCGGACACACCGGGCTGATCACGATCGTGCTGCCCCAGAACTACACCCTGAGCTCGCAGTCGGGGGTGTTCCTCGCAGGGCCGATCCCCGAACCGGAAACCTGGGCGCTCTTCGGAACGGGCGTCGGCATGATCGCGCTGGGGCTGCGCCGTCGCGGCGGTTCGCGCGGCTAGCGGATCCGTCATCGCAGCCCCGGGTGCGCCTGTCTCGCCCGGGGCCTGCAGGCACCACCAAGGCGACCGACCGGCGGTCAGGCGGGCGTAGCCTCTCCCCCGGCCAGTCGCCGTGCGATCACCATGCGTACAGGCGGCGGGGCCCCATCACGAAAGCCCTCGTTTCAGCACCGCACCCGTGACGGTCCGGCTGGCAGATGATCACCCTCAATCGGCCCGGGGAGCTCGCGGCATTGCCGATCAGTTGCCACGAATTCCACCACCATGACCGAGGACCGATTCAACATCCTCCGGCCAGGAGCTTCTCCGCGCCGACACGCGGCAGCCCCGGATCCACGCTTCGCGCGGTGGATCCGGCGGTCAGCAGTTCGTGCGTCGTGCCACCACCAGGACCGTGACCCCCAGACCGGCGAGCACGAGGGCCCAGGTCCCCGGTTCCGGCACCGCGGTGACGTTCTCCAGAACCATCAGCCGGACCTGCCCGAGGGGAATGTCGTACACCACGTCGAAGCTGCCGGTCCTGAAGCCGCTCAGGGTCACGCCCCCCGAGAACGTGCCGGTGAGTGCGCCGCCGGAATCCAGGATGGCGATCGTGTCCCCGGCGGTGAACAGACAGTCGCCGGCGCAGGACAGCTCCAGCGCGCCATCGAGGCTGGTGGTGCCGCTGACCACGAACCGGTCATGACTGCCGAGCGGGCCCAGCTGGATGTCGAGCGCGCCCGTGGTCCCCTGCACGAAGCTGCCGGCCAGTGTCAGTTCGCCGACGCCATTGCCCGGAGCCACGTGCCCGTTGTTCGTGAGGAGGGCGTTCTGCACCACCCCCCCGCCCGTGATCGTGCCGGCGTTCACGAAGTTGCCGGGCAGCTGGAGCGTGCCGACCATGACGTCGACCACGCCGTCATTGGTGAAGGCGACGTAGTTGCCGACTTCCGTGACACCGCTCCCGCCGCTCTTGCGAAAGGTGCCGATGTTGGAGAACGTGGAGGGATTGCCGCTGGTGTAGAGCAGATCGGCATCGGTCTGTACCTCGAACAGGCCGGCGTTGGTCACGTTCGAACTCGAGAAGCCGACTCGAGCCGTGCTTTGCCAGATCATCGCGCCGCGGTTGACGAACGTCGTACCGACGAACGTCTTGCTGGTGCCGTCCCCGGCGACGAGCGTCTGGCCGCTGGCCACCTGCCACGTGCCCGCGAACGATCCGCCCGTCCACGTCACGCTGCCGTTCATCACGGCGCCGGCCGAGGCCCCTCCACCCGTGAACGTGCCCCCTGACAGCAC
>WGLR01000005.1 GCA_016125475.1 Betaproteobacteria bacterium
CACGTCCAGGCCAAGGTACGCCAGAGCAGTCGTTTCCATAGCGATCAACCTTGTCAATGCGGGCTCACGGAGTGTGTCCGTACCCAAGATACCGTTCGATCTTGCGACCATGGAATGGGCGATCCGGCACCAATCTACGCTTCGGGTTCTACCCAAGGGTGGGCACGGCATCCGGATCGCCGACTTGTATGCCTACAAGCCAACCGTAGATCGGTCCCGATCACAATACAAGGGTGCGCAAGGCGCACCGCGTGCGTCACGTCATCGTGAGCACTACCTTGCCCTCGACGTCGCCGTCCTGCACGAGCGTCATGGCTTCGGCGAATCGCTCGAGCGGGAAGGTCTTCATCACGTGCGGGCGTATCGCACCTCGCTCGAGCAGTAAGAAAAGCTCGCGCTGCACCTCCGCGACACGTTCGGGCGCGCGCGAGCGATAGTCGCTCCACTGCAAGCCCGTGGCCGTGATGTTCTTCAGCAGCAGGTAGTTCGCCCTGATCTCCGGGATGCGTCCTGCCGCGAATCCGACCACGACGATGCGGCCGCACCACGCGAGCGCGCGCAGCGCACCGTCGAACGGATCGCCGCCCAGTGTGTCGATCACGACGTCCGCACCGTGCCCGCCCGTGACGGCATGCACCTGCTCGCGGATCGCATTGCGCAGGTCGGGTACGCCGAGGTCGATCACGTGGTCGGCGCCGCTCGCGCGCACCAGGGCTGCGTGCGCCGGCCTGCGGACCGCGGCCAGCACGGTCGCTCCGAGGGCCTTGGCGATCTGCACGGCCGCGAGCCCCACACCACCGCCGGCGCCCGTCACGAGCACCACTTCGCCGTGGCGGTACTGGCCGCGATCGATCAGCGCGAAATACGCGGTCTGGTACACGAGCCCCATCGCGGCCGCGTCGACGAACGACACGGAATCGGGCATGCGCTGGCACTGCCGGGCAGGGGTGGCGAGTTGCGTGGCGTAGGCGCCGTGCTCGACGTGCGCGACGACGCGGTCGCCGGGCTCGAGCGTCGTCACGCCCGGGCCCACGGCGGTGACGGTGCCTGCCGCGTCCTTGCCGGGGGTGAACGGGCGTTCGGGCAGGAGCTGGTATTTTCCCGTGACGACGAGCAGGTCGGGGTAGTTGACGGTAGCCGCCGCGACGTCGACGAGCACCTCTCCGGCGGACGGAGAGGGGGCCGGCACCTCTTCGACGGGGTGAGAGGACGGTGGCCCGTACTCGTGAATGCGGACGGCGCGCATCAGTCCGTATCCGGAGGCCCGGCAAGATCGGCGTTCGCCTCGCCGAGCACCGGATAACCGGCCGCGCCGGCGGGCACGCGGAACCGTTGTGCAATCGGCATGGGCGTGGCGGGAAGCGCGTGGCCGGCGCCGTCTTCCAGTGCGTGGTCGAAAAGCCCGCGATCGCGGAAGTGGGGGTTCGCGACAGCTTCCTCGAGCGTCCTCACGACACATACGCATGCATCCACGCCGTCGAAGCGCTTTTCCCACTCCGCGGCCGTTTCCGTCGCGATGATCCGGGCGATCGCATCACGCGTTTCGACGGGATCGGTCGCGTCGTCCACGAGATGTCGCGCGTCGAGGACACCGAGAAAGTTCTCCCAGAACTTCTGTTCGAGCGGCGCCACGGCCAGGTATCGCCCGTCCGCCGTGCGATAGACCTGGTAGCGCGGCGAGCCGCCCGTCACGAGTTCCGCGCCGGCCTTCGGCCACGCGCCCTGCGACCAGCCGTTGCCGAGGCCCCAGTACATGAACGGGAAGAGGTTGTCGGCCATCGAGACGTCGAGGTGGCAGCCGCGCCCCGTGCGATCGCGCTCACGGAGCGCGAGGAGGATGTTCATCACGGCCGGATACGAGCCGCCCGCGATGTCGGCGATCAGCGCGGGCGGGATGCCGGGCATGCCGTCCGACCCTGCGCCGAGTCCGAGCATGCCGGCCTCGGCCTGGTAGTTCAGGTCGTGGGCCGCGACGTCCGCGAGCGGCCCGCTCTGGCCGTAGCCCGTGATCGAACAGTAGACGAGCCGCGGGTTGATCGCCGCCATCGCGTCGTAGCCGAGCCCCAGACGCGTCATCACGTCGGGACGGAACTGCTCGACGAGCACGTCGGCAGTGCGCACGAGGTCGATCGCACGCGCCACGTCGTCGGCGGACTTGAGGTCCAGTGCGAGCGAGCGCTTGCCGCGATTGAGCAGTGCGAAGTTCACGCCGGCACTCCCGAAACGGGGCGGATAGGCACGCATCTCGTCGCCGCGTCCGGGACGTTCGATCTTCACGACCTCGGCCCCGGCTTCTGCGAGCAGCAGCGTGCACATCGGTCCGGGAAGCAGCGTGCTGAAGTCCAGCACGCGAATGCCGGAGAGCGGACGCGTGGTCATTCGGCGTCCCTCAGTGCGCGTCGCCTGGCAACCTGCGCGCGGCGCGCCGGTGCATAGGCTTCCTGCCCGAGTGCGTCGTACAGCGCCCGGGTCACGTCGTGGTGGTGCTCGAGCCCTGTGCGCTCCAGCAGCGCGATCGGTCCTTCGGGGTAGCCGAGACCGAGCATCAGCGTCTTGTCGAGGTCGTCCGCGGTCGCGAGCTTCTCGTCGAGCCGCCGCAGCGCCGCGTTGAAGTAGGGGCGCACGAGCCGGTCGACGATGCGCCCCGGGAAGTCGTTGCAGACCGCGACCACGAGTCCGGCGGCCTCGAACGCGGTACGTGCCGCGGCAAGCGCTTCGGGGGTCGTGCGCGGCTGGCGCACGAGTTCCACGAGCGCGGTGGGTTCGGCGCTGCCGAGCCGGTAGCGTGCAAATCCGACGATGTTGCAGCCTTCCTCGCCCCGTGATTCCCCGGTGTGTTCGCCGAGGCATTCCGTGCCGAGCTCGATCGCGATGAAGGGCGCGTCCCCGGGGGGCGTGTTGTCGATGAACGCCGCGCCCGCGTGTTCGCCCAGGAACACGAAGGCGTCGCCGTCGGGCTGCGCACCTTCGAGGAAGGGGTGTGCGTCGGGGAAGGACCGGCTCGTGCCGGCGTGAATCACTCGATAGGTGCTCATGTCAGGCTCCGAACATCTTCGTGTCGCCGTAGGCGTGAAAACCACGTCCGGTCTTCTTTCCGAGGTGGCCTGCCGCGATCATGCGCTTCACGAGTGGCGGACAGGCTGCGCGCGGCTCGTGCGTGAGCCCGTGCATCGCCTCGCAGAGCAGGCGCTGCGTGTCCATGCCCACGAGATCGAGCAGCTCCAGCGGTCCCATCGGGTAGCCGAGCGCGGTCTTGATGGCCAGATCGATGTCCGCGGGCTCCGCGACGCCCTGTTCGACGAGGCGGATCGCGTCGTTGTTGAACGGGATGAGGAAGTAGTTGAGGATGAACCCCGGAGAATCCTGCGTGCGCACGGGTTTCTGCCCCAGCGCCTCGCAGAAGCGCCACGCGGTCTCGAACGTCGCTTCGGTCGTGTTGATGCCCGGCGACATTTCCACGAGCTTCATGAGTTGCGCAGGCAGGCAGAAGTGCATGCCGACGAACCGGTCCGCGCGACCGGAACCTCCCGCGATCTCGGTGATCGAGATCGTGGAGGTGTTCGACGCGAAGATCGTGTGCGCGGGGCAGACCGCGTCCAGTTGCGCGAAGAGCTCGTGCTTGACCGCGAGGTCCTCGAAGACGGCCTCGATCACGATGTCGCAGTCCGCGAGATCCTCCAGTTTCGTCGTGCCGGTCCACGCAGCCATGACCTCGGGAAGTTTCCCGGGGGCGAGCTTGCCGCGTTCGACGGACTTGCGCAGGAACGCCTCCGTCTGGGTGCGCGCCTTCTCGATGGCCTCGGCGCGTGTGTCGTGGATGCGCGTGCGGAAGCCCGCGCGTGCGGCCACGATCGCGATGCCCGCGCCCATGGTGCCGCACCCCGCGATTCCGACCGTCCTGATCTCGTTCATCGGTGATGTCCTCTCGTGTGGTTCACTTCCGCAGGAAGCTCCGGCCGATAAGCTGCCGGTGCACCTGGTTGGTTCCTTCCCAGATCTGCGTGATCTTCGCGTCGCGCATGAGGCGTTCGACGCGGTAGTCCCTGCAGTAGCCATAGCCGCCGAAGAGCTGCACGGCCTCGGTCGCCATGCGCATCGCGAGGTCGGACGCGCGCATCTTCAGGATCGACGCTTCCACGCCGAAGTCGCTGCCGCCCGCCTCGACGAGTTCGCCCACGCGCCAGAGGAACGATTCGCAGAGCGCGAGCTCGGCCGCGAGGTCCGCGACCAGGAACTGGATGCCCTGGAACTCGAGGATGCGGCGCCCGGACTGACGGCGGTCGTTGATGTACGCGACGGCGTCCTCGAACGCGGCGCGCGCGATGCCGAGCGCGTGCGCGGCGATGCTCGGCCGCGACTTGTTCAGGGACGCGAACAGGATGCGCAGTCCTTCGCCGGGTGCGCCGATCAGGTTCTCGCGTGGCACCTCGCAGCCGTCGAACGCGAGCGTCGCCGTGCCGGACGCCCGGGTGCCGAGCTTGTCCTCGGTGCGGACGATGCGCAGACCGGGCGTGCCCTTCTCGAGCACGAGCACGGAGATGGCGCCCTTCGGATCGTCGATGCCGGCCCACTTGCCGAAGAGCAGGTAGAGGTCCGCGACGTCGCCGTTCGTGATGAAGGTCTTGCCGCCGTTCACGACGATGCGGTCTCCCGCCTCGCGGAAGTTCGTCTTCATTCCGGTGGCGTCGGAGCCCGCGTCGGGTTCGGTGATGGCGAGTGCGGCGAGTCCGCCCGCGGCGATGCGTGGCAGGAGGCGGGCCTTCTGTTCGTCCGTGCCGAGATCGACGACCGGCTTCATCGCGTGGAAGTTCGTGGCCCAGATGATTCCGGTCGCCGCGCACGCGGCCGAGATCTCGCGCACGCACGCCAGATAGCAGCGATACGACAGGGGCGCGCCACCGAAGGCTTCCGGGATGAACATCGCGTTCAGGCCGAGCGCGTTGATCGCGTCCACGTTCGCCTGCGGAAACTCGCCCGTGCGGTCGTGGTGCTCCGCACGCGGCGCGATCTCGGTGCGGGCGAGCGTCCGGACGCTCTCGAGCAGCATGCGTTCGTCGTCGTCGAGTGCGGCTGCGGCGTCGAGCCGGTCGAGCAGTGTCATCGTGTCCGTTCGCCTCTCAGTGCGCGATGCCCTGGGCACCGTCGATGTAGATCGTCTCGCCCGTGAGGAACGTGCTGTCCGCCTCGAAGAGCGCCCTCACGATGCGCGCGACATCATCGGGCGTCCCGGGTGCTCCGGTCGGGATGCGCTTCTCGAGGTAGGCCCTGAGCGGGCCGCTCGCGAGGGCGTCGCGGTTGAGATCGGTCTGGATGTAGCCGGGCGCGACGTCGATCACGCGAATGCCCCTGCCTGCCCATTCGACCGCGAGACAGCGCGTCATCGCGCCGACGGCGGCCTTCGATGCGCAGTAGGCGAGATTGCGCTTCACGCCCATTTTGTCGAAGAACGAGCCGATGTTCACGATGAGCCCGCCGCCATTGCCGACCAGGTGCGGGAAGGCCGCCTGACTGCCCAGCAGCACGGACGTCGCGTTCGTGGCGAGGACCTCGTTCCAGTGATCGAGAGTCAGTTCGGCCGACACCCCTTCGAGGTGAACGCCCGCGTTGTTGACGAGGCCGGCGATGGTGACGCCGCGGCGCGCGATCGTGTCGAACGCGTCACGCAGGGATTCTGCCCGTGTGACGTCGCCCGCCACCGGTATCCAGCGATCGCGGACTTCGGCCGCGGTCTCCTCGCGCGCGGGTGGCCGGCCGGAGCGCGAGATGCAGCCCACGAAATGGCCTGCCCGTGCGAGTTCGTGGGCAATGGCGGCGCCGATTCCCCGGCTCGCTCCCGTGACGACGATGCAGCGTGACGACATTTACTGGTCCCTGAATTCCGGTTTGCGTTTCTCGATGAACGCCTGCATGCCTTCGGCGGCATCGGCGGTCCGGTACGCGAGCGTGGAAAGATCGGCCTCCGCGCGGAGTCCTTCCTCGAGGGTGGTGGAGGCCGCCCGTTTGACTGCCTCCCGCGCGAACTGGAGGCCGAGCATGCCGTGGCACGTGAACTCGCGCGCGAACGCGAATGCGGCGTCCTGCGGTGGCGGCTCGACGATCCGGTTCACGAGCCCGACCTGCAGTGCTTCGGCGGCGGGCACCGGGCGACCGGTGAGGATCATCTCCAGTGCACGGGCCTCGCCGATCAGACGCGGCAGCCGCTGCGTGCCGCCGTAGCCGGGGATCAGCCCGAGCTTGATCTCGGGCAGGCCGAAGCGGGCGTTCGGCGTCGCGAGCCGGAACGTGCACGCGAGCGCGATCTCGCAGCCGCCCCCGAACGCGTAGCCGTTCACGAGTGCGATCGAGGCCATCGGCAGCCGGTCGAGTTTCGAGAACACCGCCTGTCCGAGTTCGGCGCCTCGCCGTTGCTCGATCAGGGTGCGGTCCGTGAGTTCCTTGATGTCGGCGCCGGCGCAGAAGGCCTTCTCTCCGGCCCCGGTCACGACCAGCGCACGCGCCGACGAGCGCGCGACGGCATCCAGGGCGTGGCCGATGTCCTCGATGAGCGAGAAGCTGAGTGCGTTCAGCGCATCGGGGCGATTGATCGTGAGCAGTGCGAACTCGTCGGGAAAGGTGAGATCGATGGCCATTCAGGGCTCCGTCAGATGGGGAGGTGCGAGGTCAGGGGTTCGGGCTCCCCCCGCGCTGGCCCTCCCCCGCGTGGCGGGGGAGGGAACTGAAGACTCCGTCCGGCAGCAACGCCCCCTCTCCCCGCGAAGCGGGGGGAGGTCGGGAGGGGGGGGCCTCGAACCTCGAACCTCGAACCTCGAACCTCGAACCTCGAACCCCGAACCTCGAACCTCGCACCCGCTGCTCATTTCCCCTGCCACCGCACCGGGTCGGGTCGGATCTGCCCGGTCCTGACCCACTGCGCGAGCTCGCGCTTCAGGATCTTTCCGCTCGCGGTGAGCGGAAACTCGGGCAGCACGATGAAATATTCCGGCATGTCGTACTTCGAGAGTCCCGCGGCGTCGAGATGCGCGAGCACCTCGTCGGCAGCAGGCGGTTCCCCGTTCGCGATGATCGCGAGGCAGACCTTCTCGCCGAGGCGTTCGTCCGCCACCGGGAACGCCGCGGCCTTCGCGACGGCGTCCATGCGATGCGCGAGATCCTCGATGCGGGCGGGATGGATGTTGTGGCCGCCACGGATGATGAGATCCTTCTTGCGACCGACGATCTGGAGATTGCCGCGGTCGTCGAGACGGCCGAGGTCGCCGCTCATGAACCAGCCGTGCGCGTTGAAGGAGGCCTCGGTCGCGGCCTGGTTCGCGAAGTACCCGAGCATGAGCACTGCCCCCCGCGTGGCGATTTCACCGACCTCGCCGGGCGCGGCCTCGGTGTCCGGATCGTTCTCCTTCCAGATCTTCACCTCGAAGCCGTAGCACGCGCGTCCGCACGTGGACACGATCGTTTCCGCGTCGTCCGTCGGCTGCGTGTACTGGTGCGACCCGTTCTCGGTCATGCCGTAGACGTTCTGCGGCTTGATGCCCATCTGCAGGAAACGGTTCGCCGTCTCGCGCGGGATGGGCGCTCCCGCGAGATAGAACACGGACACGTCGCCCAGACGCGTGAGGCCGCGCGCCTGCATCGCCTGCAGGATGTCCATGCCGTGGGTCGGCACGCCGAGCACGTAGGTCGCGCCGGTCTCCTCTATCCAGTCGATCGGATGACGGCCCGCGGCAGGGTCGTGCAGCACGTATTCGCAGCCGCAGACCAGACTCTGTTCGAGTCCGACCGTCGCGATGTGGTGGCTCGTGGGGCTCAGCGAGAGCAGCACGGTGTCGGCCGTGTGGCCCCAGTCGTGCACGAGCGCGCGGCCGTTCGCGAGCAGCGTGTTGTCCGAGTGCATGACGCCCTTCGGGGCGCCCGTCGTGCCGGACGTGAATGCGATGTAGGTGATCTTGTCGGGATCGCTCTCGGGCGAGTGCATCTGTCCGGACACGCGCTCCTCGGGAAACGGCGACGTGCCCTCGGGGAGATCGACGCCGCTCGTGCCGTTCTTCGACAGCGCATAGAGGCGCCGCATCGTCGGCAGCTGCAGGGCGGATGCGAACACGTCGTGACGGGCACCATCGGCTCCGTATCCGATCTGTGCGACCAGTGCCCGCGTGTCGACGCGCCGGAGCAGGTCGAGAATCTCGCTGACCGTGTAGTTCTGGTGCAGCGACGGGCTGCAGACGTAGCCGTTGCGCGAGCACGCGAGCAGGGTCACGGCCGTTTCGATGCGGCTCGGCAGCCAGACCGACACGCGGTCCCCGCTGCGCAGCCCTGCCTGGTCCAGATCGTGGGCGACCGCGTCGACCCAGTCGAGAAGCCGGGACCACGTCACGCGGCGGTACGGGTCGCGTGCGGCCCAGGCATCGCCGCGTTCGTGTGCGTGCCCGCGGAGCCGGGCGTACAGCGTCGCGTCCTGCCACGCACCGAGCTCGTAATAGTGGCGCGCGCTGCGCAGGTTCAGCAGCGAGAGGATGTGGCTCATTCCCCCTCCGGTCAGTGACCGAACTTCGATGCGTCCGGCGAACGCTTCCCGGCGAACGCCTTCGAGAGCTCCTTCGACTCGTCGGTGTCGAGGTACCCGCGCAGCAGCAGGTCGTGGGCCATCCGCGAGAGCCCGCCCACGCCCCCGTGCCGGGCGTTGAACGCAGCCTTGATGGACGCGAGCGCGAACGCACCGCGGTCCGCGATCTCGAGCGCGTACGCGCGCGTGGCGGACTTCAGCTCGGCGTCCGGGACAACCTTGTTCACGAGGCCGATGGAGAGGGCTTCCTGTGCCGACATCTTCGGATTGCGGTACCAGATGTCCTTCGCGCGCTTCTTGCCGACGAGGTCCTCGAGGTACCACGTGCCGTACCCTGCATCGAAGCTGCCCATCATCGGGCCGACCTGGCGGAACACCGCGCTCTCCTTCGCGATCGTGAGGTCGCAGACCATCTGCAGAACGTTGCCGCCGCCGACCGCGAAGCCGTTCACGGACGCGACGACGGGCTTCTGCAGGCGGTCGATGCTCTCGTACATCTCGAGCGTCGGCAGCACGCCCGCGTAGAGGTGGGTGTCCTCCATGCCTTCCTTGCGGCCGCCGATGCAGAAGAACCTGTCACCGGCGCCCGTGATCACGATCACGCGCGTGCGCGTCTCGCGGCGAACCTCGTTGATGCAGTCCCGGATCTCGTGGCACATGCGCGGCGTGAACATGTTCCCGTCCTCCGGCCGGTTCAGCGTGATCGTGCCGATCGGACCGTCTTCCTCGTAAACGATCTCGTGATAGTCCATGAACTCCTCCCTGTCAGACGTCCATTATCATCCCGCGAGCGCCGACCGGACCATCGGGCATCACCGGGATGCCGCGCGCCTTCAGTCGGGCAGTTCGAGCGGAGCCAGTTCGTCGAACCGGTCTCCGGGCCCCGGGTTCCCGGGTGACGTCTGCCCCCCGAAGTGGCGCAGGATCCCCCAGACCGCGTTGAGCGAGGTCTGGACCGCGCCCTCGACCCAGCCCGGGATCCAGCCGATGTCGTCACCCGCCATGAAGATGCCGCGTTCGGCGGCCGGCAGGTGTTCCTGCATGAAGTGGCAGAACATGCGCCGGTTGTAGCGATAGTGTCCGGGCAGCGCACCCTTGAACGCTCCGAGGAAGTTCGGGTCGTCCTCCCAGGAGACCGTGATGGGGTCGCCGATGATGTGCGACTCGATGTCGACACCCGGATAGATCTTCTTCAGGGCGCCCAGCGCGAGCCGCACGCGCTTGTCGACGGGCAGCGGCAGCATCTTCAGCGCGTCGCTCATCCACGAGTAGGACAGGCAGATCACGCCCGGCCGGTCGTCACCGAGATCGAACAGGTAGGTGCCGCGGGTGATGCGGTCCGTGAGCGTCATGCTCATCACGTCGCGACCGGTGCGCGGGTCCCTGTCCTTCCAGAACGGCCGGTCGACCATCACGAACGTCTTCGCGGACTGCATGTAGCGCGTGCGGTCGAGCGCCATCCAGAGCTTCTGGGAAAAGAGGCTCTCGTCGCATTCGATGTGCGTCGTGAGCAGCCAGCTCTGGCACGTGACCAGTGCCGCGGCAAACTGGCGGCGATCCCCCCAGACGTCCGTGACGGCGATGCTGCCGTCCGGGGCGCGCTCGAGACGCGCGACGCCGGGACGTGGCGCGCCGGAGTTCAGTGCGTGGAGTGACGTGCCGTGCGGCCAGTGGCGGATCGCGTCCGGCGCGTGCTTCCAGAGCCCCCGGGGCATCTGCTCGACGCCTCCGACCACGAAATGCTGGTCTTCCTCGCAGTCGGTATAGACGACGCGCAGGATCTCCAGCATCGAGTTCGGGAAGTCCGTGTCCCAGCCGCCCGTGCCGAATCCGACCTGTCCGAAGACCTCGAGGTGGCGGAACGACAGACGCCTGAACGGAGCGGAGTTCGCGACGAAGCCGTAGAAGCTGCGGTCGTCCCAGACGGGCACGAGCGCGTTCCAGATTTCCTTGATCCTGCGGACGTCCCGCGCACGGATGGCAGCCTGCATCGCGGAAAACGCCGCCTCCTGTTCCAGGGCCTCCTGCCACGCTTCGCTCACTTCCCGCAGCATCGGCGGCAGGTCGGACGCGCGCTCGACGTACACCGGTTCGCCCTCGAGATCGATCACCGTGCTCGGTGTGTCGGGCGCCAGAGGGTTCGGGAACGGCCGCGTGTCGAGACCGCAGAGGTCCAGGTAGTGGTAGAAACTGCGAGAGGACTTCGGGAAGCGCATGCCGCCCAGTTCCGCGACGACGCCGTCCGCGCCCTTGAACGGTTCCGAATGCAGGCGGCCGCCGAGCCGCCGGGATTCGTAGACGACGGGACGCAGCCCGAGCTTCATGAGTTCGTACGCGGCGACGATGCCCGCCATGCCCGCACCGACGATCGCGACCTCTGCGCCGAGCGCGTGATCCGGCAGGTGTCCGAGCCCTGCCGGGTGGCGAAGCCAGTCGTCGTATGGGAACGGGAAATCGGGTCCGAAGATCGTGACGGGGGGCGGCGTCGGGGCGGTCATCGCGTCAGGTCACGGTTCGTGCGGAGAGGCGAGCCGCGCATAGAGTTCCGGGCGACGGTCGCCACGGTACGTGTTGATTGCCCGCGAGTGCGCGTACGCGTCCGGGTCGACGTCGGCGACGATCAGTTCCTCGCCGCCTCCCGCGCGGGCGAGTTCTGCACCGTCCGGCGCGACGATGGCGCTTGCGCCGAGATACTCCAGAGTGCCCTCCTGTCCGCAGCGATTCGCGTAGGCGACGAAGACCTGATTCTCGTAGGCACGCGTGGCGAGCAGGGCGCGGGACACGAAATGGTAGGGCGCCATCAGCGCCGTCGGAACCGCGACGAGATCCGCGCCCGCGAGTGCGGCGAGCCGGACGTTCTCGGGGAATTCGACTTCGTAGCAGATCAGGATCGCGAGGCAGAGGCCGTCGAGCGTCGCGGTCGTCACGACCCGATCGCCGGGCGCGAACGCGCGGCGGTCCAGTTCGCCGAAGAGGTGCGTCTTGCGGTGGTTCGCGAGCGGACGGCCCGACGCGTCCAGGAGCATCGCGCTGTTCCAGACCGTGTTCCGTTCGCGTTCCGGGTAGCCGTAGAGCAGTGCGATGCCATGGTCGCGGGCGATTGCGGCCGCACGTTGCGCGGACGGACCGTCGGCCGGTTCGGCCAGACGGTGCAGGGCCTCGACACCGATGTCGTAGCCGGTGAGGAACATCTCCGGGCACACGAGCAGGCGCGCGCCGCTCGCGGCGGCCTCGCGTGCGCGGTCCGCCAGGACCCGGAGGGCGTCATCGACGGAATCCGCGTGTGCCGGACCCTGGAAGAGCGCGATCTTCACGGGGCGAGAGACACCGCGGTGGGGGCGGGCGTCGTTCCTGACGTCGACAGGGGCCGGTGCGCGGTGCGCACCCTACGGAGGGACGGGGCTGGCCTCGTCCGCGCGACGGGCGTCGCAGGTGACGTCGACGTCGGGCGGTGCGCGGTGCGCACCCTGCGAAGGGGTGGGGCCGGCGTTGCCCGGGCGATGGTCCGTCCCTGGCACGGCAGGCGCAGGGTGGGCACGGCCAACCGGGCGAGGGCGCCCGGGCTCGACCCTGCCGGGCCGGTGCATGCGGCGACCACGATCCGCGATGTGCCGGCTACACGGCGCTCCGAACGTTTCCTAGCCGATCGAGAAGCCTTCATAGCCCGTGGCGACGACCTCTTCGCACTTCCGGAGGTAATCGGGCAGTCCGCCGATGTAGGGCATGAACACGCGCGGCTTGCCGGGAATGTTCGCGCCGACGTACCAAGAACTGCAGGCCGAGCGCAGATTCGTTCCGGCGACCTGGTTCACGTGTTCGACCCACCGGTCCTCGGCCTCGGGTGTGGGCTCGATCAGCGTCTTGCCCTGGCGACGCAGCGTCGCGATGCAGTCGGCGATCCACTCCACGTGCTGCTCGATGGACGGCAGCATGTTCGTGAGCACCGACGGGCTGCCCGGCCCCGTGATCGTGAACAGGTTGGGGAAGCCCGCCATCGCGAGTCCGAGGTAGGTCCGCGGGCCGTCCTGCCATTTGTCGCGCAGGGACTCTCCGCTGCGCCCTCGGATGTCGATGCGCTTCAGGGCTCCCGTCATCGCGTCGAACCCCGTGGCCATCACGATCGCGTCGACGGCGTACTCGCGGCCCAGCGCGTGCACGCCCGCGGGCGTCATGCGCTCGATGCGGTGGCCGCGAATGTCGACGAGCGTCACGTTGTCCCGGTTGAAGGTCGCGTAGTAGTCGGTGTCCACGCAGAGGCGCTTGCAGCCGATGATGTCGTGCGGCGACAGCGCGTCGGCCACTACGGGGTCGCGCACGATCTCGCGGATCTTGTCGCGCACGAACCCGGCCGCGGTCGCGTTCGCGTCGCGGTCGAAGAGCAGGTCCGAGAACGCGCCCATGAACGACACGCCGCCATAGGCCCACCGTGCCTCGTACTGGCGACGTCGTTCCTCGGGCGAGACCTCCAGCGCCGACTTCGGGTTGTAGTTGAAGTGGACGCCGGCGAACTGTTCCTTGGCGGTGCGCCGGAACTCGCCGTACCTGGCCTTGATGCCGTCGCGGAACTCGGGCGTGAGGGGCGCGTTGTGCGCGGGCACGGAGAAATGCGGCGTACGCTGGAATACGTACAGGTGTGCCGCCTGCTTCGCGATGATCGGGACCGCCTGGATCGCCGAGGAGCCGGTCCCGACGACCGCCACGCGCAGGCCCGTGAAGTCCACGTCCTCGTGAGGCCACTCGCCGGTGTGATAGATCCTGCCGCGGAACGTGTCGAGTCCGTCGAACACCGGGCGGTTCGGCGCGGAGAGGCAGCCCGTCGCCATGATGCAGAACCGTGCGGTCAGCGTGTCACCGCGATCCGTCGAGACGTTCCACCGCCTGCTCGACTCGTCGTACCGGACCGTCTCGACACGTGTGTCGAACCGGATGTCCCGACGCAGGTCGAACCGGTCCGCCACGTGGTTCGCGTAGCGAAGGATTTCCGGCTGGGTCGCGTACTTCTCGGACCAGTTCCACTCCTGCTGGAGTTCGTCCGAGAACTGGTAGGAATACTGCATGCTCTCGATGTCGCAGCGCGCGCCCGGATAGCGGTTCCAGAACCAGGTTCCGCCGACGTCGCTGCCGGCCTCGAGCACGCGCACGGACAGTCCGAGACCGCGCAGCCGATGGAGCATGTACATGCCGGCGAAACCGGCCCCGACCACGATCGCGTCGAACACCGCCTGGCCGGTGGTCGCGGGAACGTCCTGCCGTTGCTGCGATTGCGTCATCGTCTCCTCACCCCTGTCCTCGTGTCCGGCATTGGCGGACTCGCTGGTTCCCGAGCATCGGGCGGCGATCAGGCGCCGGCCGTCGCGAGATCCGACATCATCCGGAACACGGCGTTCGCGGCCGTCTCGGGGTGCTGGAACGGAAACAGGTGTCCCCCGGCCGTCCGGGCCATCCGGAACCTTCGTTCGGACGTGCGTGTCCCGATCCGTCGCACGATGTCGGACTGCGCGCCGAGGATCAGGCCCGCGGGGACCGTGAGCCGCGACGCGTCCCGCACCATATCATGGGGCATGGTCCGGTAGATGTGGTACTCGATCTCGGGGTCGAAGCGCAACCGCACACCGGAGGCATCCTCGGTAGTGCCGTACGTGACGTAGTCGGCCATGCAGCGAGGGTCGAAGCCCCGAAACACGGGCTTCGCACGGAAGTACTGCAGTGCTTCGTCCCGGGACGACCAGTGGCGCCGGCGCGAACGCGTCCCCGGCGCGGGCGTGAAGCGGTCGAACACGCCGATCCGCTTCGTGAACGCGATCGCACCGCCCTGCAGGCGCGAGAGGATCGGGGCGTCCAGCATCACGACCCGCCGGAACAGGTCGGGCCGGCGTGCGGCAGCCATGAGGGAGAGATAACCGCCGAGCGAGTGCCCGACGGCGACGACGGGATGCCCGTGTGCAGCCACTGCGGTGACGAGTTCGTCGACGAGGTGGTGCCAGCCGTCCGTGACCGGGTGGCGAGGGTCGTGACCGAACTGCGGGACGTACCGCACGTCGAAGTGCGTATCGAGGGCGGCGAGGAACGCGCGGTAGCATTCGGCCGGAAAACCGTTCGCATGCGAGAACTGCAGTATCGTACGCTCGACGCCCATCTTCACGACACGGCCCGATCAATTTCGTGAGACCCGAGAACATCCTGGCCCTGCTGCTCGCATTCTCGCTGGCAACGGGGTGTTCCGCCAGACCCCAAATGGACACGACCAAACCCCATCACACCGAGGACGGCTTCCGCAACAACTATCCGAGCGGCTGGAAGCGGGGAAGCTTCTGGAAGTGGCAGCGCGAGCGCTGGGCAAAGGGGCTCCCCAGGACGCCCGATGGCGGCTGGCACTTCCCGCTGGTGCATCCGGACGTGGCGTGGATCCGGGCGAACCGCGACGATCCCGCGCTCACGTGGATCGGCCATGCGACGTTCCTGCTGCAGCTCGATGGCCTGAACATCCTCACCGATCCGCATCTCACGGGACGTGCGTCGCCGCTTTCCTTCGCGGGGCCCGAGCGCATCGTGCCGCCCGCGCTCGGTTTCCACGACCTGCCCCACATCGACGCGGTCGTCGTCTCCCACAATCACTACGATCATCTGGACGCCGGCACGGTCGAACGTCTCGCGCGTCAGGCCGGCGGCCCGCCTCGGTTCTTCGTGCCGCTCGGGCTCAAGGCCTGGTTCGCGGCACAGGGCATCCGGGACGACGTCGTCGAACTGGACTGGTGGGACGAGACGGAACTCGGGGGCGTGACGTTCACGTTCACGCCCGTGCAGCACTGGAGCGCGCGCACGCCCTGGGATCGCAACCGCACGCTCTGGGGCGGGTGGCGCATCGATGCTGGCGAGGCGTCCGTCTTCTTCGCGGGCGACACGGGCTACTCGCAGGATTTCAAGGACATCCGTGCAAGGCTGGGTCCGGTGGACTACGCACTGCTGCCGATCGGTGCCTACGAGCCGCGCTGGTTCATGTCGGTCATGCACGTGAACCCCGAGGAGGCGGTGAAGATCCACGAGGACCTCGAGGCCGGACATTCCGTCGCGATGCACTGGGGCACGTTCGTGCTGACGGACGAACCCATGGACGAACCGCCCCGCAAGCTCGTGCAGGCACTGCGACGGGAAGGAATTCCCCACGAGCGGTTCTGGCTCCTGAAGCACGGCGAGACCCGCAGACTGGACCAGCCGATGGCCGAAACGGTGGCGGTCTCGGGCGGGGACGCGACGGCTGCGGACGTGCGCTGACACGACCGGCACGCCCGGCTCGCGCGAGCAACGCTATCGCGCGGGCCATACCGGCTAGAATTGCCCGATACTTCCTGCTCACGCCTTCGCGGTCACGTCCAGCCATGCACGATCCCGTCTATCTCACCGAAGAGCACCGCATGTTTCGCGACAGCCTTCGTCGTTTCGTCGCGTCCGAGGTGGCGCCGAACGCCGCAAGGTGGGAGGACGACGGTTTCGTGCCGCGCGAGGTACTCCGGCGCATGGGCGAACTCGGCTTCCTGGGCATCCGCTACCCGGCGGAATACGGAGGCGCGGAACTCGACACCGTCTACAGCGTCCTGCTCGCGGAGGAGCTCGGACGCTCGACGTTCGGCGGATTCGCGATCACGGTCCTCGTGCACACCGACATGGCTTCGCCGCACCTCGCGAATGCGGGGCGGCCCGATCAGCTCGCACGCTGGATGCCGGGCGTCGTCGACGGCAGCCTGATCACGGCCGTTGCGGTGACGGAGCCCGACGCGGGTTCGGACGTCAAGGGCATCCGTACGCGTGCCGTGCGTGACGGCGATCACTACGTGCTGAACGGCACGAAGATGTTCATCACGAACGGTGTGCACGCCAACCTCTATTTCGTTGCCGCAAAGACCGATCCGGACGCGAAGGGTTCGCGCGGCATGTCGATCTTCGCGGTGGAGAAGGGTACGCCGGGCTTCGGCGTCGGCCGTGCGCTCGACAAGATGGGGTGGCGTTCGTCCGACACGGCCGAACTCGTGTTCGACGACTGCCGCGTCCCCGTCGAGAACGTGCTCGGCGACGAGCATCTCGGTTTCTACGCGATCATGCGCAACTTCCAGAACGAGCGTGTCGTGCTCGGTGCGCAGGCTCTCGGAGAAGCGCAGAAGGCCGTCGAGCTCACGCTCGCGTACGTGAAGGAACGCCAGGCCTTCGGCCATCCGCTCTGGGACAAGCAGGTGATTCGCCAGCGTCTCTCGATGCTCGCCGCCAAGGTCGAGGCGGGACGCCAGCTCGTGTATCACTGCGCGTGGCTCGACGCACAGGGGCGGGACTGCGTGAAGGAGGTCTCGATGGTGAAGGCCTACTGCGGCGAACTCGTGAACGAGGTCATGTATACCTGCCAGCAGTTCCACGGCGGCATGGGATACATGCGGGAATCCACGATCGAGCGCATGGTGCGCGACGCGCGCGTGCAGACCATCGGCGGCGGCGCGACCGAGGTGATGCTGGAGGAGGTCGCGAAGCGCCTGTGAGACGACAGTGCCGCGTGTCTTGCAGACGGCGCGCGGCGATCCTTGAACCCAAGTAAGCGAGATAACCGGAATCACCATGAAGATCGCAGCCAATGTCACGGAACTGATCGGCAACACGCCACTCGTTCGTCTGAACCGCGTCACGCAGGGGTGCAGGGCGGATGTCGTCGCGAAGCTGGAATTCTTCAATCCCGCCCACAGCGTGAAGGACCGGATCGGGGTCGCGATGATCGACGCGGCCGAGAGCGCGGGCCGGATTCGTCCCGACACGATCATCCTCGAGCCGACGAGCGGCAACACGGGCATCGGGCTCGCGTTCGTGTGCGCAGCGCGCGGCTACAGACTCACGATCGTGATGCCCGACACGATGAGCAGGGAGCGTCGTGCCCTGTTGCGCGCGTACGGTGCGGAACTCGTCCTGACCCCGGGCGCCGAGGGCATGGGGGGCGCCATTCGCAAGGCGGAGGAAATGGCGGCCGCCGACTCGCGCTACTTCATTCCGCAGCAGTTCGCGAACCCCGCGAACCCCGAGATTCACCGGCGCACGACGGCGGAGGAGATCTGGCGCGACACGGAGGGCAAGGCGGACATCCTGGTGTCGGGCATCGGCACGGGCGGCACCATCACGGGTGTCGGCGAGGTCCTCAAGTCACGCAAGCCGTCTTTCCGGTGCGTCGCGGTGGAGCCGGATGCGTCTCCCGTGCTGTCGGGCGGACAGAAGGGGCCGCACCCGATTCAGGGCATCGGCGCCGGCTTCGTGCCGGAGATACTCAACACGAGCGTCTACGACGAAGTGGTTCGCGTGAGCAACGACGACGCGTTCGCAATGGCCAGGCGCATGGCAACGGAGGAGGGCCTCCTGGTGGGAATATCGTCGGGTGCCGCGACGTGGGCCGCACTGCAGGTGGCTTCCCGTGCCGAGAACGCAGGCAAGCTCGTCGTGGTCATCATCCCGTCCTTCGGCGAGCGCTATCTGAGCACGAAGCTCTTCGAAGGCCTCACCGACTGATCGGACCTGCCGGCAGGGTGGCCGACCGGCGGGGATCGGAGTGTCGCCACTTCCTTCGGGCGGTGGCGGCGGCGCCCCCATTCCTGCCGGTCTCGGGCCGTCGAGCGTGATTCCCGGAGACTCCGGGAACACGGCCTTCGACAGCCGAAGTCAGTTCGGGTTCGCGGGGGGAGGCGGCGCCCACTCGAAAATTACACGCCGGCTGCCGTGATCCGGCACGGTGACCGTACGCTTCTTCGTGACGTCTCCGGACCGGGCTTCCACGGCATAGCGCCCCGGCGGTAGCCGTGCGAGCAGGTACGGACCGTCCGACGTCGTCTCGAGCACCATCTCGCCGTGCTGGTTCCGGATGCGCACGCCGACGTCGGCCAGCCAGCCTGCGTGCCGGTGGTGCGCCTGCGTGAAGACGAGCACGAGCGGCCACGTCGGCGCGACCTTGCGGATCTCCGCCGACTCGTCGCTGCCGATCCCGCCCGTCAGGAACTGGACGTCACCCTGGGACTGCTCCGGGGGGAGAGACGTGGGAGGCCAGTAGTCCTCGGCGGCGGACGCACCGGTGACGAGGAGCAGGGCGGCGATGGTCAGGAACTGTCTGATGGTCTGCATGCGTTCCTCCACGAGCGTTGACGTTGTCGGGTGTCAGGGCGTCGTCCCGCCGGGTGCCCGGCAGGAGACACGACCCACTCGTCCCGACGCGCGCAAACATTTGACGGTGAAGGCACACCCTCCAGTTTGACGAAAGTCACGACGGGATCGTCGGTCTCCGTGACGATGATTCCCGTACGGCATCGGGTGAGACACGGATGTTGCGCGGTCGTGCCGGCCTTGGCAACGGGGCAGCCCGGTCGTCAGAGCTGAAAGGCGACCCACAGCACGAGGCCGTCGACGAACGCTCGCCACCAGGCCGGCTGCGGTGGCACGTACGGGCGCGCATCGCGGGCGAGGTTCCGGAGGCTGTGCTCGATCGCGTACACGTATACCGGCTCGCGCAGCGCGATCATGATCTCGAAGTTCAGGAACAGGCTTCGCGCGTCGAGGTTGGCCGACCCGACGAGAGCGAGTCCGTCGTCGACGAGCACGGCTTTCGCGTGGTTCATTGCCGGGACGCATTCCACCCGGGCGCCTGCCGCGAGCATTTCCCGGAGTGCGCGGGTTCTCGCGGCGTCCGCCAGGCGGTGATTCGAGCGCACGGGCAGGAAGAGCTCCACGGTGACGCCGCGTTTCGCCGCGAGGACGAGTGCGTCGAGCACGGCGGGATCGGGCACGAAATAGGGCGTGAAGACGGCCACGCGCAGTCGCGCCGCGGAGATCGCCGACACGAGCACGGCGTGCCAGGTGTCGTCGGGGCGATCGGGGCCGCTCGGGATGATGCGTGCCGTCTTCTCGGGGACGCAGGGAGTCTCGACCGGCGCCGCGCCGGGCGGTGCGTGTGCGGCATTGGACGCGAGTGCCCAGTCCGCGTCGAACACGGCCACGAAGTTTCGCGCGAACCGACCGGTCATTTCGAACGTCAGGTCGCGCCACGCGGGCCTGCCTGGTGAGCCCTCGAAGTACTCGGCCGCCAGGTTGCGGCCTCCGGCCCACACCCGCGAGCCGTCGGCGACCGCGTACTTGCGGTGATTGCGGAGGTTCGCGTGTGACCCGCGGAACAGACTGAGCGGGCGGCCGAACCGTGCGACGGCGACGCCCGCACGCGCGAGACGCCGGAGGACCCGACCGTGTCCGAGCGCACCGACGGCATCGACGAGCACGCGTACCCGTACACCCCTTGCCGCCGCGGCGGCGAGGCGATCCGCGAGCGCGGCGCCGAGCGTGTCGCTCGCGAAGATGTAGGTGCAGATCTCGAGGGATTCGCTGGCACCGTCGACGAGACGCCAGAGTCCGTCACGAGCCTCGTGGCCGTTTTCGTGCGCGAGAAAGTCGTCATAGGTCTCGGGCGGCGGGAGGTCGAGCGCGTTGCAGAGGGTGTCGAGCGGAGTCGCGCCGGGAAGAGGCGGGCGGGCAGCGAGGTCTCGGGTACGGCGCGCCGTCGGCAGCTTGCGGGTGCCGAACATGAAGAACAGGGGCAGGCTCAGATACGGCACGAGCACGATCGCGAGCAGCCACGCGATCGCGGCGCTCGGGTGACGCTTCTGCCCCATCGCTATGGTGGTGACGGCGTAGGCGAGGATTCCGAACGCGATCGCGACGGAGTGCCACGACAGGAAATAGCGCATGGTCCACGGTGTCCGGCCGTCACGCGGGACCGCAAACCGGACACGACCACGAGCCTCGTCGACGCCCCGTCACGGGCGTGAGCTTCTCGGGGATCGACCGGCTGGGGGCGGCGTGCGTGGCGGGTCGGGTGTCTCCTTCGCGAAAGCGGATCGCGGGTCGGCCTCCCGCACCGTTCTCGCGCGTGTTCGTTGCCGGAAATCACGAGGGTAACAGACCTGCACGGCCTCTTGCCCGAGACGTGCGGGCTCACGCACGAACGCGAGGGCATCCCTCGACCCCGTATCGGACGAAAAAAAGCCCGGCGACGTGCGCCGGGCCCAGGACCGCGGCGAGGCGGTCGGCGATCAGTTGTTCGGACAGCTGCCCGTAGTCGGGTCCGCCTGGCGGATCCGCGTGAGCGCCGGGGGTACGTAGGGAGTGCCCGTCGGAGCCGGTACGAGCGTGGAGGCCAGTGCGTCGGACAATGCGTCGATGTCGACCGCGCCGCCGAGGCGGTCCGTGCCTTCGTTGAACACGAGGAAGCTGTCACCGCCGGTCGCGAGAAAGCTGTTCACCGTGACGCGGTACGTCTGACCATCCTGGATGGCGACGCCGTTCAGCTTGACGCTGCCCGGCACGACACGCGCACACGCGCCGCCTTTCGCGTCCCACTCGTACTCGAATCCCTTCGATACCTGGAGAACGCGGTTGAACGGCTGATTGTTCGTGCAGCCCACGAACTGCTGCTCAAGTGCGGTCTTTATCTGGGCGCCCGTGAGGGTCATGGTGACCAGGCTGTTTCCGAACGGTTGCACGGTGAATGCCTCGCCGTAGGTCACGTTGCCGTCGCCCTCGCCCACCGACGACGCGTAGGCAAAGTCCGCGCGCACGCCGCCCGGATTCATGAAGGCGATCCGGGCATCACCGAAGCCAGAAGGTGCGGTGGCGGCGAGCTGCGAGTCCGCGATGAGGTCGCCGGCCTGGTGCTCGCACGCGGGGCTCGTGCTGCGCGTGACCGAAGTCGCGATCTTGCCGATGACGCGGTTCGCGATCGGCCCGACGAGACCCGCGTAGTGGTCGACCACCGCGGCGATCGCGGCGTTCGGCGTGACGCCCGGATCGTCCCGCGCCACGACGACCTGCCTGGCCGAGACCGACTTGACGTCGCGAGTCGCCGTGTCGAGCACGAGGTCGATGTTCGTGAGCAGGCGGCCGTAGGAACTCGCGCTCGTCACGGGAACGAGCTTGCCGTTCGAGACGGGCAGGTCGCATAGGTAGGCCTGGTGAGTGTGGCCCGAAATGACGAGATCGACGGCCGGGTCGAGGCGGCTCACGATGTCGGTGATCGCGCCGCTGAAGCCCACGCAGCCGCCGATCGGTCCGCCCGCCTGGGCGCCGCCTTCGTGTACGACGACGGCGATCGCGTTGACGCCCTGGTTGCGCAGCGTGCGGATGAGCGAATTGACCGTGTCCGCCTCGTCGTTGAAATTCAGTCCCGCGACACCCGTCGGGGTCACGATGGTGGGCGTGTTCTCGAGCGTCATGCCGATGAACGCCATGCGAACACCGCTGAAAGTCCTGATGACGTAGCGCGGGAACAGCGGTCGCCCGGTCGTCTGGTCCAGCACGTTCGCGGCGAGGTACTTGAACGTCGCGCCCGTGAACGGGCCGTTCAGCCCCATGCAGCTGTTGGCGTCCCTCGGGTGACATCCGCCCTTCTGCAGCCGGATCAGCTCGTCCCGCCCTTCGTCGAACTCGTGGTTGCCGACGGAGGAGATGTCGACGCCCATCATGTTCATGACTTCGACGGTAGGCTCGTCATGGAACAGCGCCGAGATGAGCGGGCTCGCGCCGACCATGTCGCCGGCGTGCACCACCACACTGTTGACAGGGTTCTCGGCCCGCAGCTTTGCGATCCATCCCGCGAGATAGTCCGCGCCGCCAGCCGGATGCCCGGAGAAGCTGCCCGGGGACTGCAGATTTCCGTGAAAGTCGTTGAACGCGATGATCTTGACGGGAACGTCGGCGGCAACGGCGCTTCCGGCGACGCCCGTGGCGGCGAGCGCGAGGGAGGCAACGAGGTTCTTGAGTTTCATGAGCAGGCTCCCGGAGGCTTACTTGGCTTGGCGGCGCAACGCGCCGAGGATCAGGATTCCCCCCGCGCCCAGCAGCGCGAACGTGCCGGGTTCCGGCACGGGCGTGAGCATCAGTCCGCCCGAGGCGGCGAACGTGTCCGGTGCGAACGACACCGCGCGGCCCGTGATCGAATAGGTGCCGGCAGCGAGGACAAATTCGCCGTGGCTCCAGCGCTGGTCGGCTGCCGCATCGTCGAAATCGAACAGGAACGTATCGCCGGCGTTTCCCGGAACGGACGTGAGCCCGAGCGACACCCCGTTCGCGAAGACCTCGTAACGGTCGCCCGTGTACCCGTTGTCGACGACGAGGAGGACAGCCGCCCTGGCCAGCGTGACGTCGAACTCCAGGGGGTCGTAGTTCTCGTCGACCCACGGAGCGTCAGTCACGTCCGAGTAGGCGTCGAACCAGTACCAGGTGTCGGTGGCGACCGGCGTACCGGCGAGCGCGGTCGACGCCGCGAGCGACAGGCCGAGCGCGAGCACGGCCTTCTTGAGAGGTCTCATGGAATCTTTCTCCTTGTCTGATGCGGAAGAATCGGGGCGCGACATGCTGCGCACGACAAATCTACGTGCGCCAAATTGCGCGACGACGATCGTCCATGCTGTGCGCATGGGCGGAACGATCCACCCCAGCCAACAGATTCATGACATCGAGCCAGCGTGTCGGGGTATCCGCGTGACTGAGCACCAGTGCTCGGCACATCGTCGAACATGACGGCTTTGCTTCACGAATGGGTCGTTCGGATCACTGCTGGCGCAGAGAGGCGGCTCAGAGGCGTTCACGACGCACTGCCACCATGGGGTCGTGATGACGGTTCACGCGAGGTGGCGAGATGAGAGGCATTCGACAGACGGTCCGCGGCGTGGTCTACGACACGCACGAGGCGGAGTTCGTGGCGTCCGCGTCGATTCCCGACGAGGACGACGTCGATCTCGACGTGTCCCTGTTCCGGACCGCGGACGACCACTGGTTTCTCGCGCTGAGTGGTGACTCCCGCTCACGCGGATCGGTCACACCGCTGAGCCGTGAGCAGGCGCGTCAGTGGTGTGTCGACAACCAGGTCGACGCGAAGATCGTTCGATTTCACTTCGAAGCGCTCGAGCAGCACGGCGTCGAGCGACCGGTTGCCGCGCTCCTGCGCAGCCGCGCCGTCGAGAACTATCCGCGCGGTACGGGCTGACGGGCGGACGTCCGGCGGGTCATTCGACCCGGAGTTCGAATCTCCGGTCCACGCGCGCGATCGGGAAGGGCGCGGCGCGGCGTGCGGGTTCGGCGCCGGGCCTTGCGGCGTTCCGGCCCGGAATGGCCAGGCCCTCGATCGCAGGGTCGTCCGGAGTCGCCGTTTCGGGTGCGAGCGTCACGTCGACGATCGCGCCCACGGGAACGTCACGGTCCTCGATACGTGCCTGCACCGTCCGTCTGCCGTCCGTGAGGGGCTGCCGCAGATCGACCTCGACCCAGACGGGATCCGTGGTCGCCTGTCGTGTCCCGAGCGTGCGATCGACGAGTATTCCCGTGTACGGCTCCGTGAAGACACCCGTGACGGTGCCGGACGCGAGGCGGCCGCCAGGGTCCCCGATGGTCGAGCACGCGGGCACGAGCAGACAGACGCAGAGCAATGCGGAATGGACGCGGTTCGACAACGTACACGACTCCTCGGAAACACCGGACCGACGGGCATCCGGCCAGGCGCCGGGCATGCCTTCCCTGTGCAGGGCCGGATGGCGTGCCCCGCACGAATCATTACGGTCGTGTGGCCGGAAATCTGAACCACGCGCGTCGTGCGGCCTTGCCGGGCAGGCGGTGCTGTCCCGCGGCGAAGCGCGCGCCCGACTTGCGAAGGCCTGCGACCAGTGGTGATGCGGGTTCCGGCGTGCCTCGTCAGAGAGAGGTGTCCGCGGCCGTGCGACGCAGGTCGAACGCGTCGGCGAGGAGTTCGTAGGACCGGTGCCGCGGCTGTGGCTCGTAGGTCCAGGTGACGATGACCAGTTCGTCCAGTTCGAGACGCTGCGCCAGTTCGTGCAGACGTCCGGACACCTGATCGGCCGTGCCCACGAATGCCTTGCGGCGCAATGCGTCGATGACCGCACGCTCGGGCTCGGTGTAGGGCTGGGCAGCGGCTTCGTCGGGTGGGACGAGCGCGTTGCGCAGGCCCTTCTCGAAGCCCACGCGCCAGAGTTCGCGCGTGTGCAGCAGTCTGCGCGCCTCGGCCTCGGTGTCCGCCGCGAGAGCCCATACACAGATCGTGGCCTGCGGGTGCGGGTGCCGCTCGCTGGGTCGGTAGTTGCGGCGATAGAGGTCCAGCGCCTGTTCGACGCCGCGACCGTCACTGAAGAAGTACGCGAATGCGTAGGGCAGTCCGAAGTGGGCCGCGAGCTGCGCGCCGTAGTCGGAGCTTCCGAGTATCCAGAGTTCCGGAACCGTCGGGCCGAGCGGGTGCGCCTTGATCGCCGCGAACGGGTGACCCTCCTGGAGCGGCTGTCCGGATACCCACGCCTGCAGATCGAGCACCTGGCGCGGAAATTCGTCCGCGGCGTTCGAATGCGGATTGAGCGCGAACCCGGTGAGGCGGTCCGACCCCGGTGCGCGACCGACCCCGAGATCGATACGTCCGGGCGCGATGGCGTCGAGCACGCGAAACTGTTCGGCGACCTTGAGCGAGGAATAGTGCGGCAGCATCACGCCCGCACTGCCGATGCGGATTCGCCGGGTGGTCGCGGCGATTGCGGCCATGAGCACCTCGGGTGCCGTGCCCACGATGCTGTCGCTGTTGTGGTGTTCCGAGACCCAGTAGCGGTGGTAGCCGAGCGCGTCGCAGCGACGCGCGAGGTCGAGCGTTTCCCGGATCGCTTCGGCCTGCGTGCGGCCCCTGGAGGCAGTGGACTGATCGAGGACGGAGATTCGGAGTGTCATGGCGTCAATATAGCGTGGACGGGGAAAGGGTCAACCACGTGCGGCCTCGCTGACGTTCGACGGTCACGGCGTCGAGCGTCGGATTGCAGCGGTAGGTGAGGAAGCAGCGGTCCCGCACGTGGGACAGGCCGTCGGGCCGGAACACGGCGGCGTTGGTGCCCTCGCACCGGGCCGACGGGGCGAGGATGCCATGGTGTCCCTGGGCGTGCAGGTAGGCGCCGAGGTTCTGCGAGAAGACGTAGCTGGTCCGGCTGAGCAGTTCCGGGGCCTCGTCCACGCGGTCCCGCAGGTCGACGAGCAGGGCGTCGCAGCGGACGTCGCAGACGCGGCGTTCCCCCGTGATGACGCGATTCTCGTCAGGAAAGCAGTCCATCACGAAGCGGTGCCAGTGGTACACGGTCTCGCAGACGGTCGTCTTCAGGTCGAGGGACCCGTACCAGACGCCGAAGCGCCGGCCGTCACTGTAGCGGGTCGCGTTCCAGTGGGACGGGTCGAACGTGTACGTGATCACCGATCCATAGTCGAACGGGCGCGTCACGAGCGCTGCCCGCGTCGGTGTGCTGCCCTCGCCTTCGGCCGTGATCGCGATGGCCCAGTCCGCGGGGTCGGGCGACAGGTCGTCGAACAGGTCCTGTGACGCCCGGATGCCCTTGATGTTTCGCACGAGGTCGCCGGAGAAGGCAGTCGTCCGGCCGGAGAGGGTGCCGAAGGGATCCAGTTCAGGTTCCCCGCTCGAAGTCCAGGTAGCGGCGCAGTGCGAGGAGCCCCTCGAACCCGCGCTCGATCACGATGTCGACGGGGCGGGCACCCAGCAGGCGATTCGGCGTCGAGATCCAGCGATAGGCCAGGTCGCGGTCCTGAGGGAAGAGGATCCTGAGTGCCTTGTGAATGCCGAGGAGGTGGCCGGCGCGATCGAGCAGGTCGCGGCTGTCCGCCAGCGGTTCGCCGCGGCGGTAGCGGGCGAGCGTGGACCGGTTGTCCGGGGAAAGACCCAGCAGCGCGGCCTGTTCGGCCGCCGTGATCTGCCAGTGATCGAAGAGCCGCGTGATCATGCGTGCGAGGCTCACGCGCGCATCGCGCGACCGCAGAGAGTGAGTGGATGCTGCCGGCTCGCGGACTTGCATGGTCGGGATTCCACGGGAACGACTCGTGTCCGGACCGTAGCAATTGCTACGTCCTCCGTCAAGAGGAGGGCGCTCGCCGGGGAGGCACGTTCGCGTGCGGCGCCCCGTGCCGGACCGGCGGGGAGGGTCCGCATCGCCTGGTGCTCGTTCCCGCTTCTCCGCGTGCGCGTTGCGCACCCTAAAATCCGTATGATCGGGACAACGCGAGCACGGAGATGCCAGGCGATGATCTGGAAGAGACGCCCCACCCTGGAGACACTGAGGTCGATGCACGTCGGCACGGCCGTCGCGACACTCGGCATCGAGTTCACCGGCGTCGAGGACGACGCGTTGTCCGCGCGCATGCCGGTGGACCGTCGCACCGTGCAGCCCATGGGCATCCTGCACGGTGGCGCCTCGGCACTGCTGGCCGAGACGCTCGGCAGCTGCGCGGCCGCGCACTGCGTCGACCCCGACACGCATTACGTCGTGGGCCTGGAGATCAATGCGAACCACCTGCGTCCCGTGCGTGAAGGATGGGTGGCGGGACGCGCCACGCCGATTCACGTGGGGCGTACCACGCAGGTCTGGGACGTGGACATACGCGACGAGGCCGGGCGGCGCACCTGCACATCGCGTCTCACGCTCGCCGTGATCGCGAAGCAGGACGCGAAGTGAAGGCGTCGTCGTGATCGCCGGCACCGGGAACGCTCCGGACGTCGTGATCGCCGGGGGCGGCATCGGCGGGCTCGTGACCGCGCTCTGCCTGCATCGGGCCGGCGTGAACGTGCGCGTGTTCGAGGCCGCGCGCGAGTTTCGCCCGCTCGGCGTCGGCATCAACCTGCAGCCCCACGCCGTGAGGGTGCTGCACGCACTCGGGCTCGAGGAAGACCTGCGGCGCACCGCGATTCGCACGTCCGAGCTGGTCTACGTCAACAAGTTCGGACAGCGCATCTGGCAGGAACCACGCGGCCTCGATGCCGGATACGCCGTGCCTCAGTATTCCATCCATCGCGGCGAACTGCAGATGATTCTCCATCGTGCCGCGACGCGTTCGCTGCCCCCGGACGCGATACGTGCCGGCCACGAGCTCGTCGGCTTCGGGCAGGACGCGTCCGGCGTGCACGCCGTGTTCGTGGAGCGTGGCGGCGGCGGGGACGTCACGATTGCCGCCGGTGCGCTCGTCGCCGCGGACGGGATCCATTCCGTCGTGCGTCGCACGTTCCACCCCGGGGAGGGCGAGCCCCGGTTCTCCGGGCGCATCCTCTGGCGCGCGACGACCAGGACGGCGCCCGTGCTCTCGGGGCGTTCGATGGTCTGGGCCGGGCACGACAGGCAGAAGTTCGTGGCCTATCCGATTTCCGAATCCGCGCGCGTCGAAGGACGTGCGCTCATGAACTGGATCGCCGAGTTGCGCGTACCGGAGGAACAGCCGCCACCGCGCAGCGACTGGAACCGGCGGGTCGACAAGGCCGTGTTCCGTGAAGCGTTCGCGTCCTGGGACTTCGGGTGGCTGAGCGTGCCGGGACTCATCGACGGTGCGGAGGCCGTTTACGAGTTTCCGATGGTGGACCGTGATCCGCTGCCGCGGTGGACGCACGGGCGCATCACCCTGCTCGGTGACGCGGCACATCCCATGTACCCGGTCGGATCCAACGGTGCGTCGCAGGCCATCCTCGACGCGGAGGCGCTCGCGGATGCGTGTTCGCGGCAGTCGCGCGTGGAGGAGGTGTTCGCGGCCTACGAGGCGCAGCGAAGACCGGCCACGAGCGCGGTCGTGCTGGCGAACCGCGCAGGCGGGCCGGACCGGGTCCTGCAACTGGCCGAAGAGCGTGCGCCGAACGGCTTCGAGCGTATCGAGGACGTGATTCCGCGCCTGGAGCTGGAGGCCATCGCGAACCGGTACAAGCAGACCGCCGGCTTCGACCGCGAAACGGTCAATCGCAGGGTGCGTGGCGACGTGCCGCCGTGACGGTGCGCGAAGGCCTCCGAGACGAGCTTCACCGGTGCGCAGTGCCTACCCTGCCGTGGCGTTGTCACGTCCGGGCCGGGCCCGCGCCGTCACGCGGGGCGTCAGGTCTCGACGGGCCGCGAACGGTCCGCGCACCATTCGCTCCAGGACCCGGGGTAGAGCTTCGTGCCCGGCATGCCCGCGATGTCCATCGCGAGGATGTTGTGGCAGGCCGACACCCCCGAGCCGCACTGGTGCACGACCTGGCTGGCTCCAAATCCTTTCGTGAGTGGCTCGAACACGGCGCGGAGTTCGGCGGCCGGCCTGAAGAAGCCCATCGGATCGAGGTTCTCGCGGAAGAAGCGGTTCGCGGCACCGGGAATGTGGCCGCCGACCGGATCGATGGTTTCGTTCTGGCCGCGGAAGCGATCGGCCGCCCGGGCGTCGATCACCTGCATGTCTCCCTTGCCGAGATGCGCCAGCACGACGTCGACCGAAACGGCGGCGGCGCCGACCGCACCGGCTTCGTAAGTCGTCGGTGTCGGCTTCCGAACCTCTGCGGTCGTCGCGTGGCCGGTCTTGACCCACGCATCCCATCCGCCGTCGAGGACCGCGACGCGCTCGTGACCGAGCCAGTATCTGAGCATCCACCAGAGGCGCGAGGCATAGACGCCCCCGCTCGCGTCGTAACCGACGACCTGGGAATCGCGTGACACGCCCATGCTTCCGAGCCACGCGACGAAGGTGTCGCGATCGGGCAGGGGGTGACGGCCGTTGCTGCCCGTCGGCCTGCTGGCGAGGTCGTTGTCGACGTGTGCGAACAGTGCGCCAGGCAGGTGGGACTTCGCGTAGGCCTCCGTGCCGATCGTCTTGTTCACGAGGTCGTGCCGGCAGTCGAAGACCACCAGTCCGGGATCGTCGTAGTGCTTCTCCAGATCGGCCACGGAGATGAGGGTGGTGAAATGCATGTCGGTGATTCCTGTCGAGGGGGCGGCGCCTTCGGCGAGCCAGTCGCGTGCCATGTCCTCGTCGTCGAAGACGCGGACTTCGGCATTCGTGAGGAGACGGGTGAGCCAGCCGAGCCAGACCGTGAGATCGTCGCGCGCGAGCACGGCCACACGGCGAAAGTCGTGCGCGTGGGCCCTGACGAAACGGATGTCCTCCCAGGCGACGTCGAGCGTGTACCGGAGCATGTCACGCAGGTCGACGAGGAGATCCACCTTTCCCGAGACGCGCAGGGTCGCGAGGACCTCCCGCTCGAATTCCCGGTAGTCCGCGACGGCGAACTCGCCGTACACGCCGACGGTGATGAGGTTGCGTTCGTGCTGGATCGTGATCATGTTCCGTTGTCGCTCCTTCCTGTGTCAGTCGGGCTCCGCCCCGTCTGCGGCGGCGGAGTTCCGATGGGCCGCAGAGTATCAGACTGGGCCGACACCTTCGCGGTCCGACGCCGGCCCGCGCGCAGGCTCAGCAGTCCGCCGACCACGATGAGTCCCATTCCGGCCCAGCCGCCGATCCCGGGGATTTCCCGCCATACCGCGAGCGCGAGGAGCGCCGAGAACACGACGGTCGAGTAGGACAGGGCGCCAACCACCAGGGCGTGTCCGGAGTGGTACGCACGCGTCATCGCGAACTGGCCCACGGTCGCGGAGACGCCGATGCCCGCGACGATCCAGACGTTGTCCCAGCGCAGCGCGTGCGCACCGGTGAGGGCCATGCCGATCGCTGCGAGACAGGTCGAGAGCAGCGTGAAGTAGAACACGACCCGCCAGCTGGGTTCGCCGGTCGCGCCGAGCTTCTTCACGTTCAGGTAGGCGCCTGCGGCGAGCATGCCCGACGCGAGCCCGAGCAGGACCTCGAACGTCCGGTCTTCCTGCATGGCGGGCTGAAGCAGGAGCATGACGCCTGCGAAGGACACGCAGAGCGCGACCACGAGCGGCGCGTGAAATGCCTCCCGCAGGAGGACCGTCGTGAACAGCGCGAGAAACAGGGGCGACGTGTAGTTCAGGGTGACTGCCGTCGCGAGTGGCAGACGGCCGATGCAGTAGAAGTAGAGCCCCAGGGAGATGACGCCGAAGATTCCCCGTGTGAGATGCAGGCGCCAGTGAGGCGTGGCGATCGTCCATCCGCGGGTCCGCGCGAGCAGGCCGAGCGAGAGGGTGCCCACCACCGATCGGTAAAAGACGAGTTCCACGCTCGTGAAGTGGGCCGCTCCGAGCTTCGCGAACATTCCCATCGTCGCGAACGCCAGGCCGCCGAGGAGCATCCAGAGTGCGCCCACGCTTCAGCGGTCCCGGCGAAAACTGCAGGCGCGAGCGCCGTTCGTGGCGTGTACCACGCGGGTCTCGCTGCGTCCCGACGTGCGACCCAAACGAAACGCCGCCCTCGCGGGCGGCGTTCCGGAACGGGTGAACCGATCAGGACTTCCGGGCTGCAATCGCGGGTTCCAGGTTCCGGCGGATGAACTCGTGGAAGTGGACCATGCCGTCTTCCATCGGCGACTGGTAGGGGCCGACTTCGTTCTCGCCGCGCAGCCAGAGTGCCTTGCGGCCCTCCTGCATGCGCACGCAGATCTCGCGGTCCTCCACGGCCGTCTCGAGATACGCGGCCTGCTCGGCTTCGACGAATTCCGGCTCGAACAGCGCGATGTCCTCCGGGTAGTAGAACTCCACGACGTTCGTGCAGGCCTCCGGTCCGCGAGGCAGGATCGTCGAGATCACGAGCACGTGCGGATACCACTCCACCATGATGTTGGGGTAGTACGTGAGCCAGATCGCGCCGTGCGGCGGGATCTGGCCCCCGTAGTAGGCGAGCACCGCATCGTGCCAGCGCTGGTAGGTGGGCGTGCCGGGCTTCCCGAGCTTCTGGTAGATGCCCACCGTCTGCACGCTGTACCAGTCCCCGAACTCCCACTCGAGGCCGTTGCAGTCGACGAACTGCCCGAGGCCCGGGTGGAAAGGCTCGACGTGGTAGTCCTCCAGGTAGACCTCGATGAAGGCCTTCCAGTTGACGTCGTAGTCCTCGACGATCGTGTTGTGGTAGACGTAGCCGGAAAAATCGAAGTCGCGCGTGAGGGCCGCGCTCGCGAGATCGCTCGCCACGTCGCGGCGGCCCGAGAAGAGCAGGCCGTTCCAGCTCTGGATCGGCGTGCGGCCGAGATCGAGGCACGGGTTGCCCGGAAAGTGTGGCGCCCCGAGCAGCCTGCCCGTCGTGTCGTAGGTCCAGCGGTGAAGCGGACAGACGATGTTGTCGGTGCGGCCGCGACCCTTCAGCATGATCGCCTGCCGGTGCCGGCACACGTTGCTGAGCAGCTGCGTGCCCTCCCGGTTGCGGAACAGCGTCTTGCCGTGACCCATCCACGCCAGCGTGTGGAAGTCGCCTGTCTCGGGCACCATCAGCTCGTGGCCGACGTACCCCGGACCGGCATCGAAGAGGAGTCTGACCTCCATTTCGTAGATCTCACGGTCGAAATACCAGTCGACCGGCAACTGGGTCGGCGTGGTGGTGAGAGCCGAAAGATTGGCCAGATCGGTCATGATGCGCGTGCCACCTCCCGATGGGGTCAGGATCCGGAGCGTGTCCGAGCGCGGGCTGTGGAGCGCTCGCGAACCCGGGGTTCACAAAAAAACAAAAGCCGCCCCCGCTACGTGCGTAGAACGGCTCTTCTCATCGTTCGGGCTACCGATCATCTCCCAGCCTGCAAGGCTGGTCGGGAGCCAGCAACCCTCTATGGATTTTCCCCTCAAAGCCGGGTCCGGGCAAGCGTGGGTTGCGGGCCGTTTCCGGCGATGGCGGAGATCGATGGCCCCGCCGTTGACCCTGTCGAGCCCGCTAGGGTAGATTTACGGGTTTTCCGAGACCCTCAATGGCCAAGTCCGGCGCGCAGGATTCCCCGCAAACGCCCTCGTTCGAGGCCGCGATGACCGAACTGGAGGGAATCGTCGCCTCCATGGAAGGCGGCCAGCTCTCTCTCGAGGCGTCGCTCGCGGCTTACCGGCGTGGCGCGGAACTGCTCAAGCACTGTCGGGCCGTCCTCGAGGACGCCCAGCAGCAGATCAAGGTGCTGGAGGGCGAAACCTTGCGCGACTTTCCGGGTGCAGAAGACTCCGAGTGATCTCCAGGGCTGGATGCGCGACCGGCAGGCGCGCATCGAAGCCGTGCTGGAGGCGGCCATGCCGCCGCCGGGGCTCGCCCCCGAACGCCTCCACGAGGCCATGCGCTATGCCGTGCTCGGTGGCGGCAAGCGCGTGCGTCCGCTGCTCGCCTACGCGGCCGGCGAAGCCGCCGGTGCGTCCGACGAGCGCGTCGACCGGGTTGCGGCCGCGGTGGAACTGGTTCATGTTTACTCTCTCGTTCACGACGATCTCCCGTGCATGGACAATGACGTCCTGCGCCGGGGCAAGCCGACCGTTCACGTGCAGTACGACGAGGAGACGGCCCTGCTCGTGGGCGATGCGCTGCAGAGTCTTGCCTTCGAGTGCCTGACAGCGCGCGATCTCGCGGACGATCCGGCAGTCCAGGTCCGCATGACGGGTAAGCTCGCACAGGCCGCGGGATCGCGCGGCATGGCGGGCGGGCAGGCGGTGGACCTGGCGAGTCAGGGCAGGACGCTGACGGTCGCGGAGCTCGAGTTCATGCACATCCACAAGACCGGTGCGCTCATATCGGCGGCGATCACGCTCGGGGCGGCGTGCGGGCGGCTCGCCGACGCGGAAACGCGCGGTGTCGCGCATTTCGCGCACTTCATCGGGCTCGCCTTCCAGGTCGTCGACGACGTGCTCGACGCGACGGCGAGCACCGAAATCCTCGGCAAGACCGCCGGCAAGGACGCCGCCGGCCAGAAGCCGACCTACGTGAGCGTGCTCGGCATCGAGCGCTCTCGTGCCTACTCCCGCGAGCTGCTCGCGGACGCGCTGTCCGGGCTCGAACCGCTCGGTGCGCGCGGCGGGCGACTTGCCGATCTGGGGCGTTTCATCGTGGACCGGAACTTCTGACATGGGTTACCCGCTGCTCGACGTCACCTGCGATCCGGACGCGCTGCGGCAGCTCGACCGGCGCCAGCTTCCTCAGCTCGCGGACGAACTGCGCGAGTTCATCATCGAATCGGTGTCGAAGACCGGAGGCCATCTCTCCTCGAATCTCGGCACGATCGAACTCACCATCGCGCTCCACTACGTGTTCGACACCCCGCGCGACCGCATCGTGTGGGACGTCGGGCACCAGACCTACGCACACAAGGTGCTCACGGGCCGGCGCGACGGCATGGCGAAGCTGCGCCAGTACGGCGGCATTGCGGGATTCCCGCGCCGGGAGGAAAGTCCCTACGACACGTTCGGGACCGCTCACTCCAGCACGTCGATCAGCGCGGGTCTGGGCATGGCGCTCGCCTCCCGGCTCACGGGCGAGGACCGGCACGTGGTCGCCGTGATCGGTGACGGCGCCATGACCGCCGGGATGGCTTTCGAGGCGCTGAACAATGCCGGCGCGAGCGACGCGAACCTCCTCGTGGTGCTGAACGACAACGACATGTCGATCTCGGAGAACGTGGGCGCGCTGAACAACTACCTCGCCCGGCTGCTCTCGGGGCGCGTCTACACCGCTGCCCGCCGCGCGAGCGAGCGCATGCTGCGTGTCGTGCCCCCGGCCTGGGAACTCGCGAAGCGCGCCGAGGAGCACGTGAAGGGCATGGTGACGCCCGGCACGCTGTTCGAGGAGTTCGGCTTCAACTACATCGGTCCGATCGACGGCCACGATCTCGAAGTCCTCGTGTCCACTCTGCGCAACGTGCGCAAGCTGGACGGCCCGCAGTTCCTGCACGTCATCACCCGCAAGGGCAAGGGGATGTCCGCGGCGGAGGACGATCCGATCCTCTACCACGGCGTGTCGAAATTCGATCCCCAGGTAGGCATCGTTGCCAAGGGCGGAGGCAAGGCCACCTACACGCAGGTGTTCGGCGACTGGCTCTGCGACATGGCCGCCAGGGACTCGCGGCTGGTCGGCATCACGCCTGCGATGCGCGAAGGATCCGGGCTCGTGCGCTTCTCGCAGGAATTCCGCGATCGCTACTTCGACGTCGGGATTGCCGAGCAGCACGCAGTGACCTTCGCCGCCGGCCTCGCGTGCGAGGGCCTGAAGCCGGTGGTCGCTATCTACTCGACGTTCCTGCAGCGTGGCTACGACCAGCTCATTCACGACGTCTGCATCCAGAAGCTGCCGGTCGTCTTCGCGCTCGACCGGGGCGGGCTCGTGGGAGCGGACGGTCCGACGCACCACGGCGCCTTCGACCTGTCGTACCTGCGGTGCCTGCCGAACATGATCGTGATGGCGCCCGCGGACGAGAACGAGTGCAGGCAGATGCTCTACACGGCGTTCACGCTCGACATGCCGACGGCCGTGCGCTACCCGCGCGGCGCCGGGCCGGGCGTGCCGCAGCAGGCCGAGATGACGGCGCTGTCCGTGGGCAAGGGGGAACTCCGGAGGCAGGGCCAGCGGATCGCGATCCTCGCCTTCGGCGCCATGCTCGCACCGGCGCTCGAGGCAGCGGAATCCCTGGACGCGACGGTCGCGAACATGCGGTTCGTGAAACCGATCGATCAGGACCTAATCGTCACGATCGCGAACACGCACGACCTGATCGTGACGGTCGAGGAAAACGCGGTCCAGGGCGGAGCGGGTTCGGCCGTGTCCGAAGTGCTCGCCGCTCGCGGGCTGGCCCACGAAGTCCTGAACCTGGGGCTGCCCGACCAGTTCGTCGAACACGGCGACCCCTCGCTCCTGCTGAAGCTCTGCGGGCTGGATGCGGAAGGCATCCTCCGGTCGATCCAGGCGAGGCTGCACCGATAGCCCGCCGCCGGGCGCACGGGTGTGACAGGCCGAGGGAACGGTCCGCGCAGACGCGCGTCTATAATGACGTGCCACCCGGTCGCCTGCAGTGCCACGGGGGGCCGCGAGGGCACAAGCCCAGTCACGAAGGACCTGACGCATGAATTTTCCCGAAAAGATCACCCTTCCCATTCCCGACGTCCAGGGCTCGGAGGACACCCGCCGCCTCGCGATCGACAAGGTGGGGATCAAGTCCATACGCCATCCCGTACGCGTGCGCGACAGGAGCGGAGGCGTGCAGCACACCGTGGCGCACTTCAACATGTACGTGCACCTGCCGCACAACTTCAAGGGTACGCACATGTCCCGCTTCGTCGAGATCCTGAACGCCTACGAGGGCGAGATCTCCGTCGAGTCGTTCGAGCCCATGCTGCGGCACATGGTGCAGCGGCTGGAGGCCGAGTCCGGTCACATCGAGATGACGTTCCCGTATTTCGTGAACAAGGCGGCCCCGGTCTCCGGAGTGCAGAGCCTCATGGACTACGAGGTGACGTTCGTGGGGGAGGTCGACCGGGGTGAGTACAGCTTCAGGATGACCGTGGTCGTGCCCGTCACGAGCCTGTGCCCGTGTTCCAAGAAGATTTCCGGCTACGGTGCGCACAACCAGCGCTCGCACGTGACGATCACCGCCGTCACCCGGGAATTCGTCTGGATCGAGGACATCGTGCGCATCGCCGAAGAGCAGGCCTCCTGCGAGCTCTACGGTCTGCTCAAGCGCCCGGACGAGAAATACGTCACCGAGCGTGCCTACGACAACCCGAAGTTCGTGGAGGACATGGTCCGGGACGTCGCCACCGTTCTGAACGGTGATCCCAGGATCCTTGCGTACGTCGTCGAGTCCGAGAACTTCGAGTCGATCCACAATCACAGCGCCTACGCCCTGATCGAGCGCGACAAGCGCGTCGCCTGACCCGCCCGGACGCGGTCCTTCGCGTCAGGGCACCGAGGGACGCGCGAGGGCGTCGAGCAGCGTTCCCATCGAGGCGTGCAGGTGCTCGAGGTGTGCCGCGGGCAGCCTCTGGAGTGCGTGCCGGAGATGTCCGCCCGTCGGGCCCGGGATCCGCTGCACGAGTTCCGCCCCAGCGGTCGTGAGCGACACGAGCACGATGCGGTTGTCGTGACGGTCCCGCGAGCGGGTCACGAGACCGCGATTCTCCAGCTTGTCCACGAGGTTGCTCGTCGATGACCGGTGCAGGTGGAGCGCGTCGGCCAGCGCCGAGATGCTGCTCGGGTTCCTGAGCGTGAGCTGCCAGAGCGCGAGCAGCTGGGCGCCGCTGAGGCCGCAGGCGTGCTCGAGCTGCTGCAGGCTGGCCTGCATGATCCTGAACACCCGGAGCATGGCGCCGAACGTCTGTTCGGCGATGCTGGAAGGGTCGTCGGCCATGCCCGTGAGGGGGGGATCCTCCTGATTCCGTGTCATCGCATTCTCCGCTGCGTCGCAGCCCGCCGGGTGGATGGGTGGGCATAAAACTGTTTTGTGCAATAATAATAGTACGTCAATCGTTCGTCCGGGATTCCGGCCGTGCCGGTTCCGGATGGTCAAGGAGAACGCCGTGATGAAGACGGATGCGTGTCCGGTGATCGGGCACAGTCTGATGACGGATGACGATGTCTACCTCCTGCGCGAGGGAACGCACTGCCGGCTCCACGAGGTGCTCGGCGCGCACCCCGTCCGGCTGCACGGTCGGGCAGGATGCCAGTTCGCGGTCTGGGCTCCCAACGCCGACAACGTGTCCGTCATGGGCGATTTCAACGGCTGGGATCGTGCTTCGCACCCGCTCCGCTGTCGCAGCGACGGGTCGGGAGTGTGGGAAGGTTTCGTCCCGGACTGCCCCGCAGGGACCCGTTACAAGTACCGGATCGAGTCCGGCCTCAACGGTTACGCGAGCGAGCGGGCCGATCCGTTCGCGTTCTACGCGGAAGAGCCTCCCGGGACGGCCTCACGCGTGCGGGCCCTGTCGTACGAGTGGGGCGATGCGGACTGGATGGCGAACCGGCATGCGGCCAACGCGCTCGATGCGCCGTTTTCCGCCTACGAAGTGCATCCCGGATCGTGGCGGCGCGTGGCCGAGAGCGGGGGGCGCTCGCTGTCCTACCGCGAGCTCGCCGACCAGCTCGTCGCGCACGTCACGCAACTCGGATTCACGCACGTCGAGTTCCTGCCGGTCATGGAGCACCCGTTCTTCGGGTCGTGGGGCTACCAGACGACCGGATACTTCGCGCCGACCGCCCGCTACGGACCTCCCGAGGACTTCATGTTCCTCGTCGACCGACTGCACCAGGCAGGCATCGGGGTGATCCTCGACTGGGTGCCGTCCCACTTCCCGACGGACGGCCACGCGCTCGCCTACTTCGACGGCACGCACCTCTACGAGCACGCAGACCCGCGGCAGGGATTCCACCCCGACTGGAACAGTGCGATCTTCAATTACGGTCGCAACGAGGTCCGCGCGTTCCTGCTCTCGAGTGCGCTGTTCTGGCTGGACCGCTATCACGCGGACGGCCTTCGCGTCGACGCGGTCGCGTCCATGCTCTACCTCGACTACGGGCGGCGCGACGGGGAGTGGATCCCGAACCGCTTCGGCGGCAGGGAGAACCTGGAGGCGATGGAGTTCCTGAGGCAGCTCAACGAAGCCGTCTATCGCGCCCATCCCGACACGCAGACGATCGCCGAGGAATCGACCGCGTGGCCGATGGTGTCCCGGCCCGCCTACGCCGGCGGGCTCGGGTTCGGCATGAAGTGGAACATGGGCTGGATGCACGACACGCTCGACTACTTCTCCCGGGATCCCCTGTTCCGCAAGTTCCACCACGGCGAGATCACGTTCAGTCTCTGGTACGCGTTCTCCGAGAACTTCCTGCTGCCCCTGTCGCACGACGAGGTCGTGCACGGCAAGGGCTCGCTGATCGGCAGGATGCCGGGGGACGAGTGGCAGCAGTTCGCGAACCTCCGGCTGCTCTACGGCTACATGTGGGCACACCCGGGGAAGAAGCTGCTCTTCATGGGCGGAGAGTTCGGACAGCGGCGGGAATGGCAGCACGACGAGGAACTCGAGTGGTTCGTGCTTCGCTATCCGCTGCACGACGGCTTGCAGCGGTGGATGGGTGACCTGAACCACTTCTACCGGGAGGAAGACGCCCTGCACGCGGCCGATTTCTCGCCCGAAGGCTTTGCGTGGATCGACTGCAACGACGCCGAGGCCAGCGTCCTGAGCTTCCTGCGCCGCAGCGATGACTCCGGCAGGACCGTGCTCGTCGTCTGCAACGCCACGCCGGTTCCCCGCGAGAACTATCGCGTCGGCGTCCCCGTCGGCGGGCTCTGGCGCGAGAGACTCAACAGCGACGCCGCCATCTACGGGGGCAGCGGACTCGGCAACTTCGGTCAGGTCGAGGCGGCGCCCGTCGCCGCCCACGGACACTTCCATTCACTGAGCCTCACGTTACCGCCGCTGTCCGTGCTGTACCTCTCGCCGGACGACGGACAGGAGGCCCCCTCATGAACGCGCCGACGATCGAGGGACGTGCGCGGGTCGTGATCGAGGGCCTGCGACCGGAGGTCGACGGCGGCCGCTTTCCGATCAAGCGCACCGTCGGCGAGACCGTTCGCGTCGAGGTCGACGCGTTCACGGACGGACACGATGCGGTGCGCTGCATGCTGCTCCACCGTCGCGCCGGCGACGACGTCTGGGAGCGCGTGCCGATGCGCGCGCTGGGCAACGACCGGTGGCGCGGCGAGTTCGCGGTGGGAGCACCCGGGCGGCACGAGTACACCGTGAACGCGTGGATCGACCCGTTCGAGACATGGCGTCACGATCTCGCGCGGCGGGAGGACCCCGCGGACGTCCAGCTGGCACTGCGGATCGGTGAGGCGCTCGTCGCCGACGCCGCCCGCGCCGCGCCCGCTGAAGTCGCCACCCGCCTGAAGGCGCTCGCGGATGCCATCAGCGGGGCTTCGGACTGGCGCGAGGGCAGGAAGGCGGGCACCGACGAGGCGCTCGCCGCCCTCATGCGCGAGCACGCGGAACCGCGTTTCGTGTCCCGCTACGACCACGTCCTGACGGTCGTCGTCGAACCCGAACGCGCGCGCTTCTCGTCGTGGTACGAATTCTTCCCGCGATCGGCGGGCGAACCCGACGCCACGCACGGCACGTTCGCCGACTGCGAGCGACGTCTGCCCGAAGTGGCCGCGATGGGATTCGACGTGGTCTACCTCCCGCCGATCCATCCGATCGGCACGCTCTTTCGCAAGGGGCCGAACAACACGCTTACGGCCGGGCCGGAAGATCCGGGCAGTCCGTGGGCCATAGGTTCCGCCGGCGGAGGGCACAAGGCCGTCCACCCGGCGCTCGGAACGATCGACGACTTCCGGCGTCTGGTCGAACGCGCGCGATCACTCGGAATCGACATCGCGCTCGACATCGCCTTCCAGTGCGCACCCGATCATCCGTACGTCGAATCGCACCCGGAGTGGTTCCGCTGGCGCCCCGACGGAACCGTGCAGTACGCGGAGAACCCGCCGAAGAAGTATCAGGACATCTACCCGTTCGAGTTCGAGTGCGACGAGTGGCGCGCACTCTGGGCGGAGCTGCTGTCCGTGGTGGAATTCTGGGTGGATCAGGGCGTGCGCGTCTTCCGCGTCGACAACCCGCACACCAAGCCGTTCGCGCTCTGGGAATGGCTGATCGCACAGGTCAAGGCCAGGACGCCCGACACCATCTTCCTGTCGGAGGCGTTCACGCGTCCGAGGCTCATGCACCGACTCGCGAAGGCGGGGTTCAGCCAGTCCTACACCTACTTCGCGTGGCGCAACACCCGGACGGAACTCACCGAGTACTTCACGGAACTCGCGCAGGCGGCCTCCCGCGAGTACTTCCGGCCCAACCTCTGGCCGAACACGCCCGACATCCTGCCCGAGTTCCTCCAGTTCGGCGGCCGTCCGGCGTTCCAGCTGCGCGTGGCGCTCGCCGCGACGCTCGGCGCGTCTTACGGCATCTACGGCCCCGCCTTCGAGCTCATGGAGCACGAAGCCCGCGAACCCGGCAGCGAGGAGTACCTCGACTCCGAGAAATACGAGATCCGCCGCTGGGACCGCGGGCGTCCGGACAGTCTGCGCGACTACATCGCGCGCCTGAACCGGATACGCCGCGACAACCCGGCCCTGCACGGCGACTGGAGCCTGAGGTTCCACGCCGTCGACAACGAGCGCCTGCTCTGCTTCAGCAAGGCCGCCGAGGACGACGACAACACGCTGGTCGTCGTCGCGAACCTCGATCCGCACCACGTGCAGTCCGGATGGGTCGAGCTGCCGCTCGAGGAATTCGGCATCGCCGCGGATCAGCCGTTCCAGGCCCACGATCTCCTGTCCGGCAGCCGCTTCCTCTGGCAGGGTGCGCGCAACTTCGTCCAGCTCGATCCCGCCGCCTCGCCGGTGCACATCTTCCGTGTACGACGCCGCCTGCGGACCGAGCGCGATTTCGACTATTTTCTCTAGAGCGAGCACGCGATGGACATTCCGGTTCAACCCGAGGTCCCCGAGGTCCTCGACTGGCGGGACGACCCGCTGTGGTTCAAGGACGCGATCGTCTACGAGTTGCACGTCAAGACGTTCTACGACAGCAACGGCGACGGCATCGGCGACCTGCGCGGCCTGACCGAGAAGCTCGACTATCTGCAGGAACTCGGCGTCAACACGCTCTGGCTCCTGCCCTTCTATCCGTCGCCGCTGAAGGACGACGGCTACGACATCGCGGACTACCGGAACATCCACACCGACCTCGGGACGCGTGCGGACTTCCGGACGTTCATCCGTGAGGCACACCGGCGCGGGCTGAAGGTGATCACCGAGCTCGTGATCAACCACACGTCCGATCAGCACCCCTGGTTCCAGGCAGCCCGCCGAGCGCCGCCCGGCTCGCCCAAGCGCGACTTCTACATCTGGAGCGACGACGACAAGCGGTTTCCGGAGACCCGGATCATCTTCACCGACACGGAACGCTCGAACTGGGCGTGGGACGAGGTCGCGCAGGCCTACTACTGGCACCGCTTCTTTTCCCATCAGCCCGATCTCAACCACAACAACCCCGACGTCGTGAAGGCCGTGATCCGCATCATGCGGTTCTGGCTCGACTGCGGGGTGGACGGGCTGCGTCTCGATGCGATTCCCTACCTCTGCGTGCGCGAGGGCACGAACAACGAGAACCTTCCCGAGACCCACGACGTGATCAAGCAGATGCGCGCGGTGATCGACGAGAAGTACCGTAACCGCATGCTGCTCGCCGAGGCCAACCAGTGGCCGGAGGACGTCCGCGAGTATTTCGGGGAGGGCGACGAGTGCCACATGGCGTATCACTTCCCGCTCATGCCCCGCGTCTTCATGGCGGTCGCGCGCGAGGACCGGCACCCCATCGTGGAGATCATGCGCCAGACGCCCGAGATCCCCGACAACTGCCAGTGGGCGATCTTCCTGCGCAATCACGACGAACTCACCCTCGAGATGGTGACCGATCGCGAGCGGGACTACCTGTACCAGACCTACGCGACCGAGCCGCGCATGCGCGTGAACGTCGGCATCCGGCGGCGTCTCGCGCCGCTCATGGACAACGACCGCGGCAAGATCGAACTCGTCAACTTCATCCTGATGACCATGCCGGGGTCGCCGTTCCTGTACTACGGGGACGAGATCGGCATGGGCGACAACATCTACCTCGGCGACCGCAACGGGGTGCGTACGCCGATGCAGTGGAGTCCCGACCGCAACGGCGGCTTCTCGCGCGCCGATCCGCAGAGGCTCTACCTGCCCCCGGTCATGGACCCGTTGTACGGGTACGAATCGGTGAACGTCGAGGCGCAGCGCCGCAACCTGTCCTCGCTGCTCAGCTGGACCAAGCGCCTCATCGCCGTGCGCAAGAACTACAAGGCCTTCGGGCGCGGGTCACTCACGCTGCTCGAACCCGGCAACCGGAAGATCCTCGCCTACGTGCGGGAATGGGGAGAGGAGCTGATCCTGTGCGTCGTGAACCTGTCCCGCAACGCGCAACCCGTCGAACTGGACCTTTCGGACTACCGGGAGCGCGTGCCGGTCGAACTCATGGGGCGCGCCGCGTTCCCGCCGATCGGGGATCTGCCGTACCTGCTCACGGTAAGCGGCTACGGCTACTACGCGTTCCGCCTCGCGCTCGACGCGGACGTTCCCTACTGGCACGAGGAACGCCTGCCGCGTTCGGAGATGCCGGTGCTCGTGCTCACCGAAGGCTGGCTCACCCTGGCGGGAGGTCGCGAGGGCGCCAGTGCGGTGCGACGCGCGATGTCGAGCCGGACGAGCGGGCAGTTCACGCGCGAGGTGCTCGTGCCGTATCTGACCGGCAAGCGCTGGTTCGCGGGCAAGGCGCACCCGATCGAGCACGTCGAGATACGCAATCAGGCGCAGTGGAACACCGACGCGGGAAGCTGGATGCTCACGGTGCTCGAGGTGCGCTTCCGGGACGTGCCGCCGCAGGTCTACTTCCTGCCGCTCGCGGTCGCGTGGGAGGACACGGATGGCGAGGACCGGCTGAACGCGCTCGCACCCTGGACGCTCGCGCGCGTGCGCACGCGTGCGCGTGTCGGGATTCTCTATGGAGCCTTCGGGGACGAACAGTTCTGTCGCGCGCTGGTCCGCGGGATCGGTAACGGTCTCGAACTGCCTTTCGCGAACGGGCGCGCGGTGTTCCGGCCCACGCAGGCATTCGCGGGGCTGGCGGACGGTGTGGACATGCCCGTGCACCACCCCGCTCTCGAGCAGAGCAACACGTCGGTGATCTTCGGCGACCGCCTCTTCCTGAAGGCTTATCGCCGCCTCCACGAGGGCTCGAATCCGGAGGTGGAGATCGGCAGATTCCTGACCGAGACCTCACCGTTCGAGCGCGTGGTGCCCGTGGCCGGCTCGATCGAGCTGCACGGCGAGCAGGGCGAAGTGATGACGCTCGCCCTGCTTCAGGCGTTCGCGGAGAACCAGGGGTCGGCCTGGAACTACGCGGTGGACGCGCTCGAGCGCGATCTCACGGCGTGGCTCGCGCAGCCGGACGAACCGGACGATGCCGAAGTGACGCCGGGCCACGAGCTCACCTTCCACCTCTCGCTCATGACGAAGCTCGGTGCGCGTACCGCCGAACTGCACCGCGCGTTCGCGCGACCGACCGGCCTTCCCGACTTCGAGCCGGAGCCTTTCGCGCCGGAAGACGTGAGGCACTGGCGCGAGCAGCTCCTCGGGGAGACGGTCGAGTCGCTCGACCGTCTCGAGGCCGCGCGGGAGAGCACCACCGGCGGTCTGCGGGACCTCGTGGACAGGCTGCTCGACCGGCGCCAGGCGCTGCTCGACGAGGTGCGTGATGCCGATCTCGGCGGCCTGGACGCGGTCCGGACCCGCTATCACAGCGACTATCATCTGGGCCAGGCGCTGCTGTGCCAGGACGACTTCCTGATCACCGACTTCGAAGGCGAGCCGGCCCGGACGCTCGAGGAGCGGCGAAGCAAGCACAGCGCGCTGCGCGACGTCGCCGGCATGCTGCGCTCCCTGAGCTACGCTGCCGCAGTTGCGGCCAAGCACGCGACGTCGGAGAATGCCGGAGCGCTGCCGGAGGCGACGAGGCGCGCGGACGACTGGGAGCGGGAAAGTGCGAGAGCCTTTCTGGAAGGGTACCGCGAGGCGATCGGTGACTGCGCGGTGATGCCGTCGGACGCGCGACATGCGGAAACGCTGATTCGCCTGTTCGTGCTGGAGAAGGCGCTCTACGAGCTTCGCTACGAACTGGACAACCGTCCGCAGTGGCTCGACATCCCTGCGCGGGGTCTCCTGAAGCTGCTCGAACACGAGGGGTGACCGGAACGCCTGATGTGAAGATCCCGATCACGACGGTCTGGCCAGGGGCTCCGTACCCGCGCGGAGCGACCTGGGACGGCGAGGGCGTGAATTTCGCGCTCTACTCGAGGAATGCGGTGCGGGTGGACCTCTGCCTGTTCGACGCGACCGGACGGCGTGAGGTCCGGCGCGTCACGATGCCCGAGCAGACCGACGAGATCTGGCACGCCTACCTGCCCGAGGCGCGGCCCGGCCTTCTCTACGGCTATCGCGTGCACGGCCCCTACGCCCCCGCGAAGGGACACCGCTTCAACGCCCACAAGCTGCTGCTCGAGCCCTACGCGAGAGACATCGTCGGCCCGCTCCGCTGGAGCGACGCGCACTTCGCCTACCGCATCGGGCACCGCAACGAGGATCTGTCGTTCGATCGCCGGGACAGCGCGGCCGGCATGCCGAAGGCCCGCGTCATCGACACGGCGTTCACGTGGGGCGAGGACCGCCCGCCGCGGGTGCCCTGGGCGGACATGGTCGTCTACGAACTGCACGTGCGCGGGTTCACGATGAACCATCCCGAGGTGCCGCCCCCGCTGCGGGGGACCTACGCGGGGCTCGCGACGGCGCCCGTGATCGAATACCTGCGACGGCTCGGGATCACCACCGTCGAACTGATGCCCGTGCACGCGTTCGTCGACGACCGGCATCTCGTGCAGCGGGGCCTGCGCAACTACTGGGGCTACAACTCCATCGGATTCTTCGCGCCCGACCAGCGCTACAGCAGCGGCGGCGACCCGGTCAGCGAATTCAAGACGATGGTGAAGACGCTGCACTCGGCGGGCATCGAGGTGATCCTCGATGTCGTGTACAACCACACGGCAGAGGGCAATCACCTCGGCCCGACGCTCTCGTTTCGCGGCATCGACAACCTCAGCTACTACCGCACCGTGGCGGACGATCCGCGCTACTACATGGACTACACGGGGTGTGGCAACACCCTCAATCTCCAGCATCCGCGGGTCCTGCAGCTCATCATGGATTCCCTGCGGTACTGGGTGCTCGAGATGCACGTGGACGGCTTCCGCTTCGATCTCGCGTCCGCGCTCGCGCGGGAGCTGCACGCTGTCGACCGGCTCGGTGCGTTCTTCGACATCCTCGGTCAGGATCCCGTCCTCTCGCGCGTCAAGCTCATCGCGGAACCCTGGGACCTCGGCGAGGGCGGCTACCAGGTCGGCAACTTCCCGGTGGGGTGGGCGGAGTGGAACGACCGCTACCGGGACACGCTCCGGGCGTACTGGAAGGGCGATGGCGGCCTCGTGGGCGAGTTCGCACGCCGGATCACCGGGTCGAGCGACCTCTACGAGCACAGTGGGCGCAAGCCTTACGCGAGCGTCAACTTCGTGACCGCGCACGACGGCTTCACGCTGGAAGACCTCGTGAGCTACAACCACAAGCACAACGACGCGAACGGAGAGTCGAACCTCGACGGCGCCGACGAGAACCGGTCGTGGAACTGCGGCGTCGAGGGGGCCACCGAAGACCCCGAAATCCTCGCCCTTCGCGCGCGACAGAAGCGCAATCTCCTCGCGACACTCCTCCTCTCGCAGGGGGTGCCGATGCTGACTGCCGGAGACGAGTTCGGACGCACGCAGGGAGGGAACAACAACGCCTACTGTCAGGACAACGACACGAGCTGGGTGGACTGGAACACGGGCGAGTCCGGCCGCAGGTTCCTGCGCTTCGTGCGCCGCGTGCTGGCGATGCGGCGTGATCACCCGGTGTTCCGGCGGCGCCATTTCTTCCAGGGGCGTTCGATCCGTGGCGGCGACGTGAAGGACATCCTGTGGCTCGTTCCGGAGGGCCGTGAGATCAGCGACGCGGAGTGGAGTCACGACTTCGCGCGCTGCCTCGGCATGTACCTGTCCGGGGAGTCGATGACCGAGCGCGACGCCCGCGGACACCCGATCCGGGACGAGAGCTTCCTGCTCCTGTTCAATGCCCATCACGAACCGGTGCCGTTCCGCCTGCCGGCGTTCGGCGGCGACACGTGGTGGGATCTGCGGCTCGACACCCATTACGAGATCGGGCCGCCGCCTGCCGGGCCACTGCGCGGTGGTGACGACTATCCGCTGCAGGCCCGTTCCATGGTGGTGCTCGGCGAGCGTCGGGAGCGCGCGTGACGCGTCGTCGTCACGACATGCCGTTCGGAACCGAGATCCTGGTTCCGGGTGTCCGCTTCCGCCTCTGGGCGCCGGGTGCGCGCAACGTGGCGCTCGGCCTCGGGTCGGACCCGCTCCGCCCCATGAAGGCGGGCGGAGACGGCTGGTTCCACTGCGACGTTCGCGAGGCGCGGGAAGGACAGCGCTATCGCTTCCGCATCGACGGCGGGCTCGACGTTCCGGACCCCGCCTCCCGGTTCAATCCCGACGACGTCCACGGACCCAGCGAGATCGTGGACCCCCTCGCATTCGGGTGGACCGACGACGACTGGCGCGGACGACCGTGGCCGGAGGCCGTGCTCTACGAACTGCACGTGGGGACCTTCTCGCCGGCAGGAACCTTCGCGGGCGTGGAAGCGCGTCTCGACCACCTCGTACGGCTCGGCGTGACCGCGATCGAACTCATGCCCGTCGCGGATTTCCCGGGGCGGCGCAACTGGGGCTACGACGGCGTCCTGCCGTTCGCGCCCGACGCCAGCTACGGCCGGCCCGAAGATCTGAAGCGGCTCGTCCAGGCCGCGCACGCGCGCGGCCTCATGGTGATCCTCGACGTCGTCTACAACCACTTCGGGCCGGAGGGCAACTACCTGCACGCGTACGCGCCCGCGTTCTTCAATCCGGAACACGAGACGCCCTGGGGAGCGGCGATCAACTTCGATGCGCGGGGCAGCGAAGTCGTGCGGCGTTTCGTGATCGACAACGCCCTCCACTGGCTGGAGGAATATCACTTCGACGGCCTGCGCCTCGACGCGGTCCACGCCTTCCGCGACGATTCGACGCCCGACATCGTGGAGGCCCTCACGACGGCTGTCCGCACCGGGCCGGGGCGTGATCGGCACGTGCACCTGATTCTCGAGAACGATCGCAACCAGAGCCGGTACCTGCGGCGCGACGCCTCCGGACACCCGCGTCATGCGACGGCACAGTGGAACGACGACGTGCATCACGCGTGTCACGTGATCGCGACCGGCGAGACGGACGGCTACTACGCCGACTACGCGGCCGACCCCGTCGCGCAGCTCGCGCGCTGTCTCGCCGAAGGCTTCGCCTACCAGGGAGAAGCCTCCGTGTTCCGCGGCGGCGAGCTTCGCGGCGAGCCGAGCGCAGACCTGACACCCCTTGCTTTCGTGAACTTCCTGCAGACGCACGACCAGGTCGGCAACCGTGCGTTCGGCGAACGGCTGTGTCGGCTCGCACGGCCCGAGGCGCTCGACGTGCTGACCGCGACCGTGCTGCTCGCACCCGGGGTGCCCATGCTCTTCATGGGCGAGGAGTTCGCGGCGGCGACCCCGTTCCTGTTCTTCTGCGATTTCGGTCACGATCTGGCCGACGCCGTACGCGAGGGTCGCCGACGCGAGTTCGCGCGGTTCACGCGTTTTGCGGATCCCGCGTCCCGGGAATCCATTCCCGACCCGAATCTCGCAGCGACCTTCGAGACCAGCCGGCTCGACTGGTCGTGTCTCGAACACGAACCGCACCGGACCTGGCTCGCGCGTCACGCGTCGCTCCTCGCGACCCGCGCACGCTGGCTCGTGCCGCGACTCGCAGCCGTGACCGGCGGTCACGGGTGCTGGCAGCGCGAGGGAAGACACGGGATGCGGGTGACCTGGACGCTCGGTGACGGCAGCCGGCTCACGCACCTCGCCAATCTCGGGGACTCGCCGCTGTCCGTCGCGCCGCCACCGGCTGCCGGGAGGACGCTGCACGCCGTGCGCGTCGACGATGACGCGATCGTGGCGGGTCGACTGCCCCCCTGGTCCCTGGCAGTGCGCCTCGACGAAGGCGACGCGTGATGGACGCGGCGCTCGCGCATCTGGCCGACGCGTGCGGCATCGAACTGCAGTACGCGGACATCTGGGGCAACCGCCACGACGTTCCGGAAACCACCGTTCGTGCGCTGCTCGCCGCGATGCACGTGGAGGTTGCGGCCGACGCCCGCGTCGCCACGGATGATCTGCTGCGCCGTGAGTGGCAGGGCTGGCTGCCGCCCGTCACCGTAGTGCGTGCGGACGCGGGGCCCGTGGTGGTCGCGTTGACGGTGGCGGCGACTCGGCTCGGACAGCCCCTGCGCTGGACGCTCTCCACCGAGGACGACCGCACGTGGAGCGGAACGGTCGTGCCCGGAGAACTGCCTCGGCTCGGCGAGCAGGTCATCGACGGCGTCACGCGTTCGCGCCGCGCGCTCGAACTGCCGGTCAGCCCCGGGCCCGGCTACCACGGTCTCGACATCGAGGACCCCGCCGGGGACGTGGGCGCGGGCTGCCACATGCGCCTCGTCGTGGCACCCGCGCGCGGGTACGAGCCCGAGGCACTCGCGGACGGAGGGCGGGTCTGGGGCCTCGCGACCCAGCTGTATGCCCTGCGATCGCGCCGGAACTGGGGAATCGGCGACTTCACGGACCTGAAGACGGTCGTCGAGTTCGCCGCGGATGCGGGGGCCGCGGTCGTCGGCGTGAATCCGCTCCACGCCCTGTTTCCGGAAGACCCGTCGCGCTGCAGTCCCTACAGTCCGTCATCGCGGCTCTTCCTGAACCCGCTCTACATCGACGTCACGCGTGTGCCGGAAATCCGGGACGAGCCGGCGGGCCGCGCACTCCTCGCGGACGCAGAATTCCAGGACGCGCTCGCCCGTGCGCGTGCCGGCGAGCTCGTCAACTACGAGGCCGTTGCCGCGGTGAAAAAGCGCGCCCTCGCACTCGGCTGGCAGAGGTTTCGCGACGAGCACCTCGGGCAGGGCACGGAGCGGGCAAGGGCGTTCGAGCGGTTCCGCGAGGCGGGCGGCGTTTCCCTGCAACGGTTCGCGACCTTCACGGCCCTGCAGGCGACGCTGCACGCGCGTGACCGTGCGTGCTGGGGCTGGCCCGCCTGGCCCGAGGATCATCGCGACCCGGACGGACCGGTGATCGGCGAATTCGTGCAGCGCCACGGCGAGGAGATCCGATACCAGGAATGGCTCCAGTGGCTCGCGGACGCGCAGCTCGCGGAAGCCGGTCAGGCCTCGTACGCGCGCGGGCTCGGCATCGGCATCTATCAGGACATGGCGCTGGGCGTGAACCCGGGCGGCGCGGAGACCTGGATGTGGCGCGACGCGTTCGCGACCGGTGCCCATGCCGGTGCGCCGCCCGACGACTTCAATCTCGCCGGCCAGGACTGGGGGCTGCCGCCCTTCGTGCCGCACCGCTTGCGAGAGGCCGCCTACGAGCCGTTCGTCGCGATCCTGCGTGCGAACATGCGCCACGCCGGAGCGCTGCGTCTGGACCACGTGATGGCCCTGATGCGCCTGTTCTGGGTGCCTGCCGGAGGCGGGCCCGCGCAGGGCGCCTACGTGCGCTATCCGCTCGACGACATGCTGGGCATTCTCGCGCTCGAGAGCGTCCGCAACCGCTGCCTGGTGATCGGGGAAGACCTCGGCACGGTTCCCGAGGCGCTGCGGCCGAAGCTTCGCGAGGCGGGACTGCTCTCGTACCGGCCGATGCAGTTCGAGCGACGGGAAGACGGTGGCTTCGCCCCGCCGGCCGCCTATCCGGGCCAGGCTCTCGTGTGTCTGGGGACGCACGACCTCCCGACCCTGCGCGGATTCTGGTCGGGGCACGACATCGACACGCGCGGGCGCCTCGGCCTGTATCCATCGGCGGATGCGCAGGAGCGCGCCGTCGTCGCGCGCGCCGAGGACCGTGCCCGCCTCCTGCTCGCGCTGCAGCGGGAAGATCTCCTGCCCGGGAACTGTCCCGTGCATCCGGTCGCCGTTCCGGAAGTGACGGCACCCTTGTCCGTCGCGGTCCACGTCTTTCTCGCGCGTACCCCTGCCAGCGTGATGATGGTGCAGCCGGAGGACGTGTTCCTCGTGGAGGAACAGACCAATCTGCCCGGAAGCAGCGAGCGACAGTATCCGAACTGGCAGCACAGGCTTCCGGTCGATCTCGAGGGCTGGGCGGACGACGCCCGACTCCAGGCGTTCCGGGATGCCCTGGCCACGGAGCGTGGTGCGCGGGCCGAGGCGATGTCGCAGGCCGCTGGCGGCGTTCCGCGCGAGCCGGTCATCCCTCGCGCGACGTACCGGCTGCAGTTCAATCGCGACTTCACGCTGCGGGCCGCGACGGCGATCGTTCCGTACCTCGACGCACTCGGGGTGAGCCACGTCTACGCCTCGCCGCTGCTCAAGGCGCGTCCGGGCAGCCGCCACGGCTACGACATCGTGGACCACAACGCGCTCAACCCCGAGATCGGCTCGGACGAGGATCTCGGGGAATTCGTCGCGACGCTGAAGTCCCGTGGCATGGGTGTGATCCTCGACATCGTCCCGAATCACATGGGCGTGATGGGGGCGGACAACGCGTGGTGGCTCGACGTCCTCGAGCACGGGCAGGCATCCGTGTTCGCGCCGTACTTCGACATCGACTGGCAGCCTCTCAATCCCGAACTGCTCGACAAGGTCCTCGTACCCCTGCTCGGAGACCACTACGGGACCGTTCTCCACCGCGGGGAACTCAAGCTCGTCTTCGACACCGCAGGCGGTGAATTCAGCGTGTTCTACTGGGAGCACCGGCTGCCCGTGGATCCTGCGCAGTATCCCGTGATCGCGGGCCACCGCATCGACCGGCTTGCGGCCGCACTCGGCGCCGAAGAGGGCGATTTCGCGGAGCTGCAGGGCCTCCTGAGCGCGTTCGGCAATCTGCCCCCCCATCGTTCCGCGGATGCAGAGGCGCGCGACGAGCGTGCCCGCAATGCGGGCGTCTACAAGCGACAGCTCGCCGGGCTGTGTGCCCGACAGCCCGCGATCGCGCGACACCTCGCCGATGTCGTCGCCGAGTACAACGGCTGGCCCGGCGATGCCGCGAGCTTCGATCTCCTGCACGCCCTGATCAAGCGGCAGGCGTGGCGTCTCGCGTCCTGGCGCGTCGCGTCGGACGACATCAACTATCGCCGCTTCTTCGACGTGAACGATCTCGCCGCGCTGCGCATGGAGGATCCGGACGTGTTCGACGCGACGCATCGGCTCGTCCTCGACCTCGTCGCGCGCGGCGACGTGGACGGTCTGCGCGTGGACCATCCGGACGGACTGTACGATCCCGTGCGCTACTTCGAGCGGCTGCAGATGCGCGCCGGCGGCCCGGACCGCTCCGTCGGCCCGCTCCCGGGCCCGCTGTCGCTGTACGTGGTCGTCGAGAAGATCCTGGCCGAGCACGAGCACCTGCCGGAGGACTGGTCGGTCCACGGCGAGACCGGGTACCGGTTCTCGAATCTCGTGCACCAGCTTTTCGTGGATGCTCAGGCCGAGGGACGATTCACGCGGATCTGCGCACAGTTCACGGGCGAACGCAGGGACTTCGATGCGATCGCCTACGAGGCGAAGAAGATCATCCTGAACACTTCCCTCGCGAGCGAACTCAACGTGCTCGCGAACCGTCTGTGGCGCATCGCCATGGCGAGCCGCGAGACCTGTGACTACACACTGAACGGACTCCGGGATGCGCTCGCGGAAGTCGTCGCGTGCTTTCCGGTCTACCGTGGCTACCTCGCGGACGACAGGTCCCGGCCCGAGGATCGCCGCAACGTGGAGTGGGCCGTCGCGGTTGCACGCAGGCGTGCCGGACCCGCGGACGTGTCGATACACGACTTCCTGGGAGCCGTGCTCACGACGGAGATCGCGGCCGGCCGGAGCAGAAGCTATCGCGACATCGTCGTGTCCTTCGCGATGCGTGCGCAGCAGTACACGGCGCCGGTGATGGCGAAGGGCGTGGAGGACACGGCGTTCTACCGCTATCACCGTCTGGTGTCCCTGAACGACGTCGGGGCCGATCCGCGGCGTTTCGGGATGTCGGTGGCGGGTTTCCATCAGGCCAGCCGCGTGCGGGCCGGTGCCTGGCCGCACGGGATGCTCGCCACGTCGACCCACGACAGCAAGCGGTCCGAGGACGTGCGCGCGCGCCTCGACGTGCTGTCGGAAATTCCCGCGGCGTGGAAGCTGCTGCTGCGCCGGTTCGCCCGCAGCAACCGGAGCAGGAAGCGGCTCGTCGACGAGGCGCCGGCGCCTTCGCGGAACGACGAGTATCTGTTCTATCAGACGGTGATCGGGACCTGGCCGACCGGGACCGTCGACGCGACGGCACTGGCCGACTATCGCGCGCGCATCGACCGCTACATGATCAAGGCGGCGCGGGAGGCCAAGGTCCACACGAGCTGGCTCAGCGTGAACGAGGACTACGAGAAGGCACTGTCCGCGTTCGTCGCGGCCGTGCTCACGCCCGGACGCCGGAATGCGTTCCCGGACGACCTCGCGACGGCCGTGCGCACGATCTCGCACTGCGGATTCCTGAACGGCCTGTCGCTGGCACTGCTCAAGTTCACGTCGCCGGGCGTGCCGGATCTCTACCAGGGAAACGAACTCTGGCGGTTCGATCTCGTGGACCCCGACAACCGGCGTCGTGTCGACCACGCCGTGCGTCGCACGCTGCTCGAGGAAATCGCGGCGAGGTTCTCCGGGCCACCGACGGCCTGGCGCGACACGCTCCGCGCGCTCGTGGAGGCGCCGGAGGACGGACGGATCAAGCTCTATCTCACGTGGCGCGTGCTGTCGTTGCGTCGACAGTGGCCGGAAGTGCTCGGCGACGGCGTCTACGAGGCGCTCGTCACCGAGGGTGACGCGGCGGACCATCTTGTCGCGTTCGTGCGACGTCGCGAAGGACGGGCAGTCGTGGTGGTCGTGCCGCGGCTCGTCGCCAGGCTCGCCGGCGAGCCCGTCGATCTGCGTGACGTGTCGCGACTATGGGGCGACACCAGTGTCCGTCTTCCCGAGTCGGTCGGCGCGGTGCAGTGGACGGACGTGCTCGGGGGCAACAGTGCCCTGGAAGGTCCGGCCACGGAACTGCCGGCGCGCGAACTCTTCCGGAACTTCCCGGTGGCGCTGCTCGCGGGCAGCGTGCGGTGAGACGGCCGGTGGCGATGCACCGACCCGTTCGAACCGTGCGCGGGTGGTTAGAATCGGCTGTGCGTACCATCTGCCGCCACGGGAGTCGTGTCTGAACACATTCGAACGAGAGGACGCCAACGCGCTGACGGAGGAATGCGCGCTGCGGTCGTTGCGCCTGCTGCGCGAGAATCTCGGCCCGCACGGCTTTCTCGCGGCCGCGCCCACGGCGGCGGCGCGTGCACGCAGCTACGACCGGGTCTTCGGCCGCGACGCGGCGCTCTGTGCGATCGCAGCGGCGCGGACGGGAGACGACGCGCTCGTGCGGGGTGCCGTCCGCAGCCTGGAGACGCTCGCCGGGCACCAGGCCGAGAACGGGCAGATTCCCAAGTTCGTCGTGCCGGAAAGGCGTCACGCGGATTTCTGGTATCTCGGCTGCATCGACGCGACCCTCTGGTGGCTCATCGCGCTGCGGCTGGTCTCGACGGCGATCGGGACGCGCGCGCTCGAGCGTCGGCTCGCGCCGAACGTCGAGGCCGCGACGCGCTGGCTGCTCTGTCAGGAACACCAGCAGATACGCCTCCTGCAGCAGAACGAGGCGAGCGACTGGGCGGACATCATGCCGCGCTCGGGATTCGTGCTGTACACGAACGCACTCTGGCATTACGTGAAGCGACTGCATGGACTGCCCCGGGCGCGCGAGACACGCGAACACTTCAACGCGCTGTTCTTCCCGTTCTCCCGCCACGTTCCTGACTACAAGCGTCTCAGGCTGCTCGTGCACTACGTGCGCAACCGTGCCCGAAACCGCGAGATGTACCTGAGCTACGTGAACCTCGCGACCTGGGGAGAGGAGGGCGACGTCTTCGGAAACGTCCTCGCGGTCCTGCTCGGGCTTGCCGACGACCATCGCTCCCGGTGCATTCTCGATGCCGTTGCCCGCGTGCAGGTCGGGGCACCGTACCCTGTCCGCGTCACGGCGTCTCCGATCCCGGAGCACGACAGGCAGTGGCGCACCTACATGGGGCGCCACCGACAGAACACGCCGCACCGGTACCACAACGGCGGGATCTGGCCCTTCGTCGGGGGCTTCTGGGCGCTCGCACTCGCACGGCAGAGGCGACTGCCGGAGGCGCGCTCGGTACTGACGGGTCTTGCGCGCGCGAACGCGCAGGGCGGGTGGTCTTTTCGCGAATGGTTCCACGGGGCGACCGGCGCTCCCGAGGGGATGGAGCGGCAGTCCTGGAACGCCGCGCTGTTCCTGCTGGCCCGGGACGGCATCGCGGCGATCGAGGGAGCGTCGCGCCGTCGCGGAGCCGGTCCCGGCGTCAGTAGCGCAGGGTCATCGTGAGCTGCTCCTGTTCGCGCTTAAGATCGAGGCGATTCAGGAAGCTCATGCCGAGCAGCGCAAAGGGCATGTTCGCGGATTCGTGGACGAGACCGTCGACGTTGTTCAGCGTGATGCTGCCGACCTTGACGGTGTTCAGTTTGACCCGGTAGACCACGGCCGGGCCATTGGCGGTGTTGCTGATGCCACGCTGGCCCTGGAGGTAGTTGATGCCGATGCGCCGCGCGTCCGACACGCCCATCGAGACCATGGTGGCGCCCGTGTCCACGAGGAAGCGGATGGGGATGCCGTTGATGCTGCCGTCGGCGTAGTAGTGACCGCCGGAGTCGGCGTTCAGGGTGACCGTCGGCTTGCTGCTGGGCGCGTAGGACCCGATGATGACCTGGCCGCCGGTCGTGAGGGTGCGTCGCTTGCCGTCGATCTCGAACACCGCGGCATCGGAGGTGGCGGAGATGAGCCTGACGGCGCCGAGTGTCTGCCCTGCCGACATCATCCGGGGCTTCGCGCCGTCGACCACGACGAAGGCCTTGTCGTGGAAGAGGCCCACGACCCGCACGTCGGTGGCGCCGGCCACGCCGCAGATTAGCCAGAGAGCGAGAACTGCAATAGCATTCCCGTCACCCAGCCAGCGTACCCTGCCACGCATGAAACCGATCGCCATCTTTCGCCATTCTCCCACTGAAGGTCCCGGATTCTTCGCCGAATTCCTCGATCGACGAAACGTGCCCTGGCACCTCGTTGCCATCGATGCAGGCGAGAGCGTGCCAGACACACCGGACGCGTTCTCGGGCCTCGTCTTCATGGGAGGGCCCATGAGCGTCAACGACGACCTCCCGTGGATCCCGCCCGTGCTGCACCTGATCCGGGCAGCTGCAGCAGTTAGCGTGCCTGTGCTCGGACACTGCCTCGGCGGCCAGCTGATGGCCAGGGCCTTCGGTGGCAGCGTGACCCGCAATCCCGTGAAGGAAATCGGCTGGGGGAAGGTCGACGTCGAGGATAACATCGTCGCACGCGAGTGGTTCGGGACGGACACCCGGGCGTTCCTCTCCTTTCACTGGCACGGCGAGACGTTCTCCCTGCCGGCCGGGGCCACGCGCATCATGGGCAGCCGGCACTGCCCGAATCAGGGCTTCGTGACCGGCCCCCATCTCGGCATGCAGTGCCACGTGGAAATGACGCGGGAGATGATCGAGGTGTGGTGCGAGACCGGGGGTGACGAGATCGCGCAGAGTCCCGGGCCCGCCGTGCAGCAGCCCGCGGAGATGGCCGTCGACGTGGCGGAGCGTCTCGACGCGCTGCATCGCGTCGCTGCACGCCTGTACGAACGCTGGATGCAGGGCGTCGTGCGGACATGACGACCCGGCGAACGCACGAAGCACAGCTCGCACGCGCGCTCGTGGGGGGGCAGTTCCTGCTGCTCGGGCTCTGGGTCCTGACCGGGCACGTCCTCGCGGCCACGCCTACCGGGCGCGTGGTGCAGGCGCTCGGTGTCGCACTCGCGCTCTGGGCGTTCGCCGTGATGATCCGCGCGCAGGGCCGGATGTTCCGGATCTCGCCGATCCCCGAAGGTCACCGGACGCTCGTGCGCAGCGGTCCCTATCGCTGGATTCGCCACCCGATGTACGCGTCCATCTTCCTGGTGGTCACCCCGCCCGTGGCGGAGTGGCGCACGGGACCGGGCGTGCTGCTGCTCGTGTCGCTCGCGCTCGTGATCGTGAGCAAGCTGCAGTTCGAGGAGCGACTGCTGCTCGACAGGTTCCCGGGCTATGCGGACTACCGGCGCGCCACGGCACGCATCATCCCGTTCCTCTACTGACGGACTTCCTGCGGGCGCACCCGAGCTTCAGTCGCGGAAGTTCTTGAACTGGAGGGGGAAGTCCGTCATGGACTTCTTCACCAGCGCGATCGTGTCCTGCAGCAGATCCTTCTTCGCGCCCGAGACGCGCACCACGTCGCCCTGAATCGATGCCGAGACCTTGAGCTTGCTGTCCTTGATCATCTTCACGATCTTCTTCGCTCGCTCGGTTTCGATGCCGGTCTGCACCGTGATCGCCTGCTTGACCTTGTTCCCGCTGATCTTCTCGCTGGTACCGAGATCGAGACAGCGTACGTCCACGCCGCGTTTCGCGAGCTTGCCCGTGAGGACGTCGCGCACCTGGTCGAGCTTGAAGTTGTCGTCCGCGAATGCCGTGAGGACGGTTTCGGACTGCTCGACTCGGGCGTCCGAGCCCTTGAAGTCGAAGCGGTTGGTGATTTCCTTGTTGGCCTGATCGACGGCATTGCGGACCTCGACCTGGTCGACTTCCGAGACGATATCGAATGAAGGCATGTGGTCACTCCCGACGGGAAAATCGTTATCGGTGATGGCGCGGGACACCGGCGAGGCGCCGCCGCCACACCTCGCTAGGCGATCGGTCGCAGCGCCATCGTGAACGACTGGAACGGCGCACCGGTGCCATCGTCGAACTCGGCCGCGGCGGCGATCCCGTGGCGCGCGATCGCGTCGGCATCCATGTCGGGACGGTCGTAGACCGAGTACATGGCGCCGAGCGCGTAGTCGCTGCCGCTGCCGTACGCGTAGAACTTCGCGAACTCCTGCACGGTACGCTGGCCGGACACGCCGTAGATCCCGGTCGCATTCGCGATCAGGACGTCGAGGCGCGTGGACTCGATCGCGTCCTCCTTGTCCTCTTCGGGCTGCAGGAAGTAGCGTTCCTTGAAGTCGCCGTGAAGGCGGTTCCAGAACCTGAAGATCTCCGCCACCGAACCGAGTCCCGGCAGGTCATCCATCGATCCGAAGTAGTCGTGCAGGATATGCTTGAACGTCGCATTGCCGGTGATCGCGACGAAACTCTCGCCGACCTTCAGGATCTTCTCGTGGTTCCGGACGTAGGTGGAGGATTCCTTGACGGGACCCCATTTGGTGAGCGTGTCGGCGGCGATCGCCGCGACACCCTGCTTGCGAACGACTGCGATCGTGGTCATGGCCGGACGCCGGTGCGGGGCTCAGGCGCCGTAGTGGCAGACATAGTCCACCATCTCCAGCGTCTCGATGTCGAACGAGGAGTTCGCGGGTACCTCGAAGCGGTCACCGGCCCCGAATTCCTGCCAGTCGGACTGCCCGGACAGCCGCACGCGGCATCGTCCCGCGTTGAGTTCCATGACTTCCGGGGCACCCGTGCGAAACTCGAGTGTGCCCGCAAAGATGACGCCGACGGACTTCCTGGTGCCGTCCGGGAACTCGATCGAGTGACTCACGCACCGGCCGCCGAAATAGACGTTCGCCTTCTTCACCACGGAGACGTTCTCGAAGCGATCCATCGCGGCCGGCCTCACGTGCGACGCCGCCGTGCAGGGGCACGCCGGCTCCTGCTCTTGGAGGCGGCAATGCGCATCCGGAGCGCGTTCAGCTTGATGAAACCGGCGGCGTCCTTCTGGTCGTAGGCACCCTGGTCGTCGTCGAACGTGGCGATCTTCGTGTCGAACAGCGAATCCTTCGACTCGCGGCCGACACACATGATGGTGCCCTTGTAGAGCTTGAGCCGGACCGTGCCGTTGACCGTGGCCTGGGACGCGTCGATCAGACCCTGGAGCAGCTCGCGTTCGGGGCTGAACCAGTAGCCGTTGTAGATCATCCGCGCATACCGCGGCATGAGGTCGTCCTTCAGTGCGAGTACCTCGCGGTCGAGCGTGATCGATTCCATCGCGCGGTGCGCCTTGAGCATGATCGTGCCACCGGGCGTTTCGTAGCAGCCCCGGGACTTCATGCCGACGTAGCGGTTCTCGACCATGTCGAGGCGCCCGATGCCGTGCTGCCCGCCGATGGTGTTCAGCGCGGCGAGCACCTTGCCCGGCGTCATGCGCTTGCCGTCGATCGCGACGATGTCGCCCTTCTCGTAGGTGAGTTCCACGATCTGCGGACGGTTCGGAGCCTTTTCGGGCGAGACCGTGATCCGCCACATGGACTCCTCGGGCGTGAAGTTCGGATCCTCCAGGATGCCGCCCTCGTAGGAGATGTGCAGGAGGTTCGCGTCCATGGAATAGGGCGCGCCGCCACGCCGCTTCTTGAAGTCGACGGGGATCTTGTGCTCGTCGGCGTACGCGAGCAGCTTTTCCCGCGACAGGAGGTCCCATTCGCGCCAGGGCGCGATGACCTTGACGTTCGGCATGAGCGCGTACGCACCGAGTTCGAACCGGACCTGGTCGTTGCCCTTGCCGGTGGCGCCGTGGGAAATCGCATCGGCGCCGACCTGTTTCGCGATCTCGACGAGCCGCTTCGCGATGAGCGGGCGCGCGATCGAGGTGCCGAGGAGGTACTCGCCCTCGTAGACGGTGTTCGCACGGAACATCGGAAATACGAAGTCACGCACGAACTCCTCGCGCAGGTCCTCGATGAAGATGTTGGCGCGCTTGATGCCGAACTGCAGAGCCTTCTTGCGGGCGGGCGAGACTTCCTCGCCCTGTCCGATGTCGGCCGTGAAGGTCACGACCTCGCACTCGTACACGTCCTGGAGCCACTTGAGGATTACCGAGGTATCGAGCCCGCCCGAGTAGGCGAGAACCACTTTCTTGATGTCTGACATGTTCGGCTGCTGATGGTGAGTGATGGTTTTCGATTCGGGTGCACGGGGTTCAGGGTCGCCGCATGCGGGGGATCCGGAACACGGGCGTGCGCGGTGACCGGGGGCGGCTTCCCCGGGCATACGGCTCAGGTCCGGTTCGGGTCGTCCTCGATCTCCCGCTGGAACTGGCCGTCGACCCACTGGCCGCGCAGTACACGCCCTTCGGGCGTGCGCAGCGTGCCGAAGCCGTCGGGCTTGCCGTTCTTCCAGGCGCCTTCGTAGATGCTGCCGTCCGCGGCGTAGTAGGTCCCCTGGCCGTTCTGCTTGCTGTGCGACCACTCGCCCTCGTAGCGTCCGCCGTCGACCATCATCTGGGTGCCGTGCCCGTCTGCGTAGCCGCCCTTCATCTCGCCTTCGTAGGACTCGTCGGCGATGCCGGAGAGAAAGAACTGCAGGACGCCCTTGCCCTCTGCGAATCCATCCTTGCAGCCGCCCGACCACGTCACGGTTTCCTCGGGGCGGGGCACCGGATTGTAGATCCTGCAGCCGTTCTGATCCGTGATGAAGTTGTCGTCGCGCGCGAACGCGGCGCAGGCTGCCAGGATCAGGAAGGCACCGAGAAGCGACTTGAAGCACTTGCGGAAGGTCATCGCGACATCTCCGGGATCAATGGAAGGGTGCGCACGTGCCGCGACCGGTGCCGCACGATGCGCGCGGGCCGTCAGACATGCCCGAGGAGCAGGTATTCGAGAAGAGCCTTCTGCGTGTGCATGCGATTCGCGGCTTCCTCCCAGACCACGCTCTGCGGTCCGTCGATGACCTCCGCGGCGACTTCCTCGCCGCGGTGTGCCGGCAGACAGTGCATGAACAGGGCGTCCGGCCGCGCGACGCGCATCATGTCGACGTCCACCTGCCAGTCCTGGAACGCGCGGCGGCGTTCGTCGTTCTCGGCCTCGAAGCCCATGCTCGTCCAGACGTCGGTCGTGACGAGGTCGGCATCTCTCGCGGCTGCCATCGGGTCGCTGAACTGCTCGTAGTGGTCGGTGCCGTAGAGCCCCGCGCGCTCGGGTTCCACTTCATACCCGCGCGGCGTCGACACGTGCACGTTGAAGTCCAGCACCTCGGCGGCCTGCAGCCAGGTGTTGCAGACGTTGTTCGAGTCGCCGATCCACGCGACGGTCTTGCCGCGGATCGGCCCCCGGTGCTCCACGTAGGTGAAGATGTCCGCGAGGGTCTGGCAGGGGTGATACTCGTTCGTGAGCCCGTTGATCACCGGCACGCGCGAGTTGCGGGCGAAACGCTCCACGATCTCCTGCTCGAAGGTCCGGATCATCACGATGTCGCACATGCGCGAGATGACCTGCGCAGCGTCCTCGACGGGTTCACCCCGGCCGAGCTGCGTGTCGCGCGTGTTCAGGTATATGGCCGTGCCTCCGAGCTGGTGCATGCCCGCCTCGAACGAGAGCCGCGTGCGTGTGGAGGCCTTCTCGAAGATCATCACGAGCGTGCGGTCGGCGAGCGGCCAGTAGCGCTCGTAGCGCAGGAACCGCTCCTTGATCCAGCGCGTGCGTTCGAAAAGGTGCTCGACCTCTTCCGAAGAGAGGTCCTTGAACTGCAGAAAATGCTTCGTGGTCGACATGGTCTGGCCCGTGCCCCGCGACCCGGCGGACTACCCGGCGGCGGGGACTGGTTCGTTGGTACGCACGAAGGCGTGGATGAGTTCGGACACCTGCTCGACCAGCCGGGTCGCTTCCGGTTGCCGGATGACGAGCGGCGGGAGCATGCGCACCACCGTGTCCGCGGTCACGTTGACGAGGATGCCTGCATCCAGGCCGTTGCGCACGATCTCGCCGCAGGGGCGGTCGAGTTCGATCCCGATCATGAGCCCCTTGCCCCGGATCTCGCGCACGGCGCCGAGCCCCCGCAGGCTGTCGGCGAGGCCGTCACGGATGAGCTGACCCATGCGGGACGCATTCTCGATCAGCCCTTCCTCGTCGATGATGTCGAGCGTCGTCTGGGCCGCCACGCAGGCGAGGGGATTGCCGCCGAAAGTCGAGCCGTGCTTGCCGGGCGTGAATGCCTCCGCGGCACTGCCCCTGGCAAGACAGGCGCCGATCGGAAAGCCGTTGCCGAGACCCTTCGCGAGGGTCATCACGTCGGCTTCGATCCCGCACCATTGATGGGCGAACCACTTGCCGGTTCTTCCCATGCCGCTCTGGACCTCGTCGAGCATCAGCAGCCAGCCGTGCGCGTCGCACAACTCCCGCAGGAAGGCGAGATAGCCGTCGTCGGGCACGTTCACGCCGCCTTCGCCCTGCACCGGTTCGACGAGGACGGCCACGACGTTCTTGTTGGTTTCCGCCACGTGCGCGATCGTGGCGCGATCGTCGTAGGGGACCCGCGCGAAGCCCGCGAGGAGCGGTTCGAAGCCGGCCTGCACCTTCCGGTTGCCGGTGGCGGACAGCGTCGCCATCGTACGGCCGTGAAAGGACTTCTCCATCACGACGATCACCGGCTGGTCGATACCTTTCTGGTGGCCGTGCAGGCGCGCGATCTTGATCGCGGCCTCGTTCGCCTCGCAGCCGGAGTTGCAGAAGAACACCCGGTCCATGCCGGAGATCGCGGCGAGCCGGTCGGCCAGACGTTCCTGCTCGGGAATGCGGTAGAGGTTCGAGGCGTGGATCAGCCGACCGGCCTGCTCGGAGATCGCCCGCACGAGTCGCGGATGGGCGTGGCCCACGCCCGTCACGGCGATGCCGGTGATCGCGTCGAGGTACTGCTTGCCATCGGTGTCCCACAGCCAGACGCCGTCACCGTGGGAGAAAGCCACGGGCAGGCGGCCGTAGTTGTTCATCAGGTGCATCTTGGCGAACCTCCAAAAAAGCACACGGCGGCCATAGCGCCGCCGTGGACCCCTTCCGCTCAAGCGGACATATTTTCCCGATTCCGTCCGTGCGTGCAAGCAGAGTTTCAGGCGCGTCACATACTTGGGCGCGCGTTCACCGCCCGAACCGAAAACAAAAACGCCGCCAGGCAGTGCCTCGGCGGCGTCTCGGGTGGCGTGCCCTGCCTCAGGGCATCGCCTTGATCGCGCTCGACAGGCGGCTCTTGCAGCGGGCTGCCGTGTTCAGGTGGAACATGCCCTTGCGCGAGATCGAGTCGATCACGGCCTGGCTTTCACGGAAGACCGCCTGGGCCGCAGTCTTGTCGCCCGCGCCGATGGCCTTGCGGACTTTCTTGATGGCCGTGCGCATCTCGGAGCGCAGGCTGGCATTGTGCTGCCGGCGGGTTTCCGCCTGTCGGGCACGCTTGCGTGCTTGAGCCGAATTGGCCATGTTTCCTCTGAATCCTTGGGAATTGCGGGAAAAGTGCGCGATACTACCGGCCTTTCGCGGACGGTGCAAGGTTCCGGCGAGCCTCTCCCGGGTCGGCAGGCGGAAGGGCAGGTCGGCCGTCCGGGCCAACATCGAGTTCGATCTTCCGAGTGAATCTACTCAAGGCGCTGGCCACGGTCAGCAGCATGACGCTGTTGTCCCGCATCCTGGGATTCATCCGCGACGCCGTGATCGCCCGCACGTTCGGGGCCGGGCTCGCCACCGATGCGTTCTTCGTCGCGTTCAAGCTCCCGAACCTCCTGCGTCGCATCTTCGCGGAGGGGGCGTTCTCGCAGGCCTTCGTGCCGGTGCTCGCGGAATACAAGGGCCGCCGCGGCGAGGACGCCACGCGCGAACTCGTCGATCACGTCGCGACGCTGCTCGCGCTCGTGCTCGTCTGCGTGACGGTCCTCGGCGTGATCGGGGCGCCCGTCATCGTCTATCTGAGCGCGCCCGGGTTCGTCTCGTCGCCCGACAAGTTCCAGACGACCGTCGCACTCCTGCGCATCACGTTCCCGTACATCCTGTTCATCTCGCTGTCGTCGCTGTCGGGCGCCGTTCTCAACACCTGGAGCCGCTTCTCGATACCGGCCTTCACGCCCACGCTCCTGAACGTCTCGTTCATCACGTTCGCGCTGTTCCTCGCGCCGTACTTCGACCCGCCGGTCATCGCGCTCGCGGCCGCTGTGTTCGTCGGTGGCGTGCTGCAGCTCGCCTTCCAGCTGCCGTTCCTCGCCCGGATCGGCATGTTCCCGCGGTTCCGCCTGAACCTGCGCGACGAGGGGGTCTGGCGCATCCTCCGGCTGATGGGGCCGGCGATTTTCGGGGTGTCGGTGAGCCAGGTGTCGCTGCTGCTGAACAGCATCTTCGCGTCGTTCCTCGCCACCGGCTCGGTCTCCTGGCTGTATTACGCCGACCGGCTCATGGAGTTCCCGACCGGCGTGCTCGGCGTCGCGCTCGGCACGATCCTGCTCCCGAGCCTCGCCAGGAGCCACGCGAGCGGCTCGACGGAGGAGTACTCGCACCTGCTCGACTGGGGGCTGCGGCTCACGCTGATGCTCGCAGCCCCCGCGACGCTCGCGCTGGCCGTGCTCGCGGTACCGCTCGTTGCCACGCTCTTCCAGCACGGCGCTTTCGGTGCGGAAGACGTCGAGATGACCCGGCGCGCGCTGGTCGCCTACAGCATCGGGCTGCTCGGGCTGATCCTCGTGAAGGTGCTTGCGCCCGGTTTCTACGCCCGTCAGGACATCCGGACCCCGGTGCGCATCGGCGTCGCGACGCTCGTGATCACGCAGCTCCTGAACCTCGCCTTCGTGTTCCCGCTCCGTCACGCGGGGCTCGCGCTCGCGATCGGTCTCGGCGCGTGCGTGAACGCGACGCTCCTGTACCGGAAGCTGCGCCAGAAGGGCATCTACCGGCCGGAGCAGGGCTGGAGACGATTCCTGGTGCGCCTGGCGGTGGCCGTCGCCGTGATGGGCATCGTCCTCGGCGTGACGGTCGGTCCGGACGAGTTCTGGCACCACGGACCGGTCGTCGCGCGGGCGCTCCGTCTCTCGGGCCTGGTCGTGCTCGGCGCGGGGACGTACTTCGGGGCGCTGTGGCTGCTCGGCTTCCGGGTGAGCGACTTCCAGAAGCGTGCCTCGTGAGGCGGAAACGCCGGAGCGGCCCGACGGGCGCGGGAACGCCTCTCGCCATCCTCGCGCCCCGCAGGCAATGCGGGCTAGAATCCAGACTTTTGATGTTGTGAATCATGCGGTTCTTTCGTGGCATCCCGGCGCGGGCCGACACGCCCATAGCGCTCACCATCGGCAACTTCGACGGTGTCCACCTGGGCCATCAGGCCATGGTGGCGCGGCTGCGCGCGGCTGCGCGCGAGCGGGGCCTGCCGGCCGCGGTGATGACCTTCGAGCCGCACCCGCGCGAGTTCTTCGCACCGACCGACGCTCCCGCGCGCCTGACCGCGCTTCGAGACAAGGTGGAATATCTCGGGGACCTCGGCGTCGATCGTGTCTACGTCTGCCGCTTCGACGCACGGTTCGCGGGTCAGTCGCCGGGACATTTCGTCCGGCACGTGCTCGTGGAAAGCCTTGCGGTGCAGTGGCTGCTGGTCGGCGACGACTTCCGGTTCGGTGCGCGCAGGGCGGGAGATCTGGCGCTGCTCGAACGGCTCGGTCCGGCTGCGGGCATGACCGTCGAAGGGATGCACAGCGTCGAGGCCCATGGCATCCGCGTGTCGAGCACGGCGGTGCGTGACGCGCTGGCGTCGGGTGATCTGGTCCGCGCGGAACGGCTGCTGGGCCGGCCCTACGCGATCACGGGCCGTGTCGTGGGAGGCGACCGCATCGGCCGCGAACTCGGATTCCCGACCGCGAACGTCCGGATGCGGCTGAATCGCCCGCCGCTGCTCGGGATCTTCGCGGTCGAGGTGTCCGGTGTCCGCGATGCACCGGTACAGGGCGCCGCGAGCCTCGGCGTGCGGCCCACGGTGTCGGACACCGGACGCGCGACGCTCGAGGTGTTCCTGCTGGACTTCACGGGGGACCTCTACGGGCGCCGCGTCCGGGTGGATTTCCTCCACAAGCTGCGAGACGAGGAGAAGTACCCCAGCCTCGACGCCCTCCGGTCTCGGATCGAGCAGGACGTTCGCGACACGAGGACCTACTTCGATCGCCGGCATGCGGGCCTGGCGGCCGTCTGACAAACCGTTTCTCGAGACTTCTTCATTTCCATGGCCGACTACAAGAACACGCTCAACCTTCCCGACACACCGTTTCCGATGCGAGGCGATCTCGCGCGGCGCGAACCCGGCTGGGTGCGCCAGTGGCAGGAGAGCGGGCTCTACCGCCGCATTCGCGAAGCGTCGCGGGGGCGGCCCCGGTTCATCCTCCACGATGGTCCGCCCTACGCGAACGGTGACATCCACATCGGCCACGCCGTCAACAAGGTGCTGAAGGACATCATCGTGAAGAGCCGGACGCTCGCCGGCTTCGATGCGCCCTACGTGCCCGGCTGGGACTGCCACGGCCTGCCCATCGAGCACCAGGTCGAGAAGCAGCACGGGAAGGGCGTCGAGGCGAACGAGTTCAGACGTCTGTGCCGCGCGTACGCCGAGTCGCAGATCGCCCGGCAGAAGGCGGACTTCGTGCGCCTCGGGGTGCTGGGCCAGTGGGACGATCCCTACCTCACGATGGCGTATCGGACCGAAGCGGACATCATCCGGTCGCTCGGCCGCATCTACCGGAAGGGGTTCCTGTACCCGGGCGCCAAGCCCGTCCACTGGTGTCTCGACTGCCGGTCCGCACTCGCCGAGGCCGAGGTGGAGTACGAGACGCGCACGTCGCCGGCCATCGATGTCGCCTTTCCGGCGAAGGACGCGAGCGAGCTCGCGCGGCCTTTCGGATTCACGCATCTGCCGAAACCCGGTTACGCGGTGATCTGGACCACGACACCGTGGACGCTGCCCGCCAACCAGGCGATCTCCGTCCATCCGGAGTTCGAGTACGCGCTCGTGGACTGCGAGCGCTTCTATCTCCTGCTCGCGGCGGAACTCGTCACGTCCTGCATGGAACGCTACGGCATCGCGGACTACCGCATCGTCGGGACCGTGCCTGGCGCCCAGCTCGAGCGGCTCGAGTTCTGGCACCCGTTCCAGCCGCGCAGGGTGCCCGTCATTCTGGGCGATCACGTGACGCTCGACGCAGGCACGGGGCTCGTCCACACCGCGCCTGCGCACGGCGTGGAGGATTTCGTGGTCGGGCAGAAGTACGACCTTCCGATCGCGAATCCCGTCGGCCCCGACGGCCGCTTCGACGAGGCGATCCCGCTCGTGGGCGGGCAGACCGTCTGGGAGGGCAACAAGACCGTCATCGGCGTCCTGGAGGAGAAGACACTGCTCCTCAACAACGTCGCCTACGAACACAGCTATCCCCACTGCTGGCGTCACAAGACCCCCGTCATCTTCCGCGCGACGCACCAGTGGTTCATCGGGATGGACCATCCCGGAACGGACGATCGCTCCCTGCGCGAGATCGCGGCGCAGGCGGTCGGCGCGACGGAATTCTTCCCGTCCTGGGGGCGCGCCCGACTCGACGCGATGATCGGCAACCGTCCGGACTGGTGCGTGTCCCGTCAGCGCAACTGGGGCGTGCCGATGGCGCTGTTCGTGCACCGCAAGACCGGCGAGCCGCATCCCCGCACCCTGGCGCTCTTCGAGGAAGTGGCGCAGCGCGTGGAACAGGCCGGCATCGAGGCCTGGTTCGCGCTCGACGCGCGCGAACTGCTCGGTGACGAGGCCGAGCACTACGACAAGCTTCCGGACACGCTCGACGTCTGGTTCGATTCTGGTACCACGCACGTGAGCGTGCTCGAGCGCCGCGACGACCTCGCGAAGCCCGCCGACCTGTATCTGGAAGGCTCCGACCAGCACCGCGGATGGTTCCAGTCCTCGCTGCTGACGGGCTGTGCCATCGACGGCCGCGCGCCCTACCGTCAGCTGCTCACGCACGGATTCGTCGTGGACGGGACCGGACGGAAGATGAGCAAGTCGCTCGGCAACGTCATCCTGCCCCAGAAGGTGGCCGACACGCTCGGTGCCGAGATCCTGCGGCTCTGGGTCGCTGCGACCGACTACTCCGGCGAACTGTCGATCTCGGACGAGATCCTGAAGCGCGTCGTCGAGAGCTATCGGCGCATCCGCAACACGCTGCGCTTCCTGCTCGCGAACGTCTCGGACTTCGATCCGGCGCGCGATCTCCTGCCCGTGGAGGACTGGCTCGAGATCGACCGATTCGCGCTCGCGCTCACGCGGGTACTCCAGAACGACGTCGCGTCCGCCTACGACCGATACGAGTTCCACACGGTGGTGCAGCGCATCCAGACGTTCTGTTCCGAGGACCTCGGAGGCTTCTACCTCGACATCCTGAAGGACCGTCTCTACACGACCGCTGCAGCGGGTCGCCCGCGCCGCGCCGCGCAGTCGGTGCTCTGGCACCTCACGCAGAGCCTGCTGCGCCTCATGGCACCGGTGCTCACGTTCACCGCCGAGGAAGCCTGGAACGTGATCACCGGCGACGCCGCGGACAGCGTGTTCCTGCACACCTGGTACGAACTGCCGGTCGTGCCCGGGGAAGAAGCGCTGCTCGAGAAGTGGCGCACCGTGCGCGACGTGAGGGCGGAGGTCCAGAAGAGCATCGAGGAGGTGCGGGCCGCCGGGAATGTCGGCTCCTCGCTCCAGGCCGAGGTGGAACTCGCGCTGCATGGTCACCGGTACCAGTCCTGCGCGAGCCTCGCCGACGATCTGCGCTTCGTGCTGATCACGTCGCGGGTCGCGCTCGAGGCGGTGGATGCTCCCGATCAGGAGTTCATCCGCGTGGTGCCGAGCGCGTTCGCCAAGTGCGCGCGGTGCTGGCATTACCGCGAGGACGTCGGGAGCGACGCGGGACACCCGGAGCTCTGCGGCCGGTGCGTGTCGAATCTTCACGGCACGGGCGAGGCGCGCACGCATGCTTGAGGCGGGGCGATGGTTCGCGCTCGCGGCGGCGGTCGCCGCGGCAGACCAGTGGACGAAACACCTCGTGCAGCAGGCACTCGCCTATGGGGAGTCCGTGCGCGTGACCTCCTTCTTCGACCTCGTGCTGGTGTTCAACCCCGGGGCGGCGTTCAGCCTGCTGTCGTCGGCTTCCGGCTGGCAGCGCGACCTGTTCATCGTCATCGCGCTCGCGGCCTCCGCATTCATGACCTTCCTGATCATCCGGCACCGCAGGCGGCTCGTCTTCGCGACCGCGCTTGCGCTGATCCTGGGTGGTGCCATCGGCAACCTGATCGACCGCTTCCTGATCCACGCCGTGGTCGACTTCCTGCATTTCCACATCCGGGAATATTCGTGGCCCGCATTCAATCTCGCGGACTCCGCGATAACGTGCGGAGCGGGGCTGCTGATTCTCGACAGTTTCCTCGGGCGCCGGATGAATGCGCCCGCCCAGAACGTGCGATGAGAAGACGTCGGCCCGGCCGCCCCGCGGGTGACCGCGAGCGCCACGCCGACCCCGTCGCGGGAGAACCGACATGAAAGTCTTGCTGGCCAATCCGAGAGGTTTCTGCGCAGGTGTCGACCGCGCGATCGAGATCGTCGAGCGCGCGCTCGCGATCCACGGCGCGCCCATCTACGTCCGTCACGAGGTGGTGCACAACAAGTTCGTCGTGGACGACCTGCGCCGGAAGGGCGCCATCTTCGTCGACGAGGTCGAGGGGATCCCGGAAGGCTCGACCGCGGTCTTCAGTGCGCACGGCGTCTCCCGCCGCGTGCGCGACGAAGCGGACGCGCGCGGGCTGCGCGTGTTCGACGCGACGTGTCCCCTCGTGACGAAGGTGCACGTCGAAGTGTCGCGCATGCGGGATCAGGGGCGCGAGATCGTCATGATCGGTCATCGCGGCCACCCGGAGGTGGAAGGCACCATGGGACAGAGCGCGGGTGGCATGTATCTCGTCGAGACGGTGGAGGACGCCGAACGTGTCCAGGTGAGCGACCCTCGCAAGCTGGCCTACGTGACGCAGACGACGCTCTCCGTGGACGACGCGAAGGCGGTGATCCAGGCGCTGAAGCGTCGTTTCCCCGACATCGTCGGCCCGAAGAAGGACGACATCTGCTATGCGACGCAGAACCGGCAGGATGCCGTGAAGGCGCTTGCCCGTGAGGCGGACGTCGTGATCGTCGTGGGTTCGCCGAACAGCTCGAACTCCAACCGCCTCACGGAGGTGGCCCGGCTCTCCGGTCGTCCGGCCTATCGGGTCGACGCTGCAGAAGACCTGAAGCGCGAGTGGGTCGCCGACGTGGCGACCGTCGGTGTCACGGCCGGTGCTTCCGCACCCGAAGTGCTCGTGCGGGCCGTCGTGGAACGACTGCGCACGTTCGGCGCCACGACCGTGAGCGAGCTCGACGGCGTCGTCGAGGACATCACGTTCCCGCTGCCGAAGACGCTCGTCGCCTGACCGGCGGCACCCGCCCGGGGTGGGCGGATGCCGCCGAAGATCACGGTACCTCGTTCGTGTCGGGAACCTCGCGCCACGAGACCCGCCTGCCGGTGGTCGAGTTCGGCTTCGACGGGAGGTCCTTGTTGACGGTGCTCGCGTTGGACGTCCGGACCAGACCGACGATCTCTCCGGACGGGAGCTTGATCAGGACCGGGCGACTCGACAGGAAGCTGCCGAGCTTGGACCCTGCGGAGGTAGCTCCGGAGATCGTGCCGCCGGTCGCGTAGTCGACGAAGTACAGCCAGCTGCTGCCTCCCGGATTGCACGCATCGGAACCGTCCGGGATGTTCGACGTGAAGGCGAGCACGCCACCGGAGAGTACCGGGTTCGTGACCACGCGCTCGCCGGTATCGGGCAGGTCGAAGAACCATCCCGACTTGTCGACGAAGCTCACGTTCGTGGACGTGATGTCCACGCTGTCCGCAGTCTTGGTTGCCGTCTGCTGCTGCAGTGCGGAGCGTCCGGAAATCAGCGGCGTCGAGATCGACGTGTAGCTCGGGTCGTCGCGCAGTGCATAGAAGCTCTGTGTCTGGCGCGAGACCGACGTGTTCTCGGTCGCGCTGTTCAGCACGTCGCTGTCACCGAGGTACTCGCCCGTGCCGACGAAGATCACCCGCTTGTTCTGGATGACCCCGAGTTCGGGCTCCACCGTCACAGGCTGTGTCTGTCCGGTTCCGTCCTTCAGCGTGGCGACCTTCGCGACGTACCAGCTGGTCGTGGAGGCACCGGAGAGATCGAAACGCCAGACGTTGCCGCGCAGGTCGCCCCCATAGACGGCATCGGTGGTGGCGTCCACGTCTCCTCGCTGCGCGAAGGCGGACAGGTGCGCGAGACCGCTCGGCGAACTCGAGGAGCCCACGTTCGTGGAGAGTTCCTTGATGACGTTTCCGTTGACCGGATTGAGAATCCATACCCGGCCCACGCCGTCGCCTCCGCTCGAGCCGGTACCTGTCCCGTTGTTGTAACCGGACGACACCACCACGACCCAGCCCGCGGCGCGAGTCTTCACGATGAGCGGCTTGCCGAAGCTGTAACCGACGTTCGGGCGGATGGTCGGGTCGGCGAGATCGGTGGCTGCGCTCGGGAATTCCCAGAGCACCTTCGACGCTAGGGAGGCCTCGTTACCCATGGTCGGGTTCGTGACGTCGATCGCGAAGTAGCCGAAACCTCCCTTCCTGAGACCGCTCACGAGGACCGTGCGCCAGTCGGGCGTGCCCGGCGACGACAGATTAGCGCCCGGCGTGTAGGAGAAGTCGATGTCCCCGACCGAGGGCGTGCCGTCCACGTAGTAGAGATGGTGAAACGAGAGCCGGTCCGAGAGGTTGCGCAGGTTGCCGAACAGCAGGCTCGGCACGTACGCCCACAGCTCGGCGCCGGTCGTCGCGTCGAAGGCGTGCAGCATGCCGTCGTTGGCACCCTGGTAGACGACTCCGGTGCGCGATGCGTAGGTGGTCTTGAAGTCCTGGTAGCCGTTGTCGAAGTAGCTGAAACGCGGCCCGCGAACCACCACCGGCTCCCCGTTCACGATGTCTCCGAGCACCGCGATGTCGTCGGGAATCCTGTTGTTCTGGTACACGTACTTGCCGTTGCTCACCGCATAGTCACCGGTGGCAGGATCGATCTGCGGTCGCGGCCCACGCGAACGGAAGCGCTCCACCTCGAGCGAGCGGTCGCCGCGCAGGAACGCGAGCACGTCGGGGTCGGAGGCGGTCACGCCGCCCACCGTGGAGGTGAGCACCGATTTCTGCGCAGCGGTGAGGTCCGTCCACTCGAACGGGATGCCCGAGGAGCCGTCGTAGGAAGCGATCACGCGCGTCCCGGGCAGGCGGGTTGCCAGCTGCTTCTGCGGGGAGGGGCTCCAAAGCGGCGTCGTGCCGACCGCGCCGGTCGACGTGTCGATGGCGTACTTGTTGATGTCACCGGACCAGGGGCCGGAGTTGTAGCTCGACGCGTACGAGTAGTTGTCACCGGGCACGACGTTCGGATTGGCCACGGCCACCGCCGCGCCCGCACCTCCCTTGGCGCCGACGTTGTTCACGATGTCGACCACCCCGACTCGCGTTTCCTCGGGAGAGCTCGCCGAGAGCATCATGCCCCGACCGTCGATCGTGGCGTGCCAGAGCTCGTCGATGGCAGCCGGGTGGCGGTTCACGTATCCGGAGCCGCTGCGCACGTTCGGCCAGCTCCACGAGACGGACGTATCGAAGGGATTCTCGTTGATCTTGATGAGGTCCGCCGTGTCGGTGCGGCCGAACAGCATGCCCTGCACGCCGAGCCCCAGGGCGTAGGTGTTCATGTGCAGGTAGTCGTTGCGGTCCGAGTCCGGGCCCTCGTTGCTCCGTTCGATCGAGACCTGCCGTTTGCTGAGATCCGGTCGCACGTTGTTCGAATAGAAGTACATCGCGATGTCGGCGAGCGTGTTCGACTCGCTGTCCGCGAACGGATGTACCGGCGTGACCGTCACGGACGGCAGCGGGTCGGTGGGCGGCAGCGGGATGTTGCCCGCGGGCGTGGCGTCCGTGTAGTTGAGGTCGGCGTTGTTCACGTCGTACGGGATCGTGAACCGGTTCGACGAGTCGCCATCGACGTTGCTGAACGACGTGGGCGGTGCGTTGTTGCTCGCGAAGCCGTCGGTGATCACGAAGGCTGCGTTGAACTGGCACACCGCATTGATCGGTGCATTCGAGTCCGTGCGCTGGAACTGGCGTCCCGCGTACTCGAGGGCATCGCGCGTCGGCGTGCCGCCCGTCCCCTTGGTCCTGTAGAGATCGTAGAGCAGTCGCTTCGCGTTCTGCGTGTCCGACGAGTTGTCGAAATCACGCATGGTCACGTTGGACAGGCTGTTGAACAGGAAATAGCCCGCGCGCAGGCCCGTGAGCTGATCGAAGGCGAGCCCGAGTGCGCCGTTCAGCATCATGTGACGCTTGCGGTAGTAGCCCCACCAGTTCGCGAAGTTCGTCATCTCCTCGGCGTAGGAGCAGGTCGCGCCCGCGCAGTCGGTGCGCGTGGCAGCCTTGGTGTAGCTGGGCGTGGAGGAGCGGATCTCGACGCGCTTGATGCGCTGACCGTCGGGGCCGTACGCCTCGTCCGCCTGCAGCGTGCCGGTACTGGACGACTTGATCCAGTAGGTCGTCGGGTAGTACGAGATCTGGGCTTCGACGCGTTGCGGATAGCCGCCGGACGTACCGACGGCGAGTGTCGAGCTGACACCGTAGAGGGAGGCGAAGTGGCAGTAGGAGGCAGTGTCGGACGAGCCGGACACCAGGCAGACGTCGTTGCTGCTCGGGCCGTTCGTCCACGAACCGCAGTAGGCGCCGTCCTGGCGGCACAGCCGGTAGCGGGATCCGGCCGGCAGGATCATCCCGGTGTACATCACGAACACCCGGTTCCCGGCGTAACTGTCGCCGGGCTCCGGAACGTTGGAGGTGAGATCGATCGTCGTGGGGCTGCCCGACGTCGGGTAGATCGGATGGCTTCTCACCGCGGACCACGCCGACGAGCTGTCGTAGCTAGTCGGCGTGCTGGTCGTGCTGCCGTTGTTGTAGGGCCGCCAGGGTTCGTAGTTGATCGACGGGTTGTAGTACTGCGCGTTGTAGAGATGACTCCGCGCCCAGCCGAACTCGCGGGTGGGCGGGATCGCGAAGTGATCGTTCGAGGCGTCGGCGTATCCGCGCGTATCGCAGTTGGATCCGCACTGTCCGTTCGGAAAAAGATAGACGTACTTCTTCCAGGTCGAACTGGAGTTGCCGGCCTGGTTGAAGTTGATCGGCCCGGTCGGCGGCGAGGTATTGAAGAACCCGGTGCCACCCGTGCTCGGTGTGCTGCCCCCGCCGAGCCAGATGTCGGACGATCCGTCCGACGAATAACCGATGAATGACCGGCTCGTCGTGTTCCACCAGGCGGCGCCGTCGTTCGTGGAGTATCCCTTGGTCGGCAGGAATTCCCCGTCCATCGAACCCGAGTCGTCCACGACGAGGATGAGGTTGGGTTTGGCGCGTCCCTGCGTCGCCATGGGGACGTCGCCGAGATCGGTCGCCGCCGCTGCCAGTTGTGCCCAGGTGAGACTGAAGATGACGGCCTGTGCCAGCAGCCGTTTGATACAGGTGTGCCCCACGCTCATGCTCATCGTCCTCGAAACGCTCGGATTCCGGCTTCCCGATCACGACGTGTCGAAGGAACGACGTCCGTCTCGACAGTCCCTTTCCGTCGCGAGACGGTCAGGGGCTTTCAGACCAATCGGAACAGCCCAGGGCGATGCATTCGCCCACGGAAAATAACGGACGAAACTGACAGAACTTGAGGATTTGCACCCGGCGTCGGGCCTGTTTCAGCAGGCCCGAAGGCGTGCGCGGGGGAGGACCCCGCGCACGGTCACGGAAAGGGCGCGCAGCGTGGAGGCGCCGCGCGCCGTATCACTGCGCGTCGAAGGTATCCGGAATCTCGCGCCAGGAGATCCTGTGACCGGTCGAACCGGATGGCGGCGACGGTTGCTGAAAGGATTCGATTCCGCCGTTCTGGTCGGAACTTCCGCCGGACGTCCTGACGATCCCGACGATGCCGTCCCGTACGCGCACGAGCACTGCACGACTCGCAAGCACGTTGCCGATCCGGATGCCAGCAAACGTCGCGCCAATCACCCGGCCTCCCGTGGCGAAATCGAGGAAGTAGATCCAGCTGCTTCCGCCGGGGCTGCACGGATCGGCGTTGTCCGGGGTGATCGTGACGAGCGAGAGCACGCCGCTCGAGAGGACGGGATTTGCAACGAGGCGCTCGCCGACCGTCGGAAAGTCGAGCACCCATCCGCTCGTGGAGGCCGCCCGGAAATCGACGGGCGTCTGCGTGATGTCCGCGCTCGTTCCGGTCTTCGTCACGGTCTGCGTGACGAGCTGGTCACGGGTCGGTGTCGGGATGAGTGGCGAGGTCGTTCCACCGGGGGCGAGGTCATCGCGCAGCGCGTACATGCTCATCGTGCGCTGTGCGCGCTCCGTGTCGACGGTCGGGGAATTCAGCGCGTCGCTCTCGCCGAGGTACTGGCCCGTCCCCACGAACACGACCCGCTTGCCCTGAATCACGCCGAGCTCGGGTTCCGAGGTGACGGGCTGGACGCCGTTGTCGGGTGCCCGCAGTTCGGCGAGCTTCGAGACGGACCACGACGATACGGTCGCGCCGGACAGGTCGAATCGCCACACGTTGCCGAAGAGATCGCCGCCGTAGACGGCCTCGATCGTCGCGTCCACGTCGGGTCTCTGCGCGAATGCCGACACGTACGCGAGGTCGCTGGGATTGTCGGGCGTGCCCGCGTTCGTCGTGAGCGTGGCGATCACGTTGCCGTTGCGCGGATTGAGGACGTACAGGTAGCCCTTGCCGTCCCCCCCGCTCGATCCGGTCGCGGTCGAGTCGGTGCCGTTGTTGTAGCCCGACGTCACGATGACCACCCAGCCCGCCGCGCGCGTCTTCGCGATGATCGGGCGTCCGAAGCTGTAACCGACGTTCGCGCGGATCGACGGATCCTGGGCGTCCGTGCCGGCGCTCGGGAATTCCCAGAGCACGCGGTTGGCAACGGTCGTTTCCGTGCCGCTCTGTCCGTTCGTGACGTCGAGCGCATAGAAGCCGAAGCCGCCCTTGCGCAGCCCGCCAACCAGCAGGGTGTGCCAGGCGGGGGTTCCCGACGAGGCGCCTCCGGTCGTCGAGAAATCCACGTCTCCGACCGCGGGCGTACCGTCGACGAAATAGTGGTGGCTGAACCGTTCGCGATCCGCGAGGTTCGCGAGATTCGGATACACGAGCCCCGGCACGTAGGCCCAGAGTTCCTTGCCCGTGTTCACGTCGAAGGCGTGCAGCATGCCGTCGTTCGCACCCTGGTAGAGGACTCCGGCCCGCGATGCGTTGGCCGCCCGGAATTCCTGATATCCGGGGTCGAAGTACGAGAAGCGGGGCTGCCGGACGACCACGGGTTCCGCGTCGATGATGTCACCGAGCACCGCGATGTCGGCCGGAACGGTGTTGCCGGCGTAGACGTAGCGGCCGTTCTGCACGATGAACGCGCCGGATGCATCCTTGAGCGGACGCGCACCGCGGGAGCGGAACTTGTCTCCCTCGCGCGACCGGTCTCCGCGCAGGAAATCCAGTACCTCGCTGTCCGCGGAGGTGACGTTCCGAACGGTGGACGTGAGGTGCCCGCGCTGCGTGCTCGACAGGCTCGACCACTGGAACGGAATGCCGGCCGATGTGCCGAGTGTCGAACTGGCGGCGTCGTTGTACGTCACGATCACACGCTGACCGGGTGGCGTCGTCGCAAGCTGCTGCTGGGGTGTCGGCGACCACAGCGGCGTCGTGTCGACGACTCCGGTCTGCAGGTCGATCGCGAACTTGTTGATGTCACCCGACCAGGCCCCCGAGTTGTACGACGATGCATAGGAATAGTTGTCGCCCGGAGAGACGTTCGGATTCGCGACCGACACGGCCGCACCGGCGCCGCCCTTGGCGCCGATGTTGTTCACGATGTCGATCACGCTGAGGCGGGTTTCCTCGGGCGAACTCGCCGAGAGCATCCGGCCGCGGCCGTCGACGGTGGCGTGCCAGAGCTCGTCTATGGTCGCGGGCGAGAGCACGTAGCCACTGCCGGTGCGCACGGGAGGCCAGCTCGTGATCGTGTAGGGATCGTCGTTGTTCTTCTTCAACTCGTCCGTATCGCTTCTGCCGAAGATGAAGCCCTGCACGCCCAGCCCGAGTGCGTAGGTGTTCATGTGCAGGTAGTCGTTGCGGTCGGCGTTCTTCGCCGTGTCGTTCTGGTTGATCGGTACCTGGCGTATCGCCATGTCGGGGCGCAGGTTCGTGCTGTAGAAGTGCATCGAGATGTCGGCGAGCGTGTTGTCCTCGGCGTCGGCGAACGGGCTCGCGGGTGTGACGCTCGGCGGTGACGTGATGTCCGCGGGGGGGCGGGGCAGGTCGCCGGCCGGCTTGTAGTTCAGGGCGGGATCGGTCGGGTCGTACGGGATCGTGAACCGGTTCGACGAGTCCGCATCGGCATTTCCGAAGTCCGTCGGCGGCGCGATGCTGCGCGCGAATCCGTCCGTGATCACGAGGGCCGCGTTGTACTGGCACGCGGCCGTGATGGGCGCGCCGTCACCCGTGCGTTCGTACTGGCGCCCCGCGAATTCCAGCGCAGGTCGGGTCGGCGTGCTTGCGGTGCCCTTCGACCGATAGAGGTCGTAGAGCAGTCTGCGCCCGTTGTCGGTGTCGCTCGCGCTGTCGAAATCGCGCATCGTGACATCCTGCAGGTTATTGAACTGGAACGATCCTGCACGCAGTCCCTTCACGTCGTCGAACGCGCTCCCGAGTGCCGCGTTGAGCATCATGTGCCGCTTGCGGTCGTAGGCCCACCAGTTCGCGAAGTTCGTCATCTCCTCGGCATACGTGCACGTGCTGCCCTGGCAGTCGGTCCGTCCCGAAGCCCTGGCGAAGCTGTTTCCCGTGCGGATCTCGACGCGCGCGATCCGGCGTCCGTCCGGACCGTACGCCTCGTTCGGCGCGAGCGCACCCGTTCCGGTCGAAGGAACCCAGTACGTGGCCGGGAAATACGGGATCTGCGCCTCGATGCGGTTCGTGAGCCCCGCCCCGGTCGTCGCGGCACCGACGGCGATCGTGGCCGTGACGCCGTAGACGCCCGCGAAATGGCAGTAGCTCGCCGTCTGGACGGTGTCGTCCTCGACGATGCACCGGTCGACGGTCGACCCGCTCGGCTTCCAGTCGCCGCAGAACGCCCCGTCGTGGCGGCAGATGCGGTAGCGGGCGCCGGGCGGCAGGATCATGCCCGCGAACATCACGAAGATGCGGTTCTTGGACACGTCGTCGCTCGCCGGCACGGCGACGGTCGTGAGATCCATGGTTTCCCCGCTCCCGGTAGTGGGGTAGACGGGATGGCTGCGGACGCTCGTCCACGATCCGGCCGATCCGTCGTAGTCGACCGGTGTCGTGGTCGTCGTGCCGTTGTTGAACGGGCGCCACGGGTCGTAGCGCACTGCGGGGTTGTAGTACTGCGCGTTGTATGCGGCACTGCGCACCCAGCCGAACTCCCGCGTCGGCGGCACGGCGAAATCCTCGAACGCACCGTCCGCATAGCTCCGCGTGTCGCAGTTCGCGCCGCACTGACCGTTCGGGAACAGATAGACGTACTTCCGCCACTCCGCGCTGGCGTTGCCCACCTGGTTGAAATTGACGGGGCCCGCCGGGGGTGTGGTGCCGAAGAAGCCGGTCCCGCCCGCGGTCGGTGTCGCGCCGCCACCCTGCCAGGCATCGTTCGAGTCGTAGCCGAAGAACGAACGGCTCACGGTGTTCCACCAGAGCGCACCGTCGTTCGTGGAGTAGCCCGACACCGGCAGGTACTCGAAGTCCATCGAGCCGGAGTCGTCGACGGCGAGAATCATGTTCGGCTTGGCGTGCCCCTCGATCGCAATCGGGATGTTCGAGATGTCCGTCGGGGCGGCGTATGCCACGGAGGCGACATCCGCCCAGACCAGGCAGACCGCGGCGAGGCCTGCAAATGCACGACGAACTCGGTCATGGCCGGTTTTCATGGTAGGGCTCCTCTTCTTTCTTTGTGCATCGTTCGCGCATCGGCGCGACGTGCGGGACTACATGGTGATTACCGACTGCGCATAGACGATCGTGTTCTTGGGACCTTCGACACGTATCGTGACCCGGTAGGCCACGCTGATGGCATTCGCGCTGGGCGTGAGTTCGCCCTGCTTGAAGCTCATCGTGAGCGCGTTCGGCACCACCGAACAGCGCTCCTCGATTTCGGACGGGGTTGCCACGTTGTCCGAGCACATGCGTTCGACCACCCACCGCACCGTGTTGCCCGAGACGTCCGTGCCGGGCAGCCCTGCCCAGTCCACGTCGGGCATGCCGTCGGCGGGCGCCACGTCGGCGAGCAGGACCGGCGAATACTGGCCGGCAGTCGTGGTCTTCGCGACGGTCGGCGACGAGGCGAAGCCGGACGCCCCGGTGATCTCCGAGAAGGCGGATTCCACGCCCGTGTCGACCGCGTTCAGCGCGGCGGTGCGGAAGGCCATGTTGCCGGAGATGAGGTTGCCCGTGTCCGTCGAGCGCACGAGGGCGATGCCCGCGAGCGTGAGCGCCACGAGCACGATCAGCGAGATGACCAGCACCACGCCGGTCTGGCGGGAGCGGACTGCGCGGAAGCCTCGAGTCATGATCGCGTGTCTCCTCAGTACTGCCACATCACGTTGCGCAGCGGCACGATCGTTTCGTAGACGCGGTACCGGTAGTGTTTCCAGTTCGGATCACCGGACAGATCGAATATCGGCGCCGGGCTCGCGGCCGTGTCGCGCCACGCGCAGGGCCCCTTGTTGTTCGTGCCCGAGGTATTGTTGCAGGTGAGGTCGATGCTCTGCACCTCGTTCTTCTCGAGCAGCTGGCTGCGTGCGACGAGCGCGATCCGGACGGCCTTGATCCTGCCCTGGTCGACGGCTGCCGGATTGGCCCAGCCGCCCGTCGCGTTCACCCAGCTCGTCACTTCCTGCGTGTTCGTGGCGTTCGAGATGCCGTACTGGGCCTGCATGTTGATCACGCCACTGCCCACCGGCACGGGTGCGGCACCTGACGTGAGATCCTCCGACTGGATGAAGCCGTTGTGATCCGAGTCGAGCGAGATCGAGAACGTGACCCGCCGCATCTGGCCCATGTTCGCGACGACGCTCGGGCGCGTGCGATCGTTCGAGTAGCCTCCCGCCGGCAGCAGCGCCGCGAGCTGGTCGGCAGGCGGATTCGCGGGCGTCGACGACCCAGATTCCACCCTGAGAGCGAGAAACTTCGGATTGGTCGCGTCGCTGCGCAGACTGCTCACCTGCAGGCGCGTGCAGGGCTGGCCGGCCCGGCCGACGAGCACGCGATCGCCCACCTGGAAGGCTTTCGAGCCGATGGAGTTGTCCACGATGACTTCCGGCGCCGATCCGTTGAAGTCCACCTGGACCTGGGACGGCGTCGCGCCGAAACTCGAGGTGCTGTAGGTGATGGTGACCGAGTCCGGGGCGTCGCTGGCGCCGTCGGTGATGTTCACGGGCATGAAGGTCGGGATGTCGTCCACCGCCGAATTCGCCCACTGGCGGTAGCCGGTGCAGATGGTGTCGTTCTGGTAGAACATCCCGTATCCGGCAAGACGCAGCTCGCGCTCGATCGCGGTCAGCGCCATGAGGCCTGCCTCCTGCGCGTCGTTGGTCACCGTTGTCGTGCGCTTCCGCCCCTCGAACGCATTGAACGACTGGAACACCACGATCATGCCGATCAGGCCGATCACCATGCCGACGAGGATGTCGACGATGCTCATGCCGGACTGCGCGCGTGGCCGGGCAAATCGTGTTCCGCTCATCACTCGTTCCTCATCCGCTGATCTGTGTCGAGACGACCACGTTGTGCCGCCCGGTACGCGATTCCCAGCAGACGCTCACGGTGACCTGGCCCGTTGCGGCGTCCACGTTGATCTGCTGCAGGTTGTCGGTCGCACCCGGGAGCAGGGCCCGCACGTTCGAGAGCCAGGTCGCGACGTTGCCGTTGTTCGATGTGGCGCCGCCGGGCGCGCACGGAGCCCCGGTCGGGTGGTGGACGTACTGCGCGAGGTTGGCGCGATCCGCCCACATGTAGCCGATGATCTGCGATGCGAGGAAGCTCGCGTCCGCGCGGTACTTCGCTTCCGAGGAGTTCCGGATGGACTGCGCCTGCAGCCCGATGATGGCGAGGATGCCGAGCGAGAAGATCAGGATCGCGATCAGCGCTTCGAGCATCATGATGCCCGACTGCGAGCGCCGCACGCGGCTGGAGATGGCTGGACGTGTCGTCATCGTTCCTCCGTCAGCACGCTGCCGGATTGCTGGACGGCAGTGCCGGATCACACATCCGGATCTGGCCTGCCGCGCTCACCGTGACGCGCAGGCAGCGGATCTCGCCGTCTCCCGAGGACGTCACGCAGGCCCCTCCGGTCGGATTGGTGACGTTGAACGTGATGGGCTGGGCCGGCAGGGGCGAGACGAAGCCGTTGCCGAGGAACGTCACGGTCGTCTGCGACGCATCGACGCGCGCATTCGGCGTGCCTTCGCTCTGATCGCGGACCTGGACGCGGGTCCATGCGCCGGTGTCCCGGTCGAAAGCCTCCACCACCCACCCGGCGCGGTCCGCGGTCGGCAGGGTGAACCGCACGGGCTGATTGCGATGGACCGCCTCGGCGCGCGAGAGCTGCAGGCCGTTGGTGATCGCGTCCGTCGCGGTCCGGACCTGGCTGCTCTGGATCCAGTTGCGGAACGACGGGGCGGCGAGGGCGGTGAGGAGGCCCACGAGGATGATCCCGATCATCAGCTCGATGAGGCTCACCCCGGACTGGCGCGCACGCATCTCAGCAGGAACCCGGCTTTCTGACGACCCAGCAGTTGCTCTGGGTCGACCAGCCCGACGGCACGGCCGTCGTGGCGCGCGTGCCCTGGTCGTCGATCGTGTAGGTGAACCCGCCGGTACCGCCGTCCGACTTGCCCGTGGCCGTCAGGACGAAGGTCTGGCCGGCCGTCGCGCCGGCACCGCACGTGTACGTGAAGTACTGGCTCGTGGGGAGGGTGAATGCCGGCAGACCCGCCGACGTGCCGCCGCACTGCGGCGGGTAACTGCGGTTGTCCTGGTAATACTGTTCCAGGAGGGTCCGGGTTCCACCCAGCATGGACTGCGCATCGGAGAGCTTTCCGCGTATCACGTAATCCCGGTAGGCCGGCAGGGCGATGGCTCCGAGGATTCCCACGATTGCCGCGGCGATCAGGAGTTCGATCAGCGTGATGCCATGTTGTCGCTTCATCCGGATTTCTCCAAGTCTGACAGGTTTGATGCTACGAACGGGGCCGGGCGGGCCGCAAGCGCAGCCGACGAATGGTCGGATAGCGGGAACGACCGGCGGAAATGCCGTGGGCCCGGACGCCGTGCGGGTGAGGCGGCGGGTTAGACAGAGTCCAATTCTTATTCTAGACTTCGACCCATGGATGCCTCGGAACTCACACGCGAGGCCGTCACCGGCAAGCTGCGCTCGCATGGTGTCGGCCCGACCCACCAGCGAATCGAGATCGCGCATGCGCTCTTCTCGCGCATGGAGCATCTGTCCGCGGACCAGGTGCTCGCGATCGTGAACCAGCACCACGCCGAGACCTCGAAGGCGACCGTCTACAACACGCTCAAGCTGTTCGTCGAGACCGGGCTCGTGCGCGAGGTCATCGTCGATCCGACCAAGGTCTTCTACGATCCCAACGTCGAGCCGCACCACCACCTGTTCGACGTCGAGACCGGCGAGATCACCGACATCGACGCTGCGGCCATCTCGATCACCGGGCTGCCGGACCTCCCTCCCGGCAAGATGTGCGCGGGGATCGATCTCATCATCCGTGTTCGCGGGAAGTCCACGGACGCCGGCTCCCGCGAGGATGGCCGGCTGTTCGAGTCGCCGCAGGGCTGACCCCCCTCGGTTCCGCCCGCCCGTCAGTCGCCGGTAAAGCGCGGCTTTCGCTTCTCGAGGAACGCACGGATGCCTTCCCGCGAGTCCGCTCCGGCCGCGACCTCGCGCTGCAGTCGGACCTCCCGCGCGAGCTGGGCGCTGTATTCGCTGTCGAGCGACGCGTAGAGGGCTTCCTTCATCGCGGCGTACGTCCGCGTCGGGCCTTCGGCGAACTTCCGCGCGAGCGCCGCCACCTCCGAGCTGAACTGGTCGTCGTCGACGCATCGCCAGATGAGCCCCCACCGCTCGGCCGTCTCGGCATCGATCTGTTCGGCAGTCATGGCGAGCCCCATCGCGCGCGGCAAACCCACGAGCCTCGGCAGCAGGTACGTTCCCCCGGCGTCGGGAATCAGGCCGATCCGCGCGAATGCCTGCAGGAACGTCGCGGAACGCGTCGCGATCACGATGTCGCACCCCAGCGCGATGTTGGCGGAGGCCCCGGCGGCGACGCCGTTGACCGCCGCGATGACCGGCATCGGCAACCGTCGCAGACGCAGGAGGAGTGGGTTGTAGTCCTCCTCGAGGGCCCGTCCCGCATCGAAATCCTCGGACTGCCGCGAGGCTGCGGCTTCCTCGAGATCCTGACCGGCGGAGAACGCGCGGCCGGCGCCGGTCAGCAGGAGCACGCGGGCCGTCCCGGGAGCCTCGACGACCGAAAGCGCGTCGTGAATCTCCTGGCGCATCGTGCGGGTCAGGGCATTCAAACGCGTCGGGCGGTTCAGGGTGATCGATGCGACACCCTCCGTGATATCCAATAGAATCGAACTGTATTCGCTGCTCATCGCGCCCCTCGCTGGCGAGCGGCCGCACGAGCGACCGTCCCCGATTATCCCATCCCGAATCACGGAACGATAAACCCATGACGTACGAGAACATCACTGTCGAGACTCGCGGCAAGGTCGGTCTGATCACACTGAACCGTCCCAAGGCACTCAATGCGCTGTCGCCCGCCCTCATGCGGGAACTCTCGTCCGCGCTCGACCAGTTCGAGATCGACGACGCGATCGGCGCGATCGTGATCACGGGCAGCGAGAAGGCCTTTGCCGCCGGTGCCGACATCAAGGACATGCAGACCAAGAGCTACATGGACGTCTACAAGTCCGACTTCATCACCGCGGAGTGGGAGCGCGTGACTCGCTGCCGCAAGGCCGTCATCGCGGCCGTCGCAGGCTACGCGCTCGGTGGCGGATGCGAACTCGCGATGATGTGCGACTTCATCATCGCCGCCGACAACGCGAAGTTCGGCCAGCCCGAGATCAACCTCGGCATCATCCCGGGCGCCGGGGGCACGCAGCGTCTGCCGCGATTCGTCGGCAAGTCGAAGGCGATGGAGATGGTCCTGCTCGGCCAGGCACGCATGATGGACGCCGCCGAGGCCGAGCGCGTCGGGCTCGTGAGCCGGATCGTCCCGCTCGAGCAGCTCGTCGACGACGCAGTCGCGACGGCCGGCAAGATCGCCGAACTGAGCCTGCCCATCGTGATGATGGCCAAGGAGTCCGTGAATCGCGCGTTCGAGACGACCCTGGCCGAAGGCGTGCGCTTCGAGCGGCGCCTCTTCCACTCCGCATTCGCGACCGAGGACCAGAAGGAAGGCATGTCGGCCTTCGTCGAGAAGCGCAAGCCGGCCTTCAAGCACCGCTGACGCGCATCCGTTGCCGCAGATCCCCGGAGGCCCAGTGGGCCTCGGGGGGGCTCCCGGGGCAGGGCGAGATTTCTCGCTTTTCGGGGTGCGCGATCGCGGAAACGTCGGCTATAATCGCGACCCTCGCGTGCTGGTGTAGCTCAGTCGGTAGAGCAACTGATTCGTAATCAGTAGGTCGGACGTTCGATTCGTCTCACCAGCACCAATTGTCCTCCCGTAAGAGAAGATCCTGAGCCGGGCTCGGTTCCGGAGCCAGGACCGATTCCAGATTCTGTCGTAACAGCCCAGTCACTCTGTGGTCCTTCGGGAAAGGCTCTTGCCTGCGTCCGATGTCCCGCAATGGGGCGACGTCGGGCATTCTCTCGTCCGCAGACCTGTGCGGAGCAGCCAGGATTCTCGGTGTCCCGGCACCTGTTTCTTGCGCGTCATCAATGCAACATTTCTGGCGGTTGGCGAATGCCTGGGTACCTCGCACGGTGAGCCCCGACGCATTCGCCTTCTCCCGAGTATTCGGGTGTTCTGTTGGCCTTTGGATCGTTCTTCGAGATCGTTACGGTCCATGCGCGACGCTTCCCCGGGTGTTCTTGGATTTCTTGCGCACTTGTAATATCGGCACCGACGGGAGTAAGCCAAGGTGGCTTGACCCTAGCCAGGATCGCTCCGGGAAACCCGGATCGATCCAGATCGATCATGAAAGAGTGTTTGTGGGGATGCCCATGGCTGCCTATTTTGTTTGCACGATGCGGATCCACGATCCGGAGACCTACCTCAAGTACACGGCACTGACGCCGCCCATCGTGGCCCGCCACGGCGGGAAATTTCTCACGCGAGGCGACGTCGTCACGACGCACGAGGGGGAAACGTTCACCGAGCGCATGGTCCTCATTGAATTCCCGGATCGTGCGGCAGCCGAAGCCTGGTACAACGACCCCGATTACCAGAGCGCGTCGCAGTTCCGTCGGGCGGCTTCGACGGGGCGCATGATCCTTCAGGAAGGCCGTGCCGAGACCGGAGCACCCGACCCCAGGATCTGAACGTGCATCGGGCTTCCCGGGCCGTTCCAGGAAACGATCACGCGGCCGTGGCCCACACACGTTGCCATTGATGGAAGAAGCTTCGCGCCCCTTGCCGGCGCACGGGACGGCGGAATAGAGACGTACCGCCCCGATTCACGCGGTCTGGACGGGTGAGTCCTGCATCAGGTGCCTGATGCCGCGTATCGGCGGAGGGCCGAATTGACGGGCGTACTCCCGGCTGAACCGGGAGGGGCTTTCGTACCCCACTCTGAGCGCGGCCATCGAGGCATCGACGTGCTCCGTCAGCATCAGTCTGCGCGCCTCGTTCAGTCTCATCCGTTTCTGGCACTGCAGCGGGCTCATGGCCGTCATGGCGCGGAAATGGTCGTGGAATAAGGAGAGGTTCGGGCCAGGCCCGCTCGCCCGAGAGCAGGCGGCAGGAGATCTCGTGTTCGAAAAGCGGTGCGGGGGCCGGAATGTCTTCCGGTTTTCGCGCAGGTCGATGATCCCTCCACGAACGAGCAGAAGTCCGGTCACGTCATCAATGTATCCTCGGTCTACAGGCACAAGGTCGTCGCCACCGGGGCCGTCTATTGCGCGACGAAGCACGGGGTTCGTGCCATTTCCGAAGCGCTGCGGCAGGAGGTGAACGATTACAGCATTCGCGTGACGACGATCTCGCCGGGCGCCGTGCGCACGGAACTGACCGATCACATCACCGAGCCCGGACTGGCAGAGAGCGTGCGTGACGGCGTGGCGAAGATCGGCGTGCCGGCCAGCACCATGGCCAACATGGTGGCATTCGCGATTTCCCCGCCCGACGACGTGGACGTGAACGAGATCCTGTTCCGCCCGACCGTGCAGCCGACCTGACTGTCGCCGTGAGCGGCGTAAATGGACCTTCCCGTGCAGCGCGGATGCGGCCCTCGCCCGTGGTTCGCGACCGGGGGCAACGTGGTCACTGCCCGAATCCACCCTAAATCCTCGTGCGTCGCGGTCGTTCACGAGAGGAGGCCGTGGTCTTCACGCGAGCGGAAGGCAAGAGCAGTGATTCCCTGCAATGCGCCTGCTTTCCGGCGTTGAACGTCGAGGTGCCGCCGAACGGGCGGTCGGTTCGCGCGGGCACGGATCCGGGCTGCATCGGCGCACGCTCGCCCGGCCCATTCACGAGGGAGTGACTGGCTCATGGATTTCAAGTTGACGGGTTGGAAGGCGATCGCTGCTCTCGTCGTGGTGATCGCCTTCGTCGCCTTCAGGTTCGGGACGCGCAGCTCCGCGATGGAGTCCCAGGGTGTGGAGCAGGTCAGGCACTGGCTGGTGGCGGAATCCATGCGGGCCGCGCTGCCTCGGATGCAGGCGGCGATGGACGGCAGGCAAGGCGGCGACGATTACCTGACGGAAACAGCCGAAGACCTGCAGGAGAAGAATTTCGAGATCGTTTCCGTGACGACGCACGGACTGGGCTCGCGTGTCGTCGCCCGGGTGGAAGTGCGATTCAAGGGGCAGCCACCGCCGGACGGCAGGAACGTCCGATACCTGACGATGACGTATTCGATGGTAACCGGCTGGATCGTCGAGCGCGAAGCCACGAAATGGGACTACTACATGGCCGTCTTCGGCTCGCCCAGATCGACCTGATCCGGGTCACGCTGCCCGACGTGATCCGGCCACGGACGGCCGCGCGTCGTTCCGTGACCGGGTAGAGAGGCGCACACGCGTTATCGGCGGGCCCTTCCTCTTCGGATGCCCGCGACCCAGCCAGACTCCAGCGAAACCACCGAGACCGATCAGCGCGAGCGTGTTCGTCTCGGGCACGGCACGGATCGTATATCCGTAGCGGAACGAAGCCTCCGGGCCTCCGGACTGCGCGACCGTTCCCTCCACGTACAGCCAGCTTCCGAGAGAAAGGCCCAGAAACCCGAATGGTCCAGACTGCGAGTCCGGCGAAAGATCCAGTGAGTCGCTTCCTGCGCCGAACCGGCTGCTGAAAGACTTGAAGCCGCTTTCCGTACCGATCGGCATCTCCTCGGGAAGTGCGGAATCGCTGACGAGGTAGCGCAGTGACGCGACGTGCACCGAAGTCCCCCCGGGGTTGCTCACGGTGAACGCGAAGTCGGGATCATTCTCGGCCCCGTTCAACGTCGGACTCACCCAGAAGTCGATCTGCACCGGGTCGATCGCAAGCCTGTAGTTCCTGACGGAGCCGTCCAGGCTCTCGTATTTCATGGTAGCGCCGGAAATGCCGATTCTCAGCGCTTCTGGCGGAGCGCCCTGGACGCCGCCCCCGAATTGCACCTTCGTGGTGGCGGGTGGTATGGGCGACACGAAATCGAAAGTGTATGGCCCGTCGGACGCATAGGCGTCCGGTTTGCCCGGCACAGGCTTTATCGCAGGATAAGGCTTGTTGACGCCGACCAGTTGCAGGCTCTGGGAGGAATTGTCGAGCAGCTGCGAACCACCGGGTACGAAGTCGAACGAAGGTCCGCTCCCGCCTACCTGGTACGACAACTGTCGAATGTAGATCGTCATTGGGTCGATGAAGATCTCGCTGGTCACCGGGGCTGCCCAGTACACGCTCGCCCAGCTCACCACAGGTGTGGCCAGCACCGGGACCGGAGCGATGGCGAGCCACGCCCCGATTACGACGACGAACTTCGCACACTGGTGCACGGTTTTCACTGGCGCGCTCTCCTTATCAGGGAATCGCCGATAGATCCATCGCGCCAATTTTCCTGCGTACGCGGGGCGCCGGTGAGTGAGCGATGTCAACTGCCGTGCATCGCCATCCGATCTTGATCGTCTGGTCTGCGAGCGTCGTGGCCCGGCCTCGAAGCGGTTGCGCGGGAAAACCGCGCCTCGATCGGCGCGCTCACGCGGAAGCCCATCTGCCGCTCCGCCGCGCCCTACGCCGACTTCCCGAGCAGTCTCACTTCCCTTTGCGGGAACGGGATCACGATGCCGCGCTCGCGGAACCGTTCCGCGACGGCCTGGTTGATCTCGCCGCACGCGGCGTTGTAGTCCGGCACGGCGACCCAGGGCTTGATCGCGATGTTGATGGACGAGTCGGCGAGAAGCTCCACGCGTACGTCCGGTGCAGGGTCGCGCAGCACGTGGTCGTTCGCATCGAGGATCTCCCGGATCACGCCGACCGCCTGGTTGAGGTCCGTGTCGTAGGCGACGCCCACGACGACGTGCACCTGACGGATCGTGCCGAAGTTGTGGAGGATCTCGCCGACGATCTTGCGGTTCGGAATCACGACGCGGGAGCGATCGATGTGCAGCAGCCTCGTGTTGAACAGCGTGATCATCTCCACCTCGCCTTCTTCCTCCACGATCGAGATGTATTCGCCGACCCGATAGGGCTTCGTGAAGATGATCGTGAGCCCGGCGACGACGTTGCTCAGCACGCCCTGGGTGGCGAGCGCGATGCCCGCCCCCGCCACACCGAGTCCCGCGATGAGGGGCAGCAGTTCGACGCCGAGATTCTGCAGCGCCATGATCAGGAAGAGTCCGAACACGACCACCCGCACGATGCGGATCAGCAGCAGGCGGACGGGCGGTTCCAGTTCGAACTTGCTCAGCGCGCTGTCCATGAGCCGTCCGATCCAGCGACCGACGAACGCGCCGGCCACGAGAATCAGGATCGCGGCGAACAGCTTGGGGCCGAACTTGATCGCGAGGTCGATGGCAGTGGCCTTCACCTGCGCGATGGTCTGCAGTTGATCGTCCATGGTGGGCGTTCTTCGAATGGAGATTCGGGCTGGGTCAGTCGATCACGAGCGAAGCCATGCCGTCGGCGAGCTTCGGTTCGAACCAGGTGGACTTGGGCGGCATGACCTCGCCGGCATCCGCGACGGCCATGAGGTCCGCCATCTGGGTCGGATACAGCGCGAACGCCGCAGCCATCCCGCCGCTGTCGACGCGGGCCTGCAGACCCTCGAGTCCGCGAACGCCGCCGACGAAGTCGATGCGCACGTCGCGCCTTGGATCCGTGATGCCGAGCAGGGGTTCGAGCACGTGCTCCGCGAGCAGGCTCACGTCCAGGCGGCGCACCGGGTCGTCCTGCGGGATCCGGTCAGCGTGCAGACGCAGTCGATGCCACTGACCACGCAGGTAGACGCCGAATTCTCCCGATACCGCCGGCGACACGGCGTCGGCGGACGGTGCGAGATCGCCCAGGGGGCGCAGCGCGTCGAGAAAGGCGTCCGGGCTCATGCCGTGCAGGTCCGCGACGACGCGGTTGTACGGAAGGATCTGCATCTGGTCGCGCGGAAAGGCGACGACCAGGAATCGCTGGGCGGGGCCGTCGGGTCCTTCCCCGCGGGAACGTCGGGCCGCCGCGACCCGCGACGCGGCTGCCGAGCGGTGATGACCGTCGGCAATGTAGAGCGCCGGCATCGCGTCGACGCACCGCGTGAGTTGCGCCGTGACCGCCTCGTCCCGAACCATCCACAGCGTGTGCCGGATGCCGTCGTCCGCCGTGGCGTCGGCGTCGGGCGGGGCAGCCGTCACACGCGCGAGAAGCCCGTCCACTTCCTGCGAGTCCGGATACGCGAGCAGGACGGGCCCCGTCTGCGCGCCGACGGCCTCGATCTGGCGGACGCGGTCGTCCTCCTTGTCCGGCCGCGTGAACTCGTGCTTGCGAATGCGGTTGGCATCGTAGGCCTCGACGGACGCGGCAGCGACCAGGCCGGTCTGCACGTGCCGGCCCATGGTGAGGCGATACACGTAGTAGGCGGGTGCGGCATCGCGCGAGAGCACGCCCGCGGCGATCATGCGCTGCAGGTTGTCGCGGGCCTGCGCGTAGACGCTGTCGTCGTGCGGGTCCAGGTCCGGCGGGAGGTCGATCTCCGGCTTGGATACGTGAAGGAAGCTCCAGGGCTTGCCGCTCGCGCGAGCCCTGGCCTCGTTCGCGGACAGGACGTCGTAAGGGGGGGCGATCACTTCGCCGGCGCGGCCGGCCGCAGGTCGCAGTGCTGCAAAGGGTCGAATCAGGGTCACGATGGACAGGCCGTATTGCGGTTGAAAGTGCCATTCTACTGGTGCGAGTCAAGCTGGGGGCGCAAGGCCGGCTCGCCCGTGTGCCTGCCGGGGGCATGGCGCGCGTGTGCTACCGTGCCCGACGGTGGCGCTTCCGGCAGCACGGCCGGTCGGGCGCTATCCCTGAAAGAAGACGCAACCACACCGATACGGAGGAAAGATGAGCAGACTGTACGGAACGCACCACAGGGCATTCCAGGATCAGCACGATTCCCGTCGTCTTGCGGACAAGATCGAGGCGCTCGCGGTACACACCGAACTCGGGGACATGGACAGGGCGTTCATCGAGTCGCGCGACATGTTCTTCCTCGCGAGCGTCGACCACGAAGGCCGGCCCACCGTGTCCTACAAGGGCGGAGATCCCGGGTTCGTGCGCGTGCTCGACGCCACGACGATCGCGTTCCCGCTGTTCGATGGCAACGGCATGTTCTACTCGGCAGGCAACTTGGCGGGCAACGCGAAGGTCGGACTGCTGTTCATCGATTTCACGACACCGAACCGCATGCGCGTACAGGGCGAGGCCAGCATCGACCCCAACGATCCGCTGCTCATGGAGATCTTCGAGGCGCAGATGATCGTGCGCGTGAAAGTCTCGGAGGTGTGGCCGAACTGCCCGCGTTACGTCCATCGGCACGACAAGCGCCAGGCGTCCCGCTACGTTCCGCGCGCCGAGTGCGAGACGCCGCTGGCCGGGTGGAAGCGCATCGATCTCGTGCAGGACGATCTGCCGGCCCGGGATCAGGGCAGGGCCACCTCGGCCGGAGGCCTGCTCTCGATCGAGGAATGGTTCGGCAAGGTCGCGACGGGCGCCGAGGACGCCTGATCCACATCCGGCCCCGTGGCGCGGTTTGCCTTTCCTCGGGGGCGCGCCACGCGGGGGCCAGGCGTCGATCCGTCACGGCGATGTGCGTGGCATGCGTATCGTGTTACAGTCCGGCGCGCGGCATCGCAGACCAGTCCCCTCGCCGCGCCCGTTCATTCACCTCGCTACGTCTTCCTCGACTGGTAACGCCCCCCGGGCGGCACGGGTCGACGCGGTTCATCGCACACATCGGAACTCAATGTCATTTGCAGATCTCGGGCTCTCCGAGCCCATTCAGCGCGCCATCTCGGAGCGCGGCTACACCGAACCCACCCCCATTCAACAGCAGGCCATTCCCGCAGTGCTGTCCGGTCGCGACCTGCTCGCAGGCGCGCAGACCGGCACCGGCAAGACGGCCGGATTCACGCTGCCGCTGCTGCAGCGGCTGAGTGAAGGGGGCGGCGCAAGACCTGCGGCAGGCCGGACCTGGCCCGTTCGCTGCCTCATCCTCACACCCACGCGCGAACTTGCGGCACAGGTCGAGGAGAGCGTGCGTGCCTACGGCAAGTACCTGCCGCTCGAGTCCGCCGTCATATTCGGCGGGGTGGGCATCCAGCCCCAGATCGCGCGTCTGCGCAGCCGCGTGGACATCCTCGTGGCCACGCCGGGCCGTCTGCTCGACCACGCGCAGCAGAAGACCGTGGATCTGTCCGCCGTCGAGATCCTCGTGCTCGACGAGGCCGACCGTATGCTCGACATGGGCTTCATTCACGACATCAAGCGCGTGCTCGCGCTGCTGCCCGGGAAGCGGCAGAACCTGCTGTTCTCCGCGACGTTTCCCGAGGAGATCCGGCAACTCGCCAATCGCCTGCTGGACAACCCGGCAATGGTCGAGGTCGCGCGGCGCAATGCGACGACGGAACTGGTCGACCAGCACGTCATCTTCGCCGAAAAGGGTGCCAAGCGCGCGCTGCTTGCCCACCTCATCCGCACCCGGCACTGGTCGCAGGTGCTCGTGTTCACCCGGACCAAGCACGGCGCGAACCGACTGGCGGAGCAGCTCTCGCGCGACGGACTGCCCGCGCTCGCGATCCATGGCAACAAGAGTCAGGGTGCGCGAACCCGGGCGCTCGCGGAGTTCAAGGACGGCCGCACGCGCGTGCTCGTCGCGACGGAGATCGCCGCGCGAGGCCTCGACATCGTCGAACTTCCGATCGTCGTGAACTACGAACTGCCGAACGTGCCGGAGGATTACGTCCACCGGATCGGGCGGACGGGTCGCGCCGGAGCGGCCGGCGAGGCCTATTCGCTCGTGGCGCAGGATGAAAAGGGGCTCCTCGCCGACATCGAGAAGCTCGTGAAGCGGGAGATCCCGCGCGAGGTGCCTGCCGATTTCGACATGAAGGCCGCGCTCGCGGCGAGTGCGGCCGCAAAACCGGCGCAGCCGGACGGGCCGCGTCCGTCGCGGGGTCAGCAGACGCCGGGGCGCCGGGCCCGGGACACCGGAGGCGGAGGAAGCCCGAAACCTGCAGCCGCGAGGAGTTCCGGGACGGGTGCCGGCGCGGACCGGACGCCCGGATCCAGGACCGGCAAGCCGCGTCCGGACGGCCAGCGCCCCCAGGGGAGCGGACGAGGAGCCGGAGGAGGGGCCAGGCGGCAGGAAGCGGCCGGCGGGGCACAGGGCGCCACACAGGGACCCAAGGCAGCGCAGGGGACGCGGTCGACACGTGATTCGCGGCCGGCGCAGGGGGCGAGGGGTGGTGGTGTCGCGGAGGGCCCGAGACGAGGTGGCGCGCGTCCCGCCCAGGGAAGCAACGACCGGAAGCGCGCGAGGACCGGCGACGGGGGCAGGCCTGTCTCGTCCGGCACCGCGGGGGCACACAACGCGAAGAGCACGGCAAAGAGCACGGAATCGATCGACGCGGCCGAGGCCCGCAACGGCCGTCTGAAGGGCGCGCTCGCGCAGGCGCTGACCCTGTTTCGCCGGCTCGGCTGAGTCGGCGACCTCCGCGCGAGGTCCTGCGAGCGCCTTCGCCCGACGGTCGGCGTTGTATGCTCGCGTGCCGACGACGACCGGCGCGCACACGGTTGGCTCGTGCGCGTCGAACACCGGGGATGTTCCATCATGGACCGACAGCACGCATTCGGACGACGACGGTTCCTGCGGGCCGGCGCGATCGGCACCGCTGCCGCGGCACTCCCCGTTCTGGGAGCCGAGACCGCCGATGCGAAACCGAACGTCCTGACTGTCCGGGTCTGGGGCGGGAACTGGCGGTCGGCCATCGAGACGGGTGTCTCGCGTGGTTTTACCGCGCGCACGGGCATCGCGATCCGTTACGACGAGAGCGACGAACGGGAACTCCTGGCCCGCCTCGCGACGGCTGCGAAGCAGAAGCAGGCTCCGTCCGTGCACGTCTGCTGGACCACGTCCAACACGGCGACGCGCGTGGCGCTCCGCGGCAACGCGGAGGAACTCGCGGGCCTCACCAACCTCGACCGTCTCCTCGCCATCGCGAAACCGGAGGGTTTCGACACGTGGCCGTACGTGAACGCTTACAGCTACACGTACGTGCTCGCCTACCGCCCGAAAGCCTTCCCGAAGGTGCGCCCGGCGAGCTGGAAGGCGCTGCTGGATCCCGGCGTCCGTGGCCGTGTCGCGCTCTACCACGACGGGATCGGTCTGTATGCGGCGGCCCAGGTCGCCGGTGGCGGGAAGATCGCGGACATTCCCAAGAACATGAAGGCGTGCTGGGAGTTCGTCTCGAAACTCCATGACCAGCGCCCGCTGTTCGGCGAGGATCCCGATCTCCGGAGCTGGTTCGAGCGCGGCGAGGTGGATCTCGCGTGCATGCTCCTGCCCAGCGCCCGTCGTGCCCGACTGGAGGGGCTGCCGATTTCGTGGGTGGTGCCGGTCGAAGGGGCCAAGCTGGACACCGACGCGCTCTGGATTCCCAGGGGCTGGCCCGCCCGTGACGTCTACTGGGCCCGGCAGTACGTGAATCATGCCCTGTCGACCGAGGCCCAGCAGGCATGGTGCGGGCACCTCGGACTGCCTGGCGTCAACCCGCTCGTGCGTGCGCCCGACGACATGGTGGGCGATCCCGCCTACCCCACGCGTGACGCGGATTTCCGGAGGCTGCTGCGCATCCCGAACACGATCCAGGTCGAGAACGAGAAGGACTGGGTCGAAAAATTCCGGGACGTGATGCAGGGCTGACGGCGGGCGACCGCCGCCGACGTCCCGCACGGGCGGTGCGATACACTGATCGGCTCTGTCGATCGGCATTCACTCGAGTCATCAGTCCATGGCAGCGTCGACCGCCCTACCGTCACTGCGTCAGTTGCGCTACCTCGTCGTCCTGTCGGAGAAGCTCTCGTTCCGGCAGGCCGCCGAGGCCCTGTTCGTGACGCAATCCACGCTCTCCTCGGGGATCAAGGAGCTCGAGGCCACGCTCGACGTCCAGCTCTTCGAGCGGGACCCACGGGGGGTACGGCTCACGGCCGTGGGCGAGGAGATCACGGCGCGCGCGCGGGATCTCCTCGCGCGTGCCCAGGACCTCACCGACTTCGCGCGGCGTTTCGCGGAGCCGCTCACGGGGCCGCTCACGCTCGGCGTGATTCCGACCATCGCGCCGTTCCTCCTGCCCCGGCTGCTGCCGGCACTGCACAAGGCCTATCCGGCACTCGAGCTCTACCTGCGCGAGGACCAGACCGAGCACCTGCTCGAGCGTCTCAGGTCCGCACAGCTCGATGCCGTGCTGATGGCACTGCCCTGGGACACCGGCGATCTCGACGTGCGTCCCCTGTTCCGGGACGAGTTCTGGTTCGTCGCGCGCGAGGACGACCCGGCGACCGCACAACAGGCCGTCGCGGTTCGGGGCATCGACCTGGGGCGACTCATCCTGCTCGAGGAAGGGCACTGCCTGCGGGATCACGCGATCACGGCGTGCGGTCGCCGGGCCACGGGTGTCGCGCCCTCCGTGGAGGCCACGAGCCTGCAGACGCTGATACAGATGGTGGACGGCGGGCTCGGCGTCACGCTTCTTCCGGAAATGACGCTCAAGGCCGGCCTGCTGAAGGGCACGGGCCTGGTGGCCCGGCCATTCTCGACGAACGTTCCTTCCCGCACCGTCGCGCTCGTCACGCGCCCGACGTCCGCGCGCGGGGAGGACTTCACGCGACTCGCGGAATTCATCGAGCAGTACGCGCGGGAAGGGGGACGCGTCCACTCGCCCTCGCGCGTCCGGGGAACGAAACGGACCGCCCGGAATTGACGTCCTCCCCGCTGCCGCGCGGTCGCCCCGACCTGCGATCCCTCGCGGCTCTCTGGCGGTTCGTGCACCCCTATCGCGGGCGTCTCGTGCTGGCGGGTGTCGCTCTGCTCATTGCCGCCGGCTGCTTCCTCGTGATCGGTCAGGGCCTGAAGCGCGTCGTCGACTCGGGTTTCTCCAGTGGTGACGCGGGTGCACTCAACACCGCGCTGGGCTGGCTCTTCGTCGTGATCGTGCTCATGGCGGGGGCGGTGTATGTCCGCTTCTACAGCGTGTCGTGGCTCGGTGAGCGGGTGGTGTCGGACATCCGGCGCGCCGTGTTCGACAAGCTTCTCCTGCAGTCGCCGGCGTTCTTCGAGGACGCGCGCACGGGCGAGCTGATCTCCCGTCTGACCACGGATACGACGCTGCTCGATCAGGTCGTCGGCACCAGCGTCTCGATGGCGGTGCGCAACACGCTGCTCGGCGTGGGTTCCCTGGTCATGCTGGCGCTCACGAGCTGGCGACTCACGGCGCTCGTGCTGCTCGTCGTGCCGGTGGTGGTCGGACCGATCGTGGTGTTCGGACGTCGGGTGCGCCGGTTGTCGCGGGCGAGCCAGGACCGGGTCGCGGATCTCGGCGTCTACATCGACGAAACCCTGCACGAGATCCGGACGGTGCAGGCCTACACCCACGAACCCGAGGATCGCGACGCGTTCGCGCAGCGCATCGAGTCCGCCTTCGATACCGCGAGGCGCAGGATCCAGGTCCGGGCCTCGCTCGTCGCCGCCGTGATCTTCCTCGTGTTCTCCGCGGTGGGGGTCATCCTCTGGGTGGGAGGCCACGACGTCCTGGCCGGGCGGCTGACCGCGGGCGAACTGTCCGCATTCGTGTTCTATGCCGCGATGGTGGCGTCGTCGGCGGGGGCGATCAGCGAAGTGGTGGGCGATCTGCAGCGTGGCGCCGGCGCGGCGGAGCGGATCGTCGAACTGCTCGAAGCGCCGGTCACGGTCGCGACCAGCGGGCACGCCGTCGACCTTCCGGACCCACCTCGCGGTGATGTCGTGTTCGAGAACGTCGTGTTCTGCTATCCGTCCCGGCCCGATGCTCCGGCGCTCGACGCGTTCTCGCTGCACGTCACCGCGGGCGAGAAGGTTGCGCTCGTCGGGCCGTCGGGCGCCGGAAAGTCCACGGTCTTCCAGCTCCTGCTGCGCTTCTACGATCCGGGGGCGGGAGCCCTTCGCATCGACGGTGTGGACCTGTCCCGGGCGGACGTGACGGCCCTCAGGCAGCGCGTCGCGCTCGTGCCGCAGGAACCTGCGATCTTCGCGACCAGCGTGCGCGAGAACGTGCGGTACGGACGGCCGGATGCGACGGACGACGAGGTCGAGGCCGCGTGCGAGGCTGCCTTCGCGATGGAGTTCGTCGCCCGTCTTCCCGCGGGTTTCGACACGTTTCTCGGCGAGCGCGGCGTGCGTCTGTCGGGCGGGCAGCGGCAGCGGCTCGTGATCGCTCGCGCGATCCTCGCGAACCGGCCGATACTCCTGCTGGACGAGGCGACGTCGGCACTGGACGCCGAGTCGGAACGCATGGTCCAGCAGGCGCTGGAACGTCTGATGGCCGATCGCACGGTGCTCGTGATCGCGCACCGGCTAGCAACCGTCCGCAACGTCGACAGGATCGCGGTGATGGATCGGGGACGAATCGTCGGGACCGGCTCGCACGAGTCCCTCATGGCCGACAACGGACTCTACGCGCGCCTCGCCGCGCTGCAGTTCGGGCACTGACGCGCGGACTGCCGATTCTCAGTCGACGCCGACGACGTCCAGCGCCGCGAAGCACGCCCCCATGTTGTGGTAGTCGACCTTGCCCGCGGGGCTCTTCTCGTTGGTGAGCTTCCGGTTGTCGCGACGCAGGACCCGATACCACGCACCGTACTCATGGTCGATGAAGTGGTCCCAGCAGTACGACCAGATGCGCTCGTACCAGTCCCAGTAGCGCTGTGCCTGGGTGGCGTCCGCGAGCAGCGCGGATGCCGCGAGGGACTCCGCCTGCACCCAGTGATGCTTGTGGTCGTCACTCACGCTGCCGTCCGGAGCGAGTCCGTACTGGATGCCGCCGAAGTTCCGGTCCCAGGCGCGCTCGAGCGCGCTGTCGAAGAGTGCCTCGGCGCGGGGCAGCAGCCAGCCGGTGTCCTGTTCGAGGTGCTCGCCGTGGCGCCGGAGACTCAGCAGCAGCCTGGACCATTCCGCGAGATGCCCTGGCTGGTACCCCCACGGACGCAGAGCGTCGGGAGAGGCTTCACGGTTGTAGTCCCAGTCCACCGACCAGTCCTCGGCGTAGTGTTCCCAGATGAGGTTTCCCGTGAGCGACGCCTGTCTCACCGCGATGTTGCGTGCGACGAGATAGGCGCGTTCGAGGTACGTCCGGTCGCGGGTGGCCTCGAACGCGGCGAGCAGTGCCTCGCACGCGTGCATGTTCGCGTTCTGGCTGCGATACGGGGAGGCCGCGCGCCAGTCCGCACTGGCTTCGTCCGCATAAAGCCCGTGGTCTTCCGACCAGAATCTTTGCTCCATGAGCGCGAACGTCTCGTCGACGTGCGCGCGAGCGTCCGGCAGGCCGACCATCGCCGCGTGCGCGTACGCGAGCAGCACGAACGCGAGTCCGTGGCAGCGATTCGTCGCGTCGATGACCCCGTCGTCCGCGAGCAGCCACGCGTAACCGCCCGTCTCCGGGTTCCGGTGACGTTCGCGTACGAACTGGATGCCGTGCGCGGCGACGTCACGCCAGCGTTCCTCCCCGAGATGCCGGTAGGCCATCGCGAAGTTGAACACGAAGCGCGTGCTGCTGACGAGGTGACGCGTCTCGGGGTCGTAGACGGTGCCGTCATCGAGGAAGTGATGATAGAACCCCCCGTCCGGATCGATCGCCGCGGGGTAGTAGAAGTCGAGCGTCTCCCTGACATGGCTCAGAAGGAACGCACGGCTGCGGAAGGACTGGGAATGCTGCATCTTGCTGCTCGTCGCGAGGGCGCCCGGTGACGCGGACGTCACGATGGTCCGCGCGTGCGGGAGCGTCGGGGGCGCGCGGTTACTGGTTTTCTTTCGGGGCCTGGATGTATTCGAAGAGCGTCACGACCTTCTTGACGTCCGGGGTCGTCGAGGCGATCTCGGACGCGTCCCTGGCCTCCTCCCGGGTCACGAGCCCCATGAGGTAGACGACGCCGGCCTCGGTGACGACTTTCACGTGGTTGACCTGAAACTTGCGCGCATCGATGAAGCGCGTCTTCACGCGGGACGTCGTGTACGTGTCGCTCGAGCGCGCGGACAGCGAGGACACCGGCCCCACCGCGAGTTCGTTGTCGACGATGCGGACGCCTTCGATGCCGCGCGCGATGTCTCCGACCTGCCGTCGCACCTCCTCGGACGGCACCTCGCCCGTCAGCAGCACGACCTTGTTGTAGCTCGTCGCGTTGACGTGGGTGTCGTCGGGAAACTTCTCGTTGATGCGCGCGACAGCCTTGATCTCGATGCCTTCATCGTCGAGATACGTGCCGCTCGTGCGCCGGTCTTCCGCGATCAGCGCGCCGGTTCCGACCGCGCCCGCCGCCACGAGCGGGACACAGCCCTGGAGGGCGGGCGCCACCGCGGCCGCCACGAGGGCGAGCCAGCATCCTCTCAACAACACGGACATCCTTGACATCACTGGGCTCCAAACAGTTTCTGATCGATCGCGTCGCACATGCAGTGCAGGCAGAGCAGATGCACCTCCTGGATCCGGGCGGTAACGGGCGACGGCACGCAGACGTGGACGTCGTCGCCGGTCATCATCCCCGCCATCTTGCCGCCGTCCCTGCCGGTGAGCGCCACGACCGAAATACCCCTGTCGTGCGCGGCATCCACGGCTTCCACCACGTTCGGCGAATTGCCGCTCGTGGAAATCGCGAGCAGGACGTCACCGGCTTGCCCGAGCGCACGCACCTGTTTCGAGAACACCTGGACATAGTCGTAGTCGTTCGCGATCGATGTCAACGTCGAACTGTCCGTCGTGAGAGCGACGGCCGCGAGGCCGGGGCGCTCCATCTCGAACCGGTTCAGCAGTTCCGCAGCGAAGTGCTGGGCGTCCGCCGCCGAACCCCCGTTGCCGCAGGCCATGATCTTGCCCTCGTTCACGAGGGCGTGAACCATCTTTTCGGCTGCAAGCTGCAACGGAGCTGCGAGCGATTCGACACACTGAAGCTTCAGCTCGGCGCTGTCGTGGAAGTGTTGAACGATGCGATCGAGAATGTCCATCATTGGTTTCCCTGCGGGTCGCCCGGATTATTGCACACGCTCACCCGAATGCCCGAGTGCGTGACCCGGTCGCCGTGAACGCGGTCGCGACTCCTCGCGCGCCGACTCAGGCGCCGAACGCGTCGCGGATCCAGTCGATCCTTCCGTCGCGGTCGACGAGCACGGCATCGAATCGGCACGGACTGTCGACGCGGGCCTGCGCGAGGTAATGCCCCGCAGTCGCGATCAGCCGGGAGCGCTTCTGCTGCGTGATGCTCTCGGCCGCGGTCGCGAAGCGGGGATTGGTGCGCCTGCGAACTTCCACGAACACGAGGGTTGCCCCGTCCGTCATCACGAGGTCGATCTCCCCGAAGCGGCACCGGTAGTTCCGCGCCCGGAGCACGAGCCCGCGCGAGCTCAGGTGAGCGAGTGCGAGATCCTCGGCGTCGCGACCATGCGCGTTCACTGGACCTCGAAGCTCTCCATGGCGCGAACGCCCGTCTGCGTCATGACCGCGGGAATGTCCTCGCGCTGGAACTCGTGCGCGGGTCCCGGGGTGATGTAGCCGCTCACGCCGTCGAGCATGCCCATCTCGTTGTAGGTCGTGTTCAGGAGCAGCTGGGAAATGCGCCACGCGTCGATGCCCAGTGCGTAGAAGCGCTGCTGCTCGAAGTTCGAGAACACGCCCTCCGGGCGTGGGTAGGCCATCACGACCGGGTCGTCGGGCTTCACCATCCAGGGCATGTCGACGAAAACGAGCCCGCTCAGGTCGAGCTGGCCGACGACCGTGCTCTCGACCGAGTACACGAGCGACGTCGCGTAGCCGGCGATCTCCTTGCCCAGGTAGGGGCGGATCTGCCGCGCGCGCGGCCCGTCCAGTGCGAAGAACAGGGCATCGACATTGTCCGAGGTGATGCTGTCGCTCATGGCCTTGAGACGCGTCTGGTCCGTCGTGAACGCGTACTGGCTCACCACCAGGCGACCTTCCTTCGCCCACTCGTTCGCGAAGGCCTGGCTGATGCGGCGGGAGAGGCTGTTGTCGGCCGTGATGATGACCGCGCGACGTTTGCCCTGCTTGCCTGCGATCTGCGCGACCTGCCGTGCCTCCGCCTCCATGTCGATCCCGATCGCGTACATGCCGTCGGGCAGCAGGACGTCGCTGTCGGGAATGGACAGGCCGAGCGTGGGCGAGGTGACGGCGGAACTGTTCGCGATCGCGTGCACGGCACTCTTGGTGAGCGGGCCGATCACGAACTGGGCACCCATCCTGAGCGCCTGATCGTACGCGTTCACGATCTCGGTGGGGTCGTCCCCGGTCGGGTAGAGCAGCACGGGCAGGCGACCGGGGTGGTCCGGCTCCGCGGCCATGCCGGCCTCTATCCCCCTGCGGACGGCATCCGCGATGCGCCCGAACACCGGAGACTTCAGTGGCAGAAGTGCCGCGATGTGAGGCCTCTCCGCGTTTTGCGGCGGAGGCGGCGGCTGATCCTGCCGCGGCGTCACGGTGATGTCGGCGGGCGGAGGCGTTTCGCCAGGCGCGGCCGGCACATCGACCGGTGGCGGAATCCCTTCGGTGCGGACGGACGGAATGGCGTGGTCGGGGGGCGGGGACTCGTTCTGCGCGCACGCCGTGCCGGTGGCGAGAGCGGCGAGCGCACCGTATAGTACGGCGCCTAGCAGAACCAGGACGCGAGATCGTTGCATTCGGAATCCTCTCGGGCTGCGGCCGGAACATTATATGTGGTGGCCACGCCCATCGGTAACCTGCGCGACCTGACGCTGCGCGCGCTCGACGTATTGGCCACCGTCGACCGGATCGCGGCCGAAGACACCCGCCATTCCCGACGCCTCCTCGACGCCCACGGCATCACCGGAAAGCTCGTGCCGGTGCACGAGCACAACGAACGCACCGCCGCGGAGCGCGTGGTCACGTGGCTCGGTGAAGGCGAGAGCGTCGCGCTGATCACCGACGCGGGCACGCCCGGCATCAGCGATCCCGGCGCGCTCGTCGTGCGGGCGGTGCGTGCCGCAGGCCACCGCGTCGTCCCCGTGCCTGGTGCCTCGGCCGTCACGGCGGCCGTGTCGGTCGCGGGCCTCGCCGGCCACGGATTCGAATTCGCGGGATTCCTGCCTCCACGTGCGGCGGCGCGACGAAAGGCCCTCGCCGCATTCGTCGATTGCGATCATCCCGTCGTGTTCTACGAGGCGCCGCACCGGATCCGCGAGACGCTCGACGACCTCGTGGCGACGTTCCCGCCGCAGACGGGGCTCACCCTGTGCCGTGAACTCACCAAGCTGTTCGAGGAGGTCGGCGAGGTGACCGTGGGCACGGCCCGGGGCTGGCTCGATGCCGAGGCCAACCGCGAGCGCGGCGAGTATGTTCTGATCGTGCACGCGTCCGTGCGCGACGCGGCCGCCACGGACGAGGCGGGCGCACGGATCGTCGGCGTGCTTGCGCGCGAACTGCCCGCATCGCAGGCCGCCCGCCTCGCGGCGGAACTGAGCGGGGCGCGCCGAAGCGATCTCTACGATGTCGCCATGCGCATGAAGGGATCGTCCGGCGAAGCGGATGACGAATGACGAATCGAGGAAAGAGACTTGAACCAGATCACGTTGAGACGCCCTGACGACTGGCATCTGCACCTTCGCGACGGCCCGGAAATGGCGGCAGTGCTGCCCGACACGGTGCGGCGATTCGCGCGCGCCATCGTGATGCCCAACCTGCGCCCGCCCGTCACCACGGCCGAAGCCGCCGCTGCCTATCGCGACCGCATCCTCGCGGCGCTGCCGCCCGGCGCATCGTTCGAGCCGCTCATGACGCTGTATCTCACCGACAACACGCCCGCGCAGGAGATCCGGCGTGCCCACGACAGCGGGTTCGTGAAGGCGGTGAAGCTCTATCCGGCAGGCGCGACCACCAACTCGGACTCCGGCGTGACGGATCTGCACAAGTGCGATGCCGCGCTGGAGGCCATGCAGCGTCTCGGCATGCCGCTGCTCGTACACGGCGAGGTGACGGCGGCCGACGTCGACGTCTTCGATCGCGAACGTGTCTTCATCGAGACCGTGCTCGAACCGCTCGCGCGCCGCCATCCGGCGCTGCGCATCGTCATGGAGCACATGACGACACGCGACGCGGTCGAGTTCGTGATGGGGGCGGACGACCGCGTGGCGGGCACCATCACGGCGCATCACCTGCTGCTGAACCGCAATGCGCTCTTCCAGGGCGGGATCCGTCCGCACCACTACTGCCTGCCCGTGCTGAAGCGCGAACTGCATCGCGAGGCGCTCGTCCGCGCGGCCACGTCGGGCAGCCCCCGGTTCTTCCTCGGCACGGACAGTGCGCCGCACGCGAGACACACGAAGGAAAATGCCTGCGGCTGCGCGGGGGTCTACACGGCTCATGCCGGCATCGAACTCTACGCGGAGGCGTTCGAGGCCGCCGGCGCGCTCGACAGGCTCGAGGGATTCGCGAGTCTGCACGGCCCCGCCTTCTACGGGCTGCCGCCGAACGACGCGCTCGTCACCCTGGTGAAGCGCGACTGGCCAGTGCCCGACGAACTGCCCTACGGGGAGCACGGTCTCGTGCCGCTGCGGGCCGGCGGGCACGTGCACTGGGCGCTGCAGGATGGCCCCGACGCAACGGGACAGGCCCGGTGAATTCGCGGGCAGAGGACCCTTGCGTGCCGGCGCGACGTGAACGGGAATAGCCTCACGCGCTACGCGTGGCTGTCCGTCGCCGTCGCGCTGGCGACCATCGCCCTCAAGGTGGCGGCGTGGTGGATCACGGGTTCCGTGGGACTGCTGTCCGATGCGATGGAGTCCGGCGTGAATCTCGTCGCCGCCCTTCTGGCGCTCTGGATGCTCACGCTCGCCGAGCGGCCTCCCGACGAGGAGCACGCCTACGGATACAGCAAGGCCGAGTACTTCTCGAGCGGCGCCGAAGGCGGCATGATCTTCATCGCTGCGGCGGCGATCATCTGGTCCGCCGTTCCGAGGGTGATCGAGGCGACACCCATCGAGAAGGTGGGGCCGGGCCTCGTCATCAGCGTCGTGGCGTCCGTGATCAATTTCGGGGCGGCCAGGATGCTCATGCGTGCGGGCCGGCGCCATGGTTCGATCACGCTGGAAGCCGATGCACACCACCTGCTGACCGACGTGTGGACGTCGGCAGGCGTCATCGCGGGGGTCGCGCTCGTCTGGCTCACGGGATGGTATCGTCTCGACGCGATCGTCGCGATCGCCGTGGCGCTGAACATCCTGTGGACGGGCTTCCGGCTGCTGCGCCGTTCCGCGCTGGGTCTGCTCGACCGGGCGATCGCGCAGGAACACCGCGAAGCCTTGCAGCAGGTGCTCGCCTCGCACGAGTCGAACGGGGTCGTGTTTCATGCGCTTCGCACGCGCGAGGCTGCGGGGCGTTCGTTCGCGTCGCTGCACGTGCTCGTGCCCGGGCGATGGAGCGTGCAGCGCGGTCACGACCTCTGCGAGCGCATCGAGCAGGAGATGCGTTCGGCTGTCCCGAACCTGTCCGTGATCACGCACCTCGAACCGCTGGAGGACCCGCGGTCCTTCGAGGACGAGCCGCTCGACCGGGAGGGGTGATCGTCCCGGGGCACGTGCGGTTCACGGAAACCTGCACGACCTGCGAGCCGAACGCGTCGCCGCGTGGTCCTAGTCGTCGTCATTCATCGATACACGCTTGAACGAAATGTCAGTCTGCAACCGATTCGCCCGCCGTGCCGCCGCGGCACTGGTATCCGGCGCGCTCTGCGCGCTGTCGATCGCCGCCGCATCCGCGGCGACCTTTCCGCTCCCGGCCTCCGGCGGGGACATCGTCGGCAAGGAGACGAGCGTCGTCGTGGGAGGTCAGGAAACGCTTCTGGACGTGGCGCGACGGCAGGATCTCGGCTACGGGGAGATCGTGGCGGCCAATCCCGGGGTCGATCCATGGGTGCCGGGGTCGGGTACCTCCGTCTCGCTGCCGACGGAGTTCATCCTGCCCGATCCCCCCCGTCGGGGCATCGTGATCAACCTGGCCCAGATGCGGCTGTACTTCTTCCCGTCGAAGAAGGTCGACGGGAAGCGGGTGGTCATGACGTTTCCGCTCGGCATCGGCCGCGAAGGGGCCCTGACGCCGCTCGGGCGGACCCGGGTCGTGCGCAAGAAGAAGGGGCCGAGCTGGTTTCCGCCGGCGGACCTGCGCAAGGAGAGGGAGGCGGAGGGCGATCCGCTGCCGCGCGAGGTGCCGCCCGGAAAGGACAATCCGCTCGGGGACTACGCGATGTATCTCGGCATGCCCGAGATACTGATCCACGGCACGAACCGGCCATGGGGCATCGGCATGCGCGTCTCGAGCGGCTGCATCCGTCTGCTTCCGGAGGACATCGAGGCGCTGTTCCGCGCAGTGCGGGTCGGCACACCGGTTCGGGTCGTCTACGACCCCTACGTGCTCGGACGCCGCGACGGTGCCCTCTACGTCCAGGTCCAGCCCCCGCTCGGGGACGACGTGGCGCACAAGCGGCCCGACCTCAGCGCACTCATCCGCTCGATCGTCGCGAAGCGACACGACAACGAGCAGATCGACTGGGATGCCGTGGAGCGGGCCTACGACGAGGCCCGTGGCATCCCGGTCCGGATCACGCGGCCCTGAGGGCCGCGCGCGTCACTTCATCTGGGACTTGCGGAACATGCGGTCGGCGCGCTTGCCGGCCTGGCCCGCGAGTGCCTGGGCCTCGTCGGCCTTGGTGAGCGCGGTTTCCGCCACGGCCTGAGCCTTGGCGGCCGAGTCGAGCGCCTGGTCTGCCACGGTACGGGCCTGCTGGCCTGCCTGGGAGGCCGCCATCGCGTCCTGTGCCTTCGCCTCGGCCGCGCGTGCGCGGGCCGCGGCCGCATCGGCGGCGGCCTTGGCGGCTTTCGCCTCGTCCATTGCCTTCTGTGCCGCAGACATCGCGAGATCGGCCTTGTCGGGCTCCTTCGGGCCGCCGAAGTCGGCGCAACCCTGGGTCAGCAGGAGGGGCGCGGCGATGGCAAGAATGGTGCAAACATGAAGTGAACGTCGCATAGGGTTTCTCTCCTCAACAGATCAGACGCATACCTTAACGAAATTGTCCTTGATTGACGACAGCTAACTTTGTGCCCGGTCAATGATCCGGAAGCACTTTCCGACACCGGCCACGGCCGCCGGGGTCGGGATGATGCCCTTCCATCAGGGCGTCCGTGCGATACCGAACTGCGTTCCGGCCGGAAACGCGAGGCCGAATTCGTCGTCCAGCACGCGAAGCAGCTCCTCGTCCGTGGCGAGTTGCCGGCTGCTCTGCGTCTCGCCCGTGTCCACGACGAGTTCATGGTTCCGCAGGGTGACACGTCTTTCCGGGGTCACGCTCTGCGCCGTCAGAGTGGTCACGAAGCGTGATGCCGGATGCGTCGAGACGTAATGGTTGGCGACCTCGTAGTCGACGGCGAGCTGGGGTTCCAGCGTGAAGGCATAGAGATCCCACCATCGTCCCGCGCGCCACGACTGCAGTGTCCGGATACCGTCCGACTCCGTCACCCTGTAACGCCACAGATACTGAGTCACGGGCCGGTCGATGACAAGGGGTACCGGCAGGAGGAGGCCCTCGGCACCGAAGCCGACGTCCGCGATCCACCGGACGTCGTCCAGATCCACCAGCAGCAGCATGTGCGTGCGCGGCAGCACCGCTTCGGTGCGATACCGCACCCTCGCGGCGAGCATGGTCACGTCGAATCCGAACGTGCGCAGTACTGCCGCGAACAGGAGGTTCTGTTCGAAGCAGTAGCCCCCCCGACGCGCCGTGACGAGCTTCCCCCAGAGGCTCGCGAGATCGAGCCGGATCGGACGGCCGAGCAGGATGTCGAGATTCTCGAACGGAATGTGAGAGGCGTGGGCGAGGTGCAGGCGATGCAGTGCTTCGGGCGTCGGGGCATCAGGTGGCGCGCACACGATGCGTGCCAGGTATGCTGCGATCTCCGCGCACGATGGCGTCAGCATCGTCATTCGTTCGGTTTCCACTGGTTGCCCGAGGCAGACACGTATTGTCGACCCGCACGCACGCCGGCGCAAAATGTCGCCGGATGACACCAGTGCACGTGCGCATGCAGTCGAAGTCAGGCAGACTCCCGGGTGTCGACGCAGCGCGCACGCGCAGCATCGGCATGCGAGCACGGGACGAAGGGCGCCAGCCCGCAGGGCGACATGCGACGTGCCGCTTGCGCGGGCCCGCCATCGAGGGGGCGTGTCAACGCCGGTGTCATCGTCGCGTTTTCCCGGGACATCGTGTGTCGGTCCATGGCGACTCTCGCGATGCCGGGTGGGGTGGACGATGTCATCCGTCTCGCTTGGAAGTCACGCAATAACTTAAACTTTTAGGAGGAACTGGACATGGATATCACTCGCCGCGGATTTCTCGCGACTGCCGCCGCCGCGACGGCGACGACCGCCGTCTCCCCGCTTGCGTCGGCTGCGGACAAGTGGGCTCGTGACCGTGACTGGAGCGGAGATCCCCCCGTGACCTATCCGGAGCCCGCCTGGGAAGTGATGGACAAGCGCTTCAAGGGCGTGCAGGGCAACTCCACCCTCCAGCGTCTCTGGCACGGGATGGGTGACAACCGCGCACTCTGGGCGGAAGGACCCGTGTGGATGGGCGACTGGGGCTGCGTGATTTTCAGCGACATTCCGAATCACCGCACGCTGCGCTGGTGCGAGGACGACGGTCACGTGAGCGTTTTCCAGACCGAGTCGGGCTATTCGAACGGTCACACGCGCGACAACCAGGGCCGCCTCATCGCGTGCGAGCACGACACCCGTCGTGTACGTCGCCGCGAGTACGATGGCACGTGGACCGTGCTCATGGACAACTACCAGGGCAAGAAGCTCAACGCACCGAACGATGCCGCCGTGCATCCGGACGGATCGATCTGGTTCACGGATCCCGGCTACGGCATTCTCGGGCCGTACGAAGGCCACAAGGACACGTTCGAACTGCCGACGCGCGTCTATCGGCTCGATCCGAGCGGCAAGGCGACGGTCATGGTCGAGTCGATGAAGCGTCCGAACGGTATCGCGTTCTCGCCCGACTACAAGCGTGTATACGTCGTGGACACCGGTGCGACGGACGGCCCGCAGTATCCGGCGAACATCATGGTGTTCGACGTCTCCGACGACGGCACGCGCGTCAGCGGCGGCCGCGAGTTCGCCGACTTCCGTCCCGGCTTCACCGATGGCATCCGTGTCGACACTGACGGCAACGTCTGGTGCGGCTGGGGATGGGGCGGACCTGCGACGAACGGTGTGCGCGTCCATCATCCCGACGGCACGGAACTCGCCTTCCTGCATCTGCCGGAAGTCTGCGCGAACCTCTGCTTCGGCGGCACCAAGCGCAACCGGCTCTTCATCACGGGCAGCACTTCCCTTTACGCGATCTACGTGAACGCGGTCGGGCACGCCCTGAGCTGATCGCCCGCCTGTCGTCAGACATTCGGTCGGAATCGGCCCGCGGCCCCTGGCCCGCGGGCTTTTTTTTCGTCCGGGCGCCGGCAAAGGCCGGCCGCGCACCGGTGTCTGAAGACGGAGCGGAACGCTGGTTCGCCTTTCGTGGTCATCACCACATGCCTGCGGCGCGTGCATCCCCGTGAGGCGCGCAGGACAGGCAGGACTTCAATCAGGAGGACGACGACATGGGACGTTTCATCGAACTCACCGCATCCGACGGACACTGGCTCGGGGCCTATCGTGCCGAGCCCGCGGGTACACCCAAGGGTGCGCTCGTCGTCGCGATGGAGATCTTCGGCGTCAACAGCCACATCCGCTCGGTCGCGGATGGCTATGCCGCGGACGGATACCTCGTGATCGCGCCGGCACTCTTCGACCGTGCGGAGCGCAACTATGAAACAGGCTATTCCCAGGAAGACATCCAGCGCGGCATCGCGATGATCGGAAAGATCGATCTGGACAAGGCCGCCCTGGACGTGGCGAGCGCCGTCGCGAACGTGGCGGGTGCGGGCAAGGTCGGAATGGTCGGCTACTGCTGGGGCGGCACGGTGACGTGGAAGGCTGCCTGCGCGGTCGACGGGCTCGCGTGCGCGGTGCCGTACTACGGCGGGGGCGTGCCCGGACTGATCGGTCTCAAGCCGAAATGCCCGGTCATGTTCCACTGGGGCGAGTCGGACGCGTCGATCCCGCTCGAGAAGGCCCGCGAATTCGCGGCCGCCCACGCGGACCAGATTCATCACTTCTACGCGGCCGGTCACGGCTTCAACTGCGACCAGCGCGGATCGTACGACGCCGAGGCCGCGAGGCTCGCACGCACGCGCACGCTCGAATTCCTCGGCCGGCACGTCGGGTAGGAGCGTCGTCCGATGCGGACCCGGTCCGCCCTGATCGTCTGGGGAGGCTGGTCGGGACACGCGCCCGAGCATTGCGCCCGGATCGTGCGCGCGATGCTCGAGGCCATGAACTTCCAGGTGCGGATGGAGGATTCCCCCCGTGCCTTTCTCGATCCGCACCTGCCGCGAATGGATCTCGTCGTGCCCGTGGTCAGCATGGGCACGATTTCCCGGGAGGAGGCCGCGAGCCTGTCCGGTGCCGTGAAGCAGGGCGTCGGTCTGGCCGGATTCCATGGCGGCATGTGCGACGCGTTCCGGGAGTCGGTCGAATACCAGTTCATGTGCGGGGGGCAGTTCGTGGCGCACCCGGGCGGCATCATCGACTATCGCGTGAACATCACGCGCCCCGACGACCCCGTGATGCAGGGGCTTCGGGATTTCGACTACCGTTCCGAGCAGTACTACATGCACGTCGATCCCGGGAACGAGGTGCTCGCGACCACTACCTTCTCGGGTGAACACGCCGACTGGGTCGAGGGCGTCGTGATGCCCGTCGTCTGGAAGCGGCGTCACGGTCGCGGGCGCGTGTTCTTCAGCGCACTCGGTCACGCTCCGGAAGAATTCGCCGTCGCACCCATGCGCACGATTCTCGAACGCGGCCTGCACTGGGCGGCGGAAAGGGCGTAACCCAAAACGCAAGAGCGCAAGCCTGACCCCTCATGATATGGGGTCAGGCTTGCGCTCTTGCGTTTTCCCCGACGGCTTCGGGCCGCCGGGGAACGGGATCAGTGGTTGTCCCGCGGCACGCCCTTGGTCGTCGCGACCTTCTGGTACTTCACGGCTGGCTTCAGCACCATGCCGTTGGAGAGTTCGTCCACCATGCCGCGCTGGATCTCCTGCCACGGTGTCTGGTTCTCGGGAACCGGATGGCCGCCCTTCTTCATGAGCGTCGCCATGCGCTTCTCGTACTCCTCCTTGCTGATGAGGATGTTCGCCGTGCGCTTGTTCAGGTCGATGCGGATCTTGTCGTTCGTCTTGAGAATCGCGAGCCCGCCGTTGCTCGCAGCCTCGGGCGACGCATTCAGGATCGACGGCGATCCGGACGTGCCGGACTGGCGACCATCCCCGATGCACGGCAGCTCCGTGACGCCCGACTTGATGAGCAGGGCGGGCGGCTGCATGTTCACGACCTCGGCCGCGCCGGGGTAGCCCTTCGGGCCCGCTCCGCGGACGACCAGCATGCACTTGTCGTCGATCTTGAGCTTCGGGTCGTCGATGCGCTTGTGGTAGTCCTCCGGACCTTCGAACACGATCGCACGACCTTCGAACGCATTGGGATCCTTCGGGTTCGACAGATAGCGATCCCGGAACTGCTGCGAGATCACGCTCGTCTTCATGATGGCGCTGTCGAACAGGTTGCCCTTGAGATTCAGGAAACCTGCCTCCGTCTTCATGGGCTTCTTGAAGGGCCAGATCACGAGCGGATCCTGCACCGTGGTGCTCTTGCAGTTGTCCGCGAGCGACTTGCCGTTCACCGTGACCGTGTTCTTGCGGATCTTCCCGGCCTTCAGCAGCTCGTTCACCACGGCCGGAACGCCGCCCGCGTGGTAGTAGTCCTCGCCGAGATATTCGCCGGCCGGCTGCAGGTTCACGAGCAGCGGAATGTCGTATCCGACCTTCTCCCAGTCGTCGTTCGTGAGCTTCACGCCGATGTGCTTCGCGATCGCGTTGAAGTGGATCGGCGCGTTCGTCGAGCCGCCGATCGCGGAGTTCACGACGATCACGTTCTCGAACGCCTCACGCGTCATGATCTTCGACGGGCGCAGATCTTCCCAGACCATGTCCACGATGCGCTGGCCCGTGCGGTACGCGTTCTCGTAGCGGTCGCGGTAGGGCGCGGGGATCGCGGCGCTGCCGGGCAGCGACATGCCGAGCGCCTCGGCCAGGGAGTTCATCGTCGAGGCCGTACCCATCGTGTTGCAGTGGCCCGCCGACGGTGCGGAGGACGCCACGATCTCGATGAACTGCTCGTGATTGATCTCGCCGGCAGCCAGCAGCTGGCGTGCCTTCCAGACGATGGTGCCGGAGCCGGTGCGCTCGCCGCGGAACCAGCCGTTCAGCATGGGGCCGCCGGACAGCACGATCGCGGGGATGTCCACCGTCGCGGCAGCCATGAGCTGCGCGGGCGTGGTCTTGTCGCAGCCAGTCGTGAGCACGACGCCGTCGATGAAATAGCCGTAGAGCAGTTCGACGAGCCCGAGATAGCACAGGTTGCGATCCAGCGAGGCCGTGGGCCGCTTGCCCGTCTCCTGGATCGGGTGCAACGGAAATTCGAACGCGATGCCGCCTGAGTCCCGGATGCCTTCACGCACGCGGTGCGCGAGTTCGAGGTGATGCCGGTTGCACGGCGAAAGATCGGACCCGGACTGCGCGATGCCGATGATCGGCTTGCCCGATTGCAGTTCTTCCCGGGACAGGCCGAAGTTCATGTAGCGCTCGATGTAGAGCGCAGTCATGTCCGGATTGTCCGGATTCTTGAACCACTGGCGGGATCTCAGTCTGGTCGGGTCTCGATCCACGGACTTCTTTGCCATGATGCGCAAGCTCCTCCTCGATTGTTTGCGGCAGATCTTCCGTACGTGACGGTCAGCCGGGGATCATACTCCTGCGGCGCATCGCCGGGCCGCGGGCGGCTTCGGTGCGGAAGCTGCCCGCGGTGCCGTCGTGCTTTCAGTCGTTCACGCAGATCCACGCGACGCCGTACGCCTTGAGCGAGAGCTTCCCGCCGCTCACTGCCCTGCGCTTCGCCTGGAACCGGAAGGGTTCGCGTGTCGCCGCGTCGAAGCTGGTCTCGTCGAGCACGCCCACGAAAGCACTCCTGCCGGCGAGGCCGTCGAGTTGCACGGTCTGCGTGGCCGCGGTCCTGTTCGCGAGCCAGAGCAGCGTCGCGCCCTTCACCTTGTAGGCGAAGCCGTCGACGGTCGTTCGGGCCGAGCTTTCGACGTTCACGATGCGCGCACCCGCCGCCCGGGCGAGCCCGCTCACGACGTGGTAGGCGGGATACACGGCGGTGCCGGCATCGTCGAGCCCGGGCTGGGCGAAATCCGTCTTCCGGTAGATGAATCCGAGCGGGCCGGCGGGCGCACCGACGCTGATCGTGTCGATGCCCGAGCGTGCGAACGTCGCGATGTAGCCTGTGAACCACGCCGCGCCGAACAGGCCACGCATGCGCGGGTCCATGCGGGCGAGGCACACGCGCTCGTTGTCGGGGTTCGGCGTGAAGGTGGCGCCATGCGGATTGTCGCGACAGCCGATCGCGCTCGGTCCCACGCGATGCGGCGTCCTGCCGATGAACGACTTTGCCGTCGCGACCTGGTAGGGCAGTGCCTCGAGGGTTTCCATGACCGACCGGTCGTCCGCTGCGTGCACGATGGGGCAGGTCGTGTTCGTCACGAAGTCGAGCAGCTCCGCGGGCGGTCTCTTGCGGTTGAGTTCCGTGAAGAACGAGAACATGCCACCGCCGAGCCTGACACCCGGGAAGGCTTCGCGGGCGGCCGCGTAGAGCGCTTCCAGCGGCGGCGCGGGCGGCCGCTCGCCGCCGGGCAGGACCGATTTCAGGTCACCCACGGGGCAGACGGCGACGGCATCCGGCCTGAGTCCGGCCTGGTCCACGAGGCGCGCCACCTCCCTGAGCTCGGCCGCGAAGCCTTCGAGGCTCTCCACGACGATCTCGAGAACGGCCTTCGCCCCGGTCTGCTCGCACAGGAAGCGCAGCCCGTAGAGTTCCCGGAGCCCGTGGCCGGCGCGGGGATCGTGATGCCCCACGAGGAAGCCGGGGGACATCGCCCGCAACAGCGCGAGGCGGTCCACGGCGTGCGGAATCTCTTCGGGGGGCATGCCCAGACCGACGGGCGGCACCGTGTTGCGCGACGTCGATCCCAGCGAGACGGTGACGCCGCCGGACGAGCGGCGTGCGGCGCCCTTCGGGATCGCGCCCGAGAGCGAGACCCGGATCGTCTGGCGTACCGTCTCGCCGGCCTTCAGCACATAGGGCCAGGGCAGGGCGAGGGGCCGCACGTAGGTCTTGAACGACGCGTCGGTCCAGTTGCGGTGATCCTCCATCTCCCACGTGTCGCCTTCCATGCGCACGGTCGCCTTCGCACCCGGCATGAACTCGTGCGTGAGCGCACGAATGTGGAGGAACGGCTGCACGGGATTCACGAGCTTCGGGAACACCGATCGCTCGACCTTTCCGTCCACGTGCTCGACCTCGACGCGGTTTCCGACGACACCCTCGAGCGGGTGCAGGACCACGAACCCGGTGCGCGCGGTCAGGAAGTCCGTCTTCGGGACCGCGACGCCTTCGAACACGAGGTTGCCGTCGGCGTCCCCGGTGATCGAGACGTCGAACGCGATTTCCTGGCGGTCACGCCTGCAGACGGCGTGGTAGGACACCGCGAAGCCGTCCTTGCGCTGATCGATACGGAGCTTGCTGAGTGCGGGAACGTACGTGCCCCAGTTCTCGTCGCGCACGAGGAACGACACCGCGCGCAGCACTTCGACGCCATTGACTCTCAGGTAGCGGCACTGCCCGCCGTCGAACTCCACCTCCGACGGTCCGGCCCGCAGGATCCTGCCGGGCACATCGGGTTGGACGGTACCCACGAGCCTGATTTCCCGCGAGGCGTTTTGACCAGCCATGACTCATCTCTCCTGTGGAAACGGACCACCATGTACGGATTGCACGGATATGTCTCGCGGCGTCGCGGATCAGGACGAGATGACCTTCTCCGTCGCCGCGTCGATCAGCACGGTGCGATTCATGTCGATCGACAATTCCAGTCGCTCGCCCGGCCGCGACACGTCGTGGGCCTGGAGTTCGGCGACGGCCGCCACGCCTCCCAGCTGAAACGTCGCGTACGAGCGTGATCCCGTGGGCTGCACGAGATCCACCACGGCCTGGACGGGCGCGAGGCCGGGACGCTGATCACGTCCGGCCGGACCGATGTGCTCGGGGCGCACGCCGAGCATCAGGGGCTTGCCCTGCCACGTGCCGAGGCCCACGGCGCGCTCGGCCGGCACCGGCAGGCTCGTGCCGTCTCCGAGCCGGACGCTGATCGCCGCACCATTCGCAACGACGCCGGCCGGGATGAAGTTCATCGAAGGCGAACCGAGAAAGCCTGCCACGTACCGGGTGGCGGGACGCTCGTAGAGATCGAGCGGTGCGCCTTGCTGCTCGATCACGCCCTCCCGCAGCAGCACGATCCTGTCCGCCATCGTCATGGCCTCGATCTGGTCGTGCGTGACGTAGATCATCGTCTTGCCGAGTTCCTGGTGGAGGCGCTTGATCTCGCCACGCATCTCGTCGCGCAGCTGGGCGTCGAGGTTCGAGAGCGGCTCGTCGAAGAGGTACAGGCGCGCATTGCGCACGACGGCCCGTCCGATGGCCACGCGCTGCAGCTGGCCGCCCGAGAGCTGTCGCGGAAAGCGCTCCAGCAGGTGATCGATGCCGAGCATCTTCGCGGCGGCGGCGACCTTCGGTCCGATCTCGGATTTAGGTGTCTTCCGTGCGCGCAGGCCGAACGCGATGTTGTCGAAGACCGTCATGTAGGGGTAGAGCGCATAGTTCTGGAACACCATCGCGATGTCGCGATCGCGCGGTGCGAGGTCGTTCACGCGCTGCCCCCCGATCTCGATGGCGCCCTTGTCGGCGACCTCCAGGCCCGCGATCGTGCGCAGCAGCGTGCTCTTGCCGCAGCCGGACTGACCGACGAGCACGGTGAACTCGCCCGCAGGGATGTCGAGGTCGATGCCTTTCACGACGTGCAAGGCGCCGTAGTACTTGTGGAGGCCTGATATCTTGAGATCGGACATGAGGTTGACGATGCTGAGACGGCTCAGGAACCCGGCGACCCCGACGGGTCCGGGATGAAGGTCGAGGGCGCTGCCGCCCGAAACGGGGTACGGATGACGGACTGCATCATCCCTTCACCGCCCCGAGAGAGATGCCGCGCACGAGATAGCGCTGCATGAAGCCGACGATCACGAAGATGGGCAGCGTGCCCAGCACGGACATCGCCGAGATCTTCGACCAGAAGTTCGACTGTCCGCCGAAGTAGTGGGTCACCTGGACCGTGTAGGTCGTGACCTCGGTGCGCGTGAGCACGAGCGCGAAGATGAAGTCGTTCCACGCGAACACGAACGTGAAGATGGCCGTCGCGAAGAGTCCGGCGCGGCACATCGGGAAGACGACCTTCCAGATCACCGCCCAGCGCGAGCAGCCGTCGACGAGCGCGGACTCCTCGAGCGCGACCGGGATGTCGAGCACGTAACCCCGCATCATCCAGATCACGTAGGGCAGGTTGAACGCGGTGTAGAGCAGGATCATGCCCGCGTACGTGTCGACGAGCTTCAGCCAGACGTAGAGCAGGAAGACCGGAAACACGATCGCGATGGGCGGCACCATCCGTTGCGAGATGATCCAGTTCGCGAGGTGATCGCCACCGGTCCTGAAGCGGGCGAGGCTGTACGCGCATATCGTGCCGAAGAACATCGCGAGCACCGTGCTAACGCCCGACACCACGAGGCTGTTCCAGACCGTGTCGGCATCGCCGTCCCTGAAGAGCACGGCATAGCTGCCGAACTGCAGCGTGGACGGCCACCACACCGGTGGGTACGCGTAGATTTCGTCCGCTGTCTTGAACGAGATCATGAACAGCCAGTAGATCGGGAACAGGAAGAACAGCGTGATCGCGATGGCGATGGCGTATCTGAGGCCCAGTTTCAGGGCGCTTCGTGTGCGGACGTTCATCGGGAGAGCGACACTCGTCTGAGGGCCGTCAGCACGAGCACCGAGAGCAGCACGATGATCAGCAGCGCGACGGCCGCGGTGTAACTGGTCTCGAACTGCTGGAAGCCCTTCACGTACGTGAAGATGGAAATGGTCTCCGTCATCGTCCCGGGGCCGCCCTTCGTGAGTGCCCAGACGATGTCGAAGAGCCGGAACAGATCGAGGCCGCGGATCAGGATGGCGACCGCCATGACGGGCCAGATCGCGGGGAGCACGATCCTGAAGAACGTGCGCCAGTAGCCCGCACCGTCGATCTGCGCGGCCTCGAGCTGGGACCTGTCGACCCTGGACAGCGCGGCGAGGAGCAGCAAGAACATGAAGGGCGTCCACTGCCAGATCTCGGCCACGAGAATGGCCACGTAGACGAGATCGGGCTTGACGGTCCAGAGGAGCGGCATCTCCTTGCCCGCGATCCAGCCGATGATCTCGTTCACCGGGCCGAAGCGGTTGTCGAACATGAGCGACCACGTCGCGCCCGCCACGATCGGCGACACGACGACCGGGAGCACGAGCAGTGCGACGAAGACCTGCCTGCCCGGCAGGCGGTCGATGAAGAGCTGTGCCATCGCGAGCCCCAGACCCAGTTCGATGGGCAGGGCCACGACGGTGAACACGATGGTGTGCAGGAGCGACTGCCACAGGCGCGCGTCACTGAACAGCAGCCGGTAGTTGAGCAGTCCGTGGAACGAGGTGTCCGTCTCCATCATCGTGATGCCCTGGAAGCTCACGACGAGGAGGTATACGAGCGGGAATACGCCGATCAGCAGCAGGATGACGATCGACGGCGCGACGAGCGAATAGCGGAATCCGCGATCTCCGGAACGCCCGGCCGTTGCAGCCAACAGAGTCTCTCCTCGGAACGCCCGGACGGACACCCGCGTGTCCGCCCGGGACTGACAGCATGTGATGGTTGGGTCGCAGCCGACCGGAGTGCACGGCTCACCGGCGCAGCGCTCGACATGCGCCCGCCGGGTGGCGCACCACCCGGCGTGTCCGGAAACGCCTCCCGGGCGACGTGCGGGACGGCGTCAGCGCTTCGGATAGGCGCCGCTCTTGGCCGCCCAGGCGTTGTAGATCGCCTTCTGCCGGTCGACGCCCACGCGCTGGGTGATGCTGTCCCACTGCTTGGCGACGTCGTCGAGGATGGCCTTGGGATCATCACCCGCCCACAGACGGCTGACGCCCTGACGCAGGGCTTCCTCGTACTTGTCCGTCTGGATCAGCGACAGGTCCAGCAGACCCGTTTCCGAGGCTTCCTTGAGCGTCGCGAGGTAGTTCTTCGCGTCCGGCCAGAGCTTCAGGTAGCCCGGGTTCGTGTAGTGCGAGTTCCGGAAGGGGTCGCGCAGTGCGTACGGCAGCTGCACGCGCTTGTTGGAGATCTCCTCGCTGTTCAGCCACTGGATCAGCAGGTAGGCGAGTTCCTTCTGCTTGCTGGAGGACGCCACCGACAGCGCGAAGCCGAGCGCGAGTTCCGGATGTCCGCCCGGGGGCAGCGCGTAACCGACCTTGCCCGCGATCTGCGATTTCGGCACCCAGTCGAGCGCCTTCTCGTTCGCGAGGTAGCCCGCCGCGAACCGGCCGTACGGCGGCCACGAGATCGTCATCGCGCTCTGGCCCTTCAGGAACACGGCCAGGTTCTCGACGAAGCCGAACTTCTCCACCCCCGGCGGCATGAAGCGGTTCTCGTGACGCATGCCCTCGAGCGCCTTGACGCCGATCTCGCTGTTGACGGTGGCCTTCATCGTGTTGCCGTCGAAGAAACGGCCACCCTCGTTGCGGAAGCGCTCCTCAAACATGAACAGCGCATAGGGCGGGTCGCGGAAGAGCGAGGCGCCGTAGATGCCCTTGCTCTTGAGCTTCTCGGTCAGGAACGAGCCGATCTCGTCGAACTGCTGCCACGTCTTGGGCGGCGCGAGGTCGTACTTGTACTTCGCCTTGAACTCGCGCTTCAGCTTGGGATTCGCGAAGATGTCCTTGCGGTAGTACATGATGAACACGTCGCCGTCGTCCGGAAAGCCGTAGATCTTCCCGTTGACGGTCATCTGGTTGTCGCGATACGTCGGCGCGATGTTCTTCAGCTCGTCGCGGTAGCCGTACTTGTCGACATAGCTGTCGAGCTGCTCGAGCGCCCCGGCCTGCACGAGGTCGGGCATCCACGAGGGGACCACGTTGAGCGCGTCGTACGCACCGGTCCCGGCGCGGTACTCCTGCATGATCTTGGTGAACATCTCGGCGGTCGGGACCTCGACGACCTTCACCTTGCACCCGGTGAGCTTCTCCCACAGGGGACCGGAGTAGTTGAGCGGATCGAGGGACTGCAGACCAGCCTCCCAGACGATGGAGATCGTCTTGCCGCCCGCACAGAGCGGCTTGGCCGCCTCGACTGCACGCTGGGCCGCGTTCTCGGCGGATGCGGTGCCCGAAAAAGCCAGCAGGCCGGTGGCGGCCGCGGGCACAAGGACGTTCCGGATCGCGGACGCGACCAGACGCCTCGGGGAAAAAGCGCTCATGTCTACTCCTCCAGTGATTTTGTATGAGCTTCTCGACGTGCATCGGCCCGACGTGCGTGACGCGGTGTTGCGTGACAGCGCCGAGCCGAACGGTACCGACGAAGCGGGATTATGGGAAAGCGGGTGCCCCTAGGCAAGAATTCAGTGGCACGGGCACGAGGGGGCGGAAAGGATGCTGCGGCGCGGCACGCGGAATGCGGTCACGGGGGCAGCGGAAGATCGTGCGGAATCCCGTGCCGAGGCTGCGCTGCCGGTGCGCGTGCGATAGCATGGCACGCGTACTCGTGTCGCATGGACGCTGCGCCGCGATCCGTCACAGTCCGGAGGAAAGAAAGTGCGTAGCAATCCCGTGAAAGAGGCGCTCGCTCGTGGCGAAGCGAGCTTCGGCACGATGGCCTGGGAATTCTTCACGCCGTCGCTGCCGCAGGTCTGCGCGTCGGCGGGCGCCGAGTTCCTGCTGCTCGACATGGAGCACAGCGGCGTGAGTCTCGAGACCATCAAGACGCAGCTGGCACTGTGCCGTGGCCTGCCGATCGCGCCGTTCGTGCGTGTGCCGACGACCGCGTACCAGTACCTCGCACGCGTGCTCGACGCGGGTGCGACGGGGGTGATGGTGCCCATGGTGGAAACGGTCGAGCAGGCCCGTGACATCGTGCGCTGGACTCACTACCCGCCGGCGGGCAGGCGCGGGGCCGCCTTCGGGGCCGCGCACGACGATTTCCTGGGCGGGGACGTGCGGGAGAAGATAGCGCAGGCTCACGACCGCACGTTCCTCATCTGCCAGATCGAGACCGAGGTCGGGTTGCGGAACGTCGAGGAGATCGCGGCCGTCGACGGCGTCGACTGCCTGTGGGTCGGGCATTTCGATCTCACCAGTTTTCTGGGCATTCCGGCGCAGTTCGATCATCCGGAATATCTCGACGCGATCGACCGGGTCGTCGCGGCCGCGAACGCGCACGGCAAGGTCGCCGGCTTCATGGCCGCGGACGAGCGATGGGCGACCGAGTACTACGCAAAGGGCTTCCGGATCATTGCCTACGGTGTCGACACCCTGCTTCTGCAGACCGGCATCCGTGCGGGGATCGACGCGCTGCGCGCACAGGTTCGCGAAGGTGGTGGAGCGGGTGCGGCGGGCGCCGGGAGGACGGGACGATGAAGGCCGGCGACACGTCGAACGGACGCCTCCCGGGCGGCGCCGCCGAGACGCTCGCGTGCCACCGTCTCGCGCGTGAACCGCTGGATTCCCTGCCCGAAGCGGAGCGGCCGCGGGACGAACGCGAGGCGTACGCCGTCCAGGAACTCGTGCACGCCCGTCTCGAGCGGGCCGGCCTGGGGCCGGTCGCGGGTTACAAGATCGGCTGCACGACGCCCGTCATGCAGGCATTCCTGAAGATTCCGAACCCGTGTGGCGGTGCAGTCCTCGCCGGGACCGTGTACAGGTCGCCCGCAGTCATTCCGCACGACGCGTTCGTGCGCGTGGGCGTCGAGTGCGAGATCGTCGCGCGGCTGGGGCAGGACCTGCCCGCCCGTGCCGAGCCCTACTCGCAGGAGGAAGTCGAGGCCGCCGTCGCGACCGTGATGCCGGGGATGGAGATCGTGGACGCCCGCTACGTCGACTACACGCGGCTCGACACCCCCACGCTGATCGCCGACGACTTCTTCGATGCCGGGTGCGTGCTCGGCGATGAACGGGATGCCCGCTCCGGGCCGGACCTGGCCGGGGTTGTCGGCGTGACGCGGATCAACGGCGAGGAGGTGGGACGCGGTCGTGGCGCGGACGTGATGGGGCATCCGTTCCGGGCGCTCGCGTGGCTGGCGAACTCGCGCTCCGCACGGGGGCTCGGCCTCGAGGCGGGGCGCTTCGTGTTCCTGGGCAGCGTCGTCGAGACGAAGTGGCTCGCGCGGGGCGACCTGGTCGAGATGGACCTCGCGGGGCTCGGGCGCGTCGAGGCCCGATTCACCTGAGTCGCCCCGTCCGGTCAGTCCGGGTCGTTCCCTGCCGCGACGACCGTGTCCCGGTCGGGATCGATGGGGCGCCAGCTCAGCACCTCGACCTTCACGCGTGCGGTGCCCGCGCGCACGAAGCCGAGCTTCCTCGCGAGTGCGAGGCTCGCGTCGAGAATCCTGCCCTGTGCGTACGGGCCGCGATCCGTGATGAGGGCGGTCGCGGTCCTGCCGTTGTCGAGATTCGTGACACGCACTTCGCTGCCGAGCGGGAGATACCGGTGCGCGGCCGTCATGGCCCCGGGATCGAATACGAGTCCGCTCGCGGTCCTGCGCCCCGCGAACTCGTGGGCATAGTAGCTCGCGACCCCGATTTCGCCGCGGCGCAACAGTTCCGCACCCGACGACGGTACGTCGTCCAGCGCCTGGCGGTCCACGTCGCGGAGCGGTACCGATGGCGCGGCGGCATCGCCGCCAGCCCCGGCCGCTTCCTCGGCCGTCGTGACGTCCGCCGTATCGGCCTCGTCGGCGAAGGCACGGCCGGTCGTCGCCAACAGGACCACAAGGGCTCCTGCGAGCCAGGTCATGGATTTCACGGTCTCCGGTCCTCTTCGTTCGTGCAGGCCGACGAGCATCGGGCAACGCTCGAGCCCCAGATGATGCTGCGTTGCAGCATGCGACGGGCGCGAAGCTTACCAGACCTGACGGCCCGCCGGTTCGCGGGTTCGTTCGTTCCGGTCTGCAAGTTCGGAGCCAGTGAGCGCGGGGTGGCGATCGGGGCGGCGCCCGGAACGCGTGGGGGGCTCGGGTAACATCCCCGAATGATGAGAACAACGAACGATACGAGTTCACGCGCGCCCGGACGGCGCGGTGTCCATCCCCGCGCCGTCGCGATGGTGCTCGCGATGACGCTGTGTTTCATGGTGCTCGAGACCACGGCGAAATGGCTGAGCCGTTTCTACCCCGTGCCGATGCTCGTCTGGTGTCGCTACGCGGGGCACCTCCTTCTCATGCTGCTCTGCTTCGCCCCGAGGCTCGGGTCCCGGCTCGTGCGAACCGCGCAGCCGGCCGGCCAGCTTTCCCGCGCGACCCTGCTGCTCGGGTCGACGCTGTGCAATTTCGGCGCGGTGAGTTTCCTGCCGCTTGCGGAGGTGAAGGCCATCAGCTTCGTGTCCCCGCTTCTCGTCACGGTCTTCGCGGTCTGGCTGCTGGGAGAGCGGGTGAACCGCGGTCGCTGGGTCGCGATCCTCGTCGGCTTCGGTGGCACGCTCTTTATCGTGCGGCCGGGCTCCGCCATGCTGTCGCCGGCCGTGTTCCTCGCGCTGGGGTCTGCCTTCTGCTACAGCCTCTACCAGATCATGACGCGGCGGATCAGCACGGGTGACGACCCGCTCACCACGCTTTTCTACACCGCGCTCGTGGGGAGCGTGTTCATGAGCTTCATGCTCCCGTACGTCTGGCGTACGCCGGAGCTGCGGCACGTCCCGCTGTTGCTGCTGCTCGGTGTGATGGGGATGGGCGGGCATTTCCTGCTCATCCGGGCGCTCGCGATCGAGCGTGCTTCCGCGCTCTCTCCCTTCGGCTACTCGCAGCTTCTCTGGATCACGGTGTCGGGATTCGTCGTGTTCGGCGACGTGCCGGACGCGCGGTCGGTGACCGGCATGGCGATCATCGTTGCTGCCGGACTCTACGTCGCGTGGGGGCACCGCTACGCCCGGGAAGAGGAGCCCGAGAGTGCGATCGAATGACGGTGGGGAGATGCCAGAGGTCACCCGATTTCCGGAAGTAACGTTTCTACGAATACAATAGAGGTTTTTCTCACTTCCAGGGGGGGCGCCCATATGCTGAGGCCACTTCATAGCATCAAGTTGCCGATAACCGAGCCGCATCAACTCGATCAGGACGAAGCCTACTTCTATCTGCGCGAGAACGGACGCGATCTGCGCATCCGCTTTCACGACTATGGCGAGATCTACCGTCGCCCCGGTCTGTACGAACAGATCTTCTATCAGCGCCTGAAGTGCGTGTCGCCGAAGAAGGTGGCCAACATCCTGTCGGAAGTGCTGCACGAGAACCGTGTGGAGATCAGCGAGTTGCGCGTGCTGGACCTCGGTGCCGGCAACGGGATGTTCGGCGAGCAGCTGCAGACCGGGGGTGTCTCGCGCATGGTCGGCGTCGACATCGCACCGGAGGCCGAGGAGGCATGCCTGCGCGATCGTCCGGGTGTGTACGACGCCTACTACGTTGCCGATCTGTGCAAGATGACGGCCGATATCGAGGAGCAGCTGAAGGCGTGGCACCTCGACTGTCTGTCATGCGTAGCCGCCCTCGGGTTCGGCGACATCCCGGCGACCGCGTTCGCGAACGCGTTCAACCTGATCGCGCCGGGCGGCTGGGTGGCCTTCAACATCAAGGAATCGTTCCTGCTGGAAAGCGATCAGTCGGGTTTCTCGAACCTGATCAAGTCCCTGATGATGAGCGACGCGCTGGAGGTCCACCATCTCGAGCGTTACCGTCATCGCATCTCCATCGACGGCAAGCCGCTGTTCTACTACGCGCTCGTCGGCAAGAAGGAATACGACATTCCGGCCGACCTCATGGCGAAGCTGGACTGACGCACCGCACGCGTCACCAGGTCGCGGGTATCATCGCTCTCCCAGCCGGGACAGGGACGACGGAGTCCGTGTCCCGCACCAATCCGGGAGAGTGATGATGAGTGCCCTGACACCGAAGGTCGCCGACCACGCAAAACTGCCTCCGCTCGCGTCGAGATTCGTCGACGTGCCCTCGATTCCCTGGGACAGTAGCGAACTCCACCCGGGTGTCGAGACGAAGACCCTCCTCGTGGACCCCGACTCCGGACTGCTCACCATGCTGATCCGGATGGCGCCAGGTGCGAAACTGCCCGATCACGAGCACGTGCTCGTCGAGCAGACGTACGTCCTCGAAGGCAGCCTCGTGTGCCACGAAGGCGAGTGCGGGCCCGGCCAGTTCGTCTGGCGACCCGCGGGCAGCCGCCACGAGGCCTGGGGAGGCGAGCGCGGCGGCCTCATGCTGGGCATCTTCCAGATCCCCAACCGCTTCTTCGCGAAGGACGGTCGTGGCGTCGACTTCCTCGGCAACGACTGGGACTCTGTGTGGGGGGCTGCACTCGACCGCCAGGAGCAGGCGCGCTTCGCCTGATGGAACTGCCGGCAGCGTCCCTGCTGTCTTCGGGCGGGTTCAGCGATCGGTGTCGGGTTGCTGGGCGGTGGACGTGTCCTGCTTGAGACAGCGCACGTCGATCAGGCGATCGCCCCATGCGGCGGTGCCCGGGTCCGCCTGCCGTTGTCCGTCGCCCGCACGGACGGGCAATTCATCGACGAAAGCCACCCATCCGGGCGCCTCGAAACGCTCGAGACGCCCGAGACAGAAGTGCACGAGATCCGCCGCGATCGCGGCGCGACACTCCTCGGCGACCTGAACGCCGGGAACGACGCACGCCAGTACTTCCTGACCCGACACGGGATCCGGCGTCGCGAGCACGCGAACCTGCCACACCGCGCCGTGCTCGCCGAGTACGGCTTCCACGTCCGACTCAGCGACGAGGTGCTCACCGTGCCGGATCATCCGGGCCGTGACGCCGGGCGCAGTCAGTTCGACGGCGGGGTCAGGACACGGTCGATCGCGAAGATCACGCCGTTCCGCGCGAAGATGTCCGTGCGCGTGACGTGTGCCCCGTCCACGGTGATGTTCTTGCCATCCACGCGAATGGTGATCGGGTGCCCGGACAGCGTGGTCACGGTGCTGCTGAACAGCTTGTCCGACGTGAGTTCCGCGGGGACGACGTGGTATTTGAGCAGTTCGGCGAGCCTGGCCTTGTCCTGCACGAGCTTCGCGAACCCGCCGTCGGGCATGCTGCTGAAGGCGTCGTCCGTCGGGGCGAAGATCGTGAACGGGCCCTTCTCGGAGAGCGTGGTGTCGAGCCCCGCCGCGCGGATCGCCGTGACGAGCGTGCTGAACTGACCATCCTCCGCCGCCACTTCCACGACGTTCTTGCGGGAGATCGCCTGCTTGGCTTCGTTCATCGCGGTCTGGGTCGTCTCGCAGCCGACGAGCGCGAGCGAGAGGAGGGCGGCGAGAATGAGTCTGACTGTCATGTCGTTCTCCTTCGTTGACTGGGTCCGGGCATTCTACAAGCGCGCATCTGCAGCGTTTCCGGCCGCCGGCTGCGTCGCGCGCTCCCTTCGGACCGCCGCGCCCGTGCGGAGTTCGGGCGATGCAGCGCGTGCCGGAGTCGGGCGGGCCCAACACGTTCGCGGCCGAGCGGACGACACATCCCCGCTGCCAGGATCCCGACGGACCCGGGCGTCGGGCACGGGGCTCGTTCCCGGCCCGGAATTGTGACAAAGTACTTCCACGGAGTGCCCGGCGACGCCTGTGGACCAATGCAGTCCGCGGCCGCATCCGGCCGGATGGTCCGGCCGCGCGACAAGGCGCCCGTGGACGAGGACAGAGACCATGCTGGAGATGACCGTGAACGGCAGGCCGGTCGCGCTCGACGTCGAGCCGGAGATGCCGCTGCTTTGGGTGCTTCGTGACGAGCTCGGACTGACGGGTTCCAAGTACGGGTGCGGGATAGGGGTGTGCGGGGCATGCACGGTGCACGTCGACGGGGCGGCCGTGCGGGCCTGCGTACTGCCTGCGTCCGAAGTGGCGGGCAGGTCGGTCACGACGATCGAGGCACTCGCCGCGGACGACCTGCACCCGATCCAGAAAGCGTGGATCGCGTTACAGGTCCCGCAGTGCGGCTATTGCCAGAGCGGCATGATCATGAGCGTCGCGGCCCTCCTCGCGTCCACACCGCAACCTTCCGACGACCAGATCGACGAGGCGCTCGGAAACATCTGCCGGTGCGGAACCTACGTTCGCGTGCGCAGGGCGATCCACGCGCTCGCGGCGGAGTCGAAGAAATGAGAGAGGCCGGGACGAGTGAAGGCTTCGACGCCTCGCGGCGAGCGTTCCTCCTGAAGGGTGCCGCCGTCGGCGGTGCCCTCGTCATCGGCGTCGGGACAGGCCATGGTGCCGCGGCCGACGCGGGTGTCGCGCGGGACGGCGGGGCCGGGATCACGCAGTGGGTCGTGGTGGAGCCGGACGACACCGTGACCGTCCGTATCGCACGTTCCGAACTCGGTCAGGGCAGCTTCACCGGCCTGGCTCAGCTCGTCTGCGAGGAGCTCGAATGCGACTGGCGGAACGTGCGCGCGGAGTACGCCGACGTGAACGAGCACATGCGGCGCGACTGTCTCTGGGGTTCCATGGTGACCGGCGGCAGCCGCTCGATCCGCGAGTCCCAGGAGATGCTGCGCAAGGCTGGGGCCGCAGCGCGTCAGATGCTCGTGGCTGCGGCTGCGGCCCGCTGGGGTGTCCCGCCCGTGGAGTGCGGCGCCTCGCAGGGCGTGATCACGCACGCGGCGAGCGGCCGGACGCTCACGTTCGGTGCGGTGGCCGCCGAGGCCGCGAGGCGCGAGATACCGGGCCAGGTCGCGCTCAAGGGCCCGAAGGACTGGAGGCTGATCGGCAGTCCCGTCCCGCGGTTCGACATTCCGGACAAGACCACCGGGCGCCAGATCTACGCGGCGGACGTGAGGCTTCCCGGCCTGCTGCACGCGTCGATCGTGCAGGTTCCGGTGTTCGGTGGGCGCCTGAAGTCCGCGGACGTGTCGGCCGTGTCCGGCACGCGCGGCGTGCGGAAGGTCGTCGTGGGCGACGATTTCGTCGCCGTCGTCGCGGACAACTGGTGGCGCGCGAACCGCGCCGTCCGGGCGCTGCCCGTCGAGTGGGATGCGGGCGAGCACGCTGCGGTGACGAGCGACGCGATCCGGGCTCGGCTGCGCACGGGGCTCGACGCCGCGGACGTGCCGGTCGCCCGACGTGACGGGGAGGCCGAGGCCGTGCTCGCTTCCGCGCCGATGGTGCTCGAGGCCGAGTATCACGCGCCCTATCTCGCCCACGCCACGCTCGAGCCGCAGACCGCGACGGCGCTCTGGCAGGACGGCCATCTTCAGGTCTGGGTCGGTACGCAGAACGGCGAGGCGTCGATCCGCGCGGCCGCGGAGGAGGCCGGTCTTCCGCTGGAGCGCGTCAACGTGCACAAGCTCCACGCCGGGGGAGGGTTCGGGCGCCGTGGCGCCCACCAGGACTACACGCGACAGGCCGTGCGGCTCGCGATGGAACTGCCGGGCACACCCGTGCGCCTCCAGTGGTCGCGCGAGGAGGACATCCGCCACGACCGCTATCGTCCGGTCGAGAGCGTGCGGCTGCGTGGCGCGCTGGACGAGGCGGGCAACTGGATCGCGTGGCAGGTTCGTCAGGCCGAGCAGTCCATCCTCGCCTCAGTCCGTCCCGCGGCGGTCAGGGGCGGCATCGACCCGGTCGGTGTGCGGGCGTTCGCCGACAACCCCTACGACGTCCCGAACTTCACGAACACCTATGCGATGCACGATTCACACGTGCCCCCGGGCTTCTGGCGGGCCGTCGCGCACACGCACAATCCGTATTTCCGGGAATGTTTCATCGACGAGCTCTGCCGCCTCGCGGGTCGCGACCCCGTGGAGTTCCGGCGGCCGCTGCTCGCAAAGAGCCCGAAGGACCTCGCGGTCCTGGAGGCCGCGGCGAAGGCAGTCGGCTGGAACGATGCGGCGCCGGAAGGTGTGCATCGCGGCATAGCCGTCGCGGATGCCTACGGCAGCTTCACGGCAGCGGCCGTGGAACTGTCCGTGCGCGAGGAACGCATCGTCGACGTGCGTCGGGTCGTCGTCGCGCTCGACTGCGGGCACGTCGTGAATCCGGACGCGGTGATCGCGCAGGTCGAGGGCGGCGTCGCCTGGGCGCTCGGCATGGCCATGCACGAGGAGATCACGATCCGCGCGGGGCACGTCGAGCAGTCGAATTTCACCGACTATCCGGTGCTGCGCATGCACGAGATGACCGCTCGCGTGGAGGCCCTGCTCGTGCCCAGTGGCGGGTTCTGGGGCGGGGTCGGCGAGCCGCCGCTCGCGGCGGTCCCGGCGGCGCTCTGCAACGCGCTGTTCGCCGCAACCGGCCGACGCGTGCGTTCGCTTCCCCTGAAACGGCACGGGTTTTCCTTCGCCTGACGATTTGTGGGGACGTGTGGCGTCGGGCCGCACGGGAATCCCCGGCATCTCCAGCGTTGCGCCAGCCGTCCGTTAATGACGGGATGCCGACCAGCCGACTCCGCACGTCGTCCGTCCGTACCCGCCGCCTCGCGGGCGCGGTACTCGTGCTCGCGCTGACCGGCTGTGCGCCTTCGGCGGGGGCGCAGGGTGCCGACGCGCTCGGTCCCGTGCGCGAGGCGATTGCCGCGGGCGCCTGGCTCGAGGCGGAGCGCCGGCTCGCCGCGATCCGCGGGCGCCTGGACGTCGATCCGCTCGAGATCCTGTTCCTGACGGGCATGGTCGCACGCGGCGAGAAGCAGTACGACCGCGCGATCGACGCGTTCCGCCGAATCCTCGATCAGCACCCCGAAATCGTGCGCGTCCGTCTGGAACTCGCGCGCACGCTGTTCGAGAAGGGCGACGACGAGGCGGCGACGCATCACTTCGAACTCGCGCTCGCCGCAAGACTCCCGGTCACGGTCCAGGCGAACGTCGAACGCTATCTCGACGCGATCCGGCGCCGGCGCGACTGGACACTGGACGTGGGGGCGGGTCTCCTGCCCGACAGCAACATCAACACCGGGACGAACCAGCAGTACGTCACGATCGGGGGGCTGCCCTTCACGCTGTCGGCCGAGGCGCGGCAGAAGTCCGGGGTCGGCGTGCAGTTGTCGGTCCAGGGCTCGAGGACGTTCCGGGTCTCGGAGCGGCTCCGGATGCGGGCGTTCGCGAGCCTGCTGCGTCGCGACTACCCGGACAGCCGGTTCGACGACATGACCGTGCGCGCGGGCGCGGGTCCGAGATGGCTTTTCGACCGCGGCGAGGCCGGCATCGCGCCGTTCCACGCGGAGCGTCGATTCGGCAACGACCTCCTGAACCGTGCCGACGGGCTGAGGATCGACGGAGTCTGGCAGTTCGCGGAGCGCTTCATCGCGGACGGCGCGTTCGAATACCAGCGCGTGGCCTATCCCGAATCCTCGATGCGCGACGGTGGCGTGACGTGGGGCTTCCTGGGCATACGCCATCTGTGGAGCGCGACGGCGCACGTGCTCGTGGGGGTCGACTACTATCGCGACGGCGCGCGGGACGTGTCGTATCGCAACGAGTCGGTGGGATGGACCGTCGGGTATTTCCGCGAGTGGTCGCACGGCATCTCGACGGGCCTCACGGGCAGGCGGGCGGATACGCAGTACGAAGGGCGCCAGCCCCTGTTCGGCGAGTACCGGAACGAACGTCTGGGAACCTACTCCGCGATGCTCACGAAACGCGACTGGTCACTGGCGAACTTCGTGCCGACGCTGTCGTTCACGTATTTCGACAACAGGTCGTCGATCCCTTTCCATTCCTTCAGGCGGCGTCAGGTACTGATCGCGTTCAATCGGCGGCTGTGAAGGCGAGCGGGTACCTGCCTCCCGGCTTCCCCCGCTGCCGCGGGGGGAGAGGCTTCGTGCGCCGGTGCGGGGTGGTTTGAACCTGCCCCCAATTCAGCTTGCGGGGAAGGGTCGGGATGGGTGGCAGGCCCGCAGGGTGCGCACCGCGCACGCGGACGAGGCAACGCGTTGTTCGCGACCAGACACTCCGCGAGGGATGAGATGCGGCCCGGTGCGCCGTGCGCACCCTACGCACGTGTCCACCATGTGTCCGGGCTATGCACTCACGCGGGGCACGTTCACAGGCCCGTAGGGTGCGCACCGCGCACGCGGACGAGGCAACGCGTTGTTCACCACCAGACACTCCGGGAGGGATGAGATGTCGCCTGGTGCGCCGTGCGCACCCTACGCACGTGTCCACCATGTGTCCGGGCCATACAGCATCGCGGGGGAGGGGGCTTCGTGCGCTGATGCGGGGGCAGTGTGCCCCGAACCCCGAACCCCGAACCCCGAACC
>WGLR01000034.1 GCA_016125475.1 Betaproteobacteria bacterium
CCGCGCACGCGGACGAGGCAACGCGTTGTTCGCCACCAGACACTCCGCGAGGGATGAGATGTTGCCCGGTGCGCCGTGCGCACCCTGCGCACGTGTCCACCATGTGTCCGGGCTATACAGGCCCGCAGGGTGCGCACCGCGCACGCGGACGAGGCAACGCGTTGTTCGCCACCAGACACTCCGCGAGGGCTGAGATGTCGCCCGGTGCACCGTGCGCACCCTACGCACGTGTCCACCATGTGTCCGGGCTATACGGCATCGCGGGGGAGGGAGCTTTGTGCGCTGACGCGGGGGCAGTGTGCCCCGAACCCCGAACCCCGAACCCCGAACCCCGAACCCCGAACCCCGAACCCGCCTTCATCCCATATGCGCCCCGCCGTTCGGGCCGAGCACCTGTCCGTAGTAGAACGACGCGAGATCGGACGCGAGGAACAGGGCCGTCGCGGCGATCTCCTCGGGTTGTCCCACCCTTTCGGCCGGTATTGCGCGTTCCGCCTCGAGCACTTCCGGGCTCATGTGCTCCACGGACAGCATGGGCGTGTCGACGGGGCCCGGTGCGATCGCGTTCACGCGTATCGCGGGGGCGAACTCGCGTGCGAGCGCGCGCGTGATGCCGATCACGCCGGCCTTCGCGGCACAGTAGGGCGCGTAGCTCGCGCGTCCGAGCAGGCCGAGTTCCGACGCGATGTTGATCACGCACCCGCGACCGCGCCGGACCATGCCGGGCAGTACTGCCCGGCAGCACAGGAAGATGCCCTTCAGGTCGGTGTCGACCACGAAGTCCCAGTCCGCCTCGGTCGTTTCGAGGAACGGCTTCTCCTGGATCACGCCGGCGCTCTGCACGGCGATGTCCACGCGACCGAATTCCCGCTCGGTCCACGTGACCATGTCGGCGACGGCGTGCGCGTCCTTCACGTCGGCCTCGAATGCCGTCGCGTGGCCGCCCGCCTCCCGGATCGCGCGCACGACGCCGTCGGCATACGCGTGTCGTCGCAGGTGGTTGACGACGACCGTGGCCCCCGCATGCGCGAGCGTGCGGGCGATGGCCGCGCCGATGCCGGTCGCGGCACCGGTCACGAGCGCCACCTGGCCGGCGAGCGAGATCGTGGTGCTCATACCGCCGTCAGGAACGACACGCCGGCGGCGCCGAGGAATCCGTCCGCCTTTCGTGCGCCCGTACCGACCTCGCCGTAGTCGTCGGACGTGATCCGGCGCAGGCGGTCGCGATGATAGCCACGCAGGAGCGCGGCCATCGGAATGACCTGACGGTAGTCCGCGGGGAAGATTTCGGCGTGCAGGCGCGGGAGGTCGTGCCACGGCACGACGGGTCGCTCGTGGTGGGCGTTGTGATAGGAGAAGTTCAGCAGCAGCAGGTTGAGCCAGGGGTGAGCGACCGACACGAGGTTCGAGTAGGTGTTCGCCTGTTCGTAGGCACGGTCGCGGACCTTGGCGTCGGGGACTGCCCCGCTCTCGAGCACCGCGAACGCGTCGTACGTGTGCTGGAACGCGTCCGCGAACCGGAGCACGTGCAGCATGATCATGTAAGCCACCGCGTAGAGCAGGACTGCCCGCCACGACACCGCCGCCAGCAGCCCGAAGAGACCGAGCCTGATCGCTAGGATCGTGACGAGCCGGGCGCGTTCCGCCCGACGCTCGGGCTTCAGGAACGGCAGTGCCATCACGTAGCCGTGCATGATGAACTCGACCGCGGGCACGTAGAGCCACTCGAGCGCGAGCACGAAGCGGGAGACCCAGGGAGGCGATCTTCGCAGGAACGCCTTGTAGTCGAACGTGACGATGTCGGCGCGATCGAGGTGGTGACGCATGTGCTTGCGACGCAGTGCCGCGAACGGCGCGTAGCAGCTTCCCGCGATCCAGCTCATGACTTCGCCCCAGCGGTTGTTGGCCTCGGCGCTCCGGAATATCGACTGGTGCGCGAACTCGTGGATGAAATAGGCGGCGAGGATCAGCGTGTGGGCCGTGAGCAGCACGCCGAGCACGTTCGCGGACCACGCGCGCGACGTGAGCAGCCAGATTCCGGTGGCGTAACCACCCAGCGTGCAGGTCAGCGCGATCGTGTTGGGGAGCGCGCCGGCCGGTGAGCGGAAGAGTTTCATCGAAAATAAGGTTCGAGGTTCGAGGTTCGAGGTGCGAGGTTCGAGGTGCGAGGTGCGGGGTTCGGGGTTCCGTCCTCTCCCTCCCCCGCATCGCGGGGGAGGGTCGGGGAGGGGGTCACTTCATGCCCATCGCCACCGATGCGTCCATCGTGTCCTCGATCCTCGGAATCTTCCTGATCTCGCCCTTTGCCTTCAGGATCCGGGAGATCAGTCCGCCGCTCGTGTACAGCGACACCGTTTCGTCACTCCTGTTGAAGACCTTCGGGAACTCCGCGAATGTCGGGTTGTAGACGCCGGACATCTGCTCCATCACTTCCTTGTCGCTGATCCCCATGACCTTGCCGATCAGCTTCGCCGCTTCGGCAGGATGCTTCTTCATGTAGTCGAGACCATCGATGTAGCCCTGGATCAGGGCCTTCACGACTGCCGGGTTCGCGCGGATGTATTCCGACTTGAACACGAGGACGTCCGTGATGAGCCCGGGTGCATTCTTGGTCGAGAACACGACGTGGAACTTGTCACCGCCGCCCATGCCCACGATTTCCGAGACGCTGGGCTCGTACGTGACGCCGATCTTCACGCCGCCGGAGGCCATCGCAGCGGGCACGCTCTCCGGCGACATGTTCACGGGCTTCACGTCCTTCTCGGAGAGGTTGTTGGTCTGCAGCGCATAGGACAGCAGGAAGTCCGAAGGCGAGAGCGGATTGAACGCGATCTTCTGGCCCTTGAACTGCGCGATCGAAGTGATGTCCTTCGACGCGACGATCGCGTCGCCGCCGCTCGAGTAGTCGATGGGCATCACGACGCGCATCGTCGACCCTTTCGCCACGGCGCTGACGACCTGGTCGTACGTGATCATGCCGCCGTCGACCGTACCGCCCGTCACCGCGGGCGGAATCAGTGCGGGATCGTTGAACGTCTGCAGCGACACCTTCACGCCCGACTTCCGGAAGTAGTCGAGCTGGTCGGCCACGTAGAACGGACCATAGCCGATCCAGACGACCGTGCCGATCTTGACGGTCGACGCGGCGAACGATGCAGGGGACGCGAAGAGGGCGGGCAGCGCAGCGAGAAGCGTGAATGCCAGGTGGCGGATGAAGCTGGAACGCATTGCGATCATGTCGGGACTCCCGGGCCGGAGGTGGAAGGCAAAGGAGAGCCGTTTCGCTCTCCCGGGCTTTTGTCCCTCCGTGGAGCCTCCCGCGCGGGAAGGCCGGTTGCTCTCGGACCAGACGTCACGCGCTAGCGTGACCGGAACCCTAGCGACCCTGGTCGACGTCCCGCACCGAGGCGCGAAACCGCTCACCGTCTGCCCACGTTTCTGCAATCGCGGTGCCAGGACTGTCGTGGACCACATCGGGATGGAAAATCAGTGCTTTGCGAGCCGGTGTGCGAATCCCCGGGCGGAAGACCCGCCGCCCCCCGCACCGTTCCAATGCGTGCAGGCCACGTGTCTGTGCGATCGTGGTGCCGATTCATCCGTCATCCGCGGCCCGGTCGGGACGCGGGCAATTCGCGCGTCCGGCGGTGCCACCCCTGGAAATCCACCGACCCGCACCGTGCCGGCGCGTCGCAGCGCTTTCGTGCACGGAGTCGGTGCGCCTGAACGCCGCGGCCGCGCCGCTTCGTGAAGAAAACCGGACGAATCAGTGATGGCACAGCCATTGCGAAAGCGCAGGGCGAGAGGAGCGACACCACCTCGCTCTTGTCGTTGTCGACTAGGGTTCCGGTCGCGCGAAGGCGTGACGTCTGGTCCGAGAGTCGACGGTCTCGCGGTCAGTGTGTGCGGGGCTCCACGGAGGGATAAAAGCCCGGGAGGCCGAGTGGTAGACGCGTCCTCTCCGACTTCGATCAGCCCACGGGAGATTTGCAATGCACACGGTCCGCTCCATCGCTCGCGTCGTCGCCGCGTCGCTTCTCGGCACCTTCCTGTTCGCAGCCGCGCCGGCTCGCGCCGAAATCAAGGTCGGCTACAGCGACTGGCCCGGCTGGGTCGCGTGGGCCATCGCCGAGCAGAAGGGGTACTTCAAGAAATACGGTGCGAAGGTGAAGCTCGTCTGGTTCTCGAACTACAGCGACTCCATCTCCGCCCTGTCTGCCGGCCAGCTCGACGCCAACTGCCAGACGTGGTCCGACACGATGGCGCCGCTCGCGAAGGGGATCCCGCTGAAGGTCGTTCTCGTGAACGACAACTCCGCCGGCAACGACGCGCTGATGACGGGGCCCGCCATCAAGTCGTTCGCCGCGCTGAAGGGAAGGAAGATCGCGCTCGAGGAATACAGCGTGTCGCACTTCCTGCTCGCGACTGCGCTCAACCGGAACGGCATGACGCCGAAGGACGTGAACATCGTGAACATGGCGGCCGGTGACGCGGCAGCTGCGTTCATCAGCGGGCGGGTCGATGCGGCGGTCGTCTGGAACCCCTGGGTCAACAAGATCGAGCTCTCCGGCAAGGGCAAGCCGCTGTTCTCGTCGAAGGAGGTGCCCGGCCTCATTCCCGACCTGCTCGTCGCGCAGGAGAAGTCTCTCGCCGCGAACCGCCAGGACTACGCCGGCATGATCCGCGCGTGGTACGACGTGGTGAAGTTCCTGCGCGAGCACCCCGACGAGGCCGTGAAGATCATGTCTAAGGTCGTGGGACTGTCTCCGGACGAGTACAAGGTGTTCCTGCCCGGCACGCACTTCTTCGACCAGAAGGCCAATCTCGAGGCATTCGGCACGGACACGTCGACGACGAAGACGCTCGTGGGCTCGGCACCGACGATCCTGAAGTTTCTCGACGAGAACAAGCTGATCGACGGCAAGCCCGACTACGCGAAGGCACTCGACGGATCGCTCGTGCGCCAGATCGCGAAGTGACGGGAGCCACCTTCATGGCCCGTAACGGCAATTCAGCGAGGCCAGGCCTCTGGTCCATTCGCGGTCCGATGTCGCAGCGCCGCTACTGGATCTTCGCGGCGATCGGGCTTCTCGTTCCGATCGCCGCCTGGTGGCTCATCGCGACCTCCGGGTTCGTCGAGAAGGTGTTCATGCCCGCGCCGGGTTCGGTCTGGTCGCGAACGATGCTCTGGCTGCAGGAAGACAATCTCCTCGCGGACATGGGCATCAGCATCTATCGCGTGACGATGGGCTGGGCGCTGTCCGCCGTGATCGCCCTGCCGCTCGGCCTGCTCATCGGAACCTTCCGTCCGGTGCAGGCGCTGCTGGAGCCGCTCACGGACTTCATCCGGTACATGCCCGCGGTCGCGTTCATCCCGCTCGTGATGCTCTGGATCGGGATCGACGAAGGCTCGAAGATCGCGATCATCTTCATCGGCACGTTCTTCCAGATGGTGCTCATGGTTGCCGAGGACGTGCGTCGCGTGCCGTCCGCCCAGATCGAGGCCGCCCAGACCATGGGCGCGACCCGCGGGGAGATCATCAAGCTCGTGCTGCTGCCGTCCGCGAAGCCCGCGCTGCTCGACACCATGCGCGTGACGATGGGCTGGGCGTGGACCTACCTCGTGGTGGCCGAACTCGTCGCGGCGAATTCCGGGCTCGGCTACGCGATCCTGAAGGCCCAGCGGTTCCTGCAGACCGACAAGATCTTCGCGGGAATCATCCTGATCGGGCTCATCGGCCTGGTCATCGATCAGCTGTTTCGTCTCGCCCACCGCAAGGCATTTCCATGGATGCATCTAAAGTCGTGACCCTCGCACCGAAGATCCGGGTCCGCAGTCTCGGCAAGATTTTCGAGGGGCCCCGGCCTGTGGTCGCACTCGAGGACATCAATCTCGACGTGCAGGACAACGAGTTCGTGACGCTGGTCGGCGCGTCGGGGTGTGGCAAGTCCACGCTGCTGCGCATCATCGGCGGCCTCGAATACCACACGAGCGGAGAAGTGATCGCAGGTGGCCGAGCGATCTCGGGTCCCGGCTCGGACCGGGCGATGGTGTTCCAGCACTACAGTCTGTACCCGTGGCTGAACGTCATCGACAACATCCGGTTCTCGCGCCGGCTTCGGGTCAACAGGGAGGACCTCACGTCGGCGGACGTGGAGCGCGCGTCGGGGCGCGCCGACGCCCTGCTCAACCTGATGGGGCTTCCCTCGATGGCGGACGCGTTCCCGAGCCAGCTCTCGGGTGGCATGCAGCAGCGCGTCGCGATCGCGCGGGCACTCATGCCGCGCCCCGAGATCCTGCTCATGGACGAACCGTTCGGTGCGCTCGACGCGCAGACGCGGGAAGTCATGCACGACCTGATCCTGCACGTGTTCAGGCTCGAGAAGTCGACGATCGTCTTCGTGACGCACGACGTGGAGGAGGCGATCTATCTCGGGCAGCGCGTCGTGCTGCTCGCACCGCGACCCGGACGCATCGACACGGTCTACAAGGTGCCGTTCGGGGCGGGGCGTCGGCAGGAACTCAAGCACACGCGCGAGTTCCTCGACATGAAGAAGGAGATCCTCGAACGCATCCGCGAGACCTCCGGCATGAAGACCGACACGGACCTGCTCGAGCGCATGTCGCGCGCGGCCGGGCAGGGAGAGGAATGACGTGTGCCCCGGCCCCTCGCGGGACGGGGAGCGCACTCGACGGAAGAACGACGACATGACTGCAGACAAGGACATTCTCTGGGAAGAAACCGTGCCGGGCGGGTGCCACTGGTCGGGCGTGATCCGGCGTGGCACGGCACTCACGCTCACCGACGTCGAAGGGCGCGCGAATCTCGCGATGCTGCTCTTCAATCACGAGGAGCGGTTCGAGCGATACAACATGCCCGACACGCTGAAGGCCCAGCACACCGCGTTTCTCACGCACGGCAACGTCCTGTACACGGACATGGGGCGGGCACTCGCGTCCGTGATGGCGGACACGTGCGGCTGGCACGACACGGTGTGCGGCGTCATGGACGACGCGACACTGGAGATGCGGTTCGGCCGTCGCGCCTACCAGGACTACCGCAACGGCATGACGCGAAGCGGACGGGAAGGATTCCTGAAGGAACTTGAACGCAACGGTCTCGGGCGACGCGACCTGCACGCCAACGTGAACTGGTTCAGCAAGATCGTGACGGATGCCGAGGGCGGCCTGCACTTCGAGGCGTCGCACCGCGAGCCCGGACAGCGGATCGACCTGCGCTTCGACATGCACGCGCTCGTGGTCCTGTCCGCGTGTCCGCACCCCCTGGATCCCGCCACGCAGTGGGAACCGGCTCCCGTGAAGCTCACGGCGTGGCGGTGCGGCGTCGCCGGCAGGGACGACCGCTGCCGGAACCACCGGCCCGAGAACCAGCGCGCGTTCGTGAACACGGAGCGGTATTTCGGTGAATGAGGGCCAGGTTCGAGGTTCCAGGCGATAGGCGATAGGCAATAGGCAATAGGCGATGGGCGACAGGCGATGGGCGACAGGCGATGGGCGACAGGCCACGGGCCGGCTGCTTCCTTCCCTCCCCCGCACGGCGGGGGAGGACCAGGGAGGGGGCAGGTCTCTTGACCCCTGCCCCGCACCGCGGGGGAAGGAAGGGAGGGGGGATGATTCGAACGATGGATGCATACGGAGGCAACCATGCTGACTGAGAGTTCGCGCGACAGCGCGCTGGCGCTCGTCGACGAGATCTGTCCGGCCGGCGAGCCGTGGATGAAGACGATCCGGAAGGGGCAGGTGTTCCGCATTCTCGACCTGGAAGGCAACCAGGCCGTGGACACGCTGTTCTACAGCGCGGACGATCCGGAGGAACGCTACAGCGCGGTGGACACGATCCAGCGCAACCGGAATCTCTACCTGACGGCCGGTTCGCGCCTGTACTCGACCGAGGGCAACGTGATGCTCACGATCGTCGCAGACACGTGCGGTCGCCACGACACGCTCGGCGGCGCCTGTTCCCAGGAGAGCAACACCGTCCGCTATGCGCTCGACAAGCGCTTCATGCACGCGTGCCGCGACAACTTCATGTCGGCGATCGCCCACGACCACGAGCATCGCCTTTCGAAGCGTGACATCACGCACAACATCAACTTCTTCATGAACGTGCCGGTGACACCGGAAGGCAGGCTCACGTTCGAGGACGGCATTTCCGCCGCGGGGAAGTACGTCGAGATGCGCGCCGAGATGGACGTGGTGTGCCTGATTTCCAACTGCCCGCAGCTCAACAATCCCTGCAATGCCTACAACCCGACACCGGTGAGGCTGCTGGTGTGGGAGGGCGGGCCGGACGAGAAGCGGGGGTAAGCCCCCCTACCTTCCCGCCCCCGCGCGGCGGGGGCGGGAAGGTAGCCCATAGCCCCGAACCCCGAACCCCGAGCCCCGAACCCCGAACCCCGAACCCCGAACCCCGAACCCCGAACCCCGAACCCCGAACCCCGAACCCCGAACCCGAATTCCGATGTTCTCGAGCGTCCTCATCGCCAATCGCGGCGCGATCGCCTGCCGCGTGATCCGTACCCTGCACCGGATGGGTGTCCGTGCCGTCGCGGTGTACTCCGAGGCCGACGTCGCCTCGCTGCACGTCGCCGAAGCCGACGAAGCGGTGTGCGTGGGCCCGCCCCCCGCAGCCGAGAGCTATCTGCGCGTCGACCGGATTCTCGACGCGGCGCGGGCGACGGGAGCGCAGGCCATTCACCCGGGATACGGCTTCCTGTCCGAGAACGCCGATTTCGCGCAGGCCTGTGCCGACGCGGGCATCGTGTTCATCGGACCGCGTCCCGCGCACATGCGCGCGTTCGGGCTGAAGCACACCGCCCGCGAGATCGCACGCGAGAACGGGGTGCCGCTGCTGCCCGGCACCGGACTGCTCCGGGATGTTGCGGAGGCGCGCGCCGAAGCGGCACGCATCGGCTATCCCGTCATGCTCAAGAGCACGGGCGGGGGTGGCGGCATCGGCATGCGTCTGGTCTGGAGCGAGTCCGAACTCGCGGAAGCATTTGCCGCGGTCGAGCGGCTCGCGCGCGCGAACTTCAGCGACGCGGGCATGTTCCTCGAGAAGTTCGTCGCGAACGCACGGCACGTCGAGGTGCAGATCTTCGGCGACGGGCGGGGCCACGTCGTCGCGCTCGGGGAGCGCGACTGTTCGGTGCAGCGACGCAACCAGAAGGTCGTCGAGGAAACGCCCGCGCCCGGTCTTGCGGACTCGACACGCGCACGGCTGCACGAGACGGCCGTGGCACTGGGCCGCTCGGTCGGGTATGCCTCCGCAGGCACGGTCGAGTACGTGCTGGACGCCGATACCGGCGAGTTCTATTTCCTCGAGGTGAACACGCGGCTTCAGGTCGAGCACGGTGTGACCGAGGAAGTCACGGGCGTCGACCTGGTGGCGTGGATGGTGCGCGAGGCGGCCGGCGAACTCGATCTCCGTGACGAGGTGATCCGGCCGCGCGGGGCGTCGATCCAGGTGCGTCTGTACGCGGAGGATCCCGCGAAGAACTTCCAGCCGTCCAGCGGCGTGCTCACGGCAGCAGAGTTTCCGTCGTCGGCGCGCGTCGAGACGTGGGTCCGCAACGGCGTGGAAGTGCCGCCCTATTACGACCCGATGATCGCGAAGATCATCGTCCGCGGAGACGACCGGGCGGCTGCGCTCGCCGCGCTGCGCGTCGCGCTCGACCGGACGCGTGTGGCCGGCATCGAGACCAACCTCGCGTACCTGCGGCAGGTGGTCGCGGACCACACGTTCGAAGCGGGGCGCCAGACGACACGCTTCCTCGCCGGCCTGCACTACGTGCCCGCGACGATCGACGTCCTCGAACCCGGCGTGCAGACCACCGTTCAGGACTGGCCCGGGCGCACCGGGTACTGGGCGGTCGGCGTGCCGCCGTCCGGTCCCATGGATCCGCTCGCGATGCGACTCGCGAACCGGCTCGTCGGCAATCCGGAAGGCACCGCAGCACTCGAATGCACGGCGACGGGACCGACCCTGCGGTTCAACATCGACACGGTGATCGCCGTCTGCGGTGCCGCGATGCCGGCGGAACTGGACGGCCGGACCCTCGCACCGTGGGCTTCGCACGCGGTCAGGGCGGGCAGCGTGCTGAGGCTGGGGCGCCTGGGCGGCGCCGGGCTGCGCACCTACGTCGCGGTGGCGGGCGGCATCGACGTGCCCGACTATCTCGGATCGAAGGCGACGTTCACGCTCGGGCAGTTCGGTGGCCACGCAGGGCGCACGCTGCGCGCGGGTGACGTCCTGCCGATCGCGCGCATCGATCCGCTCCCGGCAGTTCGTGTCCTGTCCGAGGCGCTCGTTCCGCGCTACACGTCACGGTGGGAGGTCGGCGTCCTGTACGGTCCGCACGGCGCGCCCGACTTCTTCACGGACGAGGACATCGCCACGTTCTTCGACACGGACTGGGAGGTGCACTACAACTCCAGCCGGACCGGCGTGCGGCTGATCGGTCCGAAGCCGGCCTGGGCGCGCCCGGACGGTGGCGAGGCGGGCCTGCATCCGTCCAACATCCACGACAACGCCTACGCGATCGGCGCGATCGACTTCACGGGCGACATGCCCGTGATCCTGGGGCCGGACGGCCCGAGTCTCGGCGGCTTCGTGTGTCCGGCCGTCGTCGCGGACACGGAACTGTGGAAGACCGGGCAGCTCCGTCCCGGAGACACCGTGCGGTTCGTGCGGGTGGATCAGTCCTGGGCACGACGGCAGGAGGCGCTCGCCGGAAAGGCGGTCGCGACACTGCGAACACCTCGTGCGCCCCGCGACGGGGGCGGTCCGGTGCTCCCGTCGCCCGTGCTGCACACGCTGCGCGCAACCCGGTCGCGACCGCGCGTCGTGTACCGGCAGGCCGGCGACAAGTGGCTGCTCGTGGAATACGGCGAGCTGCGGCTCGATCTCGATCTGCGCTTCCGCGTGCACGCGCTCGCGCAGTGGCTCGAGGCGCAGCGCATCGACGGCGTCGTCGACCTCACGCCGGGCATCCGCTCGCTGCAGGTCCATTTCGACAACCGCCGGCTGCCGCTCGACCGGCTGCTGGACATGCTGATCGACGCGGAACGCGAGCTGCCCGCCGTCGACGACATGGTGGTGCCCACGCGCACCGTGCACCTCCCGCTGTCGTGGGACGACCCGGCCACGCGTCTGGCCATCGAGAAGTACACGCAGTCCGTGCGGCCGGACGCCCCCTGGTGTCCGAGCAACATCGAGTTCATCCGGCGCATCAACGGACTCGACAGCGTTGAGGACGTGCGCCGGATCGTGTTCGACGCGTCGTATCTGGTGCTGGGCCTCGGCGACGTGTATCTCGGCGCACCCGTCGCGACGCCGGTCGATCCCCGGCACCGGCTCGTGACGACGAAGTACAACCCCGCGCGCACCTGGACGCCCGAGAACGCGGTCGGCATCGGCGGCGCCTATCTCTGCGTCTACGGCATGGAGGGCCCGGGCGGCTACCAGTTCGTGGGACGGACCGTGCAGATGTGGAACCGCTATCGCCGGACGGCCGAGTTCGCGGCGGGCACGCCCTGGCTGCTGCGGTTCTTCGACCAGATCCGGTTCTTTCCCGTGAGCGAGCGCGAACTGCTGAAGATGCGCGAGGACTTCCCGCTCGGCCGTTACCGTCTCCGGATCGAGGAAGGGGAGTTCCGTCTGGCCGACTACCACCGGTTTCTCGACGATCATGCGGCGGGCATCCGCACGTTCAAGGCTCGGCAGCAGGCCGCGTTCGAGGCCGAGCGCGAGCGCTGGCGGGCGGCCGGCCACGCGGAGTACGCGGGCGACGCACAGGTCGCGCTCGCGTCCGCGGAGACGGAACTGGATCTTCCCGAGAACGGGCGCGCGGTGGCCACGCACGTCGCGGGCAATGTCTGGAAGGTGCCCGTGCGCGACGGCGAGCGCGTGAAGGCCGGCGATGCCCTCGTGATCGTCGAGTCCATGAAGATGGAGATCAACGTCACCGCGCCCTGCGACGGGACGATATACCGGACCTTCTGCCGCGAGGGCAGCCAGGTCGCCGCCGGACAGGACCTCGTCGTGATGATCGAGGGATGAGCCCCCACAACCGCCAGCACCGACAACCATGCCCGCATTCTCGCCCCTCACGATCGGATCACTCGCTTCGCGCTACCGCGCGGGCACGCTCACGCCCCTGCAGCTCGTCGACGCGCTCGGCGACCGGCTCCATGCGGAGGACACGCACGCGGTCTGGATCCACCGCCTGCCCCGGGAGCGCCTGGTCGAGTACGCACGCGCACTCGCAGGGCGCGATCCCGCTTCGCTGCCGCTCTACGGCGTGCCCTTCGCGGTCAAGGACAACATCGATCTTGCCGGCGTGCCGACGACTGCTGGTTGCCCGGACTTCGCGTACGTGCCGCAGTCCAGCGCGACCGTGGTGCAGCGGCTGATCGACGCGGGCGCGATTCCCGTGGGCAAGACGAATCTCGACCAGTTCGCGACGGGGCTCGTCGGTACCCGGTCTCCCTACGGCGCGTGCCGCAACGGTTTCGATGCGCGCTACGTGTCCGGCGGGTCGAGCTCGGGCTCGGCCGTCGCGGTCGCGACCGGTCTCGCCGCGTTCAGCCTCGGGACCGACACGGCCGGTTCCGGCCGCGTGCCCGCCGCGTTCAACAACCTCGTCGGACACAAGCCCACGCGCGGCGTGCTCTCGGCGCGCGGCGTCGTGCCGGCCTGTCGCTCCCTGGACACGATCTCGGTCTTCGCGCTCACCGCCGCGGACGCCGCACGCGTGATGGACGTCGCGTGCGCGTTCGACGAGGAGGACGCATTCTCGCGGCGTGCCGAACCGAGTCCCGCGGAATGGGGAAAGGGCTTCCGGTTCGGCGTGCCGACGCGCGAGTGCCTCGAGTTCTTCGGAAACGACGACTATCGCGAGCTCTTCGGCCGTGCGGTGGAGACGCTGACCGCCCTGGGCGGGGTGGCCGTACCGGTGGACATCCGGCCCATGCTCGAGGCGGCCCGCCTGCTGTACGACGGGCCGTGGGTCGCCGAGCGCTACGCAGCCATCCGGGCATTCTTCGACAGTCACGAGGCGAGCCTGCACCCCGTCACGCGCGAGATCATCGGCAGGAGCCGTTCGTGGCGTGCGTCCGACGCCTACGACGCCCTGTACCGGCTCATGACACTGCGCCGCGAGGCCGACCGTACGTGGGAGGCCGTCGACGTCGTCGTGACGCCGACGGCGGGGACGATCTACACCATCGACGACGTCGACGCGGATCCGCTCCGGCTCAACGCGAACCTGGGCCACTACACGAACTTCATGAACCTGCTCGACTACGCGGCGACGGCCGTGCCCACGGGGTTCACGCCGGCGGGCCTGCCATTCGGCGTGACGCTGTTCGCACCGGCCCACACCGACACGTCCCTGCTGCACCTCGCGTCGCGCGTGCAGCGCGCGTCCGGCGGGACGCTGGGTGCGACGGGGGCGGCCGCCGAGCCGGACGACCTTGCCCTGCCGGAACGTCCGAGTGGGGGCGTCGTTCACGTCGCGGTCTGCGGCGCGCACATGTCGGGGCTGCCGCTGAACGTGCAGCTCACGTCACGGGGTGGCCGGCTCGTCGAGAAGACGCGCAGTGCCTCCTGCTACCGGTTCCACGCGCTGCCCGGCGGGCCGCCGGAGCGCCCCGGCATGGTCCGGGTCGCGAAGGATGGCGTCGCGGTCGAACTCGAGGTGTGGGCGATGCCGGTCCGCGAGTACGGCAGCTTCGTCGCGGGCATTCCGGCCCCCCTCGGCATCGGGACCGTCCTGCTCGAGGACGGCCGCGGCGTCCAGGGCTTCGTGTGCGAGGCCGTGGCTGCTGCCGGGGCGCGGGACATCTCGGAATACGGCGGCTGGCGCGCGTATCTCGCCGCGCAGGCTTCGTGACCGGTCACGCGGAAACGCGCGGGCGTCAGCCCTCGACCGGTGCCGTCGCGGGCGTCTCGCCGAGTTTCCTCACGGTGACGTTCACCTCCATGCCCGCGAAGTCTCCCGTGAGGCCGGTCCAGGTGCCGGCGAGCGGTGACGCCTGCACGGGGTCCCGCGCGTAGGCGACGCGCACGAGTTCCGTTCCCCCGTAGAGCGTGTTCGTGGGGTCGAACGGGACCCATCCGGCACCCGGGAGGTAGACCTGGAGCCACGCGTGCGTCGCACCCGCCCCGACCATGCCGATCGCCCCGCCGTCGAGCGCGGGATCGTAGAGGTAACCCGACACGAACCGCGCGGCCATGCCGAGGTGGCGGACCGATTCCATCATGAGCAGCGCGAAGTCGCGACACGTGCCCGTGCCGAGACGCAGCGTCTCCGCGGGCGGCTGCGTGCCCTCGCTGAAGCGCTCCAGGTACACGAAGCGCTCGCGTATCGCGAGCATCATCGACCGCAACAGCTCGCGCGTGTCCATGCGCTGACCCGGGACGAGCCACTGGTGGGCCCAGAGGCGCACGGCCCCTTCCGGATCCGGGTATCGCGGCTCGATGTACGGCTGCAGGTCGATGCGCTCGTCCGCCGGGTAGTCGAAAGGGTAGCTGCGGGCGGCGGGAGAAATCGGCAGTTCGAGGTTGCTCGCGCCGAAGTGTTCGATCGTGACACGACAGTCCACGCGAAGCTCGGCGGCGGGCTCCTCGAAGTCGAGGAGCGTGACCGAGTTGGAGAAGACGTCGTGGATCCAGCGGATCTGCGCGCGCGGACTCACGTCGAGCGTCACCTCGAGCACGCGCATGTCGTGACTCGTCCGGGGGCGGAACATGAGCCGGTGTTCGCCGAAGGTCACCGGGTTGTGGTAGCGATAGATGGTGGAGTGTTCCACCTGGAGGATCACGGACATGGCGGTCGGGGCAGTGGGAAGGGGGCATTATCGCCGGGCTTCCCCTCCGGCAGGTCCGCCTTCATCTCTTCCTGCCGTGTTCGGGGGACGCAACCGTGTGCCCGCAGTGCGCAGGGTGCGCAAGGCGCACCGGGCGACCCCCATCTCTCGGCGGACGTCTTGTGGGCAACACCGTGTTGCGATGTCCGCGTGGGCCGTGCCCACCCTGCAGGCCCGCCCGCCACGCCGACCCACCCCCGCGAGTGGGGGTGGGAGAACACGAGGGCCGTGTAAAGATTTCTCGCTCCGCTTGCAGTGCGCAGGGTGCGCAAGGCGCACCGGGCGACGCCCACCTCTCGGCGGACGTCTTGTGGGCAATACCGTGTCGCGTTGTCCGCGTGGGCCGTGCCCACCCTGCAGGCCCGCGCGCCACGCCGACCCACCCCCGCGAGTGGGGGTGGGAGAACACGAGGGCCGTGTAAAGATATCTCGCTCCGCTTGCAGTGCGTAGGGTGCGCAAGGCGCACCGGGCGACCCCCATCTCTCGGCGGACGTCTTGTGGGCAACACCGTGTTGCGATGTCTGCGTGGGCCGTGCCCACCCTGCAGGCCCGCCCGCCACGCCGACCCACCCCCGCGAGCGGGGGAGGGAGAACACGAGGGCCGTATACAGGCGCCTCCCTCCGCCTGCGGGGGGGGGTGGGGGGGAGAACTCAGCCGAAACCGGATCGCGTCCGCGATGCGCTCAGGAGAACACTCTCGAGTTCGCCCACCACACTGTCCCAGTCGCGCTTCCGTGCCGTGGCGCGCGCGCGCTCGCCGAGCGCCCGGATGCGGTCCTGTCTCGTGACGAGATCGCTCGCCAGGCGCACGAATGTATCGGCATGGTCCACGGGCGCGAGCAGACCATCCTGTCCGTTGGTCATGATCTCCGCGGCAGCCGCGTAGTCGTAGGCGACGATCGCGAGACCGCTCGCCATGGCCTCGGTGGTCACGTTTCCGAACGTCTCCGTGAGGCTCGGGAACAGGAAGATGTCGCCGGATGCGAAGTGTGTCGCGAGGTCCGTGCCCGAGCGCAGCCCCGCGTGCACCGCGTCCGGGAAGTGCGCGCGCAGGTCTTCCCGCGCGGGGCCGTCGCCGACGACGACGAGCTTCGCGCGCGGCTCGCGCGCACGCATCGCGTCGAATGCCGCGACGAGCAGCGGCAGGTTCTTCTCGGGTGCGAGGCGTCCCACGTACAGCGCGACCGGATCGTCGGGCCGGACCCCCCAGCTCTCCCGCAGCGCGGCGCTGCGCCGGTCCGGACTGAACAGCGTCGTGTCGACCCCGCGCGAGACGACCCGGACGTTCCGGAAGCCGACCGCCGCCAGGCTCGCACGCATGGCCTCGGTCGGCACGAGGGTCGCTTCCGTGCGGTTGTGGAACTTGCGGAGGTACGCGAGGATCGGCTTCCTGAGCCAGCCCACGCCGTAGTGGCTGCTGTACGCGTGAAAGTTCGTGCGGAAATCCGAGACGACCGGGAGCCTGAGCTTCAATGCGGCCTGGAGCGCGGACCAGCCCAGCGGGCCCTCCGTCACGATGTGCACGACGTCCGGCCTGCCGAGCGACCAGAGTTTCAGCAGTGCGCGTTTCGCGGGCAGCCCCATGCGCAGGTTGGGATATTTCGGGATCGGCAGGCCGCGCGTGAGCACTTCCTGGAAGGCGTCGTTCCGCTCGGGTTCCTCGCCCTGTTCCTGGCGTGGCCGGATGAGCTGCACCGGATGGTTGCGCAGCCTGAGTCCGTCGACGAAGCGGGCCGCCGTCGTGGCGACGCCGTTGATCTCGGGCGGATAGGTCTCCGTCACCACCGCGACGCGCAGCGAGCGTTTCGGGACCGGGATCTGTTCGACGAGGATCGGCGACACGGATTCGTGCATGGCGCCGAAATCTGTCACGTGCCCGCTAACGCGGCGTGACAGTTCCGCGATGTTTGCGTGACAGCGATTCGGGCGTCGTGAGGAGTCCCGCGCCAGTGGGGGGCACGCCGAGGTCGCCGCGAGCCCCCGATGTCTTCAAACAGTCATCCATCCTTCGAGAAACTGTCTCGGAAACTTCGTACCGTTGCGCGACACGTGTGACCGTGTCGTGTTTTTTTCTTTGCGGAGAAGCGATGAAAGAGTTCTTGCGTGCCCTCGAAGTCCAGCGCTGGGATGACCACCGCTACTATCACCACAGCCGCATCAACCAGTCCCTGCATTTCGTGAGCGCACTGAGTTTTCTCTGCGCGTACGCACTGATGTTCAAGGACCCGGTGTGGTCGGCGCTCATCGGCTGGCTCGTGGCGATGACCTCCCGCCAGATGGGACATTTCTTCTTCGAGCCGAAGGGCTACGACGTGGTGAACCAGGCCACGCACGAGCACAAGGAAGCGATCAAGGTCGGCTACAACCTGCGGCGCAAGATCGTGCTGCTCACGTTCTGGGCCGCGGCTCCGCTCGCGCTGTACCTCGATCCCACGCTGTTCGGCCTGCTCGAGGCGCACGGAGACACGTCGTCCTTCGTGCACAACGTCGGCCTGGTCTGGCTCGCCCTCGGCATCGGAGGCCTGATCTTCCGCACCGTCCACCTGTTCTTCATCAAGGACGTGCAGACGGGCCTCGTGTGGATGACGAAGATCCTCACGGACCCCTTCCACGACGTGAAGCTCTACCACAAGGCGCCGCTCTGCCTGCTGCGCGGCGAACTCATCGATCCGATGTCGCCGGCCGAACGCCACTGACACCGGCGTCTCGGCGAGTTTCAGGCGCGATGGCGAAGCATCTCGCGAAGGATGCTTCGCCGGATCGTCCTGTTGGTGAGCGACGGCGTGGACCACCACCAGCCGTCGCGCTTCATCGCCGTCGCGGCGGCCACGAAGCGATCCACGACGGTCTCGAATTCCTCGCGGGTGTAGTTGAGGGAGAAGATCAGCCGGCCCGTCCCGACCCAGCTCAGCGCGAGGCCTTCGGCGCGCAGGTAGTACTGCAGCATCCAGTTGTAGCGTCCCGGCCGGGTGTAGTACACGGTCCAGACCGACGAGAGATTGGCGACCTGCACCGGTACGCCGGCGGCCGCGAGGCGTTCGTTCATGCAGCGGGCGCGCTCGTTCCAGGTCTCGTCGAGGTTCTCGTAGAGCGCGCGCATCTCCGGCGTGTCGAGCCGCTCGAGGAAGACCTGCATCGCACACATCACGTAGGGGTGCGAATTGAACGTGCCGCGCGCGAAGCATACGTCCGCGGGGCGGTCGTCACGGAACCGCTTCATGAGGTCATGACGACCGCAGACGACCCCGACCGGAAAGCCCCCGCCGAGTGTCTTGCCGTAGGTGACCATGTCGGCCTTCACGCCGAAGTACTCCTGCGCGCCGCCGGGCGCCAGGCGAAAACCCAGGAATACCTCGTCGAAGACGAGCACGATGCCGCGCGCGGTGCAGATCTCGCGGAGTTCCTTCAGCCAGGCCGTGTAGGCCGCCCGGTCGAAGTGGGCGCGGCGGCCACTGTCCACGAGTGCGCTGTCGCCCGGCGCGGGCGAATTCGGGTGCAGCGCCTGGAGCGGATTCACGAGCACGCACGCGATGTCGTTGCGTTTCGCGAGGACGCGCAGGGCGTCCGGGTGCATGTCCTTGAGCGTGTAGGTGTCGCGAGCCGGTGTGGGGTTGCCGACACCTGGCTGCACGTCGCCCCACCAGCCATGGTAGGCGCCGCAGAAACGCACGAGGCGGGAACGGCGGGTGTGGTAGCGCGCGAGGCGCACGGCCTGCATCACGGCTTCGGTGCCGGACATGTGGAACGACACCTCGTCGAGCCCGGAGATCTCCCGGAGACGGCGCACGTTGTACGCGACGGCGGGATGGTAGGGGCCGAGCACGGTGCCGAGCGCGCTCGCCCGCGCGCTGCCCTCGGCCATGCAGGACTTGTAGAAGTCGTGCCCGAACACGTTCACGCCGTAGGCGCCCGTCAGGTCGTGGAAGACGTTGCCGTCGAGATCGGTCACGGTGACACCGGACGAGGACGCGACGAAGGCGCCGGCGTCGAGATGGGCGCGCACGTGGCGGCTGTACTGGAACGGGACGCGGTAGGCGCTCGTGAACTGCAGGTCCGATATGCCGTCGCGAGCCTGCGCGGTGAAACGGGCGGTTTCGGCGAAGCGGCTGCGATAGATCCCGGAAAGCCGCTCGAAGGCCGCCTTGCGCAGGTCCGCGACCGCCGGGGGAGCACCGTCGGAGTCGAAGAAGCGGTCCTCTCCGTACTCGTAGAAGGGCACCAGCTTCGCCACGGCCCGGGACATTCGTGAGTGACCGGTGAGCGAGCGGTGCTTCGCGCGAGAGAGTTCGAGTCGGCGGATGACTCTTGGAACGGCGGCCGCGACAGCGGTCGCACCGAGGGCGTACCAGGCGATTGTGTTGTCCATGCCCGCGATTTACGCGACTGGATTTACGGAATCATGACCATCAGAAGACAAATTCGGGACATCCTCCGGAACGAGGACATCAACTTCCTGCTCACGAACCGCATTCCGCGACAGGCGCTGACGCGGTTCATGGGGTGGTTCAGCAAGATCGAACAGCCGTGGGTGCGCGATCTGTCGATCGCGGTCTGGCGGTTCTTCGGCGATCTGGATCTGTCGGAGGCCCGGAAGCAGTCGTTCCGGAGCATGCACGACTGCTTCACGCGCGAGCTGAAGCCCGGTGCGCGGCCCGTGGACATGTCGCCGGGAATCCTCACGAGCCCGTGTGACGCGATCGTCGGCGCGTGCGGACGGATCGAGGGCGACACGCTGATCCAGGCGAAGGGATTTCCCTACACGCTGGGCGATCTCGTCCCGGACCCGGCGCTGCAGGAACTCCATCGCGACGGTACCTACGTGACACTGCGGCTCTCGTCCGGCATGTACCACCGGTTTCACGCACCGCACGACTGCCGCGTGCGAAGCGTCCTCTACTTCTCGGGGGACACCTGGAACGTGAACCCCATCGCGTTGCGCCGTGTCGAGAAGCTGTTCTGCAGGAACGAGCGTGCGGTGATCCGGACGGACATCGTTCCGTCCGGGCACGTGGTCACGCTCGTTCCCGTGGCCGCGGTGCTCGTCGCGAGCATGCGCTTCCACTTCGCGGACGTGCTGCTGAACCTGCGCTACCGCGGCCCGAACCGCATCGCGTGCGACGCGACGCTCGCACGCGGGGAGGAGATGGGCTGGTTCGAGCACGGTTCGACGATCATCGTCTTCGCGCAGAAGGGAGCCGGTCTCTGCGACGGTGTGCGGGAGGGCGGGACCGTCCGGATGGGGCGGCCGCTCATGACGTTGCCGCCCGCGTCGTCGTAGCCGCGGCCGCGCGTGCCTTTCGCGGTCGGATACGCCGATGCTGCTCGACGAGAAGACACGGCTTCGGGGCGGTTTCGACGCCGAGGACCGCACGGGCAACCGTCACTTCTTTCCACTGCCTTCCCTCTCGATCGGTGCAGTCGTCGTGCCGGCGACGGCTTCGCGCTCGGCCGTCGAGATCTCGGCGGCGGCGGTCGATGCCAGGCACCAGGCCAAACGCCTCGCGGGCAACAGTCTCTTCATCGAACGACGACGTCTGCCGGGGGGGTGACGTCGCCGACGCAGGGTGGATCACCGGCCACGTGTTCACCCGGGGCACGACCGGAGCAGTCGGGATCGACGGCCTCCGCAGTCGTGCGCCTGCGAACCGGGCGGACGGGCCCGGCGTTCACGAAACTGTTACGTGCCTGCAACACGCATGACGTCCCCGGCTGCGAAGCTTCCGCCTGCATACCCAGAACGACAGCACCCTTGGACAAAGAGTCACTGCCGCATTATCGATTCCGATCCATCTGGATCTCGGACGTGCACCTTGGCACCCCGACGTGCCAGGCGGTGCACCTGCTGGACTTCCTGAAGCACACGGAATCGACCTACCTGTATCTGGTGGGGGACATCATCGATGGCTGGCAGCTGCGTCGTCGGTGGTACTGGCCGCAGGCCCACAACGACGTCGTCCAGAAGGTGCTGCGCAAGGCGCGCAAGGGCACACACGTCACGTACGTCGCCGGCAACCACGACGAGGTCATGCGCCACTTCCTCGGCCTCGCGTTCGGGGGAATCGACGTTCGTGACGAGGTGGAGCACGTCTGCGCGAACGGGCGCCGCTTCCTCGTCATCCACGGCGACCTGTTCGACGCCGTCGTCCAGCGTGCGAAATGGCTCGCGTTCGTGGGCGATCAGCTCTACCTGTTCACGCTCAAGCTCAACCAGTGGCTGAACGGTCTGCGGGGAAAGATGGGGCTGCCCTACTGGTCCCTGTCGCAGTTCCTGAAGCACAAGGTCAAGAACGCCGTGAGCTACATCTCGGACTTCGAGGCCGCGGTCGCGCACGAGGCCAGGCGGCGTGCGTTCGCGGGCGTCGTCTGCGGCCACATCCACAAGGCCGAGATGCGCGACATCGACGGCATTCTCTACTGCAACGACGGCGACTGGGTCGAGAGCCTGACCGCGCTCGTGGAACTCGAGTCGGGGGAACTGCGCATCATCGACTGGAAGGCGATCGAGGCGCTGCGGGAGGGGTACCATCCGCCCCTCGACGGTGTGCCGATCGCGCACGCGGTCGCCGACTGATCACCGACCCCGTGCGGTGCCGGCCTGCGCAGGACAGGGTGTCCGTGCGACAGCGATCCTTCCGCTAGGCCCGCACGCGGGCACAGAGACTTGGAGACGATCCCGTCCATGCATCGTGACAAGGAACCGGGCACGCCTGCGGAAAGCCCGTTCAAGGGCAAGACCGGCGTGGCGCGCATCGTCCAGGCATTCTTCAATTCGCTCGCGGGCATCGCCGACGCGTGGCGCCACGAGAGCGCGTTCCGGCAGGAAGTCGCGCTCGCGGCCGTGCTGCTCCCCGTCGCCGCGGTCGTGCCTGTCACGCCGGCCGAGCGCGGCCTGCTCGTCGTGACGGTGTTCCTCGTGATCATCGTCGAACTGCTCAATTCGGGCGTGGAGGCCGCGATCGACCGGATCGGTCTGGACCGGAACGTGTTGTCCAAGCGTGCGAAGGATCTCGGCAGCGCTGCCGTGCTCGTGGCGCTGATCCAGCTCGTCACCGTCTGGCTCGTCGTGCTCGTGCCGCACGGCGTCTGACGGGCCGGTTGCACATTGCCCACGCACATTCGTTGCGTCGAAACAACATCAACAGCGTTTTATACGCCATTGATTCATTGAAATAATGGCGCGGGTTTGACCCGATGTGTCGCCAAATTCACACATTGCGGGGCGTCCGCGGCGTCCTGTAGATTTCCTCAAAAGGATCCAATGCCACCGGCAAAGACCCGGGGCGCATGCGTTACGAGTCGGGGGAAGGCACAAGGAGGCCACGCATGGACCTGATTCGAGAGACCCTCACGAAGGCGGAACTGTTTCTTCTGGCGCTCGGCGCCGTTTTCCTCGCGCTGTACCTGAGCCCCGCGGAAGCGCACGGCGTCACGCCATCCGTGGCGGGTGTCGCACAGGCGCAGGTCACCGGACTTCCTCCCGGAGACTAGAGCCGGTGCACGCGGGCGGGGTTCGGTGCCCCGCTCCGCCACCAGGAATGCGGCGTGTCCGTGACCTCGCGGTCTCGCGCCGCGTGACCGCCGGCTCCGGCAGAAACGCAACACCGCAAGCCTGACCCCTGCCTGCGCGGTGATCCCGGTGGGGTCACGCGTCGGGCTTGCCGCCCGGCCATACCGGGCTCTGCGCGAGTTGCGGCCACGCGATCGGACCGCGACAGGCCTCGGCCGCGCGGGCGGCGGGCATGGTCACGTCCCACTGCGCGGCGACGTAGCGATTGCCCGTGACGTCGTTGGCCTCGTCCGAGCAGAGCCAGACGATCGGAGGGGCCATCACCGATGCGGGGATCAGGTCCTCGCGCCGGAAGCCCGATTCCTCGGGCACGAGGGGCGTGTCGGCCGGACCGCCCGGCACGACCACGTTCACCGTGATGCCGGTGCCCTCGAACTCCTTCGCGTGGCCGGCCGACATGGCCTCGAGGCCCGCCTTCGTGGGACCGTAGGGGTGGAAGCTGCCGCGCAGCATCGTGAAGAAGCTCGTCGTCACGTTGACGATGCGTCCCCAGCGCTGCGCGAGCAGGTGGGGGACCGCGGCGTGCGTGAGCTGCCAGGCACCCGTGAAGTTGACCGCGACGAAGCGCGACCACGTGTCGGGCGAGATCTCCGCGATCCCGATCGGGTTCACCATGTGGTCCTTCCGGATGACACCCATGCCGACCGCCGCGTTGTTCACGAGGACGTGCAGCCCGCCGAGGCTGCGGATCGTCGTGTCGACGGCCCGTTCGCACTGCGCGTAGTCCGCGATGTCCGCGTGGATCGTCAGCAGCCTGTCGCCGGCGCCTTCCATGGCCGGGCGCATCGCACTGAGTCCGACGTCGTCCACGTCGAGCGCGGCGACGCGTGCCCCCTGCGCGAGCAGGCCCTGCACGATCACGCGACCGAATCCGCCGGCCGCACCGGTCACGATCGCGACCCTGTCCTTCAACATTCCTTCCGTCATCGTGTTCTCCCCCGATCCCCGTCGTGAACGCGTCGGCCACGGGCCGGACTCGTCACCGACGTGGTCACGATGCTAGGGCATTTGGGTCGGGAGGGCGAGGAGAGGGGTGCGGAAGGGCGCGGGAATCGGGCTGCGCTCAGAGCACCGCCCGATCCACGAACAGCACGAGGCCGACCACGAGCACGATCGCGGACAGCACCGTGATCACGCGGTTCTCCCACTTCGAGCGCCGGATCCAGATGAGCGCGGGCAACGCGACGAGAATCGCTGCGGCCTGGCCGGTCTCCACGCCGAGATTGAAGTTGAGCAGCGACCAGATCAGCCCCTCGCGGGGCAGGCCGAGATTGCGCAGCACGCTCGAGAAGCCGAAGCCGTGCACGAGGCCGAACAGGAAGCTCACGGCCCAGCGGTGCGACGCCGCCTTGCGCAGGAACAGGTTCTCCGCCGCGACGTACGCGATGGACAGCGCGATGGTCGCCTCGACGAGCCTCGAGGGCAGAGTCACGATGTCGAGCGCGGCGAGCGCGAGCGTGATGCTGTGCGCGATCGTGAAGGCGGTGACGATCTTGAGCAGCGACCAGAGGTTTCCGCCCCGCAGCATCAGCGCGAGCAGGAACAGCAGATGGTCGTAGCCCGTCAGGATGTGCTCGACGCCCATCGGGAAGAAGCTGCCCGCGCCGCGCGCGGCTTCCGGCGGTGCGTCGACGGTGACCACCGCCTCGCGGTTGTCCGGCGCGAACGCGAACTGCTGGGACCCGCCCGGCCAGGCGACGTGCGCGAGCGTGTGATAGTCCGCGCCGAGGATGTCGGGCAGATCGTCGCGGATCTTCAGGTTCTCTATGCGGCCGGCGCAGACGAAGTCGACGATCAGCGTGATGTTCGCGATCTCCGGAGGCGGAGGAACGACGGCCCCCGGTCCGGCCTCGCACGGTGTGCCGTCGTTCGTGAGCCGGATGTGGGAGTGGACCACGGCGAGCAGGGGCTCGAGATCCGGCACGAGCCCCTCCTGGCCGAGCTTCATCTGGTCGGCGATCGCGGGCGGAACCGAAACGGACGACAGCTGCAGGCTGTAGCGCACCTGGCGTCCATTGACGGTGATTGACGCATAGCCCGTGTGTCCGCCTGCGTGGCCCCAGGCCTCGACGCAGCACAGTGCCCCGACGAGGATCGGCAGCAGGCAGCCGCAGACGCGTGCCACGACGGCACGAAGGGTGGACGAGGAGACGGACGGTACCCGCGCCGTCACGGTCGCCGGCCTTGCCCGACACACGAATCGTGTGTCATTTCACGGGGAGCTGACTCGCGACCTGTTCCCATTGACCGCCCACGAATCGCGACATCATGTAGATCTCGTCCTTCCCGTCGACGCTCATGTACTGCAGCAGCCCGTCGGCGTTGTGCGCCCCGAAGTGCGCGGCGAGGATCCGTTCGGCACCGTCGTAGAGCGCGATCGAGACCCGTGGCGGCTCGAGCCCGAAGTCCTTCAGCTCGGCCCCGCTCAGCTCGGATCTGCTCATCTCCCGCGTGGGGCCGGACGTGTTCATGAACTGGACGGCCATGCTGGCATCCGCGCCGAGCTTGCCGTCGACGGTCTCGCCGTTCGCGAGCTTCCAGGTGTGCTCGCCCGTCCTGGTCAGGTCGAAATGCCGGTCCCCCGCGTCGATCCGCGCGCGCGTGATGCGTTCGGGCGGCACCTGCATCACGCCCTTCGCCTCGAACTTGATGAGCTGCTGGGTATCCTTCTCGGACCCGGTGACGAACATGATGACCATGAAGGCGATCGCCGCGATTCCGGCGACCGCCGGCCACCACCTGCGTGCCGGGGCGCTCATCGGTGTCTCCACCACATGACGATGCCCACGGCGATCACGACGAGCGGCAGGAACACCTCGAGGATCAGGAAGATCCAGAGCGTCTGCGGCTGCGTGAGCAGGATCATCGGGGGCACCGGTATGCGGGACGAGATCGAGGGCGCGTGCTCGTCACGCGCGAGCCAGCGCACCATGCCCAGCGCGAGGTCGCTGTTCGCCATGTAGGGCAGGAACGAGTTGCTCGCGAAATCGCCGTCCCCGACCACGACCGCCCGGAATTCGGGCGACCCTGCCGCGGCGCCCGGCAGGTGACCGGTCGCCGCGACGGCGAGTGTTCGCGGCCCGGCGTTCTGCGGCGTCTGCGGCTGCGCCGACGTCGCGGACTTCTGCGGGACCTCGCGCGTATCGACCGGACGAACGTCCTTGGTGTAGCTGTCGCGGCTGCTCTGGAACAGCGCCCCCGAGTGCACGCCCGGGGCCGCCTGGACCTGCGCGAGCGGACGGATGCCGGGATAGAACGTCATGGAGACGTTGCGCGTGATCGGGCTGTTGTTGTAGCCCATCACCGCGACCATCTCGGGATCGCTCGAGTAGTGGCTCAGCGGATCGATCACGACCTTCTGCTCCGGCTGTATGCCGAGCTCGTCGAGCAGGTGCGCGAGACCGGGTTCGAGCACGAACCCGAGGTCGAACATGAAGAGGACGGAACCGCCCCGCGCGAGGTAGCTCGTGAGTGCGGTGCTCTCGGCGGGCAGGAAGGTCGTGCGCGGGTTCGCGTCGATCACGACGGCGCAGTCGTCCGGAACGCCCGTCATCGTCGCGAGGACGATCTTGCGCGCGTCGTAGCCGAGCGCCTCGAGCGAGCGACGGAGTCGTCCGATGCCGTGTCCGGCCATCTTCACGACGGCGGAGTTCGCGTCACCGTGCGAGTGACCCTGCAGGCCCTCGAGGTGCGTGTGGAACTCGAAGTTGTCCATCGGCAGTTCGTTGTGTCCTTCGAGGAAGCACACGTTGATCACGCGCTGGCGCAGCACGCGCAGGATGCCCATCGCGATGTCGTTCTCGTCGGTGCTCTGGACGAGGATGCGGCGTCCCTCGGCCTGGAGCACGCCCGCGTTGTACATCTTCACGCCGAAGTTCTCGGCGAGAGTGGGTTCCTTGTCGGGGTCGATCGTGCGCAGGTGGAGGTGCGGGTTGCGGCGCGCCATCACTTCCAGCACGTCCTTCATGCGACGCGCGTTCTGGTCCTGGGCCTGATAGAAGTACGTCAGGTCGACGTCCTGGGCGAGGGTGTCGACGACCTTCATCGCCTTCTCGGAGGGCGTGAACACCTTCTCGCGCGTGAGGTCCAGATAGCTGTCGTGGAGGACGAGCGCGCCGTTCGCGATGACGACGAGCGCGATGCCGCCGAGCACGACGATCCAGTTGTAGAGGATCGTGCCCTTGCGTTTCAGCTTCGTCTGCAGCGGCAGCGCGAGGCCTGCCACGAACAGGACCGCGAGCGCGACGAGCCAGCCCGCGAACCACAGGAGACTGCCGGGGTCGATCGTGTGTTCCATGGGTCAGCGCCGTGCCAGCGCCCGCACCGCGAGGAACAGTCCCAGCAGCGTGACGCTGAAGAAGAATCCGAAATCCGAGGTGTACATCGCGCCCGTCGCGAGCGGCGTGAAGTGCGCGAGCAGCGACAGGCCGATGAGGATGCGGTCGAACGGGTCGGGAAGCATCGCCGCGATGGAGTCGAGCATCCAGAGCAGCGAGAACAGGCCGAGCGAGACGACGGCCGCCACGATCTGGTTCGCCGTCATGGCCGAGAGCATCAGTCCGAGCGCGGTCAGCGACGAGCCGATCAGCACGAGTCCGAGATAGCCGCTGTAGATGGGTCCCCAGTCGGGGGTGCCGTAGAGGCCGAGCACCACGGCGTAGCTCAGCGTGAGGCCGATCATGACGAGCACGATCGCCATGCTCGCACCGAACTTCGCAAGCACGATCGCGACTTCCCGCACGGGTGCCGTGAGCAGCAGTTCCAGCGTGCCCTGGCGCCGTTCCTCCGAGAACTGTCGCATCGTGATGATCGGGATCATCAGCAGGAGAAGCACGGACGCCTGGAAGAAGATGTGGATCAGCGTCGCCATCTTCGTCATGAACAGGCTCGCCGTGAACGTGTATCCCACGAGCAGCAGATACACGGCGATGACGATGTATGCGATTGGCGACGAGAAGAGCGCCCGGGTCTCCTTGCCGAGCAGCGTGACGAAGGCCTTCATTGCTGCGTTCCCTGGGTGGTGAGGCGGAGGAACATCGTTTCCAGGTCGGAGGCCGCCGTCGTGATCTCGCGCACGCCGAAGCCCGCCTGGGAGAGGGTTGCGGTGACGCGCTCCGCGACGTCCGCGCTGGCCGTGGTCAGTCGCCAGGTGCCGATGTCGCCGGCTTCGCCCTCGAGCGTCGCGTCACGCACGCCGTCGACGTGTCCGAGACAGGTGCGAACGGCGTCGGGATCGTTCGCGTGCACCTGCACGCGAAGGCGGCGCACGTCCACGCCCGCCGCGAGTTCGTGCACCTTCAGCAGGCGCCCCTCGAGCAGGATCGCTGCACGGTGCGCCACGCGCTCGATCTCGGCGAGCACGTGTGACGTGACGATGATCGAGCACGTGGTCGCGAGCGAGCGGATGAGTTCACGCAGTTCGATGATCTGTCTCGGATCGAGCCCGTTCGTGGGTTCGTCGAGGATCAGGAGTTTCGGGCTGCCGACGAGCGCCTGGGCGATCGCGACTCGCTGCCGGTAGCCGCGCGAGAGCTTGCCGATCAGGACCTCGCGCTCGCGCTGCAGCGACAGCCGGTCGCAGACGCGATCCACGGCGGCCGGCAGGGACGACTCGTCCAGGCCGCGCAGTCGCGCCATGAAGGCCAGGAACTCCGCGACGCGCATGTGCGTGTAGAGCGGCACGTCCTCGGGGACGTACCCGACCTGCTGCCTGGCCTCGAGCCCGTGGCTCACGACGTCGAAGCCGCCGATGCTGGCGGTGCCCGAGGTCGGGCGCAGATAGCCCGTGAGGACGCGCAGGATCGTGCTCTTGCCCGAGCCGTTGGGGCCCAGCAGGCCCATGACTTCACCCTGACGCACCTCGAAGGACACGTCGTTTACCGCCAGGCGCTTCCCGTACCACTTGGTGAGACGGTCCGCGACCATGATCGTGGTCATCGTCGTTTCGCTGAGTCGAAAAAAGACGGGGCGATTTCTCGCCCCGTGCAACTTCACAAGTGTATTAGGAGTTCGTCCCGAAAACGAGACCCGGACTCACTCGTAGTAGGCAGGCGCCTTCTTCATGGCCTTGAACGCATCGGGATCGTGCGCCGTGAAGAAATCGGCGTGCTCGGTGGCCATCATGAAGCGGATCCACTCGTAGGCGCGCATGATGCCGGCAGGGTTGTAGGCCAGCACCAGGTTCGGCGGCAGGCTCTTCTCGACGTTCTCGCGGAAGTAGACGTTGTCACCCGTGAGGATGATCGGACCCGTCTTCGGCAGGCGAACGAGCATCATCTGGCTGCCCGCGGTGTGGCCCTGCCAGCTCTTCACGACCACGCTGCCGTCGCCGAAGATGTCCATGTCCTGCTTCTCGAGGATGACCATCTTCATCGAGTTCGGCTTCGAGCTTCCCGTGGGGGCACGCAGCACGTACGCGTCACCCGGGATGTACGGGCCGGCATAGGGCTCGGGCGGGAAGAACGCCATGTTGATCTCGTCACGCTGGATGATCAGCGTGGAGTTCGGGAACTTGCCGACGTTGCCGCCGTGATCCAGGTGCATGTGGCTCACCACGACGTACTTGATGTCGTCGGGCGTGAGGCCGATCTTGCGCAGCTGAACGTCGATGGCCATGTCCGGCGTGTTCACCGGCATGATGGCCTTGAAGTTCGGGCCCCAGTAGCTAGGATCGGTGATGATCTTGTCGTTGTTGCCGGTGTCGAAGAGCACGTTGCCCTTCGGATGGTGCACTACGTAGAAGCCAACCGGAATCTTGATCGGCGGATCCATCGGCCCGAAGTTCTGCAGTACGCCCTTGCCGATCGTGAGCGCTCCGGAGCTGAATGCGTAGAGCTTCATGCCCGCGGGCGGGTTCGGCGCGTACGACGTGCTCGGCACCTGGGCCGAAGCGGTCATGGCCGAACCGGCCCACAGCGCTGCGGCTCCCAACAAGAGCTGCCATTTCCTGTTCATGTTCACCTCCACTCGAATATTTTTGGGACGGCTTGTTCAACCTTTCTTTCTTGCAGCAAGGTGCTCTGCTGACCGAACGATCGCGAAGGTGTCAGCCTGCAGCAAGCACCGCGATCGATTAAGCGCTGTGTAAGTTTTAGTGTCAAGCGTTTGAACCGTCTTGAAAAATTTTTTTGTACGAACGTGAATTTTGTTCGTGAGAGTCAGGCAGGCGTAAGTTTTCTGACCTACCCGGACGGATCGAAAATTTGTGCCGATCCACGTGTTTCCGGGGCAATTCAGGGGTGCTTGTCAGGTACACGTAAGGTGTTCTGTAGCGACAGTCGCGGATTGCGCGGCCGCGCAGAACACGCCCGACTCGTTCGTTCGTGCGGCGTGACGGCTCACATGCGACATCATGCGCGACGCATCGATCGTGGCGCGGTGCGTGACGCCGTGCGAGGTCGAAGGGACGTGCGCCGACGCGGTGCCGCCGACCCGCGCTGCGACGAAAACGGGATGTTGCCGCCGGCATCCTCGCGGCGGTCGCTTCCGGGTGCGGCGGTGTCGCGCGGGCACCCTTCCTGCCTGAGATAATCGTGACCGGGCAGATGCCCGGACTGTGAACGGGAGGTCGACGATCATGACGAAGCCACTCTGGATCGGAGCACTGCTGCTCGCGATCGCGACGGCCCAGGCGCCCTGGGCGGGCGCCGCCGGGACGAACGCGAAGGACGCGACCGACCGCGCGCCGGCGCACTCGAGTCGCAAGAAGCTCCACAGCTTCAGCGAATTCGGATCCGAACTCGGCAAGATCGGCCGGAAGATCGGTCATGGGGCTGCGGATGCGGGCAAGGGCGCGGCCGCGAAGATCGAACGCGACGTGAAGCACAAGAACTTCAAGCCGCATTCGCCGGACGCTCCGGACTCCTCCGTGGACGATCGCGCGGGGACGCCCTGAGTTCGCGGCCGCCGTCCGCGTGTGCGGTGGCCGGCTCCACTTCCTGCCGGTCGTGCCGATAAGGCCGGCATAGCGTTTCCGGATTCATGGACACCATGGCCGTTCGTCCCGCGCCGCGCGGTTTCACACTCGTCGAGCTTCTGGTCGCCATGGCGATCGTCGTGCTGCTCGCGAGCCTCGTGACGCCCATGATCGTGACGGCGATCAAGCGCGACAAGGAGCACGAGCTCCGGATCGCGCTGCGACAGATCCGTCAGGCGATCGACGACTACAAGCAGGCGGGCGACGAAGGCCACATCGTGCGGCTGCCCGGTCAGTCGGGTTATCCGCCGAATCTCGCCGTGCTCGTGACCGGCGTGCGTGACGAGCTGGATCCCGACCGCCGCCGGATCTATTTCCTGCGCCGGGTCCCGCGCGATCCGTTCGCGGCCCCGTCCGTCGCGGCCGAGGACACCTGGGGCAAGCGCGCGTACGGCACCGACCCCGCGGATCCCCAGCCCGGGGCGGACGTCTACGACGTCTACTCGGAGTCGGTCGCGAAGGGCCTGAACGGCGCGCCTTACCGGGAATGGTGACGCGGGGGGACATGCCGGGCAGACAGCGCGGGTTCCTGCTCTCCGCGACGATCCTGCTGCTGCTCGTGAGCGCGCTGCTCACGATCACGCTCGCCCGCCGATGGGAGTTCGAGGACCGGCTGCTCAAGGAACGCGACCTTCTCTGGATGGGCGCGCAGTTCCGTGCGGCGCTGGCGAGCTACGCCGACTCGACGCCACCCGGTCACGCCGATGCCCCGGGCAGTCTCGAGCAGCTCGTGCAGGACAGGCGCGGCGATTCCGTACACAACCACCTGCGCCGCATCTTCATCGATCCGATGACCGGGAAACCCGACTGGGTGGTCGTCCGGGATGCGGACGGCAACATCGCGGGCGTGCATTCGGCCTCCACCGCGACCCCTGTCGCGCGTGACGGGCTCTGGCCCGTGGAACACCGTTTCGACGGGGCCGCCCGCTACGCCGACTGGGTGTTCGCGCCGTACCCCGTGCGCCTGGGCCATGTGCCGCTGTCCGGCGAGCCAGCCGGGCATCGTCAGTAGGTCCTGCCGGTCCCTTTTGACCTTGATCAGGGTCCGCCGGCCCGTGTGACGGTACCGTGACTGTCCGTTCCGACCCTGGAGGAAGCATGACCAAGACCACACGCCCGACCGAGTCGATGCGCCGGCGCACCTCGACGCGTGCACGTCGCGTCGAAGCGGGAGACGTCGCGCCCGCACGTGCGGCGCGCGGCATCGAGGCCTTCACCGTGTCGGAGGCGGTGGCCGCTGCCGAGGAGTCCCAGGTGGAGGCCGTGAAGGACATTCTCGCGAGCCAGGGCGGGAACGATCCGCAGAACGTCGTGGAGCAGTTGGAGGCAATCCTCGAGGGCGCCTCGCCCGACGAGGTGAGGGCGCTGCGGGAGACGCTGCTGCAGCGCGAGCCCGATCTCGCGCGCCTGCCCGCGAGCCCCGACGACGAACTCGCGGACGACTGGCGCTTCGGCGCCTATCCGTACCGGAACCTGATGTCACGCCGCAACTACGAGAAGCAGAAGTACCGGCTCCAGGTGGAACTGCTGAAGCTGCAGAACTGGGTCAGGGAGACCGGGCAGCGCGTCGTGGTGCTCTTCGAAGGGCGTGATGCCGCCGGCAAGGGCGGCACCATCAAGCGGTTCATGGAACACCTGAACCCGCGGGGTGCACGTGTCGTGGCGCTCGAGAAGCCGACCGACTTCGAGAGGGGGCAGTGGTACTTCCAGCGCTACGTCCAGCACCTGCCGACCCACGGGGAGATCGTGCTCTTCGACCGCTCCTGGTACAACCGGTCGGGCGTCGAGCGCGTCATGGGATTCTGCTCGACCGACGAGTACGCCGAGTTCATGCGGCAGGCGCCCGAGTTCGAGCGCAACCTCGTGCGGAGCGGCATCCACCTCATCAAGTTCTGGTTCTCCGTGAGCAGGGAGGAACAGCGCCGGCGCTTCAAGGAGCGCCAGGTGCATCCGCTCAAGCAGTGGAAGCTCTCGCCGATCGATCTCGCGTCGCTCGACAAATGGGACGACTACACGAAGGCGAAGGAGGCGATGTTCTTCTACACGGACACCGCGGACGCGCCCTGGACCGTGATCAAGTCGGACTGCAAGAAGAGGGCGCGCCTGAACGCGATGCGGTACATCCTGCACAAGCTCGCCTACACGCGAAAGGACACGCAGCAGATCGGCGCGCTCGATCCGCTCATCGTCGGGCGCGCTCACGTCGTGTACGAACGGGGCGAGAAGCAGGGCACGGCGCTGCTGTGACCCCGGTGGTCCGCGCGCCTCCGGCGCGGGCTGCTTTCGCCACAAGGGCCGCCGCGCGCGATCGCGTCCCGGACGAGGATCCATGCCGGGAAACCCTTCGTGCTCGTCGGGTTCCGGTGCGTGGCACGGGTTGCCGGCGCGCGGCAGCGCCGGGCCTTCCATAAAGTTGCGGGTATCGGGGCCGTTGAAAGTCCGGTGGGGTGTCCGGCGGGACATTCATTTCCGGAAACTCATGGCAACCATTCTCTTGCTGGACCCTGCGGCGCCAGGGAGCCGATTCACGCTCGGGCGGCTGCACGCGGCCGGACACCGGGCGCGAGTTCTCCGGTCGGTCCAGGCGTTCGCGCACGCGGTCGCGTCCGACCGGCCCGACGTCCTCGTCCTCGTCGACGTCCCCGGGCAGATCGATGCGGTCGCCACACTCGGTCTCGTCCGCCGCCGTATCGCGGGGCCGGGACCCTCCGCGATCGTCCTGGCCGGCGAATCGCGCAGGCGGGAGGCAGGGACGGCCGCGGACCTCGTCCTGCCGCTCGCGGCTGCCGAGGTGCTCGTCACGAACGCGGTGAACCTCGTGCTGCAGGGTCGGGCACGGGACGAGGGTCTGATGATTCATCCCGCCGCGCCGCACTCCGATCCCGTCGACCGCACCATCTCCGAGGCCCGGCGCGCGCGGACGTCACCGCAGCCCGCTTCCGTCCCGGTCCTTCCCGACGCCGCCCTTCCGGCCCGCGCGAACGTCAATGGCTACCGTGTGACGCGCCCGCTGGGCCGTGGCGGCATGGCCATGGTGTATCTCGCCCGTCACGAGGAGACGGGGGAGGATCGCGTGCTGAAGCTGCTGCCCATCAGCGAGCACGACGGCGGCGATCTCGTGCAGCGGCTCATCAACGAGGCCGTGCTGCTGTCGCAGGTCGATCACCCGAACGTCGCGAAGATCCACGAACACGGATTCACCGACTGGCACGCGTACATCGCCATGGAGTACCTGCCCGGCGGCGACCTTCGCAACGTGCTCGGAAAGCCGATGCCGCCCGACCGGGCGGCCGACGCCCTGATCCAGATCGCCGGCGCTCTCGAGGCCATTCACGCGGCCGGGATCGTCCACCGCGACCTGAAGCCGGAGAACGTGATGCGGCGGGCCGACGGCGCGTTCGTGCTCGTCGACTTCGGCATCGCGCGCCAGTCGGGCGTGCAGCTGAGCTATGTGGGCACGGGCCACGTCGTCGGTACCGCGGCCTATCTCGCCCCCGAGTATCTCGAGGAGGGTGCCTCGGTGGACCATCGTGGCGACATCTACAGCCTGGGCGTGCTCTTCCACGAGATGCTCACGGGACGGAAGCCGTTCGACGCCCGGAATCCGATGCACGTTCTCGACATGCACATGCGTGCTCCCGTGCCGCGACTGCCCGCGCCGCTTCAGTGGGCGCAGCCGCTCGTCGACAGGATGATGGCGAAGCGGCCGCAGGACCGGTTCACGGATACCGCGGCGCTCGTGGCGGCCGTCCGGTCGGCCCTGTCCGGCGGCGAGGGCGGTCGCGAGGCCTCCACGCCGGCCGCCTGAGCGCCTCGGACGTCCGTCCGGGCGGGAGCCCGACGGGCCCCGAGCCTTCGGCCGGGCCGGCGGGCCCCGAGCCTTCGGCCGGGCCGGCGGGCCCGCCCCTTGCTGGTGCTGCGATCAATACGACAACGCGCGACCGGTCGCAGCGCTACAGAATGACAAAACCCGCCTTTTGCGTGCGTGTGCTCGGCTTCAACGCCACGGAAAATCTCGTCCTGGGCAGCATCTTCGGCCTCGCCGCGAGACGCAATCCGAAATATTTCCGCCAGGTGCAGGAGACCGGGGAGCCGGACCTCTGCCTCGTCGACGCCGACGATCCCGACGCGATGGCGGGGTTCCTGACCCGGCACGCCGCGCACGGGACGCCTGCCGTCCTGATCGGCCGACACGACCACGGCACGGGGCTGCCGTGCCTCCCGCGCCCGCTGCAGTGGGCCCGGCTCTTCGTCGCGTTCGACCAGGCTCTCGGTCACGAGGGCACGGGTCGCGAGCCCGACGTCCGGGTGCGCCTCGCCGACGATCCCGATGCGACGCAGGTGGTGTCGCGTCGACCGCGCCTGGCGCCGCCGTCCCCGGACGGCGGATCACCCGGTAGCGACCCGCCGGCGGCGAACGGGACGGCGAAGTCACCGATCGCGCCCGACGCAGGCAGTGCCGCCACGGGAACCGGGCCCGGGGCAGTCGCCGGCGTGTCCGGCTCACGCGTCCTGATCGTCGACACCGACCCGGGCGTCCGCGCTTTCGTGCGCGACCGGCTCGAACGCTATCGTCTGCACGTCGAGACCGCCGAATCCGGTGCGGAGGCCGTGCGACTTGCCGCGCAGGGACACTACGCGTGCGTGTTCGTCGCAGCGGACCTGCCGGACATCGACGGCTACCGGATCTGCAAGGCAGTCAAGACGCGCAAGGCGGCACGCCCCACTGCCGTCGTGATGCTCTCCGTCGGCGCCGCCCCCGGCGACAGGATCCGCGCCAAGATGGCCGGCTGCGACGCCTTCCTCGCCAAGCCCGTCGACCGCGAACGGCTGCTCGAGGCGATCGCGCGGTTCCTGCCGGCAGCCGCGGCCGCCTGACCGGAATCGCCGCGCGAGGTCAGGCCAGCGCGCGCTGCACGACTTCGCTCACGTCCTTCGAGAGTCCGGCATGGTCGCGAATGCGCTCGAGCGCCTGCCGCGCGTGCGACTGGCGCTTCGCGTCGAACTTCCGCCAGCGGTCCATGGCGCGCGCCAGCCTCGCGGCCACCTGCGGATTCAGGGCGTCGAGCTGGAGGACGTGCGCCGCGAGGAAGTCGTAGCCCGAGCCGTCGGCTGCGTGGAAGTGCAGCGGATTGTGGTGGCAGAAGCCGCCGACCAGTGCCCGCACGCGATTGGGATTCCGGATGTCGAAGTCCTGGTGCTCGGTGAGCGCGCGCACGCGCGCGAGCGTGCCGGGCAGTCGTGACGTGGCCTGCACCGCGAACCACTTGTCGAGCACCAGCGCCTCGGCGTGCCACCGTTCGTGGAAGCGTGCGAGCACGGCCTCGCGTTCCGGACAGTCGGTGTTGACGAGCGGCGTGAGGGCCGCCATCGAGTCCGTCATGTTGTCGGCACCGTCGAACTGCGCGACGCAGATCGCGCGGATCCCGTCGTCCTCGAGCTCCATCAGATACCCGAGGCAGGTGTTGCGCAGCGCGCGCCGACCGGCGGACGCGGCATCGGGGCTGTACCGCCCGGGAACGGCCATGGTCCGGTAGGTCGCCATGAGACGGTCCTGCAGGACCTGGGCGAGGTGCTGCCGGATGCGCACGCGGATCGCGTGTATCGCTTCGGGATCCACGACCGTCATCTGCTCGCCGACGTAGGTTTCCGACGGCAGCGTGAGGGCTTCGGCGGCGAACGCGGGATCGCCCGGCGCGTCGTCGAGCACCCGCGCGAACGCGTCGACGAAGCTGCGGGGAATCTCGAAGGCGCGCCCTGCCTGCCGCTGCGCGATGCACCGGAGCATGAGCCCGAGCGCGAGCCTCTGACCCGCTTCCCAGCGGTTGAACGGATCGCTGTCGTGCGCGAGCAGGTGGGCGAGTTCCTGTTCGCGGTAGTCGTATTCGAACACCACCGGTGCCGAGAAGCCGCGCCCGAGAGACGGGACCGGGCGCGACGGCACGCCGACGAACTCGAAGGTCTGTTCCGCTTCGGTCAGGGACAGTACGCGCGTGCCGGGTCCCGGAAGCGATTCGCCCGCGAGGCGCAGCGGGAGATCGTGTCCGCCCGCGTCGACGAGACCCACCGCGAGCGGGATGTGCAGCGGTGGCGTCCCGGGACGACCGGGCGACGGCGGGAGGCTCTGCGCGACCCTGAGCGTGAAGCGCTGGGAGGCGTCGTCGTAGTCCGAGCGAGCCTTCACGCGAGGCGTTCCGGCCTGGTCGTACCAGCGCCGGAACTGCGTGAGGTCGACGCCGCTCGCGTCCTGCATCGCCTGCACGAACTCGTCACACGTGACGGCCTGGCCGTCGTGGCGCTCGAAATAGAGGTCCATGCCCCGACGGAAGCCGTCCTCGCCGACGAGCGTCTGGATCATGCGCACGACCTCCGCCCCCTTTTCGTAGACGGTCGCCGTGTAGAAGTTGGAGATCTCCATGTAGGACTGCGGTCGCACGGGGTGCGCCATCGGGCCGGCGTCCTCCGGGAACTGCATCGAGCGCAGGTTGCGCACCTCCTGGATGCGCTGGACCGCGCGGGAATACATGTCGGCGCCGAACTCCTGGTCCCGGAACACGGTCAGCCCTTCCTTCAGGGACAGCTGGAACCAGTCGCGACACGTGACGCGGTTGCCGGTCCAGTTGTGGAAGTACTCGTGCGCGACGACGCGATCGATGTTCATGTAGTCGGTGTCGGTCGCCGTGTCGGGCCGCGCGAGCACGAACTTCGTGTTGAAGATGTTGAGTCCCTTGTTCTCCATCGCGCCCATGTTGAAGTCGCTCACGGCGACGATCATGAAGCGGTCGAGATCCATCTCGAGCCCGAACCTGTCCTCGTCCCACTTCATGGACTTCCTGAGCGCGGCCATGGCGTGACCGGCCTGGTCGAGCTTGCCCGGCTCGACGTAGACGCCGAGCTGCACGCTGCGGCCGGAGCGCGTGACGAACGTGTCCTCGAGCACTTCGAGGCGCGCGGCGACCATCGCGAACAGGTAGCTCGGCTTCAGGAACGGATCGTCCCAGCGCGCGAAGTGTCGTCCGCCGGGTTCGTCCCCGTGCTCCACGAGATTGCCGTTCGAGAGCAGCACCGGGAAGCGCTCCCGGTCGGCGTGCAGGGTGGTCGTGTATCGGGCCATCACGTCGGGACGGTCGAGAAACCACGTGATGCGCCGGAATCCTTCGGCCTCGCACTGCGAGAACAGCCCGTTGCGCGACGAGAAGAACCCCATCAGGCGCGTATTGCGGAAGGGGTCGATGCGCGTCACCGTGCGCAGCGTGAAGGCATCCGGCACGGCGTGGATCACGAGACGGTCGGCTTCCACGACGTAGGCTTCCCGGGGGAGCTCGTGACCGTCGACCGCCACGGACTCCAGCGCGAGTTCGTCGCCGTCCAGCACCAGCGGCCCGGCGGTGCGTCCGCGCGCCGGGTTGCGGCGCACGCGGAGATCCGCGCGCACGAGCACGTCCTCCTCGCGGATCGAGACGTCGAGATCGACGGTGTCGATCAGGAAGGGCGGCGGGGTGTAGTCCTTCAGGTGGACCACGGTCGGAGCTGGGTCACGCATGTCTGGTTCGCTTCCTGTGATTGCACGGTCTGTGGGTGAGACCGCGTCGGGGCGGTTGTGTTTCCGTGGCGACTCGCTGCCCCGGAGCGAGCGGCCATCATCCGGTCGTCCCGGCCGGTGAGGCGGGCACGGCGGTCATCGCGTGCGCCGCGTCCCGGAAGAATTCTTCGATCGACGCGCGGGGCAGGCCGCTCATGCGGGCGACGACGCCTGCCGACGCGAGCGCCCAGCGGGCAGTCGCGCTCGCGAGGACGGCGCCGTCCGGACCGCGTACCTCGGCCCGTGTCTCCGCCTGCCGTGCATCGTGGGCGATCACCCTGGCCTCGACCTCGAGCGGGACGAGCGTGCGCACGGGTTTCGCGAACGTCACGTTCATGTCGGTGGTGAGGCCGAGGCGCTGCGTGTGCAGGATGAGCGCCCAGGCCGCGATCTCGTCGAGCAGCGTGGAGACGATGCCACCGTGTGCGATCCCCTCCACTCCGCAGAAGTGGGACGCCAGGGTGTGTGACGCGACACACCCCTCGCGCGTCGGCTCGACGTGGAGATGCAGCCCGTGCGGGTTGCGGGGAGAGCAGCCGAAGCACTGCCCCGGCCAGCGCGGCAGGCCGTGCGTGTCGTGCGCCGGTGCGGCACGCCCGGGTGTCACAGCGGCTCCCGCGCGGCCGTCGCCGCGCCCTTCGTGCAGGACATGGATCTCCCCCGATGCGTCTCGTCGTGATCTGCTCGCCTCGGTGGTCGACCGGTGAAGGCTGCCCCCGCGGCGGGTCGTATGAGCCCCGATTGTAAAGAACGTGCGCGCGCATGGCGTGCCGGGGTGCTGGCGCGCGACGGCGCGTCGACTTAATCTAGGTCAAGTGTCCGGGAGGCGGGATCGTTTCCAATCCCGGCTCAGGGGTGAACCGTCGCGGTCTCGGCCGCACCAGACGTATCCGGGAGTTGAATCCAGCAATGACCAGGAATCCGGAAGTGAAGGCCTTCTTCGACGAGGCGACGTGGACGCTCAGCTACGTCGCGTGGGATCCGGAGACACGCGACGCGGTCGTGGTCGATTCGGTGCTCGAGTACGATCCCGCCGCGTCCCGCCTGGGTACGCGTCCCGTGGACGAACTGGAGCAGTTCCTGCGGGAAGGCGGTCTCCGGCTCCACTGGATACTCGACACGCACGCCCACGCCGACCACTTCACGGGTTCTCACGAACTGGGGACGCGCTTTCCGGATGCGAAGGTCGCGATCAGCGAACGCATTCGCGAAGTGCAGAAGATTTTCGGGGGTGTCTTCAACCTGGGGCCCGGGTTCGACGAGACGGGCGGGCAGTTCGACCACCTGCTGTCGGACGACGAGGCGCTGGCTGCGGGGTCGCTGACGGTCCGCGCGATCGCGACGCCGGGGCACACGCCTGCCTGCATGTGCTTTCTCGTGGGCGATGCCCTGTTCACGGGCGACACGCTGTTCATGCCCGACTACGGCGTGGGGCGCTGCGATTTTCCCGGCGGGAGTGCCGAGGCGCTCTACGAGTCGATCACCGCACGGCTCTACACGCTGCCGGACGCGACGCGCGTGTTCGTCGGCCACGACTACCAGCCCGGCGGACGCGAGGTTCTCTGGGAATCGACGATAGGCGAAGAGAAGCTGCACAACGTCCAGTTGCGGGCGTCGACGCCTCGCGAGTCGTTCATCGAGTACCGCAAGGCGCGTGACCGGCGGCTCGGTGCTCCCCGCCTGCTCTTCCCGAGCATCCAGTTCAACATCAACGCGGGCCGGATGCCTGCCCCCGAGGCGAACGGCACCGCCTATCTCAAGATCCCGCTGCGCCGGTAGTCCGCATCGCGGTCCTGCCTCAGCACAGCGCGTCGTCGGTGTCGGCAGGCAGTTCACGCGGCATCCAGGTGCCACGCGGGGTCAGGCGTCGGGGCATCGGCAGCACCTCACGCGGGCCCTCGGGGGCCGGATGGGTCGACTGTCCGGTCGCGTCGTGTCCGGATTCGGCGCCCACGATGCCCTTGCACAGTCGTGCCGTGCGCGTGTCGTGTCGCGTCAGCTGGATCATGTTTCGGTCTCTCCGGGATTCTCTCGTCGTTCGTGCGAGGCGGTGCGGGGCCGGTCGGGGCGTGTCGGGGCGTGTCGGCCGCGACGCGTTCAGCCGGCGAGTGCCGCCTCCGTGTCGGGGAGGGCGCCGAGTGCTTCCTGGAGCTGCGCAAGGGACAGCGGCTTCGACAGGTGGCCGTCCATGCCGGCCTCGAGGCAGCGCTCGCGGTCGGCCGGCAGCGCGTCTGCCGTGAGCGCGTACACCGGAATCCGCCGCCGGTGCTGCCGGGCCGCGAGATCGCGGATGCGCCGGGTTGCCTCCAGGCCGTCCATCACCGGCATCTGCACGTCCATCAGGACGAGGTCGAAATCGTGCTGCGCGACGGCGGCCACGGCGGCCGCGCCGTCCTCGACGACCGTTGCATGGTGTCCGACCCGCCGCAGCATCCGTTCGATGAGCGCACGATTGACCGGATTGTCCTCCGCCACGAGCACCTCGAGCGGGTCTGCCCTGGAGGCGTCGGGAGCCTGCGCGTGCGTCTCGCGCGGGGCGCCGCCGCCGGGACTGCCGATCAGACCCGCGATCTCCCGCGGGTCGGCCGGATACGCCCGCACCTCGACGTGCATCGCGCGCAGGTCTTCGAGCAGTTTCGCGTCGAGACGCCCTGCCGCGAGCATCACCACGCGTTTCGCGCTCGCGATGACGTGGTGCGGTGTGTCCGTCCTGTCCCGCTCCAGTGCGTCCACGTCGAGCACGAGAGCGTCGAGCTGGTCGGGGGCTCCGCGCAGGTTCTGGAGGCAGCGCACGGCCATGGCGTCGATGCCGTGCGGCGCCAGCAGGCGCGCGAGCGCTGCCGCGCGTCGCTCGTTGCAGTCGACCACGGCGACGCGCAATCTCTGCTCCGGAACCGGTGACGCGACGTCCGGGGCGACCTCCAGCGGCACCTCGAACCGGAACTCGCTCCCCTTGCGAGGCGTGCTCTCGACGTCGATCGACCCACCCATGAGCGTGACGATGCGCGCGGAGATCGCGAGGCCGAGGCCCGTCCCGCCGAACTGCCGGGTGATTCCCGTGTCGGCCTGGAAGAATGCCTGGAAGAGATTCTCGCGTGTCTGGGCGTGCATGCCGATGCCCGTGTCGCGCACCGAGAAGCGGAACCTGCTGCGCGACTCGTGCGTCTCGAGAAGCTGGGCCTCGAGTTCCACCTCGCCGTCCGGCGTGAACTTGACCGCATTCGACAGGAGGTTCAGCAGGATCTGACGCAGCCGGTTCGGGTCACCCACGAGTCGTTCCGGGACGTTCGGTGCGGCACTCCAGATCAGCGCGAGCCCTTTCGTCTCGGCGCGCAGGTGGACGGTGCGCACGCACTGCAGCATGAGTTCTCGCACGTCGAAGGCGACGTGGTCGAGTTCGAGCTTGCCCGCTTCGAGCTTGCTGAAGTCGAGGATGTCGTCGACGACCGCGAGCAGGGCCTCGCCGCAGTCGTGCGCGGTCTCGAGATAGCCGCGCGTCTCCTGGTCGAGCGTGTTGTCGAGCGCGAGTTCGGTGTGACCGAGGAATCCGTGGATGGGCGTGCGGATCTCGTGACTCATGTTCGCGAGGAATTCGCTCTTCGCGCGCGCGGCGGCCAGTGCCGCATCGCGGGCCTGCGTGAGCGCACGGTTCGTCTCCTCGAGCTCGGTCTGGTGGGACTGGAGCGACTGTGCGAGTCGGGAGAGCGTCGTCGTCTGCCTGCGCAGTGACAGGGTGAGTGCCGTGATGCCGGCCGCGAGCAGGCTCAGGAGCGTGCCGGCGACCGCGACCATCGTCGAGCGGTCGTCCGCGGTTGCCGTCTCGAACGCAGGAACCGAACTGATCGTCATCGACCAGTCGCGCCCGCCGATCGGGAAGCCGCGACGCACGCGAAACCTCGGGGGGTGGGAACGCATCGCCCTCGGCAGTTCCTCCGCGCTGTCGTACATGAGGCCGAGGAGGTCGTCGCTTCCGCCGTCGTAGATCTCGACGTGGACGTCCCGGAGTGCCGTGCCGAGGGTCGCGTGCACCAGGTCCGCGACGCGGAAGGCGCTCGAGACGTAGCCGATCAGTCCGGCGCGACGCTCCGCCACCGTCTTCGGCACGCCACCGCCCCGGAACACGGGTACGTACATGATGAACCCCGGCAGGGGCCGGTCGTCGATGACGAGGTTCACCTTGGACGTGATGGTCATGTCGCCCGTGTCGCGGGCACGGATCATCGCTTCCCGCCGGACGGGTTCCGAGAACATGTCGAAGCCGAGTGCCTTCGCGTTCACGGTCGTGAAGGGTTCCACGTAGGCGATCGTCGTTCGGGGTTCGGCGGTGTCGCGTGTCCAGACGTGGAAGTCCGGGTGACCGAGACGGCGCAGCGAGCGCTCGAGCGAGGCACGTTCCCCTTTCGGCACGAGGGGCACCCAGAGGAAGGTCTGCACGCCGGGAAAGCGTTCGGGAATCTGCAGGCTGCGGTAGTAGGATGCCCAGCGCGCGCGATCCACGACGGGCGTGTTCAGCACGAGCCCCGTTCCGCCCCGCAGGATCTGCGCGTAGGCATCCACACGCTGCGAGAGCCGCGAGCGCATTTCGTCCACGACGCCGTCGAATCGTGTCTGCGCGATCGATTCTGCACGCCGGGACATCGATCGCGACACGATGGCAGTCATGGCCAACCCCACGACCATCACCAGTACTGCCACGAGCGCCGCGGTACCGGGCGAGCGGGGCCGACAGGGCATCGGGCTGTGTGGCGTCTCTTTGTCCATCGCTCCAGACATATCGGCACGAATGCCGGATCCCGGAGGGTTCATTGCCGGAGCGGGTGGCAGGATGACCGGATGTCCGGTCGAGGCTGCTATCGTTGGCGCGGGCCCCGTTCGCCGGCCGATGGCCCGCGCACCCCGGAATGGTCGGACACGAACCTGCGAGAAGCGTCATGAAGCGAATCACCCTGATCCTGGGGATCCTCCTTGTCTGGTCGCTCGCGGCGAGCCGGCCGTTCGCCGCGCCGCTCGACCCGATGTTCGCGGGGCTCGTGACCCCGGGTGGTGCGGGGCTCGGTGTCGCGGTGCGCACCGAACGTTCGCCCTATCGGGACGTCGAGGCCCGCTACGACCTGCTGCCGCTCTATCTCTACGAGGGGGAGTGGTTCTACCTCCACTCGTATCGCGCCGGTTTCAAGGTGCCCACGACGGGGCCATGGAGCGTCGACCTCTTCGTGGCCCAGCGTTTCGAGGGCTTCCCCCTGGACGGCGCGCCGGCGGCCCTGTCGGGCATGGCCAGCCGCGAACCCGGTGTCGACGGCGGGCTCGGCGTCCGGTACCGGCTGTCGCGCGGTGTCGTGCTCGGCGAAATCCGTCGGGACGTCGCGGCCACGTCCTACGGGACGGAACTGCGTCTCGGGTACTTCGGTTCCCTCTCCGGCGAGCACTGGTCGCTCACGCCCTATGTCGTGGCGGACGTCCGGGACGCGAAACTCAACGACTACTACTACGGTGTGCGTCCGGAGGAAGCCCGCCCGGGGCGTCCCGCGACGCGCATCGGCTACGGCACGAACGTCACGGTGGGCGTGAACGGCCGTTACGAGCTCACGCGGTACTGGACCGCGATCGCAGGCGTCGGCGTGACACGGCTCTCGGACGCGATCCGCCAGAGCCCGATCGTGGGCAACGACGCGCTCCTGTCGGTGTATCTCGGCGCCGCGTACGACTTCACGCGTCCGCATCGGGAATGGGAAGACCGCGCGCCGGTCATCGTGAAGGCTATGGTCGGCGGCTCGACCGGCTGCAACCTGCTGCCCGTGATGACGCTTCGCTGCTTCTCGCTGCACACGCCCGACCGGACACGCATCGTCTCGCTCGAGCTCGGCCGCCCGTTCGTCGTGCGCGCGAACGACTGGCCGCTGGATTTCGTCGGCTACGTGGGCGTCCTGCAGCACGACGAGCGCGGGCTGCAGGCCGACTCGTGGCAGATCGACGCCTACATGAAGGCCTACTACTACGGATTCCCGTGGGCCGATCGGGTGATGACGCGGATCGGCTTCGGGGCGGGCGTGTCCTGGGCGTCCCGCGTGCCCTACGTGGAAGTGCGGGACCAGGCGGCGCGGGGCCGCACGACGTCCAAGCTGCTGAACTATCTCGATCCGAGCGTCGACGTGAGCGTGGGAGACCTGTTCGGCTCGAAGCGCTGGGCCAGGACCTTCTGGGGGATCGGCGTGTCGCACCGCTCCGGCATCTTCGGGACCTCGCAGCTGCTCGGCAACGTGAACGGGGGGTCGAACTTCATCTATTCGTATCTGGAGTCGGCGTTCTAGGTTCCAGGGGCTTCCCCCCTCCCCAACCCTCCCCCGCAAACGGGGGAGGGAGTGCGTAGGGTGCGCAACGCGCACCGCGCGACCGCCCCGAACCCCGAACCCCGAACCCCGAACCCCGAACCCCGAACCCCGAACCCCGAACCCCGAACCCCGAACCCCGA
>WGLR01000004.1 GCA_016125475.1 Betaproteobacteria bacterium
ACACCGGCCATCGATGCCGTGGTGGAACTGCTCGGCCGTGAGACCGTGCTCGCACGCATCGAACTGGAGCGAGGCCGTATTCCCGACTGACCGGTGGTGCGGCGATCGTGATGTCCACGCGCCGGACTGCCTGACTTGTTCACATGGAGAGATCGATGTCCGCAAGACTTTTCGAGCCCCTCGCGATCGGCGGGGTCACCGTTCCCAACCGCATCGTCGTTGCCCCCATGTGCCAGTACAGCGCTCACGACGGGTGCGCGGATCCGGACTGGCATTCGCAGAATCTCATGAACCTCGCAATGTCCGGTGCGGGGCTCGTGATGATCGAAGCCACGGGCGTGGAGCGCCTCGGGCGCATCACCCACGGCTGTCTGGGGCTGTGGTCGGACGACAACCAGAGCGCACTGGCGCGCGTGCTCGCGGCCGCCCGTCGTGTCGCGTTGCCAGGCACGCGATTCGGCATCCAGCTCGGTCACGCGGGGCGCAAGGCGTCGGCGCAGCGGCCGTTCGAGGGCGGCAATCCGCTGTCGCCGCACGAGGATCCCTGGACGACGGTGTCCGCCTCGGCAGTGCCGTTCGATGCGTCGTGGCACGTGCCCGAGGCCCTCGACGAGAGCGGCATCGATCGTGTCCAGAAGGCGTTCGTCGCGTCCACGCGCCGGGCCGTCGCGCTCGGCTTCGACGTCGTCGAGATGCACGCGGCACACGGGTATCTCGTCCACCAGTTCTGTTCGCCCCTGTCCAACCGCCGTACGGACCGCTACGGCGGCAGCTTCGAGAACCGCATCCGTTTCGCACTGGAGACGGCCGGGGAGATGCGGGTGGCGATGCCCGCGAATGTCGCGCTCGGTGCGCGCATCACCGGCTCCGACTGGTCACCCGAGGGAATCACCGTCGACGAGGCCGTCGCGTTCGCTCGGGCACTGAAGGGCGCGGGGGTCGACTACGTCTGCGTCACGTCGGGGGGGCTCGTGCCTGGGGTGAAGATTCCGGTGGCGCCGGGCTATCAGCTGCCCTTCGCCGAACGCATCAAGGCGGAATCCGGGATCGTCACGCGCGCCGTGGGCATGATCGTTCAGCCACAGCAGGCCGAGTCGATCATCGCGAGCGGCCAGGCCGACCAGGTGGCGCTCGCGCGCGGCTTCATCGACGATCCACGCTGGGGATGGCACGCGGCGCAGGCACTCGGCGCCGCGATGACCTATCCTCCCCAGTACGACCGGGTCGGGCCTTCCAAGTGGCCCGGCGCGGCGCTCGCCCGTCCGGGAAGCTGAACGTCACGCGACGGCTGTCGCGACAGGGAGCCACAGATGGACAGCACGAGACGTCTCCTTCTCAAGTCCGCGTGTGTCGCGATCGGTGGTTCCGTGGCGGGCATCCGCGCGGGGGTGCTCGAGGCCGCCCAGCGCTACGATCTCGTGATCCGGGGCGGGGAGGTCATCGACCCCTCGCAGTCCCTGCGCGGGATGCGCGACGTCGGGATCCGCAACGGGCGGATCGCCGCCGTGGAATCGCAGATCGCGCCGGGCCTCGGGGATCACGAGATCGATGCGCGGGGCAAACTCGTCGTTCCGGGGCTCGTCGACCTGCACGCGCACGTGTATCCGCAGGGCAGTGCGATCGGGCTGCCTGCCGACGAACTGGTTCCGTACACGGGGACCACCACGTACGTGAGCGCGGGCGACGCGGGCGCGAACAACTTTTCCGCGTTCAAGCATCTGGTGGCGGCCCAGACGCGCAGCCGGCTATATGCCTTCCTGAACATCTCCTCGATCGGGCTCGCGGGCTATCCCGTGGGCGAACTGCTCGACATCGACTACGCGGACGTCGACCTCGCCGCGCGCACGCTCGCCGAAAACCCGGAGATCCTGCTCGGCGTCAAGGTGCGCGAGTCGAAGAACGTCGTCGGCAGCAACGGCCTCGAACCTCTGCGTCGCGCGATACTCGCAGCAGAGCGGTCCGGAACGGGGGCGCGGGTGATGTGCCACATCGGCGACGCCCCTGGTGACCTGTCGGATCTCCTCGACCTCCTGCGCCCGGGCGACATCCTGACGCATTCGTACAGCGGGGCAGGCAACAACACGGTCCGGGACGGACGCGTGCTCGCCGCGGCGATGGCCGCGAAGCAGCGGGGTGTGATCGTGGACGTCGGCCATGGGGCGGGAAGCTTCGATTTCACCGTGGCGGAGCCCGCGATCGCACAGGGATTCGTTCCCGACACGATCAGCAGCGACATCCACGCACTGAGCGGCAATTCCCCGGGGCGGCCGTTCCTGCCGCGCGTCATGAGCAAGTTTCTGACGCTCGGCTTCTCCGTCGAGGACGTCGTCGCGATGGCGACGATCAAGCCCGCGCGCGTGATCGATCGCGAGCCGCTGCTCGGCACGCTGCGGCCCGGGGCGTGGGCGGACGTCTCCATTCTGGATCTCGTGGAAGGGCCCGTGACGTTCGTCGACACGAAAGGAAACACCCGGTCCGGAAACCGGCAGTTCGTTCCGGTGAAGACCGTTCGCGCCGGGCGACCGTTCGGGGCGCCCTATCCGCAGCCGTTCGGGTTTCCCTGAACGAGCAATTCCACGAAAGATTTCCGCACCGCGGCCGTTGATACGGGTGTCGGTCGCCTGAGGGCGATCGGCACCCATGCCTCGTCGCGGGGGGCGACGAGCAGCGAGACTCCGGCGTGTCCGGGCGCCTCGCGCCAATGCCTGTTGCATCGACGACGTACTTTCGTGCGTGCCCGATGCGGACGACTCAACCCGAACTTTCCGGAGAACTGCCGTGGCCCTGCCCCCGAAACTGCGTGACCGACTCGAGGAACTCGCGAACCTGGACCCTGAGGACCTGACGGGCTGGATGCACCTGTACACGCACGAAGCCCAGCAGATCCTCGCGATCGCGGAAGACGCGGAAGTGCTGCGGGCGATCCGTTCACTGGTCCTCGACCACAACGTGACGGGGCAGGCGCTCCGGACGCTGCTGGCTTCTCCGACGACGGAGACTCTCCAGGGGCTCGTCCAGGCGCCGCGCGAGAAGGCTTCGAGCTGACTTCGCGAGAGGCGACCCGCATCGAAGGGACCGCCTCGATCATTCCGTGATGTCGAAGGCCCCCTGATGGCGCAACAGCGCCCTCAGGCGGGTACCGTCACGACCAGTCCGGCGTCGAATGCCCGGTTCTCGAATTTCACGACCGGCTGTTCACCGGTTTCCCGCGCCGTGGCCCAGTTCGACTTGCGGTACCCCATCGGGTTGGCGACGACGCGCGTGCCGTTCACGACGTAGTCGAAGCTGTCGTGGGTGTGCCCGTGCACCCAGAGCTTCGCTGTTCCCATCAGCGGCGTCAGATCCGACACGAACGCGGCGCTCGTGAGATTGTCGGCCCATCTCGGGTGGACGCTCTTCGGATGCGGCCCGTGATGCGTGACGACGATCGTGGCGCCGTCGAAGGGCTTCGCGAGTTCTGTTTCCAGGAACTGCCGGCATCTGCGATGAAGTTCGATGGAGCGCTCCGGTGTGAAGCGTGCTCCCGGTCCGTCCGCGATCGCACGAAAGTCCACCACGTACTTCAGGGATTCCGTGATGGCGTCCTCCACGCTCTGCTCGCCGAACAGCAGGAAGTCGGTCCAGAGCGTCGAGCCGACCACGCGCACGCCGTCCGCGGTCCACGTCGTGTTGTCGAGCAGGCGAACGTTCGGACTCGCCGCGCTGCGCGCCGCGAGCCGGGCGCCGGCCTCGCCGATATCGTCGTCGTAGAACTCGTGATTGCCGGGAACGTAGAGGACGGTGCGTTCGGGGAACGTACGTTCGGCCCAGTCGATCGCGCGGGTGCCGTTGTCGATGTCGCCTGCGAGGATCACGACGTCGGCGTCGGTCGGGGCGGGTGTCCAGGGCGGATGACGGTCCGAGTATTCGAGGTGCAGGTCGGACAGGATCTGAAGTTTCATGATGTCGGGCAGTGTTGTCGGACGGTCACGCGTTTCCGGCCCGGTAGGCGGTCGACCGCGGGGGTAGAATCCGCGCGCACCCGGCCGTCGGACGCAGGGCGAGGATACTGCGAAGCCGCCGGCTCCGCCCGGCGGACCCTCTCGGGCCTGGAAACGCCTGCCTTCTGGAGCGATGGAACTCAGACAACTGGAACTCTTCATCGCGATCGCGGAGGCCGGGTCCTTCTCGCGCGCGGCGCTGCGGCTCGATCTGGCCCAGCCGGTGCTGAGCCGTCACATCCGCGCGCTCGAACGCGAACTCGGCGCGGAGCTCTATCACCGCACGGGTCGCGGCATCGTGCTGACCGAAGCCGGGAAGATCCTCGAGACGCACGCACGGGGTGTTCTCGAGACGGCGGCGAGCGCCCGTCGCGCGATCGATGCCCTCGGCGACACGCCGACGGGGCGTGTCGTGATCGGCATGCCACCGTCCGTCGGTGCGGTGCTCACGGCGCCGCTCGTCAGCCGGTTTCGCGCCGAGTTTCCGCAGGTCTCGCTCGGCATCATCGAGGGATTCAGCGGGCACGTGTTCGAGTGGCTGAGCATCGGCCGCATCGACGTGGCCGTCCTGTACAACGCACCGCGCTCGGGATCGCTCGGCAGCGAACCGCTCGTGACGGACCAACTGTTCCTGCTCGGGCCGGCCGGAGATCCGGCGAATGTGGGCCCCGGGCCCGTCCGGGCATCGAGGCTTGCGAACATCCCGCTGATCCTGCCGAGCCGTCCACACGGGCTGCGCCTTCTCGTCGACGACTCCCTCGCGCAGATTCGCGTCGTGCCCAACGTCCAGGTGGAGATCGACGCGATGCCGTCGACGCTGAGCCTCGTCGAGGCGGGCATCGGCTACACGATCCTCTCGTATTCCTGTGTGCACCATCTCATCGAGGCAGGGCGCATCCGCTGCTGGTCGATCGTGGAACCGACGATGACGCGGTCGCTCGTGGTCGCGACCTCGAATCAACGGCCGCTCACGAAGGCCGCGCGAGCGATTGTCGGGTTCGTGCGGAGTCAGGTGGAAGCGCTCATGGCGGAGGGGAGGTGGGTGCCGCCAGGGGGGTGAGGCGTCCCCCGTCGAGGTCCCGCTCGCGCATGAGGAGGCGGGCAGGCGTTTCCCGGTGCGCGGTGCGCACCCTACGGGAGGACGGCTCCTGATGTCGTGCGTAGGGTGAGGTGGGCGGGCGTTCCCCGGTGCGCGGTGCGCACCCTACAGGCCGGGAGTCCTGATGTTGCGGGTGGGCACGGCCCACGCGGTGGCGCCGGCTCCTTCGTTCTCCTACGTCTGCGGATCGACGTCCAGCCGGACGATCCAGTCCTCCATTCCGGGCTTTGCCACGGGGTAGCGATCCATCACGAGCGGGTCGTGACCCGGGACGATGTGTCGGGGCGACGACGCCAGTGCGCGCAGCCGCCCGTATCCTTCGAGCATGTCGCCGAGGTTGTAGAGGATCGGGAACGCGCGGTCCTGCTCCATGTGCGCGTAGAAGTGGCTCGCGTCCGACGCGAGCACCACCCAGCCCCGCCGCGTGCGCACACGCACGGACTGCAGGCCCTTCGTGTGTCCGCCGATGTGGTGCAGTTCGATGCCCGGTGCGAGTTCGCTCGCGCCGTCGTGAAACCGCACGCGCTGCTCGAAGACGTTGCGCACCATCTGCACGACGTCTTCGGCCTCGTAGCCGTGGCGCATCATGTCGTGGCACATGCACCGGCCCGTCGCGAACTCCATCTCGCGGTCCTGCACGTGGTAGCAGGCCTTCGGGAACAGCGGCAGATTGCCCGCGTGGTCGTAGTGCATGTGCGTGATGACCACGTCCTCGACCTTCTCCGGTGCGATGCCGAGCGCCTGCAGGCCCTCCGCGACGGGGCGGATGATCTGGCGCCCGCGCTTCTGCGCCATCGCCTCGTTGAAGCCCGTGTCGACCACGATCGTGCGATCCCGGTTCGAGATCACCCACACGTAGTAGTTGAGCGGCATCTCGGTGTCGTGGGAGTCTCCCCCGACGAAGTTCTCGGGGGAGCGGCGCATGTGGCGCGCGTACTTGATCGCGTGGACTTCGTAAGTCTCTTCCGTCATCGATTCGTTCTCCTCGTTCTCGTCACCCGCACCGGGTCGTGGCTGGGGTCCGATCCTCTCACTTCGATTCGTTCTTCTCGTATTCGGCGATGGCCTCCCTCGCGGCCCGGAACGAGTCCACGCCGGCCGGGATGCCGCAGTAGATGGCGACCTGCAGCAGCACCTCGCGGATCTCGGCCTTGCTGACGCCGTTTCGCAGCGCGCCGCCCACGTGCATCTTGAGCTCGTGCGGGCGGTTGAGCGCGGACAGCATCGCGAGGTTGAGCATGCTGCGCGTCTTCTTCGGCAGTTCCTCGCGCCCCCAGACCGCACCCCAGCAGTACTCGGTGACGAGGCGCTGAAGGGGCATGTTGAAGTCGTCGGCGGCGGCGATGGACTTCTCCACGAACTCGGCACCCAGCACGGACTTGCGGATGGCGAGGCCGGTTTCGAAAAGATCGTCGTTCATGGCGTTTCTCCTGTGGATCGAAAGAAGCGGAAAGAGCCGGGACGATCGGGATCGACCGCCCCGGAGTGAGTGTCAGTGTCTGGGCCAGATCGGCGCGGCGACGGCGTCCTTCGCGGGGAACACGGTCACGGGAATGCCGTTCTGCCACTGGACGATCATGAGGCTCGCGCCTTCACGGCGGCCGTTCGCGTCGAATCTGAGCCTGCCGTTGCCGGGGTAGTACACGGCCGGGCCGCCCTCGATGTCCATCTCGCGCAGCGCCTTCGCGACGGCCTCGCGGTCCGCCTTGCCCGCCGCCTCGAGCGCGGCCTTGAAGATCCACATGTCACCGTAGGTGGTCACGAAGTGCTGCGTGGGCCAAGGCTGCTGCGTCTTGCGCTTCACGTCGGCGATGAAGTCCTTCTGGGCCGCGGTGGTCCAGTCCGCGACGACGGACATCACGCCCTCGAGCTGGGCGACGTCCATGTTGGCGCGCAGATCGGGGTCGAGGATGGCGGCGCCGTTCGAGATCGTGGGCAGCCGCCCCTTGCCGAGACCGAACTCGTTCATCTTCTCGAGCAGGAGCTTCGCGTCGGAGATCGCGGTGGGAAGCAGGAACAGCACGTCCGGCCGTGCGGAGCGCACGCGCTGCACGAGTGGCGTCGCGTTCGACAGAGGCGGCGTGAACACTTCGTCGACAACGAGCTTCAGCCCGAGCTTCTTCAGCTGATGGTCCTTGATCGGTTTCACGAACGCGAACGAGGCCGCCGTGTTGTCCATCACGATGCCGATCTTCTTCGGGCGCTTGCCAGACGCCTTCTGGGCCATCTCCATGATCGCGGGCAGCGAACCCTCGGCCTGCTGGTCGCCGGTCGCGGATGTCTGGAAGACATACCTGAAGCCGCGCGAAGTGATGAGGTCGGAATACGAGAACGTCACGACGGGCAGCTTCGCGCGCTCGGTGACCTCGGTGACCGCGAGCGTGAAGGAACTCAGGTACGCACCCGTGGCGACCACGAGGTCCGGGGCATTGGCGACCATGCGCTGGGCTGCGTTCTTCGCCTTCTCGACGGTGTCGCCGGTGTCGAACACCGAGAGCTTCAGCTTCGCGCCGCCGAGGGACCGGATGCCGCCCTCGGCGTTGATGCGCTCGATCGCCAGATCCGCGGCGAGCTTCATGACTTCCCCCTGCCGCGCCCACGGACCGGACATCGGGGCGATGAGGCCGACCTCGACGTCCTGGGCCGCTCCCGACACGCCGGACCACGACGCCGTGACGACGGCTGCGGCGATTGCCGCGTACTTCGCCAGTCTGCTGATTCCCGTCTTCATCTCATCCTCCCATCTCGTGTCGGCGCGCGAGGCGCCCGTCGCCCTTTTCCGGGCTCACATGCCAAGGTACGCCTGTCGCACCCGGTCGTCGCTGTTCAGCGCTTCCGGCGTGCCTTCCAGGACGATGCGCCCGGCTTCGATCACGTAGCCGCGGTCGGCAAAGTGCAGTGCCTCCGCGACGCGCTGTTCGACGAGGAGTACCGTCACGCCCGCGTCCGAGTGGATCGCGAGGATCCGCTCGAATATCTCGTCCGCCACCGCGGGGGCCAGACCCATCGACGGTTCGTCGAGCATGAGCAGGCGTGGCGCGGAGGCGAGCCCTCGGGCGATCGCTAGCATCTGCTGCTGCCCCCCCGACAGCGCGCCGGCGAGCGAGCGCGTCCGCTGCGCGAGAACGGGGAACCACGCGAAGATGCGGTCGAGGCTCTCGCGCCACCGGGCCCGCGCGTGCGCCGAATACGCGCCCATCTCGAGGTTCTCGAACACGGTCAGTGACGGGAACACCTGCCTGCCTTCCGGCACGTGGGCGATGCCGCGGTGCGCACGCGCCGCCGGCGGCACGGCCAGGAGATCCGCGTCGTCGAAGCGGATCTGCCCGCCCGACGGCCGGACGATGCCGGAGATCGTCTTGAACAGCGTCGTCTTGCCGGCGCCGTTCGGGCCCACGATCGCGACGAACTCGCCCTCGGCGACCCGCAGGTGGACGTCGCGCAGGACGGGGAGGCCGCCGTAGCCCGCGCACAGGCCCGTGATCTCAAGCACTCGCCGTCCTCCAGCGCTTGCCGAGGTAGGCATCCACGACGGCGGGGTCGCGCGTGACTTCGGCGGGCGTGCCGTCGGTGAGCACGGCGCCGCCGTCCAGCACGACGAAGCGGTCCACGAGGCGGACCATGGCCTGCATGGTGTGTTCGATGATCACGATCGTGATGCCGCGATCCGCGAGGCGTCGCACGACCTGCGTCACGTCCTCGACCTCCGTCGCGCCGAGGCCGGCGAGCGTTTCGTCGAGCAGCAGGATTCTCGGATTGCCCGCGAGTGCGCGCGCGAGTTCGAGCAGGCGGAGTTCCCGATTCGTGAGCACGCCGGCGAGCTTCCCGATGGCGTGCTGCAGGCCGACGGCCTCGAGGGCCGTCATCGCGAGTGTCTGGGCCTCTTCGTCCGACCGGGCGCGCACGTACGCCCCGACGATCACGTTGTCGAGCACGGTCATGCGCCGGAAGGGCTTCACGACCTGGAACGTCCTGCCGATGCCCGACGCGCAGAGCGCGTACGGACGCCTGCCCGACACCTCGCGACCGTCCAGCAGGATGCTGCCGGAGTCGGGCCGGATGAAGCCGTTCAGCAGGTTGAAGAGCGTCGTCTTGCCCGCACCGTTCGGGCCGATGATGCCGAGGATCTCGCCGGAGCGGACCTGAAGGCTCACGTCGCGGATCGCCTGCAGGCCGCCGAAGGACTTCGAGACGTGGCGCACGTCCAGCAACGTCGGACCGGGTTCCGGCCGCGGCGGGCGCTGATCCGTCTGCGGCGTCCCGGCGGAAGTCACGATGTCGGCGTGCGCGGCAGGCGCGCGTCGGCGGTCGAGGATGTCCTTGAACTTCCAGAAGACGCCTTCCGGCGCGAGCAGGATCACGGCGATGATCGCGATGCCGTAGACGACGCCCTGGATGCCCGGCACGACGTTGCCGAGGTTCGCCTGCAGCAGTTCGCTGAGCGGCACGAGCACCACGGCGCCGAGCACGGGGCCCCAGAGGGTTCCCACACCGCCGAACATCGTCACGATGAGCGCCTGGGCGGAGACGAGCATGCCGAACACCGCGGCGGGTGTCACGACGAGCAGCACGACCGCGTAGAAGCCGCCTGCAATTCCCGCGACGGCGCCGCTCAGCACGATCGCGCGGAGCTTCCACTCGAGGGTACGGATGCCGGCCGCCTCCGCGGCGGCCTCGTCCTGCTTGATCGCGACGAGCGACTTGCCGAAGCGCGACCGCTCGATGCGGTCCGCGACCAGCATCGTCGCGACGGCCAGCGCGAGGGCGATCCACGCGTAGAGGCGGTGATCGGCGAACTGCATGTAGCGCGCGGCGTGCTCGCGCACCATCGGCAGCGCGAGTTCCTGATAGCCGAGCCACTCGAACACGTAGAGCAGGGCGAGCGGGTAGGCGAGCATGGCGAGCGCGAAATAGTGACCGCGCAGGCGGAAGGTCGGCAGGCCGATGATCAGGCCCGCGAGGCCGCCGACGATGCCCGCGCACGGGATGCCGAGCCACGGCGAGAGGTTCCACTCTATCTGGGCGAGCGCGACGAAGTACGCGCCGAGACCGAAGAACGCCGCGTGGCCGAACGACACGAGTCCGCTGTATCCGCTGAAGAGGTTCCACGCGAGGCCCATCACCGCCCAGACCGGCACGACGGTGAGGATCAGCTGATAGTAGGAGTTCTCCGCGAACGCCGTGACGAGCGCGTAGACGAGTGCGAAGGCGGCGATGAAACCGAGGCGACGGACGGAGCCGGGAGATCTCATCGATCAGGCCCGACGCAGCGAGGCGCCGAACAGGCCCTGCGGCCGCAGCAGCACGATCGCGAGGAACACGACGAAGATCGCGGTGTTCTGGAGCTGGATGGGCAGGAACAGCGTGGAGAGCTGCTGCACGAGCCCGATCGTGAGGCCGCCGAAGAAGGCGCCCGACACGCTGCCGAGCCCGCCGAGTACGACCCCGGCGTACATGATGATCACGTACTCGAGCCCGACGTACGGCTGGAAAGGGCTGCCGGACGCGAGCAGGCCGCCGCCGATCGCGGTGATCGCGCAGCCGAATCCGAACGCGAGGCGGTGGGCGCGCTCGACGTCGATGCCCATGTACACGGCCGCCTCGGGGTTGTCGGCCGCCGCGCGCAGTGACTTGCCGAGGCGCGAGCGCCCCATGAGCAGCACGAACGCGATCACGACGACGACGGCGATGATCGCGGCGTACGTCTGTCCCTGGTTCACGAAGATCTCCACCATGTCGCCGTAGAGCGGGCCGATGTCCCACGCACTCGAGGAGAGCGGGGTGGAGATGGACACGGGGGCCGAGCCGAACACGAACAGCCCGCCGTTCTGGAGCACGAGCGCGATGCCGAGCGTGAGGATCAGCTGTGCGTAGTGGCCTTCGGATTCGAGCGCCGCGCCGCGCATGCCCGTGACGCGGCTCACGAGGAACCGGTGCACCGCGACGCCCGCGACGAACACGGCCGGGCCCGCGAGCAGCGCAGCCAGGTAGGGGTCTGCAGCCTCCCCGAGCAAGGCGTGCGCGCCGAGCAGTCCGAACGCGTAGTACGCGGCGTACATGCCGAGCATCATGAAGTCGCCCTGCGCGAAGTTGATCACGCGCATCACGCCGAAGATCAGGCTGAGACCGACGCACATGAGGCCGTAGAGCGCGCCCGTGAGCAGGCCGGCCACGAGGGACTGGAGCAGATTCTCGACGAAGAGCGGCAGATCGAATTCCATCGCGGGCGCCCGGTCAGGCGAGGAAATTCATGGGGTCTCGCCCCGCCGCGCCCGGCCGTGCGTCGCGGCCGGAGGCGACCTCACGCACCGTCCGCACGCAGGAGCCGCCCCAGCTCTCCCGCATCCCGGCAGTGTTCGATCCCGTCGATGAACGCCTCGACCGCTTCGGCCCGTGCCGCGCCGAGCCCCTCGCGAACGGCCTCGCGGAACCGCTGCGAGACTTCGTCGTCGGTGGCGTTCACGACGTCGTCCAGGCGCACGCCGTGCGTCTCGCCGTCCGCGGTCCGGATCTCGACCTCGCCCCCCTGGAGGCCCGGGTAGGCGCGCGTCATGCCGTCGTCGACCTCCAGCGTGGTGAGCGCGAGGAGCCTCGCAACGCGCGGGTCGCGCAGCAGCGTGAAGTTCTTCTCGGAGACGCCCCGCTCGACGAGCGCGGCCGCGACGTTGAACTGGATGCTCATCTTGCCCTGGAGCACGTGGTCGAACGGCCCGGTCGAGTCGCAGCCGGGATAGAGCTTGCCGGCACGCGGGACACGGATCCGGATGGCCGAAATCGCTTCGGGAGAGCACTGCGTCTCGCGGGCGATGCGCGCGGCGGCGAGACACGCGGTCTGCGCGAAATTGCAGGCCGGCACGGGCTTGTGATAGACGGACAGGATCTCGGGATCGGCCGCGAACGGCCGTACCTTCGGGCCGCCGTCCGTCTTGCCGAGTGCCGCGAACAGCCCCGCCTCGCCGTCGATGGCCGTGGGCGACGCGAACGCGCCGAGTTCGGCCAGGCCGACACATGCAACGGCGTTGCGCGCCGCGAAGCCGGCCTGGAAGAACATCTCGCTGCCGCCGGTGTACGCCCACTGGTTGAATCCGAGCGTGGTGTTCGCGCCGAGCGCCACCGCGGCGGCGAACCGGTCGGGGTCCAGGCGTCGCAGACGGCTTCCGGCAGCGGCGGCCGCGATCGGGCCCGTCACCCCCGTCGGGCGATGGATGCGCGCGACCCCGGCGTCGAGACACGCCCGCCCGATCTGGCCGCCGACCTCGTAGCCCGCGACGATCGCGGCGACGAACTCCGCACCGCTCACGGCCCGCGTCTCGGCGAGTGCGAGCACCGTCGGCAGCACGACGATGCCGAGGTGGCTGATGCTGCCCGAGTGCATGTCCTCCCGGACCAGCCCGTGGCCCATGACCGCGTTCGCGAACGCCGCGTCGCCGCCTGACACGTTCAGCGGGCTGCCGATGATGCTCGCGCCGGCTCCGGACACGGTGATGGCCAGGCCGCGGGCCTGATGCGCCCACGGCAGATCACGGGACTCGAACGCGCAGCCGACGAGATCCTTCAGGCACACCTTGACCTTCGCGATCACGTCGGCACGCAGGTCGGAGAGCGCGACGGCGTGGCAGTCGCGCGCGATCCGGACGGCCGCCGGCGCGTCGGACGCGGCGCCCGCACCGGCGGGAAGCGGAAGGGAGGACATGGCGGATTGCTCCTGGGCAGAGGGGGATGGGGTGGTCAGCCGCGGACCTCGACGCCCGCCCAGTTCTCGATGATCCGGCAGAGCGACGTGAAGTCCGAGTCGGCCCCGTACACGGCGTTGGTGACCGCGAGCATCTCGCGCACGGCTGCGCCGACCACCATGGGCACGCCGAGGGACTCGGCCTCGTCGATGCACAGGCGGACGTCCTTGTAGGAAAGCCCCGTCGCGAAACCGAAGTCGAAGGTGCCCGGCAGGACGGCCTTCGGGAACTTGTCCTGGCTGGCGCTGTTTCGGCCCGACCCGGCGTTGATCACGTCGATCATGACCTTCGGATCCAGCCCGGCCTTCACGCCCATGACCATGGCCTCGGACGTGACGGCGATCGCGGCCGCCGCCAGCAGGTTGTTCGCGAGCTTCATGGTCTGGGCCTGGCCGGCGCCCTCGCCCAGGTGGAACACCTTGCCGAACGTCGTGAGGACCGGCTGCAGCTCGTCGAAGACGGGCTTCGCGCAGGACACCATCACCGCGAGCGTGCCTTCCCGTGCGCCCTTCAGGCCGCCGCTGACCGGCGCGTCCGCATACACGATGCCCTTCGGAGCCAGGGCTTCCGACACGATCTTCGCCATCCGTGGTCCGATCGTCGAGAAGTCGACGACGCGTTTCGCCCGGGATCCTTCGGCGACGCCACCCGGACCGAGCGTGGCCTTCTGCACGATCTCCGGATTCGGGAGGCTCAGGAACACGACGTCGGCGCGACTGGCGACATCGGCGGGCGACGTCGCAGCCTCGGCGCCTGCGCGCACCATCGCGTCCACCGCCGGCGGGCTGGTGTCGAACACGCAGACGGCGTGGCCCGCGTCGATCAGCCGGGTGGACATCGGGTTGCCCATCTTCCCGACGCCGACGAATCCGTAGGTGCGCTTTTCCATTTTCACCGCTCCGATGACTGGCAATGCACGGATGGTATCGGCCGAAGCTCCTGGGCGCATCCCTCCGGAACGCATACCTGTATGCACATCTCCCGCATAGCAGCCATGGTGCGACGCGACATCGCGCGCCTGCCGCACGACGTGCCGAGGCGCCCCCGTGGTGCGTGCATGCCCCGGGAACGGGCATCCGCTGCCCGCGATGCACCGGCGTTGCGCTGCGGGACGTGCGTCACGCACCGTGACGCGGCGAGTCGGGCGTGACGGTTTCTTCACGGTGACGATCGTCTCGGAGCACGGATGGCCTGGACATCCGTGCGTTGTCCAGCTTCGGTACGCCGCGCGCCCGGTTGCGCACGCGACGAACACGGTCGACGGCGGATGGCCGTCCGAATGAACGATGTGTCCGCTCGGCGGTCTCACTGCCGTGCAGGGAGACAGGTTCACAATACACGTGGTGTTTCGCAGCGACTGCCCCGACAGGCGCTTCCCGGCTCGAGCCGGACAGCGTCGGGGTCGACCTCTTCCGGGGCGTATCGGCGTTCCGGGCGTCGAAGTATCATGTCCGGACATTCATTCGCATGGCATGCCGTCGGGTTCGCGACGGCATGGTCTCGTGCGTCACGTTGCCGCGGCGATCGCCGGCCCCTCCTGTTCAACCACCGGTCGTGTCAGGTCTGGCAGCCGCCACCCTGCAGTGCCAGAAGTGGCGGGGTGCGGGTGATGTCCGTTCTGTTGCCGAATCCGACATGCATCACGACACATCGACGGCCACGCGCGACGTCCATCGGAACGTCTGCCGGCGTGCCTTCGCACGCCGACAACCGTGCGCGGGAACGCAGGAAGTGTCACGCTACGGTCGGTCGTGCCGATGCGTGTCGTGCGATTCGTGACATGCGTCAACCCGTCGCCACGCACGGTACGGATCATGCAAGCAGTTCCCGAGGGAGCACGACGCACACGTGAACTTTTTTTCTCGCGGTATGCGTCATGCGCGCGCGGCGCGTTGAAGGACGGAGGGAAGGACTCGCGATCCGCGTGAATGGCTCAAGAAACCGGGTGGGCGAGTCGTTGTCAGAAACCGGAACCTGGACAACGAAGGTGCTAACAAAAGGGGGAAGCCGGAGCAGTTGAGTTGAATCGTCAAGGAGAGGTGTCATGCTGAAGATTGCCGAGGGCTACAAGGCCAGATATCAGTCCGAACAGGACGACGAGATGTCGCTCGAGGAATATCTGGACTTGTGCAGGCAGGATCCCAAGGTCTATGCGACAGCCGCCGAGCGCATGCTCGCGGCCATCGGCGAGCCGGAACTCGTGGACACCCGACTCGATCCCCGTCTGTCCCGCATTTTCGCGAACCGCATCATCAAGCGCTATCCCGCCTTCGCCGAGTTCTACGGCATGGAGGACGCGGTCGCGCAGATCGTCGCGTTCTTCAAGCACGCCGCCCAGGGCCTCGAGGAGCGCAAGCAGATCCTCTACCTGCTCGGTCCGGTCGGTGGCGGGAAGTCGTCCATCGCGGAACGGCTCAAGCAGCTGATGGAGGCCTCCCCGATCTACGCCCTCAAGGGTTCGCCGGTGAACGAATCGCCGCTGGGGCTGTTCGCGCCGGAGGAATACGCGCAGACTCTCGAGGACGAATACGGAATCCCGCGCCGCTACCTGACCGGCATCATGTCGCCGTGGGCGATCAAGCGTCTCCGGGAATACGGGGGCGACGTCTCGCAGTTCAGGGTCGTCCGCGTGCAGCCGTCGGTGCTTCGTCAGGTCGCGATCGCGAAGACGGAGCCCGGCGACGAGAACAACCAGGACATCTCGTCGCTGGTCGGCAAGGTCGACATCCGCAAGCTCGACAAGTTTGCCCAGGACGATCCGGACGCCTACAGCTATTCGGGCGGACTGTGTCTCGCGAACCAGGGGCTGCTCGAGTTCGTGGAGATGTTCAAGGCGCCGATCAAGATGCTGCACCCGCTGCTGACGGCCACGCAGGAGGGGAACTTCAAGGGAACCGAGGGCTTCTCCGCCATCCCGTTCAACGGGATCATCCTCGCGCACAGCAACGAGTCCGAGTGGCAGTCGTTCCGCAACAACCGCCACAACGAAGCCTTCCTCGACCGCATCTACATCGTGAAGGTGCCTTACTGCCTGCAGGTGTCGGAAGAGGTCAGGATCTACGAAAAGCTGCTGCGAAACAGCGCCTTGTCGAAAGCGCCGTGCGCGCCCGGCACGCTCGACATGATGGCGCAGTTCTCCGTGCTGTCGCGCCTCAAGGAACCGGAGAACTCGAGCATCTATTCGAAGATGCGGGTGTACGACGGCGAGAGCCTCAAGGACGTCGACCCGCGCGCGAAGTCCTACCAGGAATATCGCGACTACGCGGGGCCCGACGAGGGGATGACGGGCGTCTCGACGCGTTTCGCGTACAAGATCCTGTCGACGGTGTTCAACTATGACCAGACCGAGGTTGCCGCCAACCCGGTGCACCTCATGTACGTGCTCGAACAGCGCATCGGTCGCGAGGATTTTCCGGACGAGACGCGGCGTCGCTACCTCGAATTCATCAAGGGCTATCTCGGGCCGCGGTACGCGGAATTCATCGGCAAGGAGATCCAGACCGCCTACCTCGAGTCCTACTCGGAGTACGGCCAGAACATCTTCGACCGGTACGTGACCTACGCCGACTGCTGGATCCAGGACGAGGACTTCCGGGATCCGGACACCGGAGAGTTCTTCGATCGCGCGGCGCTCAACACCGAACTCGAGAAGATCGAGAAGCCGGCCGGCATCGCGAACCCGAAGGACTTCCGCAACGAGATCGTGAACTTCGTGCTGCGTGCCCGTGCGAACAATGCCGGGAAGAACCCGGTCTGGAGCAGTTACGAGAAGCTGCGCGAGGTGATCGAGAAGAAGATGTTCTCGAGCACCGAGGATCTCCTGCCGGTGATCTCGTTCAACGCGAAGGCGTCGACGGAAGACCAGAAGAAGCACCAGAACTTCGTTGAACGCATGGTCGCGAAGGGGTATACGGAAAAGCAGGTGCGCCTACTTTCGGAGTGGTACCTGCGTGTGCAGAAGTCGTCCTGACGGCCACGCGCCGCACCGCGTGCAGGCCGCGCGGTGCGGCGGCTGGCGCCTCGAGACGTCCGTCCCGACGCGGCGCCAGGGGCACGTGGTCATCGGCTTTCTCGCAGGTAACTTGCAGGGCAGGACTCTAGATGAATCGCCTCGTTGATCGGAGACTCAACGGTCGCAATCGCAGTGCGGTGAACCGCCAGCGCTTCATCCGGCGCTACAAGGAACACATCCGCAAGTCCGTCAAGGGCATGATCGCGGAGCGCTCCATCACGGACATGGTGAAGGGCGGGGACGTGAAGGTTCCCGCGAAGGACCTCTCCGAGCCGGAATTCCGCTACGGTTCCGGCGGGGACTGGGAGAGCGTGCACCCCGGAAACCGGGAGTTCCTCTCGGGCGACCGCATCCCGCGACCGGATGGTGGAGGCGGCGGGGGCAGCGGGTCCCAGGGCGGTCCTGGCGAGAGCGTGGACGACTTCGTGTTCACGCTCTCGCGCGAGGAATTCCTGAGCATCTTCTTCGACGATCTCGAACTGCCGAACATGATGCGCACCGCGGTCGCCGAGGCGGACGACAAGCGACTCGTGCGCGCGGGTTACGTGAAGGAAGGGACGCCGTCCAACCTCAGCGTCCTGCGCACGATGAAGTCGGCTCTCGGTCGCCGGATCGCGCTGGCGGGTCCGATACGCGACGACCTCGAGCGTGCGCGGGAGGACCTGGAGCAGGCGCGGCAGGCGGATCGTCCCGCCGGAGAAATCCGGGGGCTCGAGGAACTTGTCGAGGAACTCGAGGCACGACTCGCCCGCATCCCGTTTCTCGATGAGGTCGACCTGCGCTATCGCCACCGCGTCGCGGTGCCCCGGCCGGCGTCGCGTGCCGTGATGTTCTGTCTCATGGACGTGTCGGCGTCGATGGACGAGCGCAAGAAGGATCTCGCCAAGCGCTTCTTCACGCTGCTCTATCTGTTCCTCACGCGCAAGTACGAACGCGTCGAGCTCGTGTTCATCCGCCACACGGACGAGGCACAGGAGGTCGACGAGGAAGCCTTCTTCTACGATCCGCAGAGCGGCGGGACCGTCGTGTTCTCCGCGCTGCAGCTCATGGACGAGATCTGCGAGGCGCGCTACCCGCGGTCGGAGTGGAACATCTACGCAGCCCAGGCATCGGATGGTGACGCGTTCGGCGCGGACCCGGCGAAGAGCGCCCGCTTCCTGCACGACGCGCTGCTGCCGCGGACCCGGTACTTCGCGTACATCGAGTGTCCGGACGAACATCAGACGGGCAGCAGCAGGCTCTGGGTCGAATACGAGGCCGTGGCGGACGCATCACGCAACTTCGCGATGCGCCGCGTGTTCGATCCAACGGAGATCTATCCCGTATTCCGTGATCTCTTCCGCAAGGATACGGCGGGGGTGGCAGCATGAACGCACGCCACGAACCGATGCTGCCGCACGGTCCCGAGTGGGAATTCGAGGTGCTGGAGCAGTACGACGCGGTGATCGCGCGCACGGCCGCCGAGTTCGGGCTGGACACCTATCCGAATCAGATCGAGATCATCAACTCCGAGCAGATGCTCGACGCCTACGCCTCCAGCGGGCTGCCGCTCGGCTACCCGCACTGGTCGTACGGCAAGGCCTTCATCCGCCACGAACAGTCCTACCGGAAGGGCTATCAGGGGCTCGCCTACGAGATCGTGATCAACTCCGACCCCTGCATCGCCTACCTGATGGAGGAGAATTCCCTCACGATGCAGGCGCTCGTGATCGCGCACGCGAGCTACGGCCACAATTCGTTCTTCAAGGGCAACTACCTCTTCCGGCAGTTCACTCAGGCGGACGCGATCCTCGACTACCTCGTGTTCGCGCGACGCTACGTCATGGAGTGCGAGGAGCGCTACGGCACCGAGGAAGTCGAGAACGTCATCGACTCGTGCCACGCCCTCATGAGCTACGGCGTCGATCGCTACCGGCGGCCGCAGCCGCACACCGCGAAGGAGATGGACGCGCGCCGGGAGGAGATCGCGGAGCACGAGCGCCGGCAGTTCAACGATCTCTGGCGCACCGTTCCCGTCGGGCGTTCCGGGGCCGCCTCACCGGTCGCGAGCGGCGGATTCCCGGGCGAACCGGAAGAGAACATCCTGTATTTCGTCGAGAAATTCTCGCCCCGTCTCGCGCCCTGGCAGCGGGAGCTCGTGCGCATCGTGCGCAAGCTCTCACAGTACTTCTATCCCCAGACGCAGACCAAGGTGATGAACGAGGGGTGGGCGACGTTCTGGCACTACACGCTGCTCAATCGCCTGTACGAGAAGCGGGTCGTGGACGAAGCGTTCATGATCGAGTTCCTGCATCACCACACCAACGTCGTGGGCCAGCGGGGATTCGATCAGCAGGGGTACCACGGGATGAACCCGTACGCGCTCGGGTTCGCGATGATGCAGGACATCCGGCGCATCTGCGAGAAGCCGACCGACGAGGACCGCGAGTGGTTTCCGGACCTCGTGGACACGGACTGGGTACGCACGCTCGATTTCGCGATGCGCAACTTCAAGGACGAGTCGTTCATCAGCCAGTATCTCTCGCCGCGGCTGATCCGCGAATTCCGACTGTTCGTGGTGGCCGACCACGCGGACGACGACATGCTCGAGATCGACAGCATCCACGACGAGCACGGCTATCGCCGCGTCCGGCGCATGCTCGCGGAGCAGTACAAGCGCGAGAACCTGATGCCGGACATCCAGGTCGTCCGTTTCGACCGCGACGGCGACCGCTCGCTGACGCTCCGGAACTCGATCTATCGGGGGCGTCCGCTCCGGGACGAGGAGGCCAACGAAGTCCTGCGGCACCTCGGCCGGCTCTGGGGCTTCACGGTGCGGCTCGAGGCCGTCGATGCCGGTGGCCGGATCGACGGCTTCCGCGAGTGGCGGCCGTGAGGCGTCGCGGTTCAGCGGCCCAGTGACGCCGTGTAGGCCGCGATCGCAATGATGTCGTCGTCCGAGAGACCCGAGACGACGGGCTTCATGAGAGCGGACCACGTCCCGTTGCGTGCGCCGTTCCGCAGGTCGAAGAGCTGTCTGACGATGTAGCTCGGGGAGCGTCCGGCAAGGCCCGGCACCGGCCCGAGCCCCTCCAGCCCGGCGCCGTGACAGGTGCCGCAGGCGGCGAAGCGGCCGCCGTCTCCCGTCGTGACGAGGATGCGGCCCCGATCGATGCTGCCGGGCGGCACGTAGGCGATGAATCCCGATTGCGAATCGCGCAGTTCCGTCCGCTCGACGTCCTCCGGTATCTCGACGATCCGGTGGCCGATCGGTTCCATCGCGCCGTGTTCGGACGGCATCAGCATCCATCCGGCGACGTGCGTCTTCGGAACCTCGGCAGACTCGACGACGCGGATCCACTGCCGCGACGCGAGTTTGGAGAAGTAGTCGGCCGCCGCGCGGACGTCCGCATCGGAGACGTGCTGCGCGGAATGGATCATGAAGTTCACGGGTACGGACCGAGGCTCGGAGCTCCGCCGCGCACCGCTCCTGAAGTCCTCAACCTGCTTGACCATGTACTCGGCGGGAAGACCCGCGAGACTTGCGTTCTCGGGCCTGCCGAGTCCGTTCGGCAGGTGGCAGAACGCGCATGCGTACACGTCGGGCCTGCGACCGTGCGCGACGACGTCGGGCATGGGCGGGTGGTCGTCGCGATGCCAGTCGGGGACGTTGAAGAGATCGCGAAGCTGGCTCAGTGTGAAGGCCCTGTCGCTGCCCGGAACGTGGTGGAGGGTGCCGTCGTCCGCCGGCGGCTTGCCGCCGGGCGGGTTCACGACGAAAGCCCACGCGGGCAGTTCGTCCGCGGCGGCCGTGAAAGAGCCGGCCATGCCGGTCAGCCCGAGGAGCAGCAGGCCGATCGCACCAACGACACCCTTGTTCATTGAGAATCCTCCCTTCGACGTTGCCGATGCCGCGGTACGGTGCCGCGGAGGCACGAGTCTACGATGGAGGCGGGGCGGGCTCCAGCGCCGGGCGACGCGAATGGCAGTAGACTACCTGTCTGTCGCGCGGAAGGGTGTCGGGGCGGGCAGGCTCTCTCATGGCGCCTCGGCGTGTCGCCACCTTCCGCATGCGCGACGGACAGTCGCGACGAAGGGCCGGTTCCCGGCGTACGGGAGCGGCCCTGCACACGAATCTCGAAGGGGAGGATCCCATCCATGACCGCACTGAAGCAGAAGTTTTCCGTGAGCTATGCGAAGGACGCCGTCTACAAGGACGGCCTGCGCGAGTTTCTCGAATACCGCGATCTGGGCATCGCGGACGCGACTCACGGCCAGTACCGTGCGCACGTGATCCGGGTGAAGGCCGATCACAGGGGGACCGACCACGACATGCACACGACCGGTCTGCACCAGCACATGTGCGACTTCCAGATGGTGTACGTGCTGAAGGGGTGGATCAGCTTCGTCTACGAGGGGCAGGAAGGCGAATTCACGTTCCGCGCAGGCGACTGCTTCCTGCAGCCGCCCGGCATCGTGCACAACGAACTGCGCTGCTCGGACGACCTCGAACTCATCGAGATCTATTCGCCGGCCGTCCACGAGACACGCGTCGTGGGGAAGATGCCGGAGTCGGCCGAGGCCTGATGCACCCGGCCCGGCCGCGTGCGGCCGGGCCGTCGACGCCGGCTGGTAGACGTTCCGGGAAAGGGGGGTTATGCTTCCCCTTTCGCTGTCGTGCGGCCTTTCCCCGTTCGGGTGATCGCCACGCAGCACCTCGCTGAACATTGCCACCGGTGTTCGAGACCGTCTTCTCCTTCCTTCTTCCGTGGGAGTTCTCCCCCACGGTGCTCGTTCTCTGCGCCGGAAGTGCACTGATCTACCTTCGCGGCCTGGTGCGGGGCCGTGGTCGCACCGACGCGCCGGGCTTCTGGCGCAACACGGCATTCGCGATCGGGCTGGTCTCGATGTACGCGTTCCTGCAGACCCATCTCGACTACCTGTCGCAGCACATGTTCTGGATCCACCGGCTGCAGCACCTCGTGCTGCATCACCTCGGTCCGTTCCTGATCGTGATGTCGGCCCCGCAGGTGACCATGCGGCTCGGCGCGCCCGAGTGGCTGCGCCGGTATGTGCTCGCTCCGGTCTGGCGCAATCCCGTCACGCAGGCCGGCTACCGGCTCCTCCAGAATCCCGTCATCGCGCCGGTGCTCTTCACGGGGCTCATCATCTTCTGGCTCACGCCGTCGATTCACTTCACGGCGATGCTGAGCCTGCCCCGGTACAACGTGATGAACTGGAGCATGGCCATCGACGGGCTCCTGTTCTGGTGGCTCATCGTCGGGCCGGAACACCAGGCGGGCCTGAGGTTTCTGGGTTACGGCAGGCGCATGCTGTTGCTGTGGGCGATCATGCTGCCCCAGATCGGGATCGGCGCCTACATCGCACTCACGAGCAAACTGCTCTACAGCGTCTATGGCGTATGCGGCCGCGCCTGGCCGATCGAGCCCATGACCGACCAGGGCATAGGCGGCCTCATCACCTGGATTCCCGCCTCGATGATGAGCGTCGTGGCCGCGCTCGTGGTGCTGGCCCGGTGGCGCAGGAGCGAACGCGCCGACGAGCCCGCCGGCACGCCCGGCGCGGTACTCGTGGAGGCGCCTTCGCGCTGACCGGGGACCGGTTTCGAATCTCTTCCTCCTTTCGAGAACCCGATGAACCTCTCCATACCCCGCCGTGTCCGATTCGGCATGCTGAACAATGTGTCGCGCCGTATCCTGCTGCTTGCCGTCCTGGCCGTTCCGTTCGCGCACGTCGCCCGCGCGGCCGATGTCGAGGTGAAGGTCGACAATGCGAGGATCCGCCTGCTGCCGGGGAATCTGCCGCTCGCCGGATACTTCGACATCACCAACACGGGGAAGAGCGTCGTCGTGCTCGAAGGGGCCTCGAGTTCGGCGTTTCACCATGTGATGATGCATCGGTCGGTTCGCAGCAACGGTCAGTCCGAGATGCACCACGTAGACAGTCTGGAGCTCGCTCCGGGACAGTCGCTTCACTTCGAGCCCGAGGGGCTTCACCTCATGCTGATGCACCGGACCCGCAAGCTGGCGGTTGGTGATCAGGTACCGATCACGCTCATGTTCGAGGGAGACCGCACACAGGAGGTCGTGTTCACGGTCAGGGGTGCCGGCACCCAATGATCGGACGGTTGCCGATGGTCCGGAAAATCGCGACCCTGCTCGCCATCACGGTCGCGTGCGCGCTCGGGGTGACGGGCTGCAGCAAGGACCCGATGAAGTGGGATCTCGTGAACATCACGGGGATCATGGAGCCCCTTGCGTTCTCCCTCACGGACGACCACGGCCAGGCCGTCACCCAGGACGACTATCGCGGCAAGGTCGCGTTACTCTACTTCGGGTACACGCACTGTCCGGACGTCTGTCCGACCACGCTCGCGCGACTCTCGCAGGCACTTTCGACGATGGGATCGGACGCGGACAAGGTACGCGTGCTGTTCGTGACGGTTGATCCGAAGCGGGACACGGCCGATCTGCTGAAGACCTATACCGACTCGTTCGGGCCGCAGTTCGTCGGCCTGCGCACGGACGACCTCGACCGGCTGAAGGCCTTCAACAAGCGCTACCGCGTGACCTTCGGTTACGGCAAGCCGGACGCCGACGGCAACTACGAGGTCAGTCACAGCAGCGCGGTCTTCATCTTCGACCAGCAGGGCAAGGCGCGCCTGATCGCGGAAGCGACGGACGACGTGCCGGCAATTGCCCACGATCTGAAGCAGCTGGTGTCCGGAAACTGATCCGGTCTGCCCGCCTGCGGACGGGATCCGCGGGGGGCATTACCCGGGTCCCGCCGAGCGCCAGGTCGTGCCTCCCGCGACAGCGGCGGCCGGTGGACGTCCTGCGTGCAGGCGATCAGCGGGTTCACGCGGGTGCTCGAGTGACCGGGATTCGGGGTTCCGCTCGCCTGAAGGGACTGCGACGCTCGAAGGGGCGCCGACCCGGAAACCGGCATGCCGGCACCGGGTCGTTCCCGTCGCGGGGGGAGCTGTTCCGGGCCACCGACCCGGCACATCTGACAGTTTCGCGGAAGCGGCGTAGCATGACCGGGGAGATTCCCGCGCACGGACGTGGCTGGGCGAGACGGGTTGCCGCCACACGGTAGCCACGGGGATCCCCGGATCGCGGCTCGCAACCCGGTGACGGAATGACCGGTGACCGAGGCGCGAGCCTGTTCGAACATCCCGCAGCGATCCGGACAGGAGGCGCTCATGCCCTTCGCTCGCCAGCACCCGTGCATCAGGTCGACCGCCTACGTTCTCGTCCTTCTCGGGACCACCATCGGTATGGTGGACGTGGCTTCGGCCGCCTATACCCGGACCGACCTCGTTGCCGACCAGCCAGGCGCCGCCAGCCTGGTGGACCCTCACCTCGTCAATGCCTGGGGGCTGTCCTACGGCCCGGGCGGTCCGTTCTGGATCAGCGCCAATGGCACCGGCGAGACGACCGTCTATGACGGCTCGGGCGCGACCATTCTCGCGCCGGTGTCGATTCCGCCGCTCGCGGGGAGTTCGCCGACCGGTCAGGTGTTCAACGGCGGCAGTGGCTTCGGCGGCAGCATCTTCCTGTTCGGAACGGAGGAGGGGGCCATCGCCGGCTGGAACGGTGGCGCCAGCGCGCTGACCCTGGTCGACAACGGCGGGAGTGGCGCGATCTACAAGGGGCTCGCGCTCGCCGGAACCGGGCAGGAGAAGCGACTCTACGCAGCCGACTTTCACAACGGCCGGATCGACAGTTTCGCCAGCGATTTCACTTCGGTGCTGCCCGGAGCGTTCGTGGACCCGACACTGCCTTCCGGGTACGCGCCATTCAACATCCAGAATCTCGGGGGCACGCTGTATGTCGCGTATGCGCTCCAGGATGCAGCCGGGCGTGACGAAGTCGCCGGTGCGGGGCTGGGTATCGTCGACGCTTTCGACGGCAGCGGAAATCTGCTGCGTCGCGTTGCAACGGGCGGTGCGCTCGACGCGCCGTGGGGCCTCGCACTCGCACCGACGGACTTCGGCGAGTTCGGCACCGCGCTGCTGGTCGGAAACTTCGGTGATGGCCTCATTCACGCGTACGACCCGGTGACCGGCGCGCTGCTCGGAACGATGCTCACGCCCCAGGCGACGCCGATCGTCATCGACGGACTCTGGGGGATCCTGTTCGGAAACGGCGGCAGTGCCGGGTCGACCAGCGACCTGTATTTCGCGGCAGGTCCCGACGGCGAGGCGCACGGCCTGTTCGGCAGGTTGAGCGTCGCGGCGGCCGTTCCGGAACCGGAGATCTGTTTCGAACTGACGTTGGGAATCGGATTGCTCGCCGTGACGCGAAGGCGTGTGCTCTCGCGCAGTGGATGACAGGGTGCGGGAGCGCGGTCGAGCGGCGTCATGTTGCTGCCCTCGCGTCTTGGGCCCAATGGACCACGGTCGCGACGCAGCCATCAGGATCGTCGCGGATCTCATCGACCCAGAACCGCTTCACCTCCCACCCAGGTTCGATGAGACGTTGATTGCGAATCTGATCTCTGAGACAGAACTAGCCGGTCCAGCTTCGGTGGTAGCGTTCGCCATCGACTTCGACACGGTCGCGACGGGGAAATGATTGGCGACGGGCGCGATACATCACGACAGTGTTGGGTCGAGGCGCCCGAGCCTTGGTGCGTATCCGTCCCCGTCGATCATCGTATGGACACGGAGGTACGCCCAAGTCCGCGGAGGACTCCGACACAGCACAAACAAAAACGGCTTGCATCTCTGCAAGCCGTTCTTTTTACTGGCGTCCCCACGGGGATTCGAACCCCGGTTACCGCCGTGAAAGGGCGATGTCCTAGGCCTCTAGACGATGGGGACCTGTTTTCCGTTTGGTGGAGGTAAGCGGGATCGAACCGCTGACCTCTTGCATGCCATGCAAGCGCTCTCCCAGCTGAGCTATACCCCCCCGGAAAGCCGCGCACTATACACAACGGGAACAGCCGAGTAAAGGAACACGGCGCGTCACGCTGCCTTCAGTCTTCCTCGTCGAGTTCGTCCTCGTCTTCGTCCTCGAACTCGTCCAAGGCCTCGAGCTCGGAGTCGATCATGTCGCGGATCTCCATGAGGAGATTGCGCAGCGCTTCGTTCTGTTCCTTGAGTTCGGTCTTCGTCATGGTCTGCTCCCTCTTGCCGTTGGCCGGCCCGCCCGGAGCCGGTGGTTTCGGGACCGATCGACCTCTTCAGATCGACCGATACGTGCCGGCAGGCCGGATGACTCGCGGCGATTATAGCCACAGGCCTGTCGCCGAGACATCCTCTCAGCGAATCGTGAAATCGGCTCGGGTCGAGCCTGCCGTGCCCTTGCCGGATGTCGCGGGTGCTCCCACCTTCGGGTCCAGAATGAACACCCGATCGCCGGCGATGCGCCCATTTCGCGTCAGAACGTCGCGGACTGTCTGCGCGCGAAGCAGCGCGAGCTGGCGAAGCTCACCGTCCCGGATGACAATGTTCGTGACCATGAGTTTCCTCATCTCCTCGTCCGGGAGGCTTTTCTCGAAGCCGAAGATGTTCGTGGGTTTCGGAAACTTCTCCTGCCTGTATGCCTTCTTCAGCAGGCGCCCGTATTCGGCCGGCTCGTACGTCACCTCGTCGACCGATGCAGGCGCGGCACCCTGCCGCTTCAGCTCGATGAACTTCTGGGCCTTGAGCTTGCGCTCGAAGGCGTCCGTCCGCAGTGCCTCGGGGTCCTTGCCGGGGTCGGCGTGGCCGGTGATCTCCAGCTTGAGACTCGGCCGTTCGGCCAGCGCCTGCGCCAGCTTTTCCACCTTGGCTTCGCCGGCCGGGTCGAGTGCAGCGCTGCCGGGCGCGAAGTCGACGTAGGACAGCGTCGCGGCATCGTCGCCCAGAAGATGGCCCAGCATCGCGAAGGGCGCCGTCACGGCCTTCGTGAGCAGGTTCACGATGACACGCCAGATCACGCGCCCGAGCCGGAACTTCGGGTCGTCCAGGGATCCCGAAACCGGCACGTCGAGGTTGATTCGCCCTTCGGGGTCCTTCAGCAGCGAGACGGCGAACTTGACGGGCAGCTTCAGCGCATCCTTGCTCTGGACCTTGTCACCGAACGAGAACTGATCGATGAAGGCCCTGTTGCTCGCTTCGAGCTTCCTGTCCTTCACCAGGTATCTGAGATCCAGCGACAGCTTCCCGCGCTCGATCGTGTAGCCGGCATACCGTCCGGAGTAGGGCGTGAAGGGCGGCAGATCGATGTCGTGGAAGGAGACCGTGAGGTCCGCGAACAGGTCGCCGGCGAGCGGATTGATCTGTCCGGTGATCGACAGCGGTGACTGGCTCTCGAGCTTGCCGCGCAGCTCGACGTTCGCACGGGAATCCGGCGTCGACATGAGCCCGGTGACGTGGCCGCCGACGTCGGTCATGGTGGCGTGCACGTTCGGCTCGATGAGATGGTCGCTGAAGAGCACCTTGCCGCCCTGGAGCGTGATCTCGTCGATCCGGACGGGTGCAGCGGACTGCGGGGCGCCTGCGCCCGCTTTCGCGGCTGGTCGCCCCCTTTCGGCGGCGGGCGCGGCCGCTTCGGCGCCGGCGCGTCGCGGGTGCAGCACCCGGGTGAGGTTCAGCGTGCCGTCCGGATCTATCTGCAACGCGGTCGTGAAGTCCGTCAGTGCGACCTTTCGGATGCGCAGTGCGAACGGCTCGCTCGCCAGATTGACGTCTTCGAGAGACAGGGCATTCCAGGTCACGAGGTCGTTCTGCCCGGCGTCGCTCATCGCGAAGCGGGTGAGCGATGCGTTGCCGCGGTACCGGACGACCGGGGCCGTCGAACCGGGCGTCGAGACGATGCGGAGCCGGCCGTCGAGCGACACCGATGCGCCGTTGATGCTTGCGTCCAGTCGGTCGCGCAGATAGGGCTGGAAGGGCACGGCATCGAGATTCGCGGCCTTGACGGTCATTTCCGCATCAAGCGGGGCCAGCGAGAGCGTGCCGTGCAGCGACACGCTGCCGTGCCCGTTCAAGCGGGTCGAGAGACTTGCCCGAGCCTTTCCCGGTCCGCCGATTACGAGGTCCTGCACGCGAAGGTGGATCGGACCCAGGGCGGTCTCCACGCGGGTATCGGGGACCTGATCCTCGAAGTTCAGCGATCCGCGGTCCAGCGAGATGTCCTGCAGCGAGACTTTCCAGTGACCGGGCGGAGAATCCGGCGAGGGCGAGGGCGAGGGCGAGGGCGAGGGCGAGGGCGAGGGGCGAGCGGGCGACTCGCGCGCAGTGAACGGTTTCGCGACGCTGAGGCGGCCATCGCGGCCGCGTACGACGCGCAGGCGCGGCGTATCGAGTGTCACGCTGCCGACGGTCACGTCACGATCGGGGAGATTCAGTGCGCCGCCGGTCGCCGCGAGACGTTTCAGTGTGAAGAAGTCCCGCTTCTCGCCCTTCAGTCGCACGCCGAGGTCCGCGATCACGATCGCGTTGTCGCTGACCTTCAGTGTGTGAGCCGGATCGTCGATGCGCGCGGACACGTGGCCGTTCCATTTCGCGGTACCCGAAGTGAGGTCGAACGGCAACGCGTCCCGGTAGTAGGCGGCGTACCGGCGCGGAGACAGGCCTTCGGCGGAGACGTCGAACGCGATCTCGCGGGTGGCGTGGGCGTACGTGCCTGCCACCGCGAGCGACTCCCCGGTCCTGGCCGTCATCGAGACTTCGACGCGTGCCGGAGCGGTACTCGCGGCGGTCGAGAAGTCCCGTACGGAAGCCGACACCGACGACACGTCGGCGTCGAACGGCGGTGACACGGCGTCGTCCCTGACGGTGACCCGGACGTCTCCGACGGTGATCGACCCCACGCGAATCTCCCGCGGTGCGGAGCGGCCGCGCGCCGGCCCGGTGGGCGCCGCGGGCGTCGCAGGGCCGGTCCGCGGACTGCCACTGTTCGTGCCCGTCCGTGCGAGAGCCGCGAGATCGAGCGATCCGGCCGCCGACCGATGTACGTGAATCCGGCCGCCCGCGAGCACCACTGAGTCCAGAACCACTGCGGGCCCGAACACGTCGAACGCGTCGGTCTTCACATCCAGGCGGTCGACCGCGACGAGTGGCGTGCCCGCGAGTGTCGTGGTCGCGAGGCTTCGTATGCTCGCGGTGCCCTTCACGACGAGACGCGGAGGCTTTCCGGGCGGCTGCTCGAAGGCGAGCGTCGTGTCGAGGCTCGCGTGCGCCGACTGCACGCGGTAAGGGAGGTCGAAGGGCAGATAGGTCAGGTAGTGCGTGAGGTCGACGTCGTCGAGTCTGAGGGCCACGGTCGACTCGCGCGCAGGACTGAAGGGCCGGGTCCTGCCATCGAGATGCAGGGGGGCTCCGTTCACGACCGCCGAGAACGACGGCTTCACGAAGACCTTTCCGAAGTAGGGCAGGTTGGACACGAAGGGAACGGTGAGCGACAGGTCCCGGACGGTGTGGCGCGTGCGTGCGGGCCGGTCGTCGAAGTCCAGAGCTCCCCCGACGATGCGGATGTTGTTCAGGGAGAAACGGGCCGGTTCGGTACGGCTGTCTGTCTCGTCCTTGCCGGCGAACTTCGCGACGAGGTCCGAGAAGTTGAACTGCCTGTCACCTGTCCGGACCACGTTCACGTAGGGGTGCTCGAGAACGACTTCGGACAGGACGGGGGCGCGCCGGTAGATCGACTCCATCGAGGCGTCCAGCAGCAGGCGGTCGAATGCAACAAACCGTGCGCTCGATCCGGGCTCGCGGATCGTGAACCCGTCGAGTTCCACCGTGAGCAGGAACGGGTTCACGTGGACCGCGTCCACGGACACCGTGCGCCCCAGTTCGCGTGCGAGGCGCGTCTCGAGCAGATACTTGACGAGTGGTGGTGCGCCGAAGAACCCGAAAGCGACCAGCGCGACGGCCGTTGCCGCAACGCCGACGAGGGTTCTTCGCAGCCACGAGCGTTTCCGCGGCGGCACGGGCGCCGCCGGTTCGGTGGAAGGTCCGGGATTCCTGCCTGGCAGCCGCATGGATGCAATGTGTTCCGGGTGGAATACGGGTGCGGCCGTCCCGGCTTGCCGGGAAGGGCCGTCGCGGGCAGGTTACCCAATACCGCCCGAAACACAAGATGACCGATGTCACGGACGGGGCGTCGCGTGCGGTCAACGGATCGCCCGGCCCACCGTGGACGGGGCGGTCGGGCCGGGTCAGTGCAGCATCGGCTCGAGCCTGCGCATGACCTCGGGCGCGTCCGGTTCCGTGCGTGTCGCGAAGCTGTACACCGTACGCCCGTCCGGCGCGATCAGGTACTTGTGGAAGTTCCAGGTGGGCGCTTCGCCCGTGGCCGCCGCGAGCTGCCTGAAGAACGGATTCGCGTCCTTGCCGGAGACGGAGGACTTCGACGCCATGGGAAACTTGACCCCGTAGGTCATGCGGCAGAAGTCACCGATCTGCGCGTCGCTCTCGAGTTCCTGGCGGAAGTCGTTGGAGGGAAAGCCGAGGACGACGAGGCCCCTGGCCTTGTACTTCCCGTACATGCCCTCGAGCTTCTCGAACTGGGGTGTGAAGCCGCACTTGCTGGCCGTGTTGACGACGAGGACCGGATGCCCGGCCAGCGCGCACAGGTCCAGCGTATCCCCCTGCAGGGTCTTGATGCGGTGGTCTAGCAGCGGCGGGCACTGGGCCGCGAACGCGGGGCCGGCAGCGGCCAGGGAAGACAGCAGAACGGAACTCAGGAGAGCTTTCTTCATGGTCGGGATCGCAGGGTCTGAAACGGAATGTGAGAGACGCTTCACGCGTGCAAAGTTCCGGCGGTGCGCAGTGGGCGGAATGGTGCGAAACTTCGTCGACGACGCGATGCGGCCGGGATCGGTTCAGCGCGCGGCGGATTCCAGCCGGGAGGTTCCGAACGTTCCACGACGATCGTGCAAGGGCTGCTCGATCGGGCATGAGCACCTTGCCGGACGCAGCGCGAACCGATCGGATCTACCCGGGTTTCAACGGTCAATTCGAAAAGGAGAACATCCGTGACGAAAATGTTGCTCGCTGTCGCCGTGGCGATGCTCGTGTCCGGCCCCGTGCTGGCCGAGAACGCCCAGCAATCGAGGATGAAGGAGTGCAACGTCGAAGCTAAGGACAAGGCGCTGTCCGGGGACGCACGCAAGTCGTTCATGAAGGAATGTCTCAGCGCCACGAAGTCGGAGCACAAGAAGGGGCTGACGGCGCAGCAGGAAAAGATGAAGTCCTGCAATGCCGAGGCGAAGACCAAGGGGCTCAAGGCTGGCGAGCGCAAGGCGTTCATGAAGGAGTGCCTGTCGTCCAAGTGACGCGTCGTGCGGGAGCGGCGGACCTCGCCGCTCCCGACGGGGCGGTGCGCGGAATCCTGCCGCAGACGCGAGACCTCCACCGCTCGCGGGACGGTCCCGCGACCGTGTCTCGCCGGCACGTGTCCCGTCCCGGTGCGATGGACGTCGTCGTGAGGCGTCCGCTACATTGACGGTGGTCCTTTTCGGGGTGTGGGGGATGCGGAGATGGGCAAGAAGGCGGGAAAGCGGGTCGACGACGCGTCGATGGAGAAGAAGAAGGAGAAGGACCGGGACAAGGTAGCCAGACGCCGCCCGGCCGAACAGGAGACGCTGATGGTCGCGGTGGAGCGATGCCCGCCGCAGAGCCAGCTCGTCTTCGAGTGGGTCGTCGGAAACGGCCTCGGGGACGAGGCGGTTCCGGACGCACAGAAGGCCTACGAGCGCGCGTTCGAGCTGCGACTCGCGGCGGTGGAGCAGAAGGCCCGGGCGCCGCTGGGTGACGATTCGTGCGCGAAGGGCTGCGAGGCGCGGCATCGGTCGGTGGTCGGGCCCGTCTTCGGCCCGCAGTCGTGGCAGATCGACGCCAAGGTGTCGCCCCCGCGCGCGACGACGTGGAGCTGGGTCGGGTTCGTCACGGTGACGGACTGCGCACCGTGCGCCTGAGACGACCCGGAGCCGGCGCGAAAAGGCCCTGCCTGCGCTCGCACCGGGCCCCGCAACGGATCCGGACCGGACCGTTTCGACCTCTCCGGGGGTGCTCCGGAGACATGACAGATTCATCCACAGAACCTGTGGACAAAGTTGTGGAAAGCGCACCGGATAACTTGAAAAAGTGCTTGCAGGCGGGGAACTTAGGTTTCCGAGCACACGATTTGGTCAGTCACTTTGTTCAAAAAAAACAAGAGTTTGTCAAGGTTCCCGGGGCGCAATTTAAGGCTTGACGGGAGAGGGGGCGAGGTGATCGTGCTCTTCTTGATAACTTTGCTCTTGCACTTGACACGGCACGCCTGATTCGCTCCTCAAGCTATTCCGTGCGATCCGCAGCGATCGCAAATGCAACCCCAGCATCCATGCGCCATTGCGGCATCGAGGGGGCGCAGGTTCGTTGCTACGACGCCGTTCCTGCGAGGCACACCTGCCGTTGAGTTGGGCTCGCGGCCGAATTACAGTGTCGACGGACTCACGTATCAGACCCGGGTGGGGAGGCACCGGGTTGCGCCGCGAGTCGTCCGTTCCTGCCTGCTAGGAGATTGCCATGCGCCCGCTGCTCGTCAGCCTGCCCTTCTGCTGCATCCTGTTCGCCCAGTCACCGTTCGCCCACGCCGACCGCATCTCGGACATGACGCGTGAGGAAAAGTGCGTGTACACCGCTCGGCTGCAGGTCGCGGCCGCGTATTACTTCACGCAGGGCAAGGCCCGGGAGGACGTCAAGATTCACTGGCACGGCGACGAGACGGAAAACGAGATCCAGTTCGTTACGCTGAACGTGGATGCCGGCTACGCGGCCATGAAGCGCGCCGTGGCCGCCTCGGGCCGCGGCATTCCGGTCGAGGTGATCGGCGACAAGGTCTACGAGACCTGCATGCGCGAAACCGCGCTCTGATCGCCCGCCAGGCGTCGGGGGACGTCAACGTTCCCCGGGGCAGGGCTTCCGTCCCACGGGTGAGTCGTGATGGACGAGGCGGAACGCGCTCAGGGTTCCGCCTCGGCGGCGTCAAAGTCGAGTTCGACGCGGGCACCGTTCGGGTCGAAACAGAACAGCTGCCAGGTACCGGACTGGGCTTGCCGGCGCAGGTCGTACCGGATTCCGCTCTCCTCGAGGCGTCGTGTCACGCCGGCCAGATCGGTCGCAGTGAATGCCATGTGATCCAGCACGCCTTTCGGGTCCGCCGGAAGCGGCCGACCTGCAATCACGTGCAGGACAGGATTGCCGCCGACGTACAGCCAGACCCCCGGGAAGCCGAGGTCGGGCCGCGGCCCTTCTTCGAGCCCCATGACGTCCACGTAGAAATGGCGGGTGGCGTCGAGGTCGGACGTGAGCACCGTGAAGTGGTTCATGCCGTGTATCGTCATCCGTTCGGCTCCTTGCGTGCGTCGGGACCACCCGTCACTTGGTCGTCGGAGGCATCGTGCCCCGCGTGCCGGCGGTCGGACGCGGGCTCATCGTGACGGTCACTTCGGAGCCCCGGAGCGTCGCCGGGGCGATCTCGACGGTCGCGGCGCGCTGTCCCTGTATGTACGTGAGCGTGGCGACCTTCCCCTGCACGGCCGTGACGAGTTCCCACCCGAACGCGGGCATCTGTTCGACATAATAGGAATACGCCATCGTCGACGAGCGATCGAGGACGAGGAGCATCCGGCCGAACCACTTGTCCGGTCCGCCGAGGATCACCGACCGTTCCGTGTTGATCTTCGTCCCGGGGGGAATGGGGATGTCGGTGACGGGCTGATAATTCGTGGACGACTGGGAGGCGCTTCCGCCGCCCGCGGAACCGGGGCGATCGGAGGAGGTGGCGGCCGTGCCGGAGGTCGTGGTGCAAGCCGCGAGCAGGACTGCGCCCGACAGTGCGGTCAGCACGAACAGCGCGGCGCGGGTTGCGTGAACGGGATTTCTCATCGGTCTTTGTCGGTGGGCATCTCCGATCGATGATGCTGGGAGGATACTTTCGTGTCAACGACGGGGCCTGCGTCCGGCGCCGCGTCTTCACTCGAGTCGAAGCATCTTGGACAGGACTGAACGTTTCTACCGCATCAAGCGTCTGCTGCAGTCGCGCCGGATCGTGACCATCGACACGTTTCTCGAGGAACTCGAGGTGTCCCGGGCCACGTTCAAGCGGGACATGGAATACCTGAGAAGTCGGCTCGAGGTTCCGATCGTCTGGGACCGTGACGCAGGTGGCTACCGGCTCGACGGCTCGGATCCCGATGCGGAACTGCCCGGGCTGTGGTTCAGCGCCCAGGAGGCGCACGCGCTCCTCACGATGCACCACCTGCTCGGGAGCATCGACCCCGGCATGCTGGACGATCACCTGAAGCCGATCGGCGACCGCCTCGAGAAGCTGCTCGGCAGCCACGGCCACGCGGCGTCCGAGGTTCGCCGGCGCATCCGCCTGCTGCACGTGGCGCGCCGTCCGATCCACACGTCGCATTTCGGAACCCTCGCGCACGCGCTCCTCGAGCGACGGCGCGCCCGCATTCGTCATTTCAACCGCGGCACGTCCGAACGACTCGAACGGGACGTATCTCCGCAGCGACTCGTCTATTACCGGGACAACTGGTATCTGGACGCGTGGTGTCACCTGCGCGACGGACTCCGCAGCTTCGCGGTCGATGCGATCGAGACGGTGGAACTGTCGGAAGAGGTCGCCGTGGACGTTCCGGACCCGGTGATGGACCGCGAACTGGCCACCGGGTACGGGATCTTCTCCGGCAGTTCCGTCCGGTGGGCCGTCTTGCGGTTCAGCGCGGCGAGGGCGCGCTGGGTCGCGTCCGAGAAATGGCACAGGGACCAGCGGTCGCACTTCGAGGCGGACGGCCGCTTCGTGCTCGAGGTGCCGTTCAGCGACACGCGCGAGCTGCTCATGGACATCCTCAAGCACGGGCCGGACGTCGAGGTCCTGTCGCCTCCGGAACTGCGCGACGAGGTGTTCGCCCAGCTTCGCGCCGCGTGCGAGCGTTACATGCGCGAAAGTGGCTCATCCAGTGAGCCTGAGCGTCGGTAGAGTGGAACGCATCCCCGCCGCCGGCGGGCAGCTTTCGAGGAGTGAACGATGCGTCCTTTCGATTCCGTTCGTGCAGGCCGTGCCCTGCGCGTTGTCATTGCGCGGTCCGGTGCTTCGGTGGAACTGACCCGGACAGTCCGGCACAGGGGGCAGCGGGGGCCGGTCGACTGGGATGTTCCGACCGTGGTCCGGCGACGCATGCGCCAGGACGGCCGGCCGCTCTGACGGGCGGGCGCGCGCTCACGCAGACGAGGGCGTCAGCACGGCGGCCCCCGTCAGCGTGCCGTTTCTGAGCGACTCGAGCGCGCGGTTCGCGTCGTCGAGGGCGAACGTCTCGATCGTCGTGCGCACCGGGACTGCAGCCGCGATCTCGAGAAATTCCTCGCCGTCCGCGCGTGTGAGATTCGCCACCGAGACGACGTTTCGCTCGCCCCAGAGGATCTCGTACGGAAAGGACGGAATGTCGCTCATGTGGATGCCACCGCAGACGACTGTCCCGCCCTTCCTCACGGCGCGCAGTGCCGCCGGCACCAGGGCGCCCACCGGTGCAAACAGGACGGCCGCGTCGAGCGCGACCGGGCAGGGTTCGTCCGAGCCACCGGCCCAGAGTGCGCCGTGGCTTCGCGCGAACGTCTGGGCGGCGTGATCCCCCGGTCGCGTGAATGCGTACAGCTCTCTGCCTTCCCAGTGCGCGACCTGCGCGAGGATGTGGGCGGCTGCCCCGAAGCCGTAGATGCCGATGCGGCGGGCGTCGCCCGCCTTGCGCAGGCAGCGGTGGCCGATGAGCCCGGCACAGAGCAGGGGGGCCGCCTCTGCATCCGGAAGCCCTTCCGGCAGCGGGAACGTGTATCTGGCATCGGCGGTCACGAATTCGGCATACCCGCCGGGGAGGTCGTAGCCGGTGAACCTCGCGCGGTCGCACAGGTTCTCCCGTCCGCTGCGGCAGTAGTCACACGTTCCGCAGGTCCACCCGAGCCACGGCACGCCCACGCGCTGGCCGATCTCGATGTCCTTCACCCCGGTGCCGGTCGCACGCACGATCCCCACGACCTCGTGGCCCGGCACGATGCCGTGGTCCCGCGCGGGGAGTTCCCCGTCGACGATGTGCAGGTCGGTGCGGCAGACACCGCACGCTGTCACTTCGATCAGGACCTGCCCGGCATCCGGAGACGGCTTCGGCAGGTCGCGAAGCACGAGTGGCTGATGCGGTGCATCGAGCACCATGGCTTTCATCGTGGGGGGGCTCCCTGCCGTCGCTGACGTCGTGGTGAGGGGCACGATAGGCAGAATCCCGGCGCGGCACAAGACGTTGCGTCGTGCCGATCGGTCCGGCAGGCCACCCGATCCGGTGTCGCCCGGACCGGTTCGGGCGTCTGTCGCGCAGATCGGACCGGCAGGCGCGCAGAGAGGTCCGCGCGGCCACCCGGGCCGCCGGGCCTCTCTACCCGCGAGGCGCCTGGTCTTACGGAAATGCGGGCAGGTTGGGTTCGATGCCGCCGTACCGGTCTTCGGGGTGTTCCCGGCGAACGAGCGCCTCGACATCGTCGACACGCCTGTAGGGCACGTCGACCATCATCAGGTACTTGCCGTCCTGGATTTCCTTTTCGAACGCGAGCAGATGCGAGTTGGGCACGCTCGCCGCGACCAGGCTGGCGACCCAGCTCCCGAACAGGGCGCCTCCCAGTGTCGTGAGAAGGATCGTGACGGGCTCGAAGTCGTAATGGATCCACGGGAGCAGCACGAGCGCCACGCCCAGTGCGAGGCCCCCCACCGCACCGATCACGAGCCCGAGTTCCGCGCCGTGGACGATGTCGGTCTTCTGCAGCACGTTCGCCTCGTGCAGGCCGTCCATGGGGGCGTCGCGTCTTGCAAGCGTGTGGATGCGGCCTTCGGGAATGCGGGCCAGCAGCAGGTCGTTCATGGTCTTCTGGGCGGCCTGCAGGTTCGGACAGATGACGTACAGTCTGCGTCGCATGGGCACCTCCTTTCCGTCGGGGCGCAGGATTCGCGAGGACGCTTCGACGCTCATCCCGGCGCTTCCCGGGTGTGGTCTTGTCGGTTGCGGTCCCGGCGTGCCGCCAGGTCACATGACTGCGGCGTACGTGCTCGCGCAGGACTCAGGTGTTTCGACCCCGGCCGGCCCGTCGCGTTCGCGTGGAATGGAGATCCGATGGCGCCGGGCAAGAAAAAACGCCGTCGGGCGAATTGCCCGACGGCGTCCGGGAAAGCGATTGCGGAACGGATCAGGCCGCGATGCGGCGGCGGTATTCGCCCGTGCGCGTGTCGATCTCGATCCGGTCACCGGTCGCGCAGAAGAGTGGCACCGATACCTCGAAGCCCGTGTTGATCTTCGCCGGCTTCAGCACCTTGCCGGACGTGTCGCCGCGCACCGCGGGCTCGGTGTAGGTGATCTCACGCACGACCGAAGCCGGCATCTCCACGGAAATCGCGCGACCCTGATAGAACACGACCTCGCACTCGAGCCCGTCCTCGAGGTAGTTGAGCGCGTCGCCCATGTTGTCCTTCTCGACCTCGTACTGGTTGTACTCTGCGTCCATGAAGACGTACATGGGGTCGGCGAAGTAGGAGTACGTGCAGTCCTTGCGGTCGAGCACGACGACGTCGAACTTCTCGTCCGCACGATAGACGCTCTCCGAGGTGGAACCCGTGAGCAGGTTCTTGAACTTCATCTTCACCACGGACGCGTTGCGTCCGGACTTGTTGAACTCGGCGCGCTGCACCACGAGCGGGTCGTTCCCGACCATGATCACGTTGCCGACGCGCACTTCCTGGGCGGTCTTCATAGGGAGCCTTGCTAAAAAGCGGATTGACGGGGGTAAGGGTTTGAAAACTAGACCGAAGATTATAGCCGCTCGACACTGAATCTGACCAGATTGCCGGCGAGATCTCCGAGGGCGCGCAGACCGGCCGTCCACGCGGCGTTGTGGGCGCGAAGGTCGTCCCGCAGGTTCCAGAAGCGTCGCCACGCGGCTCCGATCACGGACGCCGACGTTTCTCCGCGGTTCCACAGCCGCCAGAACTCCCGGACAGCCGCGATCGCGTCGTCGTCCAGACCTGCCCCGTACCGGGTCACGAACGCGTGCATCTTCGCCCAGTGCGCGCCCCCTTCCTGGGCGTAGATGTTCCAGACGAACGGACTCTCCGCCCACTGCGCGCGCACGAAGGAGTCCTCGCCGCGCACGAAGTTGCAGTCGCTCGCCCAGAGCAGCCGGTCGTAACCGGGCTGGGTCTGGAACGGCAGGACACGCAGATCGAGCGCGTCGAGGCCGAACCGCTCCCCGGCGTGCGCTTCGGTCCGGCCGAAGACCGAAAGGGCGTCGGGCAGGATGCGGCTTTCCGGGACGAGCACGCAGACGGGCTCGCTCCCCTCGGCCCACGCACGAAGCAGCGCGGGTACGGCCGGGCCGCCGTAGCCGAAGAGGGAAATGACCGACGTGCCGTCCGGCGGAGGAACCATGCCCCATGCCTGCCACAGGCGGGCCCGGGCGGACGCATCACCGAGGAAGTCCCGGCGCTGCGTCACGAGGTCCCGCTCGCAGAGGACGCCACCGGTGTTCTCCGTGAAGCCGGGGAAGAAGAAATGGCGCACGAGCGGAAATCGCGGGTGCCTCGACGGGACGCGATGGCAGTCCTCGATCCAGTCTTCCGCGCTCAGATACTCGAGATTGATCCAGACCGGCGCGTGCCGACGCCGGGCCATCGCCTCGAGATAGGCTTCCGGGGCGCGTGACCCGAAGGCGTCGATCGCGACGTCGGCAGGGTCCCCGAAGGACAGGGGGCTGGTCCACTTGCGGATCGTGACGCCGGCGACTTCCTGCGACTCGAGCGCGGGCGAGACATCCGCGCAGAGCACGTGAAACGTCTCGAGGTCGTCCACGAAGAGCCGCACCCGCGCGCCGTGCTCGGCGTGCAGCTGGCGCGCGAGGCGCCACGAGACGCCGACGTCGCCGAAATGGTCGACGACGTTGCAGAAGATGTCCCACGACACCGCGGCGGTCATGCGCGACCGCGGCGCCCGATGGCGCAGTCCGGCCAGGGCCGCCGCGTCGTGGTCAGTACTTGACCGAACATCCGTAGGCTGTCGTCGAGGGCTCGGAGACCGCCTTGCCGGCGAGCGCCTCGTCGAGCGCCGCCGCCACGAAGTTTCTCGCCCGGGCAATGTCTTCCTGACGCCAGGTCGGCATGTCGTCGATCGCGCCCGCGTAGATCACGGTGCCCTCGGGATCGATCACGAACATGTGCGGCGTCGCCTTCGCTCCGAAAGCTCGCCCGACACGGCCGTCCTCGTCGAGCATCAGGGCCGCGGAACGCATCTTCCACTCGCGGGCGATCGCGCGGGAGTGTTCGGCATCCCGGTAGTCCGCGTGCTTCCGGCTCGTGGAGTTGACGGTGAGCCAGACCACGTTCCGCGCGGCGTATCGGCCCTGCAGGGCCTGCATGTTCCCGCTCTCGTAGTGCTTCTGGACGAACGGGCACCCGCGATTGAACCACTCGAGCACCACGAACCTGCCCCGATAGTCCGCGAGGCGATGCGTCCTGCCCTCGACGTCCGCCAGGGAAAAGTCGGGTGCGGGCTTGCCGGGCACGGCGGCCGCGAACGATGGCCCGCAGACGAGCGCCGCCAGCACCACCAGAGCACGCATCGATTCTTTCATCACCGGTTTCCTCCACTCGGGTTGTCACCCGGAGACGCCGTCGCGCGGTCGATCGCAGCCATAACGATGTCGCGCGTCAGCAGTTCGGGCAGCAGTTCCGGCGCACCGCCGCCGGCAGGATAGAAGACGTAGACCGGCACGCCGCTGCGGCCGAGTCGGGCGAGTGCGCGTCCGATCTCGTCGTCCCGATTGGTCCAGTCGGCGAGCAGCCGCGTGACACCGTGCGACTCGAATGCGCGCACCACGGGCTCGGTGTCGAGCACCACCCGCTTGTTGACCTGGCACGTCACGCACCAGGCCGCCGTGAAGTCCACGAAGACCGGGCCTGCGGCCCGAGCGGTCGCGAGTGCCGCTTCGGAATACGGCGTCCACGACCCCTCCGCCTGTCGTCCCGGCAGCGCGGGCGGCTCGGCGGGCGGCCATCCGAAGAGGACGGCGCTCGCCACGAACACTGCCGCCACGAGGCCGCCGCGCCACGGTGTCCGGTCGCCGAATCGTCGCCAGGCCCAGGCCGCCGCCGCGAGCAGGACGAGCGCGGCCAGCAGCCGGGCGCTGGCGGAAGTGCCCAGCTGTTCGCCGTACACCCAGACCAGCCACACGACCGTCAGGTAGAGCGGGAACGCGAGGAACTGCTTCAGGGATTCCATCCACCGCCCCGGACGCGGGAGCCACCGGGTCAGGGCCGGAAAGATCGACAGCAGCACGTACGGTGCTCCCATTCCGAGCGCGAGCGCCGTGAACACCGCCATGGAGGTCGCCGCGGGCTGCGTGAGCGCGAATCCGAGGGCCGCCCCCATGAAGGGCGCGGTGCAGGGTGTCGCGATCGCGGTGGCGAGCATCCCGCTCAGGAACGCACCGCCGAGCCCGTCGCGCTCGCGCACGGTGCCGGCGAGTGTCTGAAGCCGCGTGCCGATCTCGAAGACGCCGCTCAGGTTCAGCGCGAGCAGGAAGAACAGGACCGCGAGGGTGGCAATGATCGGGGGGGACTGCAGCTGGTAGCCCCAGCCCAGCGCCTCGCCGCTCGCGCGAAGCCCCAGCAGGAACGCGGCAACCAGCCAGAAGCACACCACGATCCCGGCGGCGAAAGACAGGCCGTGCCGGCGCAGGTCGCGCCGGTCACCGTGCGCGTGTTCGACGAATCCGAGCACCTTGATCGAGACCACCGGAAAGACGCACGGCATCAGGTTGAGGATCAGCCCGCCGACGAACGCGAAGGCCACGGCGGCCGCGAGGCCGAGATCCTTGCCTGAAACCGTCGCGCCGCGGATCTCGTCGGCCGTCATGCCGGCTTCGGGTGCTGCGGCTTTCACGTCGGGGACACCGCCCGGATACGGCACGGAGACCTCCGCGGCTCGCACGAGACCCTCGTCGTCGAGTCCCGGTTCCGCGACGAGCAGGCCCTCGATGGCCCGGACATCGCCCCCGAACGTCGGTGCCGCCATGAGCAGGAGCCTGTAGCCCTGGTCCGTCCGCTCGAGGGTCTGCGCGGACGGGTTGTCGATGACGTCGGGCGTTTCGGGGAAGAACGCGGCCCGCGTGAGCGGCCGTGCACCGGCTTGTCCGGGCCTGAGGTCGAGCACGATGTTGCGGGGTGTGACCGACGCGCTGACCCGCCACCCCGTGAGTGCGTGGGGGATGCGCGCCCGCTCGGCCTCGATTTTCGGTCCCCAGACAGGATCGGGGCGGGAGGCGCCGGCCGCCGTCGGGACCGTGAGTTCGAGGGTGGCGCCGCCGGGCAGGCAGACTTCCTTGCAGATGAGCCAGTCCGCCTGGGCGCGGAGCGGCAGGGGTTTGCCGGCGGGCCACGAGGCGGGCACCGAAACGTCGGTGAGGAGCAGCAGGTCGCCCTCGTACCCGTAGTTCGTGAGCGGCCCGACGTCGATGCGTTCGGGAACGGGCCACTGGATCGGGCCTGCGGTGACACCGTCCGGGAGCCGCCACGCGATGCGGGTGGCCATGCCGGAGTCGCCGGGGTTCTTCCAGTAGGTGTGCCAGCCGGGATCGTGCACCAGGTGGAGGCCCACGGTGACCACCTCACCGGGCCGTGCCACGGCGGCCGAGGACACGAGATCCGCCATCGCGTTCGGGACTCTGACGGGAGCAGCCGCTGCCGCGGACGCGACTGCGAGCAGCAGTCCGGAGAGGAAAAACTTCAGCATGGAGACGATTCCAGGTCGGCGCGCCGGTAAGACGTTCCGGGCGGGCGCGAGTTCACCACGAGAGCGCCTTCGGGGCAAGGACGGCCCGCCCTTGCGGACTGCCCGCCGGTATCAGCGGACGCCGATCCGCACCGGAAGCCGGCGTCGCCCGAACGCCCCCCGGAAGCGCTCGAAACGGCCTGCCACTTCGGCCGCGCAGTGCGGGCAGTGCCCGCCCGGCGTCAGGTCGTAGTGCCGGATGTCGTGCCAGTCGCGCGTGATGAGGGTCTCCCGGCAGTGCGGGCAGAAGGTCGTTCCGCCTTCGGTGTCGTGGACGTTCCCCGTGTAGACGTACTTGAGGCCGGCTGCGTGTGCGATGTCCCGGGCGCGCCGCAGGGTCGACGCCGGCGTCGCGTGCAGATCCGTCATCCTGAAATCCGGATGGAACGCCGTGAAGTGCAGGGGAACGTGCACCCCGAGTTCCTTTGCGATCCACGCGGAGAGTGCCGCGAGTTCCGCGTCCGAGTCGTTCGTCGACGGAATCAGGAGCGTGGTGATCTCGACCCAGACGTCGGTCTCGTGCACCAGATAGCGCAGCGTGTCCAGAACGGGCGCGAGCCGGGAGCCCGTGAGCCTGAAGTAGAAGTCGTCGGTGAACGCCTTCAGATCGACGTTCGCGGCGTCCATCTTCGCGTAGAACTCCCGGCGCGGCTCGGGGTGGATGTAGCCGGCGGTCACCGCGACCGTCTTGACGCCGCGCTCGTGGCAGGCATCCGCGACGTCCATCGCGTACTCGGCGAAGATGACCGGGTCGTTGTACGTGAACGCGACACTCCGGCTTCCGCTCGCGACGGCAGCGTCCGCGATCGCGTCGGGACTCGCCTGGTCCATGAGCCGGTCCATGTCCCGCGATTTCGAGATGTCCCAGTTCTGGCAGAACTTGCAGGCGAGATTGCAGCCCGCCGTGCCGAACGACAGCACCGACGACCCGGGGTAGAAGTGATTGAGCGGCTTCTTCTCGATCGGATCGATGCAGAAGCCCGACGAGCGGCCGTACGTGGTGAGCACGATCCTGTCGCCTTCGCGCATCCGCACGAAGCACGCGCCGCGCTGACCGTCGTGGAGACGGCAGTCGCGCGGGCACAGGTCGCACTGGAGGCGGCCGTCGTCCGTGGCGTGGTACCACCTGGCCGGGTGATGTGCGCTGTGCGGGGATTCGGTCATCGTGTGGTCGGTGTGCCGGCTCGCGGGCCTGCGTCTGCGGAGTGTCGTCGGGGCGCACCGTTCGTGTGCCCATCCTTGAAGATGGTGCCGGCCGGACCCGCCTTCAATCCGTCTCGCACCACTTCTCGACCGTATAGCGGGAAACGCGGACGTCCGAGGCCCAGAAATCCGCCGGCAGCCCTGCCTTCCGCTTCAGGTGGCCCAGAAATGCCGCCGGATCCGGCAGGCTGTCCCAGACCTGCGGGAGGAACGTGCCGCGATGGCCGGCGTATTCGAGCACCAGCCCGTCGACGCCGGGCCGCAGTCGGGAGAGCAGTTCGGGCTCGGACGAGAACGCGACGGGTTCCTGGGCCGAGAGCACGCTCACCTCCACGCGGATGCCGTCGAACTCGCGCAGGGAGAGGGGACGGAAGCGCGGATCGAGGAACGCGGCGGACCGCGCGTTGTTCTTGACGTCGTCCACGAGGGGCCGGTGCGCTTCCAGACTGCCGATGCAACCGCGCAGGGCGCCTTCGCGCGTGAGCGTCACGAAGCTCGCGCCGTGCACGCGCAGGAACGGAGAATCTTCCCGGGCGGTGAGGGAAAGGCCCAGTTGTCTCGCGATCGTCGCCCGCGCGATCCGGAGCAGCGTGTCGCCCCTGTCGTCGGTGGCGTTCTTCGCGGTCGTGCCGCCGTCGGCGTAGGCCGCGATCGACGCGTAGCCCACGACCTGCCGGCGGTCGCCCGCCGTGTCGCCCGAGTTCCGGAGATCGAGCAGTTCCAGACGCAGCCCCCGGCGCCGTGCCACCAGCGTCAGTGCGTTGACGGGCGTTGCGCCGCACGCGTGGGCGTGATCGATGTCTGCCGCGAGCGCGAGCACCTCGCGCACGGTCTGCTGGTCGGTCCGGCGGGCCACGTCGTAGGGCAGGTAGTGGGAGAGGTCCGAACTCACGACCACGAGCGTGTGTTCGTCGCCCCAGACGCGCTCGAGCACTTCCGCGACCGCCGTGGGCGACGCGTCACCGACCGCGAGCGGCAGCAGCCGGAAATCGCCGAGGGTTTCCTGCAGGAACGGCAGATGGACCTCGAGCGAGTGCTCGAGCGCGTGGGCCTCCGGGCTCACGACCACCTGTGGCAGGTCGGCGATCGCCCGGACGGCCTCCGTGTCGACGTCGATCGATCCGAGCGGCGTCTCGAAGCGCGTCGCGCCGGGCAGGGCGACCCCGCGAACGGGCACACGATGCGTCGGGCCGAGGAGCACGACGGTGTGCACGCGACCGCGCAGTGGCGCGATCCGCGCGTAGGCGCTCGCAGCCACGGGGCCGGAATAGACATAGCCCGCGTGCGGTGCGATCAGCGCCTTCGGTGGCGGTTCGTCGCGGTGGGGTCTCGCATCGTCGAGCAGCCGCTGCACGTCGCGGTGCAGGACCGCGGGGTCCGCCGGGTAGAAGGTTCCGGCCACCGCCGGATGCCGCACTTCGGTTTGCATCGCACGCTCCAGTCGTCCCGCAGGACGCTCGACGAGTCACGCATGGGTGACTCGCACCGTGGCAGGTCGGGAGTGTCGAGCCTTGACCCGCCTGCGCAGGGGTCACTATAATCTGTCCTCAAGGGCCATCCGCGGGAATCACGACATCATGTCCAAAGCCTCCGCCCCGACGACGGCGCGCTGGACGCGTCGCAAGGATGCGCGCCCGGCCGAACTGCTTGCCGCGGCGCTCGACATCTTCGTGGAGAAAGGCTACGCGGCCACCCGGCTCGACGATGTCGCGCGGCGCGCAGGCGTCAGCAAGGGAACCCTCTACCTCTACTATGACGGCAAGGAAAGCCTTTTCAAGGCCGTCATCCGGACCGGACTCATTCCCGCGATCCAGCGTGGCGAGCAGGTGTTCGACGAGCACCTCGGCACCATGACCGAACTGCTCGAGAAGATCATCTTCGGCTGGTGGGAATCGGTCGGCACCTCGCAGCTGAGCGGCATTCCGAAGCTGATGTTCGCGGAGGCCAAGAATTTCCCGGAACTCGCGGAGTTCTACTACCAGGAGGTGATCAGCCGCGGCTACGGTCTCGTGCAGCGCGTGCTCGTCGAGGGACGGCAGCGGGGCGAGTTCGTGGAGGTCGATCCGCGCTACGGTACCCGTCTCGTCCTGGCCCCGCTCGTGTTCCTTCTCCTCTGGCGGCATTCGTTCAGTGCTTGCGAGCCGCAGCCCATCGACCCCGAGGCGTTTCTCCGGTTGCACCTGACGCTCGTGCTGGACGGTCTGCGCGTGGGGCCGCGCACGCCCGTCGCGGCCGGATCGGCTGCCTCGTGACCTGACGGCATCCGGCGCGAGCGCGGCACGTGCCTCCCGCACGGATGCGCCGGGGCGTGCTGCCCTGCATGCTTGCTATCATCGCGAACCCGGGTCCGTCGCATGCCGCCACGACGGGGCCATGCCGCCGGTCCGCGAACGGGCCCGTCGCGGGATCTTCCCGGTTTCGCGGGCGCGGTGCAGGGGGCCGCGGGCCCTTGCCGACCTGCAGTTGGAGCTTACACATATGACAGGTGCTGACGCGCGATTCGCCGCGTGGCTGATCGCGATGACCTGCCTTGCCGGGTGCAAGCCGGCCGAACCACCGCCGGAACCGCCGCGCGCCGTGAACGTGGTGCGGATCGAGGCCGGAAAGGGTGCGAACACCGCGAACTACACCGGCGACGTCCGTGCGCGTTACGAGACCGCGCTCGGCTTCCGGGTCGGCGGCAAGATCGCGTCCCGGCTCGTCGACGTCGGGGACGTCGTGCGGAAGGGACAGGTGCTCATGCGGCTGGACCCCTCGGACCAGCGCCTGAGCGAGCAGGCCGCGGGCGACGCGCTGAGCGCCGCCCGTGCGTCGCACGACCAGGCCGTCACGGACTTCAAGCGATTCGAAGACCTGTTCCGGCGCGGCTTCATCAGCGCGGCCGAGTTCGACCGGCACAGGACCACCCTCGATGTCGCGACGGCTCGTCTGTCGGAAGCGCGTGCCCAGCTGGACATGGCGCGCAACCAGGCGGACTACACGACCCTGCACGCACAGGCCGACGGCGTGGTGACACTTGTCGACGCCGAGGCCGGACAGGTCGTCGGGCCCGGTCAGCCGGTCGTGCGCGTGGCGCGCCCCGGCCAGAAGGAAGTGGCGTTCAGCGTGCCGGAGAACCAGCTCGATCGCGTACACAGCGGCGTCTCCGTTCGCGTGGATCTCTGGGCCCTTCCGGGTCACGCGTATGCGGGGCGCGTGCGCGAGGTCTCGCCCGTGGCGGATCCGGTCACGCGCACGTATCTCGCGAAGGCATCCATCACCGACGCCGACCGCCAGGTGCAACTCGGCATGACGGCCGCCGTGCACGTCGAGGAGGGCGAGTCCCCGTCCGTGATCCGCCTGCCGACGACCGCACTGTTCCAGAAGGGTGACGACACGGCCGTCTGGGTCGTGGATCCCGCGAGCAGCCAGGTCACCCTGAGGCCCGTGAAGGTCGGCCGCTACGCGGAAGACTACATCACGGTCGTCGAGGGTCTCGAACCCGGCCAGATGGTCGTGCGCGCCGGTGTGCAGAAGCTCTTCCCGAACCAGAAGGTCAGGGTCCTCGCCGATCGCGCCCAATGATCCCGACCCGACCGAACATCTCGAAGTGGGCGCTCGAGCACCCGATGCTGGTGTTCTACTTCATGGTGGCGTTCGCGGTCGCGGGCGTGTACTCGTATCTGAAGCTCGGCCAGGCCGAGGATCCGGATTTCACGTTCAAGATCATGGTCGTGCGCACGCTCTGGCCGGGGGCGACCGCGCGCGAGGTCGAACTCGAGGTGACCGAACGGCTGGAGAAGAAGCTCGAGGAAGTGCCGTATCTCGACTATACGAAGAGCTTCTCGCGGCCGGGCGAGTCGCTCATCTTCGTGCACCTGAAGGACGGTGCGCCGCCGAAGGAAGTCCCGAACGCCTGGTACCAGGTCAGGAAGAAACTCTTCGACATCCACTACACGCTGCCCTCGGGGGTGCGCGGCCCGTTCTTCAACGACGAGTTCGGGGACACCTTCGGCAACATCTACGCGTTCACGAGCGACAGCTACTCGTTCGCGGAGATGCGCGACTACGTCGAGGACGCGCGGCGCGAACTGCTCCAGGTAAAGGACGTCGGCAAGGCGGAGATCCTCGGGGAGCAGCCCGAAAAGATCTGGATCGAGGTCTCGCATCGCAAGCTCGCGACGCTGGGCATCGATCCGATGAGCCTGTTCGCGGTCCTGCGTGCGCAGAACGAGATGACTCCCGCAGGCCGTTTCGAGACGCCGAACGACCGCGTGTTCGTGCGCGTGTCGGGCGACTTCAAGTCGGTCGAGAGCATCCGCGAGATCGGCATCGAGGCCAACGGCCGCCTCTTTCGCCTCGGCGACATCGCCACCGTGCGGCGGGGATACGCCGACCCGCCGGAAGTCCTCATGCGGTTCAACGGCCACCCGTGCATGGGGCTCGCCGTGTCCATGCGCAAGGGCGGGGACATCATCGCGATGGGGCACGCGCTCGCGCGCACGATGGACCGCCTGCGGGCGGAGCTGCCCGTCGGCATCGAGGTCCACCGCGTCGCGGACCAGCCGACCGTCGTGTCGCGCTCGATACACGAGTTCATGCGCACCCTCGGCGAGGCCGTGGTCATCGTGCTCGCGGTGAGCTTCCTGTCGCTCGGGCTGCGGACCGGCGTGGTCGTCGCGCTGTCCATCCCGCTCGTGCTCGCGATCACCTTCCTGTGCATGCGCATCTTCGGCATCGACCTGCAGCGGATCTCGCTCGGGGCGCTCATCATCGCGCTCGGCCTGCTCGTGGACGACGCGATCATCGCGGTCGAGATGATGGCCATCAAGATGGAACAGGGCTGGGATCGCCTGCGGGCGGGGGCCTTCGCCTACACGTCGACGGCCCCGTCCATGCTCACCGGCACGCTCATCACGGCAGCCGGCTTCCTGCCCGTGGGGCTCGCCAAATCGAACGCAGGCGAATACACGTTCTCGATCTTCGCGGTGGTGAGCATCGCGCTGCTCGTGTCCTGGGTGGTCGCGGTCGTCTTCATTCCGTACATGGGGTTCCACCTCCTGCCCGACTACACGCGTCAGACGCAGGCGCCCGGACTGATCTCCCGGCTCGCGGCCCGGCTCTGGTCACGCGACGCGAAGCACCCCGACACGCGTGCGACGGAAGGGGAGGCTCACGAGAAGGATGTGTATCAGGGGCCGTTCTACCGGCGGTTCCGCGCCGTGGTGACATGGTGCGTGACGTATCGCAAGACCGTCATCCTGGCCACGATCGGCTCGTTCCTGCTCGCGGTGGCCGCCTTCGGGTTCGTGCAGCAGCAGTTCTTTCCGTCCGCGAACCGGCCCGAACTGGTCGCGGACCTCTGGCTTCCCGAAGGGTCGTCGATTCACGCGACGGCGGCCGAGGCGACGCGGTTCGAGGCGATCCTCGAGAAGGATCCCGACATCGAGAAGTTCGTGAGCTACGTCGGCTCGGGCAGTCCGCGCTTCTATCTGCCGCTCGACCAGCAGCTCGCGAGCGCGAACATCGCGGAATTCGTCATCACCGCGAAGACGCCGGACGTGAGGGACCGTCTTCAGGAGCGCCTCGTCTCCGCGCTCGAGGAGCACTTCACGCGCGTGCGCTTCCGCGTCAATCCGCTCCAGAACGGGCCGCCGGTGGCTTACCCGGTCGTGTTCCGCGTGATGGGCACCAACTTCGACACGTTGCGGGAGATCGCCCAAAAGGTGGCGAAGGTGATGCGCGCGAATCCGAACACGCGTGGCGTGCACTTCGACTGGAACGAGAAGATCAAGACCGTGAGGCTCGAGGTCGACCAGAACAAGGCCCGCCTCATCGGCATGAACTCGCAGCGGCTGTCCAGCGCACTCAATTCGCTGCTGACCGGGTATTCGATCACCGAGTTCCGCGAGCGCGACAAGCTCATCGAGGTGCTCGCGCGTGCGGACGCCGACGAGCGTCACAGCCTCGCCGACATGGGGGACATCAACGTGCCCACGCAGAGCAACCGATGGGTACCCCTGTCGCAGATCGCACGGATCCACTACGGGCTCGAGGAGGGCCTCATCTGGCGGCGGGAGCGGCTGCCCACGATCTCGGTCCAGGGTGACGTGCATGGCGCGATCCAGGCGCCCGTCGTCTCGAACCAGATCGATCCGGAACTCGACGCGATCCGCGCCACGCTGCCGCCGGGCTACCGCATCGAGATGGGCGGTGCCATCGAGGAATCCGCGAAGGGGCAGGGGTCCGTCGTCGCCGTGCTGCCGCTCATGCTGATCACGGTCGTCACGCTGCTCATGGTGCATCTGCAGAGCATCAAGAAGTCGCTGCTCGTGCTCGTGACCGCGCCACTCGGCATCATCGGCGTGAGCCTCTTCCTGCTCGCGGGAAGGGTACCCTTCGGTTTCGTCGCGATGCTCGGCTTCATCGCGCTGTCCGGAATGATCATGCGCAATTCGATCATCCTCGTGGACCAGATAGACCAGGACATCGCTGCCGGGCACGAACCCTGGAATGCGATCATCGACGCGACCGTGCGGCGATTCCGGCCGATCATGCTCACGGCAGCCGCAGCGATCCTCGCGATGATTCCGCTCTCGCGTTCGAATTTCTGGGGACCGATGGCGGTTTCCATCATGGGGGGCCTGCTCGTGGCCACCGTCCTGACCCTTCTCGTGCTGCCGTCGCTCTACGCCGTAGCGTTCGGCGTGAAGCGCCCGGCAGCCGAATCCAACCGGACCTGACACCGATGAACACACCCACGATCCCGCCGAGACTCCTTTCCTTCGCCCGAGCGCGGAGGGAATCCGCCAGGGCCTTCTTCGTCGTCCTGTTCGCCTGCCTGGTGACCGGCACCGGCGCCGCCGATGCGGCGCAGCGCTACGCGGTGGCGAGTGCGCATCCCCTCGCGACCCGCGTCGGCGAGGAGGTGCTCGCGAACGGGGGGAATGCCTTCGACGCCGCGATCGCGGTCACCGCGGCGCTCGCGGTGGTGGAGCCGTACTCGTCCGGCTTCGGAGGCGGCGGATTCTTCCTGCTGCACCGGGCATCGGACGGTCGCGACATCGTGGTCGACGCGCGCGAGATGGCGCCCATCGCGGCGACGCGCGACATGTACCTCGACGCGAACGGCGACCCCGTCCCGCGGGCCTCTCTCGACGGCGCGAAGGCAGCCGGCATCCCGGGCGTACCCGCGGGCCTCGCCTACATCGCGCAGCACTACGGTTCGCGCCCGCTCGCGCAGATGGTCGCGCCCGCGATCGCGCTCGCGAAGGATGGCTTCGCGGTCGGCGCGCGCTACCAGAGGGCGGCGCACTGGCGCGAGCAGGTGCTGCGACGCGACGAGCGGACCTCGGCGACCTTCCTCGTGAACGGTGACATTCCCGAGGCCGGTCACGTCGTGAAGCAGCCGGATTTCGCGCACACGCTCGAGGCGTTCGCGAGCGAGGGGGCGGACGGCTTCTACCGCGGACCGGTCGCCGCGGAGATGGTGCGCGCCGTGCGCGCCGGCGGGGGCATCTGGACCGCAGCGGATCTCGAGGGCTACCACGTGGTGGAGCGGGAGCCCTACCGGTTCACGTATCGTGGTGCGCGGATCGTCACCACCCCCCTCCCGTCGAGTGGTGGCCTCACGCTCGCGCAGGCCCTCCACATCATCGAGTGCTTCGATCTCTCCAGGCTGTCCGAGACCGACCGCGTGCACGTGATCGTCGAGGCCATGCGGCGCGCCTATCAGGATCGCGCGCGCTATCTGGGCGATGCCGATTTCGTGAGCGTGCCGCGAGAGCGTCTCGGCAGTCGCGAGTACGCGAAAGAGCGTGCCGCCTCGATCGACATGGCCCACGCGACGCCGAGTGCGTCGCTCGATCCGGCACCCGCGGTGCACGAAGGCACGAACACGACGCACTTCTCGATCATCGACGCGCAGGGCAACCGGGTCGCGGCGACGCTCAGCATCAACGCGCCGTTCGGCTCCGGGCTCGTCGCGGGTGCATCCGGCGTGCTGCTGAACAACGAGATGGACGATTTCGCGATCGCACCGCACCGTCCGAACCTGTATGGTCTGACGGGAGCCTTCGCGAACAGCATCGCGCCCCGAAAACGTCCCCTGTCGAGCATGTCACCCACGTTCGTGGAGGATTCGCGGGGCGTCCTGGTCTTCGGCACGCCCGGAGGCTCGCGCATCATCAGCATGGTGCTGCTCGGGATACTCGACTACGTCGGCTCGCCGAAGGTCGACATCGAGCACGTCGTCGCCGCGCCGCGCTATCACCACCAGTACCTGCCCGACCACATCGAGTACGAACTGGGCACGTTCTCGGAGGCATGGGCCGACGCCCTCCGCGCAAAGGGGCACGTCGTCCAGGAGGGACGGCGACGATGGGGCAACATGCAGGCCGTCTTCGTCGACGCCGTCACGGGAGACGTCACGGCGGCGAGCGATCCGCGCGGCAAGGCGGGCCATCTCTTCTGAGAGCCGGCGCGGACGGCCGCAGGGTCGGGCTGGAACGATCACACGACGCGGAACGAGAGACGCGGCTGCCTATGCGAAAATCCGCGTCTGGCGTGCCATGGGCATGAACGGAGGAAGAATGATCGATCGAAGACGTTTTCTGCAGGGCGTGGCCGGAGCCGGCCTCGGGGGCGCGCTGCCGCTTTCCCGCGCGGCGCCGTATTACGGTCCGGAGGGACTGCCCGCAGGAACGCTCGCGTCCGCCACCTACGACACGCTGCCGGGCAAGCTGCCGCTCATCAAGAAGTCGTTCCGCCCGCCCAACTACGAGACGCCGGTCCACTATTTCAACGAGGTGTTCACGCCGAACGACGCGTTCTTCGTGCGCTATCACCTCTCGAACATCCCCGAGGTCGCCGCGGACACGTGGAAGCTCTCGATCGGAGGCGATGCGGCGTCGGCGGAGGCCGCGTTCACGCTCGCCGATCTGAAGGGCGACTTCGAGCAGGTCGAAATGGCCGCGGTCTGCCAGTGTTCCGGCAATCGTCGCGGCCTCTCGGAGCCTCACGTGCCGGGCGTCGAGTGGGGTTACGGCGCGATGGGCAATGCGCGCTGGAAGGGCGTGCGGCTCGGGGACGTCCTGCGCAAGGTCGGTGTGAAGGCCGGAGCGCTCGAGGTCGCGTACGACGGGGCAGACGGTCCCGTGAACGACAAGACGCCGGACTTCCGGAAGAGCATCCCGGTCTGGAAGGCGCTCGACGAAAACACGCTGCTCGTCTACGAGATGAACGGCGAGCCCCTGCCGCACTGGAACGGATTTCCGGTCCGGCTGCTCGTCGCGGGCTGGACGGCGACCTACTGGATGAAGCACCTCACGCGGATCGAGGTCAGGTCGCGTCCGCTCGAGGACTTCTGGATGAACCCCGCCTACCGGATTCCCAAGGGCCGGTTTCCGATCGTGGACCGTTTCGTCTCGCAGGAGACCGACACGAACACGCCCATCACGGAGATGGTCGTGAACTCGCTCATCACGAACATCCACGAACACAGTCTCTACCGCGCCGGCTCGCCCCTGTTCATTCGCGGCATCGCGTGGGACGGTGGCTACGGCGTCACGCGCGTGGACGTTTCGACCGACGGAGGGCGGACGTGGATGCCCTCGATGCTCGGCGACGATCACGGCCGGTTCTCGTTCCGGCAGTGGACGTACGCGTTTCGTCCGGCGCCCGGCAAGTACGAGGTGATGGCACGGGCGACCAACCGGGTGGGTGCAACGCAGACGTCCGAACTCGTGTTCAATCCCGCGGGCTACCACAACAACGTGATGCAGACCGTCACGATCCAGGTCCGCTGAAGGAGAAGCCGATGCGAACACTCGCGGTGCTGATGCTGGCGCTGACGGCCTCGACGGCCCATGCGGGAGAGGACGCGATCACGCTGAAGGATGGTCCCGGGCGTGCGCTCGTCGAGGCCAACTGCGTGATGTGCCACAGTCTCGACTACGTGCCGATGAACTCCCCGATCCTCGATCGGCAGGGCTGGGAGCGCACGGTGAACAAGATGATCCGGGTGATGGGCGCGCCGATTCCGTCCGGCGACGTGCCTGCGATCGTCGACTACCTCGCGACCCAGTACGGGAAATGATCTGACCATGGCCAGCGCAACGACGCCCACGATGAAGACCACCTTCCTCGATTTCGAGCAGCCGATCGCCGAGCTCGAGCAGAAGATCGAGGAACTGCGCTACGTGCAGGACGATTCCGCCGTGGACATCTCGGAGGAAATCTCCCGGCTGCGGAAGAAGAGCAACACGCTCACGAAGGAGATCTACGCAAAGCTCACGGCGTGGCAGATCTCCCAGGTGGCCCGGCATCCGCAGCGCCCCTACACGCTCGACTACGTGCGCAACCTGTTCACGGACTTCGACGAGCTGCACGGCGACCGCGCCTTCGCGGAGGATCCCTCGATCATCGGCGGGCTCGCGCGTTTCGGTGGCCAGCCCTGCGTCGTGATCGGGCACCAGAAGGGCCGGGACACGAAGGAGAAGATCTACCGGAACTTCGGCATGCCGAAGCCCGAGGGCTACCGGAAGGCACTGCGCCTCATGAAGCTCGCGGAGAAGTTCAGCCTGCCCGTCTTCACGTTCGTGGACACGCCCGGGGCCTATCCGGGCGTCGGCGCGGAGGAACGCGGACAGTCCGAGGCGATCGGCCGCAACCTCTTCGTGTTGGCCGAGCTGCGCGTGCCGGTGATCTGCACGGTGATCGGCGAGGGCGGGTCGGGCGGCGCGCTCGCGATCGCCGTCGGGGACTACGTGATGATGCTGCAGTACGCGATCTACTCCGTGATCTCGCCGGAAGGGTGTGCGTCGATCCTCTGGAAGAGTGCCGACAAGGCGCCCGAGGCTGCCGAGATTCTCGGCATCACCGCGAGCCGCCTCAAGACACTGGGGCTCATCGACAAGGTCATCAACGAGCCCCTCGGCGGCGCGCACCGGGATCACGGTGCGACGATGCAGTCGGTGCGTCGCGCGCTCGCGGATGCGCTCAAGGACGCGCAGAAGCTCTCGGTGGACGAACTGATCGAGGCACGTTTCCAGAAGCTCGTCGGGCACGGCAAGTTCAAGGAGATGATTCCCTCGCGTTGAGGGAACGCCCGTGTCCGCGCGCTCCTTCCAGGACGAGGCGCTCGTCGAACGGGTGCGTGTGGTGCTGGACGCGCTGCGGCTCGGCGGCACGCGCGTCGCGGTCGGGCTGAGTGGTGGTGTCGATTCCGTGGTGCTGCTCCACCTGCTTGCCGAGCTCGCACCCGCCGTCGCGATCGACCTGTCGGCGATCCACGTCCATCACGGACTCAGTCCTCGTGCCGACGACTGGACGGAACACTGTGTCCGTCTGTGTGCGTCGCTCGGTGTGCCGCTCACCGTCGAACACGTCCGCGTGGCGCGCAGCGACCGTCGCGGTGTCGAAGCGGCCGCCCGCGCCGCCCGTTACCGCTGTTACGACGCCTTGCGCGTGGACGCCGTGGCGCTTGCCCACCATCTCGACGACCAGGCCGAAACCGTGCTGCTCCAGCTGCTGCGCGGGGCTGGTGTCTCGGGCCTGGCCGCCATGCCGCTCGAGCGTTCGCTCGCCAGCGGCATTCGCCTCGTGCGGCCGCTCATCGGAATCCGCCGGACGGCGATCGAGGCGCACGCCCGCGTCGCCGGACTCCAGTGGGTCCGGGACGAGTCGAACGACGACGTGCGGTACCTCCGCAACTTCGTTCGGCGTGATTTGCTGCCGCTGCTCGCGACCCGGTTTCCTGGCTATCGGGAGACGCTCGGACGTGCTGCCCGCAACGCGGCCGACGCACGCCATCTCGCGGATCGCCTCGCCGACATGGATCTGGAATCGTGTGCGGTCGACGACGGCCTGAGCATTCCCTCGATCCACCGTCTGGACCTCGTCCGGCAGGTGAACGTGATGCGGGCCTGGCTCGCGCGACACGGCGTCACGAGCCCTTCGCGGGAGGCGCTCCTCGCGGGCCTGCAGCAGCTTCGGGACGCGTCACCGGACGGGCAGCCCGTGCTGGAGGCCGGCTGCCACCGGGTCGTGCGCCATCGGGATCGCATCGTGATTCGCGAGAGATCCGCGGCGTCTCTCCCGTGGCAGTTCGCCTGGCACGGAGAGGGCATCGTGTCGCTGCCCGACGGACGGGAGGTCCACTTCGACGCGGTGATCGGCGAGGGGCTCGGTGCGGCGGCACTCGCCGGGGGGGCCGTCACGCTGAGTACGCGTCAGGGCGGCGAGCGCATGGCCGTGGCGCCGGACCGGCCGCGCCGCACGCTCAAGAACCTCTTCCAGGAAGCCGGGATGCCCCCGTGGGAACGTTCGAGGATGGTGCTCGTCTTCGTCGGCGATCGGCTCGTCCACGTCGTCGGTCTCGCGACCGATCCGGCGTTCGCGTGTGCGCCTGGCGAGCCGGGCTACCGCCTTCGCGTCGCGGGACCGCACGGCTGACCGCGCATCCGGCCGGCGTACCGGTTCAGAGGGCCGACAGCCCGCCGTCCGCCAGATAGATGCCACCCGTGCTGAAGCCGGCTTCGTCCGAAGCCAGGAACAGCATGAGATTCGCGATCTCCTCCGGCGTGCCGTATCTGCGGAGCGGAATGCCCGCGGCGATGGTGTCGTGCACGTCGCCGGGTGCGTGAGGCGACCGGGATTGCTCGATGCTGCGCATCATCCTGGTCTCGATCGGCCCGGGCAGGACGCAGTTCACGCGAATCCCGTGTGGCGCGCACTCGAGGGACGCCGTGCGCATCATGCCGATCTCGGCATGCTTGCTCGCGACGTAGGCAGCATTGCCGATCCCGCGTGCCTTGATGCCGCCGATGGACGAGGTGATCACGATGCTGCCGCCACCCCGGCGCCGCAGCGCGACGATGGCCTGCTTCAGCCCCAGAAAGACGCCGCGCACGTTGATGGCCATCACCCGATCGAAGTCCTCGACGGGGTAGTCCTCGATCTCCGAGATGACTCCTTCGTAGCCCGCGTTCGCGACGAAGACGTCCACGCCCCCGAAATGCGTCGTGGCGGCCTCGAAGATCCGCGCGTTGTCCTCGGGCAGCGAGACGTCCGCCGCGACGTGGATCACGTCGCCGGCGTTCGCGAGTGTCGCCGTTTCGCGCAGGGCGTCCTCGCTGCGCCCCGCGAGGACGAGTTTCGCTCCCTCGGTGGCGAAGCGCACCGCGGCTGCGCGGCCGATGCCACTCCCCGCACCGGTGATCACTGCGACCTTTCCGTCGAGCCTGCCCATGGCCTCCTCCGATGTGCGCATCCGAAACGCCACGAGGCTAACACCGATCCTCCCGGGCCGTTCGGGGGACCGGGCTTCCGGTCCGGTGCGAGCCGCTCACGCATGGGGTCGAAGGCCGACCGTCTGGGACACGATCACGTGCTGGTCGTGGGTGAGTCCGAGGGCGTCGGCGATCGCATCGCGATCGATCCAGGCCCGCAGCACCGTGGCGAGACCGGTGGCAGCCGCGACGAGGTAGACGTTCTGTGCGATGGCCCCCGCCGCGATCGCCGCATAGGTTTCCCGCTGGGCCGCTGGCACCATGCGCATGCGCGCGTGGTCCGCGACGTAGACGAGATCCAGAGGGGCGTCGTCCACGAAATCCTGATAGCCGGTCACGCGACGCACGTCGGCCGGGGCGACCGGCTCGAGTCTGTGCGCGTCGGCGTCGTAGCGGTACGCGCCGTCCGGCAGCGCTGCGTAGACATCGATCTCCTGTGCATTCAGTGCGGACGGTGCCGTCCGTCCCCCGTCGTCGCGGTTGCGTCCGCACGCGCACCAGAGCAGCTGCGACAACACCTCCGGAGGCAGTGCGTCGCGCGCGAACGCGCGCTCGGAGCGACGGTTCGCGAGCGCCTCGAACAGGGACATGCCACCGATGCGGAGGGGGACCGGGAGTGTGATCGCGTGAGTCGCGTCACCGACCGTTGGTTTCGGGCGCAACCGGCCCATCATGCCCAGTGCGACCTTGCCGAGCGTGCTCATGGTGCGTCGTCCTCCGTCGGAATCGGACCTCGACGCTAGCGCAGGTGGCCACGAGGGGCCTTGACGGGGCGCAAGGACCCTGCGGCGGGGGAGGCCGCCCGGCGCAATGCAGGTCGGGCGTCACCCGAGCGGGCGTACGCCGATCAGTACGCCGTGGAGATAGAACGCGAACGCGGCCCACGCAACGACGCCGACGACGATCGCGACGACGGTGGACCCGATGGTTCCCGGCGTGCGGACAGTGCCGGCAGTGCGGTCCCGTCGCCGGGCGGCACGGAAGTCGAGGACGGCCCAGAGCAGGAAGGCACCGAAGAGCACGATGTCCGCGAGGCGGCCGTTCGAGAGCAGGTGCGCGAGCGCCCAGACCTTCACGCCGGCGACCATCGGGTGACCGATCGCGCTCCTGATGCGGTTGCGCGGCACGTAGGCCGATGCGAGGAGCACGAAGGCCACGAGCGTGAGCAGGGCCGTGACGTGTGCCGTCCAGAGCGGTGGATGCCAGATCATGACCGGGGCCGCGCGGGTTCGCGCGATGCCCAGGCAGATCAGCACGAACCCCGCCACAGAAACCACACTGTAGAGGCCTTTCCACGGGCCTTCGCCGATGCGTGCGATACAGCCGCGACGCCAGTCTTCCGCGAATATCCGCACGGAATGCGCGCCGAGGAACAGGACCAGACCGAGAACGAGAAGCGTCATGCGGGATCTCCCTGAGGGAAGGGGGGCGTGCGCAGCCGGACGCGATCGTACCTGTCGCGATGCGTCCGCGCGATGACACGGAGTCCGGGTGTATGCGCCCGGACCCCGGCAGGATGCCCGTGCCGTGTCATGCCCATCCCAGCGCGCCGAGCACGCCGCCCGCGGCGATGAGCCACAGCAGGTGCACCCGGGTTCGCCAGACGGCGAGTGCGGCTCCCACCGTGACGAGCACGTGCCCCCAGCCCGGCGTGTTGACGGTGAGCAGCCACGAGGTGGCGAACAGCAGTCCGATGACGATCGGTGCCATGCCCGCCTTGAACGCACGCACGCTGAGCCACTCCCGGCGCGCGTGACCCCACCGCGCCACGATAAGCGCCAGCGTGGTCGAGGGCAGCATGATGCCGACGAGCGTCGTGGCCGCGCCCGCGAGGCCCGCGGCCTGGTAGCCCATGACCGCGACGAACAGGATGTTGGGCCCCGGCGATGCCTGTGCGATCGCGATGGACGCGGCGAACTGGGCGTTCGTGAGCAGTCCCATCTGGCCGACGAGCACGCGCTGCATGTCGGGTGCGACCGTGATGCCGCCGCCGATCGAAAGCAGGGAGAGCAGCAGGAAATGTCCGAAGAGGCTCGGCCAGTCGACCGGCGGGGGGGTCATCGCGACGCACGAAGACGGTGGGCGGCGACGGAACAGCCGACGATCCCGAGCCCCAGCAATACCCAGACGAGCGGCCAGCGGGCGATCGCGACGAGCAGGAACGCGACGACCGCGAGCGTCGTGCTCACGGGGATGCCAAGCGGACCGACCCGGAGGCCCTGCACGAGCTTGAGTGCCGTCCCGGCGATGAGTCCCGCGGCGACGGCCCCCATGCCCCGCAGTGCGCCCGCCACGGCCGGCACGGACGCGAACTGCGCGTAGGCCGTGGTGAGCGTGAGCACGATGACGAGCGGCACGGCCATCATGCCTGCCAGTGCCGCGAACGCGCCGCGCCAGCCGAAGAACCGGTCACCGACCATGAGTGCGACGTTGCACACGTTCGGCCCGGGCAGCACCTGGCCGATCGCGAGAATCTCGACGAACTGCTCGTTCGAGAGCCAGCGCCTCTGCTCGCAGAGGACGCGCTGGGCGACGGCGAGCACGCCGCCGAACCCCTGGAGCGCGAGCGCCGTGAACGTGGTGAACAGTTCCCACGGCGAGGCGGGCGTTCGGAGGTCGGGCTGATCGTCGGACATGACCGCCGTGTCGGCTCAGGCCGGTGCGGGCAGGCGCGTGGCCTGCCACGACACGAACTGCAGAACGTTCGCACGTCGCGCCCAGATCGCGTGGAACAGCAGATCGAGGGTCAGGTCCTGTCCGTGAGCGGTGACCTCGAAGGTCGTGCTGCCCGTGACGATGCCGAGGCAGCCGTAACACCGGACCGCGACGTCGCCGAGCGTCATCGTCCGGTACCGGACGATGCCCGAGCGCATCGATTCGATGAAGGAGGCCTTCGTGTCGACCGTCGTGCCGGAGTGGATGTAGACGAGATCGTCCCCGAACAGGCGTTCCATCGCGAGGAAGTCGTTCGCCACCTGCGCTTCGTACCGCGCGTTCTCCGCGGCGAGGACTTCCGCGACCGTGACGGCACCGACGCAGTCTCGCGGGCCGCTCCCCTCCTGCAGCGCGCCGAGGCGCAGCGGCAGCAGGTACCACTTCGTGAACTCGCCGAACATGATGGTTCTCCGATGGGATCCGCCGGCAGGCGCCGGCAGCCGATCGAATATGCCGGAGCGCCGGTCGCAGCGTCAACGGTACCGGGCCCGGGATCGCCGTCCCGGTCGGCTTCGTCCCGCGCCTCAGAAGCGGCGGGTGGCACCGACCACGAGCGACCAGTCGAAGGTGAGCTGTGCGCCGCGCGTGTTCCGGTAGGCCGGCAGTTCGGCGAATGCGTAAAGGTCGGTGAGCGGGTTCAGTCCCCAGCTGAGGCCCGGGACGACGTGCACCTGCGTGTTCCCCGTGAGGTCCGGTTCCGCGGCCGTGCCGGTGTCCTGTCCCTTCCGCGTGGCGACCAGCTGGGCGACGCCGGTCACGTGCAGCGAGAGGGGAAACCGGTAGCCGCCGCTCACGGTGAAGAGGTTGCCGGGACGGTAGCCATCACTGGTCGCGACCGCGACCTGTCCCGTGACCTGCCCGAACCAGAACGCGCCGTTGCGGCCGGGCCGCGTCACGAATACCCCGAGCAGGAGATCAGTGCTGCCCGTGCCGGGCTGGAGCGAACGCTCTGCGACCACGCCGTCGGCATTCGCGACCCGGTGGCTGCCCGTGGGAAGCTTGAGTCCGGCCTGAATGCCCCAGGCCTCGCTGGGCTCCTCCTCGTCGACGTCACGCCATGAGATCGAGACCTTTGCGTCACCGAGCCTCGTGAAGTCCCATCTCTCGAGTGCGGGCGTACCCTCCGGATCCGCAACGTGCGTGTGCACGCGATCGAGGACGGACATCAGGAGCGTCGCGGACCAGTGCGGGGACAGGGTGTAGTCCAGCCCGGCCACGAGGTTCCGGTTGATCGTCCGGGTTTCCCGTGCCGCTTCGTCACCCGCGGCGTCGGCGCGCCGCGTGCCGGCCCAGGGTCTGTTCTGGTCGATGTACTCGTAGTGCAGGTCGATCCGGCCGTTGCCCGCCGTCGGCGGAATGCCCTGCAGGTTCCAGTTGGTCGGGACGGCGCACACGGCCGATCCGCAGTTTGCCTTTGCATCGCCGCACAGGAGGGCGAGCGCCAGAGAGACCGTTGCCGCGCGGACGGTTCGCATGTGTCGTCGGATGGGGTGGAAGGGATGGGCCGGGAATGCTAGCGGCCGACGGGCCCCGACGGGTGCGACACGATGTCGCACCGCGTGATCATGCGGTGGTGGATGCCGCCACGAGAACGATCTCGGTGTCCTCGAAACGAACGCGCTGGCCGGCACGCAGCTTCGCGCGCTTGCGCAGCTCGACGCGGCCGTCCACGCGAACCCGGCCCTCGACCGTGGCCGCGTGTGCGGCACCGCCCGACGGCGCGACGCCCGCCGCCTTGAGCAGCTGGTCGAGCTGGATGTGGTCTCCTCGGACAGGGAATTCGATGGTCAAGGTGTGGTTCCGAAGGTGAGTGTGCCTCGCCGGGGGCGTCGATCGCCGTCGCGGATGAGGGTGGCGGGCCGGCGTGAAGGGGCGGTCAGTGGTCGTGCATTCCGTGCGCGTGGGAGGCGCCCAGGGGAACCGCGTGCGCCTCGACCTCGATCGTCTCGCGTGACTTGTCCGGCATCTCGACCACGATCGAAAGCGGGACCGTGTCCCCGGCATGGATGGGTCGGCGCAGATCGAACAGCATCACGTGGAAACCGCCGGGTTTGAGCGTGACGGTCCTGCCCGCGGGCAGGTCGATCCCGTCGACGGCCCGCATCCGCATCATGTTGTCGGTCATCGTCATCTCGTGGAGTTCCACCGTACCCGCGAGCGGGCAGCGCGCACCGACCAGCCGGGCATCGCGATCGCTCACGATCTGCATGAAGGCACCGGTGGTCTTCTGGTGCGGAACGGTGGCGCGTATCCAGGCATCCTTCACGACGACGCCGGCCAGCGCGGGCGCGGAGACGAGTGCGGCGATCACGGCCAGTGCGATTCTTTTCATGGTTGTTTCCCGGGATTGAGAGTGGGCAGGGTGAGTCAGGACGATGTCTTCAGGAGCGTCCGGATGTCCTCGGCGACGTCCTGCGCGCGTTCCTCGTGCCGCACCGCGAGCCGCAGACGGCCCTGCGGATCGATCACGTAGCTCATCGCCGTGTGATCCATCGTGTAGGAACTGCCGGTCGGGACCTTGCGGTAGAAGACCCGGAACTCGTCCGCGGCCTTCTTCGTTGCCGCGGCGTCGCCGTAGAGTCCGATGAAGCTCGGGTCGAAGGCGTGGGTGTACTCCCGCAGGATTTCCGGTGTGTCCCGCTCGGGGTCCACGGTCACGAACAGGACCTGGAGACGGTCGCCCTCGGATCCGAGGAGCTTCCTGATCCGGACGGCACGTGCAAGTGTGGTGGGGCACACGTCCGGACACTGGGTGAAGCCGAAGAAGAGCATCACCACCTTGCCGCGGAAGTCCGCGAGAGACCGGGGATTGCCGTCCGGGTCGGTGAGATGGAAGTCCTTCCCGAAATCGGCTCCGGTCACGTCGACCGAGTTGAAGTGGGGGGCGTCGGGATTGCAGCCTGCGAGCGCGAGCGTCAGCGTCAGTCCCGCGCAGCAAGCGAGCCACGAGCGACGGTTCATCGCTGGACCCATGCACGCGGCGACACGTCGCGCGCCGCGAAATCATGGCGTCGCGCTGCGGGACGCACCGCGCGCCGAACGAGAGGTCGGGAATGTCCGGGCGGGACGATGAGGCAAGTCGGCATGAGTGCTTCCTGGATCGAACTATCGGACGGGATGCGGATGGTCCACGGTGCGTGGATCCGTTTCCCGGCATCGGCGGTACACGCTCCCGGGTCCGTGATGGTCACGGACGCGCCGGACTGCCGGCCGGGCGCACGCCGTACCGGCAGCGCTCCGCGCGGGCGAAGCGGTCGTTACGAATGTCGGGAAAGGCGCCGCGAGATCCCCGGTCCGGGTGCTGGCTCGCGCGCGATGGTCTTTCGTGGACGTCACCATGAAAGTGTATCACCGCGACCCGGCACGCTGGCCCGAAAGGCTCACGCTTTGACAGGTTTGTGCAAATGGATCTAGTCTTGCCGAAGGACACGCAGAGGTCCGTTCCCCAAGAGATACCGGAACGAGGGAAGAAGGCATCTCGAAGGAGACCATGATGCATTCCGCCAGATGGCTGCGACCGCTCCTGGGCGCGTGCGTGGCATTCGCCTCGACGGTGGCGCTCGGCCAGACTTTCACGATCGATCACGGGGACGGCGATGCCGCCGGCAGGATCCACTATCCGGACGTCTATCCGGGCCATCCGCCCCCTCCTGACACCCTGGACCCCTTGTCGTTGCCGTCGGACCCGCTCGCTTTCGCGCGCAACTCTGCGCAGTTGTTCGGCGTGTTCGACGCGCGTACGGCCGCGTTCCAGAACGCATCCGGCATCAACGCGGTCTTCGCCGAGACCAGCGGCTTTCCGCGGGAACTGGGCCTCGACTACACCGCGAGTGCCGCCACGAATTATCACGTCGTGTTCAAGTCCGACGACACCGTCGCGGGGCAATCGATTCCGTTCGATTTCACGATCGACAGCGGGCAGATGCGCATCGACGATTTCGCGAGTTTCTTGCCATTCGCTTCGTTCGGTGGCGCATTCGTCACGGCCGAGATCACCATCGATGGCCGCACCTGGCGCTTCACTCAGCGGCTCACCAGGGACGAGACCACCGGCCTGCCCGTGGTGACCGAGGGATTCCTCGGCAATCGCGACGATTTCGGGCTCGGTGTCTTCCCGGTTCTGACCCCGACGGTTGCGGGTCCGGACGTGATCGTCGATGTCCCGGCCATTCACGGGACGATCATGCTGGATGGAGGCAGCTTCCGTGCATCCGGCGTCGCGTTCGACTACTCGATGGAGGCCGAGGTAACCATGGTGCCGAGGACGGACGGAAGCGGCACGACGACGGGGCTCGCCGGAATCAGCGATCCGTTCGCGTTCGGCACACCGGCCGATGCCGGTGACGACCTGGGCGGCAGCTTCGGTCAGGAGGGTGTCCGTTTCACCCTTGCCGGGCAGTCGCTCGCGAGCCTTCCCGTCTCGGCGGTACCCGAACCCGGCACGTCGGTGCTGCTGGCGCTGGGTCTGCTGGGCGTGACGTGGGGGGTGCGAAGTCGCGTGCGGGCGACTTCCGTTCCGTAGGGTCAAGTCTGGCTCATGCGGTCGCGATCGCGCGGACGGGCCGCCCAGCGAAGTACCAGGGAAGGAGGGCGCTGAACCGGTGCCGCGCGCGACAGGGCTAGTGAAGGGCCCTGTCACGCGTGACGGGTGTACGGGTCACCGGTGGATCACCAGATGATCTTCTTCGGGTCGCCCTGGTAGAGGGAGCGGATGTAGGCGATGACCTTCCAGATCTGGTCGGGCTTGAGTTCCTTCGACCACGAGACCATGACCGTTCCCTTCCGGCCTTCGGATATCGTCTTGAACAGTGTCTTGTCGGTGGGAACGTAGATCCACTCGTCATCGACCAGGCTGGGACCGACCCCGCCTTCCGCGACTCCGCCGTGGCAGCTGTAGCAGCCTGTCTTGCGCCAGAGCTTTCGTCCTTCCTCGATTGCCGCGGGATTACCCGTGTACGGATTGTGCTCCTCGCTGTCTCCGGTGACGGGCCGCGCCTGGTCCGGCGTGTCGGCGCCTCCCGCGCCCGCACGGGCGACGGAGGGCACGACGGCCAGCGCCAGTGCGACGGACAGGGAACAGGAAACGATGCGTCCGATCATGACTGGGTCGTACCTCATTTGGGCCGGCCGGGTGGGGCCGGCCGAATCGCGAACGATGCCCGGGGGACGCGTGCCCCCGAGGCGATGAAAGTGCCGGTCACATCGGCGCGACCGGCACACGCGGACCGGATCAGGGCAGCCCGAAGCCGATGATGATTCCACCCTTGCGGCTGTCCTTGAGCCACGGTGCGCCACCCTGGCCGAAATGGGCCCAGCCGGTCCAGCCGCCGAACCCCGATGGCACCGCGACGAACTGCTTGCCGTTCACCGTGTACGTCGACGGGCTGCCGAAAATGCCGGAACCGGTCTGGAACGTCCAGAGCTGCTTGCCGGTCTTCTGGTCGTAGGCGCGGAACTCGCCTTCCGGTGTGCCGGCGAACAGCAGACCGCCGCGCGTGGTCAGCAGTCCGCTCGTGAACGGCGAGCGGTCCTTGACCACCCACATCTTCTTGCCGGTTCGCCCGTCGAATGCGACGAGCTGGCCGTAACCCGTGTTCCAGCCGATCTTTCCTATGCCCCAGTAAGGTTTGCCGGGCGTACGCTTGTCGGGATTGAGGCCCTCGCCGAGGGGCGCGCTCTTGATGTCGGCGCAGATTTCACGGCTCGGCACGAAAACCCAGCCCGTCTCGGGATTGACCGTCATCGGGTTCCACCACTTCCCGCCTTCCGACGCCGGGCAGATGTTCTTGGCCTCGTGCTCGTACGTGGGCACCTTGTCCATGTTCCAGATCGGGCGGCCTTCGGGCGTGAAGCCCGTGGCCCAGTTGACCTTGGAAATCTCCACGCCGTAGCGGAACTTGCCGTTGGTCCGGTCGATCTTGTAGAGGAAGCCGTTGCGGTCGCCGTGCAGCCAGACCTTCTCGCTTCCGTAGTCGACGAGTACCGGCTCGTTGTTGCCGTCGAAGTCCCACACGTCGCCCGGCGTGTACTGGAAGTAGAACTTGATTTCTCCCGTGTCCGGATCCAGGGCCAGGGTCGAATTGGAGTAGAGGTTGTCTCCCGGGCGCACGCTGCCGTCCCAGTCCGGATTCGGATTGCCGACACCCCAGTAGAGGAGGTCGAGGTCGGGATCGTACGAGCCGGTGATCCACGCCGAGGCACCGCCGTTCATGGCTGCTTCGTTCGAACCCCAGGTGTCGTGGCCAGGTTCACCGGGCCCCGGAATCGTATACGTCCGCCAGGCCTGCTTGCCTGTCTCCGCATCGAGCGCCTCGATGAAGAGCCGGGTCGGATACTCCGCGCCGGACATGCCGACGATGACCTTTCCCTTCACGACGAGCGGCGCCACGGTCATGGTGTAGGCATTCTCCCAGTTCGCGAGTGCGACGTCCCAGGCCACCTTGCCGGTCTTCATGTCGAGAGCGACGACGTGGGCGTCGGGCGTCGAGACGAAGACCTTGTTGCCGTAGAGCGCGGCACCGCGATTGCCGATGTCGCAGCACATGTGCCCGCCGACTTCCTCGGGCAACTGGTGGACGTAACGCCAGATCTCGGTGCCGGTCGCCGCGTCCAGCGCGTAGGTGCGGCCGTGAGAGGCCGTCACGTACATGATCCCGTCGTGCACGACCGGTGTCGTGTTCTGGGCGTCGAGGGTCCCCAGCGAGAAGATCCACTTCGGCACCAGCTTGCCCACGTTCGAGGAATCGATCTGGGTCAGCTTGCTGTAGCGGTTGCCGGTGTAGTTGCCGGTCGCCATCAGCCAGTTGCCCGAGTCCTCCTGGGCGTTCAACAGCATGTTGTCGGAGACGGCATCCTGCGCGGCTGCGCGGTCGACGAGCGGCATGGTCATCGCCACCGCCGCTCCCGCCAGCAATGTGAGGCATCGTTGCATTACGGACATCACCATTCCCTCCTTCACGTTGATGTTGGCAACTGCAAACTCGCGCCACGCGTGCACGCTAAAGGTGCGCGCGTGGTCCTGCTCCACCGTGACTGCGGGACATTCTCGCGAGACCGGGCTCGCGATGTCTGCCTCCCGCGCATTTCTCGAACACACACGGCGCAGAGGATAGTCGATCCGGATGTCATCGGGGAAGCGGGCGGCCGGCCCGACGTACACGAGGGGGGGCGCGTCATCCGGTCCGCCAGGGGAGCATGGAGGGGGACTGGCGTCCCGTAATGGAAACACCCCCGGGGCGCGCACGACGGGGCCCCGGGAGGCCGGGGCAGGGCGATGCCGGGACGCCGCCGCGCGTTACGCGGAGAGACCTCCGCGCGCTCCTTCGCTCCGGACGGCCGTGTACCACTCGTCGAATCCGTGCGGAGCGACGATCCGGAAGGGGAGGGGCGTGCGTCTCGGACGCGCGAGCTCGAGAAGCGCCCTGTCGCGCGTGACCAGCACGCGGGCGCCGCCGTCCCGGGCGAGTTCGAGAAACATCTGATCGTCCGGATCGCGGCACGTCGGCAAGGGTATCCCGGGCGGCTGACCCGACCGCGTCAGCCGGATGCTGTTCGCACGGCATTCGGCCAGCAGTTCGGCCTGACGGCGCGCGTCGGGCGTCCGGCGCCCCAGCGGGTAGCCCAGGGCGCGCGCGAGTTCCGCCTCGCACGCGTCGTCGATCACGATCTCGGCCTGCGTCGACCTCACGGCGGCCCGGATCGGCTCGACGACCGGATCGTCGAACACGAGCCAGTCGAGCCAGACGTTCGTGTCCAGCACGACGCGCATCATCGGCCCGATCCCCTTTGCGAGCGGAGCCAGGCGCAATGGAGGGCGCTCCAGTCGACGTCGAGCCAGCCACGCACGCTGTTGATGAACGCGGCGGCATCGGCGTGGGCCATCGCCTCGACGCGGAGTTCGGTCTCGCGAATGCGGCCCTCGGCGATGAGTTCTTCCCGGTACACACCGGGCAGGAGGCCGGAAGCGACGGACGGCGTGAGCCACTCGCCGTCCACGCGCAGGACGAGGTTGCCGAAAGTGGTCTCGGTGAGCAGCCCGTCGTGCGTCCGGAGCACGGTATCGAAACACCCCGGCTCGGGGGCGAACGGTGCGTACCGCTCGCGTCGCGTCGTCTTGAATTGCACGAACTCGTCCGGTGGCGGCATTGGCCCGCGGGCCCAGCCGAGCCTCACGGGTGCGGGCGTCGGTGTCATGGCGGTTGCTTCGGTGCGGAAACTTCCCCGACGATCGAGCAGCAGGCGGACCCGGTACAGGCCGCTGGCATGCGCTGCGGCCACGCCATCGAGGGTTCGTCGTGCCGCTTCGGGTGACCACGGGTAGGCGAAGTGCACCGCGCAGCGCTGGAGCCGCGCGAGGTGCCGGTCGAGGAGCCACCAGTTTCCGTCTTGCAGGCGCAGCGTCTCGAGCAGTTCGAACGGCCGCGCCGCGCGCGCGAGGAAGCGCTGTTTGTCCCGCCACTCGCGGGCCTCGGCCTCCGGGTGCGAATCGTAGGTGATGCCGCTTCCCACGCCGCAACGTGCAGCCCACAGGCGTCGTTCCGGGGCTCCTTCCGCCCGCAGCGTGACCGTGCGTATCGGCACGTTGAAGATCGCGTCTCCGCCGGGCCGGATGAGCCCTACGGCTCCGCAGTACACGCCGCGCGGTTCGGGTTCGAGCGACCGGATCACGGACATCGCCATCCGCTTCGGGGCCCCGGTCACCGATCCGCACGGAAAGAGCGCGGCCATGAGTCCGGACAGTGGCAGCGCGGCGTCGACCTGTGCCGTGACCGTGGAGGTCATCTGCCAGACGGTGGGCAGTGCGTGGATCTCGAACAGCTTCGGCACGCGCACCGATCCCGTCCTGGCGACGCGCGACAGGTCGTTCCGCAGCAGGTCGACGATCATGAGGTTCTCGGCGCGTTCCTTCGCGCTCTCGCGGAGGTGCGCCGCGGCCCCGGCATCCTCGGCCGCGTCGTCGCTGCGCGGCGCGGTTCCCTTCATGGGCTGCGTCGTGACCGCCGTGCCCTGCCGGTGGAAGAAGAGTTCCGGGGAAACACTCAGGATGCACTCCGCGACACCGTCGAGTGCGTGGGGGATCAGGAACGTGTAGCCGTGCGGCTGACTCCGTCGCAACGCCTCGAAGTACGCACCCGCGTCCCCTGTCAGCTCGCTCGCGAGCTGCGTCGTCAGGTTGACCTGGTAGACGTCTCCCGCCCGGATGCGCATGCGGATGGCCTCGATCCGTTCGGTGAGCGCGGCGGCCGTGAGCCGCGGGCTCGACCAGTCTCCGGTCGCCCAGTCGGCCAGGCTGTCGCAGGGGCGCGGCGTCGTGGCGTCCTGCTCGATGGCACCCGCAGGGTCGCACACGGCGAATGCCGCGAGGACGGTGCCCCGCGGGACCTCGTGCACGTGCACGCCTGCGCGAAAGGCCGGATTCAGCCCGGGCGCCGCCTCGTAGCTCACCCAGCCCACGCACCACGCACCGTCGCGCGCGCGTGCGTGGGCCTCGTCGAGCACCGCGGGAACGTCCCAGTGGTCACGGGCGACGAGCCACTGCGTGGGGGCGGGGAATGCCGCGCGCATGCGTGCTTCCGGGTGCGAACCGGGACACGCGGGAATGTCGACGAGAATGGCCTGCTCTGGACGTGGCACTACGGGACGGGAGGGTACGCTGACTCTGCAAGGATATCGCCGTCGTCGCCGGCGGGCGATCGGAGTGCGTCGACCGGACGTGCCCCGCGGGCGGGTGGACGGTACACGAATACGTTTGCCCGATTCCATCCATCGCGATTCGCGGCTATCGTGTACCCATGTCCGTTCTTGCCCGCATTGCCTCGATTCTGGTCGGCATCACCGCGATCCTGCTCGGGGTCGGTGCCCTCAACACGGCCCTGCCGACCGCGGCGGCGGAGGCGCATTTCCGCGGCGCCCTGATCGGCGCCATCATGTCCGCGTATTTCGTGGGCTTCGTCCTCGGAGCCCGGTGGGCGCCCCAGCTCATCGCGCGCGTGGGCTACGTCCGCGCATTCGCCGCGTGGTGTGCGCTCGTCGCCGCCGTGATTCTCCTGCACGGGCTGTTCCAGGAGCCCGCGCTCTGGCTGTTCCTGCGCCTCGCCTGCGGCATCTGCATGGCAGGCCTGTACATGGCCGTGGAGAGCTGGCTCAATCATCTCTCGACGAACGAGATCCGGGGGCGTCTGTTCGGCTTCTACATGACCCTGACGCTCGTCGCGGTCGGTTCCGGGCAGTGGCTCATCGTGCCCTTCGGCCCCCAGGACCCGCGTACGTTCACGCTGCTCGCGCTGTTCGTCGCGCTCGGCATCGTGCCCGTCGCGCTCACGCAGTCGGCGGCGCCGACGCCGCAGCCGCACTCGGCCGGTGACAGGGTGGCGATCCACCGGGAGGTACCCCTCGGCGCGTCCGCCGCCCTCGTGAGCGGCGTGATCAACAGCGCGTTCGTCGCGATCGCGCCACTCTACGGTGCTCGCATGCACTTCACCCCCGTGGAGATCGCCGCATCGATCTCGGCGGCCGTCATCGGCGGCGCGGTCGCGCAGATCCCGCTCGGTCGACTGTCCGACCTCGTGGACCGGCGGCGCGTGATTCTCGCGATCTGCGTCGTGGGTGTGGCGTCCGTCGTCGCTGCGCCGTTCGCACTCGGGGCGGGCTTCGGTTTCTTCGTCGCGGCCAGCGCGGTGTACGGTGTATGTTCGTACGCCCTCTACTCGACGGCAGCCTCTCACGTGAACGATCTCCTGCCGCACGCGAACAAGCTTGCCGTCGCGCGCTTCCTGCTTCTCGCGAACGGGATCGGAGCCGTCCTCGGTCCGCTCGTCGGTGGCTGGCTCGTCGAGAACGTGACACCGACATCCCTGTTCTTCTTCATCGGCTTCTGTTTCTTCGGCCTCGCGGTCCATGCGATACAGGTGCTCACGACGGTGCCGCCGTCGGACCATCGCGCGCGTTTCGTGCCGATCACGCGAACGAGCGAGGTCGCGTTCGAGGCCATGGAGGAACTGGCGGAACCTTCGGATACGACGAAGCTCTGACCAGCGGGGTGTGCGCGCCCGCGAGTGCACAATATGATGAGACATCGTCGCCATGGAGGTCGAGGCAGCATGAAGAACGTCGTCGTCACGGGTGGAAGCGGCAAGGCCGGGCGCGCGGTGGTGCGCGAACTCGTCGAGCACGGTTACCGCGTCGTCAACGTGGATCTGGTGCCGCCGGCGGAACCGCTGTGCCACTTCCTCAAGGCCGACCTGAACGACATGGGGCAGGCCGTCGACGCGATCCGCCGTGCCGCGGGGACGGTGGAGCGGCGTCGCCCGTTCGAACTCGCCGAGGCCGTGGTACACCTCGCAGGCATCCCGGCACCGGGTCTCGCCCCCGATGCGACGACGTTCCAGAACAACCTCATGACGACGTACAACGTGTTCAGCGCCGCGACGCTGCTGGGCGTCGGGCGGGTCGTGTGGGCGTCCAGCGAAACGCTGTTCGGCCTGCCGTTCACGCGCGAGAAGCCGGCTTTCGCGCCGATCACCGAGGAGCATCCGTCGTTGCCGGAAAGCGGCTATGCGCTCGCCAAGGGCCTGTCCGAGGAAATGGCGCGGCAGATGCACCGGTGGAATCCGGGAACGTCCTTCCTCGGGCTGCGCATCTCGAACATCATCGATCCGTCGGAGTACCGGATGTTCGCCACCTGGCAGGACGATCCGGGCGTGCGGAAGTGGAATCTCTGGAGCTACGTCGACAGCCGGGACGTCGCGCTCGCGTGCAGACTGGGGCTGGAGGCCACGCAGGTGGGGGCCGACCACTGCATCGTCGCGGCGGCCGACACGGTGATGGGGCGGCCGAGCCGGGACCTCATGGCGGAGTGCTTCCCGGACGTGCCGGTGGCGCGTGAAGTCGGTCCGTTCGAATCACTCCAGTCGACGGCGAAGGCGCACCGACTGCTGGGGTACGTGCCGCGTCACTCCTGGCGCACGCAGTGCTGAACCGGACACAGGAGGAACTCGTGACAGACGCACAGGGAGGATTCGTCGAACCGGCACCGTCACTCGTGACGATCGCCAATGTCGTGTACGGGCTGCACGCGCTCGCCATCGTGATCGGAATCACGAGTGCGGCGTTCATCGTGACGATGTTCGTGTTCGGGCTCCCGTCGATCGTGGCGGTGATCCTGAACTACATGTATCGCGGTGACGCGCGCGGAACGTTTCTCGAATCCCACTTCCGCTGGCAGATCCGCAGCTTCTGGTTCGCCGCGCTCTGGATCGTGATCGCGTTTCTGGTCGCCATCACCATCGTGGGCATTCCGCTCGCCTGGATCATCGCGATCGGGACGGGGCTCTGGCTCGTGTACCGCATCTTCCGCGGCTGGCTGCTGCTGCGGGATCGCCGGCCGATCATCGGCTGAGACCGGTTACTTGCGTGCGCGCTCGATCGGAAGGGGCGGGCCTGACGCGCTCGCGGACGCGCTTCGCGAGAGCTCTTCCCCTCGGCGAGGCACGTCGAGACGTCTTCGGCCTCACCGGTTTTCTCGGTTCACTCCGAGCAATGCCACGGTTCCGGATCGAACGACCGCAGTGTTCGGTCGACAGCGGGGAAAGCGCCGCTGTCGACCGACCCGCGGTGGCCACGTGCGAGAGTTCTTTCCTCGCCAGCCGGACTCCGTGGACGCGCCGTCACTCCCTCATCTCGTAGGTCCCGTTGAAGCACAGGAAGTAATGCTTGTTGTCCTTGCCCGAACCGGCGTCCCACCACTCACCTCCGCCGGAGGCGCCGACCCACTTGCCTGTCAGGCCGACGAGCTTCCACGTGCCGGTCATGCCGGAGCCGTTGAAGCCTTCGACCTTCCCGATGATCAGCAACTTGTCGCCCTGAGGATCGGTGCGAACGCATCTCCCCTGTCCGTTCGGCTTTCCGTCGATGATCTCGTTGTAGATCAGGCACGGCCCGGCAGCGCCCTTGAGTGGCGAATGGGGGTCGTTCGTCACATAACCCGTCCCGAAAGCATTGGCCGAGATGACCGTATGGTTCGGCGCGACCTCCAGCACGTCCACGTTCGTGTAGTACGCGCCGTAGCATCCACCGGCGTCCGCCGCGCTGGCTGTCCCGCCCAGGCCGAGTGCCGAAATGAGATATCCAGCCATGCACAATGTTCTGATCTTTTGCATCTGACCTCTCCCAGGTGACTTGTGCCGGACCACGTCCCGGCGACGGTGGCGATCGCGATCTGCCGGCGGCAAGCCCATGCATTTTTGCCGTCGGGCGATCGTTCGGACGGTACTCGCTACCGTTGTCTGGGGCATCACCCGTTTGGATGAGATCGGCGCGGAGACGGAGGCGTCGGGTCACGGCCCGAGTGCACGGCCCGGACAGCCGCGACGTTTGAGTGCATCCGTTTGCGTAAACAGCCGAAAAACCTGGACGAGCCGTTCGAACCGATCGAACTCTCCCCGTCCTTGCGCTGCCGGGATCAGGCTTGCACGCTCGCTTTCGTGCAAGCAGCGTCATTCGTAGTGGATGCCTCGCGCGGCGCCTCTGGGTGACCCGGCTTTTCCAGGTGCCGCGTCTGTCCCGCTCGCACTTGCGCATGTCGGAGCAGATCGAAAGGGTGGAAGGCAAGATCAGCTTCTCTCGCCTCCCGATTCGATCGCACCGGGGGTCACGGCATCCAGGGGACCATGTTGGGGCTTCCCTGGGGCGCGAACGGCACCTCGATGAGCCACACGCCGCCCGCTTCACGGGCACGCCGGACTGCAGCTCCCACCTCTTCCGGCGCCACGCGCGCGCTTTGCGCGCCGAAGGACTCGCCGAGCTTGACGAAATCGGGATTGGACAGACGCGTGCCGATGTGTCGACCGCCGAACATGCGGTCCTGGTAGTGCTTGATCGCGCCGAAGCCGCCGTCGTTGAACACGAGTGCGATGAGGTCGAGCCCTTCGACCACCGCGGTGGAGAGCTCCTGCAGCGTGAACATGAAGCCGCCGTCGCCGGAGATCGAGACCACCGTCCGGTCCGGACAGGCGAGCTTCGCGCCGATCGCGGCGGGCAGGGAATATCCGAGCGTGCCGTAGGTGCCGGGGTGAATCAGGGTGCGGGGCTCGTAGACGGGGAACAGGACGGGCATCCAGTAGCCGACGAGCGTGAGGTCGTCGACGACGATCGCATCGTCCGGCAGGGCCGCGCGCAGGTCCTCGATGAGCGGCATCACGGGGCCCGTGTGCTCGGCGAGCCAGGCGCGCTTGCGGCGCAGGAACGTCGGGATGTCGAACCAGCACTTCGACGCGTCGCCCTTCGGAAGCTGCCCGGCGATCGCCGAGAGGGCGAGGCCCGCGTCGCCCACCACGCCCGCGGTGACCGGTCGGCGCTGGCCGACGACGAGCGGATCGATGTCGATCTGCACGATGCGCTCGGGGAAGCGCGCACCGACGTTCACGTCCGACACGACGTCGATGCGGGATCCGACCACCAGCGCGACGTCGGCCTGCGCGAGCAGTTCCTCGTAAAGGTTCAGTCGGCCCCATCCGTCGCCCAGGGCAAGCGGATGCCGGTCGGAGATCACGCCGCGCGCGAACATGCTCGTGACCACCGGAGCGCCCAGCGCCTCCGCGACGCGCACGAGTGCTTCCGAGCCGTCGCCGCTCGCAACGCCTCCGCCCGCGAAGATGAACGGTCGCTTCGCCGACCGGAGCACCTCGACGGCCCGCGCGATGGCCGCGGGATCACCGGCCGGACGGCTGTACGTTTCCGGCGGCGGCACGTCGACCGACGCTGCGCCGGTCTGGACGTCCAGCGGGATCTCGACGTAGGCAGGCCGTGGTCGCTGGCACCGCATCGCACGCATGGCTTCGCGCACGACGCGTGGCACCTCGCCGGGGGAAGACGCGCGTGTGGCATAGCCGCAGACCGCGCGCGCGATGTCGACCGAGTGCACGAGCTCGTGGAAGTGTCCGCCTTCGCGTTCGAGCTGGCTGTAGGCGTTCTGCCCGGCGAACACGAGCATGGGCGCGGATTCGGAGTGGGCCATGCCCATGCCGGTCAGCGCGTTCGTGAGGCCGGGGCCCGGCACCACGAAGCACGCCGCGATCTTGCCGGAGGCGCGCGCGTAACCCGCGGCCATCATCGACGCGCCCTGTTCGTGGCGGACCGTCACGACGCGCATGCCGGATTCGCCATGGACGCCGTCGAAGAGCGGGCAGTTGTGCGTCCCGACGATGCCGAAGACGTGATCGATTCCCTCGGCCTTCAGTGAAGCCGCCAGTGCCTGTCCGCCGGTCATGCTCTGCATCGTGTTCTCCTCCGTGCGTGCGTGGGTGGTCGGCGCGTCCGTGCGTCCGGCGCGACGGCCCGGACGGTCGCACGCCACGGATGACGGGAATACACTCGGCCGGGGCAGTCGCTCGTCGTGCCGGAGTCCGGGTCGTCGACTGATTCGTTCCGATTGTAGCCCGCTGCCGTCATCACCATGACACCGGCGACGAATGTTCACGGAGACGATCACCATGTCCATGCGCAGGCACACTCTGGTCGTGCTCGATCCGGGGCACTTCCACGCGGCACTCACGCTCCGGCGCCGGCACCCGGCACTCGACGACGACGTGCACGTGTTCGCAAAGCCGGGGGAAGACCTCGATCGTTTCCTGGCGCTCGTCCGGAGCTTCAACGAAAGGGCCGAAGAGCCGACGGGCTGGGCGGTGCACGTCCGGCACTGCGCGGATCCGCTCGCGCGCCTGCGCGAGGAGCGGCCGGGCGACATCGTGGTCGTGGCGGGTCGCAATGACACGAAGATGTCGGCCCTCCACGCGCTGCACGAAGACGGGTTCCATGTGCTCGGCGACAAGCCGTGGCTCGTGGGGGCGGAACAGCTGCCGCTCCTGCAGGCCGTCACGGCCGGGCCTCCGCTGGCACTGGACATCATGACCGAGCGCCACGACGTGGCCTCGAGGATCCAGAAGCGCCTCGTATCGTCGCCGGATCTCTTCGGGACGTTCGTCGGCGATGCGGAGGCGCCCGCGATCGAGATCGAGAGCGTGCATCACCTGTACAAGCTCGTGAATGGACGCCCGCTCGTGCGGCCGGCCTGGTATTTCGACGTCGGCGTGCAGGGCGAGGGCATCATGGACGTCACCACGCATCTCGTCGATCTCGCCCAGTGGTTTGCCCTGCGCGGGACCGAGGCAGGCTCGCCCGCCGGCGTCACGCTGGCGGATGCGAGCCAGTGGCCGACGGTCGTGCCCCTGGACGTGTTCACCCGCATCACGGGGCTCCCGGCCTTCCCGGCCCCGCTGGGTGGTGTCGTCGAGGGGGATCGCCTCCATCTCCTCTGCAATGGGCGCCTGGACTTCCTGCTGGGCGATGTGCGCGCCCGTGTGGTCGCGATCTGGAACCTCTCGGCCCCGGACGGCGGCGGCGATACGCACCGGGCGATCCTGCGCGGGACCCGGGCCGTGGTGATGGTGGAGAACGGGCCGGAGACGGGTTTCGTGACTACCGTGAGCGTGATTCCGCGCGTGCTCGACGCCGGATTCGGTGACCGGCTCGCCGACACCGTGCGCGCGATGCAGAACGAATTTCCGGGCATCGGCATCGTCAGGGCGGGCGCGGGTTTTCGTGTCGAGATTCCGTCCGCGCTGCGTTCGACGCACGAGGAGCATTTCGCGGCCGTGCTCGACGACTTCCTGCGACTGGTCGATGCCGGCGCGTGGCCGGCGGATCGGGTGCGTGACATGCTCGTGAGATACACGCTGCTCGCGCACGCGCGGGAACGCTCTCACGGAAGGGCGGTGTGACCCGGTCGGTGGCAGGTGGGTGACGCCTGTGCGCCGGCCACGCCCGGTGGCGACCCTGCGGAACCGGTGGGGCGGACTGGTGTCGATCCCGACACGGGACGTGGCCCTGCGGGGTCGCGACAACACAGACCAATCCGGGAGCCATGCAGATGAGTGAGAGTGACGACAGAGGAGGGTCGCGCGCCGCGCGCGGGCCGATCGAGCCGGGGCGACGCCGCCTGCTTGGCAGCATGGGAGCCGTCGCGGGTGCCGCGCTGATACCGGCAGGCGTGCGCGCCGCGCCCACGTCATCGCCGGTGCGGTCAGCGCGTGCGCGACACACGCTCGTCTTCCTGAACCCCGGCCATTTCCACGCCGGGCTCACGCTCAAGCACCGTCACCCGGACATCGCGGACGACGTCCACGTGTACGCCCAGGACGGACCCGATGTCGACATCTTCCTGCGCATGGTCGACAGCTTCAACACCCGGGCCGAAGCGCCTACGGGCTGGTTCACGCACATCTACCGCGGCCCCGACTATCTCGCGCGGCTGCGGGCCGACCGGGCGGGCGACATCGTGATCGTCGCGGGGCGGAACGACGAGAAGATGACGTCGATACGCGCGCTGCACGACGACGGCTTCCACGTGCTCGGGGACAAGCCGTGGCTGATCGACGCGAGCGAACTGCCGCTGCTCGCGGAGCCGGCCACGACGCCGCCACTCGCGATGGACATCATGACCGAGCGCCACGAGGTCATGACCCGCGTCCAGAAGGGGCTCGCGGACATGCCGGACGTGTTCGGGGAGATGGCAGGCGACGACGACCACCCGGCCGTGTTCCTGCGCGGCGTCCACCACCTCTACAAGATCGTGAACGGACGTCCGCTCGTGCGACCGCCATGGTTCTTCGACACGGCCGTCCAGGGCGAGGGCATCACGGACGTGACCACGCATCTCGTGGATCTCGCGCAGTGGTTCGTGGGAGGTGATGCCGCACTCGACTACGAGCGCGACGTCGACCTCCGCGGTGCGCGCCAGTGGCCTACCGTCGTGCCTCCGGACATCTTCTCCCGCATCACCGGTCTCGACCGCTATCCGGACGCGATCGCTGCCGCCGTCCGCGACGGCCAGCTCGAGTATCTCTGCAATGCCCGGATCGACTACCGCCTCAGGGGCGTGCCCGTGCGCATCGATTCGCTGTGGAATCTCGCCGTGCCGGAGGGAGGCGGTGACACGCACCACGCGATCGTGCGCGGCACGCGCGCGGAACTCGTGATCGATCAGGGGCCGGACACCGGTCATCGCACCCGTCTCACGATCCGTCCGGTGGCGGGCGGTGCGCGCTACGACGCGGTCGTGCGGTCGGCCGAATCGAGACTGCAGCATGACTTTCCGGGGCTCGCGATCGACCGCGATGGCGACGTCTACCGGGTGGGCGTGCCCGGACGGCTGCGAACGTCCCACGAAGCGCACTTCGGTGCCGTGCTCGCGCAGTTCCTGGGGTATGTCGAGAATGGCCGGTGGCCGGCCAGCCTGGGCCCGGATCTCGTCACGAAGTACACGCTGCTCGCGCGCGCGAAGCAGATCTCCGTGCGCGCCTGACCGTCTGCGCCCGGCTACCCGACCCGGGGCGGTTCAGGAATGTTCCGCGTCCTCGGTGGTGCCCCAGACGTTCCTGAGGATGTCGACGAGCGCATCGATGACCGGGTCGTGCCGCCGGGTGCGCTGATAGATGAACTTGAGGGTCGTGGTGAGCTTGATGTCCCCCCAGAGACAGACCGCTCCGCGTCGCGCGGCGGTCTCGGCGAGATCCTCGCGCATGAGGCCCATGCCCAGCCCGGATTCCACGAGCGAACTCACCACGAACTCGTCGTCGGCTTCCACGACCTTGGCGGGCGAGATCGAGATCCGCTTGAACAGGCCGCTCGCGATCTGATGATGGGTGCTGATGGGGGGCGTCATGACCCACGGCTCGACGGCGACTTCCGCGAGCGTGGCGTGGGCCAGGCGTTCCCGCCACGCCGACGGCGCGACGATGCGGTAGGTGATCTCCCGCAGGGGGAGACCCGTCACGGCCTGGTGCTCGAGGTCGCCGTAATAGAAGCTCGCGTCCAGTAGCCCGTCGCGTACCTTCTCGAAAGCCTCCCCGGAAACCTCGTGATGGAAGCGGATCTCGATCCGCGGGTAGCGCTCGATGGCGGCAGCCATGAAGGCTGCGATGCGGATGAACTGCGGGTCCGACACCGTGCCGACGGTGACCACGCCCGCGATGTCCCCCTTGATGGATCGGGCTTCGTCCCGGAAGGCGCGGGCCGCATCCAGCACCTTGCGCGCACACACGAGCAGTCTCGCGCCGGCCGCCGTGGGCGTGACGCCGTTCGGGCGGCGCTCGAAAAGCTCGAGTTCGAGCGCGTTCTCGAGCGCCTTGATCTGGGCGCTCAGCGCAGGCTGGCTGATGTGCAGCCGCTCGGCGGCGCGCGTGAAGTTTCCGGCCTCCGCGACCGCCACGAAGCTTCTGATCTGATAGAGCTCCACTGACCCTCAAGTCTTGAAAAAACGTGCCGATGCTAGCACATGATGATGCGACGCAGCATGTCGGTGTCACGTTCGATAAACAGCGTTTATCAGGTTCATCCGAACAAACGATTGGCATCCGGGGAAGGCCCTGGGCTACAGTGAAGCCGTCCCTGAGCGAGTCTCAGTTTTCAATCCAAATCATAGAGGTGTCAAATGTCTTCCAAAGCCGATGAAAGTGACAGTTCGACAGTCGTGAACGCTTCCGCCCGTACTGCCGACGCGCGCAACCTGGCGGCCAAAAGCGCTACCGGGAACGTGGATTTGCGGCATTGCAGCGAAGGTGTCGTGATCGGGCGTCCGATGTCCTCCGGCGATGCGTCCGACGAATCCCGTGTCTCGTCCTGGTTCGCCCGTGTGCTCCGGCCGCTGCTCGAGTCCACCTGGGAGCAGGAAGTCCGCGAGCGCGAGGCCTACCTTGCCCAGGCCACCGACATGGCCGACCTCGAAGCCCGTCTCCGGGCGAGCGACGGCGCACTGTACTTCCGCGCGCGCACCCTCCGCTGAGCGCACATCCGGCCCGCCGTGCGGGGCCATGACTGATTCCCGGCCCGTTGGCTGCACATGTCTCCGGACACGTGCTGCCAACGGGTTTTCGTTCTCTTCGTCCTCCGCGTCCGCGAAGCATGCGGCGAGGCTGATTCCTCGCTGACGGGGCTGGCGAAACGGTCCCGGTGTCCAGGGCGCGCATCGCGCCGATAATAAGGGTTTCGTCACTGAGTCTCCCGCCTGACGGGAGAACCGGCCGTCATGGAACCCATCCGCGTCTCCTGTTTCACCGACATTCTCTGCGTCTGGGCCTACATCGCCCAGGTTCGCCTGGACGAGCTCGAGCACCACTTCCCGCAGGAAGTCGTGCTCGAGCACCACTTCGTGCCGATATTCGGGAATCCGCGCGAGCGGCTCGAGGCGCGCTGGAAGGACAGGGGAGGGCTCGGGGCCTATTCCGAGCACGTCCGCGGGGTGGCCGCGAAGTATCCGCACGTGACGGTGCATCCCGACGTGTGGGTGGGATGCGTGCCGCACTCGTCCCTCTCGGCTCACCTGTTTCTCTGCGCGCTCAGACATTGCGAGCGGGCGGGCGTGTCGTGCACGGCCGACGGTTCGCCGGCGTTCGAGTCGATGATCTGGGCGCTGCGGCGCGCGTTCTTCGCGGAACTCGCCGACATCTCCGACCGGAGCGTCCAGTTCACTATCGCGGAACGCCTCGGCATCCCGGCCGGCCCGATCGAGCAGGCCATCGCTTCGGGAGAAGCCTTCGCCGAGATGGGGCGCGACCTGGAACTCGTGCGGGACCAGAGCGTGACGGTGAGCCCGACGCTGATCTTCAACGAGGGCCGTCAGCGACTGAACGGCAACGTCGGCTATCGCGTGATCGAGGCGAACATCCGGGAGCTGCTGCATACCCCCCCGGGTGAATTGTCGTGGTGCTGAGCGGGGATGATGTATTGCGGTGACAGCTCGGCCGCACGGTCTTCGTGCCGCGGACCTTCATGTTCAGATGAACGCGAAAGAGCAAAGGTCTGAACATCCATCTTGGCTTCCCTTGGCTGACCCGACCGCAGAGACCGGGCATCTCGGATCAGCACGTGATGAGGGCGACGGAGCAAGGCGCATCTCCATTTGAGTCCGTCTTACGACCCCGCGCTTTCCGAAGGCGCGACCTATCAGTTCCCAGTCGAATCAATAGGCATTCCGTCGAGATACAGCTGAACGATATTCCAGTGATCGACCTCGTACGCAAGGTCAATGGACACTTCACCAGAGCGACTCATTCCCATAACGTGAACTACAAAGTGCGCGGTGCCCACTGAACCTGAATACTTGACGCGAAACCCAGCAGGCTTCAACCAAATTGTAGAAATGCGTCCGAGATTACTCCGTATCGACTCAGAATCCCGAACAGCCTGAACGGCAGTTTCGTAGGCTTGCGAGTTCCAAACCAAGGCATAGATTGAAAGGTAGATGACTGATGCGAGCCCAACTCCGAAGTATAGGAGAGCCTTCGGTTTCCGAATGACCAGCCATTTCAGCATTGTCATCGTGCCCCGTATGGCGAGTGAGTGGGGCACCGGCGACCGAAAATCGTGAACGCGATGCCTATTGCTGCGTTCGCGTTTATTCCCCAAGAGTTCCCGACCGAGAAACTCGGTCCGGCCTCCGCATATGGGGCAACGGGGTAGGGTCTGCCTGTTATGGGAAGATTTGCACCACGATGACCGGCGATCGCTCCTTGGAACGGCCTCGCATTGAATGTCGCCGAACCGAAGACACCTGCACCCACTCCACCACTATCGGCTTGCCCTTCCTCAGAGCCAGGTCGTCCTCCGAACGGATTGTAGCTAACGCCTACCCCTGCTCCCACGCCAACATTCACGGTCATAAAGCCGCCGCCTGTGGCCGCATCGCTCCCGAATATGACGGTACCACCAATACCGGCGTAGCCTCCGAAAGTAACTGACCACAGACCCGTTGGGTCCGTCGCCCCCGTCGGATTGCCTCCGACATACGCATAGACGTTATACCCCCCCGCCAACCCGATCGGATCTTCCGAGATGAATCTCGACATCCTCGGGTTGTAGTACCGCGCACGGTAGTACATCAGCCCCGTGCCGTCGTCCTCCCGTCCAGTGAATCTGAATATGGAGTCCGCGGAGCCGCTCTGCGTGGCCTGCCCATAGGGCTCGTAGATGAAATTGCCCACCACCCCACCGGCCGAACCGACGAGCGCAACCGTCGATCCGAGTACGTCAGTAAGAATAGCGGTCGTCGAGGCGCCTTGTGTTGCCGCGTATCGCTCGTCCACCCCTGGTCCATCGAGGATCGTTACCGGGGCAGATCCGCTTGCGCCGGCGAGCGCGATGTTCCAGGCATCAGGGAAAGTAGCCAACCGAGTAACCGCGGATCGTGCGCGTCGCTCGGCGATTGAGAGCGTCGTATGCACGGCATTGTCGTGATTCCCCGCCATTCGTCGCTGTCAGGAGACTTCGCAAGCCGCGGTTTCAGGTCCGTGCCCGATCGTGGGTCGGATTGCCATGGGTGCCGTGGTGGCCGTTCGCGGTCTGGCCGCACCTTCTCAGACGTCGGGGCGTCGAACTGATTGAAGTGGGTCCGCTGGATCGTTCACGACACGCTGTCCGAGATCTGGGTCGGCATAACGCCCGGTCTTTGCTATCATGATAGCAATCGTAACCGGAGGTATCGCGGTCATGGCACAGCTCATCGTTCGGAACATCGAAGAGGAGGTCAAGGCGCGGTTGAAAGCGCGGGCCGAACGCAACGGCAGAAGCGTGGAAGAGGAGGTCCGTTACATTCTGCGCGACGCCGTGAAGGGGCCGTCGCGACCCGTCAGCGGACTGGGATCCCGGATCGCCTCCCGATTCGGCACGGTCGGACTTCCGGGAGACCTTCCGGAACTGCGCGGCCAGGACGCAACGCCCATTGACCTCTCGTCGTGATCGTCCTCGATACCAATGTTCTCTCTGCCTTGATGCGTCCCCGGCCGGACGCCGCGGTGGTGGAATGGCTGGACGACCAGCCGACGGATTCGATCTGGATCACGACCGTGACTCTCTTTGAAACGCGGTTGGGCCTGAAAATACTGCCAGCAGGGAAACGACGCAGCGCTCTCGAGGCCGCGTTCGAAAGGTTGCTTGTGGAGGATCTCGAAAACCGGATACTCGACTTCGATGCGCGCGCCGCGACCGAGGCCGCCGCCCTTGCCGCGCTCCGCCGACAGGCAGGCCTGCCGGTGGATGTACGCGACACCATGATCGCGGGTATCGCACTGTCGCGACGAGCCGCAGTTGCAACACGAAACACCCGCCACTTCAGTGATCTCGACATTCCCGTAATCGATCCATGGGCGGTTTGACGTCGAGTTGTCCATACACCGATCAGGCCACACCGGTTGTCACCTCGCGGGCTACTTTGTCGGACTCAACGCGTTTCTACCCTGCATCACCTCGCTGATCCGGTTGCCGTCGTCGCAGGTGGTGGTCACTTCCGTCCGGCGGCTGACCTGCATCCTTGTCCCGCCGGCTGCCGTGCCGTAGACGTAGCCCGTCGTGCTGGTGCCCACGTCCAGCGGTACCGTCTCCGAGGCTAGGGCGTCGAAGCGGTTGTCGCGGGTGCGCGAGGTCGTTCCCGACACGCTGTCGGTGACCTGTGTGAGCCGGTCGCCGGCATCAAAGGTGTAGCTCGTCGTCGCCCCGCCCTGCCGGGTCGTCTGCGTGCGACGGTTCAGCTCGTCGTAGGTGCAGGCCGTCACCTGCCCCTTGCGGTCGGTGTGAGAGACGAGATTGTCTGCATCGTCGTAGACGAAGCTCTCGGCGTGGGTCAGCGCGTCGGTGCGCGTGATCAGGCGGTTCTTTGCGTCCCAGGTGTAGCTCGTCACCCCGCCTCTCGGGTCGGTGAAGCTTGCCACGTTGCCCACCTCGTCGTAGCGCATCGACACCGCGTGGCGCGCTCAGAATCGGAACAAAACTCCGAGAATCACCCCCCAGACGACAACCTGTCCAAAGAAGAAGAGTGCAGCCCCTCTTGCGGAAAGACGATTGTCGAAACCTCTGAATACGTGGGAGTAGACGTGATGGTAGATGAGCACAAAGCAAATGAACACCAACGAGTAGCGAAGCCAGCCATCTCCAGAATACCTAATCGATATGAGGAACATGGCAAGATATGACGGAATGCCGAGAAGCTCACTGATTAAGACATTGGCCTTCGATGCCGCCCGCAAATCGTCTTGCAGTCGATCATTCATGCCGTTTCCTTACTTGACTTCACACATCTGTGGCTCGGAGAAGTCGGGTATCCCGTTACCGTTGCAGTCCAGTTCCGCACAGCCAACGGGCGTTGGCCTCATTCCCCAGATGGCACCAGCGATCCATCGTTGGGCGAAAATTGCAGGAAACCCGGTAGCGTTCTTCCAGATCCGATCAACGATCCATTTGACGGCCTTCTCGACTGCCTTCTCGCGCCAATCTGGACGAACCTCACCGGTTTTCTCGATGGGATCCCCTGTTCTTGGAACACGCCCTGACTGATCCGATGGCCCCTGTCTGCCATCTATAGAGTCCGCCCCCTTCGTGTCAAACCAGGGCTTGGGTTTCTCGGCAAGTCCAAGAGGATCGACATATTGAATGGGACCTTGCCCCACATACCCATACAAGTTATACCCCCCCGCCAATCCGATCGGATCTTCCGAGATGAGCCGCGCCAACCGACGTGCATAGTACCTACCGCGCACGGTAGTACATCAACCCCGTGCCGTCGTCTTCCCGTCCCGTGAACCTGAAAATGGAATCCGCGGAGCCGCTCTGCGTGGCCTGCCCATAGGGCTCGTAGATGAAATTGCCCACCACCCCACCGGCCGAACCGACGAGCGCAACGGTCGACCCGAGTACGTCAGTAAGCATAGCGGTCGTCGAGGCGCCTTGTGTTGCCGCGTATCGCTCGTCCAACCCTGGTCCATCGAGGATCGTTACCGGGGCAGATCCGCTTGCGCCGGCGAGCATGGTGTTCCGGGCATCAGGGAAAGTCGCCAACCGAGTCACCGTTGATCGTGTGCGTCGTTCGGTGATCGAAAGTGTCATGGCCATGGTTCGACGTGATTCCGTCACCATTCAAGGCGTGAGTCTCCGGCACGGGGGAGGGAAGGCTTGCCTTCCCTCAGTGGAAATCCCGTGATTGCGTCGTGAGGTTCCCAAGAAGCATCGACAGGTCTTCCAGGCGCGCCGCGACGAGATGAGCGACGTCTCCCTCGCGTTCCAGCACGCCGTGCACCGCAAGCAGTTTCGCACCCAGCAGCACGCGGCGCTGTCGTTCGCCGACGTCGCGCCAGACCACGATGTTCGCGGACCCTGTCTCGTCCTCGAGCGTGACGAAGATGACGCCGCTGGCCGTGCCCGGACGCTGACGACACGTGACGAGGCCGGCGGCCCGCACGAAGCTGCCGTGACGGGCATGCCGCAGCTGCTCCGCCGTGAGCATTCGTCGCTTCTTCAGATGCACGCGCAACAGCGTGAGCGGGTGACGACCCAGCGTGAGCCCGAGGCTGGCGTAGTCGGCCACGATGTTCTCTCCCTCGGTGAGGGCCGGCAGTTCGGGCGTGTCGTCCCGGATGGCTGCATCGCGCAGCAGCGGCGGGCGCTGCTCGATGCCCGTGACTTCCCAGAGCGCCTCGCGGCGATGTCCCGCGACGGCGTGCAGCGCATCCGCGTGGGCGAGACATTCGAGGTCGTGGCGGCTCAGCCGTGCACGCAGCGCGAGTTGCTCGAACGAGTCGAACGGCGCCTGTCTTGCCGCCACGAGCCGGTGAGCCGCCGCCTCGGTCAGCCCCTTGATCATCCGCAGCCCCAGTCTGACGGAAGGCGGCGCGACCGGGGTGTCCGGAGGTTCGAGGGTGCACTCCCACTGACTCGCGAGCACGTCGGCTGGGCGAACCGCCACGCCATGGCGTCGAGCGTCCTGGACGAGTTGCGACGGTGCGTAGAAACCCATGGGCCGGCTGTTGAGCAGGGCGGCGCAGAACGCAGCCGGTTCGTGGTGCTTGAGCCAGGCCGATACGTAGACGAGCAGTGCGAAGCTCGCGGAGTGCGATTCCGGAAAACCGTACTCGCCGAAACCGAGAATCTGCTGATAGATCTGCTGCGCGAACTGTTCGGAGTAGCCTCGCTCGCGCATGCCCCGTACGAGGCGTTCCTCGAAATGGGCGAGACCGCCCTTGCGTCGCCACGCGGCCATCGACCGGCGCAACCGGTCGGCCTCGCCGGCCGAGAAGCCGGCCGCGACGACGGCGAGCTGCATCACCTGTTCCTGGAAGATGGGCACGCCGAGCGTGCGCTCGAGCACGGTGCGCACGGCCTCGGACGGATACGTGACGGCTTCCTCGCCCCGACGCCTGCGCAGATAGGGATGCACCATGCCTCCCTGGATCGGACCGGGACGCACGATCGCGACCTCGATCACCAGATCGTAGAAGCAGCGCGGCCGGAGCCGAGGCAGCATGCTCATCTGGGCGCGTGATTCGATCTGGAACACGCCGACGGTATCCGCCCTGCAGAGCATGTCGTAGACGGCGGGGTCCTCCGCGGGGATGTCCTGCATGCCGAAGGGACGCCCTCGTCCCAGGCTCACGAACTCGAGTGCCCGGCGAATGGCCGACAGCATGCCCAGCGCGAGCACGTCGACCTTCAGCAGGCCGAGGGCATCGAGATCGTCCTTGTCCCACTGGATCACGGAACGCTCGGGCATCGCGGCATTCTCGACAGGCACGAGGCGGGACAGCGGCCCCCGCGACACGACGAAGCCGCCCACGTGCTGGGACAGGTGGCGTGGAAAGCCGACGAGCGTGCGTGCGAGCGCGAGCAACTGGCGCATGCGGCGCGACTGCGGGTCGAAGCCGCATTCGCGCAACCGGTCTTCCACGGTCGGCCCGCGATCCCAGAACGCGATGTTGCGGGCGATGCGATCGACCTGTTCGAGATCCAGGCCGAGTGCCTTGCCCACGTCGCGGAACGCGCTCTTCGGCCGGTAGCAGATCACGGTGGCGGCCAGCGCAGCGCGCTCGCGCGTGTACTTGCCATAGATGTACTGGATCACCTCTTCGCGGCGCTGGTGTTCGAAGTCCACGTCGATGTCGGGCGGCTCGTTGCGTTCCCGCGAGATGAAGCGCTCGAACAGCATGGACATGCGCGACGGGTCGACTTCCGTGATGCCGAGCGCGTAACACACGGCGGAGTTCGCGGCAGAGCCGCGACCCTGACAGAGGATGCGGTGGCGACGCGCGAAGCAGACGATGTCGAAGACGGTCAGGAAATACGGCTCGTAGTTCAGCTCCGCGATGAGGGCGAGCTCGTGTTCGATGGCGTCCCGGACGGCCGACGGTACGGGAGCTTCATCGGGAGAGGTCGGGGGGCAGGTCGGGAAGGCGAGCGCGGTATCCGTCGCCTGGAGGTTTTCCCAGGGAGGAACATCGCCGCAGAAACGCCACCGCAGTCCGGATTCGGTGAGCGTGCGCAGCCATTGCGCAGGCTGCCAGCCCGGCGGCACGAGTTCCTCGGGGTATTCGTAGCGCAGTTCGTCGAGCGAGAACGTGCAGCGTTCCGCGATGCGCACGCTTTCCTCGAGCCAGGCGGGCGGATAGAGGGCTGCGAGTTCCTCGAGCGTGCGGAGATGACGTTCGCCGTTCGGGTGAAGCGCGAGACCGGCGGCCGAGACCGGCGTGCCGAGACGGATGGCCGTGAGCACGTCCTGCAGTGCACGGCGGCTGCGGACGTGCATGTGCACATCGTTGGCGGCGACGACAGGGATGCCGAGTTCCCCGGACAATGCCCGGAGGGCCGTGATCCGCGCGGCATCCCGGGGGTCATGGTGCGATTCGGCCGCGAGCCAGAGACGGCCCGGGAACCTTCCGGACAGCCAGCGCGCGAGTTCGGTGGTTGGTGTGTGTGCGGCAGAGTCCTCTTCCGGTGCAAGAGGGACCGCATCGAGCCAGAGGACCAGGCATCCCGGTACACCGTCGGCGAGATCGTCGCGGGTCAGATGGTAGGTGCCCTTGCGTGCGCGGCGCCGGCCGAGGGTGACGAGTGCGCAGAGATTGCCGTAACCCTCCCGGTCGGTCGCGAGCAGCACGAGCTTCGGTCCGTCGGCGAGGGTCAGTTCCGTACCCACGATGAGGTGCAGGGCGTGTTCCTTCGCGGCTTCGTGGGCACGCACGATGCCCGCGACGGAGCATTCGTCCGTGACGGCGAGTGCGCGGTAACCGAGTCGCGCGGCACGCCGCACGAGTTCGTCAGCGTGGGAGGCGCCACGCAGGAAGGTGAAGTTCGAGAGACAGTGCAGCTCGGCGAATCCGGGGTTCATCGGGGATGCAGTGCCAGGCGACGAATGTTCGTGTGAAGGTATGGCCCCCACCCTGACCCTCCCCCGCGAGCGGGGGAGGGGATGAGGCGAGGGGCGAGAGGCAATAGGCGATAGGTGATGGGCGATAAGTGACGGACGCTCCTCCCTTCGCGAAGCGAGGGGGAGGTCGGGAGGGAGGCGAGTCGTCGGCCTTTCGCGATCGCCTTGCCGTCGATCCCGCTTCGCGGGCCCCTCGCCAGGTGGCTCACGCGCGCCGTCTCCGTTGCAAGGTGACGGGAAAGAAGCACCGCGAGTCGCCGGCCTTTCGCGATCGCCTTGCCGTCGATCCCGCTTTGCGGGTCCCTCGCCGGGTGGCTCACGCGCGCCGTCTCCGTTGCAAGGTGACGGGAAAGAAGCACCGCGAGTCGCCGGCTTTTCGCGATCGCCTTGCCGTCGATCCCGCTTCGCGGGCCCCTCGCCAGGTGGCTCACGCGAATACCCCGTGCACGAACCAGTGTTCGCTCTCCGCCCTTCTGTCCGTTTCCCTGTACACCCAGAGGCGGGACGTCTTGTGATCGAGTGCCGTGTAGTAATCGCGCCGGATGTCGTTCCCGTCCCACCATCCCGACTCGATCCGCTCCGGGCCGTCGAGCAACTGCAGTCCGGCGGGATCGACAGGGCGGGGGACGTGCAGCAGCCACAGGGGTCGTTCCTTTTCCGGGTGATACGTGCTGCTCGTGCCGGGCTCTGCCTCCCGGAAAGCGAGTTCGGGACGATGTTCGGGAACGAGTACGAGGCCATGCACGGAGGCTCGTCCGAGTCTTGCCCGGAGCCGCTCCACGAGCGTGATGCGTTCCTCGGTGGTGTCTGATCGCGAAGTGAAGAACGAGAAGTTGCGTGGTGCGAGCTGCATCGTCTCGGTGCATCGCAATCCGATCGCTTCCACGGGGGCGGGCAGCTGTCGCCGGGAGAGGTGCTCGCGCAACAGCAGACCCAGGTGTGACGGATCACGGCTGGGCATGGACAGTTCGATGTCCACGTGCGTGGCGGGCATCTCCTCGTGTTCGAGCGAGCAGGTGAACCGCGTCACGCCTGCGCCGCGTCCGAGCAGGAAGCCGGCCAGTTCCGTCACGAGACGCGTCGCCCCGAAGAGCACCTGTTCCACATGAGGCACAGGAACGGGCAGGACGAGACGGCTAGTGAAATCCGGTGGCGGGACGAACGGCTTGCGTGGATCGGGCATCCGGCCAGTGGCCCGGTCGAGGTGATCGACGAGTTCCGGACCGAACCGGCGGGCCAGTCCGTCGCGCGGAAGCTGCAGGCACTCGTGCAGTGTCCTGAGCCCGAGACGGCGCAGGGCGTCCACGATACGGGGGGAGGCATCGAGGCTCTCGACCGGCAACTGGCCGATCCGCCGGCGCAACGTTTCTTCGTCGGGCACCTGGAGTTCGAGACCGCTCCGTGCGAGCAGGAGGGCCCCGGACGGCGTCGGAGCACTTGCAAGCAGTGCATCGAAGCCCAGGTCGTGGAGTCCCTGCCGGACTCGATCGAGGAGGGCGTCGAGACCGTCGAACAGTCGCAGACATCCGCCGATCTCCAGCAGCAGGCTATCGGGAAATTCGAGGCTCAGGGAGGGCGTGAACTGTTCCGCCCAGAGTGCCAGCGTCTCGAGTGTCTCCGCTTCCAGGGCGGTGTCGCGGGCGCGGACCCGGAGTTCCGGTGCCAGCGCGTACGCCGCCGACAGCGACATGCCCGCCCGGACACCCTGTCCCCGGGCGGTGGCGTCGGGGAGCAGGACGACCGGCCGCGACCCGTTCGACGAAACCGCGAAAGGGATCTGCACGTTCGCGTCCGTGCCGGGCGTGGTGTCCTCCGTGCTGCGCCGGAAGATGTCCAGCGGGAGGCGGGGCAGATGGAGCGCGAGCCACAGCATGGAGACACCGGATCCGAAAGGCGGCCATCAGGCGACAGCCTGCTGTCCTGCAGGCTGTACAGGGTGTCGCGATTCCGTGTCGCGCGGTGGAATGCGTGTCCGGAGATCGAGTGTCAACGTGGTGCCGATCCCGGGCCCGCGCACCTTGAGCACGCGGATGCCGAGTCGCCCGGCAGCCGGGAAGAGCTGCAGCCGCAGCGATGCGAGCGAACTGCTCGTGGCCTGGCCGGCGGAAAAATAGGCCCCGAAGGCGCGCCCCTTCTCGGCAGCGAGTTGCAGCCGGCGCAGGGCACGTTCGTTCATGAACGAGGGCCAGCCGATGACTGCACTGCAGGCACCGGAAGCCAGGGTCTGCTCCATGGTCCAGAGCGTGTCCGCTCCGTCACGCACCTGGACGACGAGAAGGTGCGAGAGGTCCACGGATGCCATGGCAAGGGCCGGTGCATGAGGCAGATGCGGGGGCGATACCAGCGCGATCCACTTTTCCTCTGCCGACAGGCGCGCAAGCGCGGGAAGGAACAGTGACAGTTCACCGATTCCGGACTGTGCGGCCAGCAGTTCCGTGAGCGCGGCACGTGGCCAGCCGTTGCCCGGCAACAGTTCGTCGAGTTCAGCGTGCCCGCTCGGGATGCTGGAGACCGCGACGTCGGCCCGGGCGTCCCCGCGCCAGAGGTGGGCCTTGAGCGGAGAGGTCTCGAGCGAAAGCATCGTCGGCGGCAGAAGCGGTTGATCGTGAGGTTGATTGCGACGTGCAGTGAACGGTGCAGCTCAGGGCTCGGCGACGGTCGCGCGCTTCGGAGCATGCAGGGTGCGCGTGCAGGGTGAGCGTGCAAAGGGTCGGGGACGAGCCACGCGACATTTCCGCGCCGTCAGGTCACCTGAACGTCAGCGCATTGCGGATGGTGTCGAGCACCGCCCGGGTCTGTGTCACGACGTCGCGATCACGTATGCGCAGGATCTGGTAGCCGTGCGCATGAAAGAACGCGCGCCGTGCGTTGGCATGGGAAGCCAGTGGGGATGTGAGCGAGCTCTCGAGTTCGATGACGAGCCTTGCTTCCGGGCAGATGAAATCGGCGAGATACAGGCCGACCAGATACTGGCGGCGGAACTTGGCGCCACCCAGCCGGCAGTCGCGCAGATGATTCCAGAGAATGCGGTCGGCGGCAGCGCGCAACTGGCGGTTGATGTGCCGTCCTCTCGGCGCGGGCGAATCCGTGTGTTGCGCGAGATTGCGGACGAAGGGCTCGACGACGATGCTCATGATGAGATCTCCTGAAAGGCGGGAATGGGGCGTCAGGGTTTCATGCGATCTTGCCGCTGCGGATCAGGCCCACGGCGATGCCTTCGATCGCGAAGAAATCCTTGCGCAGGTCCACGACGATGGGGTCGAACTCCGGGTTCTCCGGCAACAGTTCCACGACGGCCCCCTGTCTGCGGAGACGCTTGACGGTCACCTCGTCCTCGAGGCGGGCCACGACGACCTGGCCGGTCCGGGCCTCCGCCGCGCGATGCACGGCGAGGAGATCGCCATCGAGAATGCCGGCATCGCGCATGCTGAGGCCCCGGACCTTGAGCAGGTAGTCGGCATGCGGCGTGAACAGGGCGGGGTCCACCTGATAGCGGCCCTGGATGTGCTGTTCGGCCAGAATGGGTCGACCGGCGGCGACACGGCCGACCAGTGGCAGGCCGAGGGGCTCCACCAGCCGGATGCCGCGTGCAATGCCCTCGGAGAGTTCGATCGCGCCTTTCCTCGCGAGGGCGCGCAGATGATCCTCGGCTGCGTTGGGTGAGGAAAATCCGAAGGCCTCGCAGATCTCGGCGCGCGTGGGAGGCAGGCCGGTGGCGGCGACGGCATCGCGGATGAGTTGCAGGATCTCCTGCTGGCGTGGGGTCAGGGGGCGTTCGCTCATGGCATGTTCCGGTTGGTCATGAGAGGGGATTCAGACGGGGACGGCATAACGTGTCCACGCAGGCTCGCAGGCCGTCGGCGGAGCCGGACGGGAAGCGGTCGCGTATCGGGCCTTTCCGGGCATGGGCAGACGCCCGAGCATCGCGAGCCGGATCTCGACGGCAAGCCGCGAGCGGCCGTGGTCGGAGGCGAGCGCGTCGGGATCCCTGCCGGCATCGAAACCTTCGGCGAGGCGGGTGTCTTCCTCCGGGGACCAGGGTTTGCCGGCATTGCCGTTCGTGCGGGGCGAAGCGGACTTGCTGCGTCGTTCGCGCGGTTCGCCGGCCGGAGGAGATGCGATTTCCACGGTCTGGAGCCGATGCAGGGCGTGAAACAGGGCGCGCACCGTGTCCGGATGCTGATAGGGGCTGTCCGGGGGGAATGTCGCGTCGCTGAAGGGATCCCTGCCGCCTGCGAGTGCGGAGAGAATGTCTGCGGCCTGCTGGTCGTCCATGGTCATCTCCTGTCCGGATATACAGCTGTATTTGTATACAGCCCGGCGGCGGCTGGCAAGCCTTTTCTCGAGCCTCGTTGCGAGGCGCCGAAAAAATATATTCAGGTCAATGACTTGGTCTGGAGGGGCGCGGCGAGGCCGCGCGTGGTGCGGTGGGCCGATACGCCGCTTCGCGGCGTATCGGTGTCAGTGCAGGTCTTCGGTGGGGGGGATGGGCAGGCTCAGGACCTCGATGCCTTCGTCCCGCAGGGCCTGTGCTTCCTCGCTGCTCGCCTCCCCGCGGATGGAGCGCTTCGGGGCTTCGCCGTAGTGGATGCGCCGGGCTTCCTCGGGGAAGCGCTGGCCGACGTTCTCGGAACTGCTCAGGATCTTGCGCAGGGCCGCCCAGACGTTCTTGGGGTCCGAGAAGGCGGCCACGTGGCCGTGATCGGGAGGCGGCGCGGGCGCGTTCTCCCTGTGTCCGTGCTTGGCGACGTGGATGCCGGCCGGTACCCGGCGGACCTCGTCCGAGCCGCAGAGCGGGCAGGTCAGCATGGGGGTGCCCGCCTGCTGCTCGAAATCCTCGGCCGACGCGAACCACGCTTCGAAGCGGTGTTCTGCGGCGCAGATCAGGTCATAGACAATCATCGGTTTTGTTCTTCCTCGTCCTTTTCCCGCACGGGGCGGGCGATCCGCAGGCAGACGGGCCATTTGCCAATCCCTCCATCCTACCGGGAGCGGATTGCAAGCCGGCTCCCCGACGCACGCAGACCGTGTGCCCGGCCCTGTGGAGGTGTTCCAAGGCCTTGATCCGACGGGAGTCTCGGGGGCCTGCCGTGCGCCGGCGGGGAAATTTCCCCGCTCTCGTACAGGCTGGCGTAGCTTCCGTCGACGCCGGGTCTCCGACGTCGCCTCCGCGTGCGGACATCACACACGTTTGTGCCATAACATTTTGAAAAAGAAGGCTTCGCATGCGCTCGGCAGGCCGGCACCACCCCTGTGCCACGGCTTTCGACTCGCGCCTCGCTCGCCGACCAACTGAGGTCGATTTTACTCCCGCTTCGCCACCGGGGCCGGAACCCGCTCCGGGTCCGGATTGCCATACCCGCTTCGGCTCCTGCGCGATCGTCGGCCACGATCGGTGGTCACGATTCCGTCGACGCCGTCATCGCGGAACACGCCGGTCGATCACGATGCCGGCCGATGTCGCGTGTTCGCTCATGACATCGACAGGCCCTACACTCCGGCGCAAGGCGGGCGCTCCGGAGGCGGCCGCATCCGTCGTGCTCGTCAACGATCCAGCAACGAGGAGGAACCATGAGAGTCCGCGCCGTACTGTCCGCTCTCGCGACTGCCGGTGCCGTGTTCGCCGGTGTGGCGCACGCGGCAACGGATGTTTCAGCATCGCTCGACCGCGCCATCGCGGGCGATCACCGCAGCCCCGCGCACCGTGCGCGAGACGTCTACCGCCATCCGAGGGAGACACTCCTGTTCTTGGGGCTTCGTCCCGACATGACGGTGGTGGAGGTCTGGCCCGCGGCCGGGTGGTACACGGAGATCATCGCCCCCGTCCTGCGCGAGGCCGGCACGTTCTACGCGGCACGCTTTCCCGTGAGCTGGGACAAGGCACCGGGCTTCCTGAAGGCTGCCGACAAGGTGCTCCTCGGCAAGATCGCGGAGCGCCCCGACGTCTACGGCGACGTGAAGACGACGGAGCTGCTGCCGCCGATGTATCCCGACGCCGCGCCTGCCGGCAGCGTCGATCTGGTGCTCACGTTCCGCAACGTCCACAACTGGGCGAAGTCCGGGAGCGCCGAGGCAATGTTCAAGGCGTTCTTCAGGGCCCTGAAGCCCGGCGGCGTGCTCGGTGTCGTCGATCACCGCGCGAAACCGGGTACGCCTTTCGAGGCGCAGATCGCGTCCGGCTACCTCACCGAGCGCTACGTCATCGAGACCGCGGAAAAGGCGGGCTTCCGTCTGGCAGCGAAATCCGAAGTGAACGCGAATCCTCGCGACACGACGGACCATCCGGCCGGCGTGTGGACACTGCCGCCCACCTTCCGGCTCGGGGACGAAGACCGCGCCAGGTATTCCGCGATCGGCGAGAGCGACCGGATGACGCTGAAGTTCGTGAAGCCATGAGGCGCGACGAGCGCACCCGACGGCATCCGGACGGTGCGGTGGCTACGAGGACGGGAGGCGCCACGCACCCGGCCCGTGTGCGGTACGCGTGAGGCGCGCGCCGGGCATGACGGGCATTCCGCACACGTACGCAGCCGGGGCAGCACATGTCCACGGCTCGTGCGAGCGTGCGATCGTGGTTCGGGTCACGGGCATCCGAGCCACCACGACGGCCTTCGCCGCGCCCGGGCGCGCGGGAAACGGGTTGCTCGAAAAGCCCTGATCGTTACAATCCGGCCGACGAATGTGCCGGTGCGCGTCGCGCCGACTGCCGTCCGGCCGGAGTGTGTTCCTTTCCCGTTCGCGTGACGGGTCGCGGTTCGTCCCGGGGTCGGTTGCGTCGTGGCGGCATGCGGGTCGGACGTCGGTCCGACGCGCGTCGGGCATCGGGCCCGGCCCGTTGCCCCGGGTCGTGATCCCGTGTTCGTACCGTTCGTTCCCGTTCCACGAATGAAGTCCCGGCCGCGGGACAGTTTTTCTGCAGGAGACCCCGTTTTGTCGGATATCGAAATCGCCCAGCGCGCGACTCTGAAGCGCATCATCCCCCTTGCCCACGAGCGACTGGGTATCCCCGACGAGCACCTCGATCCCTACGGACACTACAAGGCGAAGATCTCTCTCGAATACATCGAGTCGCTTGCCGACCGGCCCGACGGCAAGCTCGTGCTCGTGACCGCGATCAGTCCGACGCCGGCGGGCGAGGGCAAGACCACGACGACGGTCGGCCTCGGCGACGCGCTCAACCGGATCGGGAAGCGCGCGCTGATCTGCCTGCGGGAGCCCTCGCTGGGGCCGGTGTTCGGCATCAAGGGCGGAGCCGCCGGGGGCGGACACGCCCAGGTGGTCCCGATGGAGGACATCAATCTCCACTTCACGGGGGACTTCGGCGCGATCGCGCTCGCGAACAACCTCCTCGCGGCGATGGTCGACAACCACATCCACCACGGCAACGAACTCGGCATCGACGCGCGCCGCGTCACCTGGAAGCGGGTCGTCGACATGAACGACCGTGCGCTGCGCGACATCGTCGTGTCGCTCGGTGGTCCGGCCAACGGTTATCCGCGCCAGGACGGCTTCGACATCGTCGTGGCGTCCGAGGTCATGGCGATCTTCTGCCTCGCGTCGTCCCTTTCCGACCTGAAGGAGCGTCTCGGAAACGTCGTCGTGGGGTACACGCGTGACCAGCGTCCCGTCCGGGCGCGCGATCTCGAGGCGCACGGTGCGATGACGGTCCTGCTGCGGGATGCGCTCAAGCCCAACCTCGTCCAGACGCTCGAGAACAATCCGGCCTTCATCCACGGCGGTCCGTTCGCGAACATCGCGCACGGCTGCAACTCGGTCATCGCCACGCGCAGCGCGCTCAAGCTCGCCGACTACGTCGTGACGGAGGCCGGTTTCGGTGCGGACCTCGGCGCCGAGAAGTTCGTCGACATCAAGTGCCGCAAGTCGGGCCTGCGGCCGAGTGCCGCCGTGATCGTGGCGACCGTACGGGCTCTCAAGTACCACGGTGGCCTGGATCTCAAGGCTCTCGGCCAGGAGAACCTCGAGGCGCTCGAGCGCGGCATGACGAACCTGGAGCGACACGTGCGCAACGTGCGCGAACATTTCGGACTGCCCTGCGTCGTCGCGGTCAATCATTTCGTGCAGGACACCGCCGCGGAGCATCGCGTCATCCAGGAACGCATGGAAGCTCTCGGCGTTCCCGTGGTCCAGGCGCGGCACTGGGCCGAAGGCGGCAAGGGGGCGGAAGATCTCGCGCGCAAGGTGGTCGAGCTCGTGGACGGCGGCGAGGCTTCGCTGAAGTTCGCCTACGAGGACAGCACGCCCCTCTGGGAAAAGATCGAGGCCGTCGCGAAGAAGATCTACGGTGCAGGCGGGATCACCGCCGACGCCAAGGTCCAGTCGCAGATCCAGCGGCTGCAGGACGACGGGTACGGCACCTACCCGGTGTGCATCGCGAAGACCCAGTACTCGTTCTCGACCGATCCGCAGGCGCGCGGTGCCCCGAGCGGCCACACCGTCCACGTGCGGGAGGTCCGGCTGTCCGCGGGCGCCGAATTCGTCGTTGCGATCTGCGGCGACATCATGACCATGCCGGGCTTGCCGAAGCTCCCCGCAGCGACGAAGATCGACCTGTCGTCCGACGGCAAGATCCTCGGACTCTTCTGAGTGCCGGGCGCGCGCGTGCAGCGTGCGCACTGCTCGCATCGTGTGGGGGGAAGTGTGAATCGCCGTAGCGGCAATCCGGAGGATTTCAAGCGCGCCACCGCGCTCTCGCTCGATGCCGGGGGCGATCGGCCGGTCACCAGTGCCTCACCCCAGGATTTCGACTGGCTCGCGAAGAACGTGCCGTGCCGCACGGCCTGTCCGGCGGGTACCGACATTCCCGGTTACCTGGAAGCCGTGTACGAGGGGCGCTTCGACGACGCCTATCGCATCAACCTGCGTGACAACGTTTTTCCGGGGATCCTCGGTCGCGTGTGTTCACGTCCGTGCGAGGACGCCTGCCGTCACGGTCGCGCGGGCAACGGCGATCCGGTCGCGATCTGCTTCTCGAAGCGTTCGGCGGCCGACCACCTCGCGAGACCCCCCGTGGTGCCGACGCCGTGGTTCGGTGCGACGGGGCGTCGCGTGGCGGTCGTCGGGGCGGGCGTGGCGGGTCTCGCGTGCGCCCGCGAACTGGCCCTGCTCGGACATGCCGTGACCGTCCTCGAGAAGCACGAGCGTCCCGGCGGCATGCTGAACCAGGGGATTCCGGCATTCCGGTTGCCGAGGGCGCTCGTCGACCGGGAGATCGGACAGGTGACCGCGCTTGGCGTGGACGTTCGCTGCGGTGTCGAGGTCGGGACGGACCCGTCGCTGGAGGCACTCGCGGCCGATTTCGACGCCGTCGTCATGGCGGCGGGCACGCTGCGCCCGAACGTGCCCGACCTTCCGGGCCTCGACCACGCCGGATCGGAGCACGGGCTGCGCTTCCTGTTCGAGGTGAACGAGCGCGGTCGCCGCGAGGTCGGGCGCCGCGTCGCGGTGATCGGCGGTGGTTACACCGCGATGGATTGTGCACGTACGGCCCTGCGGCTCGGTGCGGAGGTCACGGTGCACTACCGGCGCTCGCGCGAGGACATGGTCGTCCTTCCCGGGGAACTGGAGGAATTCCTGTCGGAGGGCGGACGGCTCGAGAACAACGTCACGCCGACGGCACTGACCGGCGGGGCAGGCCGGGTGGCGGGTCTTGTCATGGTGTGCACGCGACGCGTCGCGGCCGACGGACCTGCCCGGGCCGGATTCGAGCCGATTCCCGACTCGGAATTCGAGGTCGAGGCGGATCACGTCATCTGGGCGACCGGGCAGTATCCCGACGCAACGTGGATCCGGGGAACGCTGTCGGAGACTCTGGTGGCGCGAGACGGCTGGCTGCGGTCGGGTTCGCGCATCCGGACGGGGCTGCGCAACGTCTTCGCGGCGGGCGACTTTGCGCTCGGTGCAACGACGCTGATCCAGGCGATCGGACATGCCAGGGAATGCGCGGGAGCCGTGGACGGATTCCTCATGGGGACGGACCGCCTCGCGACGAGAGTGCTCGTCGAGCCGGCCTTCCGCTCGAAGGGACCCGGGGGCCGGACGACCGGACGCACGAGCGCGATGAACGCGATCCCCATCCATCCGATGCCCGTACTTCCGCCGGCGGACCGCTCCTTCGACGTGGAGGTCGAGACCGGCTACGAAGACGGCACGGCACGCGCGGCCGCGTCACGTTGCTACCTGTGCCACTACAAGTTCGAGATCGACGACAGCCGTTGCGTCCTCTGCGACGAGTGCATCAAGGTGAAGCCGGTTGCGGGCTGCATCGTCGAGATCGCGGGCCTCCATCGCGACGAGGAAGGGCGCATCACCGGCTACGATCCCGTCGAACCCGGGAAGACCGACTCGCTCTACTACAACCGGCTGTGGATCGACCAGGATCAGTGCATTCGCTGCGGCCAGTGCGAGGCCGTCTGTCCGGTGGATGCCATCACGATCCAGAAGGTGTCGCCGGTCACGGAACGAACCGTCTGATCCCGACCGGAGGCGCGTGCGCCTTCACGCTGGTGAAACGTCGCCACCGGATCGTATACTTTCCGAGGGAATGGAACCGGTTCGTCCGGGTGACCGCCCGAGGCCGTCGGCGCCTTTCCCGCGGGTTTTGCTCCGGCTGTGACTGGGGGCGCATGCCGGTAGGGGTGTGCGGCGCAGGACCGAGGTCGAGTCCGTGGCCGGCACGTTCGAGGAGAGCTGACGGTGGCGATGATTCTTGCGCTCGACATGGCCGGGTTGCCGAACCGGTGGCTGATGGTCGAGGAGGCGATCACCTATCACGCCCGGCGGATGGTGGCCTGGTCTCTCGGCGAAGTCGTCGCCACGTATCACGGTGGAATCTCGCGGCTCACGGGTGAGCGATCCTCGCTGTCGACGGCGAGCATCATCGCAATCAAGGGTGCCGCCGAACTCGTGCGCGGCACGCATCTCGAGCCCCAGCTCACGAACGCGGCGCTCTTCCGGCGGGACCGTCACGTCTGTGCCTACTGTGGCGGTGCGTACCGCGAACGGGAGCTTTCGAGGGATCACGTCGTCCCGGTGCATCGTGGCGGGAAGAATCGCTGGATGAACGTCGTCACCGCGTGTCGGGTCTGCAACATCAGCAAGGGCGGGCGCACGCCCGAGGATGCCCGCATGCCTCTGCTGTATGCGCCCTACGTGCCGAACCGGTACGAGCACCTGATCCTGCAGAATCGCCGGATCCTCGAGGACCAGATGGAATATCTCCTCGCGAAGGTGCCCCGGTACAGCCGACTGTTCGTTTGACTCTGAGGATCGTCGTGATGAAAGTACTGACTGGCCGTCTGCTGGCGGCACTGACACTTGTCGCGCTCACTGCATGCCAGAGCGCGCCCGTGACCGGCCGCAAGCAGCTGATGCTCGTGTCCGAGGACTCCGCGATCGCCTCGTCCGAGGCCGCGTACGTGGAGATGCTCAAGCCCTACCAGAAGGAGGGCAAGCTCGACGACGACCCCGCCGTGACACGCCGGATCGTGTCGATCACGGAGCGGCTCATCCCGCAGGCCATCAAGTACCGGCCCGAAACGGCCAAGTGGGACTGGCAGGTGAAGGTCATCGACGATCCCAAGACGGTCAACGCCTGGTGCATGGCCGGCGGCAAGATGGCCTTCTATACCGGGTTGATCGTCGCCCTGAAGCCCTCGGACGACGAGATTGCACAGGTCATGGGGCACGAGATCGCGCACGCGCTCGCCAAGCACCAGGCCGAGAAGATGTCGACGGCCCTGGCGACGCAGACCGCAGCGAGCGTGATCGGCGTGCTCGCGGGCGAGAAGTACGGCGGCATCGCTTCGCAGGCCGCGGTGGCGGCGGCAGCGGTCGCGGTGACGCTGCCGAACAGCCGGGAGGCCGAGGCCGAGGCCGACCGGATCGGTATCGAGCTCGCGGCCCGCGCCGGATACGATCCCCACGCCGCGGTGACGCTCTGGCAGAAGATGGCGAAGGTCTCGGGCGGCGGCAAGAGCGACTTCCTGAGCACGCACCCGGCGCCCGCGAAACGCCAGGCGGCGCTCGCGGCCCTGGTGCCGCAGATGATGCCGTACTACGAGGACAAGACGTCGCGCCCCGTGTTCCATCTCAAGTCGATGCCGCTCGAAGCGCCTGCGCAGAAGGCGCAGTAGCGGCCGGGGGCGGCGTCGTGCGTCGGGGATGTCGCGTGATGCTGGCGGTCGGCTCGCTCCTGATCTGTACCGTCGGGGGCGCCGTGGCGATCGCTCCGTCCCGCGTGACGCCGTTCTCGACGTCGCCACTCGGGGCGCAGGTCCCGGACGGCTGGCGTGTCGCGAAGCTCCCGAAGGTCCCGCGGGCGACACGTTACGAGATCGTCGATGACGACGGCGTCCACGTCCTGCAGGCGACGGCGGACCGCAGCATGTCGGGACTGTCGGAGAGCGTCACGGTCGATCCATCCCGGACGCCATGGCTCGGGTGGCGATGGAAGGTGGATCGAACCGTACCCGGGGGTGGCGTGGGGGCCAGGGACACGGACGACTACAGCGCGCGGCTGTACGTGCTGTTCGACTACGATCTCTCCCGCCTGCCGTTCTTCACGCGCATGAAGGTGAAGATGGCGCGGGCGCTATACGGAGACGCGGTGCCGGCTGCCGGGCTCTGTTACGTCTGGGACCACGGTACCCCGGTGGGGACCATCGTCCCGAGCGCATTCACGGACCGGCTCCGCATGATCGTCGTCGCTTCCGGTGACGCCCGCGCCGGTCAGTGGGTGCGGTTTCGACGGGACGTCGCGGCGGATTTCGAGGCGGCATTCGGCGAACCTGCGCCGCACGTGAAAGGCGTGGCCGTCGCCACGGACACGGACAACACGGGAACCCGCGTGCGCGCCTGGTACGGCGACATCCGCTTTGCCGCGACGCCGTCCGACTGAGTTGTCGGGAGAGTTGACACATGACTGCGGCGTCGTCTTGCCGGGATGCGCAACTGGTTGATGGGAAATGAGGAATTCATGTTGGCACGCACGTTGCAAACAGAAGGCTCAAAAGGCAACTCGCACGACTCAGATCGAGAACTGAGGAGACCGGAAGGGGAGACCGACCTTTCCCTCGTGTGACCGGGCCAAAAGCTCCTTGCTCTACTTGGCGGTTGGGCAGAGACGAAAACGCCGCGCGACAGCGCGGCGTTTTCTTTTTCAGCGGCCGGAAGCGAGCGTCGCGTGACGGACTAGAGCGCGTCGGCTGCGTAGTCCGCGAGCCGGGAACGCTCACCGCGCTGCAGCGTGACGTGGCCGCTGTGGGCCCAGCCCTTGAAGCGGTCGACCACGTAGGTGAGTCCCGAACTGCCCTCGGTGAGATACGGTGTGTCGATCTGGGCGATGTTGCCGAGACAGACGACCTTCGTGCCCGGGCCGGCACGCGTGATCAGGGTCTTCATCTGCTTCGGCGTGAGGTTCTGCGCCTCGTCGATGATGAGGTACTTGTTGATGAACGTGCGCCCGCGCATGAAGTTGAGCGACTTCACCTTGATGCGCGAGCGGATCAGGTCACGCGTGGCCGCACGTCCCCAGTCGCCGGCTTCGTCGTCCGTCTGGTTGAGCACGTCGAGGTTGTCCTCCAGGGCACCCATCCACGGATTCATCTTCTCTTCTTCCGTCCCGGGCAGGAAACCGATGTCCTCGCCGACCGGTACGGTCACGCGCGTCATGATGATCTCGACGTAGCGCTGCTCGTCGAGCACCTGGGCCAGACCGGCCGCGAGCGTGAGCAGCGTCTTGCCGGTACCCGCCTGTCCCAGGAGCGTCACGAAATCGATCTCGGGATCCATGAGCAGGTTGAGTGCGAAGTTCTGCTCGCGGTTGCGCGCGACGATACCCCACACGCTGTTCTTCTGATGGGTGTAGTCGCGCAGCGTCGCGAGGATCGCCGTCCGTCCGCTCGACTCGCGGACCGCCGCGTAGAAGGGGCGGTCGCCGCCTTCGAGATAGACGAATTCATTGACGTGCAGGCTCTCGCAGAGCGGGCCGTGCACGCGGTAGAACGTCGTTCCCTGCTGCTGCCAGGACTCCATCTCCCCGCCGTGATCGTCCCAGAACGACGGCCCGAGTTCGCGCACGCCTGCGTACAGGAGATCCGTGTCCTCGAGAACCTTGTCGTTGAAGTAGTCCTCGGCCGGCAGACCCAGCGCACGCGCCTTGATGCGCATGTTGATGTCCTTGGAGACGAGGATGACCTGTCGGGGTGCATGCATCTGCTGGAGGTGCCGCACCACGCCGATGATCTGATTGTCGGCCTTGCCGGCCGCGAGACGGGCCGGCAGCTCTTCGTGGATCGCTTCGGTCTGCAGGAAGAGGTGACCCGTTGCATCGCGGCCGTGCGACGCGAGCGGGATACCCTCACCGAGATCGCCGGGGAGGTCGGCGAGCAGTTCGTCGACGAAGCGCGACGCCTGCCGGGCATTTCGGGCGACTTCCGACATGCCCTTCTTGTTCGCGTCGAGTTCCTCGAGCGTGGCCATGGGCAGGAACACGTCGTGTTCCTGAAACCGGAACAGGCTCGTGGGATCGTGCATGAGCACGTTGGTGTCGAGCACGAACAGCTTGGTGGCGGTCTTCAGGCGCGTGACCACCCCCCTGGCACCCTTTTTCTGAACCATCGGCAACTGTGACTCCGTTTCGCGTGAGATCCGTCCCGGGACATGCGGCGGGCGACCCGGCGCGCGGAACGTGATGCGCGTCCGCGGCCGGCCGGCACGGCCTCAGAGTTCGCGAACGGCGGCGAGCACGGCGTCCGCATGGCCGGGGACCTTCACGCCCCGCCACTCCCTGCGCAACACGCCGGTACGATCGATCAGGAACGTGCTGCGCTCGATGCCGCGGACCTGTTTGCCATACATGTTCTTCATCTTGATTACGTCGAACATCGTGCACGCCGCCTCGTCCGCGTCGGAGAGCAGGTCGAACGGAAACGCCATCTTCGCCTTGAACTTCTCGTGCGACGCGAGCGAATCCCGCGAGACGCCGAAGATCTCGCAGCCGGCCTTCCGGAATTCGTCGAACAGGTCGCGGAACTGCGCGCCCTCCGTCGTGCAGCCGGGCGTGTCGTCCTTGGGGTAGAAGTAGATCACCACGTGGCGGCCGCGATGATCCGCGAGCCTGAACGTCCTGTTTCCCGTGCCGGGCAGGGAGAAATCGGGTACCTCAAGGTTCTCGAGCATGCTCTGTCTTCTCCTGGTGAATCACGTGTGGGCTCTGCATTCGTCGACTCCACGCGGCGGACGGGGGGCTCACGCGAACTCGGCGAGAAACTCGGGACCCTGCACGGAGAGGGTGCCACTGCGGCCTTCGACCTCGGCGTCCGTCACGTCGTGTCGTGGCAGGAACTTCGAGGGCAAACCGTCGAAATAGTCCCTGAGACTGACGAGTTCGTAACCCTGCGCACGCCAGCCCGTGAGCAGATCGTCGAAGACGGGGAGCAGCTTTCCGCCCTCCAGTTCGGCGTGGAGCGTGTAGACGTGACCCGTCGCCGGTGGCTCGCGGGTCAGGTCGAGCAGATGATCAGTCACGCCGGACGCGTCGAGACCGCTCCGGCCCAGAAGCTCGTCGAGCGTGGGCAGCGTCGTGGGCAACTGCGGGCAGGCCACGAGTTCCGCCTGGACCATCGGCACGAAGGGGTGCGTGCCGCGAGTGTCCGAACAGTAGTCGAAGCCCAGTCGCTGCGTGAGCCGGTACGCGTAGCGGTTCATCTGCCAGCCCGCCGCGCCGTGGACGCGAGGGGGTTCGCCGAAGATGTCGACGAAGCGGTCGCACGCGCGCTCCATCTCGTGACGGGTCCACGCGTCGTCGGCCCGGGCGACGCCGTCCTGCCAGCGAACGTGATCCCACGTGTGCACGCCGACCTCGAATCCGGCGTCGCGTGCCTGGCGCATCTCGTCGGCACAGCGTCGCCCGATGTCCGGCCCGGGCAGCACCGTGCCGTAGAGCAGGGTGCCAAGGCCGTAGTGCGACACCACCGAGGTGCGCCGCACCTTGCCCGCAAATCCCTTCCGGAACACGCGCCGGATCGCGCGCCCCGTGTGATCCGGCCCGAGGCTGAACAGGAACGTGGCGCCCGCGCCGCGTCGGCGCAGGAGATCGACGAGCGCCGGCACGCCGTCGCGCGTGCCGCGAAACGTGTCGACGTCGATCTTGAGCGCGAGCCTCAATCCACGAGCCCCCTGGCCTCCGCGACGTGTGTCCGGTAGGCGTCGTAGATGTAGCGAAGCGCCTGGTCCATGTCGACCTTCGGCGACCATCCGAGGTCCTCGCAGGTGTTGTCGATCTTCGGCATCCGGTGCTGGACGTCCTGATAGCCGTTGCCGTAGTACGCGTCCGACGTGGTCTCCACGAGCTTCACCTCGCGCGCCGAATCGCGATACTCGGGATAGGTCAGCGCGAGGTCCAGCATCATCCGCGCGAGCTCACGCACGGAGAACTCGTTGCGCGGGTTCCCCACGTTGTAGATCTTGCGGCTCGCGATGCCGTTCGGGTTCTCGATGATGCGCATGAGCGCGTCGACGCCGTCGTCGATGTAGGTGAAGGCCCGTTTCTGCTGGCCACCGTCCACGAGCTTGATCTCCTCGCCGCGCACGATGTGCCCGAAGAACTGGGTGATCACGCGCGAGCTGCCTTCCTTCGGCGTGTGGATGCTGTCGAGACCCGCACCGATCCAGTTGAACGGGCGGAACAGCGTGAAGTCGAGGCCCTCCTGCACGCCGTAGGCCCAGATCACGCGATCGAGGAGCTGCTTGCTCACGGAATAGATCCAGCGCTGCTTGGGGATGGGGCCCACGACCAGTTCGGACGCGTACGGGTCGAATTCCGCGTCGCGGCACATGCCGTAGACCTCGGACGTGCTCGGGAAGAGGATGCGCTTCCCGTACTTCACGCAGGAGCGGATGATCGGGAGGTTCGCCTCGAAGTCGAGTTCGAACACGCGCAGCGGCTCCTTCACGTAGGTCGCCGGCGTTGCGATCGCCACGAGCGGAAGGACCGTGTCGCACTTGCGGATGTGGTACTCGATCCACTCCTTGTTGATCGTGATGTCGCCTTCGAAGAAGCGGAATCTGGGGTGGCCGACGAGGTCGCTCACGCGATCGTTCTGCATGTCCATGCCGTAGACCTCCCACGGCGTGGTCTCGATGATGCGTTTGGACAGGTGATGGCCGATGAAGCCGTTCACGCCGAGTATGAGGATTCTTTTCATCGTACGAGGGTCCAGGTTCAGGACGCGCGCGCCTCGTGACCGAAGCGCTCGCGAAAAGCGGCAGTGTCGACGGGAGCGCCGTCGACTTCCAGGGAAAGAACGGGAAGCGCGCGCCCGTCACCGCAGGCCGCCATCAGGAAGTCGGACTGCGTGTAGAAGGTGCCGGGCGGCTGCGCGGTTTCCCGGCTCAGGCAGGTCGACCGCAGGACGCGCGCTGGCTGACCCGCGAGCGTCGTGAGCGCGCCGGGGTAGGGCGGCGCCACGCCGCGGATCAGGTCGTGCACCTCGCGCGCCGGTCGGGTCCAGTCGATCCTGCCGTCCTCGGCGCGACGTCCGCCGAAATAGCTCCCCGCAGCGAGGTCGAGCGGGCGGGGCCGCACGGTGTCGTCGACGAGCGTGGGCAGGGCACGATCGAGCACGAGTTCCGCGGCGACCGTCACCTTCCGGAACACGTCGCCGGCCGTGTCGTCGGGCAGGATCGGCACGGCCATCTGGTCGACGAGCGCGCCGGCATCGGGTTTCTCGACCATGTAGTGCAGGGACGCACCCGTCGTGGGCTCGCCGCGAATCACGGCCCAGTTGACCGGAACCCGCCCGCGATAGTGCGGCAGGAGCGACCCGTGCATGTTCAGGCAGCCCCGGGGCGGCAGCGCGAGAACCGGCGCCGGCAGCATCCGGCGGAAATAGAACGAGAACAGGAAGTCGGGACGCGCGGCCGCGATCGCCCGGTGCAGCGCGTCGTCGTCGAGATCTTCCGCGCACGCGACCGGCAGTTCGTGCAGCTTCGCGAGTTCCGCGACGGACGGGAACCAGATGTTCTCGCCGGGAGAGTCACGGTGCGTGATCACGAGCGCGACGTCGACGCCACGTGCGAGCAGCACGCTCAGGCATCGATAGCCCACGTCGTGGTAGGCGAGGACGACTGCGCGGCAGTTCATCGATTGCCGCCGTGTGCCGTCCTCGCGTGGAGCGGGACCGCAGAGGCGGCATCCGGTCCGTCGGGGGACGCCGGCTCCGCGCCGAGGACGGCCTGGACCAGGTACCGCGGACGCTGACGCACCTGCTGGTAGATGCGGCCCACGTACTCGCCGAGGAGGCCGATGCCGAACAGCGTGATGCCGATCAGGAAGAACGCGATGCCGAACAGCGTGAACACGCCTTCCGCCTCCGGTCCGATGATCAGTCGGCGGATCGCCAGGAAGATCACGAACAGCACGGACAGGACCGAGATGACGATCCCGGACAGCGAGAACATCTCGAGCGGGACGACCGAAAAGCCGGTCACGAGATCGAAGTTGAGCCGCACGAGCTTGTAGAGGGAATACTTCGAATCCCCGGCTGCGCGCTCCTCGTGGGCCACCTCGATCTCGGTCGGGCGCTGCGCGAACGTGTAGGCCAGTGCGGGAATGAACGTGTTCACCTCGCGGCAGGCGTTGATCGCGTCGACGATGTCACGGCTGTACGCCCGGAGCATGCAGCCCTGGTCGGTCATCCGGATGCGGGTGATGCGTTCGCGGAGGCGATTCATCGCGCGGGAGGCCTGGCGACGGAAGGCGGAGTCCTGACGGAGCCTGCGGATGCTGCCCACGTAGTCGAAGCCGCGGTCCATCTCCGCAAGGAGCCGCCCGATCTCTTCGGGCGGATTCTGCAGGTCGGCATCCAGCGTGACCACGCGCCGTCCGGTCGCATGCTCGAACCCCGCCATGATCGCGAGGTGCTGGCCGAAGTTGCCGTTGAAGAGCACGACGCGCGTCACGTCGGGCCGGCGCTGGTACTGCTCCCTCAGCAGGGCGGCGGAGCGGTCCTGACTGCCGTCGTTCACGAAGACCACCTCGTAGGTCCTGCCGAGCGCATCGAGCGCGCCGTAGAGACGGCCGAACAGCGCGGGCAGGCCCGCTTCTTCGTTGTAGACGGGGATGACGACGGAAACTTCGGGCGACGCGCTCATCGGTGGCGGAGGGCACTTTCGGACCGGAGGATATCATGCACCGCGTCGCAGACCCGGTCCACGTCCTCGTCTCGCATGCCCGGAAAGAGGGGCAGGGTGACGATGCCGCGTCCGACCCGTTCGGCATGCGGAAAATCCCCTTCGCGGTAGCCCATGTCCCGGTACAGTCTGAACAGATGCAGCGCCGGATAATGGACGCCGGCGCCTATGCCGCGCACGTTCAGGGCCTCGAGGAACTCGCCGCGCGAGATGTTCATCCGATCCGGATCCAGCACGATCTGGAACATGTGCCAGTTGGTCCGGCCGTCGTCGCGCGGCGGGAGGTCCAGCGGAAGATCCGGATCCAGGCGCGCGAAATAGCGGGCGGCCAGGGCCCGCCGCCGCTGCGTGAATTCGTCCACGTGAGCGAGCTGGCCGATCCCGATCCGCGCCGCGATGTCGGTCATGTTGAGCTTGGCGCCCGGCACCGTCACCTCCTGTTCGCCGCCCGGGAGCCTCTCGACGCCCTGCAGGCGCCAGAGTTCGCAACGCCGCGCCTCGTCCTCGTCGTTCAGCACGAGACACCCGCCCTCCGCGGTCGTCACGTTCTTGTTCGCGTGGAAGGAGAAGCAGACGAGATCGCCGAAGCTCCCGATCCTGCGGCCGTCCCACGTCGTGCCGAAGCTCTGCGCCGCGTCCTCGAGGACGCGCAGGCCCCGGCGCCTCGCGAGCGTGTAGAGACGATCGCGGTCGACCGGACAGCCCGCGAGGTCCACAGGCACGACCGCACGCGTGCGGTCCGTGATGGCTGCCTCGACGCGGTCCAGGTCGATGAGCCGCGTGGCCGGGTCGACGTCCACGAACACCGGTTTCGCACCCGCGCGCACGATCACGTTGGCCGTCGCGACCCACGTGAGCGGGGTCGTGATCACCTCGTCACCGGGCCCCACGCCGAGAATCTGCAGACCGAGTTCGAGGGCCCCCGTGCCGGACGAGAGCGCGCGGACGGGCCGTCCGCCGCAGAAGTCGGACAGCATGGCCTCGAAGCGACGCACCTGCGGGCCGCTCGTGATCCACCCCGAACGCAGCACGTCGACGACGCCCTGGATGGTGTCCTCGTCGATCGTCGGTCGCGTGAATGGCAGGAATTCGTCCACTGGCTTGTCTTGCTGCACTCACTTGTCTCCTGGTCCGGAAATGTCGTGCGGCGCGGCACACCACGCCGGCCTCGATGGCGCCCCGCCCCTCGCGTGGGTCACGGTCGCGCAGGCCCGGACGTCGGCGCCCGGCTCACGAGCACGCGGCGCGTGTCGCGTTCCATGACCGTCATAGGCAGGCCGGCGGCGACGAGTTCGTCGTAGGTGCCGGGTTCCATGAACGCATAGGCGCACGTGGCCGCACGCCAGCGGGTCGCGAACGTGCCGATGTCCGGTATGCCGAGGTCGGGCTCGCGCCCGAGGCCGAATGCCATCTCGTCCTCGAAGGCGACGAGCGTGACCGTGCGGCCGAGATAGAACGGCAGGGTCTGGTCGTAGGTTCGCACACTGTAGAGGGGACAGTCCGGATCGAGACGGTCCTTCACGGCACGCGCGAAGGCCGCGCTCGAGAACGACGGCGCGAGCGCGTCGTGACCGGTTATCGCGAGCTGCCAGGCGCCGAGGCCGCCGAGACCGAGCGCGAGAATGGCGGGGATCAGGTGCCTGCGCGCGGCGAGCACGATGCAGGCCGTCGCGGCCACTGCCATCGTCACGGCGGCCCCGAGGATCCAGGGTTCGAACGCGCGATACAGGACCACCGGCGTCCGGTCGTTCGCATAGTGCGTCGCGCGGAGCCCGAGCGCGAATGCTCCGACTGCCAGCGGCAGCATGGATACCCCGTACCAGACGAGCGCGCGTCCCCGGATCCGGTCCAGCCGGTCTCCCATGAGCCAGGCGAGCGCCGGAAACACGGGCAGCACGTAGGAGGGCAATTTCGAACTGGACGCACTGAAGAACACGGTCACGAAGACGATCCACGCGAGCAGGAAGAGCCCGGGCCGGAACGGGCGCCCCGGCGGGCCTGCGCGCACCGCTCCCGCGACCGACTGCGCGGCGAGCAGTGTCCACGGGAGCGTGCCCGCGAGCAGCAGCGGCAGGAAGTACCACCAGGGCTCCGTGCGGTGGTGCACCGTCGTGAGGTAGCGCTCGAAGTGCTCGTGCACGAAGAAGAAGTGCAGGAATTCCGGATTGCGGACCGAGACGGCCACGAACCACGGCGCGCACACCGCCAGCACGATCGCGAGGCCGGTTCCGATTCGCAGCCGCGCCAGCAGGTGCCAGTCGCGCGTGGCCGCGAGATAGAGCACGACGGCTCCACCCGGCAGAACCAGGCCGATGAGCCCTTTCGAAAGGACCGCGCCGGCGCAGCCCAGCCATGCCAGGGCCATCCATCGCAGGTGGCGCGGATCTTCCCGTCCGGCCTGTTCGGCCTGCAGGAGACCGGCGAGCGCCAGCGTCAGGAAGAACGTGAGCCCCATGTCCAGGGTATTCAGGTGACTGTTCGCGACGGGCCAGAGCATCGTCGCGAAGACGAATGCGGCGAGCGCGGCCGCGCGGCGTCCGAACGTCCGTCTGCCCGCGATCCAGAGGAGCCAGGCCGTGAGGACACCCGAAACGGCGGGCCACCACCGGGCGGTCCACTCGTCCGGACGGAACAGCGAGTACGCGGCGGCCGTGAGCCAGTACTGGAGCGGAGGCTTCTCGAAGTACTTGAGGCCGTTGAGCCGTGGCGTCACCCAGTCGCCGGACGCGGCCATCTCGCGCGCGATCTCCGCGTAGCGGCCTTCGTCGGGCCGGATCAGGCTGCGTGCGTCGAGGTTCGCGAACCAGACGAGCAGCATCCCGACGACCAGCGTCCAGAGGAGCACCCGGCGCGAGCCGGCGAGGTGCGTCACGCCGGGCACGGAACGCGCGCGTCGCCGAGAATCCGGGCGGCCGCTTCGGCGAAGGCATCCCGGGCGTGACTTTCCATCCGCACCACGGCGGCCTGGGCGATGGCCGGGTAGTTGCCATGGATGGAGCGGGTATAGGACGGGTCGTAGTGTCTTTCGAGAAGTTCGGCGACGAGTGTGTCCCAGTCCCGCGCGTCGACCAGTTCCGCCCATCGTTCGATCACCGCGTGCCCGTGCAGCGGTCGCAGCGTCCTGAGGCGGTCCACGAGACGGTCGGGGTCGTCGAAGAAATGGGCGTACTCCTCCGCGAGCAGTCGCACGCGTGCCGCGCGGTCGGTCTCGACGCGGAGGCACTCGCTCGCACGCATGCGGGCGATCAGGGCGTCGGGCACGTGCAGCGCGCCGATCTTCTTGCTCTCCGACTCCACGTAGACCGGACACGCGGCATCGAAGGCGCGCAGCGCCTGCCAGAGCAGCGTCTCGAAGTGCTTCTGAGCCGGCTGCGGGTTCGCGGGCAGGTCGCCGAGCACGGAGCCGCGGTGCGCGGCAGCCTGCTCGAGGTCCAGCACCTGGGCCCCCCGTTCCGCGAGCGCGGACAGGAGACGGCTCTTGCCCGAGCCCGTGAGCCCGCAGATCACGCGAAACGAGAGTCGTTCCGGGAGAGTGCCGAGATCCGACACGACCGCACGCCGGAAGGCCTTGTAGCCGCCCTCGAGCTGCTTCGCGTTCCAGCCCACCTCCCTCAGGATGTGGGTCATGGAACCGCTGCGCTTGCCGCCCCGCCAGCAGTAGACCAGCGGGCGCCAGTTGCGCGGCCGTTCGAGGAAACGCGCCTCGATGTGGCCGGCGATGTTGCGGGCCACGATCGCCGCACCGACCTTGCGGGCCTCGAATGGCGAGACCTGCTTGTAGAGCGTGCCGACGCGGGCACGCTCCCCGTCGTCGAGAACGGGGCAGCTGATCGCACCCGGAACGTGGTCCTCGGCGAATTCCGAGGGAGAGCGCACGTCGATGACGGTGTCGAATGCCTCCAGTTCCCCGATGGTGGCGAGATCGTGGCGCATCGCGGACCCTATTTCGTGATGACGGCGGTACCGGTGCCACGCGGTTGCGTGGGAGCCGGCGATGCATTGCGTCCGTCTACGGCCCGGAGCAGGGGCTTCAGCCGGGGCCACACGTTGTCGAGGATCAGCGGCTGCGCGCGCGCGACCGGGTGCAGGCCGTCGTCCTGGAAGAGCTCGCGGCGTCCCGCGAACCCGGCGAGCAGGAACGGCACATAGGCAGAACGCGTCGCGCGGGCGACCTCGCCGAACATTTCGTGAAACCTCCTCGTGTACTTCGGCCCGTAGTTGGGCGGGATGCGCATGCCGATCACGAGCGTGCGCGCATCCGCGGCCTGACACTTCTGTACGATACGCTCGAGTCGCGTCCGGGTGTCACCGAGATCGCCGCCGCGCAGTCCGTCGTTCGCGCCGAGTTCGACGACGACCACGCCGGGCGCATGGCGCTCGAGCAGCGCGGGGAGGCGCTCGAGTCCGCCGAACGTCGTCTCGCCGCTGATCGACGCATTGACGACGGTGTAGCCGGGCGCCTCCCGGGCGACCTTTTCGGTCAGGAGATCGACCCATCCCTGGCCCGCAGGCACGCCGTATCCGGCCGACAGACTGTCGCCCAGCACCAGGATGACGGGATTCGCCGCCGCAATCGTCGCGAACCAGAGTGCCCCGCCGACGGTCAGCAGGGCGGTGATCAGGAATTTCTTGAGGAGTGGCATGGCTCCGATTGTCTCCGCAGCGGGTTTGACCAAGCAAGTCACGACCGGGTCGTCCAGTCTGACGATTCTCGACGACGTGAGTTTCGAGATTTCCGAGGGGCAGTCCGTCGCGATCGTCGGCGCGTCGGGTTCGGGCAAGACGACACTGCTCGGCCTCCTCGCGGGCCTCGATCTGCCCACTCGCGGCGAGGTGACCCTCGCGGGCCGGCGGCTGAACGGGCTCGACGAGGACGGGCGGGCGGCGCTGCGCGGGGGGGCAGTGGGCTTCGTGTTCCAGTCCTTCCAGCTCCTGGCGTCGCTGACGGCGCTCGAGAACGTCATGCTCCCGCTCGAACTGGCAGGGGTCGGCGACGCGCGCGGTCTCGCCGTCGAGCTCCTGCGGCGCGTGGGGCTCGACGCGCGTGGCCACCACTATCCGCGACAGCTTTCGGGTGGGGAGCAGCAGCGCGTGGCCATCGCGCGTGCATTCAGCGGGCCGCCGCGCGTGCTCTTCGCGGACGAACCGACGGGAAACCTGGACGCCGTGACGGGCGGGGAGATCGTCGAACTGATGTTCGACCTGAACCGCGAACGCGGAACCACGCTGATTCTCGTGACCCACGACGAATCCCTGGCGCAGAGATGTGCGCGCCGGCTGAGACTCGCGGGAGGCCGGCTCGTTGGCGACGACTTCGCCGCTGCCCGAGCCGTCCTCTCCGACGCCGGCTGAGCGGGCGCGGCATCGGCTGCGCGCCGGGCCGGTGCTATTCTTCCGGACTTTTCCGATGCCGTGTGCACGTCACGGCCCGGTCGGGGTTCCGCCGGGCGCATGCTGGCGCGATCACGCGGTTTCCGTCATGGAGAGTCGATGAGAGTTGCAGTGGTCGGTGCCGGAGCGATCGGCGGTTATCTCGGCGCCAGGCTGGCGCTCGCGGGCGAGGAGGTCAGCTTCATCGCCCGCGGCAGGAATCTCGAGGCGATTCGCGGTGCGGGCCTGAAGCTCGTCGCCGAGGACGGGGCCGAGCAGGTGGCAAACGGGGTGCTGGCCGTCGAGAATCCGGCCGAGGCAGGCACCCAGGACGCGGTGCTGCTCACGGTGAAGGCTCACCAGGTCGCCGCGCTCGCGCCTTCGCTCGCGTCGCTCTGCCACGAGGACACGGTCATCGTGACCATGCAGAACGGCATCCCCTGGTGGTATTTCCACGGTCTCCCGGGCGAGTTCGCGGGGAGGTCCGTCGCGTCCGCGGATCCCGACGGCACGATCGCGGCACACATCGATCCCGCGCGGGTCATCGGTTCCGTCGTCTATCCGGCAGCCGAACTCGTCGCCCCCGGTGTCGTGCAGATCGTGGAAGGCAACCGGTTCTCGCTGGGCGAACTCGACGGCCGGACCACTCCCCGCATCGAGGCTCTGGCCGGGGCCCTGACGCGCGCGGGTTTCAAGGCACCGGTCTCCTCCGATATCCGCAGCGAGATCTGGCTGAAGCTCTGGGGCAATCTGAGCTTCAATCCGATCAGTGCGCTCACGCACGCCACCCTCGAGGACATCTGCCGGTTCCCGGCGTCGCGTTCGCTGGCCGCGGCCATGATGACCGAGGCGCGGGCGATCGGGGAGAAACTCGGCGCCCGCTTCCGTATTTCGCTCGAGAAGCGCATCGAGGGCGCGGAACGCGTCGGTGCGCACAAGACCTCCATGCTGCAGGACGTCGAGCACGGGCGCGCGCTCGAACTCGACGCACTCGTGGGGGCCGTCGCCGAACTGGGCCGCGTGACCGGAACGCCGACGCCCGCGATCGACGCGGTCTACGCGTGTACGAGCCTGCTGGCGAAGACCCTCGCGGATCAGCGCGGGCACCTGAAGATCGAACCCAACGACTGAGAACGACGACCCGACCATGACGACCCAACCGGAAATCCTGCGCGACCTCCTTGCCGCCGGCAAGGACGATGCGATCGCGATCACCTCGCCCGGCGCCACCCGGCCGCTCGACTTTCGTTCGCTGCGAGACTTCATCGCACGCACCGTCGACACGCTGCGCGGCTTCGGCGCCGGCAGGAACGACCCTGTCGCGATCGTGCTGCCCAACGGCCCCGAGATGGCGGCGTGTTTCCTGAGCGTGGCATCCGGGTGCACCGCGGCGCCGTTGAATCCCTCCTACCGTGCCGAGGAGTTCGAGTTCTATCTGCAGGATCTGCAGGCACGCCTGCTGGTCGTCGACGCCGCGCAGACGAGTCCCGCGGTCGAGGTCGCGAAGCGGCTCGGCGTGCCGATCGTCGCGCTCACGCCGACCCCGGCGGAGGGAGCGGGGACCTTCACCTTGAACCTCGTCGACGGATCCGCTTCCCGCTCGCCCGCGGGACCCGCGGAAGCCGACGACGTGGCGCTCGTGCTCCACACGTCCGGTACGACCTCGCGACCGAAGATCGTCCCGCTCTCGCAGCGGAACATCTGCACCTCCGCGCGCAACATCCGCCAGACGCTCGCCCTCACGGCTGGCGACTGCGGGCTCAACGTGATGCCACTGTTCCACATTCACGGCCTCATCGCGGGGCTGCTCGCACCGCTGTCGGCCGGCGGGCGGATCTGCTGCACGCCCGGCTTCGACGCACTGCACTTCTTCCGCTGGATGGAAGAGGCGCATCCGACCTGGTACACGGCCGTCCCGACGATGCACCAGGCCATCCTCGCGCGCGCCGCGCGCAACGAGGCGATCATCCGCGCCAATCCGCTGCGGTTCATCCGCTCCTCGTCCTCCGCGCTGCCGACGCAGGTCATCCGCGAACTCGAGGAGACGTTCCGCGCCCCGCTCGTGGAGAGCTACGGCATGACCGAAGCCGCGCACCAGATGGCCAGCAATCCGCTGCCGCCCGCGACGCGCAAGCCCGGAACCGTCGGCATCGCAGCCGGGCCGGAAGTGGCGATCATGGACAACGACGGCAACCTGCTCGCGCCCGGCGAGACGGGCGAGATCGTGATCCGGGGCCCGAACGTCACGCGCGGTTATCAGAACAACCCCAAGGCGAACGCCGATGCGTTCACGAACGGCTGGTTCAGGACCGGCGACCAGGGTGTGATGGATGCGGAGGGGTACGTCACGCTGACCGGGCGTCTCAAGGAAATCATCAATCGTGGCGGAGAGAAGATCTCGCCGCGGGAGGTCGACGAGGTCCTCATGGATCATCCCGCCGTGCGTCAGGTCGTGACATTCGCGATGCCGCACGAGAAGCTCGGGGAGGACGTGGCCGCCGCCGTGGTGCTGAGGGAGGGGGCGACGGCGACGGAGAAGGAGATCCGGGAGTTCGCGGGCCAGCGTCTCGCCCCGTTCAAGGTCCCGCGCAGGATCGTGTTCCTCGAAGAGATTCCGAAGGGCGCGACCGGCAAGCTGCAGCGCATCGGTCTCGCGCAGAAGCTGGGCCTCGTCTAGGCAGGGCACCTCCTGCCCCGAGGCTGCGCGGGCGTCGGTCCCTGCCGGCGCCTGCTGGACGCACGTCCGTTCCCACTCGACGACGCGAGGACCGCGCCCGGCGAGCGTGACGCCCGTCGGGTCGTGCGCGCGAACGCCGCGCAGTTCCCGCTGTCTCGTAGTCGATCATGAACCGACCTCTTTCCCTGCTGGCCGTGCTCCGTCTCGCGATGCGCATGCTCTCGCGGGACTTCCGCGCGGGCGAACTGCGCGTGATGGCCGTGTCGGTCGTGATCGCCGTGGCGAGCTTCACGACCGTGGCGTTCTTCGCCGATCGCGTGAAGCAGGCGCTGACGCGGGAAGCCAGTCAGCTGCTCGGCGCGGACCTGGTCGTGATCTCCGATCACCCGATCGATCCGGGGATTCGCGAGGCAGCGCGGGCGACGCACCTCCGGACCACCGCGACGGTGCGATTTCCGAGCATGGTCAGTGCCGGCGACGCCTCGCTCCTCGTGGAGGTGAAGACCGTCGGCGCCGGCTATCCCCTGAAGGGCAGGCTGCGCATCCGGAACGGGAACGAGGCGCCGCGTGTCGTGCACGGGCCACCCGCGCGCGGGGAGGTGTGGCTCGACGCGCGCGCGATGGCACGTCTCGGCGTCGGCATCGGTGCGGAAGTCGAGGTGGGTGTCCGGACGTTCCGCGTGGGGGCGGAAATGGTCGAGGATCCCGAGGCCAACATCGGCTTCCTGAACATGATGCCGCGGTTGCTCCTGAACGGCCAGGATCTGCCTTCCACGGAACTCGTCCAGCCTGGCAGCCGGGTGCGATACCGTCTCATGGTTGCCGGCTCATCCGTCGAAATCGGGCGGTTTCGCGAGGCGGTCTGGCCCATGATCGGACCGGGGCAGCGGCTGGAGGACGTCCGCGACGCGCGCCCCGAGATCCGCTCCGCGCTCGAACGCGCCGAGAAGTTTCTGGGACTCGCGTCACTGCTGTCCGTCGTGCTGGCTGCCGTTGCCGTGGCGCTCGCGGCGCGGCGCTATGCGCAGCGGCACGTCGACAACGTCGCGATGCTCCGGTGTCTGGGCGGGTCCCGGGCATTCGCCGTCTGGCTGCACGCGGTACAGCTCGGCGTGCTGGGGCTCGCGGCCGGGGCGGTCGGCTGCGTCATCGGTTTCGGCACGCAGTTCGGGCTGTCGCGGCTGCTGGCCCCGCTCGTCCAGGTGCAGCTGCCGGCGCCGGGTCTGCTTCCGGCGGTTCAGGGTGTCGTGGCGGGTCTAGTCATGCTGACCGGCTTCGCACTGCCTCCGCTAGTGGCCCTGGGGCGCGTTCCCGCGCTGCGGGTGCTGCGCCGGGACCTTGGTCTGCCGGGGGGGCTCGCCTGGATCGGGTACGCAGCCGGTCTCGCGGCGGTCACGGCGCTCGTGCAGTGGCACACGCGGGACACCCGCATGTCCGCGATCGTCCTGGGGGGCACGCTCGGCGGTGCCGCCGTGTCGGCGCTGCTCGCCACGGGCCTCGTGCGGGTCGCGGCGGCGGCCGGTCGGCGGGCCGGGTTCGCCTGGCGGTTCGGTCTCGCGAACCTGTCGCGGCGCGCGCTCGGGACGGTCGTGCAGATCGTCGCGCTCGGGGCAGGGCTGCTCGCACTGATCCTCCTGTCCATCACGCGCGGCGATCTCCTCGAGAGCTGGCGCACGTCGTTGCCGCCCGACGCCCCGAACCGTTTCCTCGTCGCCATCCAGCCCGACCAGGTGAAGGAGGTCGAGACCTTCCTCTCGGCGCAGGGTGTCCGCGACGCAACGCTCCATCCCATGGTCCGGGCACGGCTCACGGACATCAACGGCCGCAAGGTGACGTCCGCCAGTTACACGGAGGAACGTGCCAGGCGCCTCGTCGACCGCGAATTCAACCTGTCCTGGGCAGTCCGTCCCCAGGTCGACAACCGGATCGTCGCAGGCCGGTGGTGGGCGGCGAACGACGGGCGACCGCAGTTTTCGGTGGAGACGGGGCTCGCCGAGGCGCTCGGCATCCGGCTCGGTGACCGGCTCGGTTACGAGGTCGCCGGACAGCGAATCGAAGGACCGGTGACGAGCCTCAGGACCGTCGAGTGGGACAGCTTTCGCGTGAATTTCTTCGTGGTGTGCCCCCCCGGCATGCTCGAGAGCTTCCCGAAGAGCTACGTGACGAGCTTCTATCTCCCGGCGGGGCAGGATGCCGTCATGGACCGGCTGGTCCGGCGGTTCCCGAATCTGCTCGTGATCGACGTGGCCGCGATTCTCGGCCAGGTGCAGACCATGATGGGCCACGTCGTGACGGCCGTCGAGTATCTGTTCGTGTTCTCCGTCGCCGCAGGACTCCTCGTGCTGTTCGCCGCGATCCAGACGACGCACGACGAGAGGATCCGGGAGGCGGCGATCCTGAGAACGCTCGGGGCCGGGACACGGCAGATCGCCGTGACGCAGGCGGCCGAGTTCCTCGTGGTCGGCGCGCTGGCCGGGACGTTCGCCGCGATCGGGGCGACCGGCGTGGGCTTCGCCCTCGCGCGGGAGGTCCTGCACGTGCCCTACACGGTGAACCCTCTCGTGTGGGTCGCGGGCCTCGCGGTGGGTGCGGCGGGCGTGCTGATCGCGGGCATGTTCGGGACTCGCGCGGTCGTCCGCGCCGCCCCCATGGAAGTGCTACGTCGGGGGTGAGCGGGGCATTCCGGAACCTCTGCGTACGATCGGACGTCACATTCGAGGCGTAACGTCCCACACAAGGGGCTGGACAGGCTGCGCATTCGTTCTTCATAATAGCAGGTTGCCTTCGGTCCCGTCTTCACTGCTGCGAGCCCCTCATCGTGACCCGTCCCATCCGAAACATCGCCATCATTGCCCACGTCGACCACGGCAAGACCACGCTGGTCGACCAGCTTCTGCGCCAGTCCGGCACCTTCGCCGCCCACCAGCACGTGGCCGAGCGCGTCATGGACTCCAACGATCTCGAGAAGGAACGTGGCATCACGATCCTCGCGAAGAACTGCGCCGTCCAGTACGAAGGTACCCACATCAACATCGTGGACACGCCGGGGCACGCGGATTTCGGGGGAGAGGTCGAACGGGTCCTTTCGATGGTCGACGGCGTGCTGCTGCTCGTCGACGCCGTCGACGGGCCGATGCCGCAGACGCGTTTCGTCACGCGCAAGGCGCTCGCGCTGGGTCTGAAGCCCATCGTCGTGGTGAACAAGGTGGACCGCCCGGGTGCACGGGCGGACTGGGTCGTTAACCAGACGTTCGACCTCTTCGACAAGCTCGGCGCGACCGAGGAGCAGCTCGACTTCCCCGTCGTCTACGCGTCGGCCCTGCTGGGGTGGGCGTCGCAGTCGTCGACCGAACCGGGCCAGGACATGCGACCGCTCTTCGACGCGATTCTCGAATTCGTGCCCGTGCGCGAGGCCAACCCCGAGAAGCCGCTGCAGTTGCAGATCTGTTCTCTCGACTACTCGACGTTCGTCGGCCGCATCGGCATCGGCCGTGTGCAGCGAGGCCGCATCCGCTCGGGCCAGCAGGTCGCGCTCATGCGCGGGCCCGACAGCGAACCGAAGATGGCCAGGGTGAATCAGGTGCTCGTGTTCCAGGGGCTCGAGCGGAAGGTCGTCGATCAGGCGGAGGCGGGGGACATCGTGCTGATCAACGGCATCGAGGACGTCGGGATCGGTGTCACGATCTGTGATCCGGCGACGCCGGATGCGCTGCCGCTGCTGCGCGTCGACGAGCCGACGCTCACGATGAACTTCCTCGTGAACACCTCACCGCTCGCCGGCCGCGAAGGCAAGTTCGTCACGTCGCGCCAGATCCGCGAGCGACTGGAGCGCGAGCTCATGAGCAACGTCGCGCTGCGCGTGGAGTTCACGGAGGACTCGGACACGTTCGTCGTTTCGGGTCGGGGTGAACTGCACCTCACGATCCTGCTGGAAAACATGCGGCGCGAAGGGTACGAACTCGCGGTGGGGCGCCCGCGCGTCGTGACGAAGATGATCGACGACGAGAAGTGCGAACCGTTCGAGGTGGTCACGCTGGACGTGGAGGAAGCCCACCAGGGACCGGTCATGGAGGACCTCGGGCGCCGGCGCGGCGAATTGCAGGACATGCAGCCGGACGGCAAGGGTCGCGTGCGTCTGGAGTATCGCATTCCTGCCCGCGGACTCATCGGCTTCCAGGGGGAATTCCTCACGATGACCCGCGGCACCGGAATCATGAGCCACGTGTTCGACGGCTACGCGCCGATGAAGGGTGACATCCCCGAACGACGCAATGGCGTGCTCATCTCCCAGGACGACGGAGAAGCCGTCGCCTACGCGCTCTGGAAGCTGCAGGAGCGGGGCCGCATGTTCGTCGTGCCCGGCGATGCCCTCTACGAAGGCATGGTGATCGGCATCCACTCGCGGGACAACGACCTCGTCGTGAACCCCGTTCGCACCAAGCAGCTCACGAACGTCCGGGCCTCGGGCAAGGACGAGGCGATCAATCTCACGCCCGCGATCCAGCTCTCGCTGGAGTCGGCGATCGAATTCATCTCCGACGACGAACTCGTCGAGATCACGCCGAAGGCCATCCGCATCCGCAAGCGTCACCTCAAGGAACACGAGCGCAAGCGTGCGCTGCGTGCGTCCGAGGCAGCGGCCTGACGGCGCGCGCGCAGTAGCCCGGACGGCACGACCGTCCGTGTCGGGCCGCTGCCGACATTCGGCGGACCGTGTCGGTATCGCGGGCGCTCGGGGCCGGGTCCGTGCGGCCGGCGTGCGACGCGCGGGCCCGCCCGCTGCCTGCGGAGACACCGGGCCCGCTGAGGGAAATCCGGGTTTCTGCGGCGTTCCGTTCGGTCCACGATCGCGTTTGTGACCGGTCGTTCGCCGGCGCCGCGCGGATTCCGAATCGAGTCCGCACGGACTCGTCGAACCGAGCAACGGTAGTACGCCATGTCGGCGTGACTTGTGCTTGATCGGATGGTCGGCCGTGGACCGAACTCGTCTGCCACTCACCTACAAACGATCCGGAGGGGAACGAATCATGGAATACGGACGCCTGACGCCCGGGGCGGCGCGAGTCATGGCCTCGCTCGTGGCCGTGCTCGTGCTTGCCACCGCTGTCATGAGCGCGAAAGCCGCCGGCACCACCGGCACTGCCGGAAACGGCGTCGTCGGGTACGTGAAGGGCCGGCTTCTCGTGAAGGCCCGACCGGGTCTGCCGGAGGCCGTGCTGGACCGGGAACTCCGGGCTTTCGGCGCAAAGCGGGTCGGCGCTATCCCGCAGATCGGGGTCCAGATTCTGTCGCTACCCGCGAACGCGAACGAACAGGCTATGGCAAAGGCTCTCTCGAAGAACCCGAGATTCAAGTTCGCCGAACTCGATCTCGCGGTGCGTCCGAGCCTGATCACGAACGACCCCTACCTGTCGTCCGCGTGGCACCTCGCCAAGGTGAACGCTCCGGCGGCGTGGGACGGTTCGACGGGACAGGCGGTAACGATCGCGATCCTCGACACCGGGGTGAATCCCTCGCACGTCGATCTGGCGGCCAACCTCGTTCCAGGGTGGAACGTCTACGACAACAGTGCGAACACATCGGATGTCTACGGGCACGGCACGGAGGTCGCAGGTGTCGCGGCGGCCGTCGGGAACAACGTGCAGGGCAGCGCGGGGGTTTCGTGGCAGTCACGCATCATGCCGATCCGCATCTCGGCGCCGGACGGGCTGGCCACGTACAGCGCGATGGCGGCCGGAATCACCTGGGCAGCCGATCACGGCGCGAAGGTCGCAAACATCAGCTACGAGGGGGTGGCCGGCAGTTCGACCGTCTCGGCCGCAGCCGCGTACATGCGTTCGCGCGGGGGCGTGGTCGTCGCAGCGGCGGGCAATACGGGTGTCGAGCAGACGTTTCCGGTCGACGACAACCTGACGTCGGTGTCGGCCACGGACAGCGCCGATAACAAGACCAGCTGGTCGAGCTACGGCAAGTACGTGGACATCGCCGCACCGGGCGTCGGGATCTACACGACCACGAACAGTGGATCGTACGGGACGCCGAGCGGGACGTCGTTCTCGAGCCCGATCGTGGCCGGAACCTACGCGCTGATGGCCGCCGCCAACCCGAACCTCTCGCCCGCGAACCTGGACCAGGCGCTCTTCGGGTCCGCCGTGGACCTCGGCGCGGCCGGTGTCGACCCCTATTTCGGAGCGGGGCGCGTGGACGCGAGCGCCGCGGTAGCGGTCGCCCGGAGAATGACCGCGGCCGACACGTCCGGACCGGTCGTCGCGATTGCGTCACCGTCGCCGGGCGCCACGATCGCGGGGACCGTGGGCGTCGACGTGGGGGCGACCGATCCCTCGGGCGTATCCGTCGTCGAACTCTACGCCGGCAACACCTTCGTGGGTGCCGACAATTCCTCGCCCTACCAGTTCGCGCTCGACACGACCACCGTTCCGGACGGTTCGCTGTCACTCGTCGCGCGAGCGACCGATGCCTATGGCAACCAGTCCTCGTCACCCGTGACCGATGTGATGGTGGCCAACGACACGACGCCCCCTGTCGTCAGCATTCTCGAACCGGCGGGCGGAGCGACCGTTTCCGGGACGGTCAGCGTGAGCGTTGCGGCAACCGACAACAAACAGGTTGCGAAGGTCACGTTGCTGATCGACGGCAGCGAGGTCGCCGTGAGTTACGGCTCGACGCTGGCCTATGCGTGGTCGGTGTCCGGGACCTCGTCCACGGCCCGCGGCAAGGGCGGCGGCGGTGGCGGGAAGGGCGGCGGCAAGCGAACGAAGACGGCAGGTGTCGGCACGGCCACGCTCACGGCCACGGCCCAGGACTCTTCCGGGAATCGGTCGTCGACGTCCGTCACGGTGACGACTCAATGACGACATGCGTGAAGATCGGAGGACTCCGGGGAACAGGGACGTGAGCATTTGTCGGATGTCTCGCTGGCGGCCCGGTCGGTCCCGCGGCGACGCGATGCAGGAACATGTGGCGATCGGCGCAGCGCGTGGCGTGTCGTGGCGCGCACTCGCGGGCACGATGATGACCGCGGCGGTGTTTGCTCTGTCGGGGTGCGGCTCGCACGGCGGCGACGCGGGCGCCTTCCTGGAATCGGGGAAGGAACTGCTCGCCGCGAACGACTTCGCCGGCGCCGTCATACAGTTCAAGAATGCCGTGAAGGCCGCTCCCGAAAGCGGGGATGCTCACCTGGCCCTCGGCATGGCCCTTCGTCGCCAGACGGATCTCCAGGGCGCACTCATCGAGATGCAGCGCGCGGAAACGATGCACGCGTCGCCGGATCGGCTCTACCCACAGCTCGTCAGCCTGCTGATCGACATCGGAAAGCCGGACGAGGCACTCTCCAAGGCCCGCTCGGCCGAGGTCACGACCACCGGTGCGCGTCTCGCGCTCAGGGCGCTCACTGGTGACGCGCTCTATGCGCTGCAGCGGCTCGACGAGGCGCGGAAGATCTATGCCGAGGTCCTCGCGACCGATCCGAAACAGTCCATCGCGCGCGTGGGGCAGGCACGCCTGGCGCTGGCCGACGGCGAATTCGAGCGTGCCCTCGGGATGCTCCGTGCAATCGTGGCCGACGATGGCAATGCGCCAAGCGCCCGATATCTGATCGGCACGACGCTCTCGCGGCTGGGTCGCCGCAAGGAGGCCGTCGAGGCGCTCGACGAGGCGATCCGGGCCGACCCGGGGGACAGGCGTGCGTACCTGGCCGTGATCGGCGTGCTCGTCGCGTCCGGCGACGTCGCAGGCGCAAAGGCGCGTCTCGACGCACTCGAGAAGACACTGCCGATCATGGTCTCGAACCATCTCATGAAGGCGATGATCGCGCACGCGTCCGGCGACAATTTCGCGGCCCGCGAGCACGTGGAGATCGTGCTCCGTGCCAATCCGGATTATCCGAACGCGTTGCTGCTCGCCGGCACGATCGAACTCGAGCTCGGCAACAGTCATGCGGCAGAGAAGTATCTGGTGCGCGTGCTGAACGTGCTGCCGGACGAGCCTCAGGCGCGGCGCATGCTCGTCTCCGCATACCTCCAGCGCGGCATGCTGGATCGTGCTGCCGAAATGGTCGAGCCCCTGGAGCGTACCCGTGGTGACGAACTGGACACGCTCATCGCCGCGGGCGAAGTTGCGCTGGCGCGCGGCGACACGGACGGTGCGATCAAGCGGTTCGAGCGTGCCTCGACGGCGTTTCCGGACGACGAGAAATCCCGCCTCGGGCTGGCGCGTGCTCTTCTCCGGGAGGGCCGTCGTAATGCCGCAGCCGAAGCCCTTCGCGAGGCGATCAGGATCGGGCCGCGGTCGCCCGCCGGCGATCAGGAACTCGTCGCGCTGCTGATGCGGCAGGGTGACACGGCGGGCGCGCTGTCGATCGCCGAGGCCTGCGTGAAACGGCTGCCCGAGCACCCGGGCGCTCACACGCTGCTCGGATCCGTCCTCATGGACACGCAGAAGCATGCGGAGGCCCGAAGCGAGTTCGAGCGTGCCGTCGCCCTGCGTTCCGACTACCTGCCGGCCATCACGCGTCTCGCCATGCTCGACCTCATGGAGAACAAGGCCGGAGAGGCGCGCAAGCGTCTGAGCACTCTGGTGGCGAAGGAACCTCGCAACGATGATGCGGTGGTTCTCCTCGCGGTGCTCATGCAGAAGACCGGTGCGCCCGGAAAGGATGTCCTGTCCTTGCTCGACGAGGCGATCCGGGCGAACGCGACCTCTCCCAAGCTGCGGCTCGCGAAGACGGACTACCTCGTGGGTGCCGGAAACGTTTCCGCCGCGCTCGAGTCGGCACAGGCAGCGCAGACCGTACTGCCCGACGACCCGGATGTTCTCTACTCGCTCGCCCGCGTCCAGCGCATGTCGGGCCAGTTCGACCAGGCGCGCATGAGCTACGGTCAGCTGCCGGCCATATCGGGGCGGACGGCCCTGTCGCTCTTCGGACAGGCCCAGGTGTATCTGCTGTCGGGCGAGCTCGACACCGCGCGGGAACTGCTTCGAAGCTCGATCACCGCCGATCCGGACCAGGTCCAGTTCAGGCGGGCGCTCGTGGACGTGGACGTGCACCTGCATGACCGCGAGCAGGCGTACCGTGACGCACGTGCGATCCAGAAGCGCTGGCCGAACGCTGCGGAGGGATATCTCGCGGAGGCCACCGCCGCCATCGCGTTCCGGGACAACGCGACCGCGGAACGTGCCCTTCGCGCCGGCCTTGCACAGGCCGGCCGTCCGGAACTGCTTGCGGAACTCGTGCAGGTGCTGGGAGCCACGCACCGGACCTCGGAGGCGG